>NZ_WSJB01000018.1 GCF_009763255.1 Bordetella sp. 02P26C-1 | reverse complement strand
CGTGTGCGCACGCTACCCGCCACTTCGACCGTGACGCTGCCGCCATCACCAGTTCCGGCGTGCGTTTGCGTCAGGGAACCCTCTGCCGGCGCGGCCCACACCCCGGTGTTCAGGTAACCACCCCCGCCGCCGATGCTCTGGGCGAGTACGCCGTAGGAGCCAATGCCGGCCGTGATAATGCTGCCACTGCTATTGATGGCAACGGCGACCGTGCCGCCGTTGCCGTCGCCCTCCCGGGCGGCGTTAAAGATCTGTGTGCTTTGGTCCGCCCCCAGCACCCGTGTTGCGCCGCCGCCGCCACCCACGCTCTGCGCCAGGATGGCGTGGGAACCGGCATGACTTGTCTCTACGATGCCGGACTGGTTCAACGTGACCTTGCCGCCCGCCCCCACGCCGCCACCCAGGTTCAGCCCGGTCTTGGCGGCGCCTTGGGGGAAATGCGCGACAGAGATGCCGCCGCCACCGCCCACGCTTTGTGCGAGCAGACCAATGCTGCTCTCGCCTGCGGTTTCGATATGTGCGCGGGCTTCCTGCGTTGCCGTGACGTTTCCGCCCATGCCGCCACTTCCGCCGCGCCCTTGCAATGAGACGACCGCGCCGGTCAGCCGGTATGTGGGGCCGGTGGGCCCGTCGTCTCTCGATACGGCAGCCATCTGACTGGCCGCGACGCCGCCACCGCCGCCTATGCTTTGCAAGCGTATCGCGTCGCTCATGATACCGCCGCCCGCTGTCCGCGCGGTGGATTTCCACGTCACGCTGCCCCCGTGTCCGCCCGCGCCCCCGCTGCCGCCCAGGGCGAGCGACATCTGCGCGACCGGCTGGTTCGCCAGGGGGCTCACGTCGTAGAACGCTGAGGCGATCCCGCCCGTCCCACCGCCACCTCCGATACTCTGTACTGTCGCAGCAGCGCGTGTATCGCCGTTTGAGGAGAGGCTGCCGCTGTTGTTGACCGTGGCAGTACCGCCGTTGCCACCGTTGCCGCCACGCGCGCCTACCGTAACCGTGAACGCAAAACCCTCTTCGGGCGGCGACAGGGACCTGATGGCGTCGGTGCCGTCAATGTTTACCCCGCCGTAGACCGCGCCTGCTTGTCCGCCACCCCCGCCAATACTTTGCACCAGGAGCGCGTCGCTCGCCGAGCTGCGTATGACGCCGCTGTGGTCGAGGTGCACGTCACCGCCGTCGCCACCTTGCCCGCCTGATCCGCCGATCGATAGATTGGCGGTGACTTTGCCCGGCGACTGAGTGCTTTCACTGGACGATCCGGCGCCGCCGCCTCCGCCTATGCTCTGCGCGAGTACGCCGGTGCTGCCCATGCCCGATGTCAGGATGACGCCGGTTTGCTTCACCGTTACCTGGCCCCCGTCGCCTCCTGCGCCGCCTGATCCGCCCAGGGTCAGAGATAGACCCAGTGTGCCGCCGGGAGCCGAAGTCGCGGTGGACCCCGCGCGCCCACCGCCACCGCCTATGCTTTGAGCCACCACCGCGCTGCTTTGGCGACCGCGCGTCTCGATCCTGCCGTTCTGGGTCACGGTCACGGTCTTGCCAGCGCCGCCCGCGCCCCCCGAGCCGCCGAGGGTCAGGGAAGCCGAGGCGGTGAAGCCGCCGCCACCGTCGGGCAAAGCGGGGATGGGAGGCCAATCCGGCTGGTTCTTGTCTCCTACTGCACCGCCTATGCCGCCGCCGCCGCCCACGCTTTGGGCCACAAGGCCGTCACTGGCCATGCCCGTTGTTTCGATCCAGCCGCCCGTTCTTTGTGTGATCGTCACCGCGCCGGCGTCCCCGCCGCTGCCCCCGCTACGGCCGAGCGACACAGCGACACTGCCGGTGTCCGCCCGGGTATCTCCGTGGGTCAGGCCACCGCTACCGCCGCCGCCGCCGACACTTTGACCCAGCACACCTGGCGATTGCTTACCTGCCGTTTTGATACTTCCTTGCTGATCCAGCGTCACCGAACCCGCGTTGCCACCCGTACCGCCCCGGCCGCCGATGGCCAGCGATGCCGAAAACGTCTTCAATCCAAAGGCAGCCGATCGCGCCACGGCGGATCCGCCGATGCCTCCGCCGCCCCCCACGCTCTGGATGAGCATGGCCGCGGCATGGTCTCCGGCGGTTTCCAGCTGGCCGGAATTGTGGCTCTGCACCGTGCTCCCGTCCCCGCCGCTGCCGCCGGAACGCCCCAGACCTACAGCGAGCGACGCCGAGGTGAGCGAAATAGAGATGCTGGTCGCATGCGCGGTACCGCCCGATCCCCCGCCACCGCCGATGCTCTGGGCCACCAGCGCGCGCGATCCGTCACCTTTCGTTTTGATAATTTTGTGGTTATTCGCGTCGACGCTGCCGGCATTGCCTCCTACGCCGCCCACGCCGCCGATGGCCGCGGTCGCGTTACCGGAATAGTAGGGCAGCGCGATCGTGCCCAACGCCAGTGCGTTGCCGCCGGCGCCGCCTCCTCCGCCTATGCTTTGCAGCAAGGCCCCATGCGCGTCTGTGCCGTTGGTGAGGATGTCCGCGTAGTTGTTGAAAAAAACTTTACCGCCGTGGCCGGCGCCGCCCGCGCTGCCACCGGTGCCGACCGCGACAAGGCTGATGCCGGCGGTAGTACTGTCGCCGCCCGTGCCTCCGCCGCCGCCAATGGACTGCGCGAGTACGCCGCCCGCGCCGTCGCCTTGGGTTTCAATCCGACCGCGCGTGGTGATGTCCACCGTTGAGCCATGACCGCTGGCGCCCGCTGCGCCCCCCCAGGAGGCGGCCGCGATGGAGACCAAGCCGAGAGCGCCTGCCGTGCCGCCGTCACCGCCGCCGCCGCCGATGCTTTGTGCCACGATGGCCGTGGCGTCGGCGCCTTTGGTCAGTATTGTGCTGTCATTCGTCAGAGAGATGGTGACTCTGCCGCCGTCGCCGCCGGATGCTCCCTTGCCGCCATGGGCGATCGAGGGGATGAGCGTACCGATGGCTGTCGATTGCGTAGCTTTGCCGCCGCCGCCGCCGATGCTTTGGGCATGGATCCCGTAGCCCCCGGCACCGGAAGTCGTAATACGCCCGGCGTTAGAAACATTGACGGTACCCCCGTTGCCGCTGGAATGGCCATTACCACCCAAGGAATACATACCGAAGGCGCTGCCGCCATTGCCACCGCCACCGCCGATACTCTGTGCGACGATGCCGTTGGCCGATTTTCCGCTGGCTGTGATCGTGCCGGCATTTGATACCGTCAGCGCCGCGCCGTTGGCATTCGGACTATTGGAATCGCCGTCGCCACCGATCGCACCCTGTCTAGCGCCGACGCTGGTGCCGCCGTCGCCGCCGATGCTTTGTCCGAACACGCCGTGACTTGCTTCGCCTCGGGTCGTGACCGTCCCCTGATTCGTCAAGTTGACCTCGGAACTGCGACTGTTCGCGCCGCCGTGGCCGCCGACGGCCACTATCGACCGTCCCTTGCCCCCTTCGCCTGCGGCGCCGCCCAGACTGGCGGCATATAGCCCATAGGCATCCGCGCCGGAGGTGTCGATTGTGGCGGCGCTGGTGAGCCGCACGCTGCCGCCGGCGCCGCCTTCGCTGCCGGCGCCACCGCTGTAAAAGACCCCACCCGCTCCACCGTTGCTGCCGCCGCCGCCCCGACTGACAGCTTGCACGCCGTGAGCTGCTTTCCCAGTGGTCGTCACGCGAACACCCCCACCCAGGGTGGCGGTGACGCTGCCGCCGTCGCCGCCTTTGCCCGCCTTGCCGCCACGGGTGATCCCGGAACCACCACCCCAGAACCCGTTGCCCCGTCACTTTGCAGCAGCACGCCGGAGACGCCATCACCCCGCGCGGTAATCTGCACCTTGTCCATCTGGGCGGAGATATTGCCGCCAACACCCCCGTCGCCGCCGTCGGCCCCGTTGAACCAGCTCGATCCCGTCACCTGGCCACCGTCTCCGCCAGCGCTGATCAGAGAAACGCCGCTGCCGCCGCGGGCGATGATGGTCGAAGCCGCGCCATTGGATTTGCCGCTCAGCGCCGCGATGATTTCGCCGCCGTGCCCGCCCGTGCCGGCGCTGCTGCCGGCAGTCTGTATCACGCCGCCGCTGATATTGCCGCCCACCCCTCCTCTGGAGCTTGCGGTGATGCCCGAGCCGGTCGCATCGATACTGCCGCTAAAGCCCAGCGACATCTGGCCGCCGGCCCCGCCAGAACTGGCTGACCAACGGATGCCCGCCGCTTCAAAGCCGCTGCCGCCCTTGCCACCGGTGCTTCGTACCTGCAGGCCATCCGCCCCTCTACCATACGTTGTCACCGACGCATTATTTAAACTGACGCCGAGCATACCGCCGCTGCCGCCGCCCGTTCCTCCTTTCATTCGTGAGCCGCTGTTGCCGCCCGTTGCCGTGACGGCAATGCCATGACCCGTGGCAGAGGCATTGCCCTGTGTGACCGAGCCCGCCACTTCGAGCGCGATTCTTCCCACGCTGCCGCCCATGGAACCGGCGCTGTCCCAGATGATGCCATCGTGACCGTCGCCCCCCTTGCCGGCGCGGGCAGTGAGGGCGATCGCCGCGGCGACATAGCTTTGCGTATTGATTGATTGATTCGAGGCCAGGGTATAGGCCAAATCCTTGGGGGAGCCACCCCGGGTCGAGCTTCGGAACCTGCTGGCATTGCGACCCTCGGAGCCGCTGACTTCCAGGGAAACGGGCGCCACCGCCTGCTGCGCATGCCCGATCGCGGGCAGTGTCAGCCAGGCCGCGAGAGTTGCGGTGATCAGCGCCGGTGACCGTGACGACGATGCATGGGCGTCTTCGGTCAGACCGAGGGCATAGGGCGCCATGGGAGCATTTTTCTTATGGGTTTTCACGTGGATTTTCCGAATGGCAGAGAACGCGGCACCGCCCAAAAGCGGCGCACTACGACAGAAAAGGTGTGTGGATGACGGCGGTCGAAAGTGGATCGTCAGCGCTTAGAAACGCCAGCGCGCGTTTAGCGATAGACCTTGATCGCTGGTGCGTTGGCCGAATTGCCCTTGGTAGGAAACGTTCAGCGAGGCGTGCTCGCTGTGATGCCAGGTCAGGCCTGTCTGCACGGCCAAAGCGTCTCGCGCCACCGGCAGGCCCGCAGTCGTGAAGGACGCGCCCGGCTGGAAACTCATCGACGTTTTAGGCGTCGTGCCACCCAAGGCATGGATCCAACCCAGGCTTGCGTCCAACCCCAGGGTGGAACGATTCGCAAGCGTCCATTGGGTGCCTGCGCGCAGGCCCAAGGTGGTAAATCCCAGATCGAAGCTGCTGCGTTTGCCACGCAGGCCCGCAGCGCCGCTTTCATCGAAGCTGTCGGCGCGGGTGTGGACGTAGGCCAGGCTGGCAAAGGGTTCTAGCGTCGTGGCGCCGAGAGTGGCCGTGGTCGCGAGTTCGATAAACGCCTGGGCGCTGCGTGCGTCATAGTCCGCCTTGACGCGCGGTGAGCCTTCCAAGGCGCTACGGCGGCTATCGATCTGATGCCAGCTGTAGGCCGCGCCATAGCGCAGATTGGCCACGCCCATGCCGCTGCTGCCGTAGGCTCCCAAGGTGTAGCTGTCTATCTTGGCGTTGGCATTGCGCGAGCTAACATCAGCGCTGGAATGGCCGAATCCGAATGCCACCCCCAGGCGCGTGTGTGGGGTGACGTCGGTGTCCACGCCAAATATCGCGCCGTTGTAGTGGTTACGCAGCCCCCCGGCATTACCGTCGCTGCTCAGATGGGCACGCGAGCCGGTATAACGGCCCCAGACATCGACGCCCGCGCCCGCTTGGGCCAGCCGGCTGCGATCGGTCAGGGCGTCTCGGGTGATCGCGGACTGTGTCGTCAGCACCCCCAATAGACTGGGATGCAGATCGCCAGAGAGGCGATCCATGGCGCGGCGCGCCGCTGCCGCGTCGGTCGACATGATCAGGTTGTCGAACACGGCGTTGCCGGCGCTTAATCCGTCCATGCCGCCGCCCACCGCGCGCTGATTGCGCGACGTCCCTACGCTGCCAAAGCCGCCTTCTTGACGATCGACCGACAGTGCCAGCGTATTGCCCAGGACGACGGTATTCAAACCGATGAAAATATAGTCATTCGGCACTTGATCGAACGCGCCCGCCACGCCGCCCTGGGTCTGAATCACGGCGAACTGCTTATCGACGGTATGCGGCGAAATGCCCTGGACCTGCAGAGTGCCGCCTTGCACCTCGGCGGTGCCGCTGACACGCAGTTGCGTACTATCGCCCTGGTCCGTGATCGAGGCCAACAGGGTAGAACCCGTGAGCTGCTGATAGTTGCCGTTGACCGTCATCGTGGCGATCGATCCATCCGCGGCCGCCGGTGCGATGGTCCCTGCCACGCGCGTGCTGCCTACCGTGCCGTTGCCGGTCAGCAGCGCATCGGGCTCTACCAGTACTGAGGAGCTGGCGATGCTGCCACTGACGCGCAGTGCACCACCCGCGATGGTCGTGTCGCCGGAATAGCTGTTATTGCCCGCCAGAGTCAGTAGCCCAGCGCCGCGCTTGGTTAAACCACCGCTGCCGCTAATGTCGCCCGACCACGTGGAATTGAAGCCTTGCGTGTTGACGTCGAATAGGGGGGCGAAGCCTTCCGCACCGAATTGGCCCGGGCCCAGGATGGCGCGGCCCAGGTCCAGTAAGCCCCGTCCGTAGGTGGCGCGGTCTGCATAGTCGCCGGCGCGGTCCGTGGTGGTTAACAGCACCTCAATCGTCTGGCTGGCCGTCAGATACGGGAACGCGCCGCGCAATACCGCGGCCGATCCCGCAATTAAGGGTGCCGCCATCGACGTGCCCGACATGACGTCGTATCCGCCGGGGACGGTGGACAGGATGCCCTCATCAACTTCATCCTCCCCGTTGCCGCCGGGCGCGGCCATGCACCATTGCCAGGCGACGCCGCAGCGATTGCTGTAGGCGGCGATCTTGCCGTCGGGGCCCACTGCGACTGCAGCGATTAACTTGTCTTGCAGATGCGAGTAATCCAGATGAGCGACGCGTGGATCGTTGTTATCCAGATAGACGAAGGTCGAGGGGTCTTTGATATCGGGTATGTTGTCTTCACCGCCCCGGATGTACTGGTAAACGCCCGAATTACGGTTTTCTGGACGGATATACGGCAGGATCGCAAGCCCCGTGGGGTTGGCGGAGGCCAAGGGTTGTTCCTGGTACTCGTTGCCGGCGGCGAACACCATCAGGACATCGGCTTCGGCCGCTGCCGCGACCGCCTCGTATTGGGGCAGATCGTCCGCGGCACCCGTATCATCATTGAAAAGCAGAATCTGATAGGGCATCAGCTGATACGTGGGGTTGAGCTGTCCTGTCTCGCGATCCCAGCGAGGGGGAATTGCGGGCGGACCATAACTGCCATTGACGACTTTCAGTTTTAGCTGCGCCGCGTACCGCAGGGCCTTGACGCTGACCGTGTCGTCGTCGTCATCCTCATCGTCGTCGTCCTCACGACCCCCGATCGCTTGCATGGCAAGCAAGGTCGAGTCGTAGGCCACGCCATACATGGGGCCCGTGTTCAAGCCGGCGCCAATGATGCCGGACACGTGCGTGCCATGGCGGCCGGGGTCCGTGACAGGTTGTCCGGGGTCTATGAAATTCATCGACCTGGGATCTACCCGCCCCCGGAAGGCGGGGTGGTGCATGTCCAGACCGGAATCGATCACGCCCACGATGATGTCCTTGCCCGTATAGCCCAAAGCATGTGCGACGTCGGCATTGACCATCTGCAAATTCCAGGGGACCTGCGCGATCGCCGGACCGCTGCCGATGGCCAGGCACAGCGCTGCGTAAATACGCGTCAATCCAAGGGGGGGGCGAGTGGGCATGCCGGACTCCTGCAATTACAAATTTCGAACGAATTTCGAAAGGTAACTGCTGCGCTGACATCCGGCGTTTAAATGCGGGGCGGGTCCGGCGAAGGATCCCGGCGAAAACTAAACATCTGTTAAACGCTCGTTACAGCTGTACAGACATGTGGCGAGCAAGGGCAGGGCAGCAGCTGCGGGCTTGCGGTGGGCGTGGACATAGGCGTACCCTTGGTTCGAGTCGAACATCGTTGGTTAGGTGTATCCCAAACATCCTTTGCGAGCCCGTCCATGACGACCACGACGCATTACCCCGGCCCTCTTCCCTCCGCGCCTGGCGCAGCTCCCGCCGACGGCCACGGCGGTCACGCCAAAGTCGCTCCCGGCGAGATCGCGGTAGGGGTCGTGGTCGGCCGCGCCTCGGAATATTTCGACTTCTTCGTGTTTGGAATCGCCTGCGTGCTGGTGTTTCCCCGCGTGTTGTTCCCGTTCGAGGGGCCGCTACAGGGCACGATCTGGTCGTTTGTTATTTTTTCTTTCGCATTTATCACCCGGCCGATTGGCACTGCGGTATCGATGGCCATCCAGCGGCGCTGGGGGCGGGCGACCAAGCTGACCATTGCCTTGTTCACCTTGGGAACCGCCACAGTCGGCATGGCGTTCGTGCCGAGCTATGACGCGATCGGGCCTTATTCCATCTTGTTGCTATCGCTCTTTCGCTGCATACAGGGGGTGGCGTTCGGCGGCTCTTGGGACGGATTGCCGTCGTTGCTCGCGTTAAATGCACCGCCGAACCGGCGCGGCTGGTACTCGATGCTCGGTCAACTGGGCGCGCCGGTCGGTTTCGCCGTCGCCAGCGCGTTGTTCCTGTTCTTGCACATCACCCTGACCGAGGCGGACTTTTTGGCCTGGGGCTGGCGTTATCCTTTCTTTGTGGCCTTTGCTATCAACGTGGTGGCGCTATTCGCGCGGCTGCGCTTGGTGGTGACGGAGGAATACACACAGCTATTGGAAGAGGGCGAGCTCGAACCCATCGGTGTGGGGGAAATGGTGCGCGAGCAGGGCTACAACATCTTTATCGGGGCATTCGCGGCCTTGGCCAGCTATGCGCTCTTTCATCTCGTGACCGTATTCCCGTTGTCTTGGATCGCGATCAAGGCCTCTCAGGAAATCCCGCAGGTGCTGATTGTGCAGATCGTGGGGGCGTTCCTCTGCATCCTAGGGGTGATCTTCTCGGGCATGCTGGCTGACCGCATTGGGCGCCGCACGACGCTGGGCGTCATGGCAGTGGCGATCAGTCTCTTTGCGTTGATGACACCGTGGCTGCTCGATGGGGGCCCCAGCGCGCAGAATGTGTTCATTCTGCTGGGGTTTGTGTTGCTGGGGCTATCGTACGGGCAGGCTTCCGGGACGGTGACGGCTAACTTTATCCGCCGCTATCGTTACACGGGCGCGGCGCTGACCACCGATATGGCGTGGCTGGTGGGCGCGGCGTTCGCGCCGCTGGTCGCGCTAGGGCTTTCCGTGCGGTTCGGCTTGGTGGCTGTAAGCGTTTACTTGCTCTCCGGGACCATCTGCACGTTGTTGGCCCTGCGTATCAACAAGGCCCTGGAAACGTCTCGGGACTGAAGCCTCACAGGGCAGGCGTGTGTGCTGGCGCTGAAGTCCGAGCGATCCGCTACGGGGTGTGACTTTTTGCTCTCACCGGCCCGGTAAAATGCTGCCGACGTGCGGTAAGCTTACGGTATCGCAATGGGGTACATGGGCAGGACACCAGATCCGCCGACAGCATCCCCAGCACTTTACGAGTCAGAAACTCCGAATCGTAGCTTCTACATTCGTTCAGTCCTGGCTATTTCGGAAATTCAGCAATTCATGTCCGCAGGGTATCTATCCGCCCCGGACGGCAGAGGAAATCGTCAATATGGCATCGGTCAATAAAGTCATTCTCGTCGGCAATTTGGGGCGCGACCCCGAAGTGCGTTACAGCCCGGATGGCGCGGCCATTTGCAACGTATCCATCGCCACCACTTCGCAATGGAAGGACAAGGCCAGCGGCGAGCGCCGCGAGGAAACGGAATGGCATCGCGTGGTCATGTATAACCGGCTGGCCGAAATCGCTGGCGAATATCTGAAGAAAGGCCGCTCGGTCTACATCGAAGGCCGTTTGAAAACCCGCAAGTGGCAGGATAAAGACACGGGCGCTGATCGTTACAGCACCGAAATCGTCGCGGACCAGATGCAAATGCTCGGCGGCCGCGAAGGCGGCGAGGGCGGCTACGGTGGCGGCAGCTACGACGAAGGCGCACCGCGTCAACAACAGCGCGCACCGGCGCAGCGCCCGCAGGCTCAGCGTCCGGCAGCGCCCGCGGCGGCTCCGGCGGCGAATCTGGCGGATATGGACGACGATATTCCGTTCTGACCCCCCCGGCGCGCGGTCGCTTTAGTTCGCAGCGAGCGCCCATGGTGTTGCATCAACAAAAGCCCGTCTCTTCTGAGGAGACGGGCTTTTTGATTACAGACCTGAACCCATCATCCGTAACTGCGGCGACGCACATCGCGCGTTGGCCGCCGCAGCTTGCGCGAAATGCTGATCGCGTCTTTGGCGAAAGGCATTGGCTTCGCTCAAGATCCATTCCAACAACGCGGCGATGGGAGCCGAGGCCTGGTGGTGCGTGGCAAAGAAGTACGATGCCGGCGACGGCGCGAACAGGCCGAACACATCGACCAGCCGGCCGGCCAGAACGTCCTCGAACACCACCGCCGCACGGCCGATCGCGATGCCTTGTCCAGCCATCGCGGCGCCCACCGCTAATTGAGACAAATTAAAGCGCTGGCCTTGATGCAGATCGGGCAGCGCCACGCCGGCATGTCCCAGCCACGTTCGCCATTCGACGTGGGCGGGAGCCCCTTGCCAGGCGGCGTCGTCGTGCAGCAGGATGCCGGGGCGCAGGTCCTGAGGGCGTTGGATCTCCGGATGCATCGCGAGGAAGTCAGGGCTGGCGACCGGAAATATCCATTCATCCAGCACCTTCGCGCTCGTGCCGGGCGCCGCCTGCTCGGGGACGAAACTGATGATCGCATCCACGTTCTTGCCTGATGGCGCTGTGTAATCCAGCGACTGCACCTCGGCCTGTATGCGCAGGGGGATATCGGGATGGCAGCGAAAAAACTCGCCCATGCGCGGCATCAGCCACCGCATGGCGAACGAGGGGGCGCAAATCATCTCCATCGGGGCCACTACGCGCCGATGCCGGATCTCGTCGATGACGGCGTCCATGCCGTGAAACGCGTCGCTCACTACCTGCCGCAAGCGTTCGCCGTCGGAGGTGAGCGCGATATCGCGTGGCAGACGCTTTAGCAGCGCAACGTCGAGCCAGCCTTCGAGCTGTTTGATCTGCTGACTGACCGCGCCCTGCGTGATATGCAACTCCTGCGCGGCGCGGGTAAAGCTGCCACAACGCGCGACCGCTTCGAAGCAGCGTAGCCAGGTTAATAGCGAGGGAGAGAAGCGCGTCTTCATGTTTTTACAGGCGGGTCGATACGTCGCTCACCAGTCTGGTGCGGATTGGTATAAATCGGTGCACGAAAAACCCTCATGACGGTGCAGAAAATCGCTAAGCAGCTAGCCTGCCGTTTTTCTCGCTGTGGGATTAGCGACGCTAATAGTGCGGGCAAGTATAAGTCGTTTGTTTGCCGATTTAATCGCGGCGACTATAGCGCCATCACCGACCAATTCAGGTCGACGTCACGGAGATAAGGATGGCACGGCATATCACGATAGGCGCGGCGCAACTTGGCCCAATCGCCAAAGACGAAAGCAGGCAAGCAGTGGTGGAGCGATTGATCGCATTACTGCGTCAGGCCAAAACGCGCGGTTGCGAATTTGTGGTGTTTCCGGAGCTCGCGCTGACGACGTTCTTTCCGCGTTGGCTGATCGAGGAAGGTCCAGAGCTCGATAAGTGGTATGAAACCGAAATGCCCAATGCGGCCACGCAACCCCTGTTCGACGAGGCCCGCAGCCTGGGCATTGGGTTTTACATTGGCTACGCCGAATTAACGATCGAAGACGGTCAGAAGCACTACTACAACACCTCGATTCTGGTGGGCGCCGACGGGGAAATCATCGGCAAATATCGCAAGGTCCATTTGCCTGGCCATAAAGAGCCACAGCCTGGACGCGACAGCCAGCATCTGGAAAAACGCTATTTCGAGCCCGGCAATCTGGGCTTTCCCGTGTGGGATGCATTCGGTGGCGTGGTCGGCATGTGCCTGTGCAATGACCGCCGCTGGCCAGAGACCTACCGCGTCATGGCGCTGCAAGGCGCCGAGCTGATCGTTCTGGGCTACAACACGCCGAACGATCACACCGGTGATGGCGCGGTGGATTGTCTGAGCAATTTCCATAACCATCTGGCCATGCAGGCTGGCGCCTATCAAAACAGCACGTGGGTGGTGGGCGTGGCCAAGTGCGGCCTGGAAGAGGGCTCGCTCATGATCGGCCAGAGCGCCATCATCGCACCGTCTGGCGAAATCGTTGCTATGGCAACCACGCTGGAAGACGAACTCGTCACCGCACGCTGCGATCTGGACATGAGCAAGGTCTACCGCGAAACGTTCTTCGATTTCGCGCGCCACCGCGAGCCGCAGCACTATGGCTTGATTGTCGAGCGTAAAGGCGTAGGTCCGGCGCTGAACAAAAAGCCGGCCTGAGCGGATATGACGATGAGCGCACACAGCTCGAATTCATCGACCGCCGGGCGCCCGCATGCGCCCCTGGATGTCTGCGTCAAGGGCATGCCGGGTTCGATCGGCACGCTACCGATCGAAGACATCGCCAAGCAGGGCTGGAATGTTTTGCGCGAGGACCTGCCGCTGCCGCTGGCGGTCATCCGCGAGGATGCCTTGCGGCACAACAGCGACTGGATGGGCCGGTTCCTGCAAGAGCGCGGATCGATCTTCGCGCCCCATGGCAAGACGACCATGAGCCCGCAGTTGTTTGATTTGCAGCTCGCCGACGGTGCCTGGGGCATCACGCTGGCGACCTGCCATCAGGTGCAGGTGGCGCGCGCGTTCGGCATCAAGCGCATCGTATTGGCCAATCAGTTAGTGGGCAAGCAGGCCGTCGCCTTCATCCTGCAGGCGCTGCGCGAGGATGCCGAGTTCGATTTCTATTGTCTGGTCGATGATGCCTCGCAGGTCAGGGCGCTGGCGCAGGCGGTGCAGGCCAGCGGCATTGACCGGCCGCTACAGGTGCTGTTGGAAGTCGGCTATGCCGGGGGTCGCACAGGCTGCCGTGACGATGCGAGCGTGCAGGCAGTCATGGAAGCGTTAAAGCAAGCCTCGCCTTATCTGGCGTTGCGCGGCGTGGAAGGGTTCGAGGGACTGATCAAGCCGCGACCCGATCAGGATATCGAAACGCAAGTCGCTGCCTTCCTGCAGCGGATGGTGGCCACCGTGCAAGCTTGCGAGAGCGCCGGCATATTCGCCGACGGCCCGGTGCTGCTCAGCGCCGGAGGATCGTCTTTTTATGATCTGGTCACGCAGCATTTTTCTGCGCTGAATCTGTCGCGCGAACATCTGGTGTTGACGCGCAGCGGTTGCTATCTGACGCATGACGCGCATCTGTATAAGCAGGCGTTCGCGCGCCTGCAGGAACGCAGCCCTGATGTGCGCGAGCTGGGCGATGGGCTCAAGCCCGCCTTGGAAGTCTGGGCTTATGTGCAGTCGCGCCCGGAACCCGGCAAGCTCATTGCCAATTTGGGCAAGCGTGATATTTCGCCAGACCATATGCCGCCGGTGACAGCATGGTTTCGCCCATCGGCCGATGCGGGCTCGCCCGACGTCTCTCGGGTGGCTGCCTTGCCGGCCGGCCACATCGTCACGCAGTTGGACGATCAGCACTGCCATATGACCGTCCCGACCGATTCGCCGTTGCAGGTGGGCGATATGGTGTGTTTTGGCATCTCGCATCCTTGCCTGACCTTCGATAAGTGGGAAGCCATCATGATGGTGAATCGCCACTACGACATCGTAGGCGCGGTACGTACATATTTCTGAGCAGTAATCATTCGTTTGATACAAGGGGAATAAAGCATGGCAAAACCGCATTCGATGACTCTGCATGCGCTGCGCGTGGCGCTGATGGCGGGTACCGCGCTGGGCGCGGGCGTCTTCGCACCGGTACAGGCGCAGACCGTTACGGCCGTGATGCATGCCGGCTTGCGTTCGCTCGATCCCGTCATCACCACGGGCTATATCGTGCGCAACCACGGCTACATGGTGTATGACACGCTGTTCTCGCTGGACGCGGATAACAAGATCCAGCCACAGATGCTGGAATCCTGGCAGGCATCCGACGATGGCAAGACCTATACGTTCGTGTTGCGCGATGGACTGAAATGGCACGATGGCGCGCCGGTCACCGCGGCCGATTGCGTGGCCTCGATCAAGCGCTGGGCATCGCAAGACAAGATGGGCCAGATGATGGCCGCCATGATGTCCGGGATCGAAGCCGTCGATGGCAAGACGTTCAAGATGACGTTTAACGAGCCCACCGATATCGCCATCCGCGCCCTGGCCAAGCCCAGCGCGATCCCCGCTTTTATGATGCCCGAACGCGTGGCCAACACCCCGGGTTCGCAAGCCATCAAGGAAACCATCGGCTCTGGTCCCTTCCGCTTCGTGACCGAAGAGTACAAGCCCGGTGTGCAAGTGGTGTATGAGAAGAACACCGACTACGTGCCTCGCAAGGAGCCGGCCAGTGGTCTGGCGGGCGGTAAAGTCGTGAAGGTCGACAAGGTCAAATGGGTGACCATGCCCGATCAGATGACGGCCGTGAACGCCCTCATCAACAACGAAATCGACTTTATTGAGCAGACGCCGTACGACCTGCTGCCCATGTTGGAAAACAATGAAGACATCACGTTGAATGTGATGCCTTCCCAAGGTGGTCAATCGGAAATCCGCTTTAATTTCGAACAGCCCCCATTCAACAACAAGCTGATCCGTCAGGCCGCGCTCCTGGCCGTCGACCAAAAGGAAGTGCTGCAGGCGCAGATCGGTAATCCGAAGTACTTCCAGACGTGCCCGGCCGTGTTTGGTTGCGGTGGTCCGTACGAAAGCGATATCGGTGGCGATAAGCTCGTCAAGGGCAATCCGGAAAAAGCCGCCGCGCTGCTCAAGGAAGCCGGCTACGACGGCACCCCGGTCGTGATCCTGATGCCCTCGGATAACCCGACCACGGCGCCCATCATGCAGGTCACGGCGCAGCAGTTGCGCAAGGCCGGCTTCAAGGTCGATCTGCAAGCCATGGATTGGCAGACCGTACTGAACCGCCGTGCCTCGCACGAGCCGGCATCCAAGGGCGGCTGGAACATTTTCGGCACGTTTACTGTCGTGCCTGACATCCGGGATCCGCTGTCCTTCATGGGCGTGGCCGCTAATGGCACTAAGGCCTGGTTCGGCTGGCCCGATGTGCCGGAGATCGAAAAGCGCCGTGCCGAGTTCGCGCGTACGAATGACCCGGCAACGCTCAAGCGCCTGGCCAATGAGATCCAGGAACTGGTGATCGACGAAGGCGTCATCGTGCCGTTGGGTCAGTTCTCGAACCTCAACGCCACTGGCAAGCAGATCAAAGGCGTGATCAATGGTCCAGTTCCGGTGTTCTGGAATCTTGAGAAAACCGGTAAGTAAGTGAGTCCGCGATGCCCAGATTTCTATTAAAGCGCCTGCTTTCCGCCATCCCCGTGCTGGTGATGGTTGCCATCATCGTGTTTGCGATGTTGCGTCTGACGCCCGGAGATCCCGCCACCATTATCGCGGGTGACGGGGCAACCTCAGCGCAGATCGACGAGATCCGCAAAGCCATGGGCCTGGATAAGTCCATCCTGGATCAATTCGTGATCTGGGTGGGTCAACTGGCGCAGGGAAATCTGGGCACGTCCTTGATATCAGATGCGCCGGTATCGAGCCTGATCGCCGATCGCATGGGGCCGTCCATCGCGTTGGCGCTCTCGACCATCGTGTTCACCGTGCTGGTGGCGATTCCCCTCGGTGTCGTCGCGGCTTGGCGGCAGGGCAAGCTGCTCGATCGCGCCATCATGGCCGGGTCGGTTGTTGGGTTCTCGGTGCCGGTGTTCATCATCGGGTATGTGTTGATCCTGGTGTTCTCCATGCAGTTGGGCTGGTTTCCCGTTCAAGGCTATAAGCCGCTATCCGAAGGACTCTGGCCGTTCGCGCAGCGGCTAATCCTGCCCACGCTTGCGCTGAGCACCGTGTATGTCGCGTTGATCGCCCGCATCGTGCGCACCAGCGTCATCGAGGTCATGCAGGAAGACTTCATCCGCACGGCACGCGCCAAGGGCTTGCGCGAAAGCGGCGTGTTGCTGCGACACGCCCTAGGCAATGCAGCCGTGCCCATCGTCACCATCATCGGGGTGAGTATCGCGATGCTCATCGGTGGCGTGGTGGTCACCGAATCCGTATTCAACATTCCGGGTCTAGGCCGTCTGGTTGTCGATGCCGTGCTAGCGCGCGACTATCCCGTGATCCAGGCCATGATTCTGCTGTTTTCGCTGGTCTATGTCGGTATCAATCTGGTGATTGACCTGTCCTACACCATTCTTGATCCGCGCATTCGTTATTAAAGGGGCGACCAACATGTCTGCTACGACTTCCACGCTGCCGCCGCCCGCGGGCGCCGCGGTTGAGGCGGCCCCCGGTTCCTCGGTGCTGGGGCAGTTAAAGACCACCATGTCGGCCTGGCCGGCGATGCTGGCCATCATTCTGCTGAGCCTCATTGTGTTTGGCGCGATCTTCGCCCCATGGCTGGGAACGGTCGATCCGACCTTGATGGACCCGGCAATGCGCCTGAAAAAGATGTCAGCCGAGCATTGGCTGGGTACAGACGCGTTCGGGCGCGATGTGTATTCGCGCACGCTGTATGGCGCTCGCGTATCGCTGATCGTTGGACTGGGTGCCGTCGTGGCCAGTCTGGTGGTGGGCCTGGCGCTAGGCGTGGTGGCGGGGTACTTCCGTCGGGCCGATGCGCTCATCATGCGTTTCCTGGATGGCGTGATGGCGATCCCTGGTATCTTGCTCGCGATTGCACTGGTGTCCTTGTCTGGCGCGAGTCTGTTTACCGTCTTGGTGGCGATTTCCATCCCCGAAATCCCACGGGTGGCGCGGATGGTGCGCAGTGTGATTCTGTCGGTGCGAAATGAACCCTATGTCGAGGCCGCCATCTCGATGGGCACGCGCGTGCCAGTGCTGATGGTGCGTCATATGTTGCCCAACACCTATGCGCCGCTCATTGTGCAAGGCACCTATATTTTTGCGGCTGCGATTCTGACTGAGTCGATTCTCAGCTTCCTGGGCGCCGGTATTCCTCCGGAGATTCCGTCATGGGGCAACGTGATGTCCGAGGGCCGCAAATACTTTCAGATGCTGCCTGGCCTGATTCTGTACCCCGGCCTGCTGCTGTCCTTTACCGTGCTGAGTGTGAACATCCTGGGCGACGCCCTGCGTGATGCGCTCGACCCGCGTTTTTCGCGCCGTATGTGATCGTCTGAAAGGAGTCGCATCATGACAACCCAAACCTCTGACCATCACAAGAACGACACCGCACCCGCATTGAAGATATCCGGCCTGACCGTGCAGGCGGGCAGTGGTGCCTCGCGCCGCAACGTGGTGGAAAATATCTCCTTCGAAGTCTATCCCGGCGAAACCTTGTGCGTGGTGGGCGAGTCCGGATCGGGCAAGTCCGTGACCTCTCTGGCCTCGATGGGCTTGCTGCCCAAAGGGGTGTTGAAAGCGACGGGCGGCAGCATCATGCTGGGTCCCGACGATGTATTGAAAGCCTCGCCCGAGCAACTGCGCGCGATGCGGGCATCGCGCATCGCCATGGTGTTCCAGGAACCCATGACGGCGTTGAATCCGGTGCAAAAGGTCGGCAAGCAGATCGATGAGGTGCTGCGTCTGCATAGCCGCCTGAGTGCGGCCGAGCGGCGCAAGCAGGTGCTGGATATGATGCAGGCCGTGCACTTGCCGGACATCGAGCGCGTCTACAACTCCTATCCGCACCAGTTGTCTGGCGGACAGCGTCAGCGCATCGTGATCGCCATGGCCTTGATCATGAAGCCACAGGTCTTGATCGCCGATGAACCCACCACGGCGCTGGATGTCACGACGCAAAAACAGATTCTTTCGTTGATTCGCGAACTGCAGCAGCGTCAGCGAACGGCTGTCGTTTTCATCACCCATGACTTTGGCGTGGTGTCCGAAATCGCTGACCGTATCGTGGTGATGAATCGGGGCAGCGTGGTCGAGACCGGCACGCGGGATCTGATTCTCGCGCAGCCCACACAGGCGTATACGCGTATGCTGGTGTCGTCGGTACCGAGTCTGGTGCCACAGCAACGACCCGCGCCCGATGGCGAAAAAGTGCTGGAAATTATCGGTCTGGACAAGACCTATCAGGAAAAGCCGTTATTCGGCGCTGGCCGCATCGTCGCCGCTGCCAGCAATGTGGCGCTGACCGTGCGGCGCGGCGAGATCACCGGTGTGGTGGGCGAATCCGGATCCGGAAAATCGACCGTGGCGCGCTGCGTGGTGCGATTGATCAAGCCGACGGGCGGATCCATTTTCTTGAATGACGAAGACATTGTGCGCATTTCCGAGACCGAAATGCGCCAGCGCCGCACACGGGTGCAGATGATCTTCCAGGACCCGTACCGTTCATTGAACCCGAGGCGTCCCGTGGGCGAATCGCTGACCGAAGGGTTGATCAATTTTGGCGTGCCGGTGTCCGAGGCGCGCCATCGCGCGGCCGAGGCGCTGGAACTCGTTGGCCTGAGCCGCGATGTGATGCAACGCTATCCCCATCAGTTCTCCGGTGGTCAGCGTCAGCGCCTGTGCATTGCGCGCGCCGTCGTGATGGAGCCGGACCTGCTGGTGGCGGACGAAGCGGTTTCGGCGCTCGATGTGTCCGTTCAGGATCAGGTGCTCAAACTGCTGGAGGAAATCCGTGTGCGAACGGGCGTGGGCATCCTTTTCATTACCCACGACTTGCGCGTGGCTGCGCAAATCTGCGACAGCATTGTGGTGATGCAGAAGGGACGCGTGGTCGAGTCAGGTCCTGCTTCACAAGTGTTGACCGCACCGCAGCAGCCGTATACCCGCGCGCTGATCGAGGCGGCGCCGGGACGTGACTGGGATTTCCGCAATTTCTGCGCGTTGCGGGCGGCTTAACGGCCAGCGATGCTGCGTGGATGCCTTGCCAATGCTTTATCGCTCACGCGGGGCGCGTGGGTCGGTTTCTGGTGAATCTTGACAGTATAGGAGCGCGAGATGCGCATAGTGGTCGGTGGTTTCCAGCATGAAACGAATACGTTTGCGCCGAGTAAAGCGGACTTTCGCGCGTTTGAACTCGGTGGTGGCTGGCCAGGCATCGTGCGCGGGCCGGCAATTTTGCCCGCACTGAAAGGCGCCAACATTCCTGCCGCGGGCTTTATCGCAGCCGCGCAGGCGCTCGGCTATACCATCGTGCCAGCGGTGTGGGGCGCAGCGAGTCCGTCGGCGCACGTCACGCGTGAGGCATTTGAACGCATCATGGCCATGATGCTCGAAGACATCGCCGCTGCGTTGCCGGTCGACGGTGTCTATCTGGACCTGCATGGCGCCATGGTCGCCGAGCATTATGACGATGGCGAGGGCGAAGTGCTGCGTCGCGTGCGCGCGTTGATCGGTCCGGACGTGCCCTTGGTCGCCAGCTTGGATCTGCATGCGAACGTCACCCAGCAGATGATTCGCGAAGCCGACGCCTTGGTGGCCTATCGTACGTATCCGCACGTGGATATGGCCGATACCGGCGCGCGCGCTTGTGCCTTTATGGGCCGGCGCCTTCGGGGCATGCCGCGACCGCCGGTTGCCGTACGCCAGATATCGTATCTGTTGCCCACTTGCTGGCAAAGCACGATGGCGATGCCGGCCAAAGGTCTTTACGAGCGCCTGGAAGCGTTGGAATCCGCGCCCGAAGTTTCGAGCATGTCTTTCTGCATGGGCTTTCCCGCAGCGGACTTCCCCGATTGCGGTGCGCTGGTATGGGCGTATGCGGACACGCAGGCTGCCGCTGATGCCGCCGCGGATACGCTGGCCGCCGATGTCGAAGCCGCTGAAGCAGCTTTCGCCGGTAAGCTCTATTCGCCTGACGAAGCCGTGTTGCGCGCGCTTGAACTGGCCGCTGGCGCCGACCGGCCTGTCGTGATCGCCGATGCGCAAGACAATCCAGGCGCGGGTGGCGATTCCGATACCACCGCCATTTTGCGCGCGCTGGTACGCTATAACGTCCCACGCAGTGCATTGGGGTTGATGGTCGATCCGGCTGCTGCCGAATTGGTGCATCAGGCAGGCGAGGGCGCCACCGTGCGTTTGGCGTTGGGCGGGCATTCTGGTGTTCCGGGTGATGCGCCGTTCGAGGCGGACTTCGTGGTGGAACGTCTGTCCGATGGCAAGCTGACCGCCACTGGTCCATACCTCCTGGGTGTGCGCATGGACTTGGGCCCGAGCGCTTGTTTGCGTATCGGCGAAGTGCGTGTCGTGCTCTCTTCTTACAAGGCGCAGATGGCCGATCAGGCGATGTTCCGTTACGTCGGCATCGAGCCGACCGAGCAAGATGTGTTGGTGCTCAAGAGCTCCACGCATTTTCGCGCGGACTTCACGCCCATCGCCGCGGATATCTTGATCTGTGCGGCGCCAGGCCCTATGCCGATGGATCCGATGGAACTGCCGTGGACCAACTTGCGCGAAGACGTGCGCATGTGTCCGGGCGGCCCGACGTTCGCGCAGTTCAAGGCGGCGAGGGCGGTTGCCGGTGTGAACTGAAGGCGCGGCTCATGTGCGCGCTTGCGCATGACGCATATTGTGTAGGGCCCTTGCGGCGGCAGCCAATGGCGAGAACGCGAACGCCGCCGTTTTTCTGACGATTGCGTCGGCGCTTTGCGGGGCTGACATGTGTTGTGCCGCGTTGTTTGGAACGATGCCGGCAAACGCGTTACTAACGCCGATATGGCCAACAAGCGCAACACAGATTTTATCGTTTCGGCAATTGCCGTCTTCGTTTCTTTTGGTGCCGTGGCAACTGCCTATGGCGCCTGCGGCACTGAGTGGGGTCAGCAGTCTCCTCTATTCCGCACCGCTATCGAATACGACGACCCGCTCAGCAAAGCCAATCCTACCGTTCATGTATTCATCGATGGCAAGGCCGTCAAGATGATGCTGGATACGGGGGCTTCCGCTAACTTGCTCTGGGACGCTTCAGTATTGAAGGAAGCGCCGGAGGCGGCTGTGAATCGCGTGGATTCGCACGTTGCGTCGGCCGATGCCAGGCGGGTCCGCGCCACGCTGGCTGACCACCACGGAAATGCTATGAGCCAGGAATTCTACCTGGTGTCGGACGCCGTCCTTGCGCAGGAGGGTTACGCCGGCATTCTAAGTCCTCAGCAAGTATCAGGGGATAACGCGTTGCTCGTCGATTTGCACAGCGACTGTTTAATCGTAGGAGGGGCGTTCGATACTCGCGCGGACGCCCGGTTCAGTGTTTATCCGGGACGCTCGCTGGCGAATCCGTACGGAGTCATGGCGATCCCGATAGGGCTCGGCTCCGGTCGGATCCCCGTGGTCGTGGATTCCGGCGCGTCGGTCAGTTCATTGCTGGCTACACTGGTGCAAACAAAGCCACGCGGCGCCCCGGCACCCCGGAGAATGGACGTTTTTGGCGCGATCATGCCCGCGCCACGGATGCGTCTCGTCGATCTGAATATCAACGGGAAAGTGTTCAAATCACATCCTGTGATTCCCAGGCCGGCAGTGGACGATAGAGGGATTACGGACTTCGGCTTTATCGGGATGGATATTTTGAAGAATCTGGTGATTTATTACGATAAAGCACGCGGAGAATTCAACTTGCTCGTCCCTAGAAACTCCAGCGCTCGCATTGACGCGCCAGCCCGACGTGATCGTCAGCGCAACCTGCCCGACGGCTAAGCCGGTCTGTACGGAGTAGGCTAAAGTTGCTCCTTTACCGCTTTAACGCTCACAAGGAACACGATCTTGGCCGAGACCACAAGTCCGCACGCCGTTGATACCCCCGCCGATCCCGCACCCACCGGATTGCGCCGCACGCTTGCCGCCCGTCACCTGACCATGATCGCCGTTGGAGGATCGATTGGCACGGGTCTGTTCGTGGCCTCGGGCAGCACCATCGCTCAAGCGGGTCCCGGTGGCGCGCTGCTGGGTTATGCCTTTATCGGCTTGATGGTGTATTTCCTCATGACCAGTCTGGGCGAGCTGGCGGCGGCGATGCCGGTGTCGGGATCGTTTGCCAGCTATGGCGCCCGTTATGTAGAGCCCGGTTTTGGCTTCGCCCTAGGGTGGAACTATTGGTACAACTGGGCGGTGACGGTCGCGGTGGATCTGGTTGCCGCGCAGCTGGTGATGGCGTATTGGTTGCCGGATGTGCCAGGGGTTTATTGGAGCGCGCTGTTTTTGCTGGTGATCGTGGGGCTCAATGCCTTATCGGCACGCGGCTTTGGCGAAGCGGAGTTCTGGTTTGCCTTGATCAAGGTGATTGCCGTCATTGCGTTTATCGCTATGGGCATATTGATGCTGCTCGGGATCATCCGGGGCGGCGAGACCGGAGGCTGGCATAACTGGACAATTGGCGAGGCCCCCTTTGCCGGGGGCTTTGCCGCATTGATTGGCGTGGCCATGGTGGTGGGATTTTCGTTTCAAGGAACGGAGCTCATCGGCATCGCTGCCGGCGAATCGAAAGACCCCGCGCGCAATCTGCCGCGCGCGGTGCGCAGTGTGTTCTGGCGCATCCTGCTGTTTTACGTGTTGGCCATCGGCGTGATCGGCTTGCTGATTCCCTATACCGACCCGCAACTCTTGCGTAACGATGTTTCCGATATCAGTGTCAGCCCGTTCGCGTTGATATTCGAGCGTGCAGGATTGCTAGCGGCGGCATCGATCATGAATGCCGTGGTATTGACCTCGGTGTTGTCTGCCGGGAATTCGGGCATGTATGCGGCTACGCGCATGCTGTACGCCTTGGCGAGCGAAGGCAAGGCTCCGCGCATATTCAGCCGGGTTGCCGTCAATGGCGTGCCAGTGCTGGCCTTGTTGGCCACGACCGCAGTGGCGGCGTTGTGTTTCTTGTCATTTCTGTTCAGCCCGAAGGCGGTGTATATCTGGCTATTGAACACCTCCGGCATGACGGGGTTTATCGCCTGGCTGGGGATTGCAATTAGTCATTATCGATTTCGGCGGGGCTATGTCGCGCAAGGCGGCAAGCTTAGCGACTTGCCTTATGTGTCGCCGTTTTTCCCATTCGGCCCGATCTTTGCCTTTGTCGTGTGTTTGATCATCACGCTGGGACAGAATTACGAGGCGTTCCTTTCCGATCACATCGAATGGAGTAGCGTCGCGGCGACTTATATTGGCATCCCACTGTTTCTGCTGATTTGGGCGGGATATCGTGTATTGCAGAAATCGCGTTTCGTGCGGTATGCCGATATGACGTTTCCGCTGCGAAAACGGGGCTGATCTGCTCCCCCCGGCGCGCAACCGTCCGCGCCGTCATGGCGGCATTTAGGGGACTGTCCACATAGGACCCGCCTGATTTGTAGTGCGTTGTCGAGACGGCGCGCGTTCCGGGAGGCTACGAGCTGTAGCCTCCCGGAACGGCTAGTGGAAGGGCTGATTCGTCACCCGGTTTCGCGCCACGGCCATCAACGGTATCGCCACTTTTCCAAGTGCGCGGTGATTTTTGGTCGTGTACGGATTCAGACTGGGATGCTTCTCTCATTCTCTGCGGACAAGCTGCGCCATCGACATCTGTGGTGGCTGATGGCCGTCATCGCCATCGCGATTGTCACCGCTATGACGCTACGAACGTTTCGCCCGCTAAGCGAAAGCGCGGGTGACGATAGCAGCAGCGGGCCGCCGCCGGTTCCTGTCCGAGTCATCCCGGTGGTCTCCGGGGCGGTGCAGTCCGAAATGTACGCCGTCGGCACCGTCACGCCGCTTGCCAGGGTCGACATACGCGCCCAGGTCGACGGCGATCTGGTGCGGCTGCATTTTCAAGAGGGCCAGCATGTGTCGGTCGGCGATCTGCTCGCCGAAATCGATGACAGGCCCTATCGAATACGTCTGAACGCTGCGGAAGGCGAGCTGCAGGAAATCCAAGCGCAATGGAACAACGCGGCAGCGGATCTAAAGCGGTACGAACGTCTGGATAAGCAGGACTCCGTCGCCGCCAAGCGTCTGGATGCCGCACGCGCCAAGGAGCAGCAGGAAGCCGCGCGTCTGCGCCGGACGGAAGCCAAGGTCAAAGAGGCGCGGCTGCAGTTGGCGCATACTCGTATCACCGCACCGGTGACGGGGCGTGTCGGCATGCGAGGCATAGATAGGGGAAACCATATCCGCGCAGCCGACCACCGGGCGCTCGCGACGCTCGTGCAGACGGCGCCCACCTCGGTGCTATTCACCATCCCGGCGACACGGTTGAAATGGCTGCAGCAAGCCTGGGAGGCCGAGGAGGATGCAACCGTCGAGGTACAGGCCTGGGATGCCGAGGAACGCCGCCTGCTGGCGCGCGGCACGCTGACCAGCCTGGATAACCGTATCGACACCCGCAGCGCCACGCTGCAGCTACGCGCGTACTTCGACAACGCCGACGAGACGCTGTTTCCGAATCAGTTCGTCAATATCCGCATGGTGCGGGCCCGCCCGATACAGTCGCTGGTCATCCCCGCGGCGGCCGTGCAGCAGGGGCCGCATGGTGCGTACGTTTTTGTCGTGGGCACAGACAATCGTGCGCAGAAGCGGTCCATCGCACTGGGGCCGGATAATGCCTCGCGTGTCTGCGTGGAATCGGGCTTGCAAGCCGGTGAAAACGTGGTGCTCGAGGGGATCGAGGAGCTGGATGAGGGACGCGAGGTATTGATCGTTGCGCCTTCGTATTAAGGGCCGTCGGTGAATCTGTCTCGTCCGTTTATCCTGCGGCCCGTCGCCACGACGTTCTTGATGCTCGCCATCATGCTCTCGGGCTTGCTCGCCTGGCGGCTACTCCCCGTGGCAGCGTTGCCGCAGGTGGATTTCCCGGTCATTCAGGTCAGCACGCAGTACCCCGGCGCGAATCCCAGCGTGATGGCCCGGGCAGTCACCGCGCCGCTGGAGCGGCTATTTGGCAGGATCTCCGGTCTGAAGCAAATGTCTTCGACCAGCGCGAGCGGATTGTCGCTCATCACATTGCAGTTCTCGCTCGATGTGCCGCTGAGCGTGGCGGAACAAGAAGTGCAGGCCGCGATCAGCGCGGGCGCTGCATCGCTGCCGCCAGATCTGCCTGCGCCGCCGGTGTATCGCAAGGTCAATCCCGCGGATGTGCCGATCATCACCCTGGCGGTGAGTTCGGATACCTTGCCTGTCCCGCGGGTGTACGACCTGGTCGATACGCGTATGGCACAGCGCCTGGCGCAGTTGAGCGGCGTCGGCATGGTCAGTTTGGCGGGCGGACAGCGGCCGGCGTTGCGAATACAGGTGAATCCAATGGCTCTGACGGCGTATCAGCTGTCCCTGCCGGATTTGCATGCGGCCATTCGCAAGACCAATTCCAATCTGCCCGTCGGAGGCTTCGACGGCGCATTGCGCACGTTGTCACTGGAACTGAACGACCAACTCCAAAGCGCGGACGAGTACCGCGACCTGATCGTGGCGTGGCGGGGCGGTGCTCCGGTCAGGCTCGGCCAAGTGGCGCACATCGAGGATGGCGCGCAAGATCGCTATCTGGCGGCTTGGGTGAACGATAAACCCGCTGTGCTCATCAATATCCAACGGCAGCCGGACGCCAACGTGATTGAGGTGACGGATCGCGTCAAGGCATTGCTGCCCGAGCTGACGGCCAGCATGCCAGCATCGGTCGACGTGACTGTCTTGACCGATCGCACGCAAAGCATCCGCGCCTCGGTCAAGGGCGTGCAGCGCGAATTGATACTCGCCGTGGCGCTCGTGGTGGTTGTGACCTGGGCGTTTCTAAAGAAGATATCGCTCACCTTGATTCCAAGTGTCGCGGTGCCGTTGTCGCTGATAGGCACATTCGGCGTTATGTATATGGTGGGCTATTCGGCGAATAATCTGACGCTCATGGCGCTCACGATAGGCGCGGGCTTTGTGGTGGATGATGCGATTGTGATGCTCGAGAATATCGCGCGCTATCGCGAACAGGGACATAGCCGTTTGCAGGCAGCGTTGTTAGGTGCCGGGCAAATTGGATTTACCTTGGTGTCGTTGACCGTGTCGCTGATCGCGGTGCTGATACCGTTGCTGTTCATGCAAGACATCGTCGGCCGGCTGTTTCGCGAGTTCGCGGTATGTCTGGCCGTGGCGATTCTGATCTCGCTGGCCGTGTCGTTAACGCTCACTCCCATGCTGTGCGCGCGTTGGATGCCGCCGCTGGGGGAGCATGGCGCCGCCGCGACTGCGACGGCGGCTTGGATGCGCCGTCTGGTGCATGGATATGAGCGCCTCTTGGACCTGACCTTGCGGCATCAACGCCTGACCTTGACGGTGATGCTTGCCACCATTGGCGTGACCGCGCTGCTTTACTGGATCATTCCAAAAGGCTTCTTTCCCAATGAGGATAGTGGCTTATTGCAGGCAATCGTACAGACGTCCGACGATGCCGCGTTCGCGACGGTGGCGCAGCGTCAGCAGGCGATCGGGCGCGCACTGCTGGAAGACCCATCGGTACATAGTCTCGTGTCATTTATCGGCGTGGACGGCGTCAACACCACGCTCAACAGTGGCCGCATGATGATCAATCTCGTGCCCTTTGAGTCGCGTGACGCGTCGCTGGATGTCATCATGGCCAGACTGGCATCGCGTGCGGCGACGGTTGCCCATACCAGCTTGTTTTTGCAGCCCGTACAGGAGTTCAATCTCGAGGACAGGGTGAGTCGGGGGCAATACCAGTTCACGTTATTCGCGCCTGACACTGCCCTGTTGCACGGGTGGGCAGACGCGTTGGTGACCGACTTACGGCAACAGTCCGCTATGGCAGACGTGGCCCTCGATGCGCAGCGCGAGGGCCGGCAGGTTTTTATGTCGGTGCAGCGCGATGTCGCGGCGAGCCTGGGCGTCAGCATGGACGAGATTGTTCAAACGCTCTACAGCGCCTTTGCACAGCGCCAGATTTCCACGTTCTTTACCCAATCGAATCAGTATCGCGTGGTGTTGGAGATCGACGCCCGGCATGCGCCTGACCCCCGTGTATTGGACCGCTTGACCGTGCGCTCTTCGCGTGGAGACTTAGTGCCCTTGTCCGCGATGGCGACCCTGAGCGAACGCAGCTCACCCTTGGCCATTCATCAGGTGGCCCAGTTTCCTTCCGTGAACGTATCGTTCAACCTCGCGCCGGGTCATTCGTTAAGCGAGGCGGCGCGTGTCATCGAAGACGCGCGTACGCGGATCGGATTGCCCGCGAGCGTTGCCCTGCGATTGCAAGGCGCGGCAGCCGGATTCGAGGCCTCGCTGCACCACACGCTTTGGCTGATGCTGGCTTCGGTGATCACGATGTATCTGGTGCTCGGCATGTTGTACGAAAGTACGATCCATCCCATCACGATCCTGTCCACGCTGCCCTCGGCCGCAATGGGGGCGTTGCTGGCATTGTGGTTGACGGGGCGACCCCTGGACCTGATCGCGGTCATCGGCATTATTTTGCTGATCGGTCTGGTCAAAAAAAACGGCATCATGCTGGTCGATTTCGCATTGGAGGCCGAACGCACGCGCGGTGTGTCGCCCGAACAAGCCATCCGCGAGGCGGCCCTGCTACGCCTGCGACCCATATTGATGACGACGCTTGCCGCGGTGATCGGCGCGATCCCGCTGATGCTGGCTACCGGTATGGGAGCGCAGTGGCGTCAGCCTTTAGGTTGGGTGATGGTGGGCGGATTGCTGGTCAGTCAGCTGCTGACGCTGTTCACGACACCGGCCGTGTATCTGTTCTTTAGCCGATTAAGCGCGCGCCGCAAGGGTTCCCTGACGCGCGTGCTATCTGAATCGGGCATCGGTTGATGCTACGCACGTGTGTACGCAGGCCAGTGGCTTGCACCTGTTTTGCGGTGGCGCTTTTTTTGATTGGCGCCTTAGCTTGGTGTTTGCTCCCTGTCGCGGCCTTGCCTCAGGTGGAGCTTCCGCTCATCCAGGTCAGCGCGAGCCTGCCGGGCGCGAGCCCGGAAAGCATGGCCAAAACGGTGGCGGCGCCGCTAGAGCGGGCACTGAGCAGCGTGTCCGGTGTGACAGACATGGTGTCGTACAGCACGCAGGGCGCGACCCAGATCGAATTGCTGTTCGAGGCAGATCGCGATGTGAACGACGCGGCGCGCGCGGTCCAGGCAGCGATCAATATCGCGCAAGCCGAATTGCCGGCGGGGATGCCTGAGAGCCCGACTTATTCGAAGCGCAGCTCCGCGCGTGCCTCGATCATGGCGATTTCGCTCAGTTCGTCGACATTGCCATTGCCCGCGCTCTACGAGATTGCGGCCACGGTGCTGGCACCAAGATTGTCGCAGGTCCAGGGGGTAGGTGGCGTAGAGGTGCAGGGCAGCTCCATGCCTGCGCTGCGCGTGCAAATGAATCCCAAGGCCTTGACGCATTATGGCGTTGCCTTGGATCAGCTGCGAGATGTCCTGGTCCGGGCCGTGCCACTGGCGCCCTCGGGGGCGGTGCAGTCAGATGGCCAACGTTGGGAGCTGGATCTGCAAGACGAAGGTCCCGTCCGTGCGTCCGAGCTGGAGCAATTGACGTTAAAGCATGAGCAGGGGGCGTCGCTGCGCCTCGGTCATGTCGCGCGCGTCAGTGAATCCGTCGAGGACCGCTATACCGCGGGCTTTCATAACTCGCAGCCTGCCGTGATCATGGTGGTGACCCGGCAGGTAGAGGCAAACATTATCGAGACCATCGATGCGCTGTATGAGCTCTTGCCTGCGTTGCGCGCCATGTTGCCGGGCGAGGCAAACCTGACCGTGGTAACGGACCGATCGCCGGGCATACGCGCAGCAATGCGGGAGGCGCATCTGACCTTGGGTATCGCCACGGTGCTAGTGGTTCTAGTGGTGTGGTTCTTTGTCGGTCAGATCCGCGTTGCCGTCATTTCGTGTGTGGCCATCGTGGTGTCCTTGGTCGCGACATTCGCGGTGATGTATCTGTGCGGATTCTCGCTGAACAACCTGTCCCTGATGGCGTTGATCGTCTCGGCGGGTCTGGTCGTTGATGATGCCATCGTGGTGCAGGAAAACATCGCGCGGCATCTGGAGCGCGGGCTCAGTCCGCCACGCGCGGCATTTCGGGGCGCGAGCGAGGTCGGCTTTACCCTGGTGGCCATGACGGTCTCGCTGGCGATCGTATTCGTGTCGGTGCTCTTCATGGGAGGCATGGCCGCGCGGCTTTTCAAGGAGTTCTCCATCACGCTGATAGCGGCAACGCTGATCTCGCTCGTGGTGTGTTTGACTGTCATTCCGAGCCTGTGTGCGCGATGGCTGCGCGCACCCGCGAGGATGCGGCACGAGCACCATGCCCAGCGACTCAGCGGCGCGTTACAGCGGGCGTATGGCAACACGCTGAGCTTCGCATTGCGTCACCCTTGGCTCATGCTGGCCGTGCTGGCGTCAGTGATCTGCGCGAACGTCGCTTTGTATATCGTCGCGCCGAAGGGCTTTCTGCCCTCTCAGGATACGGGTCACATCATGGGCTTTGTTAAAGGCGAAGGAGGCGCATCGTTTGCGCTGATGCAGCCCAAGATCGACACGTTTCGCCGTCTGGTGCAAGACGATCCCGCCGTGCAGGACGTGGTGGGCTATAACGGCGGCAGCTTCGGTGTGGGCAACGCGTTCTTTATGATACGGCTCAAGCCACTAGCCGAGCGTGGTGTCTCTGCGGAGTCGGTGATCGCGCGACTGCAGTCGAACATGCCGCAGGTGCCAGGCGCGACGTTGTATCTCACGCCGGTCCAGGACTTGATAACGACGATCGAAATTGGCGCCTCGGGCAGCTATGGTCTGCGAGTGCTGGCCAGCGATGTATCGCTGTTGCGAGAGTGGACGCAGCGCATCGCGAGCGCCTTGCGAGCGTTGCCGGAGATCAGCGGTGTCGTCACCTCGGGCGATGAGTCGGCGCGGCGGGTAAGGGTGCAACTCGACCGCGAGGTCGCCGCACGGTTGGGCGTGGACGTGAATACGGTGGCGGCGGTGCTTAGCAACTCGTTTAGCCAGCGTCAGATCGCGACGCTATACGACCACACACGTCCTTACCGGATCGTGTTGGAACTCGACGGCGAACGCGCCCGGAGTGCCGACATGTTGGAACAGGTCGAGGTCATCACGGGCGATGGTCGTCGCGTGCCCTTGAGCGCGCTGGCGACCTACGAACAGGATTTCGCCAACGACTATGTGATGCACATCGGCTTGTTTGCCGCGACCAACGTGGGATTCATGTTGGCCGAGGGCGTGTCGCTTGAACGCGGCTTGCAGGCGGTGGACCAGACATTGAATGGATTGATGCTGCCCACCGATATCCAGGCGCGCTTAGGAAATGGCGCCGACGATTTTCTGACTGCCGTGCAAGCTCAGCCGACCTTGATCCTGGGTGCGCTCGCTGCGATCTATCTGGTGCTGGGTATGTTGTACGAAAGCCCTTGGCATCCGTTGACGATCTTGTCCACTTTGCCCTCGGTGGGGATAGGCGCGTTGCTGGCGCTGCGGGTGGCCGGGATGGAATTCACGCTTATCGCCTTGCTTGGTTTGTTCCTGGTGTTTGGCGTGGTCATGAAAAACGCGATTTTGATGGTTGATTTCGCGCGCGTGCTGCAACGCCGCAAAATGATATCTGCCGCGCAGGCCGTCCATCAGGCGGCGGTATTGCGCTTGAGACCCATCCTGATGACGAATCTGGCGGCCTTGCTGGGTGCGTTACCGCTGGTTCTGGATGGCGGTGACGGAGGGGAGTTGCGTCGGCCCTTAGGCGTCGCTATCGTGGGTGGGTTGCTGGTCAGTCAATTTCTCACCTTGTACACCACACCTGTGGTGTACTTGATGCTTAGCCGCTTGCGCGGCGATAACAACAACAACAACGGTTAGTCAGCACATCTGGAGAGCCGGGTTTCGGTCGGCGGCCACGTCGCACCGAAGGCATGATTCTTTGCGGTGACACAACTTGTGAGGAGATCAAAGCATGAAGGGATTCAAGGCGAGTCTGGCCTCGGCGGTAAAACTGAGTGCGATAGGAGCCGCCGTGGCGGTGTGCCTGTCGGCCGGCGCCTATGCGCAGGCCACGTACCCGGATAAACCCATTACGCTCATCGTGGGCTCTTCGCCCGGCGGGTCGAACGATGTGTTTGCCCGCGCACTTGCCAAGCATATGGGCGACGCGCTCAAGCAATCCGTGGTCGTCGAGAACCGCCCGTCCGGCGGCGGCGTGTTGGCGAATTCGCTGGTGTCCAAGGCCGACCCCGATGGCTATACGCTGGGCATGGTGTCCTCGACCTTTACCACCGGTGCGGCGATCCGGGACAACCTGGGCTATGACGCGGTAAAGAGCTTCACCCCCGTGGCCATGATCGCCAAAGGCCCGCTGCTGGTCACCGTCAACAACGACCAGCCCTTCAAAACGATTCAGGAACTGGTCCAATACGCCCAAGCCAATCCCGGCAAACTGAACTACGGGACCTCGGGCATCGGCAGCATCAACCAGTTTGCGACGGAGGTGTTTCTCCAATCCGCCGACGTCAAGATGACCCACGTGCCGTACAAGGGCATGGGCCCGGCGACCAACGATTTGATCGGTGGCCAGATCCAGGTGCTGGTGGCCAGTGCGCCCTCGATCGGTGGACAGGTCAAAAGCGGCCACGTCCGTGCGCTCGCCGTGACGACAGCGCAGCGTTCGCCGGTGGCGCCGGATCTGCCTTCACTGGAGGAAGCCGGCTATAAAGGCAGTACGGCGGACTTGTGGTGGGGCGTTATCGGCCCCGCGGGCATGCCCGCGGATGTAACGGCCAAACTGAATCAGGTGATCAATAATGCGCTTGCCAGCGACGAGATGAAGGCGTTCCTGATCAAGGAAGGCGCCGAGGCCGCACCGATGAGTTCGGCCGCATTTGGCAAGGTCATCGCCGACGAGCTGGCCAATTGGAAAGCCGTGGCCGAGAAGTCCGGCATCAAGCCGGAATAGGCCGACCCGTTCTAGCGTTCTTCAGATGCATCATGGGCCCCTTAATTTCGAGGGCCATGATGCGTCTGGCAGCCCTCAAGCCAGATGGCGGGCGAACGTCGCCGGGTCGGTGTTGGTGCCACACAGCAGCACGCCCACGCGTTTGCCCGCGAATTCATCCTTTAGCGGGCCCACCAGTGCCGCCGTGGCGGCCGCACATGCCGGCTCCGTCGCCAGCTTGAGCTGGTCGAAAAGCAAGCGCATGGCGCCGCGCAACGCGTCGTCCGTCACACTGACCAAACGATCCACGTTCTTGCGACACAGATCGAGGCTGTATTGCTCAGTATGCGGGGCGCTCAGACTATCGGCGATGCTGTGCATCGGCCCCATTTTGATCGGGCCGTTCGCCGCGAAGCTGCGATGCATGACATCGGCTCCCTCGGGTTCCACGCCGATGACCTGGCATTGCGGCTGCATGAGTTTGATGGCTGTGCTGACACCCGCCATCAGACCGCCGCCGCCAATGGGCACGATCACGGCGTCCAGCTCGCCCGCCTGACGCAGCCATTCATATCCCAGCGTCGCGGTGCCGAGCACGGTACGGTAGCCATTAAAGGGGTGAACAAAGAACTTGCCTTCTTCGCTTTCGATACGCCGCACCGTTTCAAAAGCGGAGGCCCCGTCTTCGGCCAGCACGACCTCGGCGCCATACTGTCGGCATAGCGCCACGCGTGCCGGGCTGGCGGTTTTGATCATGACGACCTTGGCGGGAATCTGCAACCGCATCGCCGCATACGCCACCGCCACGGCATGATTGCCCGCCGACACGCAGGTCACTCCCGCGCGCCGCTGCGTGTCGTCCAAGGCGAACAAGTTGGAAAACGCGCCGCGGGCCTTGAACGTGCCGCTGGCCTGCAATAGTTCAAACTTAAAGAAGATTTCCGTGCCTGGTACCGGATCGAAATCCGACTTCGCCATCATGGGCGTCGTGCGTATCCAGTGCTGGAGCTCTGCGTGCAAGGTTTCAATCGCGGCAAGGTCCGGAACGGGCAAGGTATCAGCAGGCGAGGTCATAAGGTATCTCTTCAGAATGCAAACGCAACATCAACGCAGGTTCAGGCGGCGACGGACGACCAGCAGCGAGATCAGGCTGACCACCGCCGCGAAAATCACGTAAAAGCTGGGGGCCAGGATATTGCCACTGCTCGAGATCAGCCAGGCCATGATGAACGGCGCGAATCCACCAAAAATCGTGACGGCGATGTTATAGCCAAGCGACATACCGGTCGTGCGCGTTTGCGTCGGGAAGAGATCCGTCAGCAACGCCGGCAGTACGCCGAAATAGCTGGCCAGCATCACGCCCAACACGAGCTGCACCAACATCATGGTGGCGAACGTGGGCGAGGCCTTCAGCAGCAGGAATAGCGGGTACATCACGATGATAAACAACACGGCGGCGATCATCATGATGCCGGTGCGACCGTGGCGGTCCGACCAATGACCCACGATGGGGGCAATGATGAACTGCACGATACCGGTGACGAGAATCGCGGCAAAAGCAGCCGAAGACGGGATGCCCAATTGCTTGACCGCATAAGTCGGCATGTACAGCACGAGATAGGTGGCCACCGTACCCAGCACGACGGAGCCGATCGCCAGCACCAGACGCATGCGATGGTGGGTAAACGTGTCGGCCAGGGGCGTTTCGGTACGCTCGGCGGCGAGAAACTCGGGCGTCTCGTCGATCTTCGTGCGGATGTAATAGGCGACAGGACCGATCAACAGACCGAAGAAAAACGGCACACGCCACCCCCACGACTCGAGCTGCTCGGTGGTGAGCCAGGCGCTCAAACCCGCGCCAAAGCCGGCCGCAAGCAGCGTGGTGAGCCCTTGGCTGGCGACCTGCCAACTGGCGAAGAAGCCGCGACGGTTGGGGCTATGCTCGGCCAGGAACGCCGTGGCGCTACCGAATTCACCGCCTGCCGAAAAGCCCTGGATCAGGCGCGCGAGAACGATGCCGATGGGCGCCCAGATACCGATGCTGGCATAAGTAGGCATGACGGCGATCATCAGCGTGCCCAGCATCATCAGCATGATCGCCAATGTCAGCGTGGCACGCCGCCCCACGCGGTCGGCGTATACGCCAAGCACCAGCGCACCGAGCGGGCGCATGAAGAACGATACGCCGAACGTACCCAGCGTAATGAGCAGGGAGACTGTTTCGTTTTCGTTCGGAAAAAACAGGCGCGAAATCGTAGCGGCGAAAAAGCCATACACCACCAGATCGAACCATTCCAGCGCGTTGCCGATCGAGGCCGCCGCGATAAGACGTTTCGCTGAAGGCGCTATCTTTTCAGGAGAGGATGGCGCGGGAGTCGCTATTGTTGCCATGGAAAATCCGGTTTAAGCAAACATTGATAAGAAGAGCGGCAAAGCACTAGGCCGCAAGAACGCAACGTCGTTGGGCCTGGAAAAATCAGCATGGGGCTGGTCAGCCCTCGTCATCGCCGATCTGAGCAATCGCTTCGATCTCGACTAACGCCCCAGGCAACATCAAATCGGCGCGCACGGTCGAGCGCGCGGGCAGTTTCGTCGTGCCAAAGAATTCGCCATAGGCGGCATCGAACGCGGTGAAGTCATCGACGCGCGTAAGCCATACCGTGGTCTTGACGATGTGGCCCGCGGTGAGGCCCACCGTTTGCAGGTGCCGTTCGATGTTCTCCAGGCACACGCGGGTTTGCGTGCTGACGTCATCGCCCACGATACGAAAGCCCTCGTCAAACGCCATCTGGCCCGACACGAATACCAGATTGCCGGCGCGTCGCACCATGGAGAATTTGGGTTGGCGTCGCGTCGGCGCGGAAGAAGGCGTGGAGCTTTGCATAACGGTTTCCGTGTGTGGTTGAGGCGCGGGCCGCTATGTTGGCAGGCCGGGCGCCGTGGCAAAACAACGGACAACATTATGCTTTGATAACGCCGATCACGCATGAAAGCCCCTATACGTGGGCCTTAATCGTCGTGGAACACCGTGAAGCTGTCGACCTCGACGCGCGACGGGCGATAGCGGTTCACCCGGGCATCGGGGTCGCGATACCCGATCGATATGCCGCAGATCACCACCTGATGATCGGAGATGCCCAGGTGTTCCCTGACGATATCGGGGTAGTTGGCTAACGCCGCTTGTGGGCAGGTATCGAGCCCCAGGGCTCGTGCCATGATCATGATGTTCTGCAAGAACATGCCGTAGTCCAACCAACTGCCGGTTCCCATGTCGTCGTCGATGGTGAACATCATCACACAGGGCGCGCCAAAGAACTCATAGTTGTGCCCGCGCTGCTCGTCGGCGGCCGCGCGGTCACCCTTTCCGATCCCCAACCATTGGTATAAACCCCAACCTGTTTCGCGGCGTCGTTGCAGATAGGGTTCGCGCCATTCTGCCGGGTAATACTGATATCCACGGCGCTCTGGCTCTTTCGCACGATGCGCATTCAACAAAGCCTGCGATAGCGCATCACGCCGTTTCCCAGTGAGCACATGCACTTGCCAGGGTTGAATATTGCTGCCGCTGGGCGCGTACGTGGCGGCCTCTAGAATGCGGCGAATGATGGCTGGCGGCACCGGGTCTGGCAGAAAGCTGCGGATGCTCTGGCGCGAGCGAATTGCTTGTTCAACTGCGTTCATGGAATCGTGCATAAAGGGTGGCTCCTTGATGCGCCGTCAAAGCGGTGCAATTGGCTTCAGAGGGCTGATGTTCAGACGGTCACGCGGTGGCTTATGTGCTCGTCCCGGCGCTTACGGCGGGCGCATTCGCCTCTACGCGCGGGCGGCCGTGTTTAAACGAGCCTTGTGCCGTGGCGATCACGCGACCATCCGGCGTGCGCACTTCGGCTTGCGAGAAATAGATCTTGCGCCCGCGTCCGGTCACCGTGCCGATGGCCAGCACATGGCCGCTCTTGACCGAGCCGATGAAGTTGATCGCCAGCGAGATCGTGACCGAGTTGCTGCGTTCAGGGTTGTCCTGCTCGATTCCGGCATAACCGCACGCAGCATCCAGCAAGGCACTGACCACGCCGCCTTGCAGCGCGCCCTGACGATTGAGATGGTTCGGTTGCACCGGCAAGTGCAGGACGACGCGGCCGTCGCCCCAGCTCTCGATCGAGGCGCCTAGTGAATGCAGAAACGGGTTGTCTTCGAAACGGCTCATAAGGGAATAGCGATGGAGGTTAAGGCAAGCGCACGCGCTCGCGACCATCGATATTACCGTTGTTGGACCGATCTGTCGGAGGCATCATGGGCGGCGCGGCTGGCCACGCCGCGCCAGCGCATGGGCATATCGGATCTACCCGGTTAAAACGCCACGCTGGCGCTGAGGCTGAACGTTCTGGGATCGCCGGCCTTGATGTAGTTCTCCGACTGATAAAGCCAATAGCGTTTATCGGTCAGATTGTTGATCGCCGCTCGCAGTGTCGTGTTGTACCCATAGATGCGCGTGTCATACGTCGCCCCGATATTAAAGATGGTGTAGTTATCCACCTCGATCTGGTTCGACGCGTCCAGCATGACGTTACCGGTGTATTTCGCATCGGCCCGCAGCCGTAAACCCGGGACCTGTGGCACATCGTAGGCCAGCTGCGCGGCGGCAATGAATCGCGGTGCGCCCGCGACGCGGTTGCCGGTGTGATCGGCGCCTCTCTTGTATTCGGTGTCAAGCAACATGATGCTCGCGCCCGCATGCCACTGCCGCGCGATACGCGCGGCAGTGGCCAACTCCAGGCCTTGATAGATCGACTTGCCATCCTGCACGAGTTCACGTCCGCCGGATTCGAGCTCGCGCCCATATTCCGACTTTCTTTCGATGCGAAACAGCGCGGCGGTGGCGGACCAGTCTTCGCGTTCGGTCTTGATGCCCAGCTCGTACTGCTTGCTCTTTAACGGACTGAGCAAAGCGCCTCGGTTTTCATAGGTATTGCCCACCACAGAGCCCGGCTCGAGCGATTCGATGTAGCTGGCATAGGCCATGGTCTGCGGCGTGAAGTTGAACATCAGCGCCACGGTAGGGGTCAGTACACCGTTTTTCTTATACGTGGGCGCGGCCTCGTCGCCGCTGGGCAGAAAGCTTCTCTGCTCGTAATCGGTATAACGCAGCCCGGCCAGAACGGACCAGCCATGGGTCAGATCCACGGTATCGCTGGCGAAAATCGCTTTCTGCGTGATGTCCGCGGAGCGATAGAGCGACAGCTGGCCTACGCTGTAATAGGTGTTGGGATTGGGTTCGTAAAGGTTGCCCGTGCCCTCTAGCTGATAAATGCTGTTGGCGCTGAGATCGGTTTTTTGTTTTTGCCACGATGCGCCAAACACGACTTGGTGCTTGAGCGGGCCGGTATCGAAACGGCCTTCAGCCGCGGTTTCCCACTGGTTATACGAGTGCGCTTCACCGTAATCCGATCGATAGTCGTCGTAGTTCCCGCTGCTGTCGGTTAGTGCCAAGACGCTTTCATTGCGACGCGTGCGCGTGGTGTTGTAGGTGTAGTGCGACCGCAAGCTCCATTGATCATTGAGTTGGTATTTCAGGCCCGTGGAATAAAAGCGAAACGCGTTATCGGCATACAAGCCTTCGCCTTGCAGATTGTGATTGTCGGCCCGCACAGGCGAGGGCAACGACGTTCCCGACATGCCGGAGGTCGTGATGGTGGCATCCATCCCAATCGCGTTACGGTCCTGGTAGATCGATTGAAAATCCCAGGTGAGCTTATCGGTCAGCCGCGCGTCCAAAGCCAGCGAGACGGAGTCGCGATACAGCGAGCCGTCGTTATAGGTTTTGCCTTCTTCATGGGTCGCATTTAGCCGGTAGCCGAACCGCTCGTCCTCGCCCACGCGTGCGCCGAGATCGACCGATTCACGCCACAGGCTCTTGGAGGTATAGCCCAGCGTGAAGCTGCGCACTGGCTCGCTGGGCGGTTTCTTCGTCACATAGTTCAGCATGCCGCCCGGCGCGCCGAAGCCGTACATAAATCCCGATGCCCCTTTTAACAGGTCGATCCGTTCCATCTGCTCGTAGGGCAGGGTAGTGACATAGCTGACAAAGGGCTTGCCATCGATGCGATAAGAGTTGCGCCAATCCAGCGCCAGTCCGCGCACGGTGAGGTAACTGGACCATGCGCCATTGGCGGCGCTGTTGTCCGATACGGAAGCATCGAGGGCGAACACATCGCCGAGCTTATTGATCTGCCGGCTCTCGATATGTTGCGCAGTCACGACCGTGCTGGAAAAGGGCGTCTCGATGGCGCTGCGACTGCCCAGCGCACCCATATCGACCGGCAGTTCCAGATGCTGCAGCGTGGATTCCAAAGGCTCGGCCTGAACAGTGACCGACGGCATCTGCGCGACATCGGATGATGACGTCGTGTCCGTAGCAACTGTCTGTGCATGCACGAGGGGCGACCCCAGCGCCGGTAAGCCCACCAGCAGGGCGGGCAGGTAGCATGGCAGCGCGCGATGTCGCGTGACACGCCGCGCGCAATAGTAGGGATAGCCGAAACGAGCCACTCGCGTCTCCAGGAGCAGGGGGAAAGCCTGAAGTTGTATTGGAAATGCGAGTGATTCGCAATTACTGTTTCGCTTCGAAAGATTTGCACAAAGTGCGTCGCAACGGCCCTTTGGCTGGGATGCCAGGCTGGCGGCATCTTATGTACCGCCAACGTGGCCGCGTTTTTAGCGTGTTGAAAGGCGTCGATGTCAGCCCTGACTTGGGTCGATCAAGAACTTTTCACCCGTGGCCTTGCGTTCAATCGCGCGTAGAACGTCTGGCCGCAGTATCTCCGCCAGACCCACGGTGCGCGTGTAATGGCTGGCAAAGGTCGTGGTCAATTCCCTGACCACGCGCTGGCGCAATCCCTGCACGACCTCGGGTTCGAACGTGGCCAGTTTGTTGAACAACAGCCATCCCGATACGCTCCATCCAAAGCCCAGGGTGCTGCGGTCCAGCACACTCGGTGAGAGATCCAGGCGGCCGTAGACGTACACCTGCTTGAACACGTTGCTACCGTATTGGTTATACGTAGTCGAGGTACGGGCCGCAGCGCGTTCCATGGCGTTCAGAATGTCGCTGCCGAGGGTGCCGCCGCCAATCGCATCAAAGGCAATGGTGGCGCCGGTCTCTGCGATCGCCTCGGTGAGCTGCTCGTGAAAGGCCTCGTCCTTGCTATTCAGAACATGGCTTGCCCCGATGTAGCGCAGCAACGCCGCTTGTTCCTCGGAGCGCACGATGTTGATCAACGGGATGCCATCGGCCAGGCAAATCCGTTGCAGCATCTGGCCCAGGTTCGATGCCGCTGCCGTATGGATGATGGCCTTATGCCCTTCGCGGCGGGCCGTCTCGACAAAGCCCAACGCAGTCAGCGGGTTGATGAACATCGACGCGCCCGCCGCGGCACTGACACCGTCGGGCAATGGGATGACATCCTTGGCCGCGATCTTGCGGTAATCGGCATACATAGCGCCGCCTACCATGCCGACTCGCTTGCCCTGAAGCGCGCTGACGTTTTTACCTGCCGCAATGACGGTGCCGGCGCCTTCGTTGCCGACGGCCAATGGTTGGCCGATCCGGCCGGCGACGGCAGCCATTCTTGCGGATGGTACCGACACCGTCAGCCGCGGGCCGTCGGCCGCGTCGATCGCGTCGATGGTCGCGAGGTCCGCGGGCCCCAACAGCATGCCGATGTCGCTCGGGTTGACGGGTGTCGCCTCAATGCGCACCACCACTTCGTCATCCCCAGGTTCCGTGATCTCGATGGGGTTCAGTGACAGCGTCAGCGTGCCCTGTTTGTCGATCGTGGAGCGTAATTGTCGTCCGGTCCAGGCCATGTCTTTCTCCGTTCGCATGTGTGCAGACTTAGGCTAGCACGGAGTGATCCGGCTCCGATAACGAGATGAAAAAGGCCCCTCTCGGGGCCGTTGTGCTGCGGCATCGGAGGATCAACGGGCGGCTTTATAGGCCTGCCGATACTTGTGCAGCAGAGGTTCCGTATAGCCGTTTGGCTGCTCCAGCCCTTCAAAGATCAGCGCGCTGGCTGCCTGGAATGCGATCGACTGTTGGAAGTCATCGGCCATCGGGCGATACAGCGCATCGCCCGCATTTTGTTTGTCGACCACTCGCGCCATGCGTTCCAACGTGGACTGCACTTGCTCGCGGGTGACAATGCCGTGCAGCAGCCAGTTGGCGATGTGCTGGCTCGAAATACGCAGCGTGGCGCGGTCCTCCATGAGGCCGATGTCGTTGATATCGGGAACCTTGGAGCAACCCACGCCTTGATCGATCCAGCGCACCACATAGCCCAGGATGCCCTGCGCATTGTTGTCCAGTTCGCGTTGGATGTCGTCGGGCGACCATTGCGCGGGATCGCCCACCGGGATCGTGAGGAGACCTTGTAGCAGGGCGTCCTGCTCAGTGGTCAGTGGCGTGCTCTCCAGGGCTTGCTGGACGGACGCGACATCGACTTGGTGATAATGCAGCGCATGCAGCGTCGCGGCGGTGGGCGAGGGCACCCAGGCGGTGTTTGCCCCGGCCTTGGGATGGGCGATTTTCTGTTCGATCATGGCTGCCATCAGATCCGGCATGGCCCACATGCCCTTGCCGATCTGCGCACGCCCGCGCAGGCCGCAGTTCAAGCCCACCAGCACATTGCTGCGTTCGTAGGCGGCGATCCAGGCACTGGATTTCATATCGCCCTTGCGCAGCATCGGGCCGGCTTGCATCACGGTGTGCATTTCGTCGCCGGTGCGATCCAAAAAGCCCGTATTGATGAATGCGACGCGTCCGGAGGCGGCCCGAATGCACGCCTTCAGGTTGACGCTGGTACGACGCTCTTCGTCCATGATGCCCATCTTGATCGTATGACGGGGCAGACCCAGCAGGTCTTCGACGCGATCAAACAGTTCGTTGGCAAAGGCGGCTTCCGCCGGGCCGTGCATCTTCGGTTTGACGATATAGATCGAGCCCGTGCGCGAGTTGCATTGACGCTTGCGGTCGGGCAGGGCGGTCAGCGTCGTCATCACCGCGTCCAGAACGCCCTCGGGGATTTCCGCGCCTTGGGCGTCCAGGATGGCCGGGTTGGTCATCAGATGACCCACGTTGCGCACGAACAGCAGCGAGCGCCCGTGCAAGGTCAGCGTGCCGCCATCGGGGGTACGGTATTCGCGATCCGGATTCATGCGGCGCGTGAAGGTCTTGCCGTTCTTGGTGACCTGTTCCGTGAGATCACCCTGCATCAGCCCCAGCCAGTTGCGATACAGCAGGACTTTGTCTTCCGCATCGACAGCGGCCACCGAGTCTTCGCAGTCCATGATGGTGGTCAGCGCTGCCTCGACCACCACGTCTTTCACGCCGGCGGCATCGGTGGCGCCGATGCTGTGCGTGCGATCGATCTGGATTTCGATATGCAGGCCGTTATGCTTGAGCAGGATGGCTTGCGGGGCGTCGGCTTGGCCTACATAGCCCACGAATTGCGCGGGATCCTTCAAGGCGAGCTTGCCCTGTGCCGAGGCGATAACCAGTTGACCGTTTTCGACCGCATAGCCCGTGGCGTCGGCATGCGAGCCCTGCGCGAGCGGAGCGGCTTGATCCAGCACCTCGCGCGCCCGCGCGATAACCGCCTTGCCGCGTTCCGGGTTGTAGCCCGTGCCGGTATCGCCCGGGGTGGGCGGGATCGCATCGGTGCCGTACAACGCGTCATACAGGCTGCCCCAGCGCGCATTGGCGGCGTTCAAGGCATAGCGTGCGTTGGACATCGGCACGACCAACTGGGGGCCGGCCTGTTCGGCGATTTCCGCATCGACATTGGCGGTCGTGACGCGCACGTCCTCAGGGATGGGCTGCAGATAGCCGATTTGCTCCAGGAATGCGCGGTAGGCGTTCATGTCCTGAATAGGGCCTGGGTGTGCGCGATGCCAGGTGTCCAGCTCCGCCTGCAAACGGTCACGCTCGGCGAGCAGCTCGCGATTCTTGGGAGTCAGATCGCTGACCAACGCAGCAAAGCCGGGCCAGAAATCCTGCGGCGCGATGCCGGCTGCCGGCAAGGCCTCGCTCTCGATGAATTGATGGAGCACGGTCGCGACTCGCAGACCGTTTTGCTCAATACGTTGTGTCATACCTGTCTCGCCTGATTCTCTGACTGGCGCCATACGCGCTACGGTCCTACATCATGGCCGCTAAGTCCGTCGTCTGTCCAGCCTTGAGACTACTGGTCATACCAGTTTGTGCAGTGCCGCGAGGTGAACAGCATGAGTTTTCGGTAGGATATTCAATTACTTGGCGCGAGGCCTTGGTTCGCGGCGTATACACTGACTGACTGGTCATACCAGTAGGTCGCGCGGCCCGTAGGCGCAAACCACGCGACCCACATGTACGCACGCATGCCCCTTCATAGACGAGAGCAAAGAATGGAACCCGAGGTCGCCTCCCCTGGCCAACAGATCGCTGACAGCGTCGCCGCCCGAATCGAGCGGCTGATCATGGATGGCGTTTTAAAGGCCGGGCAGGTGCTGCCATCCGAACGGCGGCTCACGGAAAAACTCAACGTATCGCGCAGCGCATTGCGGGAGGGATTAAGGATCTTGCGCGCGCGGGGCATCATTCATACCGCGCAGGGCAAGGGTTCTTTCGTCGCACCGATATCGCAAGTCGATGCCGGGCCGCTCGTTCACTTGTTTCATTCACAGCCGCGCACGCTGTATGACCTGTTGGAAGTCCGCGCGCTGCTCGAAGGCGAGGCGGCACGCCTGGCCGCGATCCGTGGCACCGACGCGGATTTCATTCTGATCCATCGGCGTTATCAGGCCATGGTGGATGCGCAGGCGCGCGACACCGACGCCGCGACCCATGCTCATCTGGATCACGCTTTTCACCTGGCCGTGTGCGAGGCCTCGCATAATCCGGTGTTGACGCACACGCTGCAATCGCTGACGGATCTGATGCTGGGGTCCGTGTTTGCGTGTGTGAATAACCTCTATCACCGCCAGCCGCACAAGCAGCAGATCGACCGGCAACACGAGGCGGTCTACGACGCCGTGATTGCGCGCTTGCCCGATGAGGCGCATCAAGCGGCGACGGCGCACGTCAATAGCGTGCGCCAGAGTCTGCGCGAGATCGAACAAGAAGAGCAGCGTCTGGTGCGCGCGACCTTAAGGCTGGAAGGCTGGACATAACCCGCGCTCGGATCGGGTTCGCGCGCCTGCCCCGCGCTATTGCAGCAATTCAGCTTGCGCGGCGCTGAGTTCGGCGCGGGCTTCTTGCAGTTTGCGCTGAGCGCGCTTGATTTTTTCTTCACTGCCCCGATCACGGGCCTCGGCGAGCTCTTCTTCGCGCTCGGCGACTTTGGCTTGGGCTTCCTCGATCGCCTTCTGGCGGTCGGCTTCCAGCGTTTCGTCGGTGCAGGCCTGCCGGGCCTTGGCCAATGCGCGGCGCAAGCCTTTTTCCTGGGGCGCGTTGCCATTGGCCTGCGCGGCGGCGATCCTGTTCTCGATATGGCAGAACTTCGCCGCGCATCCAAGTTTCGCGCTGCAGTCTCGCAGCGCGGATGGCGGGGGCTCTGTCGCGATCGCCGATCCCGTGAGCAGGGTGCCAGCGAGGATCAGTACCAGTCGGGGCGTTCGGATCATATCGGCTCCAGGGTGCTACGCCCGCGCCCGGGCGTCAGATGAGCGTACCGGCCAGCGCGGCCGCAATCAGCAATACGCCAGTCCAAAGATTGGCGCGAAACAGCATGAAGCTGCGTTCAGGCCGCTGCAAATCAAAGATGTAAAGCTGCCAGGCCAGGTGCAGCGCGACAGCGGCGACACCGACCTGATAGGCCCAGTGCAGGCCCATGGCATAGCCACCCCAGGCCCAGAGCACGATGGTGGCGACATAGAACCCGCCTATCCAGGCCTTGCCTCGGTCACCAAAGCGCAACGCCGTCGAGCGCAGGCCCAGTTGCTTATCGTCGCGTACATCGGTGTAGGCATAGATGCTGTCATAGCCCACCTGCCACATCACCGCGCCCAGCCACATCGCGATTGCGCTCAGCGGCAAGACGTCCTGCGTATCCGACCAGGCCATCAGCATGCCCCAGTTAAAGCAGATGCCCAGGACGACCTGCGGCCAATAGGTGATGCGCTTGCACAGCGGATAGATGAAGACGAAGGGCAGCACCGCCAGCGCCAGCCAGCGGCTCATTTCGTTAATGAAAAACAGCAGCGATCCGCAGACCAGCAATTGCCCGAGCAAGAACCACCAGGCCTGTCGCATGCTCAGCTGACCGCTGGTCAGCGGCCGGAATCGCGTGCGTTCGACGTGTTTGTCGATATCCCGGTCGCACATGTCGTTGACGGTGCAGCCGATACCGCGCATCAACAGCGCGCCCAGCGAAAACACAATCAGGCGGCCCAAGTCGGGCAAGCCGCCCGCCGCCTGGATCAACGCGGCGATACAAGGCAGCAGCGTCAGCCACGTCCCGATCGGCCGGTCGAGCCGGCACAGGCGCGCGTAGGGGCGCCATGATTTGGGTAACCACCGCTCTACCCAGTCGGTAAAGACGATGTCGCTGAGATCGGGGGAAGAGGTCTGCTGCGCGCTCACCATAAGGACAATGCGATGGGTAGGCGTGAGTGGAAAAGGAACGGGCGGCGGCGCGATGCCGCCGCCCGCGATGGGACCGTCAGGCGTATTGCTTGATCAGCTTGCCCAGGATGGCGACGCCCGCGCGAATCTTTTCCTCGGGCACCGTGACAAAGCTCAGACGCAGGGTGTTGGTCTGCGCCTTGCCGGCATAGAACGGCGCACCCGGCACAAAGGCAACGTTCTGCTCGATGGCCTGCGCCAGCAGCTTGGTGCTGTCGATATGGTCGGGCAGCGTCACCCACAGGAACATGCCGCCTTCGGGCACGGTCCATTTGACGGTATCGGGGAATTCGCGGGCCAGCGCATCCAGCATGCAACGGCCTTGCACGCGATAGAGTTCGCGCACGGTCGGCAGGTGCGTGGTCAGAAAGCCGTCCTTGACGACCTCGTACACGGCCATCTGCGTGAGCGTGGGGGTGTGCAGGTCGGTGGCTTGCTTGGCCTGGACGAGCTTGTCGATGATGCTGCGATGAGCGGCGATATAACCGAGGCGCAGGCCCGGGGCCAGCACCTTGGAGAACGAACCCAGGCGGATGACATTGGCGCCACAGTCTTTACCCAGCGCCAGCAACCCGGGCTGGGGCTCACCGGCGTAACGCAGTTCGCCGTAGGGATCGTCCTCGACGATGGGCAGACCCAATTCGGCGGCGCGTTGCACCAGAGCCTTTCGGCGCTCCAGGCTCAGCGTGCGGCCCGTGGGGTTCTGGAAGTTGGGCAGCGCGTACAAAAAGCGCGCGCCGGCGGCCAGTTCCGGCGTGATGGCTTCGGGCACCAGGCCGCCATCGTCGGTCGGCACCGGCACGAAGGTGGGTTGATACAGGCTGAACGACTGCAACGCGCCGAGGTAGCTGGGGTCTTCGACCAGGACCTTGCTGCCGTCATCGATCAGCACCTTGCCCAGCAAATCCAGCGCCTGCTGCGAACCCGAGACGATCAGGATCTGATCGGGCGTGACGTTGGCGCCAGCGCGGTTCAGGTCTTCAGCCACCCATTTGCGCAAGGGGGCGTAGCCCTCGGTGGGGCCATATTGCAGCGCAGCACGACCATTCTCGGCCAACACCTTATCGAACGCGGCGCGTACGACCTCTACCGGGAATCCGCTGGGCGCGGGCAGGCCGCCCGCGAAGGAGATGACCTCGGGACGCTCGGTGACTTTGAGGATCTCGCGGATCGCGGAGCTGGTGAGTTGTTGAGCACGCTGGGAGAACGTGCACACGGGTTGCAGAGGTTGGTCCATGGAAAGCTTTGCCAGAAAGAACGTAAGAAAGAACAATTATTGTCCCACAACGCCGGGTTGTCGCCGTGTCCGTCCATGCCTGGGCCTAAAATCTTTTTGTTTACGAGATTCAGAGACACTTTTTCCCCATGTTCACCGCCGCAGAACTCCCTACCGACGACAAACCGCGCTTTTATGCCGAGCTGGCCGCCCAGGCGCGCGCGCTGCTGTCGGGCGAGACGGATCGCATCGCCAACGCCGCTAACCTCGCTGCCCTGGCGTATCAGGCGCTGCCCACGATCAACTGGGCGGGGTTTTACTTTTATGACGGCCGCGAGCTGGTGCTGGGTCCGTTCCAGGGCAAACCGGCCTGCGTGCGCATCGCGCTGGACCGGGGCGTCTGTGGCGCGGCCGCCAGCCAGCGGCGCACGCAGGTGGTGGCCGACGTACATGCGTTTCCCGGACATATCGCCTGCGATGCCGCCTCGCGCTCCGAGGTGGTGGTGCCGCTGGTGCGTGACGGCCAACTGATTGGCGTCTGGGACGTCGATAGCCCCGAGCCGGGCCGTTTCGACGAGGAAGACCGCCAGGGCATGGAGGCGTTGTGCGCGGTGTACCTGGAAAGCCTCGAAGCTGCTTGATTTACCGTATGCTCGCCGTGTCGGTTGACAGCCTGATGCGCGGCCAGTAGATTTTCAGTTCCTGCGGCTCGCGCCGTTTGTCATCCGGTCACGACCGGCACCTTTACTGTTTTATGCCCTCAGCCATACGCTCCTTCGTCGATCACCGCGCCTCGTGCGCGACGACGTCCTGCGTGTGCCTGAAATCCAAAAAACAGCCGCTCATCTGACCGGAGCTGCTGTTCCGTCAGATGGGCGACGGAACAGCGGCCAAAGCCGGGCCCCGATGCGCGGCGACACTCCCTCCTGACATCCCAGCTCCTCTGCACGGTTCCTTTCACGGTCTGACTGCATCAGGAGAGCATCATGTCGGAAACTTCATCAACCGGTTTTCAAGGCGTCTGGATCCCGCTGGTCACGCCATTTCGCGATGGATATGTGGACGAGGCCGCACTGCGCGGTCTGGTCCGGCATTACGTGGAGCAGGGCGTGGATGGATTCGTGGCCTGCGGCAGCACGGGCGAGGCCGCCTCGCTCGATCAAGACGAGCAACTGACCGTGCTGGACACCGTGCTGGCGGAATGCGGAGGCATTCCAGTCGTCATGGGCTTGGCCGGTAATCACCAAGGGCATGTGCTGCGTCGGCTGGCGTCGTTAGGCACGCGCCCATTGGCCGGCGTACTCACGCCCGCGCCTTATTACGTGCGGCCGGGGCAGGCAGGCGCGCTGAGCTATTTCCAGACGTTGGCGGACGCATCGCGTGTGCCGCTCATTTTGTACGACATTCCGTATCGCACGGGTGCGACGCTCGAGACCGGAACGCTGCTCGCCTTGGCGCGTCACGACAACATTGCCGCGATCAAGGACTGTGGTGGTTCGCTGGACAAGACGGTTGCGTTGATCGCAGACGGTGGCTTGCAGGTGATGGCGGGCGAGGATCTGCAGGCCCTGTCTACGTTGTGTCTGGGCGGCAGTGGCATGATCGCGGCGGCCGCGCACATTCGGCCGGATCTCTTTGTTGCGATGCACCGGGCGGTGCAAGCGCAGCAGATCAGGCGCGCGCGCCAGCTGTTTCACGCGTTGGCGCCCGTGATTCGTTTGTTGTTTGCCGAGCCGAATCCCGGTCCGGTCAAAGCGATGCTGGCGCGGCAAGGGCTGATCTCGCCGGAACTGCGCGCCCCAATGCCAGCGGCAAGCGCGACCCTCGAGGCGCAGCTGCATGCCTGCCTCTCGGTTTTGAACGAAAACTTTGCCCGAGAGCGCATGATGATCGCCGCCTGACGCTTGCGGCCGGGCGCATATTGCTATGATGCGCCCATCCTGGATCGCCCGTATCAGGCTGATGGAAGTTCCATGGCACAAACCTTTGAGTCCTTGTCAGTGTGGCAGGTCATCGTCGCGGGTCTGCTGTTCTTTGGCGGGATCTATCTGTTGTTCGGCGCGGTCACTTGGCTGTTGACGCGCTATGTGCTGCCGGCCCTGGGCATAGGCGCGGTGCTGGACCCGCGCCCGTTGCGTCCCGGGCAACTGCGCCATGAGTTCATGCAGTCTGGCGTATCGATCCTGATCTTCGGAGTCGGCATGGTGTTCCCATGGGGACTCGTCAAGCTAGGATGGGCGCGGCTGGATCCGGATGCCGGGGCCGTGCAGATCCTCTTGGAAATCCTGTTGCTGCTCGTCTGGAACGATGTCCATTTCTGGATCAATCACCGGCTCTTGCATACACGCTGGCTGCGGCGGTTTCATCTGCCCCATCATCGATCCGTGGTGACCACGCCGTTTTCCACGTACAGCTTTCATCCCATCGAAGCGCTGATGCTGGGCAACGTCATTCTGTTGCCCATGGTGCTGCACGAGTTCAGTTTCTGGTCATTGTTCTCGGTGCCGTTATTCAGTTTGTTTTTTAACTGCGTCGGGCATGCGAACTACGACTTCTTTCCTCGCGTGTCGTATGCGCATTGGTTTGCGGCGAGCCGGCGGCATCATTTGCATCATGCGTGCTACCACGGCAATTACGGTTTCCAGTTCACGTTCATGGACCGGTTGTTTCGCACCCGCCTGAAGGCCGATGCGGCAGCGGCGCAGCTGGACGCCAGTGCCCGCCGCGTCGGCGTCGCGGTACGGGCTTCGTCATGATGGGCGTAACCGGGGCTGCCCGGTGCGTATCGCGCCTCAAGGGCAGGATAGGATTGCCTGCGCTGCATAACTGGCGAGACGTGCAAAGCCTGGCCTATATGGCCGCCTTGCCTGGTTTGATGGCCTGGCAATGGGTATACGGGTTGAACTGGCTGCTCTATGGCTTGACGCTGTTCTTAACGCTGGGCATCGGTGTGGTGCATCACAATCACACGCATCGGCGTATGTGGCGGCATCGCAGGGCCAATCGCGTAACAGATATGTGCTTGACGTTGCTGCAGGGTCATCCTACTTTTGTGTTCTTTCCCGCGCATATGGGTAACCATCATCGGCACACCCATGGACGGCGGGATCTGGCGCGGACGTACCGGTATGGTGGGGGCGATACCAATCACCTCGCGGGCTATCTCTGGCATCCGTTTCAGGCGGTGGGGAGCTTGTACCCTTTATTCTGGCGGTGGCTCGCAAGGCTGCGGCGTTATCGGCCTGGCGCGGCGCGCTACTGTTATGCGCAGTATGCGGCGTGGTTGAGTCTGTGGGGAGGCCTGCTGGTGATCGATCCCGTCAAAGCGTTCGTCCTCGTGATCTTGCCGCAACTGCATGGCCTGCATTGGCTGCTCGCGACGAACTATCTTCAGCATGCTCATGCGGATGGAGGGCCTCATCGTCGCGCCCGCCTTACCTACGCACGCAACTTCGAAGGTTGGGTCAACCCGTTGCTCTTTAACATCGGCCTGCATACCGCTCATCACGAGCACGGTCGTGTGCACTGGTCCGAGCTTAAGAGCTTGCACAGGAATCTTTACCGTGACCGCATCGACCCGCGCCTGATCGAGCCTGGCCTGGTGTCGTATATGCTTCGCGTGTTTGTGTTGTCGTTGATCTGGTCACGCTACCGTAGCGAATCCTTCATGGAGCCGCAGCACATTGTTTAAAAAGAGCCGAGGAGTCGCTTTTCATGCCAGTTGCCTTTGATCGCGTGTATGTGCAAAGCGCCGGGTACTTCATGCCGGGCGAGGCCGTGACCAATGAAGACATGGATCGCTATATCGCCCCCCTGAACCGTATATCGGGGAGGATCAAGCAACGCATCCTTGCCGAGAACGGCATCAGGCAGCGCTATTACGCCATTGACGAGGCGGGCAACACACGGTGGACCAACGCTGCGCAAGCCGCGCATGCGATAGGCGATTGCCTGCGGCGTCAAGATCGGCCGCTGGCTGATGTGACGATGCTGGCTTGTGGATCATCGGGCGGCGATGTGCTGATGCCCGGGTTTGCCAACATGATTCAGGGCGAACTTGCCGCACCGCCCATGGAGACGCTCTCCGTGCACGGTATCTGCGCGGCCGGCGTAGCGGCCATTCAGGCGGCCGCACAAGGGATAGAGCTCGGCGCGCATCAACGCGCGCTGGCAGTCGCCAGCGAGATGCCGTCGCGATTATTCAAGCGTTCGCGTTTTTCCTCGCGTGCTTATGACGCGGATTTTGATGCGCACTTTTTGCGATGGATGCTCTCCGATGGGGCAGGTGCCTTGTTGCTGGGCAATAGCGGTGAGGCATTGCCCGGGCCATCGTCCGGCGTGCGGCTGCGCTTGAAATGGATTCATCAGCGCGCGTTTTCCGGTGACTACCCCGTCTGTATGCAGCTGGGCCTGCCGGCCGAAGGCGGGCAAGGGCATCTGGATTACGCCTCGTGGACCGAGGCCGAGGAAGCCGGCGCGCTATCTCTGCGGCAGAACATCCGCTTATTGCCCCATCTGTTCGATATCGGCATACACGAGTATGTAGCGCTGGTGCGCGATGGCTGGGTGCATCCAGATCGGGTCGATCATTTTCTGTGTCATTACTCGTCCGAAAAATTCATGCCCATCGTGGCGGATTTGATGGAAAAGGCGGGCCTGGCGATTCCGCGCGAGCGCTGGTTCAGCAATCTGGCCTGGCGGGGCAATACCGGCGCGGCGTCGATTCTGATCATGCTCGCGGAATTTCTGGAGACGCATACGCTCGAGCCTGGTCAACAAGTGTTCTGCTATATCCCCGAATCGGGGCGCTTTATGACGGCGTATATGCTGTTCGAAGCCGAGGCGGTGGGCGCGCCATCGTCCGTTGCGGTAGCCGCGGCGACGCCAGCGGCGAGCGACGCCACCGCACCCGTGGTCGCCTCGGTGCATAGCGAGGATGCCGACACGCTCGCGCCGCCGCACGATCCGGATCTGGCCCCGCAGGGTTTGCGGCCGCTATTAGTGGAGCTCGCGTCGATCTGGCATGCCTATCGCTCACGAGTCTGGCGCACCGCCGTGGTGCGCCGCTTGCGCGAGGGTCGCTTCACCTCGGCCGACTATCTTCAGTGGATGGAGAACTGGATCCCTCAAGTGCGTGAGGGCAGCAAATGGATGCGCGAGGGCGCGGCGTCGTTAAGCGGCCCCTATCTGGCCTTGGCCGATCTGATCGGCCTGCACGCCAGCGAAGAGCAGAACGACTTTCAGATTCTGTTCGAGGACTACCGTAATGCGGGTGGCACCATCAGCGACATCGAGTCCTTGCGCCGCAATCCTGGCGGCGAGGCATTGAACGCCTACCTGCATGCGCTGGCCGGGACGCCGAATCCCATAGGCTTGTTGGGCGCCATCTACATTATCGAAGGCACCGGCCAGCGTATCGTCCCGGCGCTTTTGCCGCTGTTGAAAGCCAGCCTCCATTTGCCGCCCGATCGTTTTCGGTTCCTGGAGTATCACGGTCATAACGACCAGAATCACCTCGCCCGCTGGCTGATGGCGGTGGAAATGGCGCTAGACGTCGATGATCGGGGCACTGCCGAGCGGCAAATCGTCGACACCGCGCGCCGCACGGCGGCGCTGTATCTGATGCAGTTCCATCATGTGATGGAGTCGGAATAATGGCGTCTGAACGCACGCCCGAGTTTCTGACTCGCGAGCATGATCCGGCCGACCCGAGCCCCTGGCTCGCCCTGTACTTGGATCGCAGCACGCCATTGCCCGATGCGGTCAAGGCCGCATGGCTGGCCGATTCCAGTTGCGCATCGCGGCAGTATCTGTTGCCCTTTCTGAGGCCACTGGCACGCGCGTTCATCATCCTGATTCAGGTGATCAAGACGTTCCTGCCGCGCAAGTGGTCGCATTCGAAATTCCTGCACCGCTTCCTGGCCTGGGGGCTTGAGCACTTCGTCTCGCCCGAGGCCAATTGGCTGATCCTGCGTCACTTTCATCTCGGGGCGCAGGTGCTCGCCTTCATCGGTCGCAACGCGCCCGTTCGCGTCGAGACAACGCCGCTCACGCCGCAGTGCATTGCGGACCTGAAGGACGAGATGTTCGTCAAGCATGACCTCAATCTGTTTAACTTCGTGATTCGGTTGAACGGGGCGTTGCGCGAGGCGGGCGTCGACATGCAGGCCCCTGAACGCGTCGACTTTTCAATGATCCGCGATCCCGGGCTGCGTCTGGAGGATATGCCGCAACGCAAGCGCAACTTCCTCGATTTGCAAAGCGCCATCGAGTTGTTCACGCCGCTCTATCAGCTGCTGCTGACCGATAACGATTTCTGGCGCGCGGCCAATTCACTGCAGCTCGATGAGACGATCGGTATTTACGCCGCGCAGATACTCGGCGCGCCTCAGCACCTGATTCTGGTCAACAATAAGCATCCCTTGGTACCCATGTCGACCTTGCGCGCCGGATATCGGTTGGTGCTGCATGGTTTGTCCACCGAGATGTTGCATAGTCTCTTGATGCAGCTAAAGGCCGAGTCGCAAGCGCAGGCCGCTGCCGACGCCGCGATTATCTGATCATGGCGGGTTATAGTTCAGATCGTTTTTCTTGAGCGCGTCGTTTACCGACGCGCTGCTTCGTTGTCAGGTCCTGTTTATGCCACATACCACTGAGGTTTTGGCCACCATTTTGTTCGCGGTGGCGGTGATTCATACGTTCTCCGTCTCTTTCTTTGCGCGTCTGGCGCATCGCAATGGCCCGCACGCGGGCGTCTGGCACATGTTGTCCGAGGTGGAGGCGGTGTTTGGCGTGTGGGCGTTCGTGCTGATCGCCTGTATGGCGCTCATGAGCGGCGGTGGGACGGCGATCGAGTATGTGGATTCGCGCAACTTCACCGAGCCGCTATTCGTATTTGCCATCATGGTGGTGGCCGCGAGCCGGCCGATACTCGAACTGGTGGGCATGGTGGTGCGCGCGATTGCACGGATACTGCCCATGAGCCGAGAAGTGGCGACCTTCTTCGTCGTGATGTCCTTGGTGCCCTTGGCCGGCTCATTTATCACCGAACCGGCGGCCATGACCCTGGCGGCCATCCTGCTGCGCGATGGTTATTTCCGTCAGGCGGGCAATACGCGCTTTAAGTACCTGACGCTCGGCGTGCTGTTCGTCAATGTGTCGATTGGCGGCGTACTGACGGCCTACGCCGCTCCGCCGGTGCTGATGGTGGCCTCGACGTTTGGCTGGGATTCGGCCTTTATGGCGACGCACTTTGGCTGGCGCGCCATGGTGGCGGTGTTCCTCAATGCCGCCGTACTGACCTGGATCTGCCGCGATGCGTTAAAGAGCCGCAGCGTGGGCACCGGCGGCGGCGTCAATGCTGCGGAGGACGAGGCCTCGCGTCGTCCGCCCGTGCCGTGGCCCGTCATTATTGTGCATATGCTCTGTCTGGTGGGCGTTGTGCTGACCGCGCACCATCCCGCCGTGTTCCTGGGCATTCTGATGATGTTCATCGGTTTCGCGCATGCCTATGAGCGTCACCAGAACCGTCTGCTGATCCGCGAGGGTCTGATGGTCGGCTTCTTCCTGGCGGGGCTGGTCGTGCTGGGCGGGCTACAAAAATGGTGGCTGCAGGATCTGCTGGGGGGACTGGAGCCCACCGTTTTGTTCTTCGGCGCGACCGCTCTGACCGCGGTGACGGATAACGCGGCGCTGACCTATCTGGGTTCGCTGGTCGAGGGCTCCAGCGCGGCCTGGCAATACATGCTGGTGGCCGGCGCGGTGACCGGCGGCGGTCTGACCGTGATCGCCAACGCGCCTAACCCGGCGGGTTACGCAATCTTGCGGCCGTTCTTTCCGGATCAGGCCATTTCGGCGGGCAAGCTGTTGATATCCGCACTGGTGCCCACCGCGGTCGCGGCGGCGATGTTCCTGTTGCCGGTGGGTTGATTCGCTGGGCGCGGGGGCGACGGCGGGTGACCCCGGCGGGTGACCCCGGCGGGCGCCCCGTCTCTCGTCAGCAAAACCCGCTAAAATTCAATACTTTCCCGTATTGGATCCGGCGCCGCCAGGCAGCCGCCCGCTTGGCCGGGTGGCAAGACGGCGGTTTTTGATGCCGGTGTGCCTGGAAGTTCCCAACCATGCCTATCTATGCTTACCGATGCAGCGCCTGCGGCCATGCCCAGGACGTGCTGCAAAAAATGTCTGACGCGCCGCTGACGGTTTGCCCCGAATGCGGCCAATCCACGTATACCAAGCAGGTCACTGCGGCTGGATTTCAGCTCAAGGGCTCTGGCTGGTACGTGACGGATTTCCGCAATAACGGCTCGAGCGGTGGCGCTTCGTCGTCCTCGGGCACTAGCGCACCGGCCACGGCCGCTAAGACCGAGAGTACGCCCGCCGCCGCTCCGGCTGCCCCGGCTACGACAAGTTGAGCGGCGTACCCGCGATGAGCATGCGCGTCATCAAGAAGTTTTTCATCACCGGCCTGCTCATCTGGGTACCGCTGGCGATCACCGTCTGGGTGCTCGGGCTGCTGGTGGCCACGCTCGAGGGCTTTGTGCCCAGCTTCTTGTCGTCGCAGGCGCTCTTTGGCGTCTATATCCCTGGCTTTCGCTTTGTACTGGTGATCACGGTCGTCTTGCTGACGGGCGTGTTCGCCGCGAATCTTTTGGGTCGCTCGTTGCTCGAGCAGTGGGAATCCCTGCTCGGGCGCATTCCGCTGGTGCGTTCCATCTACAATTCGGTCAAGCAAGTCAGCGACACCGTGCTCGCGCCCAACGGACAGGCGTTTCGCCAGGCCGTGCTGGTGCAGTATCCGCGCGCCGGGTCATGGACTATTGCGTTTCTGACGGGCGCGCCGGGCGGCGAGGTAGCGGAACATCTGCCGGGCGAACATGTCAGTGTCTATGTTCCGACCACGCCGAACCCGACCTCGGGCTTTTTTTTGATGATGCCGCGTGACCACGTGATCGAACTGCAAATGAGCGTGGACGCGGCATTGAAGTACATCGTATCCATGGGCGTGGTGGCGCCGCCGGCTCCGAATGCCGTCTCCGCCACCCCCATCCCGGCGGCCCCAGCCGCCGATCTGTAAACTTTTTACGCTGACACACAGCACCTAGGAGTCATCCCGCAATGCGTACCTGCTACACCGGCGAGGTTTGCCGTGACCATCTCGGCCAGACTGTCACCTTGTACGGCTGGGTGAACCGCCGCCGCGACCACGGCGGGGTCATCTTTATCGACCTGCGTGACCGCGCGGGGCTGGCCCAGATCGTGTTCGATCCGGACAATGCCGCCTTTGCCACCGCCGAACGTCTGCGCAATGAATTCTGCATCCGCGTGACCGGCCTGGTGCGCCTGCGTCCGGAAGGCACGGCCAATCCGGAACTGGCTTCGGGTGAAATCGAAGTGCTGTGCAAGGAAGTCGAAATCCTGAACGCGTCGGTCACCCCGCCGTTCCAGCTCGATGACGACAACCTGTCGGAAACCACGCGCCTGACGCACCGGGTGCTGGATCTGCGTCGTCCGCAGATGCAGCGCAACCTGATGCTGCGCTATCGTGTCTCGATCGAGGTGCGCAAGTTCCTCGATCAGCTCGGGTTTATCGATATCGAAACGCCGATGCTGACCAAGAGCACGCCCGAGGGCGCGCGCGACTATCTGGTGCCTTCGCGCGTTCACGACGGCCATTTCTTCGCGCTGCCACAATCGCCCCAGCTCTTCAAGCAGATGCTGATGGTCTCCGGTTTCGACCGCTACTATCAGATCACCAAGTGCTTCCGCGACGAGGATCTGCGCGCCGACCGTCAGCCCGAATTCACCCAGATCGATTGCGAAACCTCGTTCCTGACCGAATTCGAAATCCGCGAGATCTTCGAAAACATGATTCGTCATGTCTTCAAGACCGTGCAAAACGTCGAACTGCCGGCGCCGTTCCCGCAAATGACCTGGACCGAAGCCATGCAGCGCTTTGGTTCGGACAAGCCTGACCTGCGCGTGAACCTGGAATTCACCGACGTCGCCGACATCATGCGTGATGTGGACTTCAAGGTGTTCGCCAGCGCCGCCACCACGGCCGGCAGCCGCGTCGTGGCACTGCGCGTGCCCCACGGCGGCGAACTCTCGCGCAGCGAGATCGACGCGTACACGCAATTCGTCGGCATCTATGGCGCCAAGGGCTTGGCCTATATCAAGGTCAACGAAGTCGCCAAGGGTCGCGAAGGCCTGCAATCGCCCATCGTCAAGAACCTGCACGACGCCGCGCTGACCGAGCTGGTCAAGCGCACGGGCGCGCAAGACGGCGACATCATCTTCTTTGGCGCCGATCGCGCCAAGGTGGTCAATGATGCGCTGGGCGCGCTGCGCGTGAAGATCGGTCACAGCGAATTCGGCAAGAAGCACGGCCTGGCCTCCAGCGACTGGAAGCCGCTGTGGGTGGTCGATTTCCCGATGTTCGAATACGACGAGGAAGAAGGCCGCTACACCGCTGCTCACCACCCGTTCACCAGCCCCAAGGACGGTCACGAGGACTTCCTCGAAACCGACCCGAGCAAAGCCTACGCCAAGGCCTACGACATGGTGCTCAACGGTTGGGAAATCGGCGGCGGCTCGGTTCGTATTCACCGCGAAGAGGTCCAGAGCAAGGTATTCCGCGCGCTGAAGATCGGCGCGGAAGAGGCCCGCGAGAAGTTCGGCTTCCTGCTCGATGCGCTGCAGTATGGTGCGCCTCCGCACGGTGGTATCGCTTTCGGTCTGGACCGTATCGTCACCATGATGACGGGCGCCGAATCGATCCGCGACGTGATCGCCTTCCCCAAGACGCAGCGTGCGCAGTGTCTGCTGACCCAGGCGCCGTCCACCGTCGACGAGAAGCAATTGCGCGAGCTGCACATCCGCCTGCGCAACGTTGAAGTGAAATGAAGTAAGCTGCGGACAGAGGGTGGTGTGCGTTGCGGTTAGACGCATGCCACGGATCCGTCAGCCAGGAGGAGGGCAGCTTTAGGCTGCCCTTGTCCGTTGCATAGAGGGGCGTCATTCGGTTCATGTCGCTAATCCGCGTCGTCAGCTACAACATCCACAAGGGACGCTCGTCCCTGGGACATCGCGAATCGCTCAATGGTTTGCGATTGGGTCTGTACGGGTTGCGCCCCGACCTGGTGTTTCTGCAGGAAGTACAGGGCCGCAATGACCAGCGTTCCATGCTCGATGCGCAGCATGAGTCCCTGGCCGCAGCCCTGCATTTGAATGTCGCCTATGGCTGTAATGCCGTACGCGACCGTACCGAGCACGGCAACGCATTGCTGTCGCGGTACGACATTCTGGACCACGAAAATCAGGACATCTCCGATCATCGCCTGGAGCAGCGCGGGTTGCTGCATGCGCGCGTGCGCATTCAGGATCGGGATGTGCATTGCTTTGTCGTGCACCTCGGGCTCTTTGCCGGCAGTCGCACGCGGCAAATCTCCGCCCTGACCGAGCGCATCTCGCGTCTGGTGCCCGATGGCGATCCGATTCTGATCGCCGGCGACTTCAACGACTGGAACGACAGGCTTGCCCCCTTGTTCGTGCAGCAGTTGGGCGTGGTGGAGGTCTTTGCCAACGCTCCCCGCAGTCATGGCGGCGACCTGCCGAAACTGCGCGACTCCGTGCGGCGCCTGAGCAATGCGCTGCGCGGCGTGCCCAATGCCTTTGCCGTGCAAGAGCGCAGCAATCAGTTGGGTATGGATGGCGCGGTGTGTGCGCTGGCGCCCCCACCTCGCACCTTTCCGGCCTTGTTCCCCTGGTTCCGCCTGGACCGCATCTACCAGCGCGGTTTCGCCGTGCGTAGCGCGCGCGTGCTGCGTGGACGTCAGTGGGCGCGCCTGTCGGATCACGCGCCGCTGCTTGCGGAGCTCGAGCTGCCGTGAAGGGCGATATCGTCAGGCTGGACTGGACCGACGATAACGTCATCGAGCTGCTGCAAAATGGCGCCGACTTTTTTCCGGCGCTCTGTCAGGCAATCGATGCCGCGCGCGTCAGTGTGCACCTGGAAACCTATATCTTTGTGCTGGATCGAACCGGCGTAAAGGTCATGCAAAGCCTGGAGCAGGCGGCGCGTCGTGGGGTGAAGGTGCGTGTGGTGCTCGATGGCTTTGGCTGCGCCGATTCGGCGCAGGCCGTGCACGACCGGTTGCGTGCGGCCGGTGCGTATTGCCGTGTTTTTCGTCCCGAGCCACCGTGGTATCGACGGCTGGTTCCCTCGCGCAGCCGACTGCGGCGTCTGCACCGCAAGGTGACGGTGGTCGATGGCGAGGTGGCCTTCGTGGGCGGTATCAATGTGGTCGATGACTACGACGATCTGGACCCAGACGATGGCATCGCCACGCCGCGCTTTGACTTTGCCGTGCGAATCAGAGGGTCGTTGGTCGCCCGGGCCGTGCATGCCCAAGAACTCCTGTGGGTGCGTTTGAACTGGGCACGCCTGCGCCGGCATCCGCGTGAATGGGGCAGGTTTCGGCTGGGCGTACCCGCCAGGAAGCCCCCGGTCGCCGCAGTGGGCGCTCAGCGTGCCGCACTCGTGCTGCGTGACAACGTGCGGTATCGGCAGACTTTCGAGCGCGCGTATCTCTATGGCATCGAGCATGCGACACGCGAGATCTTGATTGCCAACGCTTACTTCTTTCCCGGCGGTCAGTTTCGTCGCGCACTGCTTGACGCGGTCAAGCGGGGAGTGCGCGTACGACTATTGCTGCAGGGCAAGGTCGAATACCACTTGCAGTACCACGCCACGCGGTCACTGTACGATCAGCTGCTTGAGGGCGGCGTCGAGATCTATGAGTACATGCCGAGCTATCTGCATGCCAAGGTAGCGGTGATCGACGACGTGGCGACGGTGGGCTCGTCCAACCTGGATCCGTTTAGCTTGCTGCTCGCGCGCGAGGCCAATGTCGTGGTGGACGATGCAGCGTTCGCGCACGAACTGCAAGAACGCTTGGAGACCGCTATTCGCGATGGAGGCCGCCTTGTGCGCCGTTCGGACTATGACAAGCGCGGATGGGGCAAACGCTGTGTGGATGCGGTGGCTTATCGGATGCTGCGTATTGGTGTGGCATTGACGGGGCGCGCTGGCGACTATTGATCGCCGCGAATTCCCTGAGGGGTGGCACCGTTACTCGCTGCGCGTGGTTGTGTTGGGCTTGGCCTCTCGCTTGGCGCCGCCGATTAAACCCAACGCGAGGGCTGTGCCCAGCATGATCACGCAGGCGCCCGCCAGAATCGAAGGCGTCACGCTTTCGTTAAGCAGCCACACGCCCCACAACACCCCGAATACCGGCACCAGCAAAGTCACGCTGACCGCGGCCGTCGGGCCAATGCGGCTGATGAGACGAAAGAACAGGATATAGGCGAAGCCGGTGGAGCCCACGGCCAGCGCCAGCGTCGCCAGCCATGCCAAGCCTGACACCGGCGTCTGCGGCCAGTGCAAGACGGCGAAAGGCGAAAGAATCAGAGCTGCCGCCAGCATGGACCCCGTGGCGCTCGAAAGCGCATCGACATGGCTCAGGAATCGTTTGGTCCAGTTGGCCGCGATGCCATAGCAAAGCGGCGCGCCAATAGCGGCCAGAATCGCGGTTCCCCCGGCATCGCCGCCGCGAAAATCCAGTTTGTCCCAGACCAGAACGACGATACCCACCACCGCGATACCCAGGCCGATCGTACGCGACATCGGCAGGCGATCTTTGAACCATATCCATCCGATGACCGCGCCCCAGACGGGTGTGACGGCATTGGCCACCGATAGAAAGCCCGCTCCCAACGACTGCGCGGCATAGGTGTACAGGATGAAGGGAATCGCTGAGTTGAGCGCGCCCACGCCCAGAATGGCTCTCCAATGTCGCGCAATGACGGGCAGCCGGCCGCGCATCAGAGCGATGGGCAGCAGCGTCAAGGCACCGAAACTCACCCTCAGAGCCGCAAGCGGGCCGGGACCGAATTCGGGTACCGCGACACGCATGAATAAAAAAGACGCGCCAAACAAGGCGGCCAACGTGATCAGGTCCAGCAGATCGCGACGTCGCATGGCGGGCTCAGGCGTTGCGACGTGCGGCCTGACGGGTCAACACGTTTTTCATTTTCACGCGATGCGCGAGATAGGCGCAGATCAACGCCAGCACGGCGGAAAACACCAAGCCCATGCGCACGCCATCGAGCACCGAACTGCGCGCGATGGCGATGCCCACCAATGCCGTGCCGGCGGCGCTGCCAATGGCCCGCGTCGTCTGCACCAGCGCGGACGCCACACCCACATCGCGCCGCTCGCTCAGCATCTGCATGAATAGCGTCAGGTTAGGCAACAAGAATCCCAATGCTGTGCCATTGACGAAAAACGCCGCCAGGATCCAGATCACGGGCGAGTCGGCATTGAAGGTCAGCACCATCAATGAACCCACGGCCAACAAGCAGCCGCCAAACACCATGAGCCGTTGCGGCTCGGTCTGTTTCGGAAACAGATAGCCGCTGACGATACTGCCCACCGGAATCGCCGCGACCAGCGGCGTCAGGAGCAGCCCCGCCTCGCTGGGCGTATAGCCCATCTGCGTCTGCAGCAGCAGGGGACTGAAGAAGATCAAAATAAACATCACCGCACCGACGGCCAGTGACGCGATGTTCAGCAACTGCGGCTCAGGCTGCGCGATGACGCGTAATGGGAATATCGGCCACGCAATACGCCGTTCATACGGAATCAAACACGCGATGGCCGCGATCCCCGCGACGGCCAAGGCCAGTGCCGCCATGGGATGCGCATGTCCGCCAGGAGCGAAGCCTAATTCCATCGCGGCCAGCGGTGCACTGACCGCGATGACTAACAACAAAGCGCCCAGCCAATCAATGCGCCGTCCGCCGCTTTGTGCGCCGGCCGGCCGCATGCGAGGGAAATAACGCACCAGCAAGAACATCGCCACGATCGCGGCGCAAGGCGAAATAAAGAATGCCGCCCGCCAGCCCAGCGCCTGGGTCGCGGCCCCACCCAGCAAGGGTCCGATGCCACTGGCCATCGCGAAGGTGGCCGACACCAGCGCCAGCCAGCGCACGCGTTCCTTGGCATCAGGAAACAGGTCGGCGGGCGCGGCGAACGCCGTGGCGATCATCATGCCGCCGCCTACGCCTTGTAGCGTCCGAAACGCGATGAGCTGCTCCATCGACTGCGATAGCCCACAGGAAATCGAGCCTAGCGCGATAATGGCGATGGATAGCAGCATCCACGGCTTGCGACCGAAGAGGTCGCCCAGCCGTCCAAAGATCAAAATCGACGCGGCCGTGGCGAGCAGATATCCCGTACCCACCCACGCGTAGAGCGCCATGCCATTGAGCGCCTCGGCCACGCGTGGCAATGTGGTGCTCACAATGGTGGAATCAAACGCAGCCAGTACCACGGTCGCCGACACGCCCGCCATGGCCATCAGCAGATCACGTTTAGTTCGAGGCGGTTCGGCGGGCGATTCGGCGGGAGGCGTGGCGGCTGCGTTCATTGCACCAAGGATATCATTGACCGATCAGAGAATTAAACATCATTAGCGTGCCCGGTGCCATGGCATCGCACGCATCGCGTCCGAAAAGGCAAGGTGCGCGGTTTATTTGAAAAACGCGTGGTACCCCACGAGCGCCACCACCACGGCGATGACAACCGCCCAAGACCAGCGCGACGCCGCCAGCCCGCGCTCGGGTGGGCCGGCAGGCGCGGGAGGGGGCGCGGTGCGTGGCAACTTGGCCATGTGGTCGATAAAAGCGGCGAAAAACTGCGACACCACTTTGTTGCCGGCCTTTAGCAATAGCGGTTCACCGACTTTCGCGAGGCTGCCACCGGCCATGGCGGCTACGGTATAGGCCAGCCGCGTGCCATCGTCTTTGTCGGCAAGCTGGATCTGTGCCGTGCCAATGGCAAGGCTGGCGGTTTCGCTTTTGCCCTCGAACGCCAGTGAGCAGCTATGGGGCGGGTTTAATTCCGAGAGCAAGACTTCGCCTTCATATCGGGACTCCACGCCGCCCACCTGGCTTTGCAGGCATAACGCGTACTCCGTCGGTGAACGTCGCTCGATGTGGACGCACCCCGGTAAGCACTTTTGCAGCACGGCGGGATCCATCAACGCATCCCAGGTCTGATGCGGGGTGGAGGGAATCCATTGGGCATCGGCAATGCGCATGGCGGTCTCCTCGATCTATGGGATAGATCCATTGTGGACCTGGCCGTGGCGCTTGTCACTGATTTGAGGTCGGCGCCGCCCGGGTGACGCCCTGGTGCGACATCTCAAGCCGTTCGCCACTGGTAGCCAAACGGCATAATTAGATGCAGGTAAACTGCGCATACACCCAATATCATCAGCGGCTAGTATTGGGTCTGGCCTGTATGGATGGAGTCATTTTGCTATTGTCGAATTTGAGTTGGGCCGCAGTCCCCATGCGCGTGTGCGCGGGACTATCTCTTTTGCCGGCCGTCGTCCAGCAGACGGCGCTGCGTGGCTTTCGCAATCCGATGCAAACTGTCGAGGTTGAACCGATGCGCTCGCGCACGGTCCGACGCGAGTCATTGTGAAACCGGGCAGTCTTGGGCCGTATGTCTTCCTATTCCTATTCCCCCGCCTATCGTCCTGATATCGACGGGCTGCGGGCGCTGGCCGTTTTAGCGGTATTGCTCTTTCATGCCGGGGTGGCCGGTTTTGGCGGGGGCTATGTCGGTGTCGATGTTTTCTTTGTCATCACAGGCTATCTGCTGACTGCAAGCTTGTTGTCGAGCCTGTACCAAGACGATTTCTCGTTCTTGGCGTTCTATGCGCGGCGGGCATGCCGGGTCATGCCGGTTTTGACGGTCGTGCTGGTGGGTACGCTGGTGGCAGGGTTTTATGGCCTGATGCCAGACGCTTTCAGCGCTGCGGGCCAGGCGGCACAGCACGCGGCTTATTTTGCCGCCAATTTCTTTTTCTGGGACGATGCCAACAACTATTGGCAGCAGGTATCGCTGGCGACTCAGCCTCTATTGCTGACGTGGTCAGTGGCGGTTGCCGCGCAATTCGTCGTGTTGCTGCCATGTCTCTTGGTATTGATTTTCCGCGGTTGTCGGCGCAGCGCCGCCCACGCTAGCGATGCCGCCCCTCCCATCTGGGTCATCGCGGGGTTGCTGGGGGGGCTGCTGCTGGTGTCGTTAGGGGTCAGCGGTATACAGCTGAGCAGCGATCCCGCCGGGGCGTTTTATCTGTTGAGCAGCAGGGCGTGGGAATTCTTCGCGGGTGGGCTTATCGCGTCTTTAGCTGGCTCGCGGCTGGGCCAGCCCCCGCGCTGGTTGGGTGACATTGTCTCGGTAGTGGGTTTGGTTTGCGTGCTATGGGGCGTATTGACCTACGATTCCACGACCCCTTATCCGGCCGAACATGCTCTGGCGCCCGTTATTGGCACGGCGTTGTTGTTGCTTGGCGGCTGTGCGCCCGAGCGCACGCTGTTAGCGAGAGCCTTGTCCTGGCGTCCGCTGGTGTGGATCGGTGCCATGTCCTTGTCGCTGTACCTGTGGCAATGGCCGCTGCTGGTATTGACGCGGTCACCGGTGTGGACGGTGCATGGATGGCCAGAGATCCCGGGTTGGATGACCCTGTTCGTGACCTTTGCCCTGTCCTGGCTGACGTGGTGGGCCGTCGAACGTCCCTTCCAGGGGAATCGCGACCGCTCGCGTCGGCCTGTCCTTATCCTGACAGGCGCATTGCTATTGACCGCGCTTTCTCTGGCGGCCGGCACCTATGCCGTGCATGCCAGCCGTAGCGATCAGCAGCAGTTGCCGCCCGTATTGACGCAACTCGAACAGGATACGAGCGTCCCGCCAGGATTGGATTGCGAAGGCAAACCTGAACTTGGCCTGATCCGTGCCGGACAATCCGGATGCCAGTTGGGAGAGCCGCCCAAGCCCGATGCCGTGCCTGACTACGTCCTCATGGGCGACTCGCATGCGCGGATGTGGGTCAGTGCATTTGATTCGGTGTCGCGTGATTTGGGTATTCATGGCGTGGCGATGACTTACGCGAATTGTGTGCCGCTGCGTGGCGCGGTCTCTGCCGTTCGGCCGGAATGCGCGCAGATCACACAAGAAGCGATGGACTACGTTGTGCGTTCGCCGATTCAGCAAGTGATCTTGGCGGGCTACTGGATAGGCGCGGCCGAATCGCCGGCCGCACCGACGGACTCCAATCTGGTGTCTACCCCTTTGACGGATTTCAGCAGCTCGTTGCGTGACACCATTCGCTATTTGCAGCAGGCCGGCAAAGCGGTGACGGTGATTCTGGATGTGCCCGAGTTAGAGAGCGACGACGCGCCGCGCGAATTGGCTTTATTGAGCGTGAGCCAGCAGGGTGCGGATGTTTTTGGGCCAACGCTTGCGCAGCATCGCGCACGGCAAGCACCGGTGATCAAGGCTATCGAAGAGGTATGGCCGAAGGTCAAACCGTTCGGGATCGTGGATCCTGTCGTCGATCTATGCGCCGGTGACCACTGCCTCGCGGCGCGCCAGGGGCGCACGTGGTATAGCAGCAAACATCAGCTCACCGATGATGCCGCGCTGGGGTTGAAAGCGGTTTTTGTCCCCTTGTTGCGATCGGTGTCCGCTCCCCGATGACGCACGGATATCACACCTTGTCCGTCATGAAGCGGTGGTTTGTTGTAAATTGCCAGAATTCTGGTTCGGGACCGGGCCGCAGCAGGCCCGGATTACCCCGCAAATAACGCGCGAAGGCCTGCTGGGTTTTTGCATAAATACACCCCGAAGGTTTCTGCTAGTAATTAATGGCAACTCGCATTCTTATCGTTCGCACGTCATCGCTTGGCGATCTCGTGCACATGCTGCCGGCGATTTCCGACATAGCGCGCCACGTCCCCGATGCGGTCATCGACTGGGTGGCGGAGGAAGCGTTCGCGGAGATTCCTAGCTGGCACCCCGCCGTGCATGAGGTGATCAAGGTCGCCCATCGCCGCTGGCGCAAGGCATGGTGGTCGCCCTCGGTGAAAGCCGAGCGTCACGCGCTGGCCGAGCGGCTGCGCTCGGTGCAGTACGACGTGGTGCTCGACATGCAGGCACTGATGAAGTCCGCCTGGTTGGTGCGTCAGACGCGCGGCGTGCGTCATGGGCTGGATTGGCGGTCCGCGCGCGAACCGCTGGCGTCCTTGTTTTATCAGGTGCGCCATCGCGTGGAGTTCTGGCAGCCCGCCGTGACCCGGCAGCGTGAACTGGCCGCTCAGGCCTTTGGCTATAGCTATAGCGGCGCGCCGGACTTTGGACTGCAGGCGTTCGTGGAACAGGCACAGGCCGAGGCTCAGTCGTGCGTCACCGCCGAGTGCTGCGCACGCCCGCATCACCATGTGAATAACGATCGCGGCTATGCCGTCATCATGCCGTCGGCGAGCCGCGAGGATAAGCTGTGGCCCGCGGAAGACTGGCGCGCGGTATTTACCCGGCTGCGCGAGGTGGGATGCACGCTGCGTCTGCTGGCCGGCAATGCCCAGGAATCTGAGCGCGCGCAGGCGCTGGTGCAAGGATTCGACGGGGTAGAAGTGCTGCCGCGGATGGATCTGACGGCGATTGCCCGCCAGCTTGCCGGGGCGCGCATTATGGTGGGATTAGATAGCGGATTGACCCATTTGTCGGCGGCTTTGGGGCGGCCCACGATCGGGATTTATCGTGCTTCGACGCCGGTGCGCACGCCGCTGGTTGGGTCCAGTTTCACCGCCAGCTTGGGCGATCGCGGCGCGCCGCCTTCGCGGGCCGCGGTGCTGGCTTCGGTCGATCAAGCCCTCGCGGCTGGCTAGATATAGGAATCTGCTGACATGCGGCGCGGTACTTACACGCTGGCGTTGTATGTTCTCGCGCCCTTGATCTGGCTGTGGATGCTCAAGCGTGCGCGCCGCGCGGGCGGCGAGTGGGGTATTTGGTCGCCGGCGCGGTTCGGGCGGCCGGTTGCCCAGGACGATATTACCTTTAGCGAGTCGCCAGTGTGGGTCCACGCGGTCAGTCTGGGGGAAACGCGCGCGGCCCAATCGCTCATCCAGGCATTGCTCGACCGGGGACTGCCGGTGCTGCTCACCCACACCACGGCGACCGGCCGTGCGGAAGGGGCGCGTTTGTTTTCCCAAGCGATTCAGTCGGGCCAATTGCGCCAGACTTGGTTGCCGTATGACTTTCCCGGGGCGGTGCGTCGGTTTTTTTCCCATGTCCGCCCGCGTTGCAGCATGTTGATCGAGCGCGAAGTCTGGCCGAATCTGCTGGCCGAGGCTCGGCGTCAGAACATACGCATGGCGCTCGTGAGTGCACGGTTTTCCGAGTCGTCGTTGCGGCAGGCGAGCTGGCTTGGGCGCGCGTTGCGCGAGGCGTTGGGGGGGCTGGATGCCGTCCTGGCGCAGACATCCGAGGATGCAGAGCGACTGCGGCAAGCGGGTGCGCGGGCGGTCACGGTGACAGGCAACTTGAAGTTCGATATGCGCCTGCCCGAGGATCAGCTTCGGGCTGGGCGGGCGTATCGGCAGGCGTTAGGGCGGCCGGTGGTGGTGATCGCGAGTACCCGTGAAGGCGAGGATGCGCTGTTTGCGCGGGCGATACGGGAATGGATAGGGCGCGAGCCAGCGGGTGGCGAAACAGCGGGCGAGTCTGCGACGTACGGTACGGCGACGAATGCGCGGGTTCAAGCGCGGAACAAGGAAACGACACCTCAACCGCCGGTGCTTTTTATTTTGATCCCCCGTCACCCACAACGTTTTGACAGTGCGGCAGAGGCGTTGCACCATGCCGGTCTGTCGTGGTGCCGCCGGTCGCAGTTGGGTGCGCAGTCCTGCGGGTTGGGGCATGGCTGTGCGGCGTCGCTCGGGCATGCCGAGGGTTCTAAGCATGAGTTCGCCATGCCGCCGGCGTCAACCGCCGTCCTACTGGGCGACTCACTGGGCGAGATGACGTCCTACTATGCCATGGCGGATGTGGCCATCGTGGCGGGGAGCTTTTTGCCCTTCGGAGGGCAGAATCTCATCGAAGCCTGCGCGGCGGGTGTGCCCACCATCGTGGGGCCTCACACGTTCAACTTCAAACAGGCTGCGGACGACGCCATCGCAGCTGGGGCGGTTTGCCGGGTCGGTGACGCGGCAGAGGCGTTGGCGTTGGCGTGCGACTTGCTGACCGACGAAAGAATGCGTGCTGACAGAGGGCGTTCGGCTAAGGCATGGGCCTCAACTCATAGAGGAGCCACTGAGCGCACTATCGCGGCACTGGAAGTTTGGTTAGTTTGAGTTGCGTTGTAATTGTTACTCATAAAACGCGAAGTTGCTCATTTATCTCGAATAAAATGACAAGTTTTAGGAATTTCCTTTTCTCTTAAAATACGCGGCACGCCTTTGTGTTTACAGCGACCGGCGATCCTGATTTGTCCCTTGCGAACGCGCAGTCGTGTTTAGGAGGAGGGTCGATTGTTGCACGGTGCATCCTCTTCCAAGGCCAGGATCAGGAAATCGACCCCATACTCCCATTTGGATTCCGGCCTATACAATCCGCTCGGGCTGCCCTTCGGCGGTTTATACAAGTTACATTATGCAATACCTGTTGACCGCATTTCTCACTTCGCTCGTGCTGACCGCATTAATCGTGCGCTGTCGGTTTTGGCATATTGGACATATCTTCGACTCCGAACTGGATAGTGTCCAAAAGTTTCACGCCAAACCCGTGCCGCGGGTAGGCGGGGTGTCCTTGGTGATTGCCATGCTCGCCACCTGTATCGTGGCTGCTTTTCGAGAAACCGCCGAGCTGCCGGATTTGTTGTTGCTCCTGGTTTCGGCCATGCCGGCGTTTCTGGGTGGCTTAGTGGAGGACCTCACCAAGCGTGTACGCGTGGTGACGCGGCTTGGGCTTGCTATGGCGTCAGGTGCACTCGCATATTTTCTCCTCGATGCAGCGGTAGTGCGCGTGGATATCATCGGACTGGACTGGCTGTTGCAGTACACCGTGATTTCGTTTTTGTTTACGATTTTCGCGATAGGCGGCGCCGCTAATGCCTTGAACATCATCGATGGCTATAACGGGCTTGCCGCGGTGGTCTCCGCCATGATTTTCGCGGGGTTTGCCTACGTGTGTTTTTACTTGGGCGACCGGATGCTGCTCATCGTGGCTCTGGGCATGCTGGGCGGCGTCGTCGGCTTTTTGTTTTGGAATTATCCCAAGGGACACATATTTCTAGGTGATGGTGGGGCGTACTTTCTAGGCTTTATGGTCGGTGAACTGTCCGTGCTTTTGCTTGTACGGCATCCTGAAGTTTCCGCATGGTTCCCATTGCTGTTATGTATTTACCCCGTCTTTGAGACCTTGTTCTCCATCTATAGGAAACGCTGGTTGCGCGGAAGCTCGCCGGGCGCACCTGATGGCGTGCACCTGCACATGCTGATCTACAAACGGGTGGTGCGGTGGGTAGTGGGCTCGCGCGAGGCTCATCATCTTACCTGGCGCAATTCGCTGACTTCACCCTATTTATGGTTGCTGTCATCGCTGGGCGTGATTCCGGCGGTGCTGTTCTGGCAGATGCCGGTCATGTTGATGATATGTGTGCTGGCATTCGCCACGGGATACGTCATGTTGTATCGGAAACTGGTCCTATTCCGAATTCCCAAATGGATGGTTGTTAGGCGAAAACGTCATGGGCGGTAACCGTCGCGTTGTAAGTTGAATATTTAAGTTTCCGACTGCGAGCCGAGCGTGACGTCATTGAGCCACAGACTAAAATCGTTATCGTTTTACCATCGAAAGCTCCGTTTTACGCTTAGAAGCCGCCATTACCTTTAACGCTATCAAGGCACCTTCATGCTGATCTCTGTTGTCCTGTCTGGTGGGGCGGGTACCCGTCTCTGGCCCGTATCGCGCGAGGGTTATCCCAAGCCATTCATGAAGCTCGCGGATGGCGAAAGTCTGCTGCTAAAAACTTACCGGCGCGCGGCTACCGTGGGTTCCTCGGAGATCTTGACGGTCACGAATCGCGATTATTACTTTATGAGCAAGGACGAAATGGCCTTGGCGCAGCTTGACGTGTCCAGCCGTTTCCTGCTCGAGCCGGCGGGCCGTAATACAGCGCCGGCCGTGGCGATGGCTGCGCGTCTAGTGGCTGAGCGCCATGGGCCTGATGCCTTGATGCTGGTGCTCCCGGCCGACCACCTGGTCCAGGATCAAGCGAGTTTTGCCCAAGCGGTGTCACGCGCCCAACGCTTGGCCGAACAAGGCAAATTGGTCACCTTTGGCATTATTCCCACCGGGCCTGAAACCGGCTTCGGTTACATCGAGACCGGCGCGGATCTGGGAGAGGGTAAGCAGGTAGTGCGCTTTGTGGAAAAGCCGTCGCTGGATAAGGCGCGCGAGTATGTCGACTCGGGACGCTTTGTCTGGAACTCAGGCATGTTCTGCTTTAAGGCGGGCGTTATCTTGCAAGAGCTGGCCGCGCACGCTGCCGATGTGGATGCCGCCACGAGTGTGTGCTGGAATGCCGCCTTGGCTCAAGCTGACAAAAGCCTCGCCATGGTGGAGATCCCCGCTAACGAGTTCGCGGCGGTGCCAGATATCTCGATTGATTATGCGGTGATGGAGCGATCGGCCAACGTGGCCGCAGTGCCCGGCGATTTTGGGTGGAGCGATATCGGGTCGTGGTCGGCTGTGCGTGATTTGACCGCACCGGATGCTGATCAGAATCGCGCGGCCGGCAACGCGATGTTCGTCGATAGCCGTAATGTGTATGTGCAGAGTGCCGATCGCCTGGTGGCAGCCGTGGGCGTAGAGGACTTGCTAGTCATCGATACGGCCGACGCTGTGCTGGTAGCGCATCCGGACAAGGCACAAGAGGTCAAGCAAGTCGTCAAGCGTCTTAAGGACCAAGGTCACGAAGCCTATCGCGTGCACCGCACTGTGACTCGGCCCTGGGGTACCTATACGGTGCTCGAAGAAGGTCCGCGGTTTAAGATCAAACGCATCGAAGTCAAGCCCGGCGCCAGTCTGAGCCTGCAAATGCACCACCATCGCAGTGAGCATTGGATCGTGGTTTGCGGGATGGCACGCGTCATCAATGGCGATCGCGAGCTGCTCGTCGGGGCCAACGAATCCACCTATATCCCTGCAGGCCACAAGCATCGTCTTGAGAACCCCGGCGTGCTGGATTTGGTCATGATCGAAGTCCAGAGCGGGGAATACTTAGGCGAAGACGATATCGTGCGGTTCGCGGATATCTATGGGCGGGCGTGATGGTTGGCAAGTTGAAGAACCTGGCCTATCTGCGGCCGATCTGGCGTTACCGCGGATTCATTCTGCAGACGGTCAAGCGAGAGTTCCAGGCGAAATACCGTAATTCCACGCTGGGCGCCGCCTGGAACATCATCCAGCCGTTGGCGATGATTCTTGTCTACACCCTTATTTTTTCGCAGGTCATGCGTGCGAAATTGCCGGGTGTGGACAGTCATATGGCATACAGCATTTATTTGTGTGCCGGCATTCTTACCTGGGGGCTGTTCGCGGAAATCAGTGGTCGATGTCTGAATGTCTTTCTTGATAATGCCAATCTGCTCAAGAAGGTCAGTTTCCCACGCATCTGCCTGCCGGTCATCGTCGTGCTGGGCGCGTTGATGAACTTTGCGATCATCTTCCTGCTGTTCACAGTGGTGCTGGTCATCACAGGCAATTTCCCTGGGCGTGCGCTGCTGGGACTTGCCCCTCTGCTTGTTATTCAGGTGTTGTTCTCCATGGGGCTGGGGATGATGCTGGGTGTGATGAATGTCTTTTTCCGGGACGTGGGGCAGTTCTTCACGGTCGCAATACAGTTCTGGTTCTGGTTTACGCCCATCGTGTATCCCTTCAGCATCCTGCCGCCGACCGCGCAACACCTCATGCAATGGAATCCCATGGCGCCCCTGATCGGCGGCTATCAGAAAATCATGGTGATGGGTCAATGGCCTGACTGGTCGGCGCTCCTGCCGGTCTTTGTGCTTTCCCTTGTGCTGTGCGCGGGTGGTTTATATCTGTTTCGTCGCCATGCAGGTGACATTGTCGATGAGCTTTAAACATGAGCAGCATCTCGGTCAAAGGGTTGGGTAAAGCCTACAAGCAATACGCCAATCGATGGAGCAAGCTGGCAGACTGGGTGTTGCCGTGGGGAGGCCCGCGCTACACGCCCAAATGGATTCTGCAGGATGTCAGCTTCGAGGTGGCGCGGGGCGAAGCCGTCGGCATCGTGGGCGTCAACGGCGCCGGCAAAAGCACGCTGCTGAAAATGATCACGGGCACGACCCAGCCCACCACTGGTTCGGTCCAAGTGAACGGGCGTGTGGCGGCCTTGCTGGAACTGGGCATGGGGTTTCATCCCGAATTCACCGGGCGCCAGAATGTGATGCTGACCGGGCAGATGCTCGGCCATTCCGCGCAGGAGATGGAAGCTCTGATGCCCAGCATCGAGAAATTCGCGGATATTGGCTCGTATATTGACGAGCCCATTCGCGTCTATTCCAGCGGAATGCAGGCCCGCCTGGCCTTTTCCGTGGCTACCTGCAGCCAACCCGACATCCTGATCGTCGACGAGGCGTTGAGCGTGGGTGATATCGCGTTCCAGGCGAAATGCATGCAGAGAATGAACCAGCTCCTGGAAGCCGGCGTTACGATTTTGTTCGTCAGCCACGCGCTCAACCAGATCAGGCAATTCTGCCAGAAGGCGGCCTATATAAAAGATGGCCGATTACGGGCATATGGACCGGCCTCTGAGGTGTCGGACCTCTACCAGAATGACCTGGTGTCCGGAGGCCATATTGATGAGCCGGCGCCCGGCCCGGCTGCCGGACCGCCATCGTCGGCGCCCGTCAAAGCCTCGACTCAGCGCGATCCCGACTTGCGCAAATATTCCGTCGCCAGTGACGCCGGGTCGCTGGACCTGGAGTTCATGTGGTTCAAAGTGTTCGACGCAGCGGGCAGGCAGGTGTCGGTCTGTCGCAAGGACGATGAACTGACATTCCGGGCATGCATCACTGCGAACAAGGCGGTGCCTGCAGGGGCAGCGGTGGGTCTTCTGATCGCGGATAAATCCGGCTATCACCTGTTTGCCTGCAATACGAACTACTACGACGTGTTTTTGCCGGCGATGCAGGCAGGCGAAAGCATTCTCGTGAGCTGGTCGTTCAAGATGCCCCTGGTGGCGGGGGAATTGCGGATCGATAGCGGTATCAAGCCCGATCCTTTCTCGGGTGAATTTTATGACCGGGTGTTCTGCATCCAGACGTTGACGCTGGCCACCAGTCCCGCCTTATTGAAGAAAAACTTTGGTGGCTATCTGTATGTCGATGCGGATGTAAAGGTGGACAAAATCTGATGGATGCCGATCGCATCATTAAGCGCGTTCTGTTTGTGGGGGATCCCTTCCGGGGCGACCAGGCAGAGAACGTACGCAAGACGCGCCAGCTTTTTTCCGCGGTATGTGTCGAGCTGGGGCTTCAGACCGAAGAGCTGGTCACGGAGGTCAACTGGCAGACCGAGGTCGAACAATGGTTGCCCGGCTGGCAGCGGTCAATGGGTCAGCGAGCCAGCGCGTTGGCGGACCTCGATCTGTCCGACAGCGCGGTCATCGGTTTCGAGTTGCCCAGCGTCGAAAGAGCAGACTTGACGGCGCGAGGGGTCCCCTGGATGGCCGTCGATATACATCCCCTGCGGTTTCTGGACGATCTATACCTGAACGTCACGACCTCGTTCCCCTGCGATTTGTCCGCGCTTGCCGCGAGCCCCGGCGCGCTGAGTCTGCAGGTGCAGGCCCTGAAGTTGCGCTACGGCCTTTCGATGCCGGCGCCGCATCCGAGTACGCTGGCCATCTTTGGGCAAACGCTCATCGACAAGAGCATCTTCTACGACGGCAAATTCTGCACCTTGCTGGATTACCTGCCCGCGCTCGATGCCCATGCGCAACGCTATGATCGGGTGTTTTATCGTCCCCATCCCTACATGCGGGACGACAAGCTCGACCAGTTCATCCTGGATCGTTACCAAGCGCAATCTCACGATGATCGGGACGTGTATCGCTGGCTGCTGTCCGGCGAGGTCGACGCGGTTTGCGCGATCAGTTCTTCGATTCTTGAAGAGGCGGACTGTTTCGGTCTGGACACTTTCGCGCTGGAGCCGCGCGCCGCGCGCGCCGGACATGCGGTCAGTCTGCGCGCATTGATCGCTTCCACGCAATTATGGGCGGCGTTTTTGCCCGGCGTGGCCATTCCTCGCAGTTTAAAAGCGCTTGGCGATGCCGTCCCCGCCAACTTTGTCCGCAGCGTTTTCTCCTCCTGGAGCTTCGTCAGTGAAAAAGACGAACTGAACGCCAGACTGTCTGCGACCGAAGCCGAGATTCACCAGGTCCGAGCAGAGTTGGCGCAGACGCAGTCGGACCTGCGGCAAGCACAGCGCGTGCAAAGAATTCAGGTTCTGCGTCAGGCGCGGCGGATGCGGCGCCTGCAACGCGTGGTGCAGCGGGACACCCACGACATGCGGGCCGAGATACACCGGTCTCAGGACGAACTGCATAGCGTCTATACAAGCCGTTCATGGCGTATTACCGCGCCTCTGCGGTGGGCGGCAAGGCGGTGCAAGGCCTTGTGGGCGAGGGCCAAGACCACGCCTGGGCATGAGTCGGCTGGAGAGCAGGTAATGAAAGAACGGATCAAGGGGGCCGCGTCCCGCATGCTTGGACGCGTCAACCGGATGCTGTTGAAGCATCCGGAAATGAGAAGAAGGGTGCTGGCCAGCTTGAGCCGGTTTCCGAGCCTGGAGAGGCGGCTGCGGATTCTGTTTTCCCAGCAATTTCGGCAAGAAACCCATACCCGTTCCCCGGCGTGGGACCAACCTTCTGCTGCGGCGGACGGTCAGCTTGGCCTGCCCGACGCTACGTCGGAGTTCGGGGTGGCGAATAACGCCCACAAGTCGCCCCTGGAGCGTGAATTTCGGCGTTATCGCAACCTAAAATAAATGAACATACTCGCCTTTTGCTTTTTCCCCGCTTACACGCCCCCCGGCAGTGGCGGCGAGTCGCGGCTCTTCAATTTTTATCGCGCCTTGAGCCGACATCATCAGGTGACGCTGATCACCTCGGCGGGGCCGCACGACGCCGAGCAGACTATAAATCACGGCGTGAATTTCATTGAACGCCGCGTGCCGAAGGATGGCGCGTTCGGGCAGCAGTGGCAGGCGTTGTTGCCTAGCGGCAGCGGCGGTGACCTCTCGGCGCCTTGTCTGGCGAACTGCGCGAAGTATCCGTCACGGCTGCATGAGGTTTATCTAGAGGAATATGGGGCCGCGGACGTCATCGTTCATGATTTTCCCTTCATGATCGACTATGACATTTTTTTGGGTTTGGACGAAAAGCTGCGCGTCTACAACGCCCATAACTGCGAGAGCAAGCTGTACAGGTCGCTGCATCCCTCAGCGCAGTCGGCCACGATTCACGCCATCGTCGATGAGGCAGAACGCCGGCTTCTGACGCATGTCGATCTGCTGCTGTACTGCGCTGCTGAAGATCTGGACGCTTTCCGCGAAATGGCGCCCGAGGCCACTTATAAAGCGGTGTATGCGCCCCACGGCATTGAGCCGGCACAAAGGCGCGCTGCGGCGCGCCAGGCCTCTCAACCTATGCGCGCTTACTTTATCGGTAGCGCACATCCGCCTAACGTAGCGGCGGCCAAGTTCATCGCCGAACAGCTTGCGCCCGAGCTGCCTCAGGTGCAGTTCGATATTGTTGGCCAATGTCTGCCCGAAGGAAGCTACGGCCGAAACGTGCGGCGTCACGGCATGGTGAGCGAGCCGGAGAAGGTCCGCATCATGTCGGGCGCCGATATCGCTCTCAACCCCATGACCGAGGGCAGCGGCGCCAATATCAAGGTGCTGGATTATTTGGCCTCGGGATTGCCGGTGATGTCCACGACGTTCGGCATGCGCGGCGTGAACGCCATCGCGGGCCGGGACTATATCGAGGCACCGCTTGCGCACTTCGCCGACGAACTCAGGGCCTTGGCCGGCGATGCTGAACGGCTGGCCGGGATCGCCCGGGCAGGCCATCAGCTCGTGCTCGATTCCTACACCTGGAATCGGATCGCCGAACAGATCTCCGGGGTCTTCGAAAGCGCGCGTGAAGACAAGGGCGCCGTTCCGTTTGAACGCTTCGTGTTGGCATTGAATGACTATGACTCGTTCGGCAGTGTGGGCGGAGGCGGCACGCGCAGCAAGGGGCTATACCAGGCCGTGAGCTGCGAATTCCCCGTCGTCTTCCTGTGTTATTCCAACGACGATCGTCTGCAACTGCGCCGCGAAGGCGCCGGCATCGTTGTCATCGCGGTGCCCAAGAGCGACGCGCAAAAGAACAAGCAGGCCTGGTTTTCGGCCCGGTTCCATATGTCGGTGGATGATGTGGTGGCCAGCCACCACTGTGCCGAGCAGAACCTCTTTCATGCCCTATATCGTGTGCTGAGAACCCGTGCGCGTATCGTGGTCCTCGAGCACTGCTATCTGGTGCCCTTGCCAGCCCGATACGGGGACCGCTACATCTACTCCTCGCATAATGACGAAGCGAGTATGAAGGCGTCCATCCTGCGGGGACATCCGGATTATGAAGCACTGATGCAGCGGGTGGAGCTGCTTGAAGGTCATGCGGTCGAGAATGCGGCCATGACATTGTGTGTCTCCGAGGACGATGCGCATGGCCTGCTAAAGGGCAAACAGGCCGGCGGACCCATGCTCGTCATTCGCAATGGGGCGTCCGAGCCCGCGCCTGAAGAGCAGGTGCAAGCCGCACGCGCCTCGGTCGCGGCGCTGATCGGTGAGCGGTCCGTGGTGTTTTTGGGGTCCGCGCATGGCCCCAATGTGGACGCCGCCAACCATCTGGTCCGTCATGTTGCGCCCCGCTGTCCCGATGTGCAATTTCATCTGGTAGGGTCCGTTTGTGATGCGGTGCCGGACCGCCGCGACAATGTGCACGCCTGGGGGGTGGTGGACGACGCGCGAAAATGCGCCATTCTCGGCGCCTGCAGCGTGGGCCTGAATCCCGTGGTGTCGGGCGGCGGCTCGAACATCAAGATGGCCGATTACATTGCCAATGGCCTTTATGTGATTTCGACAGACTTCGGGGTACGGGGTTACCCCGAAGCCGTGCAGCGCCACATCATGCCCGCCACGCTGGAAGACTTCCCCGCAGCCATACGGCGCAGCCTCGACGATGCCGGCTTGCATAGCGCGGCCGCCAAAGCGAGCCGTCGGTTGGATTTTTCTCAGCACCTGTCAATGAAAGCGCTGGGTGGGCAGCTCACCCACGCGTTGCGCGAGTTGGAGGTCCCCAAAAAGCGCATCCTGTTCGTCGCTTATCGCTACACAGCTCCCGCTCTTGGTGGCGCGGAGGTCCATATGGATACCTTCTTGCGCGCGTTGGGCGAGAGTGGCCGCTTTATGGTCGACGTGGTCGCGCCCGAGGTGAGCGAGATCCGCAACCACTTCAGATTCACTGAGCGATACGGTTTCGACGCCGAATGCTCGGCGCCTTACGGTGTGCCCAATCTACGTTTCGCCCGATTTGCGGCGTCAGCATCGGCGCCCGTTGATTCGGACCGTCAGCTCGCGCGGATTTGGCGGGCTCAGCCACGTTTCGAGCAGGCGCTGAGCGATCTGTTGGCTCCGCGCTACCGGCAGGCCGGTCTCACCTGGGGCTGGGCCGACCCGGAAGGGCAGGGCGAAACGGCCATCCGTTGGGCGATGACGGAGTGCGCCCTCTATGCGCCGCAGGATACCGAGATCACGGTGCGTGGCCGTGCCGGGCGACCCTTGTCTGTTGCCGTCACGAACGAGGGAACGCTGATCGATCATCGGGCGATCACAGGCACGTTTGAACTGAAGTTGAACGTCAATGCCGGCGAGGTGATATTTAACACCTCGGGTCCGCAAGTCGACGGCGATCCCCGGCCGCTGGGTTTTTTGCTGACGGATTTGTCCATCGGCGGGCAACGCGTGGACATCGGAGCGGACACGCTGATGAAAAAAGCTGTCGCCGCCCTGGACGCGTTCGAAACCTTCAGTCTGATGGACCGCGCAGCAGGGGCTGGCCGAGGCGGGCGAGACCTCAGCCTGACCGATTCTCGGGGGCCCTGGAGCCGGGGGCTCGAGGCGTTCGTCCGCGAACAGGTTTCTGCCTACGATCTTGTCGTGACCAACAACAACGTCTTCCGACCGGCCGTCCTCGCGATCAGCGAGGCGCGGCGTCAGGGCGTGCCATCTATCCTGATTCCGCATGCTCACCTGGATGACGATTTTTATCATTTCCCGGACCTGCGGGAAAGTGAGCAGCAGGCCAGCCTGGTCCTGGCCTCGCCTTCGGTAGCCGCCGATTTCCTGAGAACGAAAGGCAGTAACGCCATCTACTTGCCCGCCGGGTGCGACACGACGGAGCAGTTCAGTGAGGCAGACGAGCTCGCCTTTAGAGAAATCCATAGGTCCGACAGACCCTTTGTCCTGGTGTTGGGGCGCAAGTCGGGCGCCAAAGGCTATGTCTCGGTCATCGACGCCGTCGGACAACTGAATGCGCAGGGCGTCGCACTTGACGTCGTGCTCATCGGGCCGGATGACGACGGCCGGCTCGTAAGCGCGTCCTACGCGAGCTATCTGGGACGGCAGCCACGCAACGTGGTGCGAGGGGCACTGCGCTCAAGTCTTATGCTCTGCAACATGAGCAGCAGCGAGAGTTTCGGCATTGTGCTGCTTGAGGCTTGGCTCGCCGGCACGCCTGTGGTCGCCAATCAACAATGTGCGGCCTTCCGTGACCTGGTCGAACACGAGCGCAATGGTCTGCTCGCCGACAAGGACAGCCTTGCGCCCGCCATCCGACGTTTGTATGACGATCCGGCGCTACGCCATGCGCTGGCCGAGCAGGGGGCCCAGACGGCGCAGGCCCACAGCTGGGCGGTCATCCAGGAAAAATTCGTTAGCCTGTGTCTGGAGCTTGCTCATCCAGAGGGTGCGCCCGCTCAGCCGACCGGTGCGGCTCGCGTGGCCACGCCGGTCTCGCAGGGCGCCAGCGGTGCGTGAGGATGCAGCGATGAGCCGAGTCATGAAGGTATGTCCCCCCGTGCCTGCCGTACACGGCGACCGCGCCATGGAGGGAGGCTGACGTGCGCGTAGGGATTGATGCCAGACTCCTGTCCCAACCCATCGCCGGGATCGGGCGTTATTTGTGGCAACTGTCGCGTGAACTGATTACCCGTGAGGCCGAGTTCCGCCTGTACATGCCCAGTCGGCCTTTGGTGGGCGACTGGGACACGGCGAACACTCGAGTAAGGGCGGGCGCCATTAGCGGCCGAGCCGGCCGCATGCTATGGTCGCAAACCGTTCTGCCATGGCAGGCGGCAAGGGACGGGGTAGATGTCTTCTGGGGGCCAGCGCACCGCCTGCCCCAGTATCTGCCCGCACGAATCGCTCGCGTGGTCACCATCCACGATCTGGTGTGGAAGTTTGCGGGCGAAACGATGCGGCCCCTCAGTCGCTGGATGGAGGCCCGCTTGATGCCGCAGGCCATCGCCCTGTCGGACCGCATCATTGCCGTATCGCATAGCACGGCTCAAGCCATTGAGGAGGAGTTCCCCTCGGCACGCGGCAAGGTGCGCGTTATCCCTTTGGGGGTCACCCCGATGGCGGCACCAGGAAAGCGCAGTGCGCTCGCCCCGTTAGGCGTGGTCAGGCCTTATTTTCTTTTCGTGGGCACGCTTGAACCACGCAAGAATCTGCATCGCTTACTCAAGGCCTATGCGCGCCTGCCGGCGTCGCTGCGGCAGAACACGCAATTCGTGTTGGTCGGCGCCAAGGGCTGGGGCGGGGTGGATGTGGCGCAACTTGTCAGCCAACTCGGCGTGGCTCGCGATGTTGTCCTACCAGGATATGTTGATGACGCGCAGCTGGCTACCCTGTACGCTCACGCACAGTTTCTGGCCATGCCTTCACTCTATGAAGGCTTTGGCTTGCCGCTGATAGAAGCGATGTCTTGCGGCGTTCCGGTCCTTACGTCGAATCTCTCTTCAATGCCCGAAGTAGCCGCCGATGCCGGCTTTTTCGTCGATCCCCTCGATGAGGTTTCCATCGCCGATGGATTGGCGCGCCTTCTTGCAGAGGATGCCTTACGTCAGAGCTTGGCTTCCCGGGCGCGCTGCATTGCCAGCCGGTACTCGTGGGAGCAGGCCGCGCGCTCGACCTGGCAGGTCTTCGAAGAGGCGCAGCTGGAAAGACAGGCGCTGCGAGGAGAACGCGTGTGAACGGACCTTTGCGTGCTCTGCACGTCTACCGCTGCTATTACCCGGATCCTCCGGGCGGCGTCGCCGAGGCGATCCGGCAGATCTGCCTTGCCACATCGGAATACGGCGTAGAGAGCGCCATATTTGCGCTTTCGCCCAATGCCAGGCCGGTGCAGCTGCGCCAGCCCGAAGGCACGGTGATCCGATCTCACTCCTGGGCCGCGCCCGCTTCCTGCGATATGGGCGGCGCTGTTGCATTTAGCCGTTTTGCGCGAGCGGCGCGCCAGGCGGATGTGGTTTGCTATCACTTTCCCTGGCCCTTCGCGGACCTGCTGGATTTGGTCGCGCGCCCGCGTGCGCCTCGGGTGCTGGTTTACCACTCCGACATCGTGCGGCAGCGTTGGTTGGGCCGGGTATACGCGCCCCTGATGCGACGCACGCTGTCTTCAGCCGACACCATCGTGGCTACCTCACCCAACTACGCCGCCAGCAGCCCGGTGCTGTCCGACCCGCACTGGAGCGGTAAGGTGCGCACCATTCCGCTGGGCATTCTCGAGTCCGAGGAACCCGAAGAGACGGGCGTGCTTGATCGGCTCGGCTTGCTCGAGGGACAGCCATTTTTCCTCTTTTTGGGGGCCTTGCGCTATTACAAGGGACTGCATACCCTGGTGGCCGCCGCCCGCCGTGTCAACGCACCCATTGTGATCGCCGGTTCGGGGACGGAGGAGTCGGCTCTACGCCTGCAGAGCATACGCCTGGGCGCTGACAATGTGCGGTTTGCCGGTCAGGTCTCGGACGCCGAAAAAACGGCGCTCATGCGGCGCTGCCACGCTTTTGTTCTACCCTCGCATTTGCGCTCGGAAGCCTACGGCATGGTGCTGGTCGAGGCGTCGAGATGGGGCCGGCCCCTGATCTGCTGCGAGATCGGGTCCGGGATGTCTTTTATCAACGTCCAAGGCGAGACCGGTTTGTTGGTGCCGCCAGAAAACCCGGAGGCCCTGGCGCGGGCCATGAATACATTGCTCGGCGACGGTGCGCTGGCGTCGCGGCTGGGCGATGGCGCTCGCGCGCGATACGAGCGGATGTTTTCGGGGCCCGCGTTGGGCGCTTCGTATGCCGCGTTATTCAAGGAACTCGCTGGGCGCTGAAGGCCCCGTGTCCGCTGTCGCCGCGTCAGCGTTTCAGCGTCACGCGTTCGGCGCTGAGTTCCTGGCCGACCCTGCCACGGTCCCGCCCCGCATCCTCCGGCCGCGGCGCCACCCAGCCCTGACCCAGCGCGTATAGCCACACGTTCGCCACGACAATCAACAGAAATAGCACACGCATGATGAGGCGCTCAAAAAGACAGGGGGTCGGGTTGCGCGGCGATCAACGCCAAGCCGTCCAGGACGGGCCGATCCAGATAATAGGCCGTGGGGTGCGTGTTTGGCGAGCCGCCGGTCTGTTTTAGCAGACGCTGCATTTCCTGCTCGACCTCCGGCCAGCTGCCGCCGGCCACGAAAAGCGTGGCGGCTTGGCCGTAGTAACGGCAGGCCGCCAGCCACTGGCGCAGGACAGCGCCGGCCTGCGCCGCGGCGATACCGGAGGCAATCGCCTGATGCGTGTCGGTCGGAAACTCGGTCACCTGCCCATTGGCCAGCGGCAGATGCGCGGTGCCTCGCGCCAGGGAGCTGCGCATCAGCACCGGGCCGGGGAGAATCAGGCCCCCGATGAAGCTGTCGTCCGGGCCGACCGTATCGATCGTGGTCGCCGTGCCGAACGACGCCAGCACATACGGCGGATGAGCGCTGGGCAGGCGACTGCGCACGCCCAGCAGCGCCACCAGGCGGTCCGCGCCCAGTTGGGTCGGCTCGGTGTAGCGGTTTTTCAGATAAAGCAGTTGTTCGCGCGAGGTGATCCACCGCACGGGACATCCGTGCCGGGCCAGGGCGTCATGAATGCCTTGCGCGCGTTCCGGACCCGCGACGTTTACCCCCAGCGCCAGACGCGGTGTCTGGGGCAGCGTGCCCAGCCAGTCGCCCAGCGCGTGCGGGTTCAGATTGTCGAACGCGACCGCGGCCGGCTCGCGACGCATGAGCGGCCCAGCAGTTTGCCCGTTCGCGGTTGTCTGCGTGGCGGCGTCTTCGGTGGCTGTCAGCCAGCCGACCTTCAGGCGGCTGTTGCCGGAGTCGATCAGCAGGATCAAGGTGTGTGCTCCGTCTGGCGCGGCCGAATGGAGATTTCTCCCACGGTGATGGGAACGCGCCGCCCGTCCGTCTGCACCATCAGCCGCCCATGCTCGTCCAGACCGTCCGCGATGCCGCGATATAGCACCGTCCCCCGGTCGATGACGTCGATTTCCCGTCCCGCCAGGGCGTCGAGGCGGCTGAAGCGTTCGATGAAGTGACCGAACCCATGTCTTTCCAATTCGTCTATGGCGTCGCGCCAGGCACAGACCGCGGCACAGACAAGATCGGCCGCGCTCACCGCTTGCGCGCCTGTGTGCTGGATGACGGTATGCCAGTCGGCAATTGGACGGCTCAGGACCTGCGACAGACGCTCGGCGTCCGACATATTCAAACCCATGCCGATAACGATGGTGGGCGTCTGCGGCAGGGTCGGGTGGCGGGCCGATTCCACCAGAATACCGGCTAATTTGGCGTCGTGCCATTGCAAGTCGTTCGGCCACTTGACGCGCAGAGCGTCTGGCTGGTGTGGCTCGGCCTCCTCTCCTGCGGGGCGCGCCAGGCGGCGCAGCGCCTCGGCGGCGGCCAATCCTGCCAGGGGCGAAAGTGCTGGCAGCCGGACCGAAGGCAGGCGCACCGGCAAGGCGCAAGAGAACATCAAAGTCGCGCCCGCGCGACATTGCCAGGGTCGTCCCGCGCGGCCGCGGCCCGCATCCTGATGGTGCGCGCCCAGCAGCATCGGGCCGGTACTGTGGCGGGCGCGCACGAGCAGGTCTGCATTGGTCGAGCCGGTCGAGACGGTCCAGTCAATACTTTCAAAGCCGTCCAATCGCGCGGACAGCTCGCGAGCCAGCGTTTCGGGTGCAGGCAGACCAGACGGAGGAGTGTCGATGAGCATGGCGGCGATTGTAGGACACGCAGGGCCGGCGAGGGGGCGCGGCGCGTCGCGAGCCGATCCACCTGGCGTGAGGCAGTTGTCGTCCGGGGTTGTTAACATGCAGGCTGCTTGTTTTTACTGCATACGCTCATGTCCGCTCGCACCGAAATCCAAGGCTTTGCCGGCCAAGCCGGTCGTATTGATTGCGCCATCGACTGGCCGGCGGACACGCCGCGTGGCTGGGCACTGGTGCTGCATCCCCATCCCTTGCAAGGCGGCGCGCGCGATAACAAGGTCGTGACCACGATCTCGCGCGCTTGCGTGCAGCATGGCCTGGTGGCCGTTCGGCCCAATTTCCGCGGTGTGGGCGCCTCCGAAGGCGAATTCGACCGCGCACGGGGCGAAACCGAAGACATGCTCGCGCTGGTCGAACAGATCCGCGCACAGTATCCGGAGTGGGCCAACGCCGCGTGGGCCCTGGCCGGCTTTTCGTTTGGCACCGCTGTGGCCGCGCGCACCTATGCCGGCCTGGCGGACGCGGGTGATACCGCGTTGCCGTCGGCGCTGATGTTGATGGGCGCGGCCGTTCAACGCTTTCAGGACAGCGAGGTCGCCGTGCCCGCCGATACGCTGATGGTGCATGGCGAACAAGACGAAGTCGTGCCGCTGTCTGAAACGCTGGACTGGGCACGCCCGCGTGATGTGCCCGTGGTCGTCGTGCCCGGCGCTTCGCATTTCTTCCATGGCAAATTACTGGTGCTGCGCGCGCTCGTTCAGGCGCGTTTGAAGGTTGCGCTGGATTGATGGGTGTGGCGTTCCTATTTGCTCCACGCGGAACGTTTGCGTTCGCGCGCGGTCTTATCGCCTGCCTATAATGATGCTGCTCTCTACGAGGCCGTGCGCTGGCCGACCCGCCTGGGCTGCCCCAGCAGTCCAGTGAACCGTATCCGGCCCGCCCGTATGGGCTGCTTTTGATTGTGGACCCTATTTGCTGATGAAACTCACTCGCTCCTTCTCGCTTTCCCCTGCGTGTTCCCGCCGTGCACTGGCTGGCGCTTTGTCGGCTGTATTAATGGCGTCCACGCCCGTGTGGGCGCAGCAGCAATCGGCGGCGCCCGCTGCCGCGACCAGCACGGCCGCCTCGGCCGTCTTGCCGCAGCTGGCGGAACTCTCATCGGTGCCGGCGCCGACCATCGCCGCCCGCGCGTGGATCACCATCGACGTCAACAGCGGCCAGGTGCTCGCCGCGAACAACGCCGATATGCAGATCGAGCCGGCGTCGCTGACCAAGATCATGACGGCCTATGTGGTGTTCAATGCCCTGAAGGAAAAGCGCATCACGCTGGATCAGCAGGTGCCCGTGTCCGAGCAGGCGTGGCGCACGGGAGGCTCGCGCATGTTCATCGAGCCGCGCAAGCCCGTGACCGTCAATGAACTGATCCAGGGCGTCATCGTGCAATCGGGTAACGACGCCTCGGTCGCGCTGGCCGAGGCCGTTGGCGGAACCGAGGAATCGTTCGCCACGCTGATGAATCAGGAAGCCGAACGCCTGGGGATGACCAGGACGCATTTCAAGAACGCCACCGGTCTGCCCGACCCCCAGCACGTAACCACCGTGCGGGATCTGGCCAAGCTTGCCGTGGCCTTGATCGACGATCATCCCGACTATTTCCACTACTACAAGCAGAAAGAGTTCTCCTATAACAAGATCACGCAACCGAATCGCAATCGCTTGTTGTGGGCAGATCCTTCAGTCGATGGCATGAAGACCGGGCATACCGATGCCGCCGGTTATTGCCTCGTCTCCACCGCGATGCGCGGTGACCGACGCGTGTTGAGCGTCCTGGCGGGCGCTGATAGCGAGGCCACCCGCGCCGAGGAAAGCCTGAAGCTGCTGAACTGGAGCTTCCAGAATTTCGATTCGGTGAAGCTTTACGATCAAAGCCAGCCCGGCCTGGAAGCGCGCGTCTGGGAAGGCGCCGTCGAAACCGTGAAACTGGGCCCGCCCGCGCCGATCTGGGTAGCCGTCCCGCGTGGCAAGGCAGCCGAAATCAAACCCGTCGCGCAGCGCACCGACCCGCTGGTCGCCCCGCTGGCCAAGGGTCAGGACGTGGGCACTTTGAACGTCACGCTCGACGCCAAGGTCCTGCGCACCGCGCCGTTGGTCGTGCAGGAGTCGGTCGAGCGCGCTGGCTTCTTCGGCCGTATGATCGATCTGGTCAAACGGCAGTTCCAATAGGATATTTTGAAATGGCGGACAGGGACATCGCGCATCGCATTGCCGCGGTGCCTGTCTGCCCACGTCGCAGGCACAGCGAAAAGGCGCTCAGAACGCGACCCGTGCTGTGCCTGATTGCTATCTAGCACTCTCTACAGCTTACTCAGGAGTTATCCCATGATCCCCGGCATGCCAGGTGAAAGCCAGGTCTATTTGAACGGTGAATTCACCAGGGCGGACGAGGCCAAAATCTCGGTACTGGATCGCGGCTTTATCTTTGGCGACGGTATTTACGAGGTCGTGCCGGTCTACAACGGCAAACCGTTTCGTATGACCGAACACCTGAACCGCCTGGACCGCAGTCTGAAGGCCTTGAGCATCCCGCAGCCCAAGTCGCGCGCGCAATGGGAAGCGTTGGTCGATGAACTCAGCCGCCGCTCGGGGCTTTCCGATTGCCTGGTCTATCTGCAGGTCACGCGAGGTGTTTACAAGCGCGACCATGCATTTCCGAAAACCGCGATCGAGCCCACCGTATTCGGTATGGCCACCGAGTTCAAACGCCCCGGCAGCCAGGTGCGCGAGCACGGCATGCGCACCATCAGCATCGTCGATGAACGTTGGTTGCACTGCGAAATCAAATCCACTTCCTTGCTAGGCAATGTGCTGGCGCGGCAGCGTGCCGTCGAAGCGGGCGTTGATGAAGTCGTGCAATTTCGCGATGGTTTTCTCACCGAGGGCTCGTCGAGCAATATCTGGGTCGTGTCGGGCGGCAAGCTGATGGCCCCGCCAAAGAACAACCTGATCCTGGAAGGCGTGCGCTATGGCTTTATGGCCGAGCTCGCCGAGGAAATCGGTATTCCGTTCGAGTCGCGTCGCATTACGCAGGACGAGGTTGTGCAGGCCGATGAACTCCTGTTGACCTCCGCGAGCAAAGAAGTCCTGCCGATCGTGGAAATGGATGGCCGCGCGATTGGCGCGGGTGTTCCGGGTCCGATTTATGCCAAATTGCGGGCGGCGTATGATGCCCGTATTGCGGCGTTATAAACCGGTAACGCCTTTGGCCTACGGTAGATTGCTATGAAGACGATTGCACCCGAAGACTCTCTGATCGAATATCCCTCGGACTTTCCTATCAAGGTGATGGGCAAACATCATCCGGAACTTGCCCAGATTCTCACCGAGGTCGTGCTGCAGTTCGATCCGGAATTCGATCCGGCGACCGTTGAGATGCGGCCGAGCAAGGGCGGCAACTATCTCGGCTTGACGTTCACCGTGAGGGCGACCTCGCGTGAACAGCTCGACGCGCTGTATCGCGCGCTGCATGGCCACGACATGGTGTCCATCGTTCTCTAAAAGCCGGCGGTTTGTTAGCAACATGATCAAATGGCTGCCCCGTCCTGCCGATTACGGTACTACTTGGCAGGACATGCGTGCTTTTACCGCGGCGCGCGATGCGACGACGGCCGATGAAATCTGGCTGTGCGAGCATGCCCCGGTGTATACGCTGGGGCAGGCCGGCAAAATGGAACACCTGCTCAACCCCGGCGCGATTCCGGTCGTGCCCTGTGACCGGGGCGGGCAGGTGACGTATCACGGCCCGGGTCAGGTCGTCGCCTATACCTTGTTTGATTTGCGCCGTGCCGGTTTGTACGTGCGCGATTATGTCCGCCTGTTGGAAGATGCCGCCCTGGACACCTTGCGCCATTTCGGCATCGACAACGCGTGTCGTCAGCCGGGCGCGCCCGGGGTTTATGTCCCCTACGGAGACGCGGGCCAATTGGCCAAAATTTCCGCCCTGGGCATCAAGATCCGGAATGGATGCGCCTATCATGGGCTGGCGCTGAATGTGGACATGGATCTTTCCCCGTTTCGGGGCATTAATCCCTGTGGCTACGAGGGTCTGGTGACCGTGGACATGGCCACCTGTGACGCCTCCTGTGACCTGCCCGAGGTGGGCGAGGTCCTGGCCGGCCGCCTGGCGGCCCTGCTGGCCGCGCGGGCCGCACAGCCGTTGGAAGTGTGACACGTTAAAATGCAGGTTTTCTCTCCCCGTCCCGCGCGCCTGGCCGCGCCGCGCGTCGGTCATGATGAAGGGTAATGTATGTCTACGCTTGAGCCTACCGCTGGATCCACCGATGTGACAGCGGCGGCGCCCGCTTCGGCGCCTTACGACGCCACCCAAAAGCAAAAATCCCAAGCCAAGACCGCCCGCATTCCGATCAAGGTGGTACCCGCAGAACGCCTGAAAAAGCCGGAATGGATCCGTGTCCGGGCCGCTGCGCCGGGTTCGCGTTTCTACGACATCAAACGTATCCTGCGCGAGCACAACCTGCATACCGTCTGCGAGGAAGCTTCTTGCCCCAACATCGGCGAATGTTTCGGCAAGGGCACGGCGACCTTCATGATCATGGGCGACAAGTGCACGCGCCGTTGCCCGTTCTGTGATGTTGGCCATGGCCGCCCCGATCCGCTCGACGCGAACGAGCCCGAAAATCTGGCACGCACCATCGCCGCGATGAAGCTGTCGTACGTCGTCATCACCTCGGTGGACCGTGATGATCTCCGCGACGGGGGTGCTGCGCATTTCGTGGACTGCATCTCGCGTATCCGCGCCTTGTCGCCCTCGACGCGCATCGAGATCCTGGTGCCCGATTTCCGTGGCCGTCTGGAGCGCGCGCTGGCGATTCTGAACGCCGGGCCTCCCGATGTGATGAACCACAACCTGGAGACCGTGCCGCGTTTGTACATGCAGGCGCGCCCGGGGTCGGACTACGCGCACTCGCTAAAGCTGCTGGCCGAATTCAAGCAGCTGCATCCCGAGGTGCCGACCAAGTCCGGGCTGATGCTGGGCTTGGGCGAAACGGACGAAGAGATCTTGCAAGTCATGCGCGATATGCGCGCGCATGGCGTGGACATGATTACCATCGGCCAGTATCTGCAGCCGTCAGAGCATCACCTGCCGGTGCTGCGCTACGTGCATCCGGATACCTTCGCGATGTTCGAGCGCGAGGCCTACGACATGGGCTTCACCCACGCTGCCGTGGGTGCGATGGTGCGGTCTTCCTATCATGCGGATGAGCAGGCGCACGCGGCGGGTGTGAATTAACCTGCCGGTTTGACCCTCGATTGGGGGCTGGTCCAGAACACATCCGGCACGTCTTGCGCCTGATTCAGCGCGCGCGCCAGGACAAACATCAGATCGGATAAGCGATTCAAGTATTGCTGGACCGATCGATTTACGGTGTCGCGCCGCCCCAGGCTCACCACCGAGCGTTCCGCCCGCCGGGCGACCGTGCGGGCCAGATGCGCCAGCGCGGCCTGTCGGCTGCCACCGGGCAGGATGAATTCGCGCAAAGGCGGCAGGCTGGCGTTGTAGTGCGCCAGTCGCTCATCGAGGAACGCGATACGTGCATCCGCCAACGCGGTGTGGCCGGGGATGCACAGTTCCGCGCCCAAGTCGAAGAGGTCGTGCTGGATCGCATTCAAGTCAGCTTGAACGCTAGCGGGTAGTGGCTCGGTGCGCAGCAGGCCGATGACGGTATTGAGCTCGTCCACATCGCCCATTGCGGCGATGCGCGGCTCGTCTTTAGCCACCCGGCTGCCATCGCCCAACCCGGTCGTGCCGTCGTCGCCCGTACGGGTGGCGATCACGGATAGTCGGTTACCCATAGGTATGTGTTCTCGCGGTGCTGACATGCCCGCTAGTGTAGTGCGCGCGAGCCGGAAGCCAGAAAGCGTTATCCTGTACGTATTACGCCAAACCGGAATTCCTCTTTGGGAAGCCGGCGGCAGGAATCAGGAGTTGCTGTATGAAAGGGATAGGAAAGCTGGCCAGGCAGACAATCGCAGCGGCCAGTCTGATCGGGGCAACCGGATTGGTATCAAGCGCGCCCGCCATGGCGGATGAAAGCAAGGCGAGCAGCAATGCCACCACGTCCAGCGCTCGCGATGCGACGGCCACGGCCAGTGGCGAGGTACGCCGCGTGGACAAGACTGCTGGCAAAGTGGCCCTCAAGCATGGTGAGATCGCGGCGCTGGAATTGCCCGCGATGACGCTGGTGTATCTGGCAACGCCGGCCATGCTGGTGGATATCGAGCCGGGCGACCGTGTCAGGTTCACAGCCGCCCGGCGTTCGGGTCAATATATCTTGCTGGAAATCGGCAAGTAGCGCCCGAGGGTTTATAGGACGTAGCGCGCCAGATCCTGGCTCGCCGCCGTCTCCGACAGCTGCGCGTCCACGTACGCCGCGTCGATCTTGACCGTCTTGCTGCCCGCGGACGCAGCGTCGAACGACAGCTCGTCCAAGAGCTTTTCCATGACCGTGTACAGACGGCGCGCGCCGATATTCTCGGTGCGCTCGTTGACCGAAAAGGCCAGCTCGGCCAGGCGCTCGATGCCGTCGGTCGTGAATTCGAGCTCCACATCCTCGGTCGCCAGCAAGGCCGAGTACTGCTTGATCAGCGAAGCGTCCGTATCGGACAGAATGCGCACGAAATCCTGTGCCGACAGCGATTCCAGTTCCACGCGGATCGGGAAACGGCCCTGCAGTTCTGGGATCAGATCCGACGGACGCGACAGGTGGAATGCGCCAGAGGCGATAAACAGGATGTGATCGGTGCGAACCATGCCGTAGCGCGTATTCACCGTGGTGCCTTCAACCAGCGGCAGCAGATCGCGCTGCACGCCCTGACGCGACACATCGGCGCCACCGCTTTCCTGACGGGCGGCGATCTTGTCGATTTCGTCCAGGAAAACGATGCCGTTCTGCTCGACGTTCGCGATGGCGGCCGTGCGCAGATCGTCTTCGTTGATGCGCTTGGCGGCTTCTTCCTCGACAATGAGCTTGAAGGCTTCTTTCACCTTCATTTTCTTGGGCTTTTTCTTGTCGCGCGCCAGGCCGGCGAACATGCCGCGCAGCTGCTCGGCCATTTCTTCCATGCCGGGCGGCGTCATGACATCCATCTGCGGCACGGCCTGGGAGACTTCGATCTCGATCTCCAGATCGTCGATCTTGCCTTCGCGCAGACGCTTGCGGAACGTCTGACGGGCGCTGCTGTCATCGTTGCGCTCGGGTTCGCCCGAGGCATTGCGGGCCGGCGGCACCAGGGCGTCGAGAATGCGATCCTCGGCGGCGTCTTCGGCCTGGGTGCGCACGCGGCGCATTTCCTGCTCGCGGGTCTGCTTGATCGAGTATTCGGTCAGGTCACGAATGATGGTGTCTACATCGCGGCCGACGTAGCCGACTTCGGTGAACTTGGTCGCTTCGATCTTGATGAAGGGCGCGTTGGCCAGTTTGGCCAAGCGGCGGGCGATTTCGGTTTTACCGACGCCCGTGGGCCCGATCATCAGAATATTTTTCGGGTGAATCTCATGGCGCAGGGGCTCGGGCACCTGCTGGCGGCGCCAGCGGTTACGCAGCGCCACGGCGACCGCGCGCTTGGCGCGCTGCTGGCCGATGATGTATTTGTCGAGCTCGGAGACAATCTCTCCGGGGGTCATGGAGGATGCGGACATTAGCGAAATCCTTCTGCAGTCGGCCGAAGAGGGCGGTTACTCGCCCAGCGTTTCGATGACGTGATTCTGATTGGTGTAGATGCACAGGTCGCCGGCGATTTCCAGCGACTGTTTGACGATGGCTTCGGGCGCGAGCTCGGTATTGCGCAACAGCGCGAGCGCTGCCGATTGCGCGTAGGCGCCACCGGAGCCGATGGCGGCCAGGCCATGCTCGGGCTCGAGCACGTCGCCATTGCCGGTCAGCACCAGCGTGTGTTCGGCATCCGCCACGATCAGCATGGCTTCCAGGCGGCGCAGCACGCGATCCGTGCGCCAGTCGCGCGTCAGTTCGACAGCGGCGCGCATCAGGTGACCCTGGTGTTTTTCCAGCTTGGCTTCGAAACGCTCTTGCAGCGTAAAGGCGTCGGCCGTGGCGCCGGCAAAACCCGCCAGGATTCTGTCGTGATACAGGCGACGGATCTTGCGCGCGGTGCCTTTGATGACGATATTGCCCAGCGTGACTTGGCCATCGCCGCCGAGGGCGACCCGGTTGCCGCGACGCACGCAGACGATGGTAGTGGCGTGAAATTGTTCCATGCGTTCCTTCCTATGAAGGGATGATATGGGGTCGCCTCTCACGGTTTCAAGGTGGAGCGCGAGCAAAACATTATCCGTCCCGGTTCAAGAGGACGCTATCGGACAAGCGTCGCGCACGCATGAAAAAGGGCCGTGGCGGAGATCGCCACGACCCTGCAAGACCAACAATCCAGAACGGATCAGTCGCCGTAGAGTTTCTGACGCATTTCGCGGCGCTCCTGCGCTTCCAGCGACAGGGTAGCGGTGGGGCGCGCGAGCAGGCGAGGAATACCGATGGGCTCGCCCGTTTCTTCACACCAGCCGTATTCGCCGGAATCGATGCGAGCAATCGATTGTTGCACCTTTTTCAAGAGCTTGCGTTCGCGGTCGCGCGTGCGCAGCTCGAGCGCGTGCTCTTCCTCGATGGTGGCGCGATCGGCCGGGTCGGGCACGAACTGCGTTTCGCGCAGGTGCTCCGTGGTCTCGCCAGCGTTAGCCAGGATGTCCTGTTCGAGTTGCTTGAGCCGCTCTTTGAAGAAAGCCAGCTGGCGATCATTCATATATTCAGACTCGGGCATGGCCAGCAATTCTTCTTCGCTGGGCAGATCAATCGCCGTATCGCTCGCCGACTGGTTTAATTGTTTGGTTGCTGCCTTGGTAGCCATGAAAACACTCCACTATGAATCGATCCTGGCGCGACACGCGCGTCGGGACGGGATGTCAACCCGCCAGGCACTGCTCTAGACCCCGGGTAAAAATCTCCTGGGGTAGTTTGCGGCCGATGAAAACCATCTTGGTGGATGGTTTCTCGGCTGCGGTCCACGGTTTGCCGGGTTCGGCGCCCATCATCATGTGCACGCCCTGGAACAACATGCGGCGGTTCAGGCCTTTCATGTACAGGATGCCCTTGTAACGCATCAAATCAGGGCCGTAGACCTGCACCACGCCGCCCAGGAATTCTTCCAGGCGCGCGGGGTCGAACGGCTTGTTCGAGCGGAACACGAACGCGCCGATCTCGTCGTCGTGGTGCTTGTGATGATGGTGATGATGTTCGTGATGGCAATGCGCCCCGCATTCGCCTTCGTGGTCATGATCGTGGTCGTGGCCATGTCCATGGTCGTGATCATGATCGTGCGCGGCGTCGGGGTGCTCATCGGCCAGGAATTCCGGGTCGATGTCGAGAATGGCATTCAGGTTAAAGCCGCTGATGTCGATGATGGACTTCAGATCGACTTCGCCAAAGTTCACGGGCGTGATCGGCGCGCGCGGATTCATACGCACCAGACGGGCGCGCAGGGCCTCGTAATCGGCATCGTTGACCAGATCGCGCTTGGAAATCAGGATGCGATCGGCGAAGCCGACTTGTTTCTGCGCCTCGCTCTGGGCGTCCAGCGTCGCCATGCCATGCTTGGCGTCAACCACCGTGACAACCGCGTCCAGGCGGTAGTATTCGGCGATTTCATCGTCCATGAAGAACGTCTGGCACACCGGGCCGGGGTTGGCCATGCCGGTCGTCTCCAGAATCACGCGTTCGAAATTCAGCTTGCCCGCCTGGCGCTTGGCGCGCAGATCGGCCAGCGTGCGCATCAGGTCGCCACGGACCGTGCAGCAAACGCAGCCATTGCTGAGCTCGACGATTTCTTCTTCGCTATCTTGCACCAGCAGATCGTTGTCGATGCTTTCCGGTCCGAATTCGTTTTCGATCACGGCGACGCGTCGACCGTGGAATTCGGTGAGGATGCGCTTGAGCAGGGTGGTCTTGCCCGCACCGAGAAAGCCGGTGAGGATGGTGACGGGAACCATTTTGTCCAAACTGCGCTGGGTATTCATGGCAAGGCGATAAGCTAAATGCTTCAGGCGCAGGAGGCGCCCGAGGCGGAAATGATGGCGGTCGCGGGTTGCGACCGGACGCAGGATTACAGCACAGTCGGCCCAGGGGGGCAAACTCGGGACAACCCCTGAATCTTTCTAGCGTTACGCAATGCAACTCTAGGCCGTGGACCGCGTGGAGCAACTATATGGAGGCTTTCAAGCAATTTTCAAGCCCAGGGATGAATCCCGGACTCGGCGCGCGTTGGCGGGCATACGGGCTGGCGCTAGTGCTCATGCGGGTGCGAGGAGCCCTCGGTTGCGTGAGCAGAGGATTTTTTCTGACATTGCGGGCAGAGCGCACGGATTTCCATCTCATGCGTGGCCAGGGCGAATCCGGTACGCGCCACGCGCTCGGCCAGTTGCCGGCTCATCGCCGGGTCGCTGACCTCGGCCACCGCGCCACAGCCGGTACACACCACCAGCAGATCGTGGGGCTCGCCCCCGGCGTCGTGGCAGGCGGTCCAGGCGTTGACGGCATCGAGGCGGTGGATCAGACCTTCGTCCACCAGAAAATCGAGCGCCCGATAGACGGTGGGAGGCGCCGCGCCAGGATGTTCAGCCCGCATCGCGTCCAGCAGTTCATAGGCCTTCAGGCTGCGGCCATGGCGTAGCAACAACTCCAGCACCTTGCGACGGATAGGCGTGAGCCTGCGGCCGCGCTCTTCGCAAAGCGAATCGGCGATGGTGAGTTGTTCGTCCACGGAATTCGGACGGGGTGTACGCGACGAAGTGTGCATTGAAACGGGGGGCAGCCAAAAAGCGGCGGTCAGGCAATGCTGCGAAGGTATCAGAAAACGGCGTTCTCGGGAGCAAAGGCGGACGCTAAGCCTACGCCAATTTGGAATGCATCCTGCAATTGAAATGTTATATCATTCCCATTCTTTGAAACGATATAACATTACATTAACAAGACGATGAACCCGACGCCATCCGCTCTGTGCCTTGTCCTGTCCTGCATGCTCGGGCACACCGCCCCATCGTTCGCCGAGACCGGCGAACGTCCTGATGCCGAATCCGCAGCAACCCTGAGCCCGATCCGGGTGGCCGCCAACCCGCTGGGCTTGACCAGTGACCTCATGGCGCTGCCCGCGCTGGTGTTGGACGGGCAACAACTCCTTATCCGTCGCCAAGGAACGTTGGGCGACACCTTGAACGGTCTGCCCGGCGTGCATGCGGATACCTTTGGCGGCGGCGCCAGCCGTCCGGTGATCCGGGGCCAGACGGCGCCGCGCGTCAAAGTGGTTTCGGACGGATCGGATCTGATGGACGCCTCGGCCATATCGCCAGACCACGCGATCACGATTGAACCGCTGCTGGCGGATCGCATCGAAGTGTTGCGAGGGCCATCGACGCTTTTATTTGGGGGCGGGGCCATAGGCGGGGTGGTAAACGTGCTCGACCGTCGCATTCCCACAGCCATCCCGGAGCGCGGCATCGAGGCCGACGCCGAAATACGTGGCGCGACTGGCACGGGCGAGCGCTCTGGCACGGTGGGTATCACCGCCGGCGCCGGCGAACTGGCGGTGCGGGTCGAAGGTTTGAGGCGACGCACCGACGACTATCGTGTGCCGGACTGGAGCAGCAAAACTCTGGCGGGCTCGTATAGCGAATCCTCGCAGGGCAGTCTGGGCTTGTCATGGGTGACGCCGCGAGGTTACGTGGGCGCGGCCTTTACCTATCTGGACAGCAAGTATGGGCTGCCCGGTCATAGCCACGAGTACGAGGATTGCCATCCGCACGGCTCGCATTTGCATTGCGGGGGGCATCATGATCACGACGAGGAGCATGACCATGGGCATGAGCACGAACATGGCGATGATCAAGCTCCCTACGTCAAATTGCGCAGTCAGCGCGTCGATGTCCGCGCGGGTTACACCGATCCGTTCGCGGGCGTCGAGGAGATCCGGTTTCGGGGTGGGCTGACCGACTATCAGCACCAGGAAATAGAACATGGTGAAGTCGCCACGACGTTCAAGAACCGAGGGTACGACGCCCGCCTGGAATTGGTTCATAAGCCGCTATACGGATGGCACGGCGTGATCGGGCTGCAGAATTCGTTCAGCAACTTTCGCGCCGACGGTGAGGAAGCCTTCTTGCCGCGCAGTGATACGCGGGCCACCGGTCTGTTTGTGCTCGAAGAATATCGGTGGCGCGACTGGCGATTCGAATTGGGCGCGCGCCATGATTGGCAACGCATCTCTCCGGAAGGCGGTAACGCGAGCACTCATCAATCAGGCACGTCTTTGTCGGCGGCAGCGATCTGGGACTTCGCGCCCGCCTACTCCATTGCGCTGTCCCTGGCTCGCTCGCAGCGCTTGCCCACGGCGCAGGAGCTGTATGCCGACGGCGTGCATCTGGCGACCAACACGTATGAGATTGGCAATGCTTCCTTGGGAAAAGAGACCTCGCACAATATCGATCTGACCTTGCGCAAGCATGAAGGCGACACGACCTTCAGCGTCAGTGCATTCCATAACCGGATCCATGACTACATCTACGCCCGCACGCTGGACCGGTTCGAGGATTTCCGCCTGATCGAGTATGCGCAGCATGATGCGGAGTTCACCGGGATCGAGGGCGAGGTCAATCATCAATTCACCAGCGTGTGGTCCGCCGGCGTATACGGCGACTACGTGCGGGGAAAACTCAGCTCTGGTGATGGCAACCTGCCGCGCATCCCGGCGGCGCGGCTCGGGGTGCGGGTCAACGCCAAATGGCAGGCGTGGGCGGCGGGGGTGGAATACGCCCACGTGTTTCGCCAGAGCCAAAACGCGGATGATGAATCCAGTACTGCGGGGTATGAGATGCTCAATGCCATGGTGAGCTATCGCGGACGGTGGGATTCCGACGTAGGGTACGAGGTGTATCTGCGCGGCACCAATCTGTTAGACCGGCTGGCGTATAACCATGCCTCGTTTCTCGCCACCAGCGCGCCGCTCGCGGGCCGCAGTGTCTTGCTGGGCGCGCGAGTCATGTACTAAAGCTAGGACTTACGACCGGCTCGCGGGTGTGCTTGGTCGTAGACCTGCGCCAGGTGCTGGAAATCCAGTCGTGTATAGATCTGCGTCGTGGAAATGTTGGCATGACCCAGCATTTCCTGCACGGCGCGCAGGTCTTGGGCCGATTGCAGCACGTGGCTGGCGAAACTGTGGCGCAGCACGTGGGGATGCACGTGGGTAGGCAGGCCCGCGGCCTGGGCCAGCTGCGCCAACTGCGCGCGTACGACGCGGGGGTTGATGCGTCGTCCTTGCTTGCCGATGAATAGCGCATACCGATCGCTCACCGTGGCGTGGGCAGCGCAGAGTTGCGCGCGGACTTCCATCCAGCTACGCACGGCGAGCAGGGCGGCCTGGCCCACCGGCACCGTGCGGCGTTTGCCGCCTTTGCCCAGCACGATGACTTCGGCTTCGTCGAAATGGATCCAGCCCATCGACTCGTAGTCTGTCGAGCGGGTGTATTGCAGGTCCAGACCGGTCAGCTCGGATAAGCGCAATCCGCTCGAATACAACAACTCGAACATGGCGATGTCGCGCAACCCAGCGGGGTCATTGGTCAGGCGCGCCGGGGCGTAGTCTAAGAGGGCCTGCGTTTGCTCCACGGACAACGCTTTAGGCAGGCCGCGAGGCGCTTTCGGCGCGCGTACCCCGGCAACCGGGTTCGCGGTCAGGCCGACAATCGGCGCCCACCATTGATAAAAGCCGCGCCAGGCGGCCAAGGTGCGAGCCAGGGTGCGCGGCCCGGCGCCTTGCGCGTGCAGCTTGGCCACGAATTGCCGGACATGGGTGTGCCCTAGCGTCTCGAGCGTCAGATTCGCGGACTGGACAAGGGAGTTCAGTTGGCGCAGATCGCGCCGGTAGGCGTCCAACGTACGCGGCGAATAACGTTTATGCGCGCGCAGATGCTCCAGCCAGTCCTTCAGCGACCCGGACAGCGTCGTATCGGGGGCGGATGCCGGCTCGACCATGTGCGCGGCAGATTCAGACCGCAGGAACCATCAGGCGGCGCAGCGCCGCCGAAGCGAGACGGCCGATGGCTTCGAGAAACACGGTGCCCATTTCCGGATTGAAGCGCGTGGGGTCGTCAGAGCCCAGTACCAGCAGGCCGACGCTAGGCCCATCGACCTCCAGCCGCAATGGGATGAGGGCCAGGGACTGCGGTTTGGCGTCGAGCCAGCTGACGGCTTCGAACGAGGTCTCGTTGCCGCAGTAAGGCGTTTTCAGACTATCGGTAAAGTCGCGCACATCCTGCGACACCGCTGCGCCATAACCGGTGGCGGGCTGACCGGGCAGATTCCACAGCCGCAGGCCCACATGGTTCAACTCGAACTGTTCCGCCAGGCCCAGGGCGATCTCGCCCGGCAGACGCTGAGGATCGCTTTCCCCCAGCAGCCGCGCACACCATTTGGACACATGGTCGCCGATGGTCTCGTTCGAATTCGCCTGATTGATGAGCTCATTGAGCTGCCATTCGAGCGCGCGATTGCGTTCGCGCAAGGTCAGGACTTGTCGCTCGCCCAACGAAATGGCCCGGCTGGCGTGGGGGTGCGGCACATGCAGTGCGGCGAAGACCTCGGCGTGCTGATCGAAGAACTCCGGATGGTTCTGCAGGAAATCGGCGATCTCCTGGGCGGTGTAAGCAGGTTCGGTCATGGTTCAGCTATCGGCCCAGGGCCATGGAGAAAACCAGCTTGTCGATATCGACCTGGCCGTTATAGACAGAAGTGGCGGGCCCGGTCATGCGCAGACGTTCGCCATTCCAATCGATGGTCAGCACGCCTCCCCGCGTATGCACCCGCACGGGCGTATCCAAGAGGTCGCGACGAATGCCCGCCGCCACGGCCGCGCACGCGCCGGTGCCGCAGGCCAGCGTTTCGCCGGCGCCGCGTTCATACACGCGCAGGCGGATCGTGTGGCGGTCCACGACTTGCATGAAGCCGGCGTTCACGCGCCGCGCGAAGCGTGGATGACTTTCCACCAAGGGGCCAACGATGGAGACTGGCGCCGTGTCCACGTCTGCCACTTGCTGCACTGCATGCGGGTTGGAAATCGCCACCGCCGACACCAGCACGCTGCGAGCAACGCCGTCGGGCGCGCCGGGCAGATCCAGCTCCCAGAGCGTGTCTTCGCCTTGGCGCTGCGATGCCAGCCCCTGCACGTCAAACGGCAGCGCCGACGGATCGAAACTGGTCACGCCCATGTCCACGGTGACTTGCTCGTCCGCGCCTTCGTCCAGCACGATCACGCCCGTGGCGATCTCCGCGCGCAGCGGGTTACGCTCTGACAGGCCTTGTTCATGCACGAAGCGCACGAAGCAGCGCGCACCGTTGCCGCAATGCTCGACCTCGGAGCCATCGGCGTTGAAGATGCGGTAGCGGAAATCCGCGTCGGCACGCGTGGCGGGCTCGACCAGCAGAATCTGATCCGCGCCGATGCCGAAGTGCCGATCGGCCAGCGCACGGGCGCGTTCGGCCGTGAGTTCGATGGTTTGGCGCACGCCGTCGAGCACGACAAAGTCGTTGCCCGCGCCGTGCATTTTGGTGAAGTTCCAGATCATCCGGGGATTATCGCCCATTACGCGCGGGGCGTGGGCGAGCCCCTGCCGGCGTTAATAGTATTTCTTCTCGCCCAACGGGCGCGTTTTAAAACGACGGTGCACCCAGTAGTACTGGCTGGGGCAGCGGCGCACCCAACTCTCGATATGCAGATTGAGCCGGGCGGTGGCTTCTTCCAACGACCCTTCGCCGGGGAAGTCGGCCAAGGGCGGCATGACCTGGACATGGTACTTGCCGGTGGCGGGATCCCAGAAATCGATCACCGGCAGTACCGCCGCGTCCCATTTGCGCGCCAACTGCGCGGTGGCTTCGAGTGTCGCGGCCGGAATGCCGAAAAACGGCACAAATACCGCGCCTTGACGACCAAAATCCATGTCCGGCAGGTAATACACCGGGCGCGGGGCGCGCAGATGCCGGATCAGATCGCGCACGCCATCCTTGCGGCTCACCAGGAACACTTCATTGAAACGGCCGCGACCGCGCCGCACGATCTCGTCAACGGCCGGGTCGCTCTGCGGCGTGTACATGGTGGCGCTGCTGGGCACCTCCATGGTCAACCGGGTCGCGGCGGCATCCAGCGCGACAAAGTGGGGCGCGAGCAAGAGGACGCGTCGCCCCTCGGCAATCAACGCATTGATGCGCTCGCTGCCTTCGGCCGTCACCATCTCGCGAATGGCCTCGGGTGTGCCATACCAAAGCACGCCACGGTCCACGATGGTTTGCGCCAGGGCGCGAAAGTGCGCGCGCATCAGGGATTCACGTTCGGCCTCGCTCAGTTCGGGAAAACAGAGCTTCAGATTCAGCCGAACGATACGCACGCGCGAGCGCGCCAGGTGACGTGTCAACCATCCCAAGGTCGCGCCGATGCGCTGCCGTGTCGCGGGACGCACGCGGCCAAACCACGCGAACAGCGCGTTGAGCAGCTTGAACTTCAGATCTGTCATGGGGTGTCGGTTCCGGTCGGCGTTTGCCCGGCCGTCGTGTTGTCCGGCATGGGTGGGGCAGGCGGTGCGCCGCGCGGGGTTTTGTAGCGGTTGTAGCTCCACAGGTACTGCTCTGGCATCTGCCGGATCAGCTTTTCCATGGCGGCGTTAAACAGGGTGGCCTGAGCTTGTGGATCGTCTGGCAGTGGCTCGGGCACGCGGGAGAAATGGATGCGCCAGCCCCGGCCGCGGGGCAGACGTTCGCCGGCCAGCACGATGACTGCCACGCCGGTCTGCGCGGCCAGCTTGCCGGCCAGCGTCATGGTGTAGGCCATGCGGCCGAAAAAGGGCGCCCAGACGCCGTCGCCTTCGCCCGGCGCCTGATCGGGCAATAAGCCCACCGTGCCGCCTCGGCGCAGCGTGCGCACGAACTCTCGCACGCCTTGCCTGTTGGCTGGCACCGCCTGAAGCCCCGGCGTGTTGCGCGCCGTGTCCAAGAGCGGCGCGAACGCCGCCATACGCGGCGGGCGGAACATCACTGTCACGGGGATATGACGCGCGATGGCGACATAGCGCGCCGTGATCTCAAAACATCCCAGGTGCGGCGTCAGAAACAGGATGCCGCGATTCTCGGCCAACGCCTGCTCGACTACGTGGAAATCGTCGCTGACGGTCTTGGCCAGGCTCTCCTCGGGTCGAAACCAGACCTTGGGCATCTCCATCATCATCGCGCCCGTCTCGGCGGCAGCCCGGCGCGCGAAAGACGGATCCGGGTAGCCCGCCTGAGCCGCATTGGCGCGCAGACGTTGCCGATAACGCCCAGGAAACGCATAGACCACACGGCCCAGGAATCGCCCCAGCACGTGCAACACGGGCAAAGGCAGCAGGGCGATGAAGCGAAACAGAGCTAGCAGCATGCGGGTCCGGGCAGGATCGCAGCAAGCGGCTGCGACAGGGCCAAAGATAAGCGTATGAATTTATGCAATAAGCATTGACCCGACATTTTCGCCTAAAATGGGTTCTGTCGCCGAGTTAACCGACAACTTGCGGGGCGACGTCCGTGACGCAGTTCGTGTCTCTGACAAAATCCGCTAAAGCGTCGCGCCCCGATCGTTCTTCATTCAGGTTCAGATCTGGCGCTACGCGCCTCGTAACCTGTGTTCCGGCTTTGCCGGTTTCGTAAGGACGTATCCGTGGCCAGTAACGATTTTCTTTTTACCTCTGAATCCGTCTCCGAAGGGCACCCGGACAAGGTCGCAGACCAGATTTCCGACGCCATTCTTGACGCCATTTTCACGCAAGACCCCAATGCCCGCGTGGCAGCCGAGACCTTGTGCAACACCGGCCTCGTGGTTTTGGCCGGTGAAATCACCACGACCGCCAACGTCGACTACATTCAGGTCGCGCGCGATACGATCCGTCGTATTGGCTATGACAATACGGAATACGGTATCGACTACAAAGGCTGCGCGGTGCTGGTGGCCTATGACAAGCAGTCTCCCGATATCGCTCAGGGCGTCGATCGCACCTCGGACGATTACCTGAATCAGGGCGCTGGCGACCAAGGCCTGATGTTCGGCTACGCCTGCGACGAAACGCCGGACCTGATGCCCGCACCGATCTGGTATGCGCACCGCCTGGTGCAGCGCCAGAGCGAGCTGCGCAAAGACGGCCGTCTGCCCTGGTTGCGTCCGGATGCCAAGTCGCAAGTGACCTTCCGTTATATCGATGGCCGCCCGGCCGAAGTCGATACGGTGGTGTTGTCGACCCAGCACGCGCCGGAAATCTCGCAGTCGGCGATCCGCGAGGCGGTGATCGAAGACATCATCAAGCCCAGCTTCCCCGAGGGCCTTATCACGCCCAAGACGAAATTCCTGGTCAACCCGACCGGCCGTTTCGTCATTGGCGGCCCGCAAGGCGACTGCGGCCTGACCGGTCGCAAGATCATCGTCGACACCTACGGCGGCGCTTGCCCGCACGGCGGCGGCGCGTTCTCGGGCAAGGATCCGTCCAAGGTGGACCGTTCGGCCGCTTACGCCGCGCGCTATGTGGCCAAGAACATCGTCGCGGCCGGTCTGGCCCGTCAGTGCCAGGTGCAGGTGAGCTACGCCATCGGGGTAGCCGAGCCGATCAACATCACGGTGTACACCGAAGGCACCAGCGTCATTCCTGACGACCAGATCGCCAAGCTCGTGCGTGAGCACTTCGACCTGCGTCCGAAGGGCATCGTCAACATGCTGGATCTGCTGCGTCCCATTTATTCCAAGACAGCGGCCTACGGTCACTTTGGCCGCGCCGAGCCGGAATTCTCGTGGGAAGCCATCGACAAGGCGCAGGATCTGAAAAAGAGCGTCTGATCGCACTCAGACACTGATCGGCCCGGGCGACTCATAAAGCCTCCCGGGCCGGCAGATGGATTGATAATCCGTCTCGCGTGATACGCCACGGGCCGCACTAGCGCGCCGCGTGGCGTTTTTATTTGGGGCGCCGCGGATATCCCTGGGCGCGGATCCGCGTCCAGACGATTTGTTTTTCTTCCTCGGTCATAAAGACCCAGTTGGACACTTCCATGGCGCTGCGACCGCAGCCGCGGCAGATTTCGTCGAACAGGGTCGAGCAGATTGCCACGCACGGAGAGTCGGTCGCGACAAAGGCTTTTTGGGTCGAATCGGGTTCGCTCGCGGCGGGGGCGTCGCCGACGGGGGGTGAAGAAGGGGTGTTACGCATTCGCCGCAGCTTAGCATCTCGCTTGCGTCCCCGATTGCATAGCCCTGGCGTAGCGTCGGATATCCGGGCTTCTCACGCGGTGCCGAATAGCCGGTGCGCCTCTTCGATGATCAGTTCGGGAACCTCCTCGGCCAGATAATGTGCGCCGGGTAGTGCTCGCCCGTCGACATCGTCCGCGATGGCACGCCACAATCCCAGCACATCGAAATTGCGCCCGACCGCGCCGCGCTCGCCCCAGAACACGCGCAGCGGCATGCGTAGGCGCTCGCCCCGCGCACGGCCTTCGCGGTCGTGGTCCAAATCGATCGTGGCGGCGGCGCGATAGTCTTCGCAAATGCCGGTGGCCGTACCGGGCAGGGCCGCGCATCGCTCATATTCCGCCAAGGCTCGCGGGTCGAACAGCGCCAGTCCGCCCGGCCGTCCGCCCATGATGGAACGCACATAGAACTTGGGGTCGTACGCGATCATCGTTTCCGGTCCGGGTGCGGGTTGAATGAGCCAGAACCAGTGATAGTAGGCTTGGGCAAAGGCGCGGGTCGTGCCTTCATACATGTCCAGCGTGGGTGCGATATCCAGCAGCATCATGCGGCGTACGCGTGACGCATGATCAAGCGCCAGACGATGCGCTACGCGCGCGCCACGATCATGCGCGAGCACATCGAATTGCGCATGGCCCAACGCCGTCATCAGTTCTGCCATATCGCGCGCCATTTCGCGTTTGGAATACGGCGCGTGGTCCGGCGTAGCCGCTGGTTTGTCGCTATCGCCATAGCCCCGCAGGTCCGCCGCCACGCAGGTGTGGTGGCGGGTCAGCTCGGGCCACACGCGATGCCAGATCACATGCGTTTGCGGATGTCCGTGCAACAGCAGCAGTGGTGGGCCATCGCCCGCTACCCGTGCTGCGATTTGCACGCCGTTGACGGTGTGTTTCTGGAGAGGCAGATCGAAAAGGCTCGGGCTCATGTCGGCTCCTAGGTGGTGGCTTATGGTAGCGTCCAAGGAATAGAGGCGTCACCTGCCCCCCGGCTCCTGGCCGCGCAACGACCGTGTGCCAGCCACGCGCGGGGCCTTGCCAGCGCACACGTAGATTGGATATTCACGGGCCTTCGGCTTGCGCAGTTTCATCCAACCGGTACAATTCATTTCAGTCCTGAGGAGCGCTGCGACGATCCCCGGCTGCCCTTTGCGGGCGCCAGGCGGGTTGCCAGGCTCAGGAATCTCACCAGACGTCGCCAGAGGCGGCGTCCAGCAACGGCGCTCACCTTTGTCGCGGCAGGCGGTAAAGGCGGGCGCCTTTTTCATGATCAGGTGTTCCGTACGGCTGTCCGCGGCATGCGTTGCCGTTGATATTTTGGAGCACTGATTACATGACTACCACCACTGATTATCTCGTTGCGGATCTCTCGTTGGCCGGCTGGGGCCGCCGCGAACTGGCGATCGCCGAAACCGAAATGCCCGGCCTGATGGCCATCCGCGAGGAATTCGCCGCCAGCCAGCCGCTCAAGGGCGCGCGCATCGCCGGCAGCCTGCACATGACCATTCAAACCGGCGTGCTGATCGAAACGCTGGTTGCGCTGGGCGCCGAAGTCCGCTGGGCTTCGTGCAATATTTTCTCGACGCAGGATCACGCAGCGGCCGCCATCGCCGAGGCCGGCATCCCCGTGTTCGCCGTCAAGGGTGAGACGCTCGAAGAATACTGGCAGTACACGCACCGCATTTTCGAATGGCCCGAAGGCCGTCACGCCAACATGATCCTGGATGACGGCGGCGACGCCACGCTGCTGCTGCACCTGGGCGCCCGCGCCGAGAAAGACGCGTCCGTGCTGGACAAGCCGGGCAGCGAAGAAGAGCGCGTGCTGTTTGCGGCCATCAAGGCCACGCTGGCGCGCGATCCCAAGTGGTATTCCACGCGTCTGGCCGAGATCAAGGGCGTGACCGAGGAAACCACCACCGGTGTTCATCGCCTCTACCAGATGTCGCAAAAGGGCGAGCTCGCCTTTGCCGCCATCAACGTCAACGATTCGGTCACCAAGTCCAAGTTCGACAACCTGTACGGTTGCCGTGAATCGCTGGTCGACGGCATCAAGCGCGCGACCGACGTGATGGTCGCCGGCAAGATCGCCGTGGTGGCGGGCTATGGCGACGTGGGCAAGGGCTGCGCGCAGGCGCTGGCCGCGCTGCGCGCCCAAGTCTGGGTCACCGAAGTCGACCCGATCTGCGCGCTGCAAGCCGCGATGGAAGGCTACAAGGTCGTCACGATGGAAGAAGCCGCGCCCATGGCCGACATCTTCGTCACGGCGACCGGCAACTATCACGTCATCACGCGCCAACACATGGAGGCCATGAAAGACCAGGCCATCGTGTGCAATATCGGTCACTTCGATAACGAGATCGACGTCGCCAGCATCGAAGACCTGCAATGGGAAGAGATCAAGCCCCAGGTCGATCACGTGGTGTTCCCCGATGGCAAGCGCATCATTCTGTTGGCCAAGGGCCGTCTGGTGAACCTGGGCTGCGCCACCGGCCACCCCTCGTTCGTGATGTCCTCGTCCTTTGCCAACCAGACCATCGCGCAAATCGAGCTCTTTACGCGCAACGACGCGTACGAGCGCGGTCAGGTCTATGTGCTGCCCAAGCATCTGGACGAGAAAGTCGCGCGTCTGCACTTGAAGAAACTCGGCGCCAATCTGACCACGCTGCGTCAGGATCAGGCCGACTACATCAACGTGCCGGTCGAAGGCCCCTTCAAGCCTGCGCACTATCGCTATTGATCGTGTAGCACAATAGGTGGATGCTTAAGGCTGTGCCGTGGCATCGTGGGGGCGCCTCTCGCGGGGGTCCCACGGTCATGGCACGGCGCCGTTCCATCTGGCCGTTGTACCTGAGGGTGTAATGGGTTCTGCCTGCCAGGGCGTTTTACCGGAGAGACCACGATGACTTTGATCTTAGTTTGGCTGTTGAATGCGGTAGCGTTGCTGATTGTGGCGTATCTGTTGCCCGGCATCACTGTGGTGGGCTTCGGGTCCGCACTGATCGCGGCCCTGGTGTTGGGCTTGTTGAACATGTTGGTCAAGCCGGTGCTGGTCTTGCTGACCTTGCCCATCACGATTGTCACGCTAGGCCTGTTCTTGCTGGTGCTCAACGCGCTGCTGTTCTGGCTGGCGGGGTCGATCTTGAAGGGTTTTCAGGTCAATGGATTCTGGTGGGCGGTGGCCGGCGCGTTGTTGTATAGCATCATCTCGGGCCTGCTCTCGCGCCTGATTCCCTGATTTGATATTCTTTTTTGATTTCTGATGACTGGACCTAATACTGCGGCTCTGAGCCTGGAGTTTTTCCCCCCGCGCGATATCGCCGCTCAAGAGCGGTTGGTACGCACGGCCAAGCAGCTGCTGGCGATTCAGCCACGTTATGTGAGTGTGACGTTCGGCGCGGGCGGGTCCACCCGCGCCGGCACGGCCGATACGGTGCGCATGCTGCAAAACCTCGGTTGCGACGCTGCGCCGCATTTGTCTTGCATTGGTTCGACCCGTCAGGATCTGCGTCAGATTCTGACGGCCTATCGTGATCAGGGCGTGCGTCGGCTGGTGGCGTTGCGTGGGGATTTGCCCTCAGGGATGGGGGGCGATGCGGGCGAGCTGCGGTATGCGGCGGATCTGGTGGCCTTTATTCGCCAGGAAATGGGCGATGCGTTTCACATCGAGGTTGCCGCCTATCCGGAAATGCACCCTCAGGCTTCGAGCCCGCAGGCGGATCTGGATCACTTCGTGACCAAGGTGAACGCCGGCGCGAATGCGGCGATCACGCAGTACTTCTTTAACGCGGATGCGTATTTTGATTTTGTTGATCGCGCGCAGAGTAAAGGAGTGACGATTCCGATTGTGCCGGGGATTATGCCGATTACCAACCATACGCAGTTGGTGCGGTTTTCGGAGATGTGCGGGGCGGAGATTCCGCGCTGGATTCGGCTGCGGTTGGCGGAGTTTGGGGATGACAAGGCGTCTATCCGCGCGTTTGGCGTGGATGTGGTCAGCCAGCTTTGCCAGAATTTGCTGGATAACGGGGCGCCGGGCTTGCATTTTTATACGCTGAATCAGGCGGATGCGGCGTTGGCGATCTGGCGGGAATTGGATTTGTAATCGCGTGAGTGGTCAGCGGCTCGCAGCGTGGAAAACCCTCATGCACTAACGCAGCATGAACGAGCCTATGACGCCGCCGGTCGGCGCGCTCGGTCCTAACAAGGGTGGCTCGGGTACCCATCCATCCGGGGTCAATATCGCGTCCAGACGTTCATCATGGGCGGCCGGAACGTACTCGTCTTCTAAAAAGCCCTCATTCCATGCAATACCGATACTGGTGAAGGCGTGTCCGGTCTGGCGCAGATCCGCCAGCGTGCGGTCATAGTATCCGCCGCCATAGCCCAGGCGATCCGCCTGCAGTGTGTACCCCAGCGTGGGCACCAGCACGACGTCGGGACGCACGACGGGGCGATCGGGGGAGGGTTCTTGTACGCCCATCGCGCCACGCTGCAGCGCGTCGCCGGGCACCCAGGCGCGAAATTCCAGCGGCGCATCCGGTTCACGGATGGCGGGCAGCGCGACAGAGATGCCGGCTTGGGCCCATTGCTTCAGTAAGGGCCGCAAATCCGGTTCTCCCGTCAGGGGCCAGAACGCCGCCACGGTGGCGGGGGCCGCGTTGCCTTGTTTGCTGGCCTGCTCGCGCACCGCGTTCAGCCAGGTAAAGAGGCGACCGCGCATCAAGAGCGCGCCCCGGCTGCGCTGCGCCTCCGGGATCTCGGTGCGGGCCTGGCGTAATCGCGTCCGTAACGCGACTGCGTTATTCTGTGCAGTATTTTGATCGTTCATGCGGGTCGGTGATGCAGCAGTGGCTTGAATCCAGACGTTATCAGAAATCGGCGACCGCGGAGTCTCGTCGCGCGCTGACCGCAGGCACGGGGGATCGGCGTTTCAGGCGGTGGTTGCCTGCGCTGGCCTTGATCACCGTGGCCTGTTCCTCTGTTGACGCGCAACAAAAGCAAGTGTCGGCCGCTGGGCCCGCGCATGCCTCGTCGGCCAGGCTGCATGTGCCGCCTGTCAAACTGGCGGGCTTGCCGCCGACGCCGCAAACACCCGCGTTCCAGGCCGTGATGGCCGCGCGCGAGGCGTACGAGCGCAAGCAATGGTCCGCGCTCGGCATGGTCGCGCCGCAGGCGCGTGGCGATGTTCTGGGCGATTATCCGCAGTTCTGGCTCTTGAATTATCAGGTTTGGAACGCGCCCGCGGCGCAGTTTCCCAAAGCCGAGGTGCAGCAGTTCCTGCGAGAAAAACAGAATACGTATCTTGGTGAGCGCCTGCGTGGCAATTGGATACTCGCCGCCACGCGCCGTGGTGATTTCGAAACCGCGCGTGAGCTGGGCGAGGTGCCAGAGGCCGGTTCGCAGACGCAATGCGCCATGCTCGAAGCCCGGCATATGACGGGCCAGCGCGCAAAGCCGCACGAGGCGCTGGCCGTCTTCAAGCCGGGTACGGATTGTTGGAAACTCTACGATCAGCTGGTGGCCGACGGCGTGCTGGGTTGGGAGCAACTACAACCCCAGCTTCGCGCGGCCATCGAGGTCAATGAGCTCGCGCACGCGCGCAAGTTCGCCGCCTATCTTTTCGAACCTCAAGACCAGAAAACCTACGACGCCTTGATGAAGAGCCCGATGAAATGGCTCACGCGTCAGGATCACCAGCGTATCGGCCGTAACGAAAAAGAGCTGGTGGCGATCGCGCTTGCACGGTTGGCGCGTCAGGATCTCGATGTGGGAGACAGCTATCTCCAGCGCGAATGGGCGTCGCACCTGACCAAGTCGGACCTGGCTTGGGTGCGCAGTCAGTTTGCGTTGATTGCTGCGCTGAATCTCGATAGCCGCGCGGATGCCTGGTATCGCCAGGCTGGCAACGCGGTGGAGCTGACTGAATACAACGCGGCGTGGCGTGTGAGGTCGGCACTGCGTCAACCAAAAATCGACTGGCGCTGGGTGGAGGACTCGATCAACCACATGCCGAAATCCCAACAAGAAGAACCCGTTTGGATCTACTGGAAAGCACGCGCCGACGCCGCGCGCGGCCGTCATGAACAGGCGCGTCGCGGCTATGCCAGCATTGCCGATCAATACAACTTCTATGGCCAACTGGCCGCCGAAGAGCTCGGCCGCAGCATCACGGTGCCGCCACGTCCGGCGCCCGTGACGGATGCCGAGATGCAAGAGGCCCGGGCCAACGCCAGCTTGCGCCGCGCGGTGCATCTGTTCCGCCTGGGATGGCGTTCGGAGGCGGTGGGAGAGTGGAATTACGCGCTGCGTGGCATGTCCGATCGTCAGCTGCTGGCCGCCGCCGAGCTGGCCCGCGCCGAAGACATTTACGATCGAGTGGTCAACACCTCGGAGCGCACTCGCAACGAGGTCGACTTTACGCAACGGTATATCGCCCCGTTCGAGGGTCGTGTCACCGCGCAAGCCAACTCGATCGGATTGGATCCGGCATGGGTGTATGGCTTGATCCGCCAGGAATCGCGATTCATCATGAATGCGCGCTCGCATGTCGGGGCATCGGGACTGATGCAGCTGATGCCCGCCACCGCCAAGTACGTGGCCAGCCGGATTGGCATGGCGGACTTCACGCCCGCTAGCGTCAACGATTTTGACACCAACACGATATTGGGCACGAACTATCTGAATATCGTGCTGCAGGGTTTAGACGGCTCGCAGGTGCTGGCCAGCGCGGGATATAACGCGGGCCCCGGGCGCCCCAAGACGTGGCGCGCCAAGCTCTCGCATCCCGTGGAAGGCGCGATATTCGCCGAGACGATTCCGTTTACGGAGACCCGTCTGTACGTTAAACACGTGCTGTCTAACGCCACTTACTACGCCGCCATGTTCTCCGGGCAACCCCAGTCTCTGAAGGCGCGCCTGGGCGAAATCGTCCCGCCTGGCGTTGTGCGGACTGCGGAGAGTCGGTGATGGTCGCGAGTTCTTCCTCTGCAGGGTCTGTCGCCGCCGCGGTGCAGGGTTTAGCGCACGACGACACCGTCACCGGCCTGCAGGTGTACATCGTGGGCGGTGCCGTGCGCGATGCGCTATTGGGTTTGCCCGCCGGCGACCGTGACTGGGTGGTCGTGGGCGCGGCCCCCGAGGAAATGACCCGGCGCGGCTTTATTCCGGTAGGCGGCGACTTTCCGGTGTTTCTTCATCCACGGACCAAAGAGGAATACGCGCTGGCTCGTACCGAGCGCAAATCCGGCCGTGGCTATAAAGGATTTACGTTCTACACCGGCGTTGATGTGACGCTTGAGCAGGATCTGCAGCGACGCGACCTTACGGTCAATGCGATCGCCTGCACACCGGATGGCCAACTGCAGGATCCGCTAAACGGCGCGCGCGATCTCGAAGCGCGCGTGTTGCGCCATGTAGGCGAGGCCTTTGCCGAAGACCCGGTGCGGATACTGCGCCTGGGCCGCTTCGCCGCGCGGTTCGCTGAGTTCCGCGTCGCTGACGAGACCATGGCGCTATGCCGGCGCATGGTCGAAGACGGCGAGGCCGATGCTCTTGTGCCGGAACGCGTATGGAAAGAACTGTCGCGTGGCCTCATGGCGGCGACACCGTCGCGCATGTTGGATGTGCTGGCACAATCCGGCGCGCTGGCGCGCGTGATGCCGGAACTGCAGGAGGTGGCGATTGTCGGCCAGGATCTTGATCGCGCCGCGGCACGCGAGCAACCTCTGCCCGGACGCTATGCCTTACTCTGCCGTCTGACGCCGGAGCGTGATGCTTTGGCCCGGCGCCTGCGCGTGCCGGGCGAATGTGCCGATCAGGCGCGTTTGCTGCCTTTGATGTTGGAGGCGTTGCACGCGGACGATGCCGAGGACCAACTGGGGCTGATCGAGCGCACCGACGGACTACGCAAGCCGGAGCGGTTCCTGGCAATGCTCGATGCCGCGACGGTGGTGATTGCGGCCGAGGTTAACGCGTGGCGCGCGCGGCTGGACACGGCCCGCGGGGTGGATGCGGGGGCAATCGCCAAACAACACAGTGGCAACCCTGGCGAGATCAAAGCGGCCGTACGTGCCGCGAGGTTGCAAGCGCTGCAATCGCTGCGGCATTAAGCCGCCGGATTCGCTGTGGAGCGCCGTTCAGTATGCGCTGCAGAACGTAGCCCGCCTTTTACCCGGCTTGCCTATAAGGTTGAAAGTCTGTCGCCGCGCGCGAATCCCAGCAGCGCGGTTTCGACTCCACGCCCTACAGCCAGCACTTTGAACAGCTCCCCCATCTCCGCTTCGCTGAGAAGCTTTTGCACCGGTGCGACGGCCTGCGCGTAGCTGCGCACGTCGGTCGGGTCGAGCTGCGCCAGCAACTCGGCCAGACCCGCGTTCATCAAAAACCGCGCTTGCGAGGTATAGCCCAGCACCTGCATGCCCGTCTCAAACGCGGCGTCCGCCATCGCGGTGAAGTCCACGTGCGCGGTGATGTCCTGCACGCCCGGCGCATAAAACGGGTTGTCATGCGCGTGATGATGCAGATGGCACATCAGCGTTCCGCCCGCGCGCTGCGGGTGGTAATACTCGCGACGAGGAAAGCCGTAGTCGAACAGCAAGGCAGCGCCTTTTTCCAGCCAGCCGCTCACACCGCGCATCCAGGCTTCGGCTTGGAGGTTGATCTCTGACACATAACCAGCCAAAGGCGGCATACGCGCCGTTACCGCGCGTGCAAGCTCAGGCCCCGCAGTGCGCTCCTGCCAACAAAACGCGCCTTGCGCATCGAGTGCGACACCCCGCTCCAGCACATCGCCATCCTCGCTCCAGCGAAACACCGACACGGGCATGGCGTCCAGCACTTCATTGGCGAGCACGCAGCCGGAAAAAGCCCCTGGCAAGGCGTCGAACCACTGTACGCGATCACCAAACTTCGCTAGCCGCGCCTGCTGACGAGCGCGCAGATCCGCCGAGATCTCCATGATGCGATATTGCACATCCGGCAGCAGCTCATCGAGCGCGTTGAGTACGCTCTCGGCCAGTGCCCCGGTCCCGGCGCCAAACTCCAGCACCGTGTGCGTGTCAGTCGCGGAAAGAATCTGCGCCACCTGCCGGGCTACCGACTGCCCAAACAGCGGTGTCAGTTCCGGCGCAGTCACAAAATCGCCCTCTGCGATCGGAGTGCCGCGCGCATCAGTGGCAGCCGCGGAAGCAAGCTTGACCGCGCCGGCCGCGTAATAACCCAGGCCCGGCGCATAGAGCGCCTGTGCCATCCATTGGTCAAAGGGCAGCCAGCCGCCCGCCGATTCAATCGCGAGACGCAAATGGGCCGCCGCGCGGGCGCTGTGGTTCGCGCTGTCCGTATCCAAGACAGGCAGTGAGGAAGACGTATTGCGTTGCATAGGCGCTATTGTCCCATGGTGACGGCATGCCGATACCAGAGCTATGCCCGCGCGTCATTGGAGACGGAAATGCTTGCGACGCTCCTCTCAAACGAAACGCCCGCCGAACCCGTCATGGAACGGGCAGGGCGGGCTGTGTGTGCTTTACAACGGGTTGCTTGCGTCAGGACTTCCTGCGTAACACCCCGATGTCAGTCGCGGATTTAGTCGCGACGTGCGCCAGCGGGCTTGTTAAAGCGCTTGGCCGGTGCGCCGTCGCGCGAGGCGAACGGCTTGGCCGACGGGCGGAAACCGCTGGGACGACGGTCGGCGCCGCGGAATTCACCTTCGGCACGGGCACGCGGGCGGAACTCGCCACGAGGTTGGAATTCGCCGCGAGGCTGGAACTCACCGCGTTGACCTTCACGCTGCGGGCGGCCGGCAAAACCGGCAGTCGGACGCGAGTCGCGTTCAGCACGCCAGTCGCCGCGAGGCGCACCAGTACGGGCGGGACGGAATTCGCGATCGCCAGCAGGGCGCTCGTCACGACTGCGCCATCCGCCTTCACGCGGTTGGAAATCGCCACGAGGACCGGCCGCACGCGGCGCGAACTCACCGCGCGGCTTGAACTCGCCACGGGGCTTGAATTCGCCGCGAGGCTGGAACTCACCACGGGGCTTGTGCTCGCCACGCGCTTGGAATTCGCCACGGGGCTTGAACTCACCGCGCGGTTGGAATTCACCACGCGGCTGGAAGTCACCACGTGCACCGCCTTCGCGAGCGCCTTCACCACGCGCGCTGTATCCGCCACGGCTTTCGCGGAACGGACGGTCACCACCGTGACCACCAGGACGCTTGCCAAACGGCTTGCCACCCCGGCCAGCACCAGCGCCGGTCGGACGCGGCGTGCGCTTCGGTTCCAGGCCCGCGATGATTTCGGGGGTGATGGATTGACCGATGTAGTGCTCGATGCGGCGAACCTTATGGCGTTCCGAGTGCGTAGCCAGCGTAAACGCCTGACCATCACGACCGGCACGACCGGTACGACCGATACGGTGCACATAGTCCTCGGCCTGCATGGGCAGGTCAAAGTTCACGGCATGGCTGATGCCTTGCACGTCGATACCGCGAGCGGCCACGTCGGTAGCCACCAGGATACGCAGCTGGCCGCGTTGCAACTGAGTCAGCGTGCGAGTGCGTTGACGCTGGTTCATGTCGCCATGCAGCGCCGCGGCGGCAAAGCCTTGATCGGCCAGGCGATCCGCCAGATCATCGGCACCACGCTTGGTCGCGGTAAACACAATGGCTTGATCCAGCTTCGCGTCACGCAACACGTGATCCAGCAACTGCATCTTGTGGCTCGCATCGTCCGCGTACAGCAGGCTTTGCGTGATATTCGTGTGCTTTTCTTTGTGGCCGGTGATCTCGATGCGTTGCGGTTCGCGCATCATCTTGGCGGCCAGCTTGGCCACCGTGCCATCGAGCGTGGCCGAGAACAACAGCGTCTGACGATCTTCCGGCAGACGCGAGACGATGGTCTCGATGTCCTCGATAAAGCCCATGTCCAGCATGCGATCGGCTTCGTCCAGCACCAGCGTGTGCACGGTGCTCAGTTTGACGCGACCGGCCTTCAGGTGATCCAGCAGACGGCCCGGGGTGGCGACCAGCACGTCCACGCGACGCGACAGGGCCTTCAATTGGGCGCCGTAGGGCATGCCGCCTACGACCGTGGCGGTACGCAGACCCGGCAGATTGCGGCCATACGAGGCGGTGGCTTCGGTCACTTGCAGCGCCAGTTCACGCGTCGGCGTGAGCACCAGCACTTGCACGCCCACACCCTTGTTGCCAGGCTGGCCCGCGATGCGGTTCAGCGCGGGCAGCATGAAGGCGGCGGTTTTGCCGCTACCGGTTTGCGAGGACACCATCAGGTCGTGGCCGGCCAGCGCTTGCGGGATGGCCTGAGCCTGCACCGAGGTGGGCGTGGTGAAACCGGCTTCTTGCAGAGCCGACAGAAGAGTGGGGGTTAAACCTAGGGATTCAAAAGACATTACTTGTCCTTACCGCAAATGCGGCGCATGTGCCGGGTACTGCCGGGAATATGCGGCGAAGTCCGGACGACGGTTGATGGAGCATCGGGCCGACCGGATCAACCGTGCGCACGGCGCGTTTTGCTACAACGCGAGGCGGAAGGAAAGGAGGTCAGGAATCGATGGTGTTCGGCATGAGGCCGGGCTTAATTCCCGACGATGACTGCGAATACCAATGGCGCTAAAACGCGCATGAATGCCGAAACAATTTGTGCAGTCCGAAGACTATAACGCGAATTCGCCCTGACGTACAGTCTTTTGAGATTTTTCCGTCGTCCAGTCAATAGGGGGTTTTCCCTGGTCCGCCAGCCAGGCATTGACCCGGGCGAAATGCCCACAGCCCAGGAAGGGGACAGGCGGACGGCGCGCCGACAGCGGCGAGGGGTGATTCGCCGTCAGCACCAAATGCGGGCTGTGGCTTGGCAGCAACGCTTGTTTTGCCTGAGCATGCGCGCCCCAAAGCAAAAAGGCCTTAGGCGTCGGATCCTCTGCCACGCACCGGATCAAAGCATCCGTCACGGTCTCCCAACCGCGCTTGGCGTGCGACGCCGGCTGGCCGTCTTCGACGGTCAGCGAGGTATTGAGCAGCAGGACTCCTTGGTCCGCCCAGCGCGACAGATCATTGCCCTGTGGCATGGGCGTGCCAGGGAACTCGGCCGCGATTTCGTTAAAAATGTTCCGCAGGCTCGGCGGGCGTTTGCAGTCGTCGGGGACGGAAAACGCGAGCCCTTGTGCCTGGCCCGGGCCGTGGTAGGGATCCTGGCCCAAAATCACGACACGCACCTCAGATGGCATCAACCCGGCGAGCGCGCGAAAAGGCGTGGCGGGGTACACCACCGCACCGTCCGCCAGTCGGGATTCGACATGCGCAATCACCCGCGATAACGCCTCGGCGACCGGCGGTGCGTCCAGCGCGGATCTCCAGGCAGCGTCCAGTTGCCGGGCTTGCTTGGCCAAGGTGTTGCTGATCAATTGATTGTCGTGTGCCATAACGCGATTTTGGCATACCGAATGCTGGCCCACGGGCCACGGGAGATGGGCGAGCCGGGAGTGCCCGGAGTCAGGTATGCCCATGACTAGGCCAGCCAAAATAGGACAGGCTAACCACCGACAGAGTCCCTCCCAACGTTGGCAAGAAAGTTTTTGCCGGTGGGAGTAAAGTAATCACAGCGATCAATGCTAGTTTGGCGGCGCGTACGCGGGCGCCAGACAAATTTTTTTGGAATACGAGTATGAAGTCCCGATTTTGGCGCGCGGCGGCGGTAGCCGTCGTGCTGGCGACCTGCAGTGCTCAAGTCGTGGCCGGTGGGCATCGTCATTACCACGGCTCGCGCTATTACGGTGGCGCCGGCTGGTGGGTGGGCGGTGCGCTCCTGGGCGCCGGAGTTGCCCTGGCGCTAAGCAGCGGTCCGCGTTATGCCTATAGTGGCGTGACCTACGTCTCGCCGCCGGTTGTCTATCCGGGGCCGACTTATGTGGCCCCGGCTTATGTCGCTCCGTCGTATGTGGCTCCCTCTGTCACCTACGTGACTCCAGCCCCCGTGGTGACATACGCGCCACCGCGGCTGGCCGTGGCCCCCTCGAGCTTGAATGTGGTGGCCTATCCCGCCAAGGGGCAAAGCGAATCGCAGCAAATGCAGGATCGCCAAGCCTGCGAAAACTGGGCCATGAATCAAAGTGGCCTGAATCCGAGCAACATTACCGAATACACGACCACGGCGTCAGCGGACTCCTACACGCGCGCGTTGGGTGCCTGCTTCAAGGGTCGCGGCTACAGCATAAATTAAGGCGGCAATGGCTCGGCGGGGGCACGCTTTGGAGGCAAGCGCCTCCAAAGCGCTAGCGATGAATTAATAAGAGCGAATTCGCCATACGTAATCCATCGTTGACCGGGAGGCCTGACTCGCGGTCCAGATTTGCCGACGCAGTATCGACGCCGCGTCGGCAAAGCCGAGATCACCGGATTGGCAACGCGTACATCAAACCGCCTTGCGTCCACTGCGCATTCAGGCCGCGAGGGATTTTCAGCGGGCTGGCTTCACCGACGTTGCGATCAAAGCTTTCGCCGTAATTGCCGACCTGCTTGATGATGTTGTAGGCCCATTTCTCATCCAGGCCGAGATTCGCGCCCGCGCCTGGTGTGACGCCCAAAATACGCTTGATATTGGGATTCTGGCTCTGCGTTTGCTCGTCCACGTTGGCAGACGTGATGCCGTATTCCTCGGCCTCGATCATCGCGTTCAAGGTCCAGGACACGATATTGCGCCAGCCGTCATCGCCCCGGCGCACGAAGGGCCCCAACGGCTCCTTCGAGATGATCTCGGGCAGCACAATGTAATCGTCCGGATTTTGCAGCTTCGAAATGCGGATGGATGCCAGACCCGATGCGTCGGTGCTGAATACATCACAACGGCCCGCGGCGAACGCATTGACCACCTCGTCAAAGGTCTCGATCACGACCGGCTTGTACTCGACATTGTGCGCACGCGCCCAGTCGGCCATGGTGTTTTCGTTCGACGTGCCGGTTTGCATGCAAATCGACGCGCCATTCAGCTCCGTGGCGCTTTTAACACCGAGCGCCTTGGGCACGAGAAAGCCCTGGCCGTCATAGAAGTTAATGCCAGCGTGAGTAATGCCAAGCGCCGTGTCACGCTGTTGTGTGACGGTCGTATTGCGCGTGAGTACATCGACTTCGCCCGACTGCAGCGCGGTGAAGCGCTGTTGTGAGTTCAATGGGACGACCTTGATCTTGTTCGCATCGCCGAATACCGCCGCCGCCACCGCACGGCAAAGGTCCACATCCAGACCTTGCCACACCCCCTTCGCATCGGGCGCGGAGAATCCCGCGAAGCCGGTCGTTGTGCCACAGCGAACCTCGCCGCGCTTTTGCACCACATCCAAGGTCGCGGCTTGTGCGCCGGCTAGCGCTCCCAGCGTCAGTGCCGCGCCGACCACGCTTTTTGTTATGAGTTTCATGATGAGCTTCTCCGTCTAGCTTGGGCCGGATAGCGTTGGCCCGTATTGGTATTCGATCCTACAGATTACCGGGCACTTCATGGCTTGCCAAATTACCAGCCGGAATAAGCTTGCATGTCGCGCCTGCAGCCTTCGCGCAGGCAGTGGCTCTAATCGGTTGGCGTGGCCGAAAGCGCGCGAATCAATTGTTCCCGATATTGCGGCAGCACAGCGCGTACCCGGTCTAGCCTGGCTCTCCATTCCGGAGGCTCCGTCCCAGGGACGATGCGAGGCGCGGCCCATACCGCATCGGGGAAATGCCGGTCACCGCGCCAACGCGGAATCACATGCCAGTGCAAGTGCGGCACCATATTGCCCAAGGAAGCGAGGTTCACTTTATCCGGATGGAACACCTCGCGCTGGATCTGCTCCACGATATATACCGTGCGCATCATCAGGTCGCGTTCGGACAGAGACAAATCTGTCATCTCCGCGTGATGTGCGTTCCAGACAACGCGCGTAAATCCGGGATAGTCGGCGTCTTCGACTTCGATTACGCGCAGTCGTGGGCCGCGCCAAAGCACAACGCCGCCGTCTTGTGCGCAGAGAGGACAATCGAAATCACATGCAGTCATGGCGTCAAAAATAGCGTCGAGTTCGTTGATTGGGAGAGATGCCTGGCGTGCTTAACTGCACACTGACGGCAATGGATGTGACTATAGCCTGCAAGAGGAACCGGAGGCTCCTTTTATATGGAACATCTCACCATCCCCTGTTACTCACGAGTGGCTGGATTAATCTTCATATCAAGGACACTTCATGACCACTCCCATTAGCCTGAGCAGCACCTGGGGCGACATACAGCAGACGATTCAGAGCTACGTCGCCCCGTTTGCGTCCAATGACGCTGCGGTGCGCGAAAGCTACAACGCCAAGGTTACCGAGGCTTACGTCGAATTCGTGAGAAAGGCCAAAGAGTTCCACGATAACGAGCAGTGCTTTGGCGAAGACCTCGCCCGCGAGGCGTTTGAAATCCGTAATGCCATCAAAGAGGCTCACCAGGCGCAAACCTCCTGGCTGGGACGCGCCGCGATCTTCGTGCGCAATGTCTTTACATACGGTTCTGGCAACGCCACGTTCGAAAGCCTGAGCAAGAAGAAAAACCCCGAAGAGCTGGCTTACTCGGCGTTCAGGACCGACGGCCGTGACCTGGGTTTGAAAGGCAACGAGCTGGCGGACGTTCTTGGCACGTGGTATGCCATCAAGGATGTCAGCACCCTCTATCCGGAAGACATCACTCGCGCGATGGTCGCAGCGTTCAAGGCTCAGCCCCTGGACAATATCAATCCGAATCCTATCCTCGCCGCTTACAGGCCGCCTGCCACGGCGAAACCGGTGAAGCTAGAGCATCCGCAGGAGACGGTGGCCGAGCGACTGGTTGCGCAGTTCATGATGAAAGACGAGCAGGAAAAAGCACCCGCGGTACTCTCCAAGGATGCGCTAATGGCCACGATCAAGCCCGCGCACCACCGCGACTACGCGTCGTACATGTAAGACCCGCTTGTAAGCGTGCAGCCCCGCGCGCGACTCTGCCGAAGCAGGCCGGGTCGTGCGCGGTTTTGTTTTTGTTTGCCGATTAAACGATCAAGCAGAAAGTCCATTCATCGCCAACCTTACAGCCAAGGCAATCATGATGAGCGCAATGACGCCATCAAGTACCCGCCAGGCCTTCGGGTTGGCAAAGTAGGGCGCAAACACACGTGAACCCACGCCCAGCACGATCAGCCACAACACACTGGCCGTGACGGCCCCGGCGGCGAACGCCAATCGAGCCTCGTCAAAGCCATGCGCCAAGGACCCCAACACCATGATGTCCAACCAAAAGTGGGGGTTCAAGAGCGTAAAGCCCGCTGCAGCCAAGAGTGCCGCCGACCGAGAGGGCACGGCATGTTTCGCGGCCACCAATCCGCCCTCGGCGCGGATCGCACGGCGAGCCGACTGAATCGCATACCACGATAGAAACAGCACGCCGAACCAAAGCACCGCATGCGTCAGCCACGGGAACCAGCTCACGACGGCTTGCAGGCCCCACACGCTGGCAAAAATACAGATGCCATCCAGCAGCGCGCAGATCGCGAGGATGCTGAGCAGGTGTGCACGCATCAAACCCTGACGCAGGATGAAGGCGCTTTGCGCGCCCACGACCGCGAACAGACCCAGCCCGGTGGCCGTGCCGCTGGCCCAGGCAGAAAACGTGGCAGGGGTAGAGATGAGCGAGAACATAACTGCAAGCCGAATTAAAAAATTACGCCGCAAAAGGGGCGGCGAGATGCAGCCATTCTGGACCATTCTCGATATGAAATGAAGCTAATTTAATTTAAGCTGATTTAGAATCTCTTAATCGTCACATATAGGGGTTCTCATGCGAATTGACCATGGCCATCTGCGCGCCTTGGCCGCCGTGGTGCGCGAAGGCACGTTCGAGCGGGCGGCGGCCGTCCTGCACGTCACGCCGTCCGCGGTCTCGCAACGCATCAAGACATTGGAAGAGCGCATGGGCCGCTTGCTGGTACAGCGTACGGTGCCAGCGGTGGCGACAGCAGATGGACAGGTACTGGTGCAGCTGGCCGAACAAACCGCCTTGCTGGAACACGATGCGCTAGGACGCCTGGGCCTGGATGGTGACGCGGCGGCACAAGTCAGTTTGACGGTGGCGGTCAATCACGACAGCCTGGAAACCTGGTTTATGGAAGCGGCACGCCAGTTCGCCAGCCGCAGCCGGACGACCCTCGAACTGCAATCCGAAGACCAGGACCATACTGCCGCGCTGTTGCGTAACGGGACCGTGCTCGGCGCGGTCACGGCCATGGGCGATCCGGTGCAGGGCTGTCGGGTCCACGCCTTGGGCAGCATGCGTTATGTGGCCACCTGCACGCCCGCGTTTCACGAAAAGTATTTTTCGTCGGGCGTGAGTGCCCGCACCTTGGCGCGCGCGCCGGTGCTCGTGTTTAACCGTAAGGACGCCATGCAGGCGCGTTTTGCGCGCAAGGTGATGGGCGACGAACCCTGGCAGCCACCGGTGTGGTGGTTGCCTTCATCGCGCGCCTTTGTGCAGGCGACGCTGGACGGGCTGGGTTGGACGATGAATCCATTGCCGCTGGTGCAGCAGGCATTGCAAGCAGGTGATTTAGTCCCATTACGCCCGCGCGCCACGGAAGACGTGCCGTTGTATTGGCAACATTGGGGGGTAAACTCAGAGGCTCTAAAGACTTTGACCGATTCGGTTCTGGCTGCTGCCAAGGCGGGCGGGTTGATCCGACGGCGTTAATCGTCAGCGCCGCATAGCGCTGATCAGTTCTCGGAGACGTATACATGAATTTCCGTCAGTGGGCGCTGGCTGCCACATTGGGTTTGTCCTCCATCGCGTCGGCTTGGGCGCACGATTACACCATCGGGCAGATTCGCGTCGATCATCCGTGGGTGCGTGCCACCGCGCCGGGTCAGGCCAATGGCGCTGGCTATATGGAGATCAAGAATTCCGGCGCCAACGCCGATCGCCTGCTATCGGTGAATTCGGATGCCGCCGCACGCGTCGAGTTGCACACCATCGAGACCGAGAACGGCGTGGCGCGGATGCGCCACGTGCCGGACGGAATTGCCGTGCCCGCCAATGGCGAGGTCAAGCTCGCCCCGGGTGGCTATCACGTGATGTTCCTGAATCTAAAGCAACCCTTTAGCCAGGATGGCGAAATTCCGGCCACGCTGAAATTCGAAAAGGCGGGCGAGGTGGCCGTGAAATTCCATGTCATGCCGATCGGTCACATGCAAAAAGGCGAGCATGATCACAGCTCGCATTCGATGAAGCACTAATTCAGGCGTAGTTCCGGGCGCCAAAAATGGCGCTGCCGATACGGACCTCGGTGGCGCCTTCTTCGATGGCGATTTCGAAATCGCCACTCATGCCCATGGATAGTCGGTCGAGCTCGACACCCTCGATGGCTTCCGCTTGCAGACGATCGCGCAAATCGCGCAGCGCGCGGAAACACGCGCGAACGGCCTGCACGTCATCGGACTGCACGGCCATCGTCATCAGGCCCTTCACGCGCAGGGCCGGGCAGTCGCTCGCGAGCGTACGTAGAAACGCGGCGGCCTCCTCGGGTGGCAATCCATGTTTGCTGGGCTCGGGCGAGGTCTTGATCTGAACCAGCACGTCCAGCTCGCGGCCTTCCGCGTCGAGGCGACGCTGCAACGCGTGAGCAAGCTCCAGACGATCGAGCGACTGGACTTCGGATGCGTCGCGCGCGGCGTCTTTGGCTTTATTGGTTTGCAGGTGTCCGATCATCACCCATTGCACCGCCGCGTCGGATAACGCTTCGCGCTTTTGCCGGATCTCCTGCGTTTTGTTCTCGCCAAATCGGGTGTAGCCCAGCGCGATGGCTTCGCGCACGGCTTCGGGTCCGAATGTTTTGCTGACAGGCAAAAGGGCGACGCTGCCGGCCGGGCGCCCAGCGCGGGCGCAGGCGGCGTCGATACGTTGCTGGATACGGGCCACGCGGGCCGACATCGTGTCCTCGATATTCATCGGAATGTGCTGACTGTGTCGAAAACACGATGATAAACGTCCCGGCGGCACCTCGTGGTTCTACCTCCACGGGCTCGCGTTGACCCTGGGCGGGGCCAGGCATAGAATCGTCGGGCTTTTGTTCCTGTATCCGTGCGCTACGTCATTGGTCGCCGGATTTTGCGCCGGCAGCCCGGCGCCCACTTTTTCGGCTATTTCGCTCCATGTCGCTCGCCGCACCCAACTACGCGTTCGCCGCGCCCTTTCAGAACCCGCCCGCCTCGCCTATCCGTTCGCTGATGCCTTACGCTTTGCAGCCGGGCAACATATCCGTCGCGGGCGGCTATCCCGCCCAGGAGTTGTTCGACGTGGAGGGTCTGAACGCCGCGGCCGAGCAGGTAGCGGGTCGTCTGGGCAGCTGTTTGCAGTATTCCAATATCGACGGACAGGCGAGCCTGCGGCATGCGTTGGCGGCCTTGACCGCCGAGCGGGGGCTGATTTGCGACCCCGACACGGAATTGGGCGTCACGGGCGGTTCGCAACAGGCGCTGGCCTTGGTGAGCCGCGTGATGTTGCAGCCGGGCGACCACGTCATTATCGAAAGCCCGGCCTTTCCCAACTCGGTGCAGGCGCTGCGCTATACCGGTGCCACTGTGCATACCGTGCCGTCGGGGCCGGATGGCGTGGATATCGACGCGCTGGATGAAATGGCCGCGCGGATCCGGCCCAAGATGGTTTGCGTGGTGGCTTCGTTCTCCAACCCCTGCGGCGCCACGATCAGTCGCGAACGCCGTTTGCGTCTATTGGAGCTGGCGGTCAAATACCAATTCCTGATCGTGGAAGACGATCCCTACGGCGAACTGCGCTTTGCTGGCGAGAGCGTGCCCCCGATCGCGGCGCTCGCCGAGGGCGAGGCGCGGCAGTGGGCGGTGTATCTGTCCACGATGTCCAAGACCATGGCGCCCTCCTTGCGTATCGGCTGGCTGGTGGCGCCGCCCGAGGTGCGCCGCCGCTGCGTGGGCGCAAAAGCGGCGGATGATATGGCGTCGTCGGCCTGGATCCAGGAAATCGTGGCGCAATACCTGGCCGATGGCCGCTACACCAAGCATGTGCCGCGTATCCGCGCCGCCTACGGCGCGCGCTGCGACGCGATGGCGCGATCGCTGCGTGAGTCGCTCTCGGACCGCATTGTATTTAGCCAACCCGAGGGCGGCATGTTTTTCTGGGCGCGGCTAAATGGGGATATCGACGCCACGCGGCTGTTGCCCTACGCCATCGAACACGGGGTGGTTTATGTGCCCGGTAAAGTGTTCTACGCGGATCCCGAGCAGGCCGATCTGCACGCAATGCGGATGTCGTTTGCCACCATGAACGAAGCCCAGATCGCCGAAGGCATGGCACGGCTGGGCCGGGCGCTGCAAGCCTGCGAGGCCAATGCGCCGGTGTCTATCACGTTGCCGTAACAGCGAGATCGGCGCAGCCGCGGCTGACCGGCCAGCCTCTGGCCTTTCAGCACACCGCGTCAGCCTACTGCTTGCGCCGATACAACAGCGAGATCTTCGCAAAGGCAATTTGCAATTCGCGTGTGCCGCCCTGGAACACCACGGGGCGGCCGCGCTGGGTAAAGACCACCAGACGTTTGGAAAAGAGCAGCGGCACGAATTTCGCGTAGTGCATCTCGTCCCAGGTCACCGCGCGTCGCGTGATCCAGGTCTGATGCAGCCCCGCCTCGTCGATCGTGGTGACGGATTTTTGCATGTGCCACGTCACCAGCGCGAGGCCAACGAAACACAGCAGAACAATTCCCGCAGCCGTGGCACTGATCTGTTCCGGCGACAGGCGGATGGCCGTCAGCACGATCTGCAAGCCGATGATGCCGAGAATGACCCACGCCAAGATGCGTACCCAGTCAGGCCAAGCCTGGCCGGATAAGGGCAAGGGACCGATTTCGCGTAACAGGGCCTGGCGCTCTTCGAGCGGGGGTATTGCAGTCAAAGGATGCATAAGTTCTACCGTCAGGCCGCCCGTTTAGCCGCGATGGCGTTGCCCGCGCGACTGCCGCTGGCTCGATTCAGATTCGCCGCCATCCACTGCCCGATATCGACGACCGCATCGAAATCGACGCCGGTTTCGATGTCCAGACCGCGCAGCATGTACAGCACGTCCTCGGTCGCCACATTGCCGGTGGCCCCGCGCGCGTAGGGGCAGCCGCCCAGCCCCGCCACGGAGGTATGGAATATAGCGATCCCCGTCTCTAATGCCGCGAGAATATTGGCCAGGGCTTGACCATAAGTGTCGTGGAAATGGCCAGAGATGCGCGCCGGATCGACGACTTGTGTGACCGCGCTCATCACTTCCCGCACACGTTTGGGCGTACCGACACCAATCGTGTCGGCCACGTCGATCTCATCGCATCCCAGGGCAAGGTAGCGCCGCGCCACATCGATGACGGCGGCCACCGGGACCTCGCCCTGATACGGGCAGCCCAGCGCACAGCTGATGCTGCCGCGCAAGCGCAAGCCCGCCGCCCGCGCTGCCTCGGCCACGGGCTCGAAACGCGCGATGGATTCGGCAATGGAGCAGTTGATGTTTTTGTGGGAGAACGCTTCGCTGGCCGCGCCGAAGATCACGACCTCGTCGGCTCGGGCGGCGATGGCCCCATCCAGCCCCTTCATATTCGGCGTCAGCACGGAGTAGATGACGCCCGGTTTGCGCTGGATCCGCGCCATGACATCGGCCGCATCGGCCATTTGGGGCACCCATTTGGGCGACACGAATGACGTGGTCTCGATATTTGGAAACCCAGCGGCGGTCAGCCGGTCGATCAGTTCCACCTTGATATCGGTGCTGATGAGCGATTTCTCGTTCTGCAGGCCATCGCGGGGCGAAACCTCGACGATCTTGGCGCGGGATGGCAAGCTCATGGCGTTTCCTCTGGTGCGCATCGTCGCGTGATGCGATTGGCTAAATCGGCAATGACGCGCGCGCATGACTCGGTAAATGATCGAGAAATCATATCGCAGTCGATTGGCATGGCAGTGGATGGGGGTAACCGAGGTGATCCTCGCCCGCCCGGCGCATGGGCGGAGACGAACTGTGGGGGCCTCCGCATTCGCGCAATTACGACTTTACGACTTCAGCCGCTGAAACCGGCCGCCCTCCAGGCGTGCAATGTGGCCTGCCAGTTCCAGTTCAAGCAGCTGTGCGGTCAAGGTCGGGATGTCCTGGCCGGTGCGTTCTTGTAATACGTCCAAATGCAGCGGGTCATAGCCCAGCGCACGCAGTAATGGCGTATCAGAAGGATCAGAAGGGTCGGAAGGATCGGAGGCATCCGTGTCGATGTGGTCAGGCGGCGGTGCGGCCTCCTCGTCGGACGTCGCGGGCGATTGCGAAGATCGAGCCACCGCTTTCGTTTGCCCACGAGCACGGCCCCGCGTTGAAGCGGCCGGTCGCCCGCTGTCGGCTGAGCGGCGTGTCCCACCCAGTTCATCGGTGATGTCTTGTGCGGTCTCCACGAGCTTGGCGCCCTGGCGGATCAGGGCATGACAGCCGCGCGACAGGGGTGAATGGATGGATCCTGGTATCGCGAACACCTCTCGGCCGCTTTCGCCCGCGAGACGCGCGGTAATCAGCGAACCACTTTGACGGGCCGCTTCTACGACGAGTACGCCACGCGCCAGTCCGGCCACGAGGCGATTACGCGCGGGGAAATGGTGTGGCAGGGCGCCCATGCCCAGCGGCAATTCGGATACCAGTGCACCACGCTCGGCGATACGGTGCGCGAGGTCGCGATGGCGCGCCGGGTAAACACGGTCGTCGATGCCCGTGCCCATGATGGCCACCGTGCCCGCGCCCTGGGAGCCGGCTTGCAGCGCGCCCTCGTGCGCGGCGGCATCGACGCCCTGCGCGAGACCGCTGACCACGCACCAGCCTTCGCCGGCCAGATACTGCGCAAAGGCGCGCGCGTTCTCGCAGCCGCCCGGCGTGGCGTTGCGCGCGCCCACTACGGCCAACGCGGGCCGGCTGAGATAGCCAGGGTCGCCGTTCACGTAGAGCAGCAAGGGCGGGTCAGCAATGGTGAGCAGGTTTTGCGGATATCCGGCGTCCGCCAGCGTCAGGATGGTATGGCCGGGTTGATCCACCCATTGCAGCGTGCGATCGATTTGTTCCTGTACTTCGGGCGGCGTGCTGGCGGCCAGTTGGATAGCCAGCGCTTGGGGCACTACTTTGGCCAGCGCCGACGCGCCGAGAGAATAGATGTGTTCGGGCAAGCCGAGCGTGGACAGCAGCGGGTAGCGCAGGGCGGGCGTGAGGCCCGGCTCGAGCGAAAAACGTAACCAGGCGGACAGCTCGGCAGGAGAATGGGTAAGCGGCATGGATCAACGAATGGCCCAACGAACGGATAGTGTCGCATGCGCCATCCGGGCGGTCGGGCGGAGATGGGACGAATTTAGCCCGCTTTGTGCATCGTTCTGTTAGAAGAAAACTATTAGAAATCAAGTGTCTAATGAATTATTATTAACGAACCGCTGAAATCTCAGCTTTAACACCTGTTTTTGCTATGGCTCTGCTTCCTATTCTTCATTACCCCGACCCGCGCCTGCACAAAAAGGCCAAGCCGGTTGCGGTGGTGGACGACCGCATCCGGAAGCTGGTGCGCGACATGGCCGAGACGATGTACGACGCCCCGGGCGTGGGCCTGGCCGCGACCCAGGTCGATGTGCATGAGCGCGTCGTGGTCATCGATGTGTCCGAACAGGGCAACGAGCTGCGTGTGCTGATCAACCCCGAGATCACCTGGAAAAGCGAAGAACTCCAGACGTATGAGGAAGGCTGTCTGTCGGTGCCTGGCATCTACGACGAGGTGCAACGCGCCGCCCGGATCCGCTATCGCGCGCTGGATGTTGAAGGCAATTCGTACGAGGCCGAAGCCGATGGTCTGCTGGCGGTGTGCGTTCAGCACGAGCTGGATCACCTGGACGGCAAGGTCTTTGTCGAGTACCTCTCGAACCTCAAACAGAATCGCATCAAGACCAAGCTGAAAAAAGCCGAACGCGAAGCGCTGCGAGCCTGATCCATGCGCCTGGTCTTTGCTGGTACGCCGGAATTCGCCCGCGTCGCGCTCGACGCGTTGTTGGCTGCGGGGCACGAGATCCCGCTCGTATTCACGCAGCCGGATCGGCCGGCCGGCCGTGGCTTGAAATTAACGCCGAGCCCGGTGAAACAAGCGGCCGTGGCAGCTGGGATCCCGGTCGCGCAACCTCGTAGCTTGCGCCTGGATGGCAAGTTCCCGGAGGATGCCGCCGAGGCACGCGCGCAGCTGGAGCAAGCGAACGCCGAGGTGATGATCGTCGCCGCCTACGGCTTGATCCTGCCGCGCTGGACGCTGGAGCTGCCGCCGCGCGGCTGCCTGAACATTCATGCGAGCTTACTGCCGCGCTGGCGCGGCGCTGCGCCGATTCAGCGCGCCATTGAAGCGGGCGACACCGAAACCGGCGTCACCATCATGCAGATGGACGAAGGCCTGGATACGGGCGATATGCTCTTGGAACGCCGTGTGCCCATTGGCCCGACCGACAGCGCAGCGCAATTGCATGATGCGCTGGCCGAGGCAGGCGGCGTCGCGATTGTAGAGGCCTTGCGGGCGTTGCAAGCCGAGGGTCTGACCGCACGCGCGCAGCCGGCCGAAGGCGTGACCTACGCGGCCAAACTCGACAAGGCCGAAGCCGCGCTGGATTGCACGCAACCTGCCAGCCTCCTGGCGCGGCGGGTACGTGCCTTCAATCCCGTGCCGGGCGCGACAGTACGTCTGCCTGGCTTAGACGCGCCTGTTAAAGTGTGGCGCGCCGAGGCCTTGGATACCGCTGCGCAGGCTGCACCGGGAACGATTTTGCAGGTATCTGGCCAAGGCATCGATGTGGCCACCGGGGCAGGCGTCTTGCGGCTGCTTGAACTGCAAAAAGCGGGCGGTAAGCGTCAGCCGGTTGATATTTTCGTGCGGGGCTGGCAGCTACCCGTTTGAGTCGCGCCACCCAGTGAAAAGCCGCGTCGAGCGTCATGCTTGCGCGGCCTGCCGCCCCTCAATACAGCGTTTTACGCACCCGATCCGCGAGTTCGCGGTCATAAGTCTCGCCGTCGAACGTCCCTGCGCTCAAGTCAGCCAGCATGCAGCCCACGCTGGGTAGGGTGGTGCGATCAACCTGCTTGTCGGCATCCCAAAGCGCGGAGCGCAGCAGTGCGCGCGAGCATTGAAAGTAGACCGTTTCTACCTCGACCACTACGACAGACCGAGGCGGCTTGTCGTTGAGGGCAAAGCGTGCGAGCAGATCGGGATCGACGCTGATACGCGCGCGGCCATTCACGCGCAGCGTTTCATTCACACCCGGCACCAGAAAAAGCAGCGCCACGCGCGGATCGGCCACGATGTTGCGCAGGCTGTCCAAACGGTTGTTGCCCCGACGGTCCGGAATCAGCAGAGTCTTGTCATCAGCGATGGTGACAAAACCCGCTGGGTCGCCACGCGGCGAGGCATCAAGGCCATCGGGGCCGACGGTGGCGAGAACGACAAAGGGCGCGGCCTCGATAAAGGCACGATAGTGCGGGTGAACGTGGTCCACTTCCTTGAGCAACGAGGCCGGAGCGGGCTCGCCGTAAAGCGCCTGGAGTGCTTCGGTATCATTAATGAAGTGGGTCTCGTTCAGGTCCATGGTTTCCTCTAGATGAGTCTGGCCGGCAGATCAGCAACGGTCAGAATGAGCTCGTCGGGTCCGTGCGCGCGCAAGGCATCGACATGGTTATAACCCCAGGCCACGGACGCCACGTTTACCCCCGCTTTGCGCGCCGCATCAATATCGCGCATCTCATCACCGACAAGCAAGCACCGTTGCGGCGCCAGGCGGTAACGGGCAAGCAGGCGTCGTAGCTTGGAGGCCTTGCCGAACATGTCCGTGCCACACTCGTAATCATCGAACCACGACGAGGCTTGCGGACCCAGCACACGCTGCACGTTTGCCTGCGAGTTGGAACTGAGCACCGTCATACGCAGTCCCGCCGCGCGCAGTTGGGTCAGTGCCTCGGGTATGCCGTCAAATAGCCGCACATCGGGTGCGACGTCGTGCATTTTTCTGCGCACATGCGCCATGATGGAGGGAAGCTTCCAGATCGGCACGCCCAGAAACGCCAGGATTTCGTGGGCGCTGCGGTATCGCAGCTGAGCGCGTTCCTCCGCGTTGGCTTTGCGAAACCCGTATTTCTCGGCCACCTCGTCCATGATGGACTCGAACCAGGGCAGCGTATTGGCCAAGGTCCCATCAAAGTCGAAGGCGACCAGGTCGTATTTCACGCGGTGCTGCCTACCGGGTCGGTAACGTGTCCGCGGCGCAGCCATTGCATGACCGGGGCCATGGCCTCGATAGGGGGCGCCGTCTGCACTACGCGCTCTGCATCCGTCCAGGGATAGGGCAGGGTGGTGATCCAGCCAAAGACAGAGGGCCCGGTGTCGGCCGGCAGGTCCAGCATGGTTTCGATTGTGATGACCAGGCTGGTTGCGAGATGCGGTTCGCGCTGGAATGTCCAGTCATAGCGCCCGCAGCCGATGCGAACGCGCCCGCTGGCTTTCTCGTTCATGGCGACGAACCAGTCGCATGCGTAGTCCTCCAGCAGGGCTTGCTCGCCGGGATGGTCCAGATAAAACGTGTAGACGTTCTCGTAGGTCTGTCCGAACGTTCTGACCAAGGTTTCGGTAATGGCCTCGCGGCCATGGGCATGCGGAGGAAAAGCGATGGCGGCCGTGCGCAACGTCATTTTCAACGAGGCGTCGGACGCAAAGGCACGCGTCATAAAGAATGGGCGATTCTCGTCCTTGGCGTGCAGGTAGTTCCGCATGACGGATGCGGTGGTGGGTGAGGAGGCGGAGGCGATGGACATAATCGATAAGGATGGGCAGAGCAGTCCGATTAATGCTCGCCTTGGTCTATCCATTTCGAGACCGTAGGCGGCGTGTAAGCGGCATAGCGATCCAGCAGAGTGGCGGGTTGTTGTTCGACGATGAGCATGGCGCGGTGCTCGGCGCGTATGAATGACTCTTGCACCGCGTGGTCGAGGAAGCCGGCCAATTGATCGTAATACCCGGCGATGTTCAGCATGCCGCAGGGCTTTTGGTGCATACCGAGCTGTGCCCAGGTCCACGTCTCGAATAGTTCTTCCAGCGTGCCCGCGCCGCCTGGCAGGGCAATAAAGCCGTCCGAACGCTCGGCCATCATGGTCTTGCGTTCGTGCATGGAGCCGACGATGTGCAGCTCGGTCAGCTCGCGGTGCCCGATTTCCTTGCGCATCAGACTTTCGGGAATGATCCCGACGGCCCGGCCGCCCTCGGCCAGCACCGCATCGGCCACCGCGCCCATGATGCCTACGCTGGCGCCGCCGTAGACCAGTCCGATATCGCGGCGGACCATCTCGCGCGCCAGCGCGCGGGCGGCTTCGATATAGTCGGGACGGTTGCCGGCGTTCGAGCCGCAATAGACACAGAGATTTTTGATTGTCATAGCGTTGAAAAGACAATGAACGGACTTTCCAATCGTGCAGAAAGCCCTCTTCCTAATCTCTTAGTTTACGCAAATGGCAGTTTGGCCGCGTGGCGGCCGGTTTTCTCGCGTGTCGGGGGGGGCAAACGGGCATGCGCGGGCGCTCGCCAGGAGCGCCCGCGCATGTGGTGGAGTGGGGGCGGGTTTAGATCAGGTCGCCGTGCAGATCGTACTCGTCAGCGTCGGTGACCCGCACGCGCACCAGTTCTCCCGGGCGCAGTTGGCGTTCGGCGCTGACATATACATTGCCGTCGATCTCGGGCGCATCGGCGCTCGAGCGGCCTATGGCGCCGTCCTCATCGACTTCGTCGATCAGCACATCGATCTCGCGACCGATGCGGTTTTGCAGACGCGCGGCGGAGATCGCTTGCTGATGTTCCATGAAGCGTTCCCAACGTTCCTGCTTGACCTCGTCGGGCACCGGATCGGCAAGCGCATTGGCTGGCGCGCCGTTGACCGGCGAATACTGGAAACAGCCGACGCGATCCAATTGCGCCTCGCTCATCCAGTCCAACAGGTATTGAAAGTCTTCTTCCGTTTCGCCGGGGAAGCCCACAATGAAGGTCGAACGCAGCGTCAGGTCCGGGCATTCCTCGCGCCAACGCTTGATGCGCGCCAGCGTTTTGTCTTCGAACGCCGGGCGCTTCATGGCCTTCAGAATGCGGGGGCTCGCATGTTGGAACGGGATGTCCAGATAAGGCAGGAGTTTGCCCTCGGTCATCAGCGGGATGACTTCGTCCACATGCGGATAGGGATAGACGTAATGCAGGCGCGTCCATACGCCTAGCTCGGACAAGGCCGAACAGAGTTCGGTCATGCGCGTTTTCACCGGACGGCCGTTCCAGAAGCCGCTGCGGTATTTCACGTCCACGCCATAGGCGCTGGTGTCTTGCGAGATGACGAGCAGTTCTTTTACGCCGGCTTTAACCAGGCGTTCGGCTTCGCTCAACACATCGCCCACGGGGCGGCTGACCAGATCGCCACGCATCGACGGGATGATGCAGAAGCTGCAACGGTGATTACAGCCTTCGGAGATCTTTAGATAGGCGTAGTGACGCGGGGTCAGTTTGATGCCTTGAGGGGGAACCAGGTCGATGTAGGGGTTGTGATCGGCCTTGGGCGGCGCGGCTTGGTGGACGGCGCGAACGACATCCTCGTATTGCTGCGGGCCGGTCACGGCCAGCACGCTGGGGTGCACCTCTCGAATGACGGATTCTTCAACGCCCATGCAGCCCGTCACGATGACTTTGCCGTTTTCCGCGATCGCCTCGCCGATGGCCTCGAGCGACTCGGCCTTGGCGCTATCGATAAAGCCACAGGTGTTTACGACAACCACGTCGGCGTCGTTGTATTCGGGCGTGACTTGATAACCCTCGGTGCGCAGTTGCGTGAGGATGCGTTCAGAGTCGACCAAGGCTTTAGGACAGCCGAGGCTGACAAAGCCGACTTTGGGGGAAGACATGGGGGATACCTCGAAGGGCGCTTGTGCGCTCGGGTCGAAAAAAGGGGATTTTACCGTGGGCGGATCGCCTCGATTGCAGGCGGGGGCAACAGGGGTTTTGTAGGTCTCAGTAGGGCTGGTCTGAGATGGGTCATCGGATGTGTGTCGGCAGGGGCGGGTGCGGCGCGACGAGACTCTGTCCCATGGCGCGAGCAGCGGCAATATCAGACCGATGCCAATCGAAATCGCGGCACGCTCATGATAATTTTTTGCCCTCATATTCCGTGCACGTTCTGGCTGCCAAAGCCACGCCTGATCCTTGCAATTCTCTTCGCGGGCTTTTCGATCGTGCAGGTCAAACCTCCTCTTTAGCATCCCCGTTTCGTGCTCAAACTCCCGTTCTTGCGGTTCTCATTTCTTTCTATTTGCCTGATCGGGATCACGTGTCTTGCTCATCCTTTGAGGGCTCAGTCACTGGCGACCGAGGCCGCGGATCATGCCGCTGACATCCAGCGCCGCCAAGATCAGCAGCTCGAATTGCAACGTGAACGTGCCGTGCAGCGGCCCGATGTGCTCTCGGATCCGGACGCGCCAGTGACTGGCTCAGAGGTGCTGCGGCTGCCGCAAGAATCCCCTTGTTTCGAAATACGGGAAGTGCTGTGGGACGGTGATTCCCCGCCGGCGCAATTGCGCCGTCAGGCAGAGGTGAGCACCGGGACTTGCGTGGGAGGGCGAGGTCTGCAGATGTTGCAACAGCGCTTGACTGCCATTTTGATCGAACGCGGGCAGATCACTGCCCGGGTGCTGATTCCAGAGCAGTCCTTGCGCGACGGACGCCTGATATTGCGTTATCTGCCTGGACGCATCTCAGCGGTCGAGGGCGACCCCACTATCGGTTGGTGGCGTACCGTCGTGCCGACCGGGCCCGGTGGCAACTTGAATCAGCGGGATCTGGATCAGGCGCTGGAGAATATGCGCCGGCTTAGCGGGCAGGCCGATGCCAGCATCGATGTGGTTCCGGGTGCGGGGCTAGGTGAGTCGGATATCCATATTCGTCCCGGCACGGGCAAGCGCTGGCATGGCTACGTTGGAGGCGATAACTCGGGCATGCAGAGCATAGGCAGAGAGCAAGTCTATGCCGGCTTGACGTTGGATTCCCCGCTATTTCTGTATGACCAGTTGTCCGTGTCGTGGAGTAGCAATGCCGGATGGCGCGATCACGATTCCAACACGCGTGCCGGGTCGATCAATTACAGCATCCCGTTCGGGTACTGGATGTTTTTCGCGGGCGCGGGCAAGTCGACGTATCGGCAGACGCTGCCGGGGTTTGATGAACCGCTTATCTACAGCGGTAGCACCAAGCAATGGCAAGCCGGTGTGTCCGTCGTACCGTATCGCGGACCCTCATATAAGGGCAGCGCCTCGTTGGCCGTGGTGCGCAAGCGCACATCCAGTGCGCTTAATGATGTGGCGATCGACGTGCAACGTCGGGATATCACGGGATACGAGTTCAATGTGGGCCATCGCCACTATGTGGGGCGGGCGGTGCTGGATATCGGCGGCGGCGTGCGCGGCACGATGCCACAGTTTTCCGATCGGCCGGGCTTTGTATTTGGCGACCCGGACTGGAATGGTCAAAGCACGATCCTGACCGCCCGTGCCGGTCTCTATTTGCCTTTTCGATGGGGCGAACAAGCGCTTGCCTATCAAGCCAATTGGCAGATCCAACACGCCAAGACAGCGATCATTCCCGCCGATTATTTCAACATCGGCAATCGATACACCGTGCGCGGTTTTGACGGCCAGATGACGCTGGCTGGTGAAGACGGATGGTATCTGCGCAATGACTTGTCGTTCAACCTCGATCGGCTGCTTCGCACGCCGGGGCATCAGCTATACGCCGCGCTGGATGCCGGCCGCGTGGGGGCGCTTCATCCCAGTATCTCACTGAACGGACCTTGGTTGGCACGGCGATCGGCGTGCGGGGACGATGGACTTTGCCGTATGTCACTGCGGGTTATGACCTCTCGGCCGGTTGGCCCTTGAAAAAGCCGCAGGCATTGAAGACGGCGCCTACCGTTTATTCGCTGGCAGTGATCTTCGAGTTCTGAGTATCACCTCAACTCGCCAGATCCATCGCGTTCATGGGATATGCCCGGTGGCCGATCGGCGTGCGGGCAAGTCTCAATAAAAACCTGCGTTACGAGGTAAGCATGTCAAAGCTGCGCTCATTCGTTGTCTGGCTCATCCTCTGCACTCAGGTGTGGACGCCCGTCATGGCGCAGACGTTGCCGATCTCGGTGGACAAGGGTGTGCCCGGACAAAAGCCGGTGGTCGTTCTACAGAACGGTGTCCCCGTCGTTCACATTGCACCGCCGTCGGCGGATGGCGTATCGGACAATCGATACACGCAATTCAACGTCGGGCCTGGCGGTGTGGTGTTGAACAATAGCGGTGGTGCAAGTCAGACACAGTTGGCCGGGAGAATCAGCGGCAATCCCATGCTGGGCAATCAGCGAGCGACCACCATCCTGAATCAGGTCACCGCGCCCAATCCCTCGCAACTGCTCGGCGTTTTGGAGGTCGCCGGGGGACGCGCGCGTGTCATCGTGGCTAATCCTGCCGGCATCACCTGTAGCGGCTGTGGGTTCTTGAACTCGGATCACGCGACGCTTACCACCGGCCGGCCGATCGTCGGGCCTGACGGCACCCTGCGCTTCGACGTGGCGACGGGCTACATTGCTGTGGCAGGCAACGGATTGTTAGGTGCTGACCTCAACCAGGTCGATCTGATCGCCCGGTCACTGGAAGTCAACGCCGGCATTTGGGCGCAGCGACTGAATGTGATCGCCGGCCCGTCTCAGGTGGACGATGTGACGGGGGCCGTCCAAACGCGCCCCGGCGAGGGCGCAGCACCTCCGTTCGCCCTGGACACAGGGGCTTTGGGGGGCATGTACGCCAATAGCATCCGGCTGATCGGCACCGAGGCCGGCGTGGGCGTCAATATCGCTGGCAACCTGATCGCCATGACGGGCGACCTGCATGTAAACGCGGCGGGCGATCTCACCATCCAGCCCGGCGGCACCGCGCAAGCCGCGGGCAACGCGCATCTGCATGCCGGACGCGATCTGGCCATGCACGGTAACGCGACGACCGTAAACACGTTAAAGCTCGCCGCAGGGCGTGATGCTTCGGTCTATGGCCTTGCAAGCAGCGGCGCAGGCCTGGACATCCTGGCGGACGGCGACTTGTCGATGGGCGCTCAGGCGGGCGTGATGTCGCAGGCCGCTGTGCAGTTGATCGCGGGCCGGAACTTGACGGCCCGTAACCGGTTAGTCCTCAGCGATGGCGACGTGACGGCATCCTCGGGCGGCAGCTTGCGATTTGAAACAGTGAGCGAGACGGAGTCGCAAACGCCGCCAGCCGCCGAGCAGCAGGGCGCATGCTCTGCCGCCGACGACGCCTCGCCATCGGCCATCAAACTCGCCACAGCGGGCGTGATTTCCAGCACAGGACCAATATTGCTGAAAGCGGGTGACGATGCGGTATTGCCGGGCCAAGTCACTACGGCTGGCAATTTGCAGGTTAATGCCGCGCGAGCGATGAGTGCGGATCATGGCGCCATCTTGCATGCGGGCAAGGAGATGAATTTGGGCGCAGGCGCGGACATGCGGCTGGCCGGGACATTGCAATCTGCGGATATCACGCTGAACACAGATTGGGATCTGAGCGTGGACGGCAGCGCCTTGGCTGAAAACGGCGTGTTGCGCATGACGGGCGGAAAAGATGTGGCGTTGGGCGCCGCCAGTCATGTCCAAGGCAATGACATCCAGATGACGGCGACGCGCGACCTTAAAGCGTCTGGCGCACTGGGCTCGGTCGGACCTGTGACAGCGCAGGCAGGCCGGGACGCTTGGTTGGACGGGCCTTTCGGGGCCGCTGGCGATTTGAGCGTAACCGCTCCGAATTCCATTGTGGTTGACCAGCGGGGGCAACTGAGCGCTGGCGGCAGTTTGACGCTGGCAGCGGATCAAGATCTCGACGTAAGAGGCGCCGTGCGAGGTCAAGGTGTCACGATGCTGACGGCGGGGAATGCGCTAAATGTGGGGGGTCTGGTTTCGTCTACGTTGGGGCCGCTTAATCTCGAAGCTGATGAATCCTTGACGATAGCTCCCCAGTCCTTCGTCGTGGCGGGCGGCAGGCTTAACTTGCGGTCGCTAGGCGAACTGCGTACCGCAGGCACGGTTTCATCCACGACTGACCTGACGCTACATGCCAAAAAGAACGCGTCGTTAGGCGGTCACATGCATGCGGACGGGACATTCAAGGCAAGCGCCGATGGTCACCTAGCGACCCGTCCGCTGTCCCGATTGGATTCGGGGGGGACGTTCAGCCTCACCGCGAAGAAGTCGATGTCCGTCGCTGGCTTCGCGCGCACGAACGGACGCCTGACGCTCTCGGCCGATGAGGACTTGCGCGTCAACGGCAACGCTCTTGCGCTGGGTGGCCTGAACATGACGGCCGGGCACGACCTGACGCTTGGGGAGAAGGGAGAAACGCAAGGCCGTGGCGTCGCCATGCGAGCGTGCAGAGACGTCCGCGCAGGCGGGCGCTTGACGTCAGCTGGCGGTCTGTCGGTGCAGGCGGGGCGTGATGTGCGCTTCGAGGGTGAAACCAGCGCGTTAGCCGGCATCGTGTTAAGCGCAGGTCGGGACATAATCGTTTCGTCGTCCGAGCAGCGCAAGACGCTGGGTCCTTCGACGCCGAGGGCCACAGGTACGGATTCCGCCGTAGGTGCACCCCGGCTTTTGATAGGAGACGGTCGCGCCGGCGGCTGGGAAAGCACCGAGTTGATCGGGTACAACGCGAGCCAGTCGGAGACTGCGTCGGCGGTGCAGTTGGCGCCGCGACCCCTGTTGCGGGGGCACCTCTATGCCGGAGATTCCTTGCTCATGTCCGCGGGTAGCACGCTGGACGTGAGCGCAGCGGCACGGGTGCAGGCCCAGGGTGACATGACGCTGAAAGCTCATGATATTTACTGGGCCGGGAAGGGTTTGACTCATGCAGCGTTGGAAGCGCATGGCCGGCACGATCTACAGCTGGACGGCGAATTCCAGGGCGATGGACTGGTGCGTTTAACAAGCGCCAATGATCTGTCTCTGCGGCGAGATAGCCAGATACAAGGTCCGAAAATTGTGGCACGCGCCGGGCGAGATGCGAGGATCGACGGGGTGATCGCATCGCACGGAGACGCCACGATCACGGCCAAGCGAGATGCGACGGTAGGCGGGCGTGTCCGCACGGATGGCGCGTTCGACTTGGGCGCTCATCGATCGGTTCGTTTCGATGAGAGCGGCGATGTCGTAGCAAAAAAACGGGCGAATCTGGAAACCGGAGGCGACATCGATGTAGCGGGTACGTTACGCGGTGACCGCGGTGTGCTGATGGACGCGGGCGCGTCCATGTCGGTGGACGGCGTGGCCAATGCTGCGTACGGCGCACTCGACCTTCTGGCCAATGAAGATCTCGCCATCGGCCAGCACGGCGATGTGTCGGCGTTCGAATCCATCCTCATCGACACGAAAGGCTCGCTGGACGTGGCCGGGTCGGTCACGTCCCGGTCGAACCTGACCATGCGTGCTCGACAGGATGCCACAGTCCTCGGGCAGCTCGACGCGGATGGCACCTCGACAATGACGGCGCAAGACGGTGTGGATCTGCTTTCGGGGTCACGATGGACATCGAAGGGCGCGTTGCGTATCGACTCCGCCGGCCCGATTGTGACGGCGGGCACGTTGCGCGGCACATCGGATGTGACGGTGGCCTCGGGAAAACAACTGCGAGTAGCCGGAAACGCGACTTCGGTTGAAGGCCTGTTGCGGCTGGACGCCGAGACCGACGTGACTTTAGGCAAGGCGAGCCACACTTATGGCCGCCGCGTCGCGGCAGTGGCGACACGTGATCTCAGGGCTGAGGGGGAAATAAATGTGTCCGGCCCGGCGTCATTCTCCGCGGGCGGCGCGACCTCTCTGACGGGCAAGATCGCAGCTGAGGGGCCGATTAACGTGAAGGCCGGCGGCGCATTTGACGCCATGGGCTCAATCTCGTCGCAGTCCAACCTGACGATACACGTCATACAGGATGCCGAGATCAACGGCCGATTGCATGCCGATGCTTATCTTTTGTTTACTGCCCTGGGCGATGTCCGGTCGGATGTTGCATCCCGCTGGACGTCAGGCGCTCTCATGTGGTTCGACGCGGGTGGCCCGCTAACCCTGGCTGGCATAGCGCGTAGTCAATCCGGGCTGCGCCTGGATGCGGGCGACACCCTGCGCTTGAAAGGCAGGGCTATCGCTCGGGGCGGTGCGCTGTATCTAGAGACCGCCACCGATATGCGCTTTGGCGGTGCGAGCAAAACCTATGGTCGACGCATCGTGGCGCATGCAGCACGCGACCTCCATGCGCGGGGCAAAATGGATTCGCCGGGCAGAGTAGATTTGGCGGCCGGACGAGACGCGACGATTGCCAACGAGCTCGACACGCAGGGCGCCCTGGATCTGTCCGCGGCCCGCGATATGAGGCTGGCGGCCCCCGCGCGAGTCAACGCCACCGGTCGCGTGACGGCCGATGCTGGCGAAGACATGTGGCTTGAAGGCACCCTGCACGGCGAGCGCGCGGTTCGGTTGGACGCGCTTGGCGCCATGACACTGAGCGGCTCGACGACTGCGAAGGAAGAGCTGGACCTGACGGCTAGCGCAGACCTCACCATCGCGGAGCAAGGCTACGCCTGGGCTGCGGGCCCTGTGTCCGTTTATACCGGGCGCGATCTGCTCATCTCGGGCGAGCTTCAGTCGCGCGCCGGCCTCACTGCGCAAGCCGCGCGGGCGGCCACTGTGGATGGGCACGTGCATACGGCGGGTGCCTTGGACGTGTCCTCGGGCGCTCAGCTCGCCACGCGTCAGACAGCGTATCTCGATGCCGACGGTCCAATGACATTGACCGTCCAGGACATGCATCTAGACGGTGAGGTATCGAGCGGTAGCGTCATGTCGATCGATGCCAGGGGACGCGTACACGTTGCGGGCAATGTGCTCGCGGAAAGTGTGCTGGCCATATCTGGTCTGAATGAGATCAACATGACTGCCGGCAGCAGCACGCAGGGACGCGGCATGACGATCGCAAGCGGGGCAGGCCTGCTGCTTGACGGCACGCTGGTGTCCCTCGAGGACATGATGTGGGCCGTCTCCCGCATCGCCCACGCGAGCGGCAATGCCACGTCTGCTGGTCGCTTTAGAGTGGCCACCGGCGATTTATTGGTGGATGCATCGGGCGCATTCAAAGCCGAGGACATGTTGATGGCCAGCGTGCGCGGTAACACCACGATGCGTGGGCGGATGCAAGCCTCCAATGCCGTGATGCTCAGCACAGGAGATACGCTGAGCAGTCCAGGCCATCTTCTCGCGCCCCAGGGGAGGCTGCATTTAAGCGCGACACGAGGCAGTGTGGTATTGCCCGCGCGCTCCGTCCAGCAGGCCGGCAGCTTAATTCGTGTTGACGCGGGCCAGAATATCGAGGCCGCCGGCACGACTACCGCCGGGCATGACGTCACATTGAATGCCGCCCGGCGTGCCGCACTGAGTGGTTTAGTGCTGGCGCAAGCCGGCGACCTGACCGCGACCGCGGCTGCGGACATGACTCTGGAAAAGCAAAGTCACGTGGAGTCTGGCGCATCGCTGTCTCTGGAAGCAAAGAATCTGACCAACGCAGGCACCGCATACGGCAAAGCCAGCGTCAGGCTGTTCGCCGACGAGGTATTGCGTAATACCGGCCTGGCGCGTTCGGAGGGAAATTTGACTGTCCACGCGGGCCGCAAGCTCTACCAGTCCGGTAAATTCGCTGCCGCCGCTGAAGTCGACAGCGCAGTCGGCATGCAAGCCGCTCTGGCCGTGACCTCGCCAGCGATTTATCACAGCGGACTCAGTCAATCCGGGCACGATCTGACTTTTACCGGCGACTCGCTGGATCTGGAAAATGGCACTGTGTCATCGGCGGCGCGGCTCGCATTACGCGGTACAGCGTCCATCAATACGCGTGGCGCGACCTTGTCGGGCGGCAGTGTCGATATCGCGGGCGGCGACCTGAGCAATCAAAACAGTCGGCTATCTTCCAGCGACGATGCGTCAATCAACCTGAGCGGACCGTTAGACAACACGGCCAGCGTTATCTCGGTTAATCATTCCGCCACCGTCGCAGCGAGCCGCATCTTGAATCCACGTGGCACGTTCGCCGCACGCCATCTCATCGTCCAGACCCCCAACGACGTGGTTAATCAGCGCGGTCTGATGCAAGGGTGGGATGTCTTGGATCTGCGTGCGCTGTTTGTCGACAACCGCGACACCGCCGACCAGATCCCGTCGCAATACGGATTGCTCGGGCGCGCGCTCAACATCACGACGGACAGCATCGACAATCGGCACGGCGCTATGTTGGCTGTCGATACGCTGACCGTCACCACGGCAAAGGATATCGACAACACCCATGGTGTGATGTCGAGCCAACACGCTGCTGTGGTCCACGCGTCCTCGCTACACAATTCCGATGGCCAGATGTTTGCTGATGAACAGCTCCGACTGACACTGGATCGCCTGCTGGGGTTGGGTGCTATCCAGTCCGTTGCGGACCTGTTCGTGACCATCAACGGCGACTTGACGCTTTCGCATCCCCTGACGGCCAACCGCGATCTGGGGCTGACGGTCTCACGTCGTTTCGAGAATCATGCCAAGGTCTCCGCCGGACGGGACATCACGATGCGAGCGGATCGTTTGCTCAACGGCCCATCGGGCAAAGTCATCGCTCAGCGTCATAACACCATCGTTGTGAACCAGGATCTGATAAACGATGGTTTGATCGATGGCGTGGTGACGAAACTTCACGCGCAGGAGATAAGCCAGCGCGGCCGTATCTACGGCGACCGCGTCTCCATCCAAACAGACGTACTCGAGAACGACGGGGCTTCGCCAGTGATCGCGTCGCGCGGCAGCCTGGACCTCGGCGTGGCGCGTCTGCTGGGGAACCGAAATCATGCGTTTATCTATGCCGCTGACGACATGCGTATCGGGCGGCAACTTGATGAAAACGGGCATCCGTATGGTTTGACGGACAACCTGATTAATCAATGGTCGACGATCGAGGCAGGGGGCAAGGCCGATATCGCGGCCGCGCATCTGCAGAATCTGAATCGGAATTTCGCCAGTGAGGTGGTGTATCGGAGTTCCACCCCCAAGATCTACTACCGGCCAGAGCATTCGACCGACATGTATGACGGTGCCACGACCTGGCTATGCGATCTTGTCACTGCAAGCTGTAGCAAAGACCCGGCTTGGCTCAAGGATGACCAGGAGCGGCGCCTGTTATTGCCCTCGGCCACATACCCCGAACACCGCTACGGGCCCCCGTTCGATTATGCGCGCGGCGGCCGTGGTGAGCGCGGAGTAACTGCTCCTATCTGGCCGGCATACTCGGCCCCTCGGCGTCGCTGCATCATCAACGATGCCGAAAGCGAATGCACCATGACGGCGGAAAAGTTCTTCTACTCGCCCGATGCGCGCATCTGGGCAGTGTTCGACGTTGTTCCGCCCTCTGGCCCACGGCCGGAGAAGCCGGTGGAAAAGCAGCCGTGCTGGAGCCGTCGCAGTTGTGATGATCAGCGTGCACGCCAGCAGGCCTACGAGGCCGCGCTTGCCTCCTACGTCGCGCCGTATGAGGAACTCAACAGACGCATCTTCGCCTTCAACGCCAACTTTGACGGGCGTATGGTGAAGAATTTTCACATCTATCGCGTCGACGAGACTGTATCCGAAAGTCGCATGGTGTCCTCCGATCCGGCGCTCATCGCTATCGGTGGCGATGCGGTCCTGCGAGGCAATGTCCTCAACGATAAAAGCCGCATCTTGGCGGGCGGCGCGCTGAACGTCTTGGGACAACTTCAAAATATTGGTGCGACGGGCGAAAGACGCGTCGAACAGCAGGGTACCGTACAGCGTACCTACGAGAAAAAAGACAAACGCAAATACGACGCCGCGCAGCCCTATACCGGTCAAACCAGCGTGACACCCATCGAACTGCCAGTTTTTATGGCGGCGGGCTATCAATCAGTAAGCACACGGGAAAAGCCAGGCGCTAGTACTCCTGACGCAGCCGAGCGAGCGCTCGAGGTCAAGCGGGTGGCATTGGACAATGGGGCCTTTGTCCTGACGACTCCACCTCCTGCTCTCCTACCGGATAGCCAACTCTTTGTCGTCTCGCGTGAGCCACAGGCCTTGCATCGGGTCAAGACGGACCCTGAATTCATCGGCGAGCGACCGGTCGTTTCCAGCGATTATTTACTGCGCCTGCTGGCCGACTGGCGCGGCGCAGACCGCGTAATTAAACCTTCTGGCATCGACAAGGAGGGGCCGCTGGATATCTGGACGCCACCCGTGGGTCTGAATCCGCATACCGTCTCGCCCATAGATGTCGATCTGAATTCGGATGGCGTGCGCATCGGCGTATCCGTGCCCGCGGCGGATAGCGCCGTGCTCTTGCATGGCGCAGCCGCCGGAGGCTGGGGCGCGCTGGCTCCGGCGGGGGCTCGTTTCCTCACCCCGGCGGGCCAACCCAAACGCCTGGGCGACGGCTTCTACGAGCAGAAGCTCGTACGAGACCAGATATACGCGGCCACCGGTCAACGCTATCTGGATAACTATCTGAACGCCACTCAGCAATTCCTGGACCTCATGGCTGCAGGTGCCGAGTTCGCCGCTGAACATGACCTCAAACTAGGGGCATCGCTTTCTGCGGAGCAGATGCGCCACCTGACCACCGATCTGATCTGGCTGGTCGAGCAGCCCATCACGCTACGCGATGGCACCATCGACCACGTGCTCGTTCCTCAGGTTTATCTCATCGTGCGCGATGGCGACCTCAAGACCGACGGCACCCTGATGGCCGGCGACACCGTCAACCTCTTCGCGGAGGGTGAAATCACCAACACCGGCAGCATCGGTGCCCGCCGCGCCACCGTCATCGCCGCCGACACCATCGTGAACCGTTCAGGAGGCAGCATTCATGGCGGCTCTATCGACCTGACAGCGCGAGACAGCATCGCGAATATCGCGGCGTTGATCAAAGGCGGAAACGTCACGCTGACGGCCGACCGCGACATTGCTTTGACCTCGACCACCAGCGATTACCATCATGGCCAGACGGCCGGTCGTGATCTAGCCGGTGTATCGCAAGTTCAGGCCGAGACGCTGCAAATCAACGCTGGCCAGGATATTCGTCTGACCGCAGCGTCCGTCAACGCCAAAGGAAGCGCCGGCCTGCAAGCCGGCCGCGACATTGAACTCGGCACGGTGACGCAGGCACACAGAGAATCCTACGCCTTTGGTAGACGCAATAGCGCCGAGTTCCGTATCGGTTCCGAGATCGGTAGCGGCCTAGCAGTAGGCGAGGATCTCAGCTTGCTAGCGGGGCGGGATGTCAATGTCCGTGCTTCCGAAGTCGCCGCCGGCGCGACCCTTTCGGTAGGTGCAGGCCGTGACATCCGGCTCACGGCAGGCGAGGCCACCGGTGCAGCTCGCGATGAGCGGTATTCCAAAACGCGGAAGTTCCTCTCTCGCAAGACAGAGCATTCGATACTCTCGGTCGAATGGTCACGTGCGCAAGCCACGACCTTCACCGCCGATGCCGCCATCCTGGTGGCCGGCCGTGACCTCGATGTCGCTGGTTCAACATTGGGCACGCAAGGCGATCTGATCTTGTCCGCCGAGCGCAATGTCAATCTCATACCGGGCCGCAACACTGCCGACAGCAGCCACTACGAGCGTGTTCGGAAAACCGGTTTCGGTGCGATGGGCGGACTCAGCTATGGTTCGCGCAAACAGACTGATTCGGTGGACAGCCAAGAGGTCTATCACACGGCTGGCACCCTTGGCAGCGTTGAAGGCGATGTGCACATCCATGCCGGTCGCGACGTCAACGTCACCGCCGGCCGCATTATCGCGCCACGCGGTGATATCAATCTGAACGCCCAGCACATCCATATCGGCGCGGCCCAGGAAAGCGCGCTGGATCGCGAGCGCCACGAACTGCGGCAATCTGGTCTGACCCTGACGGCCAGCAATCCCGTCGTCAGTGCCATGCAGACCGGCGCGCGCATGGCCGACGCCGCCAGCAGGACAGAAAACCCTGTCATGCAGGGCCTCGCCGCAGGCACCACCGCGTTGGCCGCAGCCAACGCCTACGACGCCGTCAAAGAGGCAGCCAGTGCAGAAAACGCATCTGACATAGCCAAAGTCGGCGGCGTCAGCGTCAAGCTAAGTCTCGGGTCTAACAAAAGCAGCAGTCGGTACGACAGCGCGGCGACCTCCGCAGTGGGTTCGGCCATGGCAGCCGGTCGCGATGTCAATCTCATGGCCGAAGGCGCCGGTCCACGCTCCGACATCAGCATCATTGGTTCCACGCTTTTGGCCGGCCGTAACGTATCGCTGATGGCCGAAGGCGATCTATTGCTACAAGCGGCCCGCAACGCCGCTGAGTTTCAGTCGAGTAGCAAGGACAGCGGCGGCAGTATTGGTATCGGTTACTCCACAGGCCAGACCACCGGCCTTACCCTCGAGTTGGGTGCCTCGATAGCGCGCGGCACAGAGCATGGTAAGGAAGAAACCTGGACCCATAGCCACGTCACAGCAGGCGAGACCCTACGCCTGCAGTCCGGTGGCGATACCGCCCTGCGCGGCGCTACCGGCCATGCCGAACAGATCGTGGCCAACATCGGCGGCGACTTGCGGATAGAGAGCTTGCAAGACAAGAGCCGCTACGCATCCAAGACACGTAACGGCGACATCGAGATAAGCCTGTGTCTTCCGCCATCCTGCGTCGGCAACAGCATCGCGGGCGGGTTCGGCGTGGGCCGGATGAAGAGCGACTTCGAATCCGTCACCGAGCAAAGCGGCCTGTGGGCGGGCGATGGTGGCTTTCAGATCGACGTTAAGAACAACACGCGTCTTATCGGCGGCGTGATCGCCAGCAGCGACGCGGCAATCGCGGATAAGTTAAACAAACTCGGCACCGGTACGCTAGTCACCGAAGATATCAAGAACACCGCGCGCTACAGCGCACATCAGGTGTCGGTCAGTGGTGGCGTGGGGTTTGGTGGCGGGAAGTCCAAGGATTCTGGCCTGGGCACCACGAAAGACGGCCAAGTCGCTGGCGGTACGACCAAAGAATCAAGCACGTCCGCCTCCACCGGTGCCGGCGGCCTCGGCATGGGTATGCCCATGGTCGCTGCCGCCAGCGGCAGCAGCAGCTCCATTACCTATAGCGCTATCAGCGCAGGTGACATCTTTATCCGCAATGAAGCCGCGCAGCAGGACCTGACCGGCATGACCGCGACGGAGACCATCGCGTCGCTGAATCGGGATACGTCCGATACGTTAAATACGCTCAGGCCTATCTTCGACAAGGAGAAGATCGAAGCCGGGTTCGAGATCGCACAAGAGGCGAGCCGGCAGGTGGGGCAGTTTTTGGAGAATCGGGCGAAGGAGATCGAAAACGCGAAGTCTCGCTCCGACGATCCCTCGCTGTCGTACGCCGAGCGTGCTCAGGCTGCTCAGCAATACGCCGATCTGGAAACGAAATGGGGGGCGCAAGGTACGCACAGTCGATGGGCGCCTATCATCCTCGGCGCCGCTAGTGGCAACGTCATGGGGGGAACCGGCCAATTCGTACAGGCCGCCGCCGTGAACTATCTGCAGGCCTTGGGTGCTGCCGAAATAAAAGAACTCAGTCATCACTTGGGTGGCGAAGGCTCCGTAGGCCATGCGGCATTACATGCCGTTTTGGGGTGCGCGGGTGCCGCTGCGCAAGGCGCCTCTTGTGGCGCGGGAGGAGCCGGCGCATTTGCCGGGGTAGTTCTCAACAGTCTCGTAGCCAGACTGGAGCAAGACAAAACTCAGCCGCGGTCGCCTGAAGAAGCCCAAGCCCGTGCAAACCTGGTCAGCAGCGTCGTGGCCGGTGTCGCCGCAGCGATCGACCCGGCCGCCGCCGTGCCTGCCGAGTTAGCCGCACGCATCGAAGTCGAGAACAACAGTCTTTACCGGCACCGCGACAAAGTCGCACGCCTGAAAGCCGAGGTGACCCGCATAGCACTCGAGTCTTGCGCAAGCGACAACGCTTGCCTACAAGCTGAGTTCGCCCGCGCCGACCGGGCGGCAGCAGCCTACGAAACCGTCCTGATGCTCAGGCATTACCCGGCAATGTCCAAGGAAAAAGCCGACATGCTCGCGCAGGCCGTGCTGGATATCGCGCCTGTGGTTTCCAGTGCTAGCGCGATGTACGAGCTCGTGACGGGGCTGACGGCGACCGGAGATGAGGCGAATCGCTTTCTAGCGTCTATTGGCGTGGTGCCGGTGGTGGGTGGCATCATGAAGAAGGGTACTCAAGCGATTCAGCAGTATGCTAAAGCAGATAAAGTGCTTGATGTTTCGAAGGTCGGGAGTCCTAAGGGGATCGCGAAGCATGCAAGGATAAATGCTAGCGAACTCAAGCTGACCAGAACTGTTGAGAATCACCTGAATGATCTAAATAAGGCCGGAGACCGGGCACGTCCATATGGTGATTCTCGAGCCTTGATGCAAGAGATTATCGATGCTAAGCCGCCATCCACGGATCCACGAGGCGTTCCGGGCGCTCTACGATGGGATGTTGAAGGGACTATGAACGGGAGCAAGGGTACATATGAATTGGTAGTGGATACGAATACGAATACAGTATTGCATTTCCTGTTCAAGAGCGGCCAGTAACCATGAGTAATGCTAGTTTTACGTGCGACTTGACCAAGCGACCTCTCTCTGGTCGATTGGTCTACAGGGCAGCGGAGTATGCGATAGATTTTGTAGATTGTGCACGTGACGAAATAGCATTGATGGCTGGGAATAGAGGATGCTGTTCTTTGTCGCTGGGTACCCTCCAAATTGAAGTTGGCGTGGAAACCGGGCGGTTGCTTTACCCTTGGGGATACTGTCCATTAATGAACTGTGAATTGAAGAGCCTGCCGATGAAGCAGATTGATGCGGGGGCTATATACGTCGGTTCATGCGGGGAGGGGCTAATTGCCGGAGTGGCATTAGAATTCCCTGGCTCGCGCCTTTGGAGAATGTTCAAAGATGAGGTGTCGGGCTGGATATGTATTGGAGATCCCGCGATAGGCGAAAACGTACACCTCATTCAATTCTCGACGGATGCACTGTTATCTTTCAGTGAAAAGAGGGTTACAGCACTATGGATTAAACCCGTTCTAGAGATGGACTGACTTCTAGCAGTTGGGCGGTAAGAAGCTAAAAGGCCTGGGCTTGGTATTGCTCCGAGCTTATGCCTTTAGATGTATTTTGGGATGCAAGCCTGCGACCGCTCGATGCAACGATGAACCGACTTGCTAGAAGCTAATACGGTCGTGCTTTTGTAAGACAAATGATCGTGAATGTTGGGGCCATTCGGGAATGAGAACAGCAGCTGCATTGTGCTGGCAGGTAACGTACAAGCCGCCGAGTACAGGCTCTAACGCAAGTGTTCAGGGAACCCACATCGCGAGTGGTGACGAAGTTTGTATTTGCGATGCCTTGGTGGCCCTTGCTTTTTATGAGGCGAACTGGAGACTAGCCCAGGACAAGCGCTCGGAACTTCTCAGTCACGGTAGCCCAGATGTTAGCGGTCTGGCCGCGACGTGCCTTGGCCATATCGCACGGATTCGCCACAAGCTAGATAAAGACAAGGGCCTTAGAGCTCTGCGTGGTTGTTTAGATGATGATGCTATTTCCGGTCGAGTAGCAGACGCACTTGATGACATCGAGCTGTTCTTGGAATGACCCCATTCAGTTGCTCTGCAAGGGCGTGGACACACTGCGCTAGTAATTTCCGTATCTGTATGAAGGGGGCTTACACCGTATGCTGAACCCCGAATCGGGAAACACGGAACACCACGCGGTTCGATTCCCTTTTAGCTGAGACACCACCCTGCGCGGCGCTACCGGTCATGCCGAACAGATCGTGGCCAACATCGGTGGCGACTTCCGGATAGAGAGCTTGTGACCTGCCCCCGGATTTAGTACGGCACCGACATAGAGTCCAGGGGTAAAAAACCTTCTTTCTGATGAGCCTGCACGAATTGCGCCGGGGTTAAGTATCCGAGCGCACTGTGGGGCCGATCGGTGTTGTACTCGACCCGCCAGTTCTCGATCAAGTCCTTGGCCTGTCGCAGGGACAAGAACCAATGCTCGTTAAGGCATTCGTCGCGGAACTTGCCGTTGAAACTTTCGATATAAGCGTTCTCCACAGGCTTGCCCGGCCGAATAAACGACAGCTTTACGCCGGCTTGGTAAGCCCAGGCATCCAAGGCTCTTCCGGCAAACTCCGGCCCATTGTCCACGGTAATAGAACGCGGCAGGCCACGCATTTCAGCCAGCCGTTGCAGCACCTTGGCAACACGCACTCCCGGCAACGACGTATCGACCTCGATGGCCAGGCATTCGCGAGTGTAGTCATCGACGATGTTCAAACAACGGAACCGGCGACCATAGGCCAGTCCGTCGGCCACAAAGTCCATTGACCAACTTTGATTCGGCGCAGTTGCCGCTGGGCGAACTACGCGCTCAGTCGCCGCGATGCGCTTACGCCTGCGTTTGCGCACGCTCAACCCTGCCAAGCTGTACAGCCGCCAGACACGCTTGTGATTTGCTTGCCAGCCTTCGCGACGTAAGAGCACATGGATCCTTCGATAGCCGTAGCGTCGTTTGACCACTGCCATCTCTTTCATGCGCTCGGTCAGCTCAGCATCGCCTGTGCGCGTGCTCTCGTAGGCAAACAACGAACGCGAAATTCCTACCAGCCCGCAGGCCCGGGTAACACCCATGCCGCGCTCGGCCATCAATGTCCTGACCGCCTCGCGCTTGGCCTGCGGGCTGACTACTTTCGGCTTAGCAGATCCTGAAGCGCCGCCTTGTCCAGCATCGACTCGGCCAACAGCTTCTTGAGCCTATTGTTCTCCTGCTCCAGCTCCTTGAGCCGCTGAGCGTCCGACACCGTCATGCCACCGAACTTCGCCTTCCAGTTGTAGTACGTTGCCTCGGAGATACCGTGCTTGCGACACAGTTCCGCGGGCTTTGCTCCTGCATCGGCCTCCTTGAGCACGCCGATGATCTGTTCTTCCGTGAATCGCTTCTTCATTGCCGTTCCTTTATGAACGGACTCTACAACAATTTCGTACTAATCACGGGGAGCAGGTCATCGAGACGACACGTCGCACTATACGATTGTCAAGAGCGTTGCGGAGGGCTTAGCGAAGGCGACTTCCTGCGGTAAGCCGCTCGCAATGCTGTCGAATTTCAATCAAACAGCAAATGCAGCGGTCGCAGTATTGGAATCGGTTGCTCCACCGGACAGACCACCGAAGCTGGCACGCCCGGCCCACGATCCCGGCGGCCTCGGCATGGGTATGCCCATGGTCACTGCTGCAAGCGGCAGCAACAGCTTCCTCACCTATAGCGCTATCAGCGCAGGCGAGATTTTTATGCGCCATGAAGCCACGCGGCCGGAATTAAGCAGCACGACTGCGACGGAGGCGATCGCATAGCTCAAGCGGGACACGTCCGATACGTTGAATTCACTCCGCCCAATCATACAGGCCGCTCCGGCACGGGCTCCGGCAAATGCGAACGCAATCTGATCGGAAAGGCCAGGGGATCGGCAGAGGGCAAATGCCTTTGGACCGGGCCAGCCAGATGGACCCCGGAGAGGAACAGTCCCTCGCGAGTCAAGATACGCGATTCGTTAAGTCTGATTTGATCGACTCATTCCGCTCCGTCGCTTCTGCGCTCCGCACCCAAAGGTAAAGTTGGAACCTAATTCGGTGTGGTGCTGCCCGAAGAAGCACCCCCCAAATTCTATCGTTGAGCAGAGGAAGTCGCAGAGATGAAAAACGAACGTCTAGGCTTTTTCCAAGAGGTGGAGATTGGCACCACTTCGCCCTATAGAGGCATGAAAGGATCAGTGGTGGGTGTCACTGAAGAGGATGGCGTTATAAACGGCTATGCCATATTGGTCCATGCTGAAAGCCGCGTGCTTTACTTCGACAAGCACGAAGTGGCGCCTACTGGCCTTCCGCGCTCGCGAGATAGCGTTGATTGAATGTTGCAGCCGCACAGCCCAAGCCTAGTGCCTGACCTCCACGACCACCCTCTCTTTACTAATTACTTTCAACATCTGATCGATCAGGCGGCGGTTTTCCTGGTCGAGGTTCGCATCCCATTCATCCAGTAGCAGATACTGAATCCCCGCGTCTTGCGTTAGCAGTTCTTCGATCAGCGCGCGGGCGCGTTGACCGGTGGATAGATTGCTATGCGTGGCTTCCCAACAGAGTTGTGTATAAGCCGCTGGCAGCAGGTACGTCTGCTCTGGAAAGGCCTGCTTGATCGCCAGCAGCAGCGTGGACTTCCCCGCGCCATTGTCACCGCGTATGGTCAAACGGCCGCAACGACGTTCGCTTAGTGCGTCGCAAACGGTCTGGTAGTCGGTGACGGGCTCGTCGTTGATGGTCATCGTGCCAATCGGCGCGCGAGGAAGACCGTCGTGAGATATGGGGCTGAGAAAACCGAACAGGTATCTTAGACGCGCCGTGGCCGAGGTCCATTCGACCCACTCATAGACCAGAGCACTCAAAGAATTCAGGATGTGGAAGATACGTGTGAGGTTAACAATGATGGCGGCGATAATGCCTGCCTCGGGGCCCTGGCGTACTAGTAGCTCGTACACGAGGTACGCCGTCGGGATCAAGGAGGCAAACGCAATGGCAATATTTCCGAGCTGTTTATAGACCGACAAGCGCTGCGTCGCGGCGTAGTAGGCATTGCTGTTGGCGTCGAACTCCTTGCGCCACAGGCGGCTGTTGTAGCTGTTGCCTAGCACCATGTTGTCCCACGCTTTGTGCAGGGTGCCGCCATAGTTTGAATAACGCTGTTCAACGTCGATGGACAAAGGTTTGACGAGCCGGGAGAGGCATGCCACCAGCCCTCCGCTAAGCACCAGGCTGATCACATAGCCCAGCGCGATTTCTGCGGGGAGGATGACGCCAATGACAATGATGCTAAGCAGACTGTTAAGCGCAAGACTAAGAAAGTCGTGCGCTAATGATATGTAGGAGGAGATGGTCGAGAACGCGTTGCGCGAAATTGCTGAATCGAACGCCGCCTTGCGGTCGGGGCTGCGGTACGCCTCCAGCTTGCCGTAGACCGCCTGCGCCATGGAAAGGCAAAACTTGCGGTGCACAGCGTTGATCCAGTGCTGTGTCGTGATGAACGATACACACCCAGGAACAAATGGCAGAATCATCGACAGGAAATACAAGACCAAAGGCGTGGCATACGGCTGATCCTGCTGATATCGGCTGATCGTCTGCGTCAAGAAGTAGGCAGACGAGGCAACGAGCGATTGGTGCACGATCACGAGCAGGATCGTGGCGACGGCGGGCAGGTTGGCGAACACCCGCGCTCGGGGTTGAAAGGTCGAGCGTTTCATAGAGCGCGGCTTACGCCGAAGAAATTTTTTTATTCTGTCAGAAGTCACAATGTCGCGCACTTGGTTAAGCAGGTCGCGCACGCGGGGAGACACGGGTGTCACGCCTTGGCGCAACAGCGCGGCGATTTGGTTTTCTACCGACTCCACGGATTGAGAGACTTGCGCGCAGATCTTGGCCGTTGGGGGATGCACTAAAGGAGCCGCAGGATGGCCCAGGCACTGCTCGCGGAACAGGATGATCTCGGTAGCGACGATAATGCTGTGAATGACCTTGTCCAACGGTCGAGGGGTTTTTAGCAACGCGGATTGTGCCCAGGTTTCCTGGTCGAGAATCACTGAGTAGTCGTAATGTCCGTAGCGATGTTCATCGATAAACAACGCATGGTGAGTCAGTTCATGGACCAGGAACTCGACGATATCGGGTACTCGGTAGCTGGTCTTCGGATTGGCCCAGATCACACCAATGGCCGATGAGGTGCTGCCACCTCGCGCCTCTTGCGACGGCATCAGAAAAATATCGGTGATCAGTAGATCGAACAGGTGCTTGTGCTGACGCGAAAGCGCCCCCAGACATTCCATCGCGGCAAGGAGCAGATCGGCTTTCTCTCGCGCATGGGGATCGCACGTTTGACTGATGACCTGATCCTGGTTCCTATCGTCGAGCAACGAAAGCGCATCGGAGGACAACATCCTGCAGAAAGCCGAGGCTTCGTGTGGGCCGACGATGAGGTTGACCGCCTGATATTGACCATCGATTTTGCGGCCCTGCAGATTCTCGAGAGCACGGGCATAGTTGACCCATAGCGTCGAGGCGTCGGAAATCTGCTTGGCCTGCAGCCCCGCCTTATGGCAGAACATCAAGACATTTTCGATATGGTGTTCAAGGGGAGACTGAAAGATCATGGTGTGAAGAATCCTCTGCGGGAGTGTGCCGCGCGCCCATGCCGCGCGCGGCGAATAAGGTCTATCAGTCCTCTTTCATCATGTCGTCATAGGCGATCATGCGCAGGGGCTTGGAGTCGTGTCCCCCGGGACACCAAGGGCCATCGGGAAAACTATGCGCGATACCTGCGCCCTGCGAGGCACAGGCCGTTGCGATATGGGTTGCCTTTTGCTGGATAAGCTCGTTTAAGTTTGTCGCCGACACAGTGTTCTCCTTGGTTTGAGGTTTACTGCCAGCCATGGCAGTAGCGCCATTGAACGGCAGTGCATGTCTGACTCGGCCGGCCAAGGCGCACAAGGCGAAAATATCGGACTAGGAAACGTCGATTCGTGTTCAACGCGCGAATTGCGCATTTTTGTCACTCTTCAATCATCGCGCCAGCGGCTACCATAGCGACATTGCATCGTTATTCGTAAACCTATGGCCTCTCGCTCTAGCTCAACTTCTTCTTCTGTTTCACAGCCGCTCAGGCAGCCTTTGTCTATGGTGATTCTGGCAGCGGCCGGCGCCGTACGCGCCGTCATGGAGGGCCGTTCTCTCAATGAGGCCTTGGGCGAGGTAAGCCCATCCATCCGTCCCGCGACACAAGCCGTGGCGTTCCATACCATGCGCCAGTTGGGCTGGGCCAGCGCCGTGGGCAGCGGCCTGGTGCTGCGCTCGCCGGGCCCGCATTTCGATGCTTTATTAAATGTCGCTCTGTCTTTGCTGAAGGTCCCAGCCCCAGAGCAGGACGGGGCGCAGGTGATGCCGGGCGCGCCCGTCTATGCCGCGCACACGGTGGTGAATCAGGCGGTCACCGCAGCCGCCGGGCAGCGCAATCTGGCTGCCTATAAAGGGTTGCTCAACGCCTGCCTGCGCCGCTATCTGCGCGAGCGCGACGCCATCGATGCGAAAGTCGCCGATCTGATCGAGGCGCGCTGGAACCATCCGCGTTGGTGGGTGGAACAGCTGCAGCAAGCTTACCCGGATCAGTGGGAGACGATCCTGACCGCTGCCAACGTGCCGCCGCCCATGACCTTGCGGGTCAATGTGCGTCGCGCCACGCCGGATCAGGTGCGTGAGGCGTTCGCGAAAGTGGGTATTGCTGCCGAGCCGGTGGGCGACGTTGGCCTGATGCTGGCCGAGCCTAAGCCCGTGTCGCAGCTGCCGGGTTTTCTAGAGGGTTGGTGGTCGGTGCAAGACGCGTCGGCGCAGCGTGCCGCGACGTTGCTAGGGGTGCGCGAGGGTGAGCGCGTGCTCGATGCGTGCGCCGCGCCTGGGGGCAAGACAGCGCACTTGCTCGAGAGCGCCGATATCGAGCTGATGGCTCTGGATTTTGATGCAGTGCGGCTTGCGCGCGTGGCCGACAACCTGAAACGCCTGGGCCTGCGTTCTGAGAAGGTCAGTCTGGTGACCGCGGATGCGGCCAATCTGGATGCGTGGTGGGACGGCCGGCCATTCGATGCGGTGCTGGCCGATGTACCGTGTACGGCTTCTGGCATCGTCCGGCGTCATCCCGACATCCGGTGGCTGCGGCGCGCGCCCGATATTGCCCGCACGGCAGAGCTGCAAACTCGGATTGTCGACGCCCTGTGGAAAACGGTGGCGCCGGGCGGCCGGTTGCTTTATGTGACGTGCTCGGTGTTTCCCGAAGAAGGCGAGCGTCAAGCCGAGGCTTTCGCGCTCAGGCATGAAGACGCCGTGCGTCAGGACGCGCCGGGGCAGCTGCTGCCGGTGGCCGTTTCCGGGTCCGCGCAAGGCGAGCAGGACGGCTTTTTTTACGCTTTGTTTGCCAAGCAGCGCTGAATCCCGAAGAATAGCCGCAGTTTGCTTTTCTGCTACGGTTGCTAATGATGTCGCGCCTGTTATGTGGGTTGTTGCTGTGGTTTCTGGTGGGTCCATTCGGACTCGGGCAGGCGTATGCCCAAGATCCTCGGGTGACGAGGATCGAACCCACGATCGTCGAGGGCAAGCTGGAGCTGGATGCGGACATCGAGATCCAGCTCAATGAACAGTTGCGCGACGCCGCCGAACGGGGGCTGGCGCTGTATTTCACCGCCGATATCGTGATCAACCGGGAGCGATGGTGGTGGTTCGACGAGTCGGTGGTCAATACCAGCCGTACTTGGCGCGTGCAGTACAACGCGCTGACGCGCCAGTGGCGGGTGGCCATGGATAGCCTGAGTTTGCCGGTGTCGTCCCTGGACGAAGCCATGGGGATGGTGCGGCATATTCGGCACTGGGTGCTGGCCGATGTGGACCAGTTGGACCGGGAGGTGGCCTATCAAGGCCAGTTGCGGATGCGGCTGGATACCTCGCATCTGACCCGGCCATTCCAGGTCAATGCGCTCAATAGCAGCTCCTGGTCGTTGGAAACCCCGTGGGCCGATTTTTCGTTTGAGCTCGCCAAGCCCCGGGATCCCTCATGAGAATCTTTCTACGGCTGGCCCTGATCGTTGGCGCAATCAGCGGCCTGAGTCTATTAGGCCTGTTGGCCTGGTCGACCGCGAACGCCTCCCGCTTCGCCCAGTATTACGACATGTTGCTGGTGCTCAACGGCATCTTCGCCTTGGCCCTCTTTGTCTGGGTGGTGGCGCTGACCACGCGGCTGGTGCGGCAGATTCGGCGGCGCCAGTTCGGTGCGAGGTTGACCGCAAGATTTGCGTTGGCGTTTGCACTGATCGGGGTGGTGCCCGGCGCATTGATTTACATCGTGTCGGTGCAGTTCATGTCGCGCTCGATCGAGTCTTGGTTCAACGTACGGGTCGATAGTGCGCTGGAGTCGGGCCTCAATCTGGGCAGGGCGGCGTTGGACTCCTTGTTGGCAGACCTTGATGCCAAGGCGCGTTCCATGGCGTCGGAGCTGAACAACACCACGGAAACCGATATTCCGCTCACGCTGACGCGCTTGCGCGAATCCAGCGGGGTCGAGGATGTCATGGTGTTTACGGGCAGCGGACGGCTGGTGGCGTTTTCCACGCATCAGTATGGCCAGTTGCTCCCCGAAATGCCGCCGCCCACGGTCCTGAATCAACTTCGGCTGGGCCGGGGTTATTCCGCCGCCGAAGCCGAGGATACCGGGATGGCGGGCGGCAAGGAAACGCTGATCCTGCGCGTGGTGATTCCGTTGACGCCGGCGCAACGGTTCGACACATTGATGTCATCCGCGTCCGAGCCGCGCTGGTTGCAACTGGTGCAGCCCGTTCCCCAGCAGATCGCCGACAACGCCAATCGTGTCCAACAGGGTTTTCGCGATTATCAGGAATTGGCGCTCTCGCGCCTTGGGCTGCGCAAGCTTTACGGCATTACCCTGACGCTGGCCCTGCTGCTGGCCGTGTTCGCGGCCATTGCGGTGGCGTTGTCGCTGTCCAAGCGTCTGGTGCGGCCGCTATTGCGGCTGGCGGCCGGGACACAGGCAGTCGGGGTGGGCGACTATCGGCCGCTGCCAGAACCGCCGGAACGCGACGAAGTCGGGCAGTTAACGCGGTCCTTCAACGCGATGACGCGGCAGTTGGAAGAAGCCCGCCGCATGGTCGAGAGCAATCGCCGGCAGTTGGAACGGTCTAATGTCTATCTGGAAAGCGTGCTGTCTAATCTGTCGTCAGGCGTGCTGGTGTTCGACGAAAGTTTTCGGGTCACCACGGTCAATCAGGGCGCGCAAGCGATTCTGCAGGCCGATTTGCGCGCTGTGATCGGGCGGCCGCTGGAGACGGTCGATGGCATGTTGGAGTTCATCCAAACCGTCCGGCAGGCGTTTGCCCAGCATGCCGCGGTGGGTTCGGAGCGATTGCATTGGCAGCAGCAGTTCGAGATTTCCCTGCCGCCGCCGCCCGATTCGCTGGAATCCGCGCAGGTGTTGACCTTGCTCGCGCGCGGTACGCATCTGCGCGTGGATGGTCGCGGGAATGGTTATCTGGTCGTCTTTGACGACATCACCGAGGTCATTTCGGCCAACCGCACCGTGGCATGGGGCGAAGTCGCCCGCCGCCTGGCGCACGAAATCAAGAACCCGTTGACGCCGATCCAGCTGTCGGCCGAACGGCTGGCCATGAAGCTCGCCGACCGTCTGGAACCCACCGACCGCCAAATGCTCGAGCGCTCCACCAATACGATCGTCAACCAAGTCGCCTCGCTCAAACAGATGGTGGACGATTTCCGCGAGTATGCCCGTACCCCGCCCGCGGTGATGCAGGTGCTCGATTTCAATGCGTTGGTGTCTGACGTGTTGGCGCTCTACGGCTGGGAGCCTGGCGAACGTCACTCTGCTGCCGCGCGCCCGCTGGCGCCAGCATTGAATCTGGACGTCAGCCTGGCACAAGAGTTGCCGTACATCGAGGGCGATCCCACCCAGCTGCGCCAAGTCATTCATAACCTGCTGTCCAATGCGCGTGATGCGGTGGCGGAACTGGGCGAAATGGGCCGTGTGCAGGTCAAGACCCAGCTGCTTGGCGAGTCGGACGGCGCAGCCTATCCCGCAGTGCGATTCATCGTGTCCGACAATGGGCAGGGTTTTTCGCCTAAAGTCATGCAGCGCGCCTTCGAGCCGTACGTCACGACCAAGGCGCACGGGACTGGGTTAGGATTGGCAATTGTGCGTAAGATCGTGGAAGAGCATGGAGGCAAGATCGATCTGGGCAACCGCAAGGAAGGCGGCGCTCGCGTTTCGATCTTATTAACCCGCGTCGTGGCTAAGACTGCGACTATGGACGTGGCCCCGCAAGAACGGGATAATGCGGCTACGCAATAGGTGGAAGGTTTATGGCCAGAATTCTGGTGGTTGACGACGAAGTTGGCATTCGTGAACTTTTGTCGGAGATTCTTTATGACGAAGGTCACACGGTCGAGTTAGCCGAAAATGCGGCGCAGGCACGTGCCGCGCGGCTGCGTTCGCGCCCCGATCTGGTGCTTTTGGATATCTGGATGCCCGACACGGACGGGGTGAGCTTGCTCAAGGAATGGGGCTCGCAAGGTCTGTTGGACATGCCAGTCATCATGATGAGTGGTCACGCCACCATCGATACCGCCGTCGAAGCCACCCGTATTGGCGCCATGGACTTTCTGGAAAAGCCCATCACCTTGCAGCGATTGCTCAAGACGATCGCGACAGGTCTGGCGCGCGGACGTGCGGCACAAACCGCGCCTATCACGACTCCCGCACCTGCCTTATCGCCCGCCATGCCGTCTGAGCCTGACCGCATGCCGGTCGTCTCGGCCGCTGCGCCGGTCAGCAGGCCGTTGCCCGTCGCAGAGCCCGCGCCAGCACAAAGCGGCCGGCTCGGTACCATCGCGCTGGATCAGCCCCTGCGCGAGGCGCGGGATGAGTTTGAGCGCATTTACTTCGAATATCATCTGGCGCGCGAAAATAACAGCATGACGCGCGTATCCGAGCGCACGGGTCTTGAACGTACCCACTTGTACCGCAAGCTCAAGCAACTGGGCATCGAATCGGCGCGCAAGCGTAACGCATGAAAATCCTCATCATGGGGGCCGGTCGCGTGGGCACAAGCGTGGCCGAGAACCTCGTGTCTGAGCAAAACGACATCACCGTGATCGACACCAATGTCGATCAACTGCGATATCTGCAGGAACGCCTGGATCTGCGCGTGGTTCACGGCGACGGCACCCAGGTAGCGGTGCTGGAGGCAGCCGGCGCTGCCGATGCGGATCTGTTCGTGGCGTGTTCGGCGTCGGATTCGGCGAATATGGTCAGCTGCAAGATCACGCGGCAGCTTTTTAATGTCCCGCGCCGCATCGCGCGCATTCGCATCCCTGATTTCGAAGACCATCCCGAACTGATGGGCGACGAGGGCTTTTGCATTGATGCGCTGATCAGCCCCGAACGCAGCGTGACGGCGTATCTGCATAGCTTGATCGAGTTTCCCGAGGCGCTGCAAGTCGTCGAGTTCGCGGACGGCCGTATCAGCGTGGTGACGGTGCGCGTGGGGCATGGTAGCGCGATGGCGCATCATCCTATCGCGCAACTGCGTGACGTGTGGCCGGATGTATCGGCGCGCGTGGTCGATGTGGTGCGCGATGGCAGGCCCTTGCAGGCGGATCGCGGCACGGTGATCGCGCCGGGGGACGAGGTGGTATTGGTGGTGGATTCACGCCATGCACGGCGTGCCATTCGGCAGCTGCGCGAGGCGGAAAAATCCGTGCATCGCGTCATGATCGCGGGCGGCGGCAATATCGGTCTGCGTCTGGCGCGCCAGTTGGCGAAAGAAAGCTACAGCGTGCGCATCATCGAACATGATCTCAAGCGCTGTGAATATTTGGTCGCCGAGCTGCCCCATAACGTGCTTGTGCTCCATGGTAGCGGCACCGACGAGGAACTGCTCGAGCGTGAGAACATCGGCGATATGGACACGTGGCTGGCGCTCACCAGCGACGACGAAGACAACATCATGTCCTCGCTGCTGGCCAAGCGTCTGGGTGCTCGCAAGGTGATCGCGCTGATCAACCGGCCCGCGTATGGCGAACTCATGCAGGGTAGCCACATCGATATCGCGGTCTCGCCCGCGCAGGCCACCATGAGCGAATTACTGCGGCATGTGCGGCGAGGCGACATCGTCGTGGCGCATCGTTTGCGCCAAGGTGTCGCTGAAGCCATCGAAGCCGTCGCGCATGGCGATCGGAGCAGCTCAAAAGTCGTGGGACGCACGGTGGGCAGTATCCGTTTACCCAAAGGCGCCAGTATCGGCGCGCTGGCGCGCGGCGACGAGATCATCATGCCGGACGACGATACGATTATTCAGACAGACGATCATGTGATCGTATTCGTGCCTTCACGCCAAATGATGCCGCGCGTGGAAAAGCTCTTCCAAGTCTCGGCGTCGTTTTTCTAAGCTCGGAATCCTGTTCCCATCATGTACCCGCTGGCCAGCTTCCTTTCTTTCCCGGTTGCGGTATGAAGCGGCTGCTGGCGACCTTTTACGTGGCGGGTCTGACCATGGTGGTGTTCTCGCTCACCATGCTGTTGCCGCTGGGGATGGCGTATCTGGGCGATGATGCCGGGCTGACCGCCTTTATCGATGGATTTCTGCTGGCGTTTGGCGGAGGCGGGGTGTTCTGGCTGGCGACGCATCGCGGGCGCAGCGAGCTGCATGCGCGCGACGGGTTTTTGCTGGTGTCGCTGGTGTGGACGCTGCTGCCGTTGCTGGCTGCGATCCCGTTTCTGATTTATTTCCACCGCGCCGACGTGCCGCTATCGTTTACCGACGCGTATTTCGAGGCCATGTCCGGGTTGACGACCACGGGCGCCACGGTGCTGACCGGACTGGACAACTTGCCGCCGTCGATCAATCTGTGGCGGGCCACACTGGTGTGGATCGGCGGGCTGGGCATCTTGGTGCTGGCCGTGGCGATTCTGCCTTTGCTGGGGGTGGGGGGACATCAGGTGGTCAGGGCCGAGACCCCTGGCCCGATGAAGGACGAGCGGTTGACGCCGCGTATCGCCAGTACCGCCAAGGCCTTGTACGCCGTTTATGCCGGCCTGTCCATGCTGTGTCTGTTCGCGTATCGCGCCGTCGGGATGTCTTGGTTTGACGCCTGGTGCCATACGGCAACCACGATGGGTCTGGGCGGGTTTTCGACCAAGGATGCGGGGTTCGCCTACTTCAATTCCGTGTCGGTGGAAATCGTCGCGATGGTGTTCATGACCTTGGCCGGCATCAATTTCGCGACGCACTTTAACGCCTTGCGCCAGGGAAGTTTGAGGGCCTATCGCGACTGCCCTCAGACCGTTCCTTATCTCACCATCATGCTTGGCGCCGGTCTGGCGATCTCCGCGTATCTTTATTTTCGGGGCGTCTATCACGACCCGCTTCAAGCGCTGCGCTATGGCATGTTCCATACGATCTCCGTGGCGACGACCACGGGTTATGCGAGCGCGGATTACGGGACATGGCCTTTGATCGCGCCGTTGACGATGTTGCTGCTGGCGGCGTTCGTGACCTCGGCGGGATCGACGGGAGGCGGCATCAAGATGGTCCGTGCGCTGCTGCTGGTGCGACAGGTGCGTAATGAGTTGGTGGTGATGCTGCATCCCAATGCCGTCAGTCCGATCCGGATGGGCGGCCGCCTCGTGGAGCAGCGCGTGATGGCCTCGGTGCTGGCCTTCATGATGGTGTATGCGTTGTCGATCGGGCTTTTCACCAGCCTGATGTTGATCTCCGGGCTGGAGCCTATTACGGCCTTTACTGCCGTGGTCGCCAGTCTCAACAACACGGGACCAGGACTGGGACCCGTGGGACCGATGGGCAATTACGCCATCTTGACCGACTTCCAGACCTGGGTCTGTACGTTTGCAATGTTAATTGGACGTTTGGAATTATTAACGGTCGTCGTCCTCTTCACGCCCATGTTTTGGCGTAAGTGAGCCAAGTTACGGCACGACGTCTTTCGTCATATGTTAGCCGTGCATCCGTCGGATTTTTCCTCCGCTGCGGCCCGTACAGCCATGCCGCCGCCCCAAACCCCGCGAAAATAAAGGCTTTCCGGTGCATGCTCTCTCCGCAGCCGGATATTGGCTCGCTAGTGTGCGCTCACTGCGCCGTCTGTCACAGATGAAAACGTGCAGACGTGGGAGGTTGCAGATAAATGTCACGATTTAGACGCTTTCTGGCGCAATTATGCGGCTATCATGGGCTCATAAGACGCCATCTAGCGCCACCCCGGGAGGTTGCCGGGCTTCCAGGCCGAATGGCGCATCCCTACAACTAAATAAGGAGTCAGAGATGGATCAAATTCCGTTCGTCTCGTCCGCCTCGAATTCGCTCGGCATTGAGTTGGAACTGCAGCTCATCAACCCACGTACTTTTGATTTGACTGCTGCCGCGGACGAATTACTGGTGCAACTGAGCAATCACCCTCTCGCGGATCGGATCAAACCCGAGATCACGCGTTCAATGATTGAATTGAACTCGTCGGTGCATGAACATCCCGTGGGCCTGCTGGCTGAGATGCGTGAAATGCGCGACGTCTTATGCGAGGCCGCCGACGCGGTAGGTGTCTCGGTCGCCGGTGGCGGCGCGCATCCCTTTATGCGCTGGCAGGACCGTTCGATTTCCGATACGCCGCGTTTTCAGTATCTGGCCGAAATGTATGGCTATCTGGCGCGGCAGTTCACGGTGTTTGGACAGCATATCCATTTGGGCGTGAACTCGGGCGACGCCGCGGTCCGGATGGTACAGGGCTTGTCTCCCTATATTCCCCATTTCATTGCGCTGTCGGCGTCTTCGCCCTATTACGAGGGCGTGGATACGCTTTTCTCATGCTGCCGGCTCAACGCGGTCAGCAGTTTCCCGCTGGCTGGCCATATGCCGCCGGAGGTGACTGACTGGTATCAGTTCGAGGCTTATATGGCGCAGCTGCGTCATAGCGGATTAGCCGAGAGCATCAAGGATCTTTACTGGGATGTCCGCCCCAAGCCTGAATTCGGGACGGTGGAAATCCGGGTCTGCGATACGCCGCTCACGGTGGAACGCGCGTGCCAGCTGGCGGCGTTTGCACAAGCGCTGTCGGTGCTGGTGACGCGCGAACCCCAGCCCGCGGCGAGCGCGTGGCTGGCCTATCGTAGCAATCACTTCCAGGCCTGCCGGTTTGGCTTGCAGGGCAGCTATGTCACGGCCGGCGGACAGCGCGTGCGTTTGATCGATCATGCCAGAGAGCTGTTCCGCAAGCTCGAGCCGATCGCCGAGGAACTGGGCACGGGCGACATGCTTGGCCAGTTGCGCGACGAGGCGCTGCGCAATGGCAATGATGCGCGTTGGCTGCGCGGTCAGTTCCACCGCGTGCGAGATTTGCCGACGGTGGTGGAATCCATGACGCGACTCTGGCGCGGCGAGCGCGATGTCAGCGCATCGACGGAAGTGCCGCGCCGCCGTATCCGCGCGACGTCGGTGCCGATGATGGGCGATGTTCAAGCGCTGGCCACGCCAGAGCCCGGGCTGAACGCCGGCTGGAACGCCGACAGGTTGCATTAAGCGGGTCAGCTTGGGCGTGGCTCAGCCGCCGGCACGGCGGCCGCCGATCGCGCTCACCGACAACCGGGTCTCGTTCGGAGCGGCCCGGCGGGCTGCGGCACGCCACGCATGACCGTAGGACACCTCTATTGTCAGGGGAATCACGCCATCGGCGTTGCGCTGCGCTTCGAGCGCGGCGTGCAGGCGGTGTAGCCAATCGCGTCCGACCAAGCCGCCGCGTCGCTCGCGCGCAGGGTTGCCGCCCAGCGCGCGCACGTCTTCGAGTAGGCGCTGCGGGGTGCGGTAAGTCAGCGTCAGCGTTTCCTGATCCATGACCGGATCTGAAAAACCGTTTTCCACGAGCAAGTCGCCGAAGTCGTGCATATCGACGAACGAAGGTGTGGCGGTGCGCAAACCGGCGTCGACCAACGCCTGTCGCAGTTCGCGTAGCGTGGCCGGCCCGAGACAGGAGAACATGGCCAAGCCGCCGACCTTGAGCACGCGTCTCCACTCGCCTAGTACGGCGTGGGGGGCAGGGTGCCAGTGCATGGCGAGGTTGGACCACACCAGGTCCAGGGTTTCGGGAGCGAGGCCGGTCTCGGCCAGGTCAGCTTGCAGGAATTGAGGCGCGGCTTGACCGCGCCCTACCAGTTTGTTCAACCAAGCTGACATGCCGCCGGGCGCATGGCGCGCGCGGGCGTGGGCGAGCAATGCCGCGCTCAGGTCCAGGCCGGTGTAGGCGGCGTCTGGATATCGTTCGCGCAGCAAAGGCAGGTTGTCACCCGCGCCGCAGCCGGCGTCCAGCAAGGCGGCGGGTTGCAGGCGGATGTACTGCAAGCGACCGAGCATGCGGCGTGCGATCTCGCCATAGAGGAACTGAGCCTCGGACAAATCCCCACGGCGCGAAAACTGTAGCGCGACGTGCGCGGGCACGAGCGGCAAGGTCGGGGGAGCGCTGGAAGAAGGGTGTGACATGAATGTCGCGCTACCGGTGGGCAGCGCCGAAAATCGTGGTGTGATGATGCTGTTCAGTTAAAAGGAACAGCGGGAATGCTATCCATTATTGCCGATTCGCGGGGGATGTTCTTTTGGCGTCGTATGGTGCGAGGGTGGCGCGACTGGATTCCCACGGATTGTCCGCTATGTGAAGGCAAGGCTGCGGGAGCGCGGCTCTGTGCGGGATGCGCGCATGACATCACGCAGGCGATGCGTGAGGCAGGCCCGCGATGCGCGCGGTGTGCCCAGCGGGGTACGGCGGGCACGCTGGTTTGCCGCGCGTGCGCGGCGGTGACCCCGAACTTCGAGAGTGTCATCGCGGCGTTCGATTATGAGGCGCCGTTTGATAGCTTGATCGCGCGGTATAAAACCGAGCATCGTTTCGGCCTGAGCACCACGCTTGCCCATTTGCTTGCGCAGGCTGTGGCACACGCGGGCGGCTTGAGCCCATGGCAAGGATCTACATCTGCTTCAGCAAGCGTTCTTGTGCCCATACCCTCCAGCGCCGCCTCGTTGCGCCGACGCGGCTTTAATCCCGCTGGAGAATTGGCGGCGAGTCTCGGCGCCGAACTTCACCTGCCGGTGCGACGGGATGTATTGCGTCGCCGACGCGAGGGGCCGCGTCAGGCTTACAGTGGCCGCGCCGCGCGGCATTTGGCGGCGCAAGGCTTGTTCGAGACGGTGGGGCGTCTGGAGGGCTGGTCGGTGGGCTTGGTCGATGACGTCATGACGACGGGAGCGACGGTCAATGCGGCGTCCGCGGCATTGCTACGCGCGGGGGCCGCGCGGGTCGTGGTCCTGGTGGCGGCGCGCACGCCCTGGCGTCAGCCACCGACGGATGGGGCGGAGGCCGCCGCACCGCAATAGCGCCCGTATCTTCGCAAAGAGGTAAAGATCACTTTTGGGTACGTGGTGCCAGCCCAGGGCGCCAGCCGCCGGTCCCTGGCAAAATAACGGCTTCGCGCGCCGCATGGGTGGCTGCGCCAGGATGAAATTCATGTTCCACGTCGTACTTGTCTGCCCCGAAATTCCGCCGAATACCGGCAACGTCATCCGTTTGTGCGCCAACACGGGCGCCCAGCTGCATCTGGTGCGGCCGCTGGGATTCGATTTGGATGACGCACGGTTAAAGCGCGCCGGCTTGGACTATCACGAGTGGCAACCGGTGCAGGTCCATGACTCGCTCGACGAGGCCTTGGCGGCGACCGGTGCTCCGCTAGATCGGTGTTTCGCCTTGACTACCCGCGCGCACCGCACGGTGGCCGAGGTGGCGTTTACGCCCGGCGATGTATTTGTGTTCGGCCGGGAGACGGCCGGTTTATCGGCCGAACAGCTGGCCACGTTCGGCGAGGACGAGCGCATCCGTTTGCCGATGCGGCCCGGGCAGCGCAGTCTGAACCTGTCGAACGCCGTGGCGATCACCGTGTTCGAAGCCTGGCGGCAGAACGGCTACGCCGGGGGCGTCTGAGCGGACGCCCCGAATCAGCGATCAATCCAGCGACAAGCCCAAGCGCTTGATCACCGCATTCCAGTTTGCCTGATCCTTGCGAATACGTTCGGTCAGCTCGGCCGGCGTGGACGGCGCGGCGGTGAAGTATTGCTTGGCCAGCTGCTCGCGCACGGTGTCGCTGTTAATGATCTGCGCCAGTTCGCGATTCAAGCGCTCCACAATGGGCGCGGGTGTGCCGGCCGGGGCCAGGATCGCGTTCCACGAGATGGCTTCAAAGCCGGGATACCCTTGCTTGTCCATCGTCGGGATGCCGGGCAGCGAGGGGCTGGGTTCCAGGCTGGTGATGGCCAGGGCTTTCACTTTACCGCTTTGCACTTGGGGCATGGCAATCGCGGGGACCATGAAGCCTGCTTGCACGTCGCCGGCGATGATGGCGCTGATCACTTGCGGGAAACCGGAATAGGGGATTTGCTCCAGCTCGATGCCGGCCTCGCTTTTGAACATTTCCATGGCCAGGTGGGCGGAACTGCCAGGTCCGACCGAGCCATAGTTCAGCGCGCCTTGACGTTCGCGGGCGAGTTTGACGAAGTCCTCCACGTTCTCGACGGGTAGCGCTGCCGGCACCGTCAGCACGTTGGGGCTGGTGGCAACCAGGGTGATGGGCTGCAAATCCGTCAGCGGGTCGTAGCCCAGCGTGTTTTTGTACAGCTCGGGCGCGGTGACGAGCGGGCCATTGATGGTGTAGACGAGCGTGTAGCCATCCGGCGTGCCCTTGGCGACCATGCGGGTGCCGATGTTGCCGCCTGCGCCCGGCTTGTTATCCACGACGATGGGTTGACCCAGGGCCTTTGACAGGGGGGCGGCGATGGTGCGCGCGAGCAGGTCCGGAGAGGAACCGGGCGGGTAGGGCACGACCACGTGAATGGGGCGCTCGGGCCATTCCGCCTGCGCGGCGGCGGGCACCAGCGCGGCGCCCAAGAGGAAAACGAGGCCGCGCAACGCGGCACCGATACGTGATGATCGGGCGATGGACATGTTGGACTCTTTCTAGTCGATAGAGGGGTAAAGAAGCGTAGCGCACTCGCGGTCGCGCGTGTGCATCGGGAATCAGGTTTCCAGGCGGGCTTCGCGCGCCAGGAGCGCAGAGACGGCAGTAACAGGAGCGACGCCGTCGAACAGCACGGCGCAGACGGCTTCGGTGATGGGCAGCTCGACGCCGAGCGACTGGGCGCGCTGCAGCGCGGCGCGCGCGCAGCGCACCCCCTCGGCAGTCATGCCGCTGGCGAGGATGTCGGCGAGCTTGCGTCCGGCACCGATTTCCAGACCGACGCGCCGATTGCGCGAGAGTTCGCCGGTCGCGGTCAGCACTAAATCGCCCAAGCCGGTCAGGCCGGCAAAGGTTTCGGGTTGAGCGCCTAGCGCCACGCCGAATCGGCTCATTTCCGCCAGGCCGCGCGTGATCAGCGCGGCACGGGCGTTGGTGCCCAGCGCCAGGCCGTCGGCAATGCCGCAAGCCACGGCGATGACGTTTTTCAGCGCGCCGCCCAGTTCGACGCCGACGATGTCCGTGCTGGAATACACGCGTACGGCGCCGCCATGCAAAGCCGTGGTGGTGGCAAGTCGGACATTTTCATGGACGCTGGCGACAGTCAGCGCCACGGGCAGACCTTGCGCGACTTCCCGTGCGAAGGACGGCCCTGACAAGACGCCGCCCGGGATGCCGGCGCGGCCCAAGGTCTCCACCACCATTTCATGCGGAAGGCGGGCCGTTTCGGCCTCGAACCCCTTACAGGTCCAGACGACCGGGACGTTGTGTAAATTCAGCGCGGTTAAGCGGTTGGCCAGTTCGCGGCAAATACTATCGAGGCCGGCCACGGGCACACCGAGGATGATCAGCGATTGCTCGGGTGCGGCAGCCAGCGGCGCAAGAGCCGCGTCCAGCTCGTGCGTGATCGCCAACGAACCGGGCAAGGCGATATCGGGGAGATAGCGCGCGTTTTCGTGCGATTGCGCCATTGCCTGCGCCTGTGCGGCGTCACGCGCCCACAGGGTGGTCAGATGGCGGCGGCTGGCCGCGGCGGCCAGCGCCGTGCCCCAGCTGCCCGCGCCGAGAACGGCGATGTTCAGAGGAACGGACGGCGGGGTCATCGTGACAGCGGAATTATTGGCGGGTTGCGCCCGGGGGCAGGATGATGCCCGAATCCGCGCCGTTAGCGTTGCCTTGTTGTTGCTGCTGCTGCGCCAGCTCGGCGATGCGCTGCTCGTACAAGGCCTGGAAGTTCACTTCGGCCAGGTGCAGGGCGGGCAGCGAGGTGCGCGTGATCGCATCGGCGATGTTGGCGCGCAGGTAGGGATACAGCATGGTCGGGCACACGATGCCCAACAGCGGATCCATTTGCTCGGCCGGGATGTTGGCCAGTTCAAAGATACCGGCTTGCGTGCCTTCGACCAGGTACATGACCTTGTCGTTGACGCGGGTGGTGACGGTGGCGGTCACGGTCGATTCGAAAATCGTTTCGGCCAGACGCTGACCGCCCACGTTGATGCTGACCTCGACTTGCGGCTGTTCTTGTTCCAGGAACACGTGCGGGGCGTTGGGCATTTCCACAGACAGGTCTTTCAGGTAGACGCGCTGCATGTTGAACGCAGGGGCTTGTTCGCCTGTCTGCTGGGTGTTTTGATCCTGTTCAGCCATGAGTAATTCCGGTTAGGAGTGAGCAAATAGAAAGGCTTTCGGCGCGGGCCGTCAGCCGTTGAGCAGGGGCACGAGGCCACCCGAGCGGTCCAGCGCGATGAGGTCATCGCAGCCACCCACATGTTTTTCGCCGATAAAGATCTGCGGCACGGTGCGGCGACCGGTGCGCTCGATCATGACGTCGCGCTGGGCGGGATCCTGATCGATGTGGATGATCTCCAGGTCCGTCACGCCGCGTTCGGTCAGCAAGGCCTTGGCGCGCGAGCAGTAGGGGCAGTAATCCTTGGCATACATCACGACTTTGGTCATGCGAGGCTCCTTAAGGTTTCTGGGTGACGGGCAGGCCGGCTCCGGTCCAGGCACGCATGCCGCCTTCGAGAACAGAGACGTCGGCAAAGCCCAGGGCGCGCAGACGAGCAGCAATGCGATTGGAATCGCGGCCCGTTTCGCAAACGAGCAATAGCGGCTTGTTTTTCGGCAGCGCGCTGGCTTTTTGCTCGATTTCGGCAGCTGGCAAGCTGCGTGCCTGTGCGATATGTCCGGCGCGGAATTGTTCGGCGGGGCGCACATCGACCCAAACCCCTTGGCGTTGGTTGATCAGCTGAATGGCTTCGGCCGTGGACAGGCCCTTGCCGCCACGGCCTTTACGCAGCGACGGGAACGCCAACAGCACGCCGGAGACCACGGCGACCGCGACGATGAAAATGTTTTCTTTAGCTACCAAGAATTGCAGAAGATCCACAGAGGTTCCTCAAAGGGAGACGAGCTAGCACAATACGCAGCACTCGTCGGAAACGGCGAGCCTGATCGGGACCCGCATCATACTGGGTTCACGGCAAAGCGCCATAGGCGCGCGCCGGACCCCGGTTGGCGACGGGAAAAACCAGGAGCAAATCGCTCAATTATAAAATGAGCGCATTCATTAACCACGAGCCTGCCTTTGGGTGGCCAAAAACCATGTACAAACTCGTTTTGATGCGTCACGGCGAAAGCCAATGGAACCTTGAAAACCGTTTTACCGGCTGGACCGACGTCGACCTGACGGACACCGGCCGCGAGCAGGCCCGCAAAGCCGGTGAGCTGCTCAAGAAGGAAGGCTTCGAGTTCGATGTGGCCTTTACCTCCGTCCTCAAGCGCGCCATCCGCACGCTGTGGATCACGCTGGATGCCATGGACGCGATGTACACCCCGGTGGGCAATAGCTGGCGTCTGAACGAGCGCCACTACGGCAATCTGCAAGGCCTGAACAAATCCGAAACCGCCGCGAAGTATGGCGACGAGCAAGTCCTGATCTGGCGCCGTGCGTACGCCATCGCCCCGGACCCCCTGGCGCTGGACGATGAACGTCACCCGCGTTTCGACAAGCGCTACGCCAAGATCCCGGCCGATCAGCTGCCTGCTACCGAGTGCCTGCAAGACACCGTCGCGCGTGTGCTGCCGTTCTGGAACGACTCCATCGCCCCGGCCATCCGCGCCGGACGCCGCGTGCTGGTCGCCGCGCACGGCAACAGCCTGCGCGCGCTGATCAAGCATCTGGACAATATCTCCGATGACGACATCGTGGGCCTGAACATCCCGACCGGTCAGCCCCTCGTGTACGAATTGGATGCAGACCTGCGCCCGATCCGCCATTACTATCTGGGCGATGCCGCGGAAATCGAAGCCGCGATGGCGGCCGTGGCTGCCCAGGGCAAGGCGAAAAAGGACTGATAGATGCGGTGGATGGCCGGTTTGCTGTTGGCGATGGTGGTGGGCTCGGCCCCACTGCCGGGCATCGCGGCGCCCTCGGATCTGGCAATTCGCCAGTCCGAAGCCGAACGGCAGCAAGCGGCCTTGCGCGATCGGATCGACGCGCTCCATAAATCGCTGGAGGACCGCGAGGCCGCGCGCAGCGAAGCCGTGGATTCGCTCAAGGCCTCCGAGCTCTCGATCTCGCGCATCAATCGCCGCTTGAGGGAATTGCAGGCTGAACAGGATCGGGCCGAAGACGATCTGCTCAGCCTGGAAAAACAAATCCAGTCGCAGCAGCAAGCCTTGCAGCAGCGCCGCAGCGAATTAAGCGATCAGCTGCGCACGCAATACGCGAGCGGCTTGTCGCCGTGGACCGCCCTGCTATCGGGCGATGATCCTCAACAATTGGGTCGCAACCTCGGTTACCTGGGCTATGTATCGCGCGCCCGCGCCGAGGCCGTCCAGAGCCTGCGCGCCGATCTGGAGCGCCTGGCGTCGCTACAACAGCGCGCGGAGTCGCGCCGCGCGGACCTCGCGCGTACGGTCGAAGAGACCTCCAAACAAAAGACCGAGCTCGTCAAACAGCAGTCCGAGCACGCCACCCTGGTCGCCGAACTGGAAGGCCAGATCGCCGCGCAGCGGGCCGAGGCGCGCAAGTTAGGGCGCGACGACAGCCGCTTGTCCACGCTGATTGTCGATCTGGAAAAAGCCATTGCCGAGCAAGCCGCCGCCGCCAAGCGTGCCGAAGAGGCCCGTTTGCGTGCCGAGGCCGTGCGCCGGGCCGAGCAGGCGCGGCTTGCCGAAGAAGCTCGCATCAAGGCCGAGGCCGAACGTCAGGCCGCCGCCGCCCGTGCCGCGGCCGCCGCGAAAGCGCAGGCTGAAGCCGAACGCGCCGCGCTCGCGGCCAAGACTGAACAGGCTCGTGCCGCCGCGCAGGCCGAGCGCGAAAAAGCCGAGCGTGCCGCCGCCTTGGCACGCGAGCAAGTCGAAGCCGCACGCGAGCAGGAGCGTCAAGCCCGCGCGCGCGGCAACGTGGCACTCGGAGATTTCGGCGATTTGCGTCCTGTCAGTTCTGGCGAGGTGCGCACCGCGCCCACGCCGGCCCCAGCCGCCACATCGAGCGCGTCCTCGACCCGCACGTCCCCAAGCCGGGCGACCGCGGCAGACGATGACGCGCGCAGCGAGACCAGCGCTGGCGATACGGAAGCCGAACGTCGCCCGCCGCCCGTGGCCCGCAGCGCGCCACCACCGCCCGTCACCGGAGGTGGCCTGCGGCATGGCATGACGCCGCCCGTGCGCGGCGCGGTGCAAGGCCGATTTGGCGTGGATCGTCCGGATGGCGGTGTTTGGCGCGGCATCGTGTTGCGGACATCGGCCGGCACGCCAGTCAAGGCCGTCGCACCCGGCACCGTGGTTTATGCCAATTGGCTGCGCGGCTTTGGTAACCTGATCATCATCGATCACGGCAAACAATATATGACGGTATATGCCTACAACCAGAGCCTGCTCAAGCAGGTGGGCGACTCCATTGCGGCGGGCGACACCATCGCCACAGTGGGCTCCACCGGCGGACAGGTGGAATCGGGCCTATACTTTGAAATTCGATATCGAGGCACTCCGGTCGATCCAACCCAATGGTTGGCTCTTTAAATCCGGCTCAACATCAGGAAGTGTGCATGAGCACTCGCAAGTTTCGTGGTTTCGGTTTGATAGCTATCGGCGTGGTAGCGGGCGTCCTGCTTAGTGTAGGCGTGTCCGCCATCGCGCAACGGGGCAGCCCATTGCCGTTGGATGAACTGCGGCAACTGAGCAATGTTTTCGCCGCGATCAAGAACAACTACGTCGAGGCGGTCGATGACAAGACGCTGATCGACAATGCGATCTCGGGCATGGTGTCCAACTTGGACCCGCACTCGGCGTATCTGGATGCCGATGCCTTCCGCGATATGCAGAGCACGACGCAAGGCGAATTCGGCGGCCTGGGCATAGAGGTCGGATCCGAAGACGGCTTTGTCAAAGTGATCTCGCCCATTGAAGACACCCCGGCCGCGCGCGCGGGCGTGATGGCGGGCGACTTGATCATCAAGATCGATGACACCCCCACCAAGGGGATGGCGTTGAACGAAGCGGTCAAGCTCATGCGCGGTGCGCCTAAAACGCCCATCACGCTCACGCTGATGCGCGCGGATAATCCGCAGCCCATCGTGGTCAAGATCGTGCGCGACGTCATCAAGGTGCGCAGCGTGCGCAGCAAGATGCTCGACGGCGACATTGGCTATGTTCGCATCGCTCAGTTCCAGGAAAAAACGGGCTCCGATCTCGCGCGCCATCTGAAGGAACTTGGTGCCAAGGGCGCGCCCAAGGGTCTGATCCTGGATCTGCGCAATGATCCGGGCGGCCTCTTGACCAGCGCTATCGGTGTAGCGGCCGCCTTCCTGCCGCCGGATGTGTTGATCGTGTCCACCGATGGCCGCACGCCGGATTCCAAACACAAATACATGGCAACGCCCGCCGAATACTCGCGCGGCGAGGGCAACTATCTGGCCGGTCTGCCTGCATGGGTGAAGACCGTGCCGATGGTGGTGCTGGTCAACGTAGGCTCGGCCTCGGCTTCCGAAATCGTGGCGGGTGCGCTGCAAGACTATAAGCGCGCCAAGGTCTTGGGCAACCGCACGTTTGGCAAGGGCTCGGTGCAAATCATCCTGCCGCTGAGCCAGGACACGGGCGTGAAACTCACCACCTCGCGTTATTTCACGCCTAAGGGCCGTTCGATTCAGGCTACCGGCATCGAACCGGACTATGTGGTCGCCGACACGGCCGAAGGCGATTTGTTCCGCCTGCCGCGTGAAGCCGACCTGCAGCGTCACCTGTCCAATAGTCAGGCCGAAGAAGTGAAATCGATGTTGGACGAGGATGTGCCGCCGCCCCCAGCCGGCAAAGTCTTTGAATTTGGTGGCAAGGATGACTTCCAGCTGCAACAAGCACTGAATCTGCTGGCCGGCAAACCCGTGCAAAAGGGCTCGGCCCGCGCGCAGGCGCAGGCCAATGCCAAGCCGACGCTTAGCGGCGAAACCGAACGCAAGACCATCACGCCCAATGGCGTGGAGCCCGCTCAGAAGAAATGATCGACCGGCGGTTGAGCAAATGAACGACCAACAGTTACTCCGATACGCCCGGCATATCCTTTTGGACGAGCTGGGCATCGAGGGGCAGGAACGCTTTCTCTCCGCCCGGGTGCTGGTGGTCGGGGCAGGGGGCCTGGGTTCGCCTGCCGCGCTCTATCTGACTACCGCCGGCGTGGGCGATATCACGCTGGCCGACGATGACATTGTCGAGCTGAGCAACCTGCAACGCCAGATCCTGCATGTGGAATCGAGCGTGGGCCGGCCCAAGGCCGAATCGGGGCGCGACATGCTGGCCGCGTTCAATCCCGAAACCCACGTGACCGCGCGCGTGGAGCGGCTGGACGGTGTGAAGTTGGACGAGGCCGTCGCTGCAGCCGATCTGGTGCTCGATTGCACGGATAACTTCAAAACCCGGCACGCCATCAATCGCGCCTGCGTGCATCATCGCAAGCCGCTCGTGTCCGGCGCGGCGATCCGGTTCGACGGGCAGGTGAGCGTGTACGACCTGCGCCATGATGACGCGCCGTGCTATCACTGTTTGTTTCCCGAAGCGGATGATGTCGAGGCCGTTAACTGCGCCACGACCGGGGTTTTCGCGCCGCTGGTTGGCATCATCGGCGCCATGCAGGCGGCCGAAGCGTTGAAGCTGCTGGCCGGTATCGGTGAGAGCCTGTCTGGCCGGCTGCTGTGGCTGGATGTGCGCACGATGCAGTGGCGTAGCGTGAACGTGCGCCGCGATCCAGAGTGCGAGGTGTGCAAGGATCGGGAACATCACGCGGTGGCCGCGTGAGCGCGGATCGTGCGCTTTAGCATCATTGTGGGTCTAGCCTGACTGGCCCACGCAAACACATACCAAATCCACCACAAGCACCAGCACCGCGGCGTTATACGGCTCGGCCTGGCCACGCTGCCCACCCGCGCCCAACACGCAGACTTGCACCACCTGTGCTTCACAAAGTTTTCAGATAACCTGAAAATTCTTCTACAATCGTTGGATGCTGACGAAATCCACAACCCTTACCGAGCAGGTAGCGAGCCAACTGGTGGCAGAGATCGCCGCTGGCGTGCATCCCGTGGGCGGGAAGCTTCCGACCGGCAAAGCGCTCGCCCAGCGCTATGGCGTCAGTGCCGCCGTGATCCGCGAAGCGACGGAGCGGCTGCGCGCGCAGGGCCTGGTGGCGAGCCGACAGGGTGCGGGTTGCACGGTGATTGCGCGTACGGCCAGCGGCGGTTTTCAGGTGCCTGGGCGCAGCTTGTTGACACGGCAGCAACTGGCCGATGTGTTCGAGTTGCGGATGGAGCTCGAAGGCAGCGCGGCGGCGTTAGCGGCGTTGCGCCGCGATGCCGCGGATCTGGCCGAAATGCAGCGCTGCCTGACTTTGCTCGAGCAGCATTTGCATCATCCCGAGCTCGCGGTCGAGCACGACATCGCGTTTCATGCCGCGATTGCCGTGGCCACGCATAACGCCTACTACCAGCAGCTGCTGCAGTATTTGAATCTGCAGGTACGAGCCGCCGTGCGCATGGCGCGCGAAAACACGCTGCAGCATCCATCGGCAAGCGTGGACGAGGTCCATCAAGAACACGTCGCCGTGCATCAGGCCATCGTCGCGGGCGATGCGGCGTTGGCCCGGCAGGCGGCGCGGCGGCATTTGCGGCGCGCCGCGGCTCGGCTCGCATTGAATCTTTCCGAGGTGGACGGCGCATCTGGCCACTCGACCGAGGCTACATCTTTATCTACCGGACAGACACCATGACGACTTCCGATTTCTCGCAGCGCCTGATCGAGGCGTTGGGGCCAGACACCGTATTCACCGCGCCTGATGACATCGAGCCGTGGTTAACCGACTGGCGTGGCCTGTACAAGGGTCAGGCGCAGGCCGTCGTGCGCCCTCGCACCACGGAAGAGGTCGCCAAGTGTCTGGCGCTTTGTCAGCAGGCGGGGGTGCCGGTCGTGCCACGTGGGGGCAATACTGGCCTTTGCGGTGGCGCGACGCCCGACGGCGCACCGGCCAACGTCGTGCTGTCGTTGGATCGCATGAACAAGGTGCGTTCTGTCGACACGATCGCCAATACGCTGGTGGCAGAGGCAGGGTGCATACTCGGCAATCTGCGGCGCGTGGCGGAGGAGGCCAACCGTATGCTGCCGTTGAGCCTCGCCGCCGAGGATTCATGTCAGATCGGCGGCAACGTCTCCACCAATGCGGGCGGTGTGAACGTGGTGCGCTATGGCATGACGCGCGAGCTGGTCTTGGGCATCGAGGCCGTGTTGCCAACGGGCGAGATTTTTCACGGCCTGCGCACCCTACGCAAGGACAACACCGGCTACGATCTGAAGCAGTTATTAATCGGCGCCGAAGGCACCTTGGGCGTCATCACGGCGGTGGCGTTGCGGCTCTTCCCCCGCAATAGCGTACGGTCTGTCGTGTTGGCCGCGGTGCAATCGCCGCAGCAGGCATTGGAACTCGCTGAACTCGTCAACGATCAGTGCGGCCCACGTCTGCAAGCCTATGAGTTTTTCACCGGCGACTGCGTGGACCTCGTGCTCGCACATGCGCAAGGCGTGCAGGAGCCGTTCGCACAGCGTTATCCCGGCTATGTGTTGATGGAGCTGGCCGACACCGCCGACGAAGACGCGTTGAATGCATTGTTGGAAAACGTGATGGGTGCGGCGCTCGAACGCGAACTGTGCCTGGATGCGGCGGTATCGACCTCGATGGCGCAGCTGCAAGCGCTGTGGAAGCTGCGTGAAGAAATCTCCGAGGCGCAGCGTGCGGACGGTCCGCATTTAAAGCACGATATCTCGCTGCCTATCGAACAGATCCCCGCCTTCATGGAGTCGGCCGAAAAGCGCGTGCGCGAGGCGTATCCCGATATCCGTCCGTTTATCTTTGGCCATTTCGGCGACGGCAATCTGCACTACAACTTGTCGCGTCCGGCGGGCGCGCCGCGCGAGTGGGCGCAGCAGCAGGGCGATGCCGTAACCGATATCGTGCTGGATGAGGTCAATCGCTATGGCGGCAGCATCAGCGCCGAGCATGGGATCGGCCAGCTCAAGCGCGATCACTTCCTGCATAGCAAGGACCCGCTGGAGCTGCGTTTGATGCGCGATATCAAGCGGCTGTTCGATCCCGCTGGGATCCTGAATCCGGGCAAGCTGCTGTAAGGGTGAGTGCGTCAACGATGGGCCGATTGGAGTTGACGCACTCAGCAGGTGCATAGGCACCGTATGAGCGCGCGCGGGTGAATACCGGGGCCAGATGCGCGCGCACCATGCATGGTGGCGTCACCCTGACGCCACCCTTTGATCAACGTCGCTTCGATTCAAACAAGATCGGTTGCTGCAACGCGGCCGGCGATGGCGCCGGAACGCTGACCTCCGCGATGATCGCATCGCTCTGGATGGGCTGCGGGGCGCTGGCATCATCGCGCACGTTCTGCGTGATCTTCATGCTGCAGAACTGAGGACCACACATCGAGCAGAATTGCGCCGTCTTCATCGAGTCCTTGGGCAAGGTCTCATCGTGAAACTTGCGCGCGGTATCGGGGTCCAGGCTGAGGTTGAATTGATCCTCCCAACGGAACTCGTATCGCGCTTTCGAAAGCGCGTTATCGCGCATCGCAGCGCCGGGGTGTCCCTTCGCGAGATCGGCGGCATGGGCGGCGATCTTGTAGGTGATCAGTCCGTCCTTGACGTCTTGCTTGTTGGGTAGCCCCAGATGTTCCTTGGGCGTGACATAGCAAAGCATGGCCGTGCCATACCACGCGATCATCGCCGCGCCGATGCCTGAGGTGATGTGGTCGTAGCCGGGGGCAATGTCCGTGGTCAGCGGCCCCAGCGTATAGAAAGGCGCCTCATGACAATGCTCGAGCTGCAGCGTCATGTTTTCCTGGATCAAGTGCATCGGCACATGGCCGGGGCCTTCGATCATCACCTGTACATCGTGTTTCCACGCGACCTGTGCGAGTTCGCCCAGGGTCTTTAGCTCCGCGAATTGCGCGGCGTCATTGGCATCATAGCCAGAGCCAGGACGCAGGCCATCGCCAAGCGAAAAGCTGACGTCGTAAGCTTTCATGATCTCGCAGATGTCTTCGAAGTGCTCGTACAAAAAGCTCTCTCGGTGATGGGCGAGACACCATTGCGCCATGATGGCCCCGCCGCGCGACACGATCCCGGTCAGGCGATCCGTGGTCAATGGAATAAACGGCAGTCGTACGCCGGCATGGATGGTGAAATAGTCCACGCCCTGTTCAGCCTGTTCGATCAGCGTATCGCGAAAGATCTCCCAGCTGAGTTCTTCGGCTTTACCGCCGACCTTTTCCAGCGCCTGATAAATAGGTACCGTCCCAATGGGCACCGGTGAATTGCGGATGATCCATTCACGCGTCTCATGAATGTGTTTGCCGGTGGAAAGATCCATCACCGTATCGGCGCCCCAGCGGGTCGCCCAGGTCATTTTCTCGACTTCCTCGCCCACGCCGGAACTCACGGCCGAGTTGCCGATGTTGGCATTGACCTTGACCAGAAAATTGCGCCCGATGATCATCGGTTCGAGTTCCGGGTGGTTCACGTTGGCGGGAATAATGGCTCGCCCACGTGCGACTTCATCGCGCACGAACTCGGGCGTGATCACGGCGGGCAATGCCGCGCCAAACGACTGCCCCGGATGTTGCCGTGCCAGCCTCTGCGCGAGTTTTTCGCCTTGCGGGCCGGTCGCGCGAAGCGCCTCCAGATCGTGCTCACGGCGCAGGTTTTCGCGCAAGGCCACGAACTCCATCTCGGGCGTCACGATACCGCGCCGCGCATAGTGCATTTGCGTGACGTTATGTCCGTGCCGCGCGCGCCGTGGCGGGCGCTGCGCGATAAAGCGCATGGCCGAGGTGGCGATATCCTCGAGCCGGGCGCGGCCATAGGCGCTGGTGGGGCCTTGCAGTCGTTCGGTGTCGTCCCGATCGGCAATCCAGGGCTCGCGCAGCGCGGGCAGGCCTTGTTGGATATCGATCTTCGCCTCGGGGTCCGTGTAGGGGCCGCTGGTGTCGTAGGCCGTCAGCGGGGGATGTTGTGTGCCGCCATACTGGGCAGGTGCCGGGCTTTGCGCGATTTCCCGAAACGGCACGCGTATGTCCGCGCGCGAGCCCGTGACGTAGACCTTGCGTGATTGGGGAAAAGGGACAGTGACTGCTGCATCGACGGCCGCTGTGGCCGCGACGAACTTCGGGGAGGGGTTCATTGAATGCTCCAAAAAGACGTTGGAGCCGAACGGGGGGAATTCCAGGCGTGACCGGGCAGGGCGAACCCGCCGGCGTGGCATTGGAAGACGCTCCCAGCATCGGCATTATCCGTACTGGTACGAAGGGACTCTCTCAACACGTCGCCATCACTGCGCGACGAGTACCCCTGCGTGGGAATGAGTATAGACTGCTTAAGGGATGTCGTTTGTCCTTACGGTTTACAACTGCACACGGATGAAACTATTGTGACCCTCGCCAGCCCGCTACACTTTTTGTAAATTGGAACTCAGGCGGGGCGCTGATCCGCAGTACCCTTGTATCAATCAAAAAGGAATAATCACCATGCAATTCACTATGCGCAAGTTAGCGCCCGCAGTGGCCGTACTCACGTTCGCGCTCGCAGGCTGCCAGACCTCGCCCAAGCAAACGGCCAAGACCGACGAAGCGGCGCAGTCGACGCAGGCGCAAGGTCAGGCGGTGACGGCTTCCTCGGTTGAGTTTTATGTGGCCCGTACCGCTTCGGCTCCTGGCCTGATGGAAATCAAGGTGCCGGACGGCTCGCTGTTCCTGGAGCGTCAGCCCGCGCTCACGCGTGCGGATCTGAGCGAGGCGGCGGCGCTGGTTGATCGTGATGGACAAAACTATGTGGGCCTGCGCTTTACCGAAGGCGGTGCGCGCAAGCTCAACGATGTGAGCAACCAGAACGTCGGCAATATGCTGGCCCTGGTGATTGATCGCGAACTGGTGGCCGCGCCGCGCATCGCCGAGACGCTCAATCGGGGTGTATTGGCCTTTGGTGTGCCCTCGGCCCAGGCGGCATCCGAAATTGCGGCCAAGATCCGCGGTGATCAAGCTTCTGCCGCGCAGCCCAACGGATCGTCCGCGCCCAACGTGCCGAACCCGGCATCTCCCACCGCGCCGGCACCGCTGACGCCGCGCTGATCGCCGGGACTGCAGGGTCGGTGCCACGCGCCGACCCCGTGGCAGTATCAAATAGAAAAGGCCTGGGATGTGACATCCCAGGCCTTTTTGTTCACCGATTCAAGCGACCGGTCATCGCAATGCCGTGACCGGGGCAACCCGGGGCGAACCCCGCGCTGCCCTCGATGCATCAGTCTTCTTCGACGAAGGCTTCCTGACGCTTCTTGCGAATCGACGGCAGGGCCACGAGCACGACAAGGATCAACGCCGCACCCAGCAACGAGGCCGACAATGGCCGCGTCACAAACGTCGTGAAATCGCCGCGCGACAGCAGCAGGGCACGACGGAAGTTTTCTTCCATCATGGGTCCCAGCACCAGACCCAGCAGCAGCGGGGCGCCTTCGCACTTCAGCTTGGCCCAGATATAGCCGATGATGCCGAAGATCGCGGTGACGTAGATGTCGAACACGTTGTAGTTCAACGAGTACACGCCGATCGTGCAGAACACCAGAATGGCCGGGAACAGGATGCGATAGGGCACTTTCAGCAGCTTGACCCAAACGCCGATCAGCGGCAGGTTGAGCACCACCAGCATCAGGTTACCGATCCACATGGAGGCGATCAGACCCCAGAACAGTTCCGGGTGGCTGGTCATGACCTGCGGGCCGGGCTGAATGTTGTGGATCGTCATCGCGCCCACCATCAGCGCCATCACGGCGTTACCCGGGATACCCAAGGTCAAGAGCGGGATAAACGAAGCCTGTGCGCCGGCGTTGTTGGCCGATTCGGGACCAGCCAGACCTGCGGGGTGGCCTTTACCGAAGCGTTCCGGTTCCTTGGACAGTTTCTTTTCCAGGGTGTAGGAGGCGAACGCCGACAGCACAGAACCGCCGCCGGGCAGGATACCCAGAACCGAGCCCAGCGCCGTGCCGCGAACGATGGCCGGGACCGCTTCACGGATTTCCTGCTTGTTGGGGTAAAGCGAGCCGATCTTGTCTTCGAGCTGGACGCGGTTTTCTTTTTGCTCCAGGTTCGACAGGATCTCTGCGAAACCAAACACGCCCATGGCCACGATGGCGAAGTCGATACCGTCTTGCAGCTCGGGGATGCCGAAGTCATAGCGCGCCACGCCCGAGTTCACGTCGGTACCCACCATGCCCAGCAGCAGGCCCAGCAGAATCATGCAGATTGCCTTGGGCAGCGAACCCGAGGCCAGCACCACGGCACCGATCAGACCCAGGGTCATCAGCGAGAAGTATTCGGCGGGACCGAACTTGAAGGCGATTTCCGACAGCGGAGGCGCGAACGCGGCGATCAGCAGCGTGGCCACGCAACCGGCAAAGAACGACCCGATAGCCGCCAGCGACAGCGCCGCGCCCGCACGGCCATTACGTGCCATCTGGTGACCGTCGAGCACGGTCACCACCGCTGAGGTTTCGCCTGGCAGGTTAACCAGAATCGCGGTGGTGGAGCCGCCATACTGCGTACCGTAGTAAATCCCGGCCAGCATGATCAGGCCAGCCACCGGCGGCAGCACATAGGTGATCGGCAGCAGCATCGCGATGGTGGGCACGGGCCCCAAGCCAGGCAATACGCCGACCAGGGTGCCCAGAATGCAGCCCAGCAAGGCGTACAGCAGGTTCTCAGGCGTGAACGCTACGGAAAAACCGAGCGCCAAGTGTTCCATCAATTCCATGATTGTCTCTCTTCCCCGTGTGTTTTAGTTCATGCCCAGAAACGACGGCCATAGCGGGAAAATCAATCCCAAGCCCTTGATGAACGCCAGCCAGCAGAACACCACCAGGAAGATGGCGTTGACCAGCGCGACGCGGAAGCTGTACTCGTAGCTGGCCACACTGCTGGCCATGACGAGCAGGAACAGCGAGAGATACAGACCGAGCGGCCGCAGCAAGGCGCCGAACAGAATGACGGAGCCGATAATGATGAACAGGATTTTGAAGTCGAAGCGATCCACCGTGGTCTTGGTGGCCTTGGGCGACATGGCGCCCAGCGCGACGACCGCGCCCAGTACGGCCAGACAGATGCCTAGCCAGAAGGGGAAATAGCCTGGGCCCATGCGGGCAGACGTTCCCATTTGATACTGAGTGGCGATGAACGCAAAACCCAGGCCAAGCAGCGTAAACATCGCTCCTGCCCAGAAATCTTGCTTATTCCTTAGCTGCATAGAAGGTCTCCGTATTGTGTCATGCCTACTGCTTCGGCACGGTTAATGGCCACGCAATGTCTAAGGACGCAAGCAGCTTGGACCAGAACAAAAAAAATATGGCGCGGCAATTCGAGCCATATTCGGGTGCACAAGCGTCCGGACATGTCACGCGCCACCAGCACGCAAAGTCCAAGTCGGGGTGGATCGTATCACGATGTACTTGGGATTTCTGTTGGTGAATCCTCTAAGTATTGAACCTTCGGGTATGTCCCTATCTGGCCCAATACGCTGTGCGCAAAGCCTGCTTTTATAGGGATCCGGCGCCTGAATATCGCGTTGTCGCGACGGCGCTGCCCGTGTGGAAAACGTCCCCGATTAGTCGGCGCGGACAATGTGATGTCCCATGCTGCGCTTTATTGTTTACAGTGACGGCGTCAGCTGTGCCCGTCAACTCTTTGTAAAAGCGACCATCAGATGGACATCCTTCCGGAAATACGCGCGGCGTTCGCGCCCACGGGGCGCCTGCGCGCTTCGATCAACCTTGGTAATCCTATTTTGGCGGGGCGTAATGCGGCCGGCGAACCCGCGGGCGTGTCCATCGATCTGGCACGTGAGTTTGCCCGGCGGATTGGGCTCGAATTGGAACTCGTGGTGTTCGACACGGCGGGCAAGTCGGTGGACGCCGTCACGGCGGAGAGCGCCGACATCGGGTTTTTCGCGGTGGATCCCGTGCGTGGCGCAGGCATTCGCTTTACCGCGCCCTACGTGCTGATCGAAGGGGCCTACCTGGTCAGGCAGGATTCGCCGCTGCGAGAAAACGACGAGGTGGATCGTGCCGGACATCGTGTCGTGGTCGGCAAGGGCAGCGCCTATGACCTGTACCTGACGCGCGAGTTAAAGCAGGCGGAGATCGTACGCGCACCCAGTTCGCCCGCGGTCGTCGAGACGTTCTTGGCGCAGAACCTGGAGGTGGCCGCGGGAGTGAAACAACAATTGGAAGCCGATGCGCAGCGCGTCGGTGGCGTGCGGCTGCTGCCGGGACGTTTTATGGTGATCCGTCAGGCCATGGGTCTACCCAAGGGGCGCGATGCGCGCGCGGCGGCATTTCTGGTCGCGTTTGTAGAGGATATGAAAGCCAGCGGCTTCGTCGCCGAGGCGATGAAGCGCCACGGCATCCAAGGCGCCTCGGTCGCACCACCCGAAGCACCGCCGACATTCTGATTAGGGAAAATCCCAACCCGGTTTTGCCGGATTCGTTGTGTCCGGGCGACACATTTGGAGGCTGTCGGTACGAGCCAATCCCGATGCGGGCGCACCGGCAGCGTTACGACGCGGCCCCCGGCACCGGGTCTTGTACCCGCTGCTTGATCTCTTCGTGGTGCCGTTCCATCGCTTGACGCAATTCGCGCCGCTGGCGCGCTGCCTCGTAGCGCTGGCGCTGTTCCAGGGTTTTCAGCTCCAGCTGCGGCACGGGCGTGGGCTGCCCGTTTTCGTCCACCGCCACCATCGTGAAATAGCAGCTGTTGGCGTGACGCACGACTTGTTTGCGAATGTCCTCGGTGATCACCTTGATACCGATTTCCATTGAGGTCCTGCCGGTGTAGTTGACCGAGGCCAGAAAGGTCACCAGCTCTCCCACATGAATGGGTTGCCGGAACATCACCTGATCGACCGACAGCGTCACGACATACTGGCCGGCGTAACGGCTCGCGCAAGCGTAGGCCACCTGGTCCAGGTACTTCAGAATCGTGCCGCCGTGCACATTCCCGGCAAAATTCGCCATATCCGGCGTCATCAGGATGGTCATGGAAAGCTGGTGCGTGGTGTCTTGCATGGCGGTGCCGGGCGAGTGAAAAACGTCATGGTACTGCGTGCGCACGGCGCTTGGCCGCAGCAGCCCTCAATATCCTGCTCAACTGGTGTACTGTCGGGGTTGAGGCGCTGCGCGGATGGACGCGAGCGCGCATCACGGCAAGGAGCAAGGCGTGTCTGAATCTCGGAAAGTCATGATCGTCACCGGCGGTAGCCGGGGTATCGGCGCGGCGGTAGCGCGTCTGGCTGCGCGACGCGGTTATGCGGTCTGCGTGAACTATCGCCAGCGCAGCGATGCGGCCGACGAGGTGGTGCGCGCCATCGAGGCCGAGGGTGGCCAGGCCATCGCGGTGGCGGCCGATGTCGCTGACGAGGGTCAGGTGGTGCAGCTTTTTAAAACCGTCGACCGCGAGCTGGGGCGTGTCGATGCGTTGATCAATAATGCGGGCGTGCTGGAGACGCAATGCCGTCTGGAGGATATGGATGCGGCGCGCATGACCCGCATCCTGACCACCAACGTCGTGAGCGCGATGGTGTGCTGTCGCGAAGCGGTGCGACGCATGGCGCCCCGGCATGGCGGACGCGGCGGCTCCATCGTTAATGTCTCGTCGGTGGCCTCGCGCCTGGGGTCGCCGGGCGAATACATCGACTACGCGGCGTCCAAGGGCGCCATGGACACATTGACCATCGGCTTGTCCAAAGAAGTCGCCGCTGATCAGATTCGCGTGAATGGGGTGCGGCCCGGAACGATCTATACCGAGATGCATGCCAGTGGCGGCGAGCCAGGGCGCGTGGATCGGTTGGCCAGCTCCATCCCGCTGCAGCGCGGCGGCACGGTCGAGGAAGTAGCTGGCGCCGTGATGTGGTTCTGCTCGGACGAGGCGGGCTATACGACGGGGTCGTTTATCGAAGTGTCCGGGGGCAAATGACCGCGCACGTCATACAGCCGCTCAGTGGCGCCGTGCCGTCATCTCCCTGTGTCTGGATAGTTTGGCCCGGCGTCGTGGAAGCCGCCATTGCTATAGGGATTGACCGCGCCGGGATGCGGCGGGCCCGGGTTGTCGCCGAGTGCGCAGCCCGACAATAGTCCGGCGAGCGCCAATGCCGCCAGGACAGGCGGTCGAAGTGTAAAGGCTTTCAAGTATCGCGACATGTTGGTCTCCGGAATGCGCTGCGCCAGACGCGAGCGTTCGCAGCTGGATCAGCGCATGAGTCGTGCCAGCTCCGCGCCCGGGTCCTCGGCGCGCATGAATGCCTCGCCCACCAGGAACGCGTGCACGTCGTGCTTGCGCATCAACTGCACGTCATCGCGGCTCAGAATGCCGCTTTCAGTCACCACGCGCTTGCCGGCGGGGATGCGCGGCAGCAGGTCGATCGTGTTCTGCAGGCTGGTCTCGAACGTACGCAGATTGCGGTTGTTGATACCAATCAGATTGGTCTTGAGCGACAGCGCCGTATCCAGTTCCTCGGCATCGTGCACCTCGACTAGCACATCCATGCCCAGTTCCATCGCCAGCTGTTCCAGGTCGCGCAGCTGATTGGGCGCCAAGGCCGCCACGATCAACAGCACGCAGTCGGCACCCATGGCGCGGGCGGAGATCACTTGGTAGGTATCGACAATGAAGTCTTTGCGCAGCACGGGCAGCGGGCAGGCCGCGCGCGCGCGGCGCAGATTGTCATGCGAACCCTGGAAGAACTGCACGTCCGTCAGCACCGACAGGCAGGCCGCGCCATGCACGGCATAGGTGGCGGCGATGGCGGCCGGATCGAAGTTTTCGCGCAGCACGCCCTTGGAGGGCGAGGCCTTTTTGACTTCGGCGATGACCCCGGCGTGACCCTGGGCGATTTTGTCTTCGATAGCCTGGGCAAAGCCTCGTACGTCTTGGCGGGCCTGTGCTTCGCGCAGCAGTTCTGCTTCGCTGCGCAACTGGCGAGCCGTGGCGACTTCCTCGGCTTTGACGGCCAGGATCTTCGCAAGAATGTCGTTCATTTCAAAAATTTCCGGGTATAGGCGCAGAATTCTTCCAACTTGGCGCGCGCCGAGCCATTAGACAAGGTTTCAAATGCCAGCGAAAGAGCTTCGCCGATATTGTCGGCCTTATTGCCTGCATAAATCGCCAGCCCCGCGTTAAAGGCCACGATGTCGCGCGCCACGCCTTCGACATTATCCAGCGCTTCGATGACCAGCTCACGCGATTCCTCGCGATTGCTGACTTTGATGGCTCGATTAGACACCATCGCCAGGCCGTAGTCTTCGGGGTGGATCTCGTACTCGCGGACTTGTCCGTCTTTCAGTTCGCCCACCAGGGTGGCACTGCCCAGCGATGCCTCGTCCATGCCGTCACGACCATGCACGATCAGCACATGGCGCGAGCCCAGCCGCTGCAAGACGCGTACCTGGATGCCGACCAGATCGGGGTGGAATACGCCCATCAGCTGATTGGCCGCGCCCGCCGGGTTGGTGAGCGGGCCCAGGATGTTGAAGATCGTGCGCACGCCCAGTTCCTTGCGGATAGGGGCGACGTTTTTCATGGCACTGTGGTGGGCGGGGGCATACATGAAACCGATGCCGGTCGCCTGCAGGCATTCGGCGACTTGTTCCGGGCTCAGCTCCAGGTTGGCACCCAGGGCTTCGAGCACGTCGGCGCTACCCGAGGACGACGAGGCGCTGCGCCCGCCGTGTTTGGCGATGGGCACGCCAGCGGCTGCCGCGACAAACATGGCGGCGGTAGAAATGTTGAAGGTATGGCTGCCGTCGCCGCCCGTGCCGCACATATCCAGCAGGTCTTCGGGGTTGGGGGTGACGACCGGCGTGGCGAATTCGCGCATGACCTGCGCCGCCGCGGTGATCTCGCCGATGGTTTCTTTCTTGACGCGCAAACCCATGATGAGAGCGCTGGCCATCTGCGGGGACAACTCGCCGCGCATCAGCATGCGCATCAGGTGCAGCATTTCATCGTGGAAGATTTCGCGGTGCTCGATGCAGCGTACGAGCGCTTCGGTGCAGGTGATAGACATAAAGGTATTCCCCGAGGATCAGATATTCAAAAAGTTTTGCAGCATGGCGTGCCCGTGTTCGCTCAACACCGATTCCGGATGGAACTGTACGCCGTAAATGGGCAAGGTTTTATGACGAACCCCCATGATGTCGCCATCCGGCGCGGTGGCCGTGACTTCCAGGCACTCGGGCAGTGTGGCGGGATCGATGGTCAGCGAGTTGTAGCGGATGACCGTGTAGGGGGAGGGCAGGTCTGTGAATATATCGGTGCCGGTGTGGGTGATCTGAACCGTTTTGCCGTGCATGATCTGCTGCGCGCGCACGATGCGTCCGCCATGGGCGGCGCCGATGGCCTGATGGCCCAGGCACACGCCCAGAATAGGCACTTCGCCAGCAAAGCGCTGGATGAGCGGTACTGACACGCCGGCCTCGGCCGGCGAGCACGGGCCTGGCGACACGCAGATGCGATCCGGTCGCAGCGCGGCGATTTCATCCAGCGTGATCTGGTCATTGCGGGCGACGCGGACGTCTTCGCCGAGTTCGCCGAAATACTGCACCAGGTTGTAGGTGAAGGAGTCGTAGTTATCCAACATCAAAAGCATGAGGCACCTGTAGCGGTGAGGGCGCGAAGGGTAGGCCTGGGAGCGCCGAGATTCTGAAAAGCGAGGGGGAGGCTTATCCTCGCGTGTGTGGGTCGGGTCTGATTCGGTCTGTGTCCGGAGTGGGGCATGTCGAACGCGGTTCAGTCGTATTCAACGCGCTTTCGGTATGCCTGGTTGGCCGCGCTCGGCTCAGATCGGTTCGTCCAGCCCATGTTGCACCTGTTCAGCCGCACGCAAAACCGCGCGCGCCTTGGCCTCGGTTTCGGCCCATTCGGCTTCGGGGTTCGAGTCGGCGACGATGCCGGCGGCCGCCTGCACATACAGCATGCCGTTTTTGATTACGCCGGTGCGGATGGCGATGGCGACATCCATCTCGCCGCCGTAGCTCAGGTAGCCGGCCGCACCGCCATAGATGCCACGGCGTACCGGCTCGAGTTCGTCGATGATTTCCATGGCGCGTACCTTGGGTGCGCCCGTGAGCGTGCCAGCGGGGAACGCGGCGCGCAGCACATCCATGCTGCTCATGCCGGCATGCAGGTTGCCCGTCACATTAGAGACCAGGTGCATGACGTGCGAATACCGCTCGATGGTCATGGTGTCGGTGACTTTGACCGAGCCAACTTCGGCCACGCGGCCCACGTCGTTGCGCGCCAGATCGATCAGCATGACGTGTTCGGCGATTTCCTTCGGGTCGGCCTTCAGCTCCTCGGCCAGCGCCAGATCCTGCTCGGGCGTGGCGCCGCGTTTACGCGTACCGGCCAGCGGGCGGATGGTGACTTGCGATTTGGTCACGCCCTCGTCCTGGATTTTTTCCTGACGCACCAGGATTTCGGGCGAGGAGCCGACCACCTGGAAGTCACCGAAATTCCAGAAATACATGTACGGAGACGGATTCAGCGAACGCAGCGCGCGATAGAGCGACAGCGGCGAATCGCGGAAAGGCTTGGCGATGACCTGGCCGATCTGCACCTGCATGAGGTCGCCGGCGGCGATGTATTCCTTGGCGCGATGCACGGCGGCCAGATAGTCCGTTTTGCTGAAATCGCGGCGTTCCTCGGTCAGCATGCTGGGATGGCTGTAGGGGATATCCACCGGGCGGCGCAGGCGGGCGCGCAGATCGCGCAGCCGGGTCTGCGCGCGGCTATAGGTCTCGGGTTGACGCGGATCGGCGTACACCATCAGGTAGGTGCGACCGGCGAGGTTGTCGATGATGACCAGTTCGTCCACGTGCATCAGCATGATGTCGGGGGTGCCGTCATCCATGCCCGCCGGAAACGGCTTCACGGCAGGGCCCAGGCGCGGTTCGATGTGGCGCACGGTGTCATAGCCAAAATACCCGGCCAGCCCGCCGCAGAAACGCGGCATGCCCGGAGGCAGGGCGACCTTGAAACGCGCTTGATATTGTTCGATGAACGCCAGCGGGTCGCCTTCGTGGGTTTCTGTCACGTGGCCATCGCGCAGGACCTCGGTGTGCGTGCCGCGAGCGCGAATGACGGTGTGCGAGGGCAGGCCGATGAACGAGTAGCGGCCAAAACGCTCGCCGCCCACCACGGATTCCATCAGGCAGCTCATCGCGCCATTCTGCGGACCGGCGTGGGCCAGTTTCAGATAGATGGACAGCGGCGTGTCCAGATCGGCGTAGGTCTCGGAGATCAGCGGGATTCGGTTGTACCCCTGGGCCGCCAGGGCATTGAATTCGATTTCGGTCATGTCAGGTCTCTTGGTAGGGGGTCCAGGGACCGGACAGATACAAAAAAGCCCGGTCCAAGTTGTTGGGTCCGGGCTTTGGCGCTGTTTTTACAGCTGCGGCGCTGGGAGGCTTTACGCGTCCAGGCCGGGAAGGTCTATCGCCACCCGGAAGACAAACGCCACCAACGCCACGAGGCGCTGAGCATTTGGTTCGAGAGGCGAGCAGTCATGTAATCAGGTCTGAGTCAAAAAAGCTCAATACAGGAAAGGGCGGGTGTCGTCGCAGTACTGCTGTTGCGACTGACGCTCCGGCCTATCAGGCCTGCTGCAGTGTGGCGTTTTGTTCGGCAATCCACTCGGCTGCATGAGCAATGCTGTTTACTATAGCATCGACATCCAGAGTTTGTACATCTTGCCCTTCGTTATAGCCATAAGGCACCGCCAGCACGCGCATGCCTGCCGCGCGCGCGGCCAGGGCGTCATTGACCGAGTCGCCGATGGCGACGGTCTGCTGGGGAGTCACGCCCAGGCGCTCGCAGGCGTAGAACATTTGATCGGGGTCGGGTTTGCGTCGCACGCAGGTGTCCCCGCACACGACTTCCTGGAAAAAACCAGACAAACCCGTACGCTCCAAGAGCGGCAGGGTGAATTCGGTGGGCTTGTTCGTGACCACGGCGAGCTTCAAACCCCGCTCGCGCATGGTCTTCAATCCCTCGATGACGCCGTCAAACACGGTGGCTTTGTCGCCATTGACCAAGTGGTAATGGCGATAAAACGAGGTGCGTGCCTGTTCAAAGGCCTGCGGTTCGGGATCGGGGGCGTGCAAGGACCCTGCCAGGGCGCGGCGCACCAGATTGTCCACGCCCTTGCCGACGAAGGTTGCCACCACATCGATGTGCAGCGCGGGCATACCGAGTTCGATACGCATGGCGTTGGCCGCATGGGCCAGATCGGGGATGGAGTCCAACAGGGTTCCGTCCAGGTCGAGCAACGCGGCTTGGAAAGTGGTCATTGCAATCTCAATCGTTAAGGCTAAGGGTCGTCGGAGGGGAAACAGGGCTTACACCGATACCGTGTCGGCGCGTCCGATTTCGCGGCGCAGATCTTGGATGACCTGGGTGTAATCCGGTTTGCCAAAAATGGCCGAACCGGCGACAAACGTGTCGGCGCCAGCCGCGCGGATTTCAGCGATATTGTCGACTTTCACGCCGCCATCGACTTCCAGCAAAATGGGCTGACCACCGGCCTGAACCCAACGGTCGATGCGGCCGCGCGCGTCGCGCAGCTTGGTCAGCGTGGAAGGAATAAAGCTCTGGCCGCCAAAGCCGGGGTTGACCGACATCAACAACACCACATCGAGCAGTTCCATGACGTGGTCCATCGCATCCAGCGAACTGGCCGGGTTGAACACCAGGCCGGCCTTGCAGCCGTTATCGCGGATCAGCGACAGCGTGCGATGGACGTGGCGCGAGGCTTCGGGGTGAAAGGTAATGATGTCCGCGCCCGCTTTGGCGAATTGCGGAATCAGCTCATCCACCGGTTCGACCATCAGGTGCACGTCGATCGGCACCTGGACGTGCGGCCGAATGGCGGCACATACCATCGGGCCGATGGTCAGGTTGGGCACATAGTGATTGTCCATGACATCGAAGTGGATCCAGTCGGCGCCAGCGGCGACGACATTACGCACTTCTTCGCCCAGACGGGCAAAGTCGGCGGACAGAATACTGGGGGCGATACGGGCTTGGGCCGGGGACGAGGCGGGCATGATGGTCGGAGTTTCCACGGGCATAATGTGCCATTATTGTAGTTTGCGCGTGTGACACTTGTCCGTCGGGGCGGTGTGTCGCGCGGCGCGCCGTTCAACCGCCTCTGTGCTCACCGGGAAAGGCCCGTGAAACCCTACGACCTGACCGTCACCGTCACGCCCCAATTCGTGCCCGAGCAATCGGACCCCGCCGAACAGCAATACGTGTTCGCCTATACCGTGCGTATTACCAACACCGGCGAGCATCCGGCCCAGGTGATCAGCCGCCACTGGATCATCACCGATGGTCATCAGCGCGTGCAGGAAGTGCGCGGCCTGGGCGTGGTGGGCCAGCAGCCGCTTTTGGCTCCCGGGGAAACCTTCGAATACACCAGCGGCTGCCCGCTGCCTACCCCGGTAGGCACCATGCGCGGCACGTATCACTGCGTGGGCGAGAATGGCATTCCCTTCGAAGTGCAGATTGCCGAGTTCATGCTCGCCATGCCACGCACCTTGCATTGACGGCGTACGTTTTTCCCTATCGATCGCTCATGAATCGTTATTTGAAATTATTGTGCCTGCCACCCCTGCTGGCGGCCCTGGCGGCGTGTACGACGCCCGCACAGTCCCCAGAGGAAACGCTGCCGGGCCAGCCCGCGCCCGTGGAGGCCAGCGATAACGCACCGCTGGTGGTGCCAGATCTCAATGCGCTGCGCGATACGCCGGCGCGTAAACTCGCCGGCCGGTTCCAGCGGGCCAATTGGGCGGAGATGCCGGGTTGGTCGAATGACGATCTGTCGAATTTCTGGCCCTTGTTCGTGCGTAATTGCCGAGGACTGATGCGTCAGACTTCGGGCAATCTCGCCGCACCGGCGCGCGCCACGCCCCGCGCCTGGCAGCCGGTGTGCGCGGCGGCGGCCAAGCTGGAAGGGACCCCGATGGACGCGGCGGCGGTACGGCAATTCCTGCAGATGCATTTGCAGCCCTGGCAGCTCAACGGCGCCGATAATCGGCAGGCCGCCAACACAGTGACCGGCTATTACGAACCCTTGGTGCGCGGCTCGCGCCGTCAGGGCGGGGTGTATCAATGGCCGCTATACGGTGTGCCAGAGGATCTGCTCACGATCGACCTGGGTTCGGTCTACCCGGAGCTGGCCGGCAAGCGCGTGCGCGGCAAGCTCGTGGGCAAGCGCGTCGTGCCCTACGACACGCGCGCGAGCATCGAGGCCAGCGGCAAGCGCCCGCCCGTGATTGCGTGGGTGGACGATCCCGTGGATAACTTCTTCTTGCAGGTGCAGGGTTCGGGTCGCGTTCTATTGACCGATGGGCCCGACGCGGGCACGACGATGCGGGTCGCATACGCCGATCACAACGGCCAGCCGTATGTGTCCATCGGCCGCTGGCTGATCGACAAGGGCGAGCTGCGCGCCAACGAGGCATCGATGCAGAATATCCGCGCCTGGGCGCAACGTAATCCGGCGCGTGTGCGCGAGATGCTCAACGCCAACCCCGCTGTGGTGTTCTTCCGCGAGGAGGTCGTTACCGACCCGGAACTCGGACCCAAGGGGGCATACGGTATTCCGCTGGTGGCGAAGCGTTCGATCGCGGTGGATGCCAGTTTCGTGCCGCTGGGCACGCCGGTTTATCTGTCGACCACCTGGCCCTCCTCGGATCGACCGCTCCAGGGTCTGGTTTTTGCGCAAGATACCGGGGCGGCGATCAAAGGCGCCGCGCGTGCTGACCTATATTGGGGTTTTGGCGACGAGGCAGGAGCCCAGGCTGGCCGCATGAAACAACGGGGTCAGATGTGGGTGTTGTGGCCCAAGCAGGCCGGGGAGCCTACTGCGCGATGAGTACACCGATTGTTATTTGCGGGGCCGGGATTGTCGGGCTGGCCAGTGCGCTGGCGCTGGCCCGTCGCGGGCAGCGCGTCACCTTGCTGGCGCCCGCGCGCACGGTGCCGCCCGCGAGCGCGGACGTTTATCACCCCCGCGTGTATGCCATCTCGCCCGCCAGCCAGCGGTTCCTGAACGAGATCGGCGTCTGGGACGCCATGCCGGCCGAGCGCATCACGCCGGTCGAGGCGATGGAAATCCACGGCGACGCGGATGGACGGGTGGAGCTCAACGCCTGGCAAGCCGCCCAGCCCCAGCTGGCCTGGATCGTCGAGTCCGGCGAAATCGAACGGGTGCTGTTGCAGGCGGTGCGCATGTTTGGCATCGCGTGGATCCAGGATCGGGCGGTCGCTTATCGCCCGGGCGCGGTGCAAACCAGCGCGGGCGACTGGATAGAAACCGAGCTCGTGGTCGCCGCGGACGGCGCGTCGTCGCCTTTGCGTACGGCTGCCGGGATTCCCCATACCTCGGTGCCTTATCACGACACGGGTCTGGTCGTGCATTTGGAGACCGAGCGTCCCCATCAGGGTACGGCGTTTCAGTGGTTCCGCGATGATGGCGTGCTGGCCTTGCTGCCGATGCCCGATATCGCGGGCACGCATCAGGTTTCCATGGTGTGGTCGATGCGGGAAAAACAGGCTGCCGAGTTGCAGGCCTTGCCCGCCGATGAACAGACCGCACGGCTCGAACGTTGGCTACTAGAGGCCTCGCAGGGCCGCCTCGGCCGCTTGAAGGTGCGCAGCAAGCTGCATGGCTTCCCGCTGACGCTCGATCAGTCGCGCATGACCGCGCCCGGCATCGCGCTGGCCGGAGACGCCGCGCATCGCGTGCACCCGCTGGCCGGCCAGGGCCTGAATCTGGGCCTGGGCGATGTCGAAGCACTGGCCCGCGTCGTGGCCGAGCGCGAGTCATATCGGCCGGCCGGGGATGAGCGCGTGCTGCGCCGCTATCAGCGCGCGCGCGCCGAGTCGGTGCTGGCGATGCGGGTGGCCACCGATGGCCTGCACAAATTGTTCCGTGCGCCGCAGGCGCCCCTGGCATGGCTGCGTAATGTAGGCATGCGCTGGGTCGACGGCGCACCGGTGTTAAAGCGTTATTTGATCGATGGCGCCTCGCGTAACTGAGTCGTCACTAGGAGTTGTTATGCGTAAGCGCGTTATTTCTTATCTGGCACCTGTTCTTTGCGCCGTGGGGCTGGCGCTGTCGGCCGGCGCCGGGGCACAGACGGCGGCCAAGCCCCAGCCCGCCGCTGCCGCTACCGATCCGCGCGAGGCGGCAGTCGCCAAGCGTTTTGGCGAAATTTTCAGCAATCTGGACGTCGCCGGCGCGCGCCGCACGCCCTATGGCATTTACGAGGTGCAGGTCGGATCGGACCTCGTCTACACCGATGAGGGCGTGACCTGGGTCATGGAAGGCCCGCTCATCGACGTGGCGACGCGCCGCGACATGACGCGCGAGCGACTGGAACAGCTCGGCTCCATCCCGTTCGATCAGTTTCCCTTCGAGTTGGCCGTCAAACAGGTGCGGGGCAATGGCGCGCGCAAAATGGTCGTGTTCGAAGACCCGAACTGCGGCTATTGCAAGCAACTGCACAAAACCCTGAAGGACGAGAACAACGTCACGATCTACACGTTCCTCTATCCGATTTTGTCGCAGGATTCCGTCACCAAGTCGCGCGACATCTGGTGCGCGAAAGACCGCGCACGTGTCTGGCGTGAGTGGATGGTAGAGGGCAACGCCCCACCCACGGCCGAATGCGATGCGCCCATCCAGGAGGTCACGGCGCTGGGCCGTAAATTGATGGTGCGCGGCACGCCCGCCATATTCTTTCCGGACGGTAGCCGTCTGAATGGCGCGGCGCCCATCGCGACGATACGCAGCCATCTCGGGAAATGATCACGATCGAGGCGATAACAACAGGAGACTAGCCGTGAGCGACGACACGATTCGCATTGCAGTACTGGACGATTATCACGGCGTGGCCGAACGCTACGCCGATTGGACGACCTTGGGGCCGCGGGCGCAGGTACAGACGTTTCGCGACTATCTGCCCGAAAGCGCGCGCGCGGCGGCTCTGGCGCCGTTCGATGTGATCGTGGCGATGCGAGAGCGTACGCCGTTTCCGGCGGACTTGATCAATGCCTTGCCCCAATTGCGGCTGCTGATTACGACAGGCATGCGTAATCTCGCCATCGATATGGATGCCTGCCGCGGGCGCGGCATCGTGGTCTGCGGCGCGCCTGGCAGTGCCGACGCGAACACCGCCACGGCCGAGCTCGCCTGGGCGCATATTTTGGCGCTGTTCAAGAATCTGACGACCGAAGACGCCAATATGCGGCGCGGTCTGTGGCAAACCGGCATGCCCCGGCCACTCGCTGGAAAACGCCTGGGCGTCGTGGGGCTGGGTAAGCTCGGCACCGCCGTCGCGCAAGTCGGTCGCGCATTTGGGATGACGGTGCAGGCCTGGAGTCCGAACCTGACGCCCGAGCGCGCCGCCCAAGCGGGCGTGCAATACGCGGACAAGCACACGCTGTTCGCCGATTCGGATGTGGTCAGCCTGCATCTGATCTTGAGCGAGCGTACCCGCAACGTCGTGGACGCGGCCGCGCTGGCGGCAATGAAGCCCACGGCGTTTCTGGTGAATACCTCGCGCGCGGGGCTGGTGGATCAGGAGGCGTTGTTCGACGCCCTGCGTAAAGGCCGTCTCGCCGGCGCGGGCCTGGACGTTTTTGACGAGGAACCGTTATCGGCCACGAGCCCCTGGCGTGCCCTGGATAACGTCATCCTGACGCCGCATCTGGGTTACGTCAGCGAGGAAAACTTCACCGCGTTCTATCGCAACGCGGTTCAGGCCGTGCAGGCCTGGATGTCGGGTGAGCCGAAACGCGTGTTGAACGCCGAGGCCTGATGGCTGCTGTGATGGCGTAAAAAGCGGCGTGCAAGCGGAGCGCGGATCAGCACGGCGGATCGTCAGACCTGCCGTGCGCGGCACACCATGCGTTTAACGCCGGGTGAATACGATCTTCTGCTCCGTCATCAGCGAGCCGTCGTCAGCCCCGGTGTCATGACACCCCGCGTCGCTCTGCTGTTCCTGCGCATCATTGGTGGGATCGATCGTGTCGAACGCCGTGTCGCCATTTTCATCGGGGACGCCCGTCGGCTTGAGCCCCACGAAATCGAACAGCTCGCGGTCCATCAGGTGCGAGGGCACCACACGCGCCAGCGCATTGAACACGTTCCACGACCGGCCGGGATGTTTGCGATCCCATTCCTGGATCATCCGCCCGACCTCCTGGCGCTTCAGGTTTTCCTGTGAGCCGCACAGGTTGCACGGAATGATGGGGAACTGCTTGAGCTGTGCGTAGGCGATCAGGTCGCTTTCGGGGATATACGCGAGCGGCCGGATGACGGTATGGCGGCCGTCGTCGGAGACGAGCTTGGGCGGCATGCCCTTGGTCTTGCCCCCGTAAAACAGATTCAGGAAAAACGTCGCCAGAATATCGTCGCGGTGATGACCCAGCGCGATCTTGGTCGCGCCCAGTTCGTCGGCCACGCGATACAAAATGCCGCGCCGCAGTCGCGAGCACAGCGAACACATGGTCTTGCCCTCGGGGATGACGCGGGTCACGATCGAGTACGTATCCTGCGTCTCGATGTGAAACGGCACGCCCAGCGAGGTCAAATAATTGGGCAGCACCTCGGGCGGAAAGCCAGGCTGTTTCTGATCGAGGTTGACTGCGATGATGTCGAAGGCGAACGGCGCGCGTTTACGCAAGGTCATCAGAATATCCAGCATGGCATAGGAATCCTTGCCGCCGGACAGGCAGACCATGACGCGGTCGCCTTCCTCGATCATGTTGTAGTCGCTGATCGCGCGCGTGGTCTCGCGCGCCAGGCGTTTGGTGAGTTTATTGCCTTCGTGGCGGATTTTTTCTTCCGCGCGCGTGCGGATCTTGACGGGGGTATCCATGAGGTCCTGCGTAGTCACGTCGTCGGCCTAGCGATTGATCTGTATTTCCACGCCCACGGCGGCGCAATCCGCGAACGCCATGGGTTTGCTGATGCGTAGCCGCACGCCGCGCACTTCTTCGAAGTCGCGCAACAACCGATGCGCGACACGCTCGGACAACGTTTCGATCAGGTTGACATGCGCGCGCGTGCATTCGTCGACAATCGCTTCGCGCAGGTGACGATAGTCCAGCACGCTTTGAATGTCCTGGTCGTCGACATTGCGCGTGATGTCGATATCGAATTCTGCATCAATGTGCAGCGGCTGGGTGGCCCGGCGCTCGTGCTCGAGGATGCCAATGCGGGCATCCAGGGCCAGCCCGGAGAGGAAAATGCGACGTGTAGGCATGATGTCTACCTATAGAGAGAACCAGAATTGTAAGGCGCGCGCCGCCCCTGGCTACAATTCCGCCTAAACGCCCGCGCGGCGAGAGATGGCGACATACGGAATCAGACATTTATGCAGGTCTACGACGCAGTCATTGTGGGAGGAGGTCCGGCCGGTGCCTCGTGCGCGATCTGGCTGGCGCGCCTGGGCTTGTCGCCCGTCTTGATCGAGGCCAGCGACAGGCTGGGCGGTCTGGGCAATGACAATCCCTTCGTCGATGACTGGATCGCGGTTTTGCCCGGCGTGACCGGGCAAGAGGTGGCCGCGAATATTGCCCGCAGCGTCGAGGCCGCACGGGTGCCGGTGCGTCTGGCACGGCGCGCGCGCGAGGCGTATCGGACAGAACAGGGATTCGAGGTGGTCGTCGATTCACCCCGCGCGAGGGCGGCCGAAGCGGCCGACATGGATCGCGTTCGGGGCCGCTCGCTCGTAATCGCCTCGGGCGTGCGCGCGCGAAGCTTGCCCGGACATGCGCCCGGCACGTCGTGGCCCGGGGTGTTCGTGGGTCCCGGCTCGTCCATCGTGGCGCAGGATTATCAAGGGCTGTCCGTCGCGGTCCTGGGCGGCGGGGACAACGCCTATGAAAATTTCGTCTATGTGCGCAATCGCGGCGCCAAGCGCGTGCATTTGTACGCGCGCAGTGTGCGGGCTCAGCAGCAATGGATCGCGCGTGCCGGCGTCGAAGGTGTACATGTGGGGCCGTACGAAGTCGACCCCGTGGCGCGTACCGTGGATGGCCACCGCTACGATCTTATCCTGGTGTTCTACGGCTGGGAGCCCCAGGCGGCCTTTGCCGAAGGCCTCGGCCTCGAACACGACGCACGCGGATATATCCATACCGATCCCGTGACGGCACAAACCAATGTGCCGGACGTCTACGCGATCGGCGAAGTCGCCAACCGCATGCACCCCTGTGTCGTGACCTCCATGGCGGACGGGGTGGTGGCGGCCAAGGCGATTCAGCGGCGCTGGGAACGTCGCTGAATCGCCTTGTCGTGACGATTAGTACTTGCCGGACAACAACTCGCCCGCATCGGGGACGCGCGTTTCCAGGTTCAGCACTTGCAGCATGCGATACACCGTCGCGGCGGCGGCGGTCACGACCGGCAGGCCCAGGCGGTCCTGCGTGGGCTGGATCGAGGCCAGCGAAGGCATTTGCACGCAGGCCGACAGTACGACCGCGTCCACGCCATTGGTGTTCAGGCGCTTGACGTGTTCGGCCGGGGCGAGCGGATCTTGCGCGCCGACCTTCAGGTTATCGGCGATTTCCAGCGACACGGCGTCGTGTACTTCGATGCCTTCGTGCTCGATGTAGTCCACCACCAGCTTGGTCAGCGGCTTCATGTAAGGCGTCAGGATGGCGACCTTGCGCGCGCCGATGGCGTGCAAGCCTTCCACCAGCGCACCGGCGCTGGAGATCACCGGGGCCGGACCGCCATTGTCGACGGTGGCTTGGTGCAGGCGCTCTTGCGAGACACGGTGGTAACCCAGGCCCTGGCTCATGATGGCGACCAGGCAGGCATAGCCCAGTACGTCCACGCGAGCGTCGGACAGTTCCTGAGCGCAACGGTCGGACTCACGGTCCATGGAGGCCAGCTCGGCGGCGGTCACTTGCTTCATGCGCATGCGGCTCGAGTGGAACGTGTAGCGTTCCGGCGCGAAGGCTTCGCGGCGGCGCAGCATTGCCGGGATTTCGGTTTCCATCGTGGTGTTGGAGCTGGGCACGATTTGGCCGATACGGATGTTGCGAGGTGACGTGGTCATGATAAGCCTCCAAAAAATAGGCGTGAGTGAGCCCGGCCGCCCCTGTAGGGCGGTAGTCCGAGAACGTCGGGCTCAGTAAATGGACGGGGAGGGAGCGTTATTCCGCGGTGATGCCCGCTTCTTCCACCGTGCGTTTCCAATAGGCCAGCTCTTTGTCGACGCGCGCTTGCAGCGCCGCGGGACCTTCGAAGCGGGCTTCGATGCCGGCGGCCTGGGCGTTTTTCTGCGTGGACGCTTGCTGCACGGCAGCTTCGACACTGGCGGCGAGTTTGTCGATGACCGGTTGCGGCGTGCCGGCCGGGGCGAACAGGCCGACCCAGGATTCCAATTGGTAAGCGGGCAGCCCGGCTTCAGCCGTGGTCGGCACGTCCGGCAGCATCGGGTGACGCTTGTCGGCGGTGACCGCCAGGGCGCGCAGTTTGTTGGTTTGCACGTGACCCATGACCGACGGCGGCGTGGTGATGAAGACCTGCACGTTCCCCGCCAGCACGTCCTTGATCGCCGCGCCCGAGCCACGGTAGGGCACGTGCGTCATTTTGGCGCCGGTGAGCTGCGAAAACACTTCGGTGCCTAGATGCGAAAGCGAGCCCACGCCTTGCGAGGCGTAGTTGATCTCACCCTTGGACTGCTTCACTTCCTCGATGAAGTCGGTCAGGTTGGTGGCCTTGACCGTGTCGGGGTTGACCGCGATGACGTTGCTCGACACAGTGATCAGGCCCACCGGCACGAAATCCTTGGGCGCCCAGGGGAGGTTGCTCGTCAGATTCGGGTTACCCACGTGGTAGGCGGAGTACGACACCAGCAGGTTATAGCCGTCCGGCTTGGAGCGCGCGACCGCTTGGTAGGCGATATTGCCGCTGCCGCCATCCTTGTTTTCCACAACAACCGTCTTGCCGAGCGCGGCGCCCAGCGGCTCGGCGATGATGCGCGCCGACGTGTCGACCAGACCGCCGGGCGGGTTGGGCACGACCAGCGTGACGCTGCGGGTGGGGAAATCCTCTGCGGCATGGGCGGCGAACGCCGTGGCGGCAAGCAGGGTGGTAGCGAGCAGTTTATGCATGAAAACGTCTCCGGGAGCACAGCTAATTGTGATGGGACTATTGTGCGCGCGTGCAACAATACTTTCCAATATCGTTTTTATCTCATTTGATATTTTTCGCAAATAACTGCGTGCCGTTTGCGGGGCGGTATTTGCTATTTAACTCCGGCGGGCTTTGCTTTGGAACTACGACAACTGCGCTATTTCGCTGTGCTGGCCGAGGAGCTGAATTTCACCCGGGCGGCGGCGCGCCTGCACATTTCCCAGCCGCCGTTAAGCCTGCAGATCGCCCAGCTCGAACGGGAGCTGGATGTGCGCTTGTTCGACCGTAACAATCGCCGCGTCGTATTGACCGAGGCGGGCGAGGCGTTTCTGAACGATGTGCGCATCACGCTTGGGCGGCTGGCCGATGCGACCTCGCGCGCCCGCGATGTGGAACAGGGTTTGGCCGGTCGGATTGAAATTGGCTTGTCGGGATCGCACTTCATGGGGCCGGTGCCAGCGTTGATCGCGCGCTACAAGCAGGAGAATCCGCAGGTGTCGGTACTCTTGAACGAGATGAATCCGGCGGCCCAATTGGAAGCGCTGCGCGGCCATCGGATCGATGTGAGCATTTCGCGCAGCAAAGTGGATGATGAGCTGCTGCAGTCCATGCCCTTGTGGCCGGACCCGGTCGTGGTGGCTTTGCCCACCGCGCATCCCCTGGCCGGCCGCGCGCGTGTGGATCTGTCCGCGCTGGCGGACGACAATTTTGTAGTCTTGCGGCAAGAGACCTCGGGATTCGCGCGGCTACTGGCGCAGGCCTGTGCGCAGGCCGGGTTATTGCCGCGTGTGGTGCAGACCGTGGCCGAGGTGCCCGCGCAGCTTGCTCTCGTACAGGCGGGCCTGGGCGTGGCCTTGGTTCCCCGTTCGACTTGCGAGCATTTTGGCGAGCGGATCGCCGTGTGCGAGCTGTCTGCCAGTGTCGGGCAGGGAATGGTGTACGCCGTAACGCGCCGCGAAGGCGGGCGCCGGGCGCTCGATCCCTTTTTGCACGCGGCTGCGGAGATGGGGCAGGAGCTGCGTCGGGATCGACGCGGACGGCGAGCACGCAAGGCTGCCGGTCTGTCCGGCCCTGCCGTATCCGAAGGAGAGGGTGCCGGTTAAAACAGTGCCATCTCCGAGGCGCAGGGCACCGGGTAAGAGGGGGCAGCCATGCCGCATGGAGGGCACACGCCCACGAACCTATGCTCTGGTTGTCATGACGTGGTCAGCGCTTCGAATGTACCGAGCCACGCCTCGGCTGTCATTACGCAGTCCAGCACATATAACGTGCCGATCTACGCCTCGGCTGTCAGCACACAATCCAGCGCCTCGGGTGCGCCCAGTCTGACCTCGAACGCGCGCAACTCATCGCGTCGAAAAACGTGAATCGTGACGCGCGCGCCCGGGCGATATTGCGCCAACAGTTCTTCCAGCCCACCCGGTGCGTTGACCCGCAGGCCGTCGATGGCCACCAGCACATCGCCCGCCGCCAACCCGCCTTTATGCGCGGCGCCGCCCTCGAACACAGTGGCCAGCACCAGCGCATCGCCTTGTTTGCGGGTGCGTACGTCCAGCGTCGGAATGTTGAGCGATGCTTTCCAGCTCAGGGTGATTCCTTGCGGCTCGAGTAATTCGGCCAGCGGCACGTCAGCGGTGCCATAGGCATAACGCGCGATAAAGCGGCGCGTGTCCACGCCCGTGGCTTCACGTATCAACGCGGGCAGCTCGTCTTCGCTAATGCCCTGTGGGGAGCCTTGGTAGAACCTGCGGCCATATCGTTGCCACAGCAACCGCATGACATCGTCCAGCGATCGCGTGCCGCCGCTCTCACGGCGGATCAGCAGGTCGAGACCCAATGCGACCAGCGATCCCTTGGTGTAGTAGCTGACCAGCGCGTTGGGTGAATTCTCGTCCTGCTTGTAATAGCGGGTCCAAGCGTCGAACGAGCTTTCTGCGACGGATTGCTTGAGCCGCCCCGGCGTGCGGGCCACGCTACTGATGGTCTTGCCCAGCAGGCGCAAATAGTCGGGCAAACCGATGGTGCCCGAGCGCAGCAGCATCAGGTCGTCGTAGTAAGAGGTAAAGCCCTCGAACACCCAGAGCAAGCGCGTCAGCGCGGGTTCTTGCAACGCGTACGGCACGAATGCCGCGGGTTTGATACGCTTGACGTTCCAGGTGTGAAAATATTCGTGGCTCACCAGCCCCAGAAAGGTGCGATAGCCCTCGCCCTGACCGGTCTGCCCGATGACCGGTAGATCCTTGCGCGAGGCCATGAGCGCGGTGCTGGCGCGATGCTCCAAGCCGCCATAGCCATCGCCCACCACCATGGTCATGAAGACATAGCGGTCGCTGCTGTCGAGAAACGGCGCGCGCTTGCTGCGCGGTTCGAACAACGCGATTTGTGCTTCGCAAATGCGCCGCGTGTCTTCGACGATGCGATCCAGATCCAGATTGGGGATGACGCCGGTGAACACCATTTCGTGCTCGGCCCCATGCGCGGTAAAGCGGGCGACTTGCGGCGTGCCCATTTCCACGGGGTGATCGATCAGCGCGTCATAGTCCGGCGCCAGATACAGGCCAAAACCATGCCGGCGCGCCGCGCCGCGATAGCCGCGCGCTTCGGGCAGACTGGTGTACACCTTCCAGCCGTCGATGCCGCGCGGCGGCGCGAGGTCCACCAGACAGGACGCATTGTCCTGGCCCTCAACCCGTAGAAAGACACTCGTGCCGTTGAAAAAACCGTGGGTTTCATCCAGATGCGCGCCGCGCACGGACAGATCCCAGGCATACACCACGTATTCCACCTGCAGCGGCCCGGCGCAGGGCGCGACTTGCCAGGTATGGTTGTCCGTCTTGGCTACGCGCACGGGGCGACCGCCGGACCTGGCCGACAAGGTCTCTATTTGGCGCGAAAAATCGCGGATCAAATAGCTGCCTGGTATCCAGGCGGGAAGACTCAATCGTTGACCTTCCGGATCCGGCTGCGTGACGGTCAGCGATATCCGGAACCGATGTCCGGCGGGGTCATGGGGTTCGAGGCGGTAAATTACGGATGTGTCCATTGCGTTATCTTACTTGTCTACGCTTAATTGTTCAGGAGACCGTGCATGAGCGAATCCTTAGTGTTGGTCGAGACCCGGGGCCGGGTCGGTTTGTTGACCTTGAATCGTCCCAAGGCCCTTAACGCGCTCAACGATGCGCTGATGGATGAGCTCGGCGCGGCATTGCTCGCGTTCGACGCCAATGAAGACATCGGCGCCATCGTGATTACGGGTAGCGAAAAAGCCTTTGCCGCGGGCGCGGATATCGGCGCGATGAAAGACTGGTCCTACATGGACGTCTACAACAGCGAGTACATCACGCGCAATTGGGAAACCCTCAAGCGCGTGCGCAAGCCGGTCATCGCCGCGGTGGCCGGTTACGCCCTGGGCGGCGGCTGCGAGTTGGCCATGATGTGCGACATGCTGATCGCCGCGGACTCGGCCAAATTCGGACAGCCGGAAATCAAGCTCGGCGTGATCCCCGGCGCGGGCGGCACCCAGCGCTTGCCGCGCGCGGTCGGAAAAGCCAAAGCTATGGATCTGGTGCTGACGGGCCGCATGATGGGCGCCGAGGAAGCCGAGCGCGCCGGGCTAGTCTCGCGCATTGTGCCGGCCGACAAGCTGCTGGACGAAGCCATCGAGGCCGCCACCGTCATTGCATCGATGTCCTTGCCGTCGGTGATGATGGCCAAGGAATGCGTCAATCGCGCCTATGAGTCCACGTTGAGCGAAGGCATGCTGTACGAACGCCGCCTGTTCCATTCCTTGTTTGCCACCGAGGACCAGAAGGAAGGCATGGCGGCCTTCGTGGAAAAGCGCAAGCCCGCGTTTACACACCGTTAGACCTGAATAAGGGGCGTATAGCCCTGTAACCTTTGCTTTACCCGGCGGTTTTATTCCGGGCCTATGCTGTCAGGGCGTGATAGTCAGAGGCCGTCCCCGTTGCGGGGATGGCCGGCTCGTCTTTTCAAACATGAACAAGGAGCCTTTCCATGCCCTACTGCATTGCACACCGCCGAGAGTGGCCGAAGGCTATCCTCGCCGGCGCGATCAGCGCCGGTTTTGCTTGCGCCGCATGGGCGCAGGCGCCGCAACCTTCGATGCGTCTGGTTTCCCAAACGCCCACGGCCGCAGTCAGTCCCTCGGTCACCGCCGATGAATTGCAAGATATCGCGGTCGACGCCTATCTGTATGCCTACCCGATGGTCTTGATGGAGGCCACGCGCCGTGCCTCGACCCAGGTGCAGACATCACTGGCCGGGCGCGCACCCATGAATCAGTTTGGTCACCGCACCGCTTACCCCGAGCCCGGCGCGACGGATGTGGGCTGGCCTAGCGCCGATATGCTGTATTCGAGCCTTTGGTATGACGTGAGCCGTCAACCGCTGCTCATCCGCGTGCCGCCCTCGGGCGGGCGGTATTACTCGATTTCGCTCCTGGATATGTGGTCCGATGAGTTTGCCTCGCGCGGCACCCGGGTCACCGGTGATGGGGAGCAGCAATTCTTGCTCGTTGGCCCGCACTGGCACGGACCCGCGCCGGCGGGCACGCCCGTGGTCCGCAGTCCGACGGGCATGGGCTGGTTGCTCGCGCGTATTCAAACGGGCGGGCCCAATGAATACGGGGCAGTGAATCAATTCCAAGCTGCGATGAGCGCGACGCCCTACGCGGTGTCGCCGCCGACGCCCGCACCGCTGCCTATGTCGCCGCAGCGCGCCGGCGCCGCGAAGCCGCCTACATGGCAAAACGACGGTGCCTACGGCGGTGCATCCGGCTGGAGGCCACCGGCTGCGGGGTTTGCGCAACCGTCGGCGGTTACCTGGGATCCCGTGGGAACGCCCGCGGAACAGGTCGCCAATATGTCCGCCGCCACATTCTTTACGCTGTTCAATGAATTGCTGCGCACCAATCCTCCGCATGCGAACGACAATACGATCCTGACGCGCATGCATCGCATCGGCTTGATCGGTCCTCAGCCGTTCTCCTATGACCGGCTCGATCCAGCGGTGAAGCAAGCGTTGGAAGAGGCGCGTCCCTTGGCCGGTCGCCGGATCGCCGACACCGTGGCCCATCTGGGGACTCCGGCTAACGGCTGGAATACGGTGCGCACCGCTATTGGCAGCTATGGCACGGACTACGCACGCCGTGCGGCCGTGGCCTATGCCGGTCTGGGCGCCACCACGCCGGATGAAGCGCTGTATCCGGTGACCGCGGTGGACGACAGGGGTAGGCCGCTGGTCAGCAACGAAGACTACGTCCTGCATTTCGACAAAGCCCAGCTGCCCCCGGTCAACGGCTCTTGGTCGCTGACGGTCTACAACCAGAACAATGCCTGGTCGCCGAATAACAGCGGCCGCTACACATTGCGCAGCACCGACCCGTTGAAATACAACGCGGACGGCTCGCTCGACATTTATCTTTCTCGCAACGACCCCGGCACGCAAAAGCGGGCGAATTGGTTGCAGACCCCGCAAGAAGGGCCATTCACCCTCAACATGCGTCTTTACTCTCCAAAAGACCTCGCTCTCGATGGTGGCTGGGCGCCTCCGCCCGTACGGCGCGATTAACCCCATTCTCGACGTGGTCTTAGCGCTCGGGACGCAACAGCAAGCTGCTGTTGCGTCCCTTTCACGCACCTGAAAATTCCTCTGTTTTGATTTGCTCGCGTAGGTAAAAACCCGCTATACTTTACGGGTTTGACGCTTGCGGGATAACACGTGTGGTGTACCCACCGCGCACGTCTTTATCGCGCAGGAGCGGGGAAATCTGATGCAGCAGGGCCAGCAGGTTGAAACACCTTTGGCATTGACCGATGCCGATCGCGCGGCATTGAATGCTCAGGCTTGCCGAGGGCTCCTGCGGGTAATGGCCGCGCAGGGAGCCATGGGACTCGCGGCAGCGGCAATTGCGGGGATCATTGCAGGGGCGTCGGCTGGCTGGTCAGCATTGGCGGGGGCAGGGGCGTATTTCGTACCCAACGCATTATTTGCGTTGCGTCTGCTCGTGAACGTGCTGAAAGCGGGTCGGGCCAGTCCTGTTACGTTTCTCTTTGGTGAAGTAGTCAAGTTGCTCATGACGGCCTTGCTGTTAGGGTTACTGGCGCGCCTGGCGCATGACTGGCTGGTTTGGCCGGCCGTGTTGTTCGGTCTGGTACTCACCCTCAAGGGCTATCTTCTGCTGTTGATGTTCCGCAAGTTGTCGTAGTTGCTTAGAAATCATGCAAACGATCGGTTCGCAAGGGCCGGTCACACAGCAAACAGGGTAGGGATCAAATGGCAGCCGCCAGCGACGTATCGCCTCAGTCCGCGTACATTCAGCACCATCTGGTGCATCTGAACAATATTGGCGAAAAGCAATCTGTCATTGCTCAGTTCGACGTCATTAACTATGACTCGATATTCTGGTCGCTTTTGATGGGTTTGATCGCCGTGCTGTTCCTCTGGGCAGCGGCGCGCCGCGCGTCCTCGGGCGTGCCGGGTCGTTTGCAGGCCTTTGTGGAAATGCTGGTCGATATGGTCGACGAGCAGGCCAAGGGCATCGTGCACAACGCCAAGAGCCGTCTGTTCATTGCCCCGCTGGCACTGACCGTTTTCGTCTGGATCATCCTGATGAACGTGCTCGACTTGATCCCGGTCGACCTGTTGCCCTCGATCTTCCGCTGGACCGGTCTGGGCGCCGATCACCACGATCCGCTCTACTACCACCGTATTCTGCCGACCGCTGACCTGAACGTGCCGATGGGCATGTCGCTGGGCGTGCTGCTCCTGATGCTCTACTACGGCATCAAGATCAAGCATCCGGGCGGTTTCGTTAAAGAACTTTTCTCGGCTCCGTTCCATGCCCATGGCATCGGTGCCGTGCTGCTGGCGCCTGCCAACCTGCTGCTCAACATCATCGAATACGCCGCCAAGTCGGTTTCGCTGGGCATGCGGTTGTTTGGCAATATGTTCGCCGGCGAACTCGTGTTCATGCTCATCGCTCTGCTGGGCGGTGCCTGGACGGGCCTGAATGCCGCCAGCGTCGGTTTCGGGATTGGCCATGTTTTAGCCGGTTCGGTGTGGGCCATCTTCCACATCCTGATCGTGCTCTTGCAGGCTTTCATCTTCATGATGCTGACGCTGGTTTACCTCGGTCAGGCTCACGAAGGGCATTGACCCCTTTTCCCGGCGCGGTCCATCCGGGTCGTGTCGGGGCGCAAGGTTTTCTTGCATTCCTAGCAGTATCCGTTTTCTTAATTAATTGACTTCAGATTTCTAACCAAGGAGTTGTCATGACCAACGTCGCTTTCGTTGCTCTCGCTTGCGGTCTCATCATCGGTCTGGGCGCTATCGGCGCATGTATCGGTATCGCATTGATGGGCGGCAAGTATCTGGAAGCTTCGGCTCGTCAGCCCGAACTGATGAACGCGCTGCAAACCAAGATGTTCCTGCTGGCCGGTCTGATCGACGCGGCGTTCCTGATCGGTGTGGGTATCGCCATGCTGTTCGCTTTCGCCAACCCGTTCGTCGGCTAAGCCCTACGGATCATGGCAACGCCCGCCGCTTGTTCAGTGGCGGGCATGACGCCGACAATAGCGGAATCCTCCGCTGCAAGTCGGCAAAGTATCGAGTGCTCCGCGTCGCCATTAGTGCGCCCGGGGCCGTAAGGTGTTAAAGGAACGACCGTGAATCTGAACGCGACGATCTTTTTCCAGATGCTCGTGTTCTTCGTTCTGGGTTGGTTCACGATGAAATTCGTGTGGCCCCCCCTGACGAAGGCGATGGACGAGCGCCGCCAAAAAATCGCCGACGGCCTAGCCGCCGCCGAGAAGGGTAAGGCCGATTTGGCCCAAGCCCAAGCGCGCGTCAGTCTGATCGAGGCCTCTGCCAAATCCGAAACCCACGCTCGCATTCTCGAGGCCGAAAAGCAAGCCGCCTCGCTGATCGAGCAAGCTCGCCGTGAAGCCGAAGCTGAACGTGCTCGCATCATCGCCCAAGCCGCGCAAGATGCCGCACAGGAAGTTCAACGTGCTCGCGATGCGCTGCGCGACGACGTCGCGGCGCTGGCGGTCAAGGGTGCCGAACAGATCCTCAAGCGCGAGGTTGACGCCCGCGCACACGCCGAGCTGCTGACCCAGCTCAAGGCGCAGCTTTAATCCGGGAACGCCATGGCTGAACTTTCCACTGTCGCCCGGCCCTACGCCGAAGCGCTATTCAGCGCGGCGCGCGACGACAAGGCCGGCCTGCCGGCTTGGGCCGATCTGATCGGCGAGCTGGCCCAGGTGGCCGACAACGCCGACGTGCGCGAAGCAATGTCCGATCCCCGATTGGCAGATGCACAGCGTGTCGAGTTGTTCGCCGGCCTGATCAAATCGCCGTTGCCCCAGCAGATGCGTAACTTCATCGAGCTGCTGGTGGCTAACGACCGGCTGCTGTTGCTGCCCATCATCGCCAAACAATTCGTCGCGCTGAAAAACCGCCACGAAGGCACGGCGCAGGCGGAAATCACCAGCGCGTTCGAACTCAGCGACGCTCAGGTCAAAGAACTGGTCGATGCGCTCGAGGCCAAGTTCGGTCTCAAGCTCAATCCCAGCGTCTCCGTTGACAAGTCGCTCATCGGCGGCGTGCGGGTGGCGGTCGGTGACCAGGTGCTCGATACTTCCGTACAAGCCCAATTGGCCCGCTTGCGGGATACGCTGGCCGCTTGACGCGCGCTCGGCCAGATAAACAGGATTCCAGGAGTCAATATGCAACTCAATCCCTCCGAGATCAGCGAACTGCTCAAGAGCCGCATCGAGGGCCTGGGCGCTTCGGCTGACATTCGTACCCAGGGCACCGTCGTGTCCGTGACCGACGGTATTACCCGTATTCACGGTCTGTCCGACGTGATGCAGGGCGAAATGCTCGAGTTTCCCAACAACGTCTTCGGCGTGGCGCTCAACCTCGAGCGCGATTCCGTCGGTGCCGTTATTCTGGGTGACTACACCGGTGTGTCCGAAGGCGATCAGGTCAAGACGACCGGCCGCATTCTCGAAGTCCCCGTCGGCCCCGAACTGAAAGGCCGCGTGGTCAACACGCTGGGTCTGCCGATCGACGGCAAAGGCCCGATCAACACCAAAGAAAGCGACATCATCGAGAAAGTGGCTCCCGGCGTTATCGCCCGCCGCTCGGTGTCGCAACCGCTGCAAACCGGTATCAAGGCTATCGATTCGATGGTGCCGATCGGCCGTGGCCAGCGCGAGCTGATCATTGGCGACCGTCAGACCGGTAAGACCGCTGTTGCCGTCGACACGATCATCAGCCAAAAGGGCAAGGGCGTTACCTGCGTGTACGTCGCCATTGGCCAGAAGGCATCGACCATCAACAACGTGGTGCGCAAGCTCGAAGAGCACGGCGCCATGGAATACACCATCGTCGTGGCGGCTTCCGCCTCCGACTCGGCCGCCATGCAATACCTGGCTGCCTACGCCGGCTGCACGATGGGCGAATACTTCCGCGACCGCGGCGAAGACGCGCTGATCGTTTATGACGATCTGACCAAGCAAGCCTGGGCCTATCGTCAGGTCTCGCTGCTGCTGCGTCGTCCGCCCGGCCGTGAAGCTTACCCCGGTGACGTGTTCTATCTGCACTCGCGTCTGCTCGAGCGTGCCGCTCGCGTGAACGAAGAGTACGTCGAGAAATTCACCAACGGCGCCGTCAAGGGCAAGACCGGCTCGCTGACCGCGCTGCCGATCATCGAAACCCAGGCTGGTGACGTGTCGGCTTTCGTTCCGACCAACGTGATCTCGATTACCGACGGTCAGATCTTCCTGGAAACCGACCTGTTCAACGCTGGTGTGCGTCCCGCTATCAACGCCGGTATTTCGGTGTCGCGTGTGGGTGGTGCCGCTCAGACCAAGGTCGTCAAGAAGCTCTCCGGCGGTATCCGTACCGACTTGGCGCAGTACCGTGAACTGGCCGCTTTCGCGCAGTTTGCCTCGGACCTGGATGACGCAACCCGTCGCCAGCTCGAGCGCGGCAAGCGCGTGGTCGAACTGCTCAAGCAGCCGCAATACCAGCCGCTGCAAGTGTGGGAATTGGCCGTCACGCTGTACACCGTCAACAACGGCTATCTGGACGATGTGGACGTCACGCGCGTTCTGGCATTTGAAAAGTCCTTCAAGGACCAGCTCAAAGCCAAGCACGCCGGCCTGATCCAGCGCATTGAAGACACCAAAGAACTGTCCAAGGACGACGAGGCCGAATTGGCCGCCGCTCTCCAGGATTTCAAGAAGCACGGTGCTTTTTAAGGCAATGTCTGGCGTAGTGGCGGACCCCGTGTCCGCCCTACGGTAGGGCGGGGCGAGCCCCGGCCGTAACCCGCCAAGCCGTTACAACAGGAAAGCGCAATGCCCGGAATTAAGGAAATCCGAACCAAGATCAAGAGCGTGCAAAACACGCGCAAGATCACCAAGGCCATGGAAATGGTCGCCGCATCCAAAATGCGCAAGGCGCAGGAACGGATGCGCGCGGGCCGTCCATACGCCACCAAGGTGCGTGAGATCGCCGCGCACTTGATGCAGGCCAACCCCGAGTACAGCCACCCCTATCTGATCGAGCGCGAAGTCAAAGCGGTCGGTGTCGTGCTGGTCACGACCGATAAGGGTCTGTGCGGTGGTCTGAACACCAACATCAGCCGTGTCACCTTGGCCAAGCTGAAAGAATTCGAGCAGCGCGGCATTCCCGTGCGCACGACGGCTTTCGGTAACAAGGGTCTGGGCCTGTTGACGCGTATCGGCGCCAACCTCGTCTCCAACGAAGTTCAGCTCGGTGACAAGCCGGATCTGGACCGTCTGTTGGGCGCGATCAAGGTGCAGCTCGACGCTTACCTCAATGGTGAGATCGACGCGCTGTATGTGGCGTCGACCCGCTTCGTGAACACCATGAAGCAAGAGCCGGTGTTCCTGCGTCTGCTGCCTTTGGCCAGCGGCTTGGATGACCCCTTCCAGTCGGGCGCTGAGGCTTTGGAATCCGTTTCCGAAGTCAAATCGAACTACAGCTGGGACTACATCTACGAACCCGATGCCAAGAGCGTGATCGACGATCTGTTGCAGCGTTACGTCGAAGGTCTGTTGTACCAGGCAGTGGCCGAAAACATGGCCTCGGAGCAATCGGCCCGGATGGTTGCCATGAAGGCTGCGTCGGACAACGCCAAGAAGGTTATCGGCGACCTGCAACTGGTCTACAACAAGACCCGTCAGGCAGCGATCACCAAGGAAATTTCGGAAATCGTAGGGGGCGCAGCCGCTGTGTAAGCAGGCTGCATCCCGTCAAAAAGCTATCAAGCAAGGAATCGACATGAGCAACGGAACCATCGTTCAGTGCATCGGCGCCGTGGTGGATATTCAGTTCCCCCGCGATCAAATGCCCAAGATCTACGAAGCGCTTACCCTGGCTGACGATACGTCGCAGTTCGCCGAAAAGGGTCTGACGCTGGAAGTCCAGCAACAGCTGGGCGACGGCGTGGTTCGTACCATTGCCCTGGGCTCCAGCGACGGCCTGCGTCGCGGCATGAAGGTCGAGCGCACCGGTGCGCCGATCTCGGTGCCCGTGGGTCACGGCACGCTGGGCCGCATCATGGACGTGCTGGGTCGTCCCATCGACGAAGCCGGCCCCATCCAGGCCGACGAAAAGCGCGCCATTCACCAGACCGCTCCCCGCTTCGACGAACTGTCGCCGTCGGTGGAACTGCTGGAAACCGGCATCAAGGTTATTGACTTGGTCTGCCCGTTCGCCAAGGGCGGTAAGGTCGGTCTGTTCGGCGGCGCCGGTGTGGGCAAGACCGTCAACATGATGGAACTCATCAACAACATCGCCAAGCAGCACAGCGGTTTGTCGGTGTTTGCCGGTGTGGGCGAACGTACCCGCGAAGGGAACGACTTCTACCACGAAATGGAAGAGTCCAACGTGTTGGACAAGGTGGCCATGGTGTTCGGTCAGATGAACGAACCTCCGGGCAACCGTCTGCGCGTGGCACTGACCGGCCTGACGATGGCCGAGAAGTTCCGTGACGAAGGCCGGGACATCCTGTTCTTCGTGGACAACATCTACCGTTACACCCTGGCCGGTACCGAAGTGTCGGCACTGCTGGGTCGTATGCCGTCGGCCGTGGGTTACCAACCGACGCTGGCCGAAGAAATGGGCGTGCTGCAAGAGCGCATCACCTCGACCAAGACCGGTTCGATCACCTCGATCCAGGCCGTGTACGTGCCTGCGGATGACTTGACCGACCCGTCGCCTGCCACGACCTTCCAGCATTTGGACTCGACCGTCGTGTTGTCGCGTGACATCGCCGCCCTGGGTATCTACCCGGCCGTGGATCCGCTGGATTCGTCCAGCCGTCAGCTCGACCCGCAAGTCGTGGGCGAAGAGCACTACGCCGTGGCCCGTGGCGTGCAGCAAACGCTGCAGCGCTACAAGGAATTGCGCGACATTATCGCGATTCTGGGTATGGACGAACTGTCGCCGGAAGACAAGCAGGCCGTGGCCCGCGCCCGTAAGATCCAGCGCTTCCTGTCGCAGCCGTTCCATGTGGCAGAAGTGTTCACCGGCTCGCCCGGTAAGTACGTGCCGCTGGCCGAAACCATCCGCGGTTTCAAGATGATCGTCGAAGGCGAGTGCGACGCGCTGCCCGAGCAGGCCTTCTACATGGTCGGCACGATCGACGAAGCCTTCGAGAAGGCCAAGAAACTGCAATAAGGATCTGATATGGCTACCCTGCATGTGGATGTCGTCAGCGCTCAGGAATCGATCTTCACCGGTGAGGCGAAGTTCGTGGCTCTGCCTGGCGAAGCGGGTGAACTGGGCATTCTGCCCGGCCACACCCCGCTGATTTCGCGCATACGCCCTGGTACGGTCAAAATCGTCCGTCCGGATGGCGCCGAGGAAAACATCTTCGTCGCCGGGGGCATCTTGGAAGTGCAGCCGGGCATGGTGACGGTGTTGGCCGATACGGCAATCCGTGCCGCTGACTTGGACGAAGCGCGCGCCGAACAAGCGCGCGCCAAGGCCGAAGAAGCCCTGCGCAATGCCAAGGACAAGGCCGATATCGCCGTGGTTGAAGCCGAGTTGGCCATGCTGGCCGCCCAGGCCGTGGCCGCGCGCAAGCTTCGTCAAACGCGCAGCACGCACTAAGCAGTACCCCCGCGGGCGTTTAACGCTGGCGGGTGTCGCAGTAAACAAAAGGCAGCTTCGGCTGCCTTTTGTTTATGCGGAGTGGTTATCCGTTGCGTTGGTTTATCGCGCGTTTTTAGTCCGGTAACTGTCCGGCAGCGCTGGCACCCGCGGGCGGCACGGGCGCCGTACGTGTCACCAGCACCTGGTCCACGCGATACGTATCCACGTCCATCACTTCGAATTGGTAGCCGCCCAGGTTAACGATGTCGGTTCGACGCGGCACCCGGCGCAAGGCTTCCATCAAGAACCCGGCCAGCGTTTCGTATTCCTCGCCATGGAGTTCGTCCTCGATGCCGAGCACGCGTCCCACGTCCTGAATCGGGGTTGCGCCATCGATCAGCCAGGAATGATCATCGCGCTGGATGATGAACTCCTCGTCTCCCGGTGATACCAGTTCGCCCATCACGGTGCTCATCACGTCGTTGAGTGTCACCAGTCCGACGATCAAGCTGTATTCGTTGACGATCATCGCAAAGTCTTCGCCGACCTGACGAAACTGTTCCAGCACCTCGGCCAACGTCAGCCGGTCGGGCACGACCAGCACCTTGTGAATCAGCTTAGGGTCCGTCAACGCGATCGATTGGCCATTCAGCAACCGCTGATACAAGTCTCGCGTATCGACATAGCCCACCACGTGATCGATGTCGCCGCGGCAGACGGGATAGGTGGAAAACGGTTCTTCGGCGATGCGCGCGCGGATGATGTCTTCGGGGTCGTCCTGCAGGAACCAGGCGATGCGATCGCGATGCGTCATCGCGCTCTCGACCGTGCGGGTATCCAGTTCAAAGATGTTTTCGATAATGCGCTGCTCGCCGCGCGCCAGCACGCCCGAGCGCGTGCCAGCCTCGGCCAGCGCCAGAATATCGTCTGAGGTAATACGTTCGTCGCGGCGTGTCGGCAAGCGCAGCAGACGCATCAACTGATCGGCGGTGCGCGAATACAACCACACCAGCGGCGAGAAAATCCGCACCAGGATGCGCATCGGCCCGATGACCCGCAGCGAGAAATGCTCGGGTTCGGCCATGCCGGCTTGCTTGGGGATCAAATCGGTAAGCACGATGAACAGCGAAGTCACCAGAACGAACGAGCCGATGAACCCTAGCGTGCCGGCCAGCTCCGGTTCGAGCCAGCGCGCGAGAAACGCCGAGAAAGTCGGGCTGAAAACCCCTTCGCCCACGATACCACCCAGAATCGCCAGGCCATTCACCCCGATTTGCACCGCCGTGAAATAGTGCCCGGGCTGCTGCTGCACACGCAGGACTTCTTCCGCGCGGGTGTCGCCCGCCTCGGCCAGTTGCCGCAGCCGCAGACGCCGCGAGGCGGCCAGGGCGATCTCCGCCACGGAGAAGAACGCGGCTGCGATCAACAGCGCCAACAACAGCAGAAGATTCTGTCCAAGTGTCATTACCAAGGGCGAGAGTGGCCGGGCTCGCTGAAGTGATACACGCGTCGATTCTACCGTGGACCCTTTACCGCGCCATTGGATGTGTCGTGTCCAGGAGCTACGTTGATGGCAATGTTGCAGCGGCACGCCCGGCGCGGTTCGTTACGGTCATTTATCGATATGTTCGATTAATCAAGCCAAAATCTTCATTGGACCGCAGTAATTTCGATCCCTAAGATGAGCCCATCTATCTGCGGGAGCGAATCGCTGTGGCCAAATGGGCAATTGGAATTGATATTGGAGGCACGTTCACCGACGTCGTCGCGTTGAACTACCAATCTGGCGCGCTGCGCACCTTGAAGGTGTTGACCACGCACGGTGATCCCACCGACGGCGTGATGAATGGCATTAAGCAGCTCATTGAACATGCGGGTGTGACGCCTGCGGATGTCGCGCGCGTCGTGCATGCGACGACGCTTTTCACCAATGCGCTGATCGAGCGCCGTGGCGCCAAGACCGGGCTCATCGCGACTGCAGGTTTTAGCGATATCGTGCAGATCGGCAACGAGCGTAAGTACGACCTGTATGACCTGGGCATCGAGCCCGCGCCCGCGCTGGTGCCGCGCAACCTGCGGGTCGAGATCAGCGCTCGCATGGACGCGCGCGGCAATGAGGTGGCGCCGGTGGACGCGCAAGAGGTGCGCCGTGTCGTCGAGCAGTTGGTGGCCGATGGCGTTGATTCGATCGCGGTGTGCTTGCTGCATTCCTATGCCAACGTCGCACACGAACAGCAAGTGCAGGCAGTGATCGCCGATCTGTACCCGAACCTCAGCGTCACGCTGTCCAGCGATGTCGCACCGGTCATCCGCGAATTCGAACGGATGTCCACGGCCAGTGCGAACGCCTATATCAAGCCGCTGGCGATGGGTTATCTCGACACGCTGCGCCGCAGGCTGATGGAGCTGGGTCTGCCTAAAGACGTGTTGATGATGCTGTCTAACGGCGGCCTCTCGCATATTGCGGAAGCGAAGAAGACGCCGATCGATTTGCTGGAATCGGGTCCCGCGGCCGGCGCGATTTCCGCCGCTCATCATAGCGTGCGTGATGACCACACCAACCTGCTGGCCTTCGATATGGGCGGAACCACGGCCAAGCTGTGTCTGGTGGAAAAATCGCGTCCCGCGATTTCCTACACCTTCGAAGCGGCACGGCAAAAGCGTTTTGCCGAAGGCTCTGGCTTGCCCATCCGTATCACGACGATTGATCTGATCGAAATCGGCGCGGGCGGTGGCAGTATTGCTTATAAAGATGCGTTAGGCCTGATGAAAGTGGGTCCGCAAAGCGCGGGCTCCGAGCCCGGCCCGGCCTGCTATGGCTTGGGCGGCATCGAACCCACCGTCACCGATGCGAATCTGGTGTTGGGTTATTTGAATCCGGAATACTTCGCCGGCGGCGCGATGAAGATCGACGTGTCGCGCGCGAAGTCGGCGCTTGCCGACCTGGGCGAGCAGTTGCGTTGCGAGGCCCAGGAAGTGGCATGGGGCATCCATGATGTCGTGGCCGAGAACATGGCGAGCGCAGCGCGTGTGCACGTCGCCGAACGCGGCCGCGATCCGCGTGACTTCGTGTTGTTGTGCACGGGAGGTGGTGGCCCGCTGCATTCCTATTATGTGGCGCAGAAAATCGGCGTGCGTAAGATCATCTGCCCGCCGGCTGCGGGCGTAGCATCGGCGTATGGCTTGCTCGTTGCACCGGCGCGCGCCGACCGTGCAAAGACGGCGAGCTTCCGTCCTTCGACCGACGAGCTGGCGTCGCTGGAGCAGATGTTCTCGTCGCTCGATGCGCAAGTCACCGAGGCACTCGCGCCGTTGGATGCCACCTTTGGCCCGATTCGCCTGACGCGTTACGCGGATGGCCGGTTCACGGGACAGGGCTTTACGTTGACGGTCGCTTTGCCCGAGGGACCCTATCACCCCGCCGACGAAGCCGCCGTGCGTCGCGGCCTGGTGGCGGCCTTCGAAGCGGGCTATCGCGAAAAGTTTGGACGCACGCCACCCAATGTGCCGATCGAACTCGTGAACCTGCGCGTCAGCGGCGAGGCGCCGCCGCGCGAAGAACTGATCGAAACACCGCTTGAGGCAGCCGCCTCGGTCGAGCCGCGCGCATGGCGTCCCGTGTACTTCCGTGAAATTGCCGGCTATCACAACACGCCTATCTACGAACGCGCTGCGCTGCGCGCGGGCTTTACGGCTCAAGGTCCGTTGCTGGTGGAAGACGAGGGCTCAACGTTGGTCGTGGGTCCGCGAGGACACGTCACGCAGTCGGCGACCGGCAATCTGATCATTGAAATTGGTGAGTGATATGCACGAAGTAAAAATGTCCGAAGCGGCTGCCGACCCGATTTTCCTCGAGGTGTTCTGGACCCGCGTGCGATCGGTCGTCAACGAAGCCGCCAAACTGATCATCCGCACGTCGTTCTCGACCTTGTCGACCGAGGCGAACGATTTCGCCGTGGTGTTGACCGATTCGCAAGGCCGGTCGATCACGGAAAACAGCGGCAGTATTCCGTCCTTTATCGGTACGCTGCCGCGCACCGTGCAGGCCACGATCGCCAAGTTTGGCCATGCCAGCATGAAGCCCGGTGATGTCTTCATCACGAATAATCCCTGGATCGGCACGGGGCATTTGAACGATGTAACGCTGGTCAAGCCGATCTTCCACGAAGGCCAACTGGTGGCGTTCGCCGCGTCGACCGCGCACGTGCCCGATATCGGCGGCAAGATCCGCTCGGTCGACAGCCGCGAGTTGTTCGAGGAAGGTTTTCATATCCCGCTGATGCGCTTGTTGTCGGAAGGCGAGGCGGATCAATCGCTGCTGACACTGCTGCGCACCAATGTGCGCACGCCCGATCAGACCGTGGGCGATATCTGGTCGCAAGTGGGCGCGGTCGAACTCATCTCCTCGCGGCTGGAAAACATTCTGACCGAGTATGGCTTGCCGGGCGTGGACCCTTTGGCCGCGGCGCTGTTTGATCGTAGCGAAGTCGCGATGCGTCAGGCCATCGCCGCATTGCCCGATGGCGAGTATCGCTACCACATGCAGACGGACGGTTTCGACCAGCCGTTTGACTATCATGTGACCGTCAAAATCTCCGGCGAGGAGATCAGCTGCGACTACACGGGTTCTTCGCCGCAGCAACCGCGCGGCATCAACTGCGTGCTGGCTTATACGACGGCCATGTCCGTCTATGCGATCAAGTCTCTGCTGCTGCCCGATCTGCCGAACAACGATGGCTTGTTCCGCCCGATCAAGGTGCATGCGCCGGAAGGCTCGATTCTGAACCCGCGCGAGCCGGCCCCGGTCGGCGGCCGTGCATGCACGGGTCACTACGTGCCCATCGTCGTCTTCGGCGCGCTGCAAGAGGTGTTGCCTGATCGTGTGATTGGCGGTGCGGGCTCGCCGCTATGGATCGCGAACTTCTCGGGCGTGCGCGAGAACGGCAAGCCGTTTGCGACCGTGTTGTTCTTCAATGGCGGGATGGGTGCGGCATCACACAAAGATGGCGCGCCGGCGATGTCGTGGCCGAGCAATATCTCGCCCACACCGATCGAAATCGCCGAAAAAGAATCCCCGGTCTTTTTCAAGGCCAAAGCGTTGCGCGCCAACTCCGGTGGCGCGGGGGAATATCGCGGTGGTTTGGGGCAAGAGATCACGTTTGTGAATCAGCATACCGGCCCATTGACCATCATCTTCCTGACCGAACGCACGAAGTTCGCCGCGCCGGGTATTCGTGGCGGCGAACAGGGCGCACTGGGCGAAGTGTTGATCAACAACCAGCCGATCAATACGCGTTTACCGCAAGTGTTGCAACCTGGTGATGAGGTTACCTTACGCACCCCGGGCGGTGGTGGTTACGGACCTGCGACGCGTCGCGCCGAGGACCGTAAACGCCAAGACTTGGCCTTGGGGTATATCGGCTGAACGTAAGTTTGGCAGTCAAAGGGGCGCGCGGGTGCGCCCCGTCATAACAGAGCAAGAGGGAAAACATGTCTTTGAAAAAACTGAGTCAAGTTTCTTTACGAGCAGTGGCCGTCGCGGCTGCTGCTTTGTCGTTTTCGGCGCCCTCCGTGGCTGCCTTTCCAGAACGCCCGGTGCGCATTGTTGTGCCCTATGCGCCGGGCGGTTCGGTGGACTCCATGGCCCGTATCGTGGGCGAGAAGATGAGTCAATCGCTCAAGCAGCCCATCATCGTCGAGAACCGCGCGGGCGGTGGATCGAATATTGGTGCGAGCTACGTGGCAAGCTCGGCACCGGACGGCTATACCGTGCTGCTGGGGACATCCGCCGCGCTGGCGACCAACACCAGCTTGTACGACAAGCTCAGTTTTGACCCGATCAAGGATTTTCAGCCGATCTCGCTGGGCGCGAAGCTGCCCAGCATGGTGCTGGTCAGCTCCCAGCGAGACATCAAGTCCATCGAGGAACTGAACGCCGAGCTAAAGAAAGAAGGCGATGCGGCGTTTTATGCCAGCTCGGGTAACGGCACGCCTGCCCATCTGGGCACGGAGTTGTATAAGCACGAAGTCGGCGGTTTGAAGACCGTGCACGTGCCCTATAAGGGCGGTGCGCCGGCGCTGGCCGATATGGTGGCCAACCGCGCAACGTTCATGATCGCGATCCTGCCCGAAGCGGCTCCGTTCGTGAAGCAAGGTCAGCTGCGCGCATTGGCCGTGACGACCAAGGAACGCCTGCCCGAATGGCCGGATCTGCCCACCGTTGCTGAAAGCGGTATCCCCGGCTATGAGATTGAAGCCTGGTATGCACTGGTCGCCCCGGCTGGCACGCCGGCGGACACCGTGGCCACATTGAACAAGGCCTTCAATGATGCGTTGAAAGACCCCTCTGTCTCGACCCGCCTGAAGAACATGGGCTTTACCGTTGTCGGTACCACGCCCGAAGAACTCGGCGCGCATATGAAGAGCGAAAAAGCCAAGTGGAAGAAAGTGATCGATCTCGCCAACATCAAGGCGGATTGATTCAAGCGTCTGGCAGCATCACTCCAGGAGGAAGGGTGCTGCTGCGTAACTTGGTTTGAATGCATTCAAGAAACGCGGCAGCGGCCGGCGAGGCCGTGCTCAGCTGCCGCGACACCACGCACAGTTCGCGATGTGTCGTCGGTTTATCCAGCAGGCGGAACCGCAAACCCTGAACCGACCCGCTGGCGGCGGTCAGCGCGGGCACGAGCGAGTATTTCCCGGGGATCTTCAGAATGGGAAACAAGGTCGTCGTGCTGGAGTATTTCGCCTCGTCGCGGGTAGCCTTGATAAAGTCCGGCGCACAGCGTTTGATGTGCAGGGCGATACTGGTGTCATCGGTCAGCCCGATGAATCGCGCCGGGTCGAGTTGATCCCAGGTCAGCGGTTCGTCCATATTTTGCGCCAGCGGATCGGCGGGATCGAATATCGCGCCATAGCGGTCTTTCAGCAAGGGCGTGTAGACCAAGTCGGGTCGATCCTCGAACCGCCCCGCGATTGCCAAATCGATTTCGCCATTTATCACCATGCGTTCCACGAGTCCCGCGCCCGCATCGCGGATAGAAACCCGGATATTGGGATGGCGTTCCTTGAACTCGCGAATAATATCGACCAGGAAAAATTCAATAAACGATATCGCGCTGGCAATACGGATTTCTCCCCGCTGCAATTGCGCGGTCGCGCGCAGGTCGGCGATCGACGTGTCGAATAACTGAATTAAACGCTGCGCTTCCGGAACATAGCGCTCGCCTTCGACCGTGAGCGATACGCGCCGCGTGCTGCGATCGAACAGCTTTAATCCGATGGCCTCTTCGAATTGCTGAATGGTGTAGGTGATAGACGACTGCGTCATGAACAGCCGCGAGGCGGCCGCCGTGAACGAACCCGTCTGGGCGATTTCCAGAAAACAGCGCAAATGCCTGAGCGAGATATGGCGAGACACGAGCAAACCCCTACGCGCTCTGAGGCGCTTTTTCGTTAATCGGCTGTCGCGCAGGTCCAGTTTGAAAATACTGGCGGGTTTGCGCGCGCCGAGCCGTGATGATAATGCGAGCGCCTTCAGGCTTAGGGAAAAATCGCCGGGCCCGAGCCAGCTGAAAGGCGTTTTGAACGTTTAAACCGAGTTTAATCCGCGACCTTCTACCGGCCGGGTGGGCGGTCCGGTATTAAACGGCTGGCGGCGCTGTCGCTAATACATTGTCTCGCATGTTGTTTTCCCCTCCGCGATTTCATCCGAGACAAGAATTAGAATCATGAAATTCAAGCTGCTGCCTACCTTCGCGCTGATAATCAGCGCGTTCTCTTCCACCACGGCCTGGTCAATAGAACAACGCACGATTCTGGATAAAAATGGGGTGCCCATTTTTGAAATGCGGATCTTCGACGTAGGCGACGGCCCGTTTTTCGCTGAAGACGGCGAGCCGCAAACTTCCACCTGGAACTTGAGCCCGGGTCAAGTCAACGGCGTGAAATCCGCGCTGGATTATTGGGGTGAGCTGATTCAGGTTGCCCCGGGGAACAACCCGGCCATTCTCAACCTGGGTACCGTGGATGATGAGGGGGCTTTTGCCGACAGTGCGCGAGCGTCCGATCGCACCGGCGTGGGCACCAACGTTAACGCTGCGATTAACAATCGCGCCGTGGGGGAACTGCAGTACGGCGCGCATGGGTTTGTTGGTATCGGTACCTTGAACTGGACCGACGAGCCGTATCGGCCATCTCAAATTGTCTTGACGCCTCAGTTGGATATGACCACCGTCATCGTGCACGAAGCCGCGCACGCGTTGGGAATTGGTTCGAACATGGTGTATCCGGACGACGTCGAGGAAGACGAGGATGAGGGCGGCGAAGACGATCTGCCTATCATCCGGTTTCCCAAGACGCTCTCTGTTTGGGAAGAACACCTCTATGACGACAATCATCAGCGCGCGCGTGCGAACCAGGTGCTTTATTGCGAACACTGCGACAACATCACGCATGACGAGGACGGCCGACCGCTAACGCCAGCTGACATATTTGACGTCCGCCAGGACAAAGCCTACTTCGCGGGCGAGCACGTGCGCGAGGTCCTTGCCGGCGCGATGCCGGGCGTCCCGCTCACGCTGTACGGGGGCGATGACTTCGATGCCCCGATCTGGTCGCATCTGGAGCTGAAGAACAGTCTGATGAGTCACCAGGATTATCGCAACTACACGAACTTGATGGAGGCCGAGGTCGCGGTATTGCAAGACCTGGGATACAAGATCGACCGTAGGAATTTCTGGGGTTATTCGATCTATGGGGATAATCAAACCCTGGTTAACGATCATCCCTTTTTCGCGCGTAACGCCGATGGCACGGCGTATTTGCCCAATTCCTACAATACCTCGACCTTGGGCCTGGGTCTGCATATCTACGGCAGCAACAACACCGTCACGCAGCGCGCGGATCTGTTGTCCGCTGGCGCGGGCGGAGGCGGCATACGCGTAGACGGCGCGAATAACCGCCTCACCATACTGCCGGGGACCAGGGTGCACGCCGATGGCGCCTATGGGCGCGCCATTATGTTCGCGTATGGCAAAGGCCATACCCTGACGCACCGGGGCGATGCGCAGGCGTTGGGTGAGGGTGGTATCGCGGCGAGCTTCGATTTCGGTCATAACTCCTTGGGCGATGAGACGGAGTATCGGGGCTCTTATATCCGGACATCGGATGAAGAACCCGTGCGGATGTTGGCCGAGCTGAGAGGCCCGTTGGTCAGCAAGGTCGATGTGACGGGCCGATTGGCCGGTAGCTATGCCTCGATCTACATCTCCGAGAATGCCTACGTCGGTCAGATCAATGTGATGAGCGGTGCGCAGTTAACGGGCGACATCATCTCGCGCTATGACCAGGTTGATCAGAACCAGGCGCAACGTCTCACGAGACTGACATTCGGCTATCAGGCGGACGCCAACGGCCGCTCCACGGGCAAGGCTGACTCGCGTTTCGCGGGCGTCTATGACGGCAATATCGTCGGCATTAACAATCTGTCGTTGGAGCTGATGGGGGGTGTCACCCAGTTGACCGGGAACCACGAGCTGTACCAGGCCAATGTGGCGCCCGGTGCGACGCTGGTGTCTTCGGGCAATTATCAACTCAATAGCGCGGGCGCCTTCACCAACCAGGGCAAACTGACCACTGCGCAAGCGGGTCAGTCCATCACCATCGCGGGGACGTATGTTCAACCCGCGAGCGGCGAGCTGGCCCTGCAGTTCAATAACCAAGGTCAGTTCAGTAGTCTCAGTGTCAGGGGCAATGCCACCGTCGACGGCAAGCTCAGCTTTACGCCCGAGCGTGGCTATTACGCTGACGGTTTTAGCCTGACATCGGGGCAGTGGGTGCAAGCCGATTCCTTCACCGGTGCTTTCCGCACGCTGTCAACGAATTCGGAATCTCCGACCTTGGCAATCCAGGCCACGGCGCTGGACGCGAATCGCTATCAGGTAGCGGTGTCGCGTCCCGCAAACGCTTACGGGCAATATGCCTCCACGTCCAACGAACGCGCGGCGGGTTCTGCGCTTAGCTCGGTCGCGGGCGGCGCGCCAAGCGCTGTGCAAGGGTTGATCACGGCATTGGACTTCTCCGCCGCCGATGGTTCGACCATACGGTCCGCCTTGCCGCAACTGACCGGTGAAATCTATGCGTCCGCCAAGGGCTCTTTGATTAATACCAGCGCGACGACGCGTTCGGCTGTATGGCATCGATTGGGAGGGGTCACGAATGCCGACAATTCCGCATCAGTCACGGGCTCGACGCCAAGCGGAGCGAGTTCGATGGCATCGTTGAACTCGCCGAGCGCCGGACCCACCAATGACAGATCGGGTGCCGTGGCATGGGGCTATGGTTTCGGCGATTGGAGCAACCAAAAAAGCAACGGCAACGCTGCCCGTACCACCACGAACACCGGCGGCTTTGTCACCGGTATCGATACGGAGGTTCAGGCATCATGGCGAGTCGGTGTGCTCGCGGGCTATAGCCATTCCAGCATCAAAGTCAAAGATCGATCCTCTTCCGGTGGCAGCGATAACTACACGCTGGGCGTGTACTCGGGTAAGGAATGGCCGCGTGGTGCGGATGCCTTGTCACTGCGTTCGGGCATTGCCTATACCTGGCACAAACTGGATATGGATCGTAGCGTCGGATTCGCGGGCTATAACGACAAACTGTCATCCGACTACGATGCTGGCACGTTCCAGATTTTCAGCGAGCTGGGCTACCGTGCGCACCTGACTGACGCTGCGAGCATCGAGCCTTATCTCAGCCTGGCTCACGTCAACCTGAGAACCGACGGCTTTACTGAAGACGGCTCCAATGGCGCGGCGCTCAAGGTCCGCTCGGACACGACGAATACGACGTTCTCGACACTGGGCTTGCGGGGTGCGACCGCGTTCCAGTTGGGCACGATTCCGGCCTCGGCGCGTATCGATGTGGGCTGGCGGCATGCGTTCGGTGACACGACGCCCGATTCCACGGCTAGCCTTGCGGGATCGAATGCCTTTACCGTCTCCGGCAGCCCGATCGGCAAAAACACCGCGATCCTCGAAGCGGGCTTGGATTTTCAGGCCGGCAAGAACACGCGCCTCGGCCTGGCCTATGAGGGCCAATTCGGCTCGGGCTTGCGGCAGAACGCGGTCAACGTCAATCTGATGGCGAGGTTTTGACTCATGCCTTAATCCGGCAGGGCATAGGCCATCAGGTAGTCGCCCATCTTCGTACCAAATGACCCGTGCCCACCCGCCATCACGACCACATACTGTTTACCGTTAATCGCGTAGGTCATCGGCGTGGCCTGCCCGCCCGCGGGCAGGCGCGCTTCCCACAGCAGTTCGCCATTGCTCACATCAAAGGCACGCAAGTAGTTGTCCTGGGTCGCGGCGACGAACATGACATTGCCCGCGGTCGAGATCGGGCCACCCAGGCCAGGCACGCCGATCTTGACCGGCGGCAATTCAAACAGATGCGGCAGGCTGTCTTGAATCGTGCCGATGCGCTTTTTCCAAACGACCTCGTTGGTCTGCAGATCGACCCCAGCGACATACCCCCACGCGGGCGCTTTGCAAGGTAGCCCCAGTGGGGATAGAAAAGGATTGAGCTCGACGCCGTAGGGCGTGCCATACATGGGCTGCACGCCGCTTTCAGGTCCGCCTTCGCGGTCTTTGATCGGGCGGTTTGCGTCTTCGGGCCGGAGCTTGGAAACAAAAGGCAGCCCTATAGGATTCGTCAGTGCCACTTGACGGTCCTGATTCACGGACATGCCGCCCCATTCGAAAACGCCCAGGTTACCGGGGAAAACAAGTGTGCCATTCTCCGAGGGCGGGGTATAGATGCCGTCGTAATTCAAGCGTTTGAAAATCACCCGACACATCAACTGGTCGAGCATCGTGGCGCCCCACATGTCTTTATCGGTCAGCTTCTCCTGGGGTGCAAGGTTAAGCGCGGAAAACGGTTGCGTTGGCGCATAACGTTCGCCCTGCGTCGGCGGGCCACGCTTGACGGTCTGGGGCACGGGCTGCTCGGTGACGGGCACGATGGGCTCGCCATTGCGACGATCGAGCACAAACACATTGCCTGTTTTCGTGAGGATATAAATCGCCGGTACCGTCTCGCCGCTCGCTAGCGTCACATCCATGAGCGACGGTTGCGCCGGTACATCCATGTCCCATAAATCGTGATGCGTGGTCTGAAAATCCCAGATCAGTTTGCCCGTGGACGCATCCAGCGCCAGCATCGCGTTGGCATAACGTTCCTTTAACGCATCGCGGTCGCCGCCCCAGATATCGGGCGTGCCCACGCCTGTGGGTACGTACACCACATCGGTCTGCGCGTCGTAGGCCAGCGGCGCCCAGGCATTGGGCGAGTTGTGCACGAACAGTGTGTTCTCGCCGGGCATGGCGTTGGGGTTCTCCGCGCCGGTATCGAACACCCACTTCAACTCGCCCGTGTTCACGTCATAGCCGCGAATCACGCCAGACGGTTCTTTGTTGGAAAAGTTGTCTGTCACCGAGCCACCAATCACGATGGTCGTGGCGGTCACCACGGGCGGCGACGTGGGGTTATAGCCACCGGGATAAGCGTGTGGCATGCTTTTTTGCAGATCGATTTCACCGTCGTTGCCGAAGTCACTGCATTTCTGCCCATTGTCGGCATTTACCGCGATCAAGCGACCGTCATTGGTGGGCAGCAGTACTTTGCGCGGGCAAATGGAGGAGGGCGCGCTGCCTGATTTGCCCATACTTCCTGGGAAACGTTCGAGGTTGCCGGCATCGTGATAAGACACGCCTCGGCACGTCAGATGCTGAAAGCTTTTGTCTGCCTTTAATTGCGGATCGAAGCGCCACAGCCGTTGGCCGGTGGCCGGGTCCAGCGCGTCGAGAAACTGGTGTGGCGTGCATATAAAAAGCTTGTCGCCGACCTTGATGGGCGTGACCTCATTGGTCGTTTCCGCCGAATCGTTTTCGGTGCGAAAGTCGCCAGTACGATAGGTCCACGCGACTTGTAGATCTTTCACGTTCTTGTCGTTGATCTGTGCCAGCGGCGAGTAACGGATACCGCCTTCGGTGCGACCGTAAGCCGGCCAGTCATCTTGTGCCACGCCGGGCACAGGGCGCGCTTGGTCAGGTTGGGCACGCGCCAAGGTGCCATTGATCTCCTGCGGATCATTGAAGATCCCATAGCCCATCACAGCCAACATGCCGACCATCGTAATCGCGATCACGGCCTTGGCCGGGCCTGCCGACACAATCCCGCGCGTGGCAGGGGGTAGCAGGAACCATAGCCCCAGCAAGAACAGCAAACCATAGCGTGGCGCCAGTGCCCAGAAATCCGCACCGACTTCCCATATGCCCCAGAACCACGTGGCGAGCAGCGCGACGGCATAGCACCACAGACCCGCCGCACGAAAGCGCCACAGAAAGACGGCGCTAACGATGAGGACCATGCCCAATAAAACGTAATACCAAGATCCGCCGAGTGCCGCCAACCATATGCCGCCCGCGAAAGCATAGAGCGCGATGAGGACCAGGACGATCCAGCCTAGGGTTTGCGATGCGCTCCTGGAGTGGCCGTCAGTGTTCATGGCAAGCGTCCTTTCGATCTGGGGTCTTACCACTATAGACACATTTGAACGGAGCGGCCAAACGCCGCCTGTTACGGTCTGCGACACCAACATGACCAAATAGTCATGACAAAGTAACTTGACCCTCTAAGACCGCGTAACGGACCATTTACGGCCTTGCTTCGCGGGTGAACGGAGCTGGTTCGACATATAGATGGAGACGACTAAATGCGTAGCGTTGACTACCGAGACTTAATCGGTGGCACCCTGATCATCCTTGCCGGCGCGGTGGGGATGTATCACTCCCTGACTGCCTTCCAGGTGGGTACGGCGGCACGAATGGGGCCGGGATATTTTCCTGCCATCACTGGCGGGCTGTTAATACTGTGCGGCATCCTGATTGTGATCCCCGCATTGCGGCGCGCAGGGCCCATGCCGACGTTGGAGCTCAGGCCGTTGATCTGGATCAGCCTGTCGGTACTCGCGTTTGCGCTGTTGGTCTTGCCCTTCGGGTTGGTGCCTGCGGTGATTGTGCAGAGTCTGGTCGCCAGTCAGGCGGATAGCAAGCTGTCTAGAAAGGGATCGCTGTTGCTTGCAGTGTGCCTTGCTGGTGGTGCATGGGTCATCTTTAAAGGCGGTCTGGGGGTCATTCTGCCCGCGTTCGCCTGGCCCTGGTAGAGAGGATAAAGATGGAACTGTTTAACAACATCGCGCTGGGCCTATCGACCGCGCTTGCATGGAACAACTTGCTCTGGTGCGTGATCGGCGTTTCGCTTGGCACCTTGATCGGTGTGATCCCCGGCGTTGGAACTTTGGCGACGATGTCGCTGCTGTTTCCCATCACCTACGTGCTTGAACCAACGGCCGCACTGATCATGCTGGCGGGCATCTGGTACGGCAGTACCTATGGGGGATCGACCGCCTCGATTCTGCTGAACTTGCCCGGCACGCCGGCGAATGCCGTGACCTGTCTGGACGGTTTTCCGATGGCAAAGCAGGGCAGGGCCGGAGTCGCGTTGCTGATGACCACTGTCGCGTCGTTCTTTGGCGCGAGTGTCGGCATCATCATGATGATGCTGTTTGCGCCGGTCATCTCGGAGGTCGCCTTCAAGTTTGGCCCTGCCGAATACTTCGCGATCATGGTGCTGGGTCTGGTTGCTGCCTCGGTCGTGTCATCTGGCTCGGCAATCAAGGCGATCACCATGGTCGTTGGCGGGGTCATGTTGGGGCTGGTGGGTACCGATGTGAACTCCGGCGTAGCGCGATTTGATCTCGGGTTCCCCGAGTTGCAGGACGGTATCCAAATCGTGGCGATCGCCATGGGCCTGTTTGGTCTGACCGAGATCATCGCCAGTATCAACCATGTGAAATCGAGTGACCGCAAGGTGGATGTGTCGATGAAGTCGATGCTGCCCACGCGCGATGAGATGCGGAGATCTTGGTGGCCTATGGCGCGTGGGTCGGGATTGGGATCTTTTTTCGGCATCTTGCCTGGCGTCGGTCCTACTGTCGCCGCTTATATGGCTTACGCGCTTGAGAAGCGTACTTCGAAAACCCCTGAGCGCTTTGGCAAGGGTGCCATCGAAGGCATCATGGCGCCCGAATCGGCCAACAATGCATCCGATCAAGCGTCCTTCATTCCCACCATGACGCTTGGTATTCCGGGCAGCGTGACGATGGCGCTGATCATCGGTGCATTGATGATCCACGGCATCCAGCCGGGGCCTCAGATGCTTACCGAACAGCCGCAAATGTTCTGGGGGCTGGTGATGAGCTTCTGGATCGGCAACATCATTCTGGTGCTTCTGAACGTGCCGATGATCGGGCTATGGGTGCGGGTGCTGTTGATTCCCTATCACATCCTATATCCCGCGATCGTGATGTTCATCTGCATCGGTACCTATGCCGTTAACAACAACGTCTTTGACGTATATGCGGTGCTGGCATTCGGCATCGCCGGCTATGTGTTGCGTAGGCTGGATTTCGAACCTGCGCCGCTGCTGCTGGGTTACGTCCTCGGACCCATGCTGGAAGAAAACTTCCGCCGCGCCATGCTGCTGTCGCGAGGAAGCTTCTCGACATTCGTCGAGCGCCCGATCAGCATGTGGGTGCTGCTATTTACCGCGTTGTTGCTGGTGTGGGGAGTACGCAGCAGCCTGCGCCATCGATCCAACGGGAAACTGGTCCAAGCCCCGGAGCCGGTTTAACGCGAGTTCGAAGCGGGAAACGGGGAGCGAACATCATAGGGAGTCTGGCGCCAACAATCTCGGCGCCAGATTCAAATCCCCGCATACCATTCATAGCCCCTGTCCTCCCAGTACCCCCCTCGGCCGCCCCATAAGCGGTCGAAGGCCGACACCACCTCCAGCCGCATCAGGTACTTCGCCTGCTTGTAACCCAGTTGCCGTTCGACTCGCAGGCGCAGGGGCGCGCCATGCGCCACGGGCAGTGCTTTGCCGTTCATGGCATAGGCCAAAATAGTCTGCGGATGATAGGCATCGAGTAAGTCGATGCTTTCGTAATAGCGGCCGCTGCCGTCCAGCGTCAATTCCAACTCGTCCGCGCAGTGAAAGACGACATAGCGTGCGCCGGGCTTTAAGCGCGCGAGGTCGAGCACGTGCGCCAGGGGTGCACCCTGCCATTGCCCGATCGCGCTCCAGCCTTCGACGCAATCGTGTCGGGTGATCTGAGTGCGCGAAGGCATTTGCTTCAATTGCGCAAGCGAAAGATCTAATGGGTGTTCGACCAGCCCATCCACTCGCAGCCGCCAATCAGTGAAGCCGTGTTCGAGTAAATGTTGGTATTCATCCGAGTCGGGCGATTGGGTTCCGTTGGCGCGAAAGACGGGCGACAAATCAGCCAGACTGTATTCGCGCGCCAGCGCCTGACGGTCAAGCAGCAGTCGCTGGCTTTTCTGAGTCAGCTTCTCCGTATTGCGTAACAGGCCGCCTAGCGTTTCGCTTTGCGTGATGCGATCACATCCGGCCAACATGGCGGTACCGGGCGCCAGTAGCAGGCCGGCCAATAACCGCCTGCGTGTACGGTCTGGATTCATGGTGTATCTCCTGAAGGGTCGATGGCATAGCGCCCGTTGAGCATGGACCGCATATTGTTTCTGAATCCTGACAGCACCACCATCAAGAGGTGGACCACCACAAACAACACCAACGACGAGGCCGTGATGAAGTGCAAGGTGCGCGCGGAGGCCCGGCCGCCGAACAGGTCCAGTAGAAAGGGAAAGGCGGCGTTCAATCCGGGTGACATCGTCAGCCCGGTCAGTACCATCATCGGCAATAACCCCAACGCGACGAGCAGGTACGTTATCTTCTGCAAGGCGTTATAGCGCCGTGCGTCATCGCCTTTGGCAAAACGCAGCCGCACATGGTCGATGATTTCTTGCCACAAATGGCGAGGTCGCAGCTGGTCCCGATCGGGCAACAGGTCTTTGCGAATATGCCCCCGCCATAACCCATGAATCAGATAAAGAAGGCCGTTAACGACCAATAACCATGCGAAGAAAAAATGCCAGTTCCTGCCTGCGCCCAGGTCGTGGTAAGACGGAATCGTGATCCAGGACGGAAAGGGATGCGCGCTCAGGTCAATGAAGGCATGATCCGCATCCGCGCCGTACTGCCCCCAATACAACCGGGGGTGCGCATTGAAAATCTGCAGGCCGCTCATCAACAAGAGGGAGAGGCACATCACGTTGATCCAATGCGTGACACGCACCACGAGGGAATGCCGGCGGATGAACTGCGGTTGGCGAATAGGTGAGGGTAGGGTGGACAACGGTTTGACGCTAGAGGGGTTCATGGCAGACTCCCGCGCCGGCTGAGGTCATCAGCCGGCGATCGTGGTTGATGACTTACATGGGCGGCACGACACCATCTTTGCCCACCACCAGCCTCGAGGCGGACAGAGCGCCGTCTTGGCCTTTTTCCGCCGGAATGAAGACAACGGTGCCTGGTGAGACATCGTCTGCCGTCGCCGGGGCCAACGTCACCACGGGCGTTCCATTGGGGATGGAAATTTTTTTGTCTTTTCCGTGGTAGTTGACTGTGACGACGCTGCCATCCACGGATTTCACCGCATCACCCACGGTCGCGTTCGTCATGGTGCTGTTGGGTTTCAAGTCCCAGCCATAACTGCCCTCTCCGGTGCCTTTCATGGCGGGGGGAAAGATCAGGACTTCCAGTGCGCCATCGCCGCCTTCAGACTTGGGCAATGAGGCGATGCCCACGAAGTCGCCTGGTTTGATGTCGCTGATCTCGGCTTTCTGAACCGCGGTGGCTTTCCAGCCCTGCTTGAGTTGCACGCTCACCGCCTGGCCGTCGCGCGATTTCACTTGCAGTTGGTCCCCCGCGAGGGAGGTAATGGTGCCTCGTACATGAACCTGCGCGGCGGCGGGCTCCGCCAAAGCCGCCGTCGAGCCGACGGCCGATAGCATGATGCTCGCCAACGTGCTGGCGAGAAAGGTGTGAAGTCGTGAAGCTGACATGATGCGTCTCCTGAGCGATGCGAACATCGCGGTGTGGGTCATGGCGCTGGGTGGACAGATCGAAGGCCGCGCCGGAAAATCCTTCGAGGGTGTGTAATCAATCAACTAGTTGGTTGACTGCGTTTGTCAAAAAAACGCGATGTGAGTCATCGCGTCATCCAGAAATCAGGCCTGAGTCGTCAACTGCTGAATCGCCGCCTGACAAACCGACTTGAAGGCTTCAGGGTTACCCATCGCTCGCGCGGTCAACATTGCGCCGTGCACGATGGACATGAACGCTTGTGCCTCGCTTAAGGCGCTCTCCCGGAGATGAAATTGCCCGGCTGCCGCGCCTTCCTCCAGCACCCTTGTCAGCCAGCCGATGAGGTCTTCAAAATAGCGGCGCACTTCATCGGTAATCTCTTGCGGAATGATGGGCGCCTCGGCGGCCAGCATGGCGCAGATGCACATGGACGGGCTGCCATCACGTATGCATTGCGCCCAATAATCGACATAGCCCTGCAAGCGTGCCAGCGGATCGCCGAGTTTCTGGTCCAGCGCCGTTACCCCTGCGCGGAACTGCTCGCGATGCAACGCCACCACGGTCAACACCAGGTCTGCCTTGCTGGGGAAATGATGATGGATGCTGGCCTTGCCAATGTGCACCCTTTCGGACAGGTCAGCGTAGCTAAACCCGTTGTAGCCGCCTGCAGCCAGCAGGATCTTGGTGTGCGCGGCAATTTCGCTTGCGCGGGGAGAGAGTTCGGTGCTCATAGGGTGACGGATCTTCCTCGAGGCGAAAAGGGTCCACCTAAAGGAAGTCATGGATGTGCAATGCGAGACAATCTACTAGTTGGTTGGTTGGATGTCAACACCTCTGCAGCAGCTGGCCGACATGACGGCTATGACGTTCTTGTTGAAATAGGGCCAGCTGCGAGGATCGGTCCGGGGGAGGGCACTCCAGAGATTTTGGCGCGCAAACGAAAATGCCCAGCTCTATGAGCTGGGCATTGAATCTTTGGTGGCCTGGGGCGGAATCGAACCACCGACACGCGGATTTTCAATCCGCTGCTCTACCAACTGAGCTACCAGGCCAACGAAGACCGAAACTATACACGAAATTTCAGGCGTGTGCTGGGAATCCGAGAAAAAGTTTTGTGGGCACAGCGCGACGATGCAAACCAAAACTACCAAGGGAATACCCTTGGATGTATAATTTTCAAAGACTTAAGTTACAAATGCGTCGAACTTCGTCAAACGGCGCTCCTAAATCCATCCCATGTCCGTAGCTGTATTTGCGTTCGGTCTGAATCACACTTCTGCCCCGGTTGCGGTGCGTGAGCGTGTTTCCATGCCCGCTGACTTGCTGCGGCCGGCGTTGGAAGGGTTGCGTTCCGCATTTGGCGGCGCCGTACGCGAAGCGGCGATTCTGTCGACCTGTAATCGCACCGAGGTGTACTGTGCGGCCCCGCCCGAGGTGGCCGAGCATCTGCCCGTCTGGTTGGCCGATCACAATCGCCTCGAAGCCGGCGTGTTGAGCCCCCATCTTTATCGCCATGAGCAGGACGAGGCCGTACGTCACGCATTTCGCGTAGCCAGTGGCCTCGATTCCATGGTGCTGGGTGAGCCGCAGATTCTGGGGCAGATGAAAGACGCGGTGCGTGCCGCCGGCGAGGCCGGTTCATTGGGTACGTTGCTGCATCAGCTGTTCCAACGCACCTTCTCGGTCGCCAAGGAGGTCCGTTCGCAGACCGAGATCGGCGCGCATTCGGTGTCGATGGCGGCCGCGGCCGTGCGTCTGGCCGAACGCGTGTTCGGCGATCTGAGCGAGGCGCGCACGCTGTTTATCGGCGCGGGCGAAATGATCGAGCTCTGTGCCACGCACTTTGCGGCCCAGCGTCCACATAGCATGGTGGTGGCCAACCGCACCGCCGAACGCGCGGAATTGCTCGCGGGCAAGTTCGCGGCCAGCACGATGCGTCTGGTTGATCTGCCCGAGCGTCTGGCCGAATTCGATGTCATCGTTTCCTGTACGGCCAGCTCCTTGCCCATATTGGGCTTGGGGCTGGTCGAGCGCGCTACGCTGCAACGACGTCACCGCCCCATGGTGATGATCGATCTGGCGGTACCGCGCGATATCGAGCCCGAAGTCGGCCGGCTCGATGATGTGTATTTGTATTCCGTCGATGATCTGGGTCAACTCGTGCAAAGTGGCACCGACGCGCGTCGCGCGGCGGTGGTGCAGGCCGAGGCCATCATCGAAACCCGTGTCCAGGGCTTTATGCACTGGATGCAGTCACGCGAAGTCGTGCCCGTGATCCGCGACCTGCATCAGGCCGCCGAAGACGTCCGCGCGGCCGAGCTGGAGCGCGCGCGCCGCATGCTGGCACGCGGCGAATCGCCCGAGGCGGTGTTGGAACAACTCGCACACGGTCTCACGCAGAAATATCTGCACGGTCCCTTGGCGGCGTTAAACCGTAGTCAAGGCGACGAGCGCCAGCAGCTGCTGGCCTGGATGCCGCGCCTGTTCCCCGGCCGCGATACGCGCCGTTAGCGTTGCTGCCGCAATGCCCGCCTCAAGGCGGGCGTTCGCATTTTCGGGCGCCCGCATTCCGCTAATCCGCAACGTCTTTTTGAGTTATCTATGAAATCTTCCATGCGCAGCCGTCTGGAGCAGCTGTCTCACCGCCTCGTGGAGGTGGACGCATTGCTGGCCGAGCCGGAAATTGGCGCCGATATGGATCGCTTTCGCAAACTGTCGCGCGAACGGGCCGAACTCGATCCCGTCGTGCAGGCATTCAACCAATTCGTGAAAACCGAGGAAGACCTGAAGGCCGCACAGGAAATGCTGAGCGACCCGGATTTCAAGGAGATGGCTGAAGACGAAATCAAATCGGCCAAGGCGCGTATTGAAACGCTGGAAGCCGATTTGCAGCTGTTGTTGCTGCCGCGCGATCCTAACGATGGGCGCAGCCTGTTCCTGGAAATTCGCGCGGGCACGGGCGGAGACGAAAGCGCGCTGTTCTCGGGCGATCTGCTACGCATGTATACGCGCTACGCCGAGCAGCGCGGCTGGCGGGTGGAGCTGATGTCGGAAAGCCCGTCGGAGCTAGGCGGGTATAAGGAAGTGATCGCTCGCATCGATGGCGATGGCGCCTATGGGCGTTTGAAATTTGAATCCGGTGCGCATCGCGTGCAGCGTGTGCCGGCCACCGAGGCGCAGGGCCGTATTCACACATCGGCTTGCACGGTGGCGGTGTTGCCCGAGGCCGACGCGATGAACGAGATCATCATCAATCCCTCGGATCTGCGCATCGATACGTTCCGCGCCAGCGGCGCGGGTGGTCAGCACATCAACAAAACCGATTCGGCAGTGCGCATCACCCACTTGCCCACGGGTTTGGTGGTGGAATGCCAGGATGACCGTTCGCAGCATCGCAACAAGGACAAGGCCATGCAGGTGCTGGCCGCGCGCCTGAAAGACCGCGAGCTGCGCGAACGTCAAAGCAAGGAAGCCGCCGAACGCAAGAGCCTGGTGGGTTCGGGCGACCGTTCCGAACGCATCCGTACGTATAACTTTCCACAGGGTCGTGTGACGGATCACCGTATCAACCTGACCCTGTACAAGCTGCAGCAGATCATGGAAGGCGATCTGGAAGAACTGACCGGCGCATTGATCGCCGAGCAGCAGGCCGAGCTGCTGGCTGCCCTGGGCGATGAGGTCTGACGTGAATCAAGCTACCTTGCAGACGCTGTTGCAAGATACGCGCTTGCCGCGACTGGAGGTGCGTATGTTGCTCGAGCACGTGCTCGGCAAACCGCGCGCGTGGCTGCTGGCGCATGACACCGATCCGGTGGAACCGTGGCAGGCCCAGGCGTATCAGGCGCTGGCGACGCGGCGCTTGGCGGGCGAACCGATGGCCTATTTGGTGGGCCATCGTGAATTCATGGGGCGGGATTTCGCGGTGACCCCCGATGTGCTGATCCCTCGGCCCGACACGGAGTTGCTCGTGGAGACCGCGCTGGCATGGCTGAAAGATCGCCCTGATGCCGCGGTATTGGATCTGGGCACCGGTAGTGGCGTGATTGCGGTTTCGATCGCGCTGGGCGCTCCTGGCGCCACGGTGACAGCGACCGATGTGAGCGCCACCGCCTTGCAGATGGCCGTGCGCAACGCCGCGCGTCTGGATGCACGCGTGGATTTCGCGCAGGGGAGCTGGTATGAGGCGCTGCCGGCCTTGGCGCGCTACGATTTGATCGTCTCCAATCCGCCTTACATTGCCCGTGATGACGAGCATTTGTCGCAAGGCGATCTGCGGTTCGAGCCGCGTGGAGCGCTGACGGATCATGCGGACGGTCTGCGCGACCTGACCACGATCATTAATGGCGCCGCTGCCCGTTTGCGGCCGGGTGGCGCGTTATGGGTTGAGCACGGTTGGGATCAGGCCCAAGCCGTGCGCCAGCTGTTAAATAGCGCGGGTTTTGGCAATGTAACCAGCCTGCGTGACTTGGCCGGAATCGAGCGGATTTCCGGCGGGTCTCTATAATGAATCATCCGCTGCCCAGAACCCGCGCCATTGCCGGCAGGGTGCAGTCCATCAGCTATTACTGTTTGTGAGATCACCATGAGCGACGTGCAAGAATTTATCCGCGAGACCGTGACCCAGCACCCTGTGGTGTTGTTCATGAAGGGCACGGCCCAGTTTCCCCAATGTGGTTTTTCGGGCCGCGCCATTCAGATTCTGAAGAGCTGTGGCGTGAAGAAACTGATCACGGTTAACGTGCTCGAAGACGCAGAAGTCCGCCAAGGCATCAAGGAATACTCGAATTGGCCGACGATCCCGCAGCTCTACGTCAGCGGCGAATTCATCGGCGGCTCGGACATCATGAGCGAGATGAACGAAAGTGGTGAATTGAAGACGCTGCTGGATCAGTCTGGCGCAACGGCGTAAGGCAGGCGGTTGCCGCGTCGATAGACCGGCGATCGGCTCCAAGCGTAGAACAGAAGGCCTCACGGTTTGCACGTGAGGCCTTCGTGTTTTGGGGTTGCCATCATGGCGCTGCTTGATCCCGCGACACCGCGTTCAGGGTGCAGACGACCGCGCGATTTATCCGCGCGTTACTGCATCCCGGGCCGCGTGGGGGCCGCTGCGCACGATGTCTATGCTTCTACGGGCACGGACGGCTTGGGATAGGTCTTCTGGTAATGCACCGTAAATGTCTGGAAGGCGGCGAGCGCCTTGTGCGGATCATGTCCGGGCTTGACCAAGAAACTGTCGAATCCTACGCGCGCTTGATAGTGGATGGTGTCGATCATCACATCGCCCACGGCGCGCAACTCGCCTTGCCAGCCGTAACGGGTACGTAGCAGTTGCGCGAGGGAATAGCCGCGCCCGTCCGTATAGACCGGGAAGTCGATGGCGATGAAATCGATGCCGGTCGGGTCGATTTCGCCGTCGTCGTTGACGAGTTCCTGCAATTTCGAATCCGGCGCGAGCAACACCGCTACGGGGTGGCGGCGTGCGCGTAAGGTATCGCGATGTGCGGTCCAGGTGGCGAGCGGAACAATCCATCCGGGTTCATCGGCCGGCAGCGAGTCGATCGTTGCCACGTCAACTTCCCCGGCGTCGGCGACAGCTTGCACCCGACTATCATCCACTTGAAGCTGGCCGTGGCGGATCAAACGAGCCGTGTGTTCGCTATGGGCGATGACATCAGACATGGGCCACCTCGCGAGATGCCGGCGCCGCCTTGGCGACTGCCGGGTCGGCATACACATCTTCCTTAAAGGGTGCGATGCCCAGACGATCGACCACATCGATAAAGCGCTCGATCTCGCTATCGCGCAGACGCAGATAAGTTTGAATCAGCCGGTCCACCACATCGGGGATCTGGTCGCGCGCAAACGACGGGCCGATGATGCGCCCGATGGCAGCACCCCCGCCACGCGTCGATTGCAGATCGGGCAGCGGTTTGGCCGCGCCATTTTGACGCCCGCCTATGGTGACCTGATACCACTCTTCGCCGTTCTTATCGACTCCCAAGATGCCGATATGGCCAACGTGGTGATGACCACAGGCGTTGATACAGCCGGAGATATTCAAGTCCAGCTCGCCGACATCGAATAAATAATCCAGGTCGTCGAAGCGGCGTTGAATGGCCTCTGCCACGGGGATCGATACCGCATTGGCGAGCGCGCAGAAGTCGCCGCCCGGGCATGCGATGATGTTGGTCAGTAAACCGATATTGGGTGTGGCCATGTTCAGCTCGCGCAGCGTTTCCCACAACGCATACAGCCGCGAGCGGCGCACATCGGCGAGCACCAGATTCTGCTCGTGCGAGACGCGCACTTCGCCATAGCCGTATTGCTCCGACAAATCGGCGACGGCTTCCATTTGCTCGGCCGTGATGTCGCCGGGCGGCACACCGGTGGCTTTGAGCGACAAGGTGACGGCGGCGTAACCCGGCACGCGATGGGGATGCACGTTGCGTTTCAGCCAGCGCGCGAATGCGGGATTCGCGGCGGCCTGGCTGTCAGTGTCATCGGGTTCGTTCGCGGCCTGAGCGTCATATTGCGGCCAAGTGAATCGCTGCGCGATGGTGTCGACGTAGTCTTGCGTGAGGGTGTCTGGGCCGTCTTTGATGAGCTGCCACTGTTCATCGACCTGCTGCGCATAGACCTCGGGCGTGAGTTCCTTGACCAGAATCTTGATGCGCGCCTTGTACTTGTTGTCGCGTCGACCATGCAGGTTGTAGACGCGCAGCGCCGCTTGCAGATAAGTGAGCAGATGCTGCCACGGCACGAACGGATTGATCAGATGTCCCACCATGGGCGTGCGGCCCAGGCCGCCGCCGATCCACACGCGAAAACCCAGCACGCCGTCGCGTTCGACCGCCTGCAGGCCGATATCGTGCACGCCGACGGCGGCGCGGTCTTCCTCCGCGCCACTGACGGCGATCTTGAACTTACGCGGCAGGAACGCGAACTCGGGATGCAGCGTGGACCATTGGCGGATGATTTCGCACCACACCAGGGGGTTAACAAGCTCATCGGGCGCGACGCCGGCGAAATGATCGGAGGTCGTGTTGCGGATACAGTTGCCGCTGGTCTGAATGGCGTGCATCTGTACCTTGGCCAGCTCGGCGAGGATGGTGGGAACATCTTCGAGCCGGGGCCAGTTGAACTGGATATTTTGCCGCGTGCTGAAATGCCCATAGCCGCGATCCCAGGTGCGCGCGATATGCGCCAGGGTGCGCAGCTGGCGCGAGGCTAACAAGCCATACGGAATCGCCACACGCAGCATGGGCGCATGGCGTTGAATGTAGAGGCCATTCTGCAGACGCAGAGTGCGAAAATCGTCTTCGCTCAGCTCCCCAGCGAGATAGCGCTGAGTCTGCTCGGTGAACTGCGCGACGCGCTGTTCCACCAGTTGTTGATCGACAGGGTCATACACATACATGGTAAGCCGCCCTCAGGGCGCCCCGAGGGGCGTGATGAAGCATGGGACCTGCGCGCGCGGCGATAGCCGTCGCGAACGCTAAAGCACGCCGCCGGTTTGGTAGCGCGCCAGGACTAGACACATAACCGTAACAGTTGCTTTTATGGGCTGTCTAAGTCAAATTCGTTATATGAATAGAAGCGATAATCGAGCCGGAGACACCCGATTCAACACGCGAGCGAGATCGATTCCCCCGCTATGACCGACAAACTGCAGCCGACCTTACGTAGTGCTTATCCTCATTTCGCCGCCATCTCGACACGTTGGAAGGACAATGATGTCTATGGCCATGTCAATAACGTTGTCTATTTCGAGTTTTTTGACACGGCGATCAATCAGTTCCTGATCGAGCTGGGCGCGCTCGACATTGAGCGCAGCGAGGTGGTGGGACTGGTCGTGGATAACCGCTGCACCTATTTTTCCTCGATCCGGTTTCCCGACACGGTGCAGGTCGGGATCAAGATCACCCGCATCGGCAGAAGCAGTGTGGAGTACGAGGTAGGGGTGTTTAAAAACGCCGACGAATCCGCGGCCGCATTGGGCAGATTCGTGCATGTGTACGTCGATAAGGCGACGGGCAGCGCGACGGAAATTCCGGAAAATATCCGCTCGGTGCTGCAGACGATTTACCGACCCACGGCGTAGTCCGGAGGTAGGTCTGCCGTACAGGAAGGCTTTGTACGCCGCAGCCTGGGTGCGCAAGGCCGCGGTCGTTACCCCGTCAGCGCGACGGGGCAAGTCCTCACGCGGAGGCGTTGGCTGCGTCCGGATCAGTCTGGCAAGGAGCAAACTTGCCTGTTTGCGGGTCGCGCAGGAACAGCAGGCCGGTGGCCACGCCGAAATAGGTGCCGTGCAGCTCCAGTTCGCCGCGCTCGACACGTCGACGGATGGAGGGGAACGTCATCAGGTTGCGCAGGCTGTGTTCGACCACCGCCCATTCGAGCTGTTGCACGTCTTTGGCGCGGTCACCCGTGCGGGGCAGCGATTCGGCCACCGGCGTGATCTGGGACATCCACTTGCCGATGAAGTCCATTTTCGTCAGGGGCTCGGCGCCATCGAACACCGCCCGCACGCCGCCGCACGACGCGTGGCCCAACACGACGATGTGCTTGACGTTCAACGCATTAACGGCGAACTCGATCGCCGCACTGGTGCCGTGGTAGGAGGTGGCCTCGGCATCGCCTTCATACGGTGGCACCAGATTGGCCACGTTGCGGATGATGAACATCTCGCCGGGGCCTGCATCGAAAATGACTTCGGGCGAGACGCGGGAATCACAGCAGCCGATCAGCAGAATCTCGGGATGCTGACCCAGCTCGCCCAACTGCTCGTAGCGTTTGCGTTCGTTGTGGAAGCGGCCGTCGAGGAATGCTTGGTAGCCGTCAGAAAGTCTTTTGGGGAACATAGGAAAACCTTGTTGTTATGGCGCACGCACGAGAACATTTTCCCACAACAGCCTTACAGGCACGGTCAGGAATTCAAGGCTGGCTCGAAACTTCCTTGATTTCCTTGGCGCTGAAGCGGGTGAATGGCTGGGGCGTAGACGCCTGGGCCTGCCACGTTTCCCCGGGCGCCAGGGCAGTATCGCGGCGGCTTTCCACGCGCCCGATTTCCTGTCCTTGCGCGTCATACAGGGCGTAGACGACCTGTAACGCGGGCACCGCGGTTTCGCGATGGTTGGTCACCTGCGCACTGATCTGCCAGAGTCCGTCACCTTGTTTCAGGGCGTTCATCCCGTCAATCGAGACGCCGTGAGGCAGACTTTGGGCGAACGCGCCCATAGAGGCGAAACATAGCAGTGCGATAAGTCGGCGATAGCGGTTGAGCATGGTGACCTCCAGCGAGTTTTCGGGCCCTCTAGGCCCTCACAGCATCAATTTGCCGTCGAGATAGGCCTTGCGCCACCGCGTGATGGTGACGCGTTCGAACAGCCCGACTTTATGAAAGGGATCGCCCTGGATAAAAGCTTCGGCTTCTTCGCGAGTATCCAGATCCACGATGTATAGCCCGCCGCCGCCATCCTGGCCGTCATCTTGCAGCTTGGCGCCGCAAGCCAGCAGCAGCGCAGCGTTCTCCGCCAGGAATGCCAGATGCTCAGGACGATGTTGCTGACGCACGGCTTGGTGGCCAGGTTTGTCGAAGGTCTCGATGATGTACGGCATGGGGTCTCCCAGATTTTTGTCTGAAGGGCGCAGCGGGTTTCGGTTGTCGAGCCATTCCCTCGGAGCGAGGGATGACATCGCCGCGCACGGGTTTCGTTCACCGTTAAACGGTAGATGAACCATAAACAGTCTGGGACGCTTCAGCAAGAAAAATGCCGGGGGCAAGCCGGCGCGCCTGGACGCGCGCGTCGGCTTACTAGCCAGCCATCACGCGAACTTCAACGGCAGACCGGTCAGTTGCAGCAAGGTTTCACGCGTCATATCGCCAAACATATCGATGACCGTGACCTCGCCCTCGCGCAGGTCGAACACCGCTACGTCGGTGTACACGCGCGACACGCAGCGAACGCCTGTCAGCGGATAGGTGCATTCGGCGACCAGCTTGCTCTGTCCCTCACGGGTCAGCAGCTCCATCATTACGAACACGTCTTTCGCGCCGATGGCCAGATCCATCGCGCCGCCCACCGCGGGAATCGCATCGGGGGCGCCGGTGTGCCAGTTGGCCAGGTCGCCGTGTTGAGACACCTGAAATGCGCCCAGCACGCAGATATCCAGATGGCCACCGCGCATCATCGCGAACGAATCGGCGTGGTGGAAAAAAGCGCAACCGGGCAGTTCGGTGACGGGTTGTTTGCCAGCGTTGATGAGGTCGTAGTCCTCTTCGCCCTTGGCCGGTGCGGGGCCCATGCCCAGCATCCCGTTCTCGGTATGCAGCAGGACTTCGCGATCTTGAGGCAGGTGATTGGCGACCAGGGTCGGCAGGCCGATGCCCAGGTTCACGTAAGCGCCTTCGGGAATGTCTTGGGCGACGCGGGCGGCAATCTGGTCGCGGGTCAATTTGGTGCTCATGCTTGCTCCTTGGCCGGGATCTGGACAACGCGCTGTACGAAGATGCCGGGGGTCACGATGTTTTCCGGGTCCAGCTCGCCGAGTTCGACGGTCTCGCGGACTTGGGCAACCGCCACACGGGCGGCGCTGGCCATGATGGGGCCGAAGTTGCGCGCGGTTTTGCGGTAGACCAGATTGCCCCAGCGGTCGCCGCGATCGGCCTTGATAAGCGCGTAGTCGGCGTGCAGCGGGTATTCCAGCACGTAATGACGGCCGTTGATTTCACGGGTTTCCTTGCCTTCGGCCAAGGGCGTGCCATAGGCAGTCGGGGTAAAGAAAGCCCCGATGCCCGCGCCGGCGGCGCGGATGCGTTCGGCGAGGTTGCCTTGCGGCACGAGTTCAAGCTCGATCTTGCCGCTGCGATACAACTCATCGAAGATCTGCGAATCGGATTGGCGCGGGAACGAGCAGATGATCTTGCGCACGCGTCCCGCGCCTAATAGCGCGGCCAGACCCGTGGTGCCGTTGCCGGCATTGTTATTGACGATGGTGAGGTCTCGCGCGCCTTGTGCGAGCAGGGCGTCTATGAGTTCGATGGGTTGGCCGGCCGTGCCAAAGCCGCCAATCATGACGGTCGCACCGTCCGGGACGTCGGCCAGGGCGGCCGCCGCGGAATCAACGAGCTTAGAAATCATGGGAAATATCCGCAGTTAAAGGGGCATGTCATAATTTGTTCTTGATAAGAACTTTCGTTCATTCAAAGAACATTGTTCGAATAAAGCTGTGGCCTGCTTTATGGCGGCAGGGGCAGTTGCGGCTCATAGCGTTGGCCGCCATGGGCACTGAAGGCGTGACGGATATGGAAGACACAAAGCAACCCGGCGACACCTACGTGCAATCGTTCGCGCGCGGGCTGTCGGTGATACGGGCGTTTGGCCCGCAACGGCCACACATGACCTTGTCGGAGGTGGCCGCGCAGACTGGATTGACGCGTGCCGGCGCGCGGCGGATTCTGCTCACCTTGGCGCAGCTGGGCTATGTGGCGATCGACGGGCGACAGTTTTCGCTCACGCCGCGTATCCTGGAGCTGGGTTATTCCTACCTGTCGGCCATGCCGTTGTGGGATCTCGCTCAGCCGTACATGGAAGAGGTCGCCGAGGCAACCCGGGAGTCGTGTTCCGTCTCCGTCTTGGATGGGACGGACATCGTCTACATCCTGCGACTGTCGCGTCACAAAGTCATGAGCATCAATCTGGCAGTCGGCAGCCGCCTGCCGGCTTGGGCGACATCCATGGGGCGCGTGTTGCTGGCGGGTTTGCCAGACACCGAGCGAGACCGACTGCTCGCGGCCAGCGACATCCGCGCGCATACGCCGCATAGCATCACAAACATCGAGAAGCTGAAGCAGCGGCTCGCGCAAGTACGCGCCGATGGCTATGCGTGCGTGGTCCAAGAGTTGGAGCTGGGCCTGCAATCCGTCGCGGTGCCGATCGTCGATCGCAGCGGGCGGGTGATCGGCGCGATGAATGTCAGCGGACACGCGAGCCGGTACCCCAGCGATGAGATGGTCGAGGCGTTCCTGCCGCCGCTGCGTCAAGCGGCCGAGCAGATCAACCAGGCTTTGCGGCAGCGTTAAGGCACTGCCTTGCGTCGCGGTCCGGGGCATAGCCTGCATGTCAGATTGGCGCTACGCCCAAGGTAGTGCCGCCACAGACGTACAGCATCTGGCCCGTGACAAAGCCATTGTCCGGCGATAGGAAGAACATCGCCGCGCGCGCCACATCCTCGGGAGTTCCCAGGCGTTTGACGACGATGCTGTTGATGATGCGCTGCGTCTGCGGCGCGCCATCGGGATTGCTGTTGCGAAACAGATCGGTGGCGATCGGGCCGGGGCCGATTGCGTTGACCGTGATGCCGTCCGCACCCAGTTCCATCGCCAGCGTGCGGGTCATGCCGACCAGGCCGGCCTTGGTGGCCGAATACGCCACGCGATCGGGCTTGCCCAGCGCGGCGCGCGAGGACATGTTGACGATGCGCCCGAATCCCGCCTCGCGCATATCGGGCACCACCGCCTGCGCCAGGATCATCGCCGTGCGCAGATGCAGCGCGAACACATAGTCCAGATCTTCCAGCGTCGCGGTGTCGACTGTGCCCGGCCGTGTAGCGCCAGCATTGTTCACCAGCCCGATGATGGCGTGGTCGCGGCGGGCTTGAGCCACGGCGGCCTGCGTCTGCGCGGTGTCGGTCAGGTCGGCCTGAATGGAAATGAGCCCCTCGGGCGAAACCTCGGGAAGGCGGTAGTCGATGTTGATGACGCGGTGGCCGGCCTTTAACAGCGCGCTGACGATGGCCGCGCCAATGCCCGCGCTGCCGCCGGTGACCAGATATGCTTGGGGTTTCATGGTGCTCCTCTCATAGGTGTCGATCGTTCCATGACTCGCACACGGGCCTGACGGCACTTGTGTGATCGGCCTGATCTTTTCTTCATCAACAGGCAGGGCGTCGGTCAGTCGGCACGGCGCTTTTGCAGCAAGGCGACCAGCTCTGTCAGGGTCGCGCTCTTGTCGCGCAGAGTTTGCTCGCGTGTCTCGGCAGGCCAGGAGTAGAAGCCTTGGCCGGTCTTGGCGCCCAGATGGCCGTCAGCGACCTTTTGCGCCAATAGCGGCGAGGGCGTCGTGCGGTTTTCCAGGTCCGGGTACAAATAGGTCGCGATGGCATGGTGGACATCGATGCCATTCATATCGCGCTGTTCCAGAGGGCCGGTTATCGCCAGGCGGATGCCCAGGCTCCACTTGACCACTTCGTCGATGTCCTCGGCGCTGGCGACACTTTGCTCCAATAGCGAGATCGCTTCGCGCGCCAGTGCATGTTGAATGCGGTTGGCGATAAAGCCTGGGATGTCGCGGTTGACGAGGACGGGCCGCTTGCCCACATACCGCAGCGACGCCATGACGCGCTCGACGGTGTCGGTCGAGGTGTCGTCATTGCGCACGACTTCCACCAAGGGTATGACGTCTGCCGGGGTGAAGAAGTGCGTGCCCACGAAACGATCGCGTCGCGTGACCGAGTCGGCAATCGCGTTAATGGACAGGCCCGACGTGTTGGTGGCAAAGATCGACTCGGCGGGGCACAAGGTATCCAGCCGGGCGAACACGTTGCGTTTAAGTTCGAGTTTTTCCGGAATGGCCTCGATCACTAGGTCGCCCGCGCAGGCGGCTTCCAGGCCCTCGTCCATGCGGATTCGACGGCGCGCCTCGGCCACGCCGTCCGGCGCATAGACCCCCAACTGCCGGTCGATGACTTCGGCGGCCCGTGACAGTGCGCCCGGGACGGGGTCGATCAGCACGACGTCGATGCCTTTCGCGGCGTAGAGGGCGGCGATTCCGCTGCCCATGGCGCCTGCGCCAATCACGGCGAGGGTCTGAATGGGGTGATCCATGTCGTAATTCTCCGGAGGCGACGTGGCACGGCGACGACGTCGGGCTATGCCTGCTGCGATGTATGTTCTCTATACGAACATTTGTGCGGATAGAGAATTCTTGGCGAAATAGTACTAACAAACCAAGCAGCCCGACAAATATCTTTGCCGCCACCGCCCGCAGGCTGGACACCTGGCGGCGGCCCAAGACGATCTCGCCCGGTCGACCTTTCCCTGGGGTTAGAATCCGTATCTATTCTCATTTACACCTCCAGGTCTGCGTGAAAATCGCGGCCATGCCGCGAGAGGTTGCGGCATGTCCCGATGCAAACCATCTTCGAATCAATTTAAGGATTGCGTCCATGATCAGACTCTCCATCCTGTCGCTGTGCAGTGTCCTGGGGGCCGCAAGCGTCTATGCCCAGACGCCGGTGGCCGAGCCCGCGCCGGGCATGCAACTGGTGGGAGAAACCGTCATGGACCGGCCGTCTTCCTGGTATCAATTCGAGCGCCATATGCTTGATTCGGCCGATGGCAAGCGACATTACCGCATTGATATTTCCATTCCCCGCGCCCCGGCGCCTGCGGGCGGATATCCAGTGCTTTATATGCTTGATGGCAATGCAGCGATGGCGACGTTGCAAGATGACGATCTGGCCAAGCTCGCCAATAGCGGACATCCGCCCGTGCTGGTTGCCATCGGTTATGACGTGCCGACCCGCAATGATGTGGTGTCGCGCGCGTTCGACTACACGCCGCCCACCTACGAGAACGGCCAGCGCGTCCATCAGGAAGACGACCGTGGGCGCGCGGGCGGCGGGGCGGATATCTTTTTGGACTACATACAGTCCGTTATCCAGCCGTTGGTGAAATCGCGCACCGCCGTGAATTCGCGCAAGGAAATGCTGTGGGGCCATTCCTATGGGGGCCTGTTCACGCTGCACACTTTGTTCACGCGGCCCGCGGCGTTCGCGCGCTATGTGGCGGGCGATCCCTCTGCCTGGTGGAACGATGGCGTCCTGGTGCGCGAGTGGCAAGCGTTCGACGCCAAACAAGCCGCGGGCAAAGCGGTGGCTGTCTTTGTGGGCACCAAGCCGCGCGACCCGAATCGGCCCATGCCGAATCTGCCGCGCGCCAAGCCGGGGCAAGCGCCCGTTGAAAACCCCCGCGCCATCATCGGCGATATGGCAGAAGGCCTGCGCCAGGGGGGCGCGAACGTGACGTATGAAACCTTCCCGCAGCATGGCCATGGCGAGATGATTCGCGTCTCGCTCGAGCGCGCGCTCGATATTGCCACACAGCCTTGAATCAACCCGAGTTGCGCAATCCCGCCGCGATGCCGTTGATCGTTAAATGAATGGCGGCGCGCATGCGTTTGTCAGGCTCGGCGCTGTCATCTTGCTGGGCCGCGCGATAACGACGGATCAGATCGATCTGCAGATAATTCAGCGGGTCGATATACGCAAAACGCTCGCGTAGCGAGGCTTGCAACACCGGGTTGTCCGCCAACAGCTCACGCTGGGTTAACAGGCGCAGTATCGCCACCGTGCGAGCGTGTTCGGCGCTGATCTGATCGAAGATGCGTTCGCGCAATGACCGGTTCGTCAGCAACTGCGCATATCGAGCGGCGATGGCGAGATCCGATTTGGCCAGCACCATTTCCATATTGGATAGCAGCGTGCGAAACGCGGGCCAATCGCGCGCCATCTCGCGCAACTGCGCCAGACGAGCCCGTCGCGAGCGCGGCGCGCCAGAGGCACCGCTTTCCAAATAGGCCTCGACTGCTGATCCCACGCCGTACCAGCCCGTCAGCATCAAGCGGCATTGCGCCCAGGAGAATCCCCATGGGATCGCGCGCAGATCATCGATGCGTTGGCCTTGCTTGCGCGATGCTGGGCGAGAGCCAATGTTTAATCCGGCGATCTCGGTGATGGGCGTGGTGGCAAAGAAGTATTCCGCGAATCCGGGGGTTTCGTAGACCAAGCCGCGATAGCTCTGCTGTGCCATCTCGGACATGAAAGACATCGCCGGTCCGTATTCCGCCATGTGGGCGTCTTCGGCACTCGCGGCCGCGGCGCGCGGCGCCAGTGACGACTCCAGCGTCGCGGCGACTAGTAGATCGAGATGCCAGCGGCCGACTTCGGCGTCCTTATATTTGCTTTGAATCACCTCGCCCTGTTCGGTCAGGCGCAGCTGTCCGGCGACCGTGCCGGGTGGCTGCGCGAGGATCGCATCGAAGCTGGAGCCGCCGCCGCGCCCGACCGAGCCACCGCGACCGTGAAACAGGCGCAGCCGCACGCCGCGCGCGCTGAATACATCGACCAATGCACGCTCGGCCTGATAGAGCGACCAGTTAGAAGTTAAAAAGCCGCCATCCTTGTTGCTGTCCGAATAGCCCAGCATCACTTCTTGCGTGCTGTTTTGCGCATGCTGCACGCGTGCGCGCACTTCCGGTAAATCTAGCCACGCGGCCATGATCTCGGGGCCGCGCTCCAGATCGGGAATGGTCTCGAACAAAGGCACGACCATCAAGCCGTCTTGTGGTTCGATCGGCTGGCCCGGCACGGCGATGAGCCCGGTCTCCAGTTGCAGGACCAAGACCTCCAGCAGATCGCTTAGCGTTTCGGTGTGCGACACAATGGTCTGCTGCACGGCGGCTTTGCCATAGCGCGCTCGCATGGCTGCCGCGGTACGCAGGATCGCCAACTCGCGCGTGGTCTCTTCGCTATAAGCGATCCACGGAGAAGCCAACGGGCGGGCTTGTGCGAGCTCGGATCGCAGCAGCGCGACGCGCGCGTCCTCATCGAGTTTGCTGTAATCGACAGGCTTGCCGTCGATCTGCGCGCCCGCGCGATGGAATAGTTCGGTAAGGACGCGTTCATGCACATCCGAACTCTGACGCAGGTCCACTGTGGCCAGATGAAAGCCGAACACCTCCACCGCTTGTTGCAGCCCGCTCAATCGAAGGCGCGCAATGGGTGCGCCATGATGCGCCGATAGCGAGGACGCAATCGTTGCGAGATCCTCGGCGAACTCGGCGGGCGTGGCGTAGGGCGCCGCGGGATGGGTGACGCGCCGCGCCAGATCCCGGCCAGTGAGCCGTTGCGCGGTGGCGGCGAGCCGAGCGTAGACGCCCACCAGCGCACGCCGGTACGGTTCGTCGCGGCGGTGTGCAGAATCATCGCCACCCGCGTCCGCGAGGGCGCGTAGTTTGTCGTCGACCTTGATGATCAAGGTGGTGATCGAAAGCTCCGCGCCCAGCGCGTGGATCTCCTGCAAGTAATACTCGAACAGCACGGTGGCCTGACGCAGCAGCGCCAGTTCCAGCGTATCGGCATCCACATTCGGATTGCCATCGCGATCCCCACCGATCCAGCTGCCCATGCGCAGAAATGGCGCCAGCGGCGCGGCGGGCGCGTCGAACGGCTTGACAGGCGCGGGGGTGAGCAAACGTGCGAGATCGGTATACAGCCGGGGGATGACATGCAGAAACGTGCTGCGGTAGTACGACAGCGCGTTTTCGATCTCGTCGGCCACGGTCAGGCGCGTGTAACGCAGCATGCGCGTTTGCCACAGCGTCGCGATGCGGCCGAGCAAGGTCAGGTCCAGCTCGGCGATTTCCTGTGGGGTCAGCGGGCCCTCGCGTTGCAGCAGCACCGAGGCGATCTCGCGATGCACGTCCAGCGTGCTCTTGCGCTGCACCTCGGTCGGGTGGGCGGTGAGCACGGGCATGACGCAGGCTTCAGTCAGTAGCTGCCGGATTTCGTCGGTGCCGACGCCTTGTGCGGCCAGCAGTTCGACCGCTTCCTTCAGGCTACCGCGCGCTGGCGTATCGTTGGAAAGCGCATACGCCCGTTGCGCGCGGTTCTGATCGCGGTCTTCGGCGATATTGGACAGATGCAGAAAGTAGCTGAACGCGCGCGCGACTGAGTTGGGGTCATTGCCGCGCAGCCGTTTGACACGTTGCTCTAGCAACTTGCTATCGGCTTTATTGCCCTCGCGGCGAAAGCGCACCGCGGTGCGGCGCAAGGTCTCGACGGTATCGAACACCCGCTCGCCTTCGCAGGCCTGAATGACCTCGCCCAGTAAACGGCCTAGCAGTCGGATATCGTGTCGCAAGGGTTCGGCAGTATCGGACTGCGGGCGGATGGCGTTCATAAGCGTTGGATCCGTCAGGCGAAAGGGGGCGAATAGTGGCGGTCGATCGAAAAGCAATGAGGCAAATGATGCGAACCATTGTACGCAGCAGGGCAGGGGAATAACCCTGAAATGAAAGTGGGATATTTGCAGGAGGTGTCGTCCCACTCCTTTCCTTTCTGGAGCTGCGGTAAAGTTCTAACCGGGCATGTGGCCCGGCAATGAGCTCAGAAGTGTTTATGCAGAATCATCAACGACGCGCGCTTGTCCTGTTTTCCGGCGGCCAGGATTCCACGACCTGCCTGGCCTGGGCTTTGGATCGTTACGCTCATGTCGAGACGGTGGCATTCGACTATGGTCAGCGACATCGCATTGAGCTGGATGCGCGTCTGACGGTACTGCGCGAGTTGCGCGCGCGTTTTCCGGCATGGGCGGGGCGATTGGGCGAGGATCATGTACTGGATCTGCGCGTGTTGGCGCAGGTCGGCGATACGGCGATGACCAGTGACCGGGCCATCGAGATGCAGGCCAACGGTTTGCCGAACACGTTTGTGCCGGGGCGCAATCTCCTGTTTTTGACGCTGGCCGCGGCGCTGGGCTATCGACGCCAGCTGGATGTGCTGGTGGGCGGCATGTGCGAAACCGATTTTTCCGGTTATCCCGACTGCCGTGACGATACGATCAAGGCACAACAAGTCGCGTTAGGCCTGGGGCTCGGTTCGCGCGTGACGATCGAAACGCCATTGATGTGGATCGACAAGGCCGAGACCTGGGAATTGGCGAATCAGCTTGGCGGAGAGGAGCTCGTCGATATCATCACGGAACACAGCCACACCTGCTATCTGGGCGAACGCGGTGCGCGTCATACGTGGGGGTATGGTTGTGGGACTTGCCCGGCCTGTGCATTGCGCAAGGCCGGTTGGGAGAAGTGGTCGGCGCAGCGCGCCTAAGGTGTGCTCGCATGATGTCGCGTGGCTCCGATACCTCGGTCGCCACCGAATAGCGCGGGCGTCTTGGTTGCTCCGTTAACTATGGACTCAACGGGCGGCAGCATCCGGTTCGCGCCGATCGCCATCACCCAGCGCGCGCTGCATCAACACGGTGTCGCGCCATTCGTCGAACTTGAATCCGACGGACCGTAAGGTCCCCACGGCATGGAATCCCAAGCGCGCGTGCAGGCCGATCGAGGCGGCGTTGCGACTGTCGCCCACCACGGCCAGCATCTGGCGCCAGCCGCCCGCCGTGCATCGCTCGATCAGTTCGACTAATAGCCGTTTGCCGATGCCCCGGCCCGCGATACCGTGTTTGACGTAAACAGAGTCCTCGACCGTATAGCGATAGGCCGGCCGCGGCCGGTAAGGCGTGGCATAGGCATAGCCCAGGATGTCGCCATCGCTGTCGGCCACCAGATAAGGCAACTGCCGCGCCACGACGGCCTCGCGCCGCGCACGCATTTCATCCACGCTGGGCGGCTCCAGCTCGAACGACGCCGTGCCATGACGGACGTGATAGTCGTAAATCGCGTGAATGGCGGGCAGGTCCTCGGGCGTGCTGTCGCGGATGATGAGGGCTTGCGCGTCAGGCCTGATTGAGGATCCGTCGGGAAGGGGAGATGAGAGGATGTCGGACATGGAAATTCCGGGAAAACAAACGCCGCATTCCGTGTGAAATGCGCGGGTGTTCATAGTGTGCGACAGGGCGAGGCAGAAATAAAGCGTCCGGCTGCTGTCACTGCTGCAGCCCAGGTGCGTTCCAGCGTATTATTGAAGACTTTGCGAACTTCCTCTGACCGAGATTTACCATGCCGCAATACCGTTCCCGTACCTCCACTCATGGCCGTAACATGGCCGGTGCGCGCGCCCTGTGGCGCGCCACCGGTATGCAGGATGGCGACTTTGGCAAGCCCATTATTGCGGTGGTGAACTCGTTTACGCAGTTTGTACCGGGTCACGTACACCTGCGCGATCTGGGCGCGCTGGTTGCCCGTGAAATCGAAGCCGCTGGCGGCGTGGCCAAGGAGTTCAACACCATCGCCGTGGATGACGGTATCGCCATGGGTCACGGCGGCATGCTGTATTCGCTGCCCTCGCGCGAACTGATCGCCGACTCCGTCGAGTACATGGTCAACGCCCACTGCGCCGACGCGATGGTGTGCATCTCGAACTGCGACAAGATCACTCCGGGAATGCTGATGGCGGCGATGCGCCTCAACATCCCCGTCGTGTTCGTGTCCGGCGGCCCCATGGAAGCCGGCAAGATCAAGTCGCCCACGGATGGCAAAGTCATCGCCAAGATCGACCTGATCGACGCCATGATCAAGGCCGCCGATCCCAACATCACCGATGCCGAGGCCGAACAGTACGAGCGCAGCGCCTGTCCGACCTGCGGATCGTGTTCGGGTATGTTCACCGCCAACTCGATGAACTGCCTGACCGAAGCCATCGGCCTGGCGCTGCCCGGCAACGGCACCATCGTGGCCACGCACGCTTGGCGCAAAGGCCTGTTCGAGCAAGCCGGACGCCTCGTCGTTGACCTGTGCCGCCGTTACTACGAGCAGGACGACGCCTCGGTACTGCCGCGCAGCATCGCCACCAAGAGCGCGTTCCAGAACGCCATGACGCTGGACGTGGCCATGGGCGGCTCGACCAACACGGTGTTGCACCTGCTGGCCGCCGCGCAAGAAGCCGGGGTGGACTTCACCATGGCCGACATCGATCGCATTTCGCGCAATGTGCCTTGCCTGTGCAAGGCCGCGCCGGCGACTGACAAATATCACATCGAAGACGTGCACCGCGCTGGCGGCATCCTGGGCATTCTAGGCGAGCTGGCGCGCGCCGATCTGCTCGATCTGTCTTGCGGCAACGTGCACAGCGGCACGCTGGGCAATGCCATCCAGAAATGGGACATCAACGGCGGCGCCGGCGAAGAGGCGCAAAAGTTCTACCGCGCTGCCCCCGGCGGTATCCCGACCACCGTGGCATTCAGCCAGGACGCCACCTACCTGACGCTGGACCTGGATCGCCAATCTGGCTGCATCCGCGACAAGGCACACGCCTATTCGAAGGATGGCGGTCTGGCCGTGCTGTACGGCAACCTCGCACCCAAGGGCTGCATCGTGAAAACCGCTGGCGTCGATGAGTCGCAGTGGGTATTCACTGGACGCGCCCGAGTGTTCGAAAGCCAGGACGACGCCGTGGAAGGCATCCTGGGCGACAAGATCGTAGCCGGCGACGTGGTCGTCATCCGCTACGAAGGTCCCAAGGGCGGCCCGGGTATGCAGGAAATGCTGTATCCCACCTCCTATCTGAAATCCAAGGGCCTGGGCAAAACCTGCGCACTGTTCACGGATGGCCGCTTTTCGGGCGGCTCGTCGGGGCTGGTCATCGGCCACGCCTCTCCCGAGGCCGCCGAGGGCGGTAACGTGGGTCTGGTCGAAGACGGCGACACCATCGAGATCGACATCCCCAACCGCACGATCCACCTCGCGGTCTCCGACGAGGAACTGGCCAAGCGCCGCGCCGCCATGGAAGCCCGTGGCGACAAGGCCTGGAAGCCGGAAAACCGCCAGCGCGTCGTCTCGCAAGCGCTGCAAGCCTACGCCGCCCTGGCCACCTCGGCCGACCGTGGCGCCGTGCGCGATGTGTCGCAATTGAAGCGTTAATCGCCTGAAGACAGTGCGCGGGCGACGCGCCCGCGCACTGTCTGCCGTACCAATTCCGGTCAGCCTGCTTTAATATCGCCGAGCGCTCTGTCGCTCGGCGTTTTCGTTTCGATTTACAGTCTCCCCTTATCGAATGGCAGCGTTTCGCGTGCGAGGCCGGAATATGTACCTGCATCCACCCGTTTCTGCCATATGTCGATAAATCGCTCTTTTATCGACATGTTCGGGTGACGTGTCGATAAAAAGCCATTTCATCGACATATCCCACCGGACATGTCGACGGCATCGACACGTTCAGATCACCGCTGCGGTACCGCCATCGACCGGGATCACGGCTCCCACCACGTACGATGACCGGGGGCTGGCCAGGAAGAGGGCAACGTCGGCGACTTCTTCGGGTTTGCCAAAGCGGCCCAGGGGAATCCGGGCCTGACCTTGCGCGTAGGCTTCTTCGAGCGAAATGCCCTGACGTTCGGCTTCCACGCTCAGTCCCTGTTCCACCCGTTGCGTGGCCGTCGCGCCGGGGCTGATGGCATTGATGCGGATGCCGTAACGGGCATAGTGGGCGGCCAAACCCACCGTCGACAGCATCAGCGCGGCATTGGCCGAGCCGCCGGCCAAGTGGGTGGGGTTAGGGATTTTTCCGCCCGTGCCGATGATGTTGATCACGATTCCATTCGTCGCGCCTTTGGGGCGAGATTCGGCGCGAGCGCGCATGCTGGTCAGCACGGCGTCCTGGACGTGCACGTACGGGAAGAATTTCGCGTCCATGGCCGCGCGCCATTTGGCGGCATCCAGCGTTTCGGGGACGTGGCGGCGCGCGGCGCCGGCGCTATTGATCAGAATGTCGATGGGCCCGATATCCTGCTCGATCTGTGCAATTACGCGAGAGGCCGCCTCGGCATCCGACAGATTTGCCGCATACGTGGCGACGTTATGGCCGCTGGCCTGTAATTGCGCGCGCGCCTGCTCGAGTCCTTGCGGGTCGCGCGCAATGATGGCGACGAAAGCGCCTTCGGCGGCAAAGGCGTTTGCCACCGCCAGACCGATACCTTTACTGCCGCCCGTGACTACCGTGACCTTACCGTTGAGTTTGAGATTCACATGCGCTCCGCGAGATGAGTAGGAGTGAGGACTTCGATACTCTACTCATATCGCGCGGCGCTGACTATCCCGGCGCGGATAACAGGGGCCTCATGCGCCTGGCACTACCTCAGCCGCACCCTACGCGTCGGCAGCGTAAAGCTCGCCAGCCAGCACGTTGCGCCATTTATCCCAGGTCAGCCGGGGCCGATCGGTGACCTGCCGGTTGTAGGGAGCGTCGTAGACGATATGTTTCCACCGCGGCCGCACGGCGCCCACGATTTCGGGTTTATCGTCAATGAGCAGATCGCCATGGACCAGGGTTTTGTCGCGCGTCATGACGATGCGCTGGGTCGCCTCGCGCCCCAGGTGCTTCTCTACCCACAGGTATTTTTCCAGCACGCAATTCTCAAACTGCGTCAGGGGCGACGTGCAGATGCGAATGTCCATACCCATCGCCAACAGCTCTCGCACCGCGTCCAGCGCGCCGGGCACGGGCGGCAGATTGCGGATAAAGCCCGGTTCGGTGTAGATGGCCGTCGCAAGCGGACGCAATTCGGCCGGATAGTCCTCCAGGATATGGAAAGATTTCCGGTCGGCGAATTCCACGGGCGGAATGTCCGGATGGCGCTCTTTCCAGATGGCTAAAAAGGCGTGCTCGAAATCGGCGAGCACGCCATCCTGGTCAAGAAGGATAAGCATGATGCGGGAGAGGCAGAAATGTCCAAGCGCTGATTGTGCCACGTGACATGGGCGCCACTGCGATGGGCTGATGCCCCGGCGCTGAGCATCATTTCGCGGCGATCGGCACCGGCATATCCCAGCCTCCGCCCAGTGCGCGAATCAGACTGACCGCGGATCGCGCGCGTTCGCCATCGAGCTGCACGGCCACGCGCTGTTGCGCCAACACGGTACGGTCCGCCTCGATGACATCGAGGTAGCTGATGGAGCCCTCGTCGTATTGCACGTGCGATATCCGCGCCGCGCGCGCCGACGCGTTCAATGCCGCGTCTTGGGCCGACATTTGCTGGCTTAACAGCCGCAAGTTTGCGAGATTGTCCTCAACTTCTCGAAACGCGGTGAGCACCGTTTGCCGGTAATTGGCGACATCCTCTTCATACACGGCCCGTGCACGATCCAGTCCCGCCTGCCGGCGGCCGCCATCGAAAATGGGCAGCGACAGCGCGGCGCCCACCAGTGGACCGAGCAAGAATGTCCGCGTTGACCATTCGAACAGATTGCCCAGCTCGGACGATTCGAATCCCGCCGCACCCGTTAGCGACAGCCGGGGAAAGAAGGCCGCCTGAGCCGCGCCGATACGGGCGTTGGCGGCCGCCATGGCGCGTTCAGCCGCAGCGATGTCCGGCCGGCGCTCAAGCAGGCTGGAGGGCAGTCCGGCCGGGATATTCACCGCGATGCGGGTGAGCGGCTGTTCCGGCAGGCTGAATTCCGATGGCGCCTTTCCCAACAGGATCGCCAACGCATGTTCAGCCGTGGTGCGTCGCCGCTCGAAGGCGAGCGTCTCCGCTCGCGCCGAATCGAGCTCCGATTGCGCTCGCGCCAGATCCAGTTCGCTGATGTCGCCCGCATCGTAGCGTCGCTGAATGAGCTGCAGGGTTTGTTCGCGCAGCCCGACGGTCTGACGATACAGCTGCAAACCCGCATCCAACTCGCGCACTTGGAAATAGGCCTGCGCCACATCGGCCTGCAAGGCCAGCAGCACGGATCGATACAACGCCTCGCTTTGCTCGGCGTCGGCCCTTGCCGCGTCCACCGTCGAAGACACGCGGCCGAAGAGGTCCGCCTCGTAGCTGACGCTGGCCTGCGCGCGCCACAACGTGACAGGTGTCGTGGACGCGCCGTCGTCCAGACCTTGGGAAGCCGGTGATTGACGTTGGCGTGTCGGCCCGGCGCCCACCTCCACGGTGGGGAAAAGCGCCGAGCGTGCATCTCCTAATAGGGCACGTGCCTGCTTCAAGCGCGCCGCTGCGGCCTGCAGGCTGTAGTTCGCTTGATGGGCCTCTTGCTCCAACGCGTTAAGCGTTTCGTCGTTAAAGAGTTTCCACCATTCGCCGCGCAATGCCGCTTCCGCAGGATTGGCGGTTTGCCACGCGCCCGCCTCATGCGGCGCGAGTTCTTGTTGTTGCGGGGCCTCCTTGTAATGGGCAGGCGTCGTGACGTCCGGGCGATGGTAGGTAGGACCGACCGCGCATCCCGCCAGAATCATTAGCAGGACGAGCAGACTGGAGACCTTGGCGTTTCGTCGTAATGAGGTTTGCATGATCAGCTCTACTTAATGGGATGCGGACTCGGCCGTGGTCGTGGCGGTCATGGGCGCGTCGTGATGCGAGGCAGAGTGCAGTTTGCGGGCACTCATCGAACGCAACAGCACGTAGAACACGGGAGTCAGGAAGAGGCCAAACAAGGTCACGCCGAGCATGCCCGAGAACACCGCGATGCCGATGGCTTGTCGCATTTCCGATCCCGCGCCCGTCGATAGCACCAGTGGCACCACACCCATGATGAAGGCGATCGACGTCATCAGAATGGGGCGCAGACGCAGCCGGCTCGCTTCGATCGCGGCTTGCAGTGGCGTGCCGCCTTGCATCTCCAGCTCGCGCGCGAACTCCACGATCAGGATGGCGTTCTTGACCGACAATCCGACCAACACCATCAAGCCGATTTGCGTGAAGATGTTGTTATCGCCATGCGTCAACCACACCCCGGTCAATGCCGCCAGTACACTCATCGGCACGATGAGAATCACCGCCAGCGGCAACGTCAGGCTTTCATACAGCGCGGCCAGCACCAAGAACACCAACAACACACTGATGGGAAACACCCAGACGCCCGCATTGCCCGCGAGGATTTGCTGATAAGTCAGATCCGTCCATTCGAACTTAAAGCCACGCGGCAGCGTCTCGGCCGCGATACGCTCTGCTGCATCCTGTGCTTGATCGGACGAATACCCCGGCGCGGGCCCGCCATTGATATCGGCGGCGGTATAGCCGTTGTAGCGCACGACCATCTCCGGCCCAAAGGTCTGTCGCACATCGACCAGCGCCGACAGCGGCACCATCTGACCGTTTTCACTGCGTGTCTTCAATTGCAGGATGTCTTCGGGGTGCGCGCGATAGGGCGCATCGGCTTGTGCGCGCACCTGGAATACTCGACCGAATCGATTGAAGTCGTTCACATACATCGAGCCCAGATAGATCTGCAGCGTATCAAACACATCGGTCACAGGCACACCCAATTGTTTGGCCTTGACGCGATCGAGGTCCACATCCAATTGAGGAACGTTGATCTGATAGTTGGTAAACGTCGGACCCAGCTCAGGCGCCTGTCGTGCCTTTTCCAAGAACGCTTGAGTGGCCTTGTCCAGCTCGGCATAACCCATGGCGCCCCGGTCTTCGATCTGCAGCTTGAATCCTCCCATGGTGCCCAGGCCCATGACAGGTGGCGGGGGAAACACGGCGATATACGAATCCTTGATGGCCGCGAATTTTTCGTTCAGCTGCTGCGTGATGGCATCGCCTGAGAGTTCCGCGCTGCGGCGTTCATCGAACGGCTTGAGCGTGACGAACACAATGCCGGCGCTGGAACTGTTGGTGAAGCCATTGATGGACAGCCCCGGAAATGCGATCGTGCTGGCGACGCCCGGCTGTTTCAAGGCGATATCCGACATGCGGCGGATGACGTCTTCGGTGCGGTCCAGCGACGCCCCGTTCGGCAATTGGGCAAAGCCGATCAGATACTGCTTGTCCTGCGCCGGCACGAAGCCGCCCGGCACGATATGCGCGACTCCCGCCGTGGCAGCCAGTAGCACCAGATAGACGCCCATTGCCCCGGCCTTGCGACGAATCACGCCGGTCACACCCGTGGCATACGCGTCGGAAGACCGCGAGAAAAACCGGTTGAACGCATTAAAGAACCGCCCGAATAACCGGTTCAGCACGCGCGTGAGCCAGTCGGGTTTCTCGTGATGGCCTTTAAGCAGAATGGCCGATAACGCCGGCGACAAGGTCAGTGAGTTAAACGCCGAGATCACCGTCGAAATCGCGATTGTCATGGCGAACTGTTTATAGAACTGCCCCGACAAACCGGTCATGAAGGCCAGCGGCACGAACACCGCGCACAGCGTCAAGGCGATAGCGATAATCGGCCCGCTGACTTCGCGCATGGCGCGATAGGTGGCGTCACGTGGACTCAGCCCCGCCGCGATATTGCGCTCGACGTTTTCCACCACCACGATGGCGTCATCCACCACGATGCCTATGGCCAGCACCATGCCAAACAGGGACAGCGCGTTGATTGAATAGCCGAATACCAACAGCAGCGAGAACGTTCCGATGATAGACACCGGCACGGCAAGCAATGGAATGATCGATGCGCGCCACGTCTGCAGGAAAACGATCACCACCAGCACCACCAATGCGATGGCTTCCAACAGCGTCGAGATCACGGCCTTGATGCTCGAACGCACGAACTGCGTGGGGTCATACTCGATACGGTAAGACACCGACGGAGGGAAATCGGCCGACAACTCCTTCATCGTTTCCCGCACCTGCTCCGAGACATCCAGCGCGTTCGCGCCGGGCGACTGCATGATGCCCATGCCGATGGCAGGTTGATTATCCAGCAGCGACCGCAGACCGTATTCCTGCGCGCCCAGCTCGATGCGCGCCACATCCGACAACCGCGTGATCGCGCCATCGGGTGAGGACTTCAGGATGATCTGTCCGAACTCTGTCTCGTCTTTCAGCCGGCCTTGCGCATTGACCGAGAACTGCATGGGCACATCGCCCAGCGTCGGCGATTGCCCGATCACGCCGGCGGCGACCTGCACGTTCTGCTCGCGGATCGCATTGACCACTTCGGCGGCGGTTAACCCGCGCTGTGCCACCTTCTGCGGATCGAGCCACACGCGCATCGAATAGCTGCCCGAGCCCCAGATCTGTACCTCACCGACGCCGCTGATACGCGCCAAGCGATCCTTGATGTTCAACACCGCATAGTTGCGCAGATAGGTGCTGTCGTAGCGGTTGTCGGGCGAGACCAGATGCACGACCAGCGTCAGGGTGGGCGAGCTTTTCGTTGTTGTTACGCCCAGCCGCTGCACATCGGGCGGCAAGCGCGGCAGCGCCTGCGACACGCGGTTTTGCACCAGCTGTTGCGCCTTGTCCGGATCGACGCCAAGCTTGAAGTAGACCGTCACCGCCAGATTGCCATCGCTATTGGCCTGCGACTGCATATACAGCATGTCCTCGACGCCGTTGATCGATTCCTCCAAGGGCGAGGCCACCGTATTGGCGATCACGGCAGGATTGGCGCCCGGGTATTGGGCGCGCACCACGACCGAAGGCGGCACGACCTCCGGATATTCCGAGATCGGCAGTTGGAACATCGCGAGCAAGCCCGCCAACAGCACGATCACCGATAGCACGCCCGCAAAAATGGGCCGGTCGATAAAGAATTTAGAAATATTCATGCTTGCTTCCTGCCAGTGGCATGGTGCTGCGACGGGCAACACGCGGCCCGGCCGGCGCACACAAGCGTGTGCCGGCAACGAATCGCTAAGGCGTTTGAGTGGCGCCAGCGTCAGCCAGCGCCAGGCGTCGGGGTTAGTTCAGGCTGGCGGTCTGCGTCGTCTTGGGCGAATTCGATTCCATCGACACGAGGTTCGGGGACACGGTCTCGCCCGGGCGCACGCGCTGCAATCCATTGACCACGATGCGCTCGCCGGGCTCAAGCCCGCTGGTCACGACGCGCAGATTGCCTTGGTTCGCACCCAGGGTGACGCGCCGATAACTCGTCTGGCCTTGATCATCGACCACCAGCACGAAACGCTTGTCTTGATCGGTGCCGATCGCGCGTTCGTCGATCAGCACGGCGTGGTGCGGCACGGTGCCGCCCAGGCGGATCCGCGCATACATGCCCGGCACCAGCAACCCATCCGCATTGTCAAACACCGCCCGCACCCGGATCGTGCCCGATTGCGTATCGATACGGTTATCCACGGACTGCACCACGCCTGCGCGCGGATACTCCAGATCGTTGGCCAGTCCCAATTCCACCGGCACCGACGCGCCTGTCGTGCGCGCGGGACTCACGTAATTCAGATAGGCTTTCTCATCCACGTCGAACGCGGCATACATTTGCGAGACCGACACGAGGCGGGTCAAAGGCTTTGAGTTCGCCCCCGCGGCCACCACATTGCCGACGGTCACCTCCGCGCGCGATACCCGGCCCGTCACGGGCGCGACGATTTCGGTGTAGCCAAGATTCAGTTTGGCGGCATCCAGCGCGGCCTGAGCCGCCTTTAAATTGGCCGCCGCTTCACGCGCATCATTGCGCTTGGATTCGAAATCGCGTTTGGCGATCGCATTCTCGGCCAGCAGACGTTGCCCGCGCGCGAGTTCTGATGCGGTAAAGGCGACGCGCGCCTGGGCTGCGGCCAATTGCGCGGCGGCACGGTCCACCTCGGCGGCATAGGGGCGCGGGTCTATCGTAAAGAGCGGGTCGCCTTTTTTCACCAGACTGCCGTCCTTGAAATGCACGGCGGTCAGCGTGCCGGACACGAGCGGCCGAATGTCGACCACATCGATGGCTTCGAGCCGGCCCGAATACTCCTGCCAGTCGATCACCGACTTGCCCAGCGCGGGGGCGACGTCGACCGACGGCGCCGCGGGGGCGGCCGACGCTTGCGCGGCGCCGGGTCCTGGCTCGTTGCTCCAGAGCGAATAGCCCCCGGCCGCCACGAGCAGGGCCACGACAGCCGTCATTACTGCGATGCGCGAACGCGAAACAGACATGGGTGTTTCCTTAATCGTATGGGGTGTGCCGGAGGCGGCGGCAAAGCCAAAAGCCGCCGGTCGGACCGATGGGCCGACGGACCAGCGTAGATGGAACGTATTCTGAGTGTTTTGCGCGCCGGGATAAACGTGCCGCTGTCGGCAACACTGTTCGAGGAAAATGAACAATTGGGGCAAAACGGAGTTATGCTTGCGCCATCACCACGCTTTTATGGACGACAACACCATGGATCGTTTTCAAGCCATGCAGGTGTTTGCGCGTGTCGTCGAGGTCAATAGTTTTACCCGGGCAGCCGACAGCCTGGGTCTGCCTCGTACGACGGTCACCACCATTATTCAGAATCTCGAGCGCCATTTAGGCGTACGCCTGTTGAACCGCACCACGCGTCGTATCAGCCTCACGCCCGATGGCGCGGCTTACTTTGACCATAGTAAACGCGTGCTGGCCGATGTGGAGGAAACCGAGGCGTGTTTTCAGGCCGCCGCGGTCAAACCCCAGGGCAAGCTGCGCATCGATGTGCCAGCGAGCGTGGGCAGGTTGATCCTCGTGCCTGCGATTGCAGAGTTCCGCGAACGCTATCCCGACATCGAGCTGGTGCTGGGCATGAGCGACCGTCGCGTGGATCTGGTGCAAGAGGCCGTCGATTGTGTGATCCGCGGCGGCGAACTCGAAGACTCGTCGCTGGTGGCGCGCCGCATCGGCTCGTTCCAGTTCGTGACCTGCGCGGCGCCCTCGTATCTGGAACGGCATGGCATGCCGCACACGCTGGAAGATCTAAAGTCGCATCGCGCGCTGAACTATTTCTGCAACCGCACGGGCCGCAGTTTCAGCTGGGACTTCGTCATTGACGGCCGCGTCCACGAGGTCGATATGACGGGCGACATGGCGGTCAACGATTGGAGCGCGCATCTGGCCTTGGGATTGCAGGGATTCGGTCTGATTCAAACGGCGAGGTTCATCGCCTTGCCCCATCTGCAATCGGGGGAACTGATCGAGGTGCTGCCGCAGTGGCGACCGACGATCCTGCCAATCTCGTTGCTCTATCCGCAGAGCCGTCAGCTCTCGCCCAAAGTGCGCGTGTTTTCCGATTGGGTCGCGGAATTGTTCATGCGCTGCCCCTTGCTGCGCGGCGGCGACGGCAGCGAAGGTTGCCACGACGTGCGCAAGCCCGAGCTCCTGCCGGGTGCCATTCGCGCGCCGCGCCGGGGCACGCCCGCGGAGCTGGAATACGCGATCTGAATCAGCCCACGCGCTGTCAATCCGAGGATGCCCCCTGGTTGGGGGCTCCTTGTCTGCGAGGGGAGTCCTGTATATTTGTGCAGTCGCCCTAACGCCCAATTGGCTCAATCCATGCAGCAGCCTGTTTTACCTGCGTACCTCATTGCCCGCTGGCTACTCTTGCTGGTGTTGCTGGCCGGCATTTATTTCCTCAGTGGTTTTCTTGTTCCGGCGCTGGCCGCCCTGATCATCGGGCTGGCCACCTGGCCGGTGTTTCAGCGCATCGTGCGCGCCTGCGGCGGACGAACGATCCCGGCGGCATCGCTGGCGTTGATTACCGTCATCCTGGTGATCATCGTGCCTTTGTCGTTGGCACTGTCTTATGCCATCAACGAGGCCAGTAATTTTGTTGCCTGGGCCTTGGCGGCCAACCGTCATGGCGTGGCCGTGCCTGCATGGATTTCGTCATTGCCGGTTGTGGGCGACAGGTTGACCGAATACTGGATCACCTATGTCGGCGAGCCGCATGCCTTGGGCGCGCTGGTCGAAGCCGTCAGCGGCGAGCATCTGGGCAATATCTATCGCATGGTCCTGTCCGCCACCGGCAACGCGTTTCACCTGTTGCTAAGCGTGCTCTTCATGCTGATTACCTTGTTCTTTGTCTATAAAGACGGCGATCGCATGTTAGGCCAGCTCGACATCCTGGGCGAGCGTATCTTGCCCGAACGCTGGCGGCGGTTTTCGCGCGTGGTGCCCGCGACAGTCAGCTCTACCGTGACTGGCATGAGCTTGATCGCGGTAGGCGAGGGCGTCGTGCTTGGTATCGCGTATTGGATCGCGGGCGTGCCTTCGCCGGTATTGCTAGGCGTGGTGACCGGATTCATGGCGCTCATTCCGGGTGGCGCGCCGTTGTCATTTACGCTAGTGTCCTTGTACCTGATCGGCTCCGGGCATCTGGTGGCGGGTATCGCGCTGTTCGCGTGGGGCACGATCGAGCTCTTTATCGTCGACAAGACATTGCGCCCGCGATTAGTCGGCGGGCCGGTCAAACTGCCTTTTCTGCCCACGTTTTTCGGTCTGGTGGGCGGGGTCAAGACCATGGGCATCGTCGGGCTGTTCGTGGGTCCGGTGCTGATGGCGCTGCTGGTTGCCGTATGGCGCGAATGGGTGCGCAACGTCCAGCATGAACGCGAGCTCGCACAGTGCCATAATGTCGAACAGATTCGTGTCGATCGGGGCGATGCCCCGCGCTGAATCGATGTGACCCATCGATCGACGCCTGCGCGTCGATATGTTCGAGAAAGCAATGTCAGCATCATCCGTGGCCGAGCAAGTCCAGACCCTGCGTGAACAGGGCTTTGTGGTGGCAAGGCAGTTCGCCTCGCCCGAGATCGTCCAGGCCTTGCGCGCCGAAGCGCAACGCCAATTGGACGCGGTGATCGAGCCCATCGAGTACGAGGCCGATCTGCAATACCCGGGTGCGCCGCCATCGCGCGATGCGCAGGGTGGCGCGACGGTGCGCCGGCTGCTAGATGCCTATCGTCGCGGGCCCTTGTTTCAGCAATGGGCCACCCGGCAGGACATCGGCGCATGGTTGCGTGCGTATTTTGGCGAGACGCCAGTCTTGTCGCGCGCACACCATAACTGTGTCATGACCAAACATCCCGCCTATGGCAGCCTGACGGGCTGGCATCAGGACATTCGTTATTGGTCCTTTTCCGAGGACGATCTGGTCTCTACCTGGCTGGCCCTGGGGCACGAGACGGCGGATAACGGGGGGCTGTTTTTCCTGCCAGGCTCGCACACGGCCGCGTTCGATGCGTCGCAGTTCGATGAGCAGAAGTTCTTTCGCGCGGACCTGCCGCAGAACCAAGCCTGGATCGAGCGCGCGGTGTGTCCGACGCTGGAGCCCGGCGACGTGGTGTTTTTTCATTGCCGCACCTTGCACGCGGCCCGGCAAAACAGCAGCGATCAGGTCAAGCTCTCGCTCGTGCACACCTATCATCCGGAAAGCTGCTCGCCGCTGCCCGGGACGCGCTCGGCTTCGCTGCCAGGCGTGCCGCTGGCCGGTTAAAGCGGCAACACCACGCGCAGTTGCTCGTCCAGCTGGCTGGTGGGCGTCACCCGCCAGCCGCTTTGCGCGTAGCGCAGCCAGCGGCCCAGCACCAGGTGCGTGAGCAGGCTGGCGCGGGCGCTGATATCGGTTTCGGGCGGCAGCTGTCCATCGGTGACGGCCACGCGCAACGATTGCTTCAGCGATGCCTCGATGCGGTCATTGATATGGTTGATGCGTTCTTGCAGCCGGTTGTCCTCGGTCACCAGCGCATCGCCTGTCAGCACGCGCGTCATGCCCTTGTTGCGCTCGGAAAACGCCAGCAGCATGGAGACGATCTTGCGCGCTTGGCTCACCCCTTGGCGGTCCGCATCGGCGATCTGGTTGACCAGGGTGAAAATGCTGACCTCGATGAATTCGATCAGTCCCTCGAACATCTGCGCCTTGCTGGCGAAATGCCGGTAGAGTGCAGCTTCTGAGAGCTGCATGCGAGCCGCCAGCGCCGCGGTGGTGATACGGGCAGCGTGCGGCTGCTCCAGCATTTCCGCCAGGGTTTGCAGGATCTGGGTTTTTCGCTCGCCGGGTTTACTCGCCATGGCTGAAACGTGTGGGTCCGTCTGAGGAGGAAAAAGAGCGCTAAACCGCCCGGATGGGACGGCGGCGCAGTAGCAAATCGCTCACCGAGTTTACCCGCAAGTCCACATAGGCCGGCCGTTGATGGTTGCGGCGTGCAAAGGGCGTGCCCGAGTGATAGACGTGCACCGTGCGTAATCCGACCTGACGCGCGCCACGCAAATTCGGCAAAGTGTCCTCCACCAGCACGGCCTGAGATGGCGGCACACCTTCGCGCGCCAGCACGTAACGCAGCAAGGCGGGAGAGGGCTTGGGCCGAAACTCGCCATGCAGCCGCATATGCTCGATGGCCCAGAGGCTGTCGAATTGCCGCAAGATACCCAGGTGCCGCAGCACATCGCGCGCGTAATGAAATGGGGCATTGGTGAGCAAGACCTTGCGCCCTGGCAACTGGCGCAATTTACCAGCCAGCCCAGTTTCCGCGCGCAGTAGCGGTTGCACATCGAAGTCGTGGCTTAACCGCAGAAACTCATGCGGGTCGATCCCGTGATGGCGCACCATGCCGATGACAGTCGCGCCATAGCGCCGCCAATACGTCGAACGCAGCGCGTTCGCCGTCTCGATATCCACGTTCAATGACGCCGCCACGGCATGCGTCATGCCATGATCGATACGCGGAAAGATCGCGTGCGAACAGTCGTGCAGCGTGTTGTCCAGATCGAACAGCCACAGGCGCTCGCTTACCCCCGTGGCGATGCGGCGCGCGCGACGCTGACGCGCCGCGGGCCGCAGCAGATAACGATGGGCCCGCATTAATGCGAGCTGATCATCGTGCCCACGCCCTCGTTGGTGAGGATTTCGAGCAACAGGCAGTGCGGTACGCGGCCATCAACGATGTGAACCGAGTTCACGCCGTTCTTCGCCGCATCGAGCGAGGACGAGATCTTGGGCAGCATGCCGCCAGAGATCGTGCCATCTTCGAACAGTTCATCAATGGTCTGGGCCGACAGCGTGCGCAGCAGGTTGCCGGCTTTATCCAGCACGCCCGGGGTGTTGGTCATCATCACCAGTTTTTCGGCGCCCAGCACCTCGGCCATCTTGCCTGCCACCACATCCGCATTGATGTTGTAGGCCGTGCCGTCTTCGCCATAACCAATCGGCGAAATCACAGGGATGAACTGATCGTCTTGCAGCGCCTTGACCACGGCCGGCTCGACTTGGGTGATATCGCCCACGAAACCGATATCCAAGGGTTCGTTGGGGTTGTCCTTGTTGGCCATGAGTTTCTTGCGGGCCTGGATCAGCATGCCATCCTTGCCCGTCAGGCCAACGGCCTTGCCGCCTGCCTCGTTGATCATCATGACGATGTCTTGCTGCACTTGGCCGCCCAGCACCCATTCGACGACTTCCATCGTCTCGGCGTCGGTCACGCGCATACCCTGAATAAACGTGCCTTGCTTGCCTACGCGGCGCAGGGCGTCATCGATTTGCGGTCCGCCGCCGTGCACGACCACGGGGTTCAGGCCGACCAACTTGAGCAGCACCACATCATGGGCGAAGCTGCGCTGCAGGCGCTCTTCGGTCATGGCGTTGCCGCCGTACTTCACCACAATCGTCTTGCCATGAAATCGTCGCAGATACGGCAGTGCTTCGGATAGGACGGCCGCTTTCAGGGCAGGAGACGAGACGGCGGCAGAGTCGGGCGTGTCGGTCATGGCAGCAAAAACTCGATTCAAAGGTCAGTGAAAAGGAAAAAGCTTGCGCCGGCGCGGTGGTCACGGCGCTACCGGGCAAGCATACGGCAGATTGTAGACCGCGCGTTTGGTATATAACCAAAACCCATGATGTTATGCCCGACAAATAACCTGCATTCAGGTAAATTGAGGGCGTTTTTGCAACGAAGCGGCCCGTGGGGCACGGCTTACGATAATGAGGTGTTTTATGCGTTTACCTTTTGCGCGGACGGCGCTGCTGGCCTCCGTTTTCTTCCTGGCCGGTGCCGCTCATGCCGAAAAACTCATCGTCGGTGCCACCCAGGTGCCGCACGCCGAGATTCTGGAAGTCGTCAAGCCCGCCTTGGCCAAAGATGGCGTCGAGCTCGACATCAAGGTCTTTAGCGACTACGTGCAGCCGAACTTGCAGCTGGCCGATAAAGAACTGGATGCCAATTTCTTCCAGCATCAGCCTTACCTGGAAACCTTCAAGAAGGATCGCGGCGCCAAGCTCGTAGGCGTGGGTCTAGTGCACGTCGAACCCTTTGGCGCCTACTCGCGCAAGGTGCAATCCACGGATCAGATTCCCGAGGGCGCCACGATCGCGATCCCGAACGATCCCTCCAACAGCGGTCGCGCGCTCCTGCTGTTGCAGCAACAAGGTCTCATCAAGCTCAAAGACCCCACCAACATCACCGCAACACCGCTGGACATTGCCGAGAACCCGAAGAAGCTGAAATTCCGAGAACTCGAAGCCGCCATCTTGCCGCGCGCGCTCGCCGATGTGGATGTGGCGCTGATCAACACCAACTACGCGCTTGAAGCGGGTTTGGTGCCGACTAAGGACGCCTTGTTCATCGAGGGCGCGGAATCGCCGTACGCCAATATCGTTGTAGCGCGTGAAGACAACAAGGATGCCCCGGCGATCAAGAAACTCGTCAATGCGCTGCATACCCCCGAGGTCAAGCAGTTCATCGAGGAAAAATACAAGGGCGCGGTGGTGCCTGCGTTCTAAGCACGGCACGAGGGTAGATCGCGGTCCCAGACATCAGCGTCCTCGGATGTCTGCCCTTGCCTGAGCCCTCGCGCGAAACCTTGAAGTTCAAAGGCCTGAGTCCGGACTCGCACCGTACTCAGGCCTTTTTGTAGGGATCGAGATGAGTCTCGACGTTTAGCCGGCGGCCAATGCCTTGTCCAGTGTGGCGTGAAAATCCGCCATGTCGTAATCGCCAAGATAGCGCTTGATGATGCGACCTTGCTTGTCGATCAGAAATGCCGTGGGCGTGAGTTTGACATCGCCGAATGCCTGGGCGATATCGCCCCGCGTATCGAGCGCCACCGGAAAGGGCAGCTTGCGCGTTTCGGCGAAATTCAGCACGTAGTTCGGCGGGTCATAATTCATTGCGACCGCCACCGTCTCATAGCCCTTGGGGGCGTATATGTTGTAGGTCTCGATCGTGCCCGGCATCTGCTTGACGCAGGTCACGCAGCTCGTGGCCCAGAACTTCACCAGCACGACCTTGCCACGCAAATCGTGCATGCTGAATTGTTTCCCCTCGATGGTGGTGAAGGCCACATCAGGAGCAGGGGCGGCAGGGCGCCAGAGAAACCAGGCGCCAATGCCGGCCGCCACCAGAACGACGAGGGACAGCACGAGCTTTTTCATGGCGTTTATTGAATCGGCATGACTTCGACGCCACCGCTGGCCGCGCCGCTATTACCGGCGGGCGCGGTGCTCGATGGGGCGAGATTATTGGTCGTCGTCGTGGGTGAGGAGGTCGCCGGGGTCGATGCGCTCTGGCCGGACAGCTTCAACGCTTCTTCGCGGCTGATGGTCTCGAAGATTTTGACGACCTTTTTCACGCCGCTGACTTCCGACGCTGCGGTCGCCGCGTAATTGCCTTCGGCCTCGGTGACCAGGCCCATCAGGTACACCACGCCGTTGTCAGTCGTCACGTCGATCGTGGCCGAGGGCACGTACTTGGTGTCCAGCAGCTTGGCCTTGACCTTGGACGTCAACCACGTATCGTTCGAACGCGTGCCGAACGAGGTCTCGGGACCGATGTTCAGCTGGTTCACGACCTTTTCCACGTGCTGAATGCTCTCGGCGATCCTGGTCGCTTCGTCCTTGGCTTGTTGAGTCGGCACATCGCCGGTCAGCAGCACAATGCCGTTATAGGACATGGCATTGACCCGTGCCCCGGCGCCCAGTTTGTCGCCGATCTGCTTTTCAGCCTTGAAGTCGATGTTTTTGTCTTCGATTTGCGCGCCCGAGGTGCGCCGATCGGTGATGACGACTGCCGTTGTGGCAGCCGCGCCGCCCACGAGGAGCGGGGCGCATGCCGATAAGGAAACCGCTGCGGTGGCGAGCACGGCCGAGAGCAGTAACGGACGTGCGACTTTGCGAGCATCCAACATTATTCGGTGTCTCCGAGAAGTAAGGCATCGATGCCGTCACAGAGTGCATGCAAGGTCAGCGCATGGACTTCCTGAATGCGCATGGTGCGATCGCTCGGCACGCACAAATGAATGTCGTGTTCGGTCAAGAGTTCACCCATCACGCCGCCACCTTTACCGGTGAGCGCGATGATGGTCATCTCGCGATCGTGAGCCGCCTCCATCGCGCGGATGACGTTGGCCGAATTGCCACTGGTGGAAATCGCCACCAGCACATCGCCTGGCTGGCCCAGCGCGCTGACCTGGCGTTCGAAGATTTCCTCGAAACCATAGTCATTGCCCACGGCCGTGAGGATGGCGGTATCGGTGTTCAAGGCAATCCCGGCCAGGGGTAGCCGCTCGCGTTCGAACCGGCCCACCAGTTCCGCGATGAAATGCTGCGCGTCGGCCGCGGAGCCACCATTGCCGCAAGCCAGAATCTTGCCGTTATTGGCCAAGGCGGCGAACATCAACTCGACCGCGGTGGCCAAAGGGGCCGAGAGCGCGTTCATGCTGGCTTCGCAGGCTGCCATGGCATCGCGAAAATGCGACGTCATTCGTGAAGTCATATCCATGCGCGGCATTATCTCATGGTGGCCGATTCCGGCGTGCGACTAAAGGTGAAAAGCGGCCCGCAGCCAGATCATCTCGTCGCCATCGAAGGCGACCACATCGAAGCGCGCGACGGGCATGCGCGCGCCCCAGTAACGACGGGCCAGGGCGGGCAACAACAACGCCGCGCTGCGGATCAGGCGCTCGCGCTTGACGTGCCCGATGCTGGCCGCCGCTCCGCCAAAGTCACGATTCGATCTGGATCGTACCTCGACGAATACCAGCACGTCGCCATCGCGCATAATCAGATCAATCTCGCCCGTGCGGCAACGTACGTTGCGGGCCAGCGGTGTCAGACCCGACGCCATCAATCGCTCAAGCGCCCGGTCTTCGTAAGCCGCCCCAGCTCGCTGGGTAGGAGAGGCGGGCCAACCATTGGGTTCAATCAGCGATGAAGCGGCCTCGCCATGCCCCGTCTTTGCGCGCGATGACGCAAGCCCGACCGCGCCGCCTGTTGTTTCGGCCGCGGCGGCTTGTCGCATCGCGCGCTTGGCGGCCGCGCGACGCCGTTTTACTTGCTGTTGCTGCGCGGCGCGTGCGCGCGCGTAGGCAATATCCAGAAAAGGATCCGTCATGGCTTAAGCGCCCCAGGCACGAGTCAGGCGGCTACACTGACATACTTTGCAGTTGGGTGGTGAGCTTCGATGAATCAAAATGTCCCGCTTACGCAGGCGTCCGAGGGATGGCGCCGCATGGCCGAGCGCGTGGCGGGCCAACATTGGCCCGAGGCCGCGCTATATGTGGTGGCCACGCCGATCGGCAACCTCGGTGATCTGGGCCTCAGGGCCTGGCAGGCGCTGAGCCAGGCCGATGTCATTGCCGCCGAAGACACGCGCGCCACGCGCAGTCTGCTGGATGCCTGGGGCATCAACACGCCGTTGATTGCCGCGCATCGCCATAACGAGGCCAGCGCCGCTCAGGATATCTGCGCGCGTCTGGCGCAGGGGCAGCGCGTCGCGCTGGTATCCGATGCGGGCGCGCCCGCGGTCAGTGACCCGGGTGCCCGTGTCGTGCGCGTGGTGCGCGCCGCCGGTTATGCCGTGGTGCCCGTACCCGGTCCGAGCGCCGTGATCACCGCGCTCATGGGTAGCGGCGTCACCTCCGACGAAAATCCCGCCTTTGCCTTCGCGGGCTTCGCGCCGTCCAAGGCGACCGCGCGCCAGCGCTGGCTGCGCTCCTGGTGCGCGCTGCCCGCGCCGGTGGTGATGTTTGAATCACCTCATCGGCTGGGCGCGATGCTCGGCGATCTGCTTGAAGTCTGTGGCGGCGACCGCAAGCTGACGATCGCGCGCGAGCTCACCAAGCGGTTCGAGCAGATCGTGACGCTGCCGCTATCGGACGCCCAGGCCTGGCTCGCGGGCGACGCGCATCGCGCACAGGGCGAATTTGTGCTGATCGTTCACGCCGAGGTCGCGGCCGAGGTGGACGACAGTGTGCCCGATGATCCTCAGACGATTGTGTTGATCGACGCCTTGCTGGAGACCCTCTCCGTGCGCGATACGGCCAAAGTCGCTGCGCGCGTGACCGGCCAGCCGCGCGACGCGCTCTATGCGCTCGCGTTGGCGCGTAAAGGTGGTGCATGACGTGGCTCTATTTGGATACGGACACTCCCTTGGGCGTGATGCGCCTGGCTGCCCGCGCGTGCGAGGGGCAGCCGAAGGGTCTGAGCGGCGCTTGGTTCCTTGATCAGCCGGACCTGCCCGAGCTGTCGCAAGCCTGGCGGTCGCAGCCGGAGCATCCGGTCCTCAACCAGGCGCGTGTCGAACTCGCTGACTGGTTCGCCGGCGACCGCCAACATTTTGATGTCGAGTTCGCGCCGCAAGGCACAGTCTTTCAGCAACGCGTCTGGCAGCAGCTGCGCCTGCTGGACTTCGGCGCGGTCTGCAGCTATAGCGATATCGCGATGGCTATCGGCAAGCCCAAAGCCGCCCGCGCCGTCGCGCAAGCCATCGGCCGCAACCCGCTGTGCATCTTCATCCCTTGCCACCGTGTCGTCGGCCGCGACACCGCGTTGACCGGCTTTTCGGCGGGATTGCCGCGCAAGCACGCGCTGCTCAGGCACGAAGGCCACCGCTATCTTGGCCATCACGCGCGTGTGCGGCGTGTGGAGAATAGCCAGCTAGACTTGCCTTGGTGAATCCACAGATGCGGCCAACGCCGGTTTAACAGTAAGGTTGTAGGGCTTGGCGCGAATCGGCGTTGTTTCGTTGGCCGTTACGGCGTCGCGAGGCTCGGCATGATGCCGATCCTGTCGGCTACGCGTTGTGCGGCGCTGAGTGCCGAGGCACGATCGGAATAAGGCCCCATCCGGACGCGATACAGCATGCCGTTCTGGTGCACGGCCGCCACCATTTGGGCGTCTGCCAGCTGTTGGTTGACCTGTTGCACCAAGGCCTGGGCGTTGCCGGGCTGACTAAATGCACCCATTTGCAGATAAAACGCACCGGCCGAGGAACTGGGACTAGCTGTCATTTGCTGTGCCGATGCCGCCGGCGTCATGGGCGCGAGCTCCGTCATCGTCAAGCTGGCCGTTGCAATAGGGGCCGCTCCTATGGGCAGATCCTCGGATGCCGTGGCGACAGCGTTTGAAGCCCCGGAGGCCGTCACCACGCCGCCGCGCGACTGCGCCAGACGGATTTCGGCGGGTAGGATGCGTTCCACCGTCACTTCTCCGCTACCCTTGGCGACGATGCCCAGTTTATGAGCCGCCGCGTACGACAAATCCATGACGCGGTCGTGCAGAAACGGCCCACGGTCATTGACCCGCACGATGACGGTTTTGCCATTCACATGACTGGTCACGCGTGCATAGCTGGGCAGCGGCATCGTCGGATGCGCGGCGGTCATGGCGTACATATCGTAAGCCTCTCCGATGGAGGTGCTGTTGCCATGAAACTTGCGTCCATACCAGGAGGCGATGCCTCGCACTTTATACGGGCGGTCCGGGTCCGCGATGGGCACGTAGTTCTTGCCCAGCACGGTATAGGGCCGGTTCGCGCCGCTGGCCAACGGCTCGATGCGCGGCACGGCGTCCGGGATCTTGTCGATGTTGGCCGGAATGTCGTGCCCCGGACCATCGTCTTGGTAATACCCGCCCGCCTTGCGCTTGCCCGGCGAGGAGCAGCCCGCGATTGCAACCGCGAGGCCAATGATGACGAGGGCGAGCCAAGAACGCGTCACGTTCACGCGTGTTCTTTCGGCAGTTGGGCACGATGCCGGATCAGCAATGGATCATGATCGGCAAATCGTTTCGCCAGCTGTTCCACCACGTACACGGAACGATGCTGCCCGCCCGTGCAGCCCACCGCCACGGTCAGATAGCTGCGTGTGTCTTGTGTATATCTGGGCAGCCAACGCCGCAGATAATCGGTAATGTCGTCGATCATCTGGTTAACGACATCGAAACTCGCCAGCCACGTCGCCACCGCCTCGTCCCGGCCGGTCAAAGGCCGCAGATTGCGGTCGTAATACGGGTTCGGCAGGCAGCGCGCGTCAAACACCAGATCCGCGTCGTTAGGCACCCCGCGCTTGAATGCAAAGGATTCGAAGGTCAGCACGAGCGGTGGGCGATCATCCTGGATCAGGTCGCTGATCCATGCCCGTAACTGCCCCGGCGTCAGATCCGAGGTATCGATCACATGCTCCTGTTCGCGTAACGGCGCGAGCAGATCGCGTTCCAGTGCGATGGCGTCCAGCAGGGAGGGTGCCTGGCCGTGGCGCGAGAGCCGGTCGGTCAAGGGGTGGCGGCGTCGTGACTCCGAATAACGCTGCACCAAGGTCTGCGTGTTGGCGTCGAGAAAAATCACCCGTAGCGAGGTGCCCATGGCGCGCTGGGCCGTGACCACGTCGGGCAACTCGGCCAGTTCGCCCGGCGAACGCACATCAATGGCAATCGCTATCCGGGCAAGCTCATCGTCGCGCGCGCTGGCGATGACTTCGCTCAAAAAGCGTACCGGCAGATTGTCGATACACGTATAGCCGGTGTCTTCAAGCATGCGCAGGGCCACCGACTTGCCCGATCCGGAAATTCCGGTAATAAGGACGACTCTTAACATGACCCCAATTGTTGCATGAAATTGCCTGACGGTTCCGGCAAGATAGCTGGTAATGACGTTGTTTCGTACCTGAACCAGGGCGAAGCGCTGTACCTGCCCGTCGCGGCAGCGTAAGATTGAACCGCCCATAGACGCCGGTGCTTCATTGTCCCGATTTCCCGGCTTCGCCGCAACGAGGTGAGCATATCGATGCCAGTCCGTCCCTGTCGCGAGTTGAGTATGTGGAGGCGCTGCGCCCGCAGGCTGCTGGTTCTGTTGATAGCCTCGACTGGCTCGTTGGCCGTCGCGCAAGTGCCTGGCGCAGACCCCCACAGCGCCACTGCGCCGGGCGCCGCTGCGCCGCGGTTGGAGCCCGACACCATGCAGGCGCGCGTGGCCGCCTGTACGGCCTGTCACGGCCAGCAGGGCCGAGCCGGCACCGACGGCTACTATCCCCGTCTGGCGGGCAAGCCCAGCGATTACCTATACCACCAGTTGCTGAATTTCCGCGACGGCTTGCGGCAGTATCAGCCCATGACCCATCTGCTGACAGGTTTGCCCGACGCCTATCTGAGGGAAATGGCTGATTTTTTTGCCGAGCAGCATGTGCCGTATCCAGCGCCCGCGCGCCCAGCGGTATCAGCGTCCATGTTGGAGCGCGGCCGTGTGCTGGCTCTGAAGGGCGACGCAGCGCGAGGCTTGCCCGCCTGTGTGGCTTGTCATGGCGCACGGTTAAACGGGCTGGCGCCGGCGATCCCCGGATTGCTGGGGTTGCCACGCGACTATATCGGCGCCCAGATCGGCGGTTGGATCAACGGCTTGCGCCGGGCGGCGGCGCCAGACTGCATGGCCGAGGTCGCGCGCAAGCTGACGCCTGAGGATATCGGCGCCGTGTCAGCTTGGCTGGCCGCGCAGCCCGTGGTGGAACCGTACGTGCCTGATCCGACGGGGTCGGTCACCTTGCCTGCCGAGTGCGGCAGTCAGATGCAACACTGAGGCCCGTGCATGCGACGTTTTCTCAAAATAGCTGGTGGCATCGTGTTGCTGGCGTGCGTGGCGGTGCTGGCCACGCTGTACTGGATGGGCACTCGGGAGGGCGCTTCGACCGATACGGCAGACGCACCCACCGCGAGCACGCGCCCGCCGGTGGCGAACCCGTCCGAGGATACGCAACGCATCGAGCGCGGCCGTTATCTGGCCTTGGTGGGCAACTGCGCCGGCTGTCATACCGTCGCGGGTGGCCAGCGCTACGCAGGCGGCACCGCGATTCCGACTCCCTTTGGGACGCTGTACGGACCCAACATCACGCCGGATCCCGATGCCGGCATCGGCTCCTGGGATGCCGACGATTTCTGGCGCGCGCTGCACGCGGGCAAATCCAAAGATGGCACGCTGCTGTATCCGGCGTTTCCTTACACCGAATACACGCGGGTATCGCGAGCTGACTCTGATGCCCTATTCGCGTATCTGCGTACGGTGCCCGCGTCGCCACAACCCAGTCCGGCGCATCAGCTGAAATTCCCCTACGATCAGAGGGGATTATTGGCATTCTGGCGGGCCTTGTATTTCACTCCAGGCGGGCTGTCGCAGGATCAGGGCCAGTCGGAGCAATGGAATCGCGGCCGATATCTCGTCGAGGGCCTGGGCCATTGTGCCGCGTGCCATTCGCCACGCAACCGGTGGGGCGCGACGCAGGGCGGGCTGTCGGGTGCAATGATCACCGGCCTGGGTTGGTATGCGCCGCCATTGACCAATGAAGCCGACGGCGGCCTGGGCGACTGGTCCGCGCAGGATATCGCGACACTGTTACGCACCGGCATCGCTGCGCATTCCACAGCGCTAGGACCCATGGCCGAGGTAGTCGTCAACAGTTCCCAACACCTGACCCAGGACGACGCCTTGGCGATGGGCGTATACCTCAAATCATTGCCGGCCGGACCCGTGCCGACGGGCATCACCGCGCCGTCCACGGCGGTGATGACATTGGGTGCGAAGCTCTACGGGCAATATTGCGCCCAATGTCACCAGGAAACGGGCGAGGGCCATCCCGGCGCATGGCCGGCGCTGACGGACAACCCGACGGTGACGGCGTCCTCGCCGGTGAATGCGATACGGGTGTTGTTGGACGGCGGCTTTGCCCCGGCCACGGCAGCAAACCCTCGCCCGCATGGCATGCCGCCGTTTGGGCAGGTGCTAGGCGATAACGACATTGCCGCGCTGGTGTCCTATATCCGCGCCAGCTGGGGCAATCGCGCAGGGGCCGTGACGGCGTTTGACGTCAAACGCGTGCGAGACGGAGCCAGGGTCGATTGACCGTGGCCGCCTTAGCGGCTGTTCTGCAGGATAGCCATTGCCTGGCGTTCCATGAATTCGCCTAGCGTATCGATTCCTCGCAGCTTCAGGATCGTATTGCGCACCGCCGCCTCGACCAGCACCGCGAGGTTGCGGCCGGCCGCAACCTGCAGCATGACTTTGCGCACGGGCAGGCCCAGCATATCTTGGGTGATGTCCTGCAACGGCAGGCGTTCGAATTTGTCTTGTGCGGTGGCGCGCATCAGGTGCACGATGAGCTTCAAGCGCATTTTCCGGCGCACCGAGGTCTCGCCAAAAATCGTACGGATATCCAACAATCCCAGGCCGCGTACTTCCAGCATGTTCTGCAGCAGCGGCGGGCAGTGGCCCTCGATCATATTGGGCGCGATACGGGAAAATTCCACCGCATCGTCAGCCACCAAGCCGTGACCGCGTGAAATCAGCTCCAGCGCGAGCTCGCTTTTACCCAGACCGGATTCGCCGGTAATCAACACCCCCAGCCCCAGCACGTCCATGAAAACGCCATGCACGGTCGTGGTGGGAGCCAGCTTTTTGCTCAGATATATGCGCAGCAGGTCGATCAGCTGCGCGGCCGCGATGGGCGTGGATAACAGTGGGACTTGATGCTGTTCGCACTGGGCGACCAGATCTGGCGGAGGCTTGCGGTCGTCGGCGAGCAAAATAGCCGGCACGCCACCCAAGAGCAGTTCGTCCATCAAGCTGGCGCGGCGGCGCTTGTCCATGCGCTCGTAATAGGCGATTTCTTCCTCGCCAAATACCTGGACGCGCGACGGGTGGATCAGATTCAAGTGCCCGACCAGATCGGCCGCTGCCATGCCGTCGTCGGGAATCGCACGCTGCGCCGCGGTCTGACCTGCAATCCAGCTAAAGGGGATGTCCCCTATGTTGTCGTCGATCAGATCCTGCACGGTCAGCATGGGGGTCGTCCTGCGGGGTCAGCGTTGGCCGGTAGTCAGCATGCGGTGGACCTCGTTGGGGTCCTTCTCGGTCGCCAATGCCTCGCGTAGGGCCTTGTTGGACATGAGGTGTGCCAGCTCGGCCAGGATGTCCAGGTGCTGCTGCGTGGCCGCCTCGGGCACCAGCAGGCACATCAGCATCGACACCGGTTCGCCATCGGGGGCGTCGAACGCGATAGGCTGGGACAACCGTAAAAACGCCGCCATCGGCGATTCCAGGCCTTTGACCCGGCCATGCGGCACCGCGACTCCCTGACCGAGCGCGGTGGATCCCAATCGCTCGCGAGAGAACAGGCTGTCGAACACAACCGTTCGGGCCAGACCATGGTGATTTTCAAAAAGTAGCCCGGCCTGCTCGAATGCCCGTTTCTTACTAGTGACGGCCAGGTCGAGCACGATGTTGCCGGCGGGGAGAATGCGCGACAAATGATTCATGCGGTCATTATAGGGTGTTATGCCGCAGTGCAAAAAATCACTGCGATCGCGAACCTGTACAAGTACGAGAGCATAGTCGGATACTCGCCCAAAAGGAAAGAGGCGTTTTCAACCGAGTTGCACGTTTTGAGGGGGGAAAGGGGAGGGAGGTTCTTGCCGATGCCCCGATCAAGTCTCATGAAACTTGCGGGACACCGGTGTCTGTGTGATCCAATTTGGATCATAAAAGCGCTGGCACTCAGAGCTCGGGCACCTGCAGGTGCGAGCTATGCGATGCTATGCAGCTTGACTATGCGGTAGGCGGCGCAACGACGTCGACTTGGCGCCTCACGGAGTCCGCACTAAAGCTTTGCAGCTTGTCTTTGTGTTTAATGACCTGGCGATCGACTTTGTCGACCATGAGGTCGATGGCTGCATAGAGGTTTTCATCCACCGCTTCGCAGTGAATATCCTTGCCACGCAGTCGCATGGTGATTTCGGCAGTATGCCGCAGGGGCTCTACTGAGAGCATGACCTGTGTGTCGATCACATTATCGAAATGCCGCAAAACTCGCGCCAGCTTGTTCATGACATATTCCCGGATGGCCGGGGTGACGTCGAGGTGACGACCGCAAATGCTCAGGTTCATAGTGCGCTCTCCTTCTAGATCAAAGAGAAAAGGTGCGCTTAACGCGCGGGAAAATGGATAACAACGTCTCCTATGCAAAAGGTTGGAATCAAACTCTCTGACTACTAGTGTATCGACTCTGGGGAGTATTACAAGTTCACTGCAAACCCCCAAGCGTTACATACGGAAATGCTCACCCAGGTAGACGCGTCGTACCGCCGGGTCACCCACGATTTCGTCCGGGTGACCGTCGGTCAGGACCTTGCCTTCGCTGATGATGTAGGCACGGTCGCAAATGCCGAGCGTCTCGCGCACGTTGTGATCGGTGATCAGCACGCCGATATTGCGGCTTTTCAAAAAGCGTACGATGCGCTGAATTTCGATCACGGCAATGGGGTCCACGCCCGCGAAAGGTTCGTCCAGCAGGATAAAGCGCGGCCGAGTCGCCAGCGCACGCGCGATTTCGACGCGGCGACGCTCCCCGCCCGATAGCGATATCGCAGCGCTGCCGCGGATATGACCGATCTGCAATTCGTCCAGCAAGGCTTCGAGCTGTTCGCGGATCTGCGCCTCGTTGAGCGATTTGCCTTGCGCATCCAGTTGCAGTTCGAGCACGGCGCGGATGTTTTGCTCTACGGTCAGGCGGCGAAACACCGATGCGTCCTGAGGCAGATACGACAGGCCCATGCGCGCGCGTTTATGAATCGGCATGGCCGTAATGGGGGCGCCGTCGATTTCGATACGGCCAGCGTCGGCCGGCACCAACCCCACAATCATGTAGAAACTGGTGGTCTTGCCGGCGCCGTTGGGGCCGAGCAAACCCACCACCTCGCCACTGGACACAGACAGCGAGACATCCTGCACCACGGTGCGGCCGTTATAAATCTTGCGCAGCCCGGTGGCGCGCAAACTGCCCTGTGTGACCCCGGAAGCAGTGGTGGAAGAAGAGGTCGTGGGGAGTTCGATCATTGATGCGCCACTGTGAAAGACGGTGAGGAATTAGCCATTTTGTTGGGCGTTTTTGGGGCCCTTGCCCGCGCGGCATTCGGCCGCGGCGGCATCGGCCTTGGCGCGCGGTTCGACCACCGAACGCACGCGTCCGCCAGGCGCAGAGGAGTTCGCTCCGCCTTGCGCCGAATACGTGCCGGTCTTCTCGTTGTAGCGTACCCGTTCGCCACGAATGGTGTCGAACGGTTTGCCGCAGATAAAGCGCGTGACGACGGCCTGGCCGATAAGATCGAACTGGCTTTTATTGCTGTCATATTCCGCGCGCAGGCCTTTGCCTTCGATGACCTCGTAGGTCTCGGGACGTTCCTGACGGATGGTTACGACTTTGCCCTTATTGGCCTTGGCCGTGCCGAGCTGGTTGCCGGACTCGTCTTCGCGCACTTCGAGGTCATCGGCCGTGAGCCTCATGAGCCCGCGCGTGAGCACGACATTGCCCGTAAAGACGCTTTTGCGATTGATGTCGTCGTACTGCAGCGTGTCCGACAAAATCATGGTGCTGGGTTCTTCGGCGGGTTTGTCTTGCTGCTGGGCATGCGCGCTCGCGCCCACGCCGAGCGACACTGCCGTCAAGAACAGCGCGCCCAGGCGCGCGAGTCGATGGTCTGAGAAGGTCCGGAGGTCGCTCATGATCAGTCTTGGTTGGCGCCGTCACGAGGACGGCTGCGTGTTTCGGAGCCAGCAATTTCCACGTCGGTGGACGCGGATACCTGCAGTTGCCGGGTTTTGTTGTTGTAGTGCATGCCGGTGCCACTCATGCGGGAATTGCCCTTGAGCACGACAGCGGGCAGTTCGGTATAGATCACATCCTCATCGGGCACGATGATGAGTTGTTCGCTGCGCACATCGAGCGCATCGTTTTTCGCGTCTGCTTGGCGCACCACATGCGCCTGCCCGTTCATGACGATGCGCTTGCCGCCGCTTTCCATCACGGCCGTATTCGCCGTGCCGACGGTCAGCGGATTGTCCAGGTGTTGGCCGATCGCGCGTGGCGCCTCGACATGATAGGAGTCATCGTCGGGAAAGTGTTCGACGTAGTCGCCTTCCATGCGGTTGATGGGCCGGCCAGTCTGATCGGTGCGCAACATGACGAAGTTGCGGCCCCAGGAGTCCATTTCGTGGGTAAGACGGCGCGGCGGATCGATCGGAATCGCGCGTTGTGCGTAATCGGCCGCCCACCACGTGCCCGCCACCAGCGTGATCAAGATAACGAGAGCGATGAGCGCGGGGAGACGTTCTTTCATTGCAGATCGCGTGTTACTGAATCGCGCCAGAACCGAGCAGGCCCGGCGCGCTCATGAATGCGCCCAGGCGGCCCTGAGCGGCGAGCAGCAGGTCGCAGCATTCTCGCACCGCGCCGCTGCCGCCGGGGTTGGTGGCGATCCAGTGAGCGGCCTGCGTGACGTAGCCCGGGGCGTTCGGTACGCTGGCCGCAAAGCCCACACGTTTCATCGCAGGCAAGTCGATGATGTCATCGCCCATGAATCCCGTCTGCGTGAGGTCGAGGTTGTGGCGCTGAGCAAGTTCGGTCACCGCGGCCGATTTATCGCGGATGCCTTGCATCACGTCGGCGATGCCGAGCTCGGCCGCGCGCCGCGCCGCGATGGGGCCGGATCGGCCAGTCACCAGCGCGACTTTCAATCCACCCTCTATCAGCAAACGCAGTCCATGGCCGTCGAGGGCATGAAAGCGTTTGAATACTTCGCCGTTTTCGCCGTAGTAGAGGCTGCCGTCGGTCAGCACGCCATCGACGTCGAACACCATGAGGCGCACGTTCGTGGCCCTCTCACGAATCGCGGGGGCAACGCGCGCCAGCACCAGGGCTTCGGCGGGGTGGGGGGTGCTACGGGGAAGGGTCATCGTCATACTACCTTGGCAGCCATCAGATCATGCATATGCAAAGCGCCCAGCAGGGCGCCGTCGGCGTCGACGACCAGCATCTGGTTCAGACGCTGTTCGTCCATCAGGCGCGCGGCGTCGACAGCGAGCGCATCGGGGCCGATGCTGCGCGGCGAGCGGGTCATGCCCTGGGCCACCGTTAGACTACGGATATCCCCAAGGCGTTCAATCAGACGGCGTAAGTCGCCATCGGTAAAGATTCCAACCGGCTTGCCTGATGAATCTACCACGATGGCCATTCCCATGCCTTTGGCCGACATTTCCTCGAGCGCGGGAAACAGGGCGGAGTCTTCCTTGACCAAGGGCAGGGCGGGGCCTTGGCGCATGACGTCGCGCACGTGGGTCAGCAGACGGCGGCCCAGCGTGCCGCCGGGGTGTGACCGGGCAAAGTCCTCGGGACCAAAACCGCGTGCTTCCAGGCATGCCACGGCCAGCGCGTCGCCCAGGGCGAGGGCCACCGTGGTGCTTGCGGTGGGCGCCAGATTGAGCGGACAGGCCTCTTGCGCCACGCTGGTATCCAGGTGCAAATCGGCCAGGCGCGCCAATTCGGATTGCGGGTTGCCTGTCATGGCCACCAGCCGTGCGCCCATGCGGCGCGCCACCGGCAAAATGGTCAGCAGTTCCTGGCCCGAGCCCGAATGCGAGATCGCGATTAACACATCGTCGCGGGTCACCATGCCGAGGTCGCCGTGGATGGCTTCGGCGGCGTGGACGAAAAAGGCGGGGGTGCCGGTAGAAGCCAGCGTCGCGGCGATCTTGCGCGCGATATGGCCGGTCTTGCCGATGCCGCTGACCACCACACGGCCGCGGCAATTCAGCAATAGCTCCACCACGCGCGTGAAATCGGCGTTCAGGCGCGCGGAGAGGTCGGTGATCGCTTGCGCTTCGATATGCAGCGTGCGACGCGCCGAGGCAAGCGCCATGTCGGGCGAGAGAGTAGGATGATCGGTCATGGGGCGGATTTTAATCGCAGGACGCCCAGAGTTGCTGTGACTTGGCGGCTATGGCATGCTCACGGCGCGAAAATCGCGCCTCAATCCGTTCATTCTCATTCCCACAGGTTTTCAATCATGTCCACCGTCCCCGCGCCCGTGCTCGGCACGCCCCTGTCCCCCTCGGCCACCCGGGTCATGTTGCTAGGCGCCGGCGAGCTCGGCAAAGAGGTCGTGATCGCCTTGCAACGCCTGGGCGTGGAAGTGATCGCGGTGGATCGCTACGCCGATGCGCCCGGCCACCAGGTCGCGCATCGCGCGCATGTGATCCCGATGACCGACGCCCAGGCCCTGCGGCGCGTGATCGAGGAGGAACGTCCTGATGTGGTGGTGCCCGAGATCGAGGCGATCGCCACTGACGTTCTGGTCGAGCTGGAAGCCGCCGGCGCGGTGCGCGTCACGCCCACGGCGCGCGCGGCGAAACTGACCATGAATCGTGAAGGCATTCGCCGTCTGGCCGCCGAAACGCTGGGCCTGCCGACCTCGCCCTATCGATTCGTCGACAGCGAGGCCGAGCTGCGCGCGGCTATCGACGAGGGCATCGGCTACCCCTGCGTGGTCAAGCCGGTGATGTCTTCCTCGGGGAAAGGCCAGTCTGTCATCCACGGGCCGGACGATATCGCGTCGGCTTGGCAATATTCTCAAGAAGGCGGCCGGGTGGGTGCGGGCCGCATTATTGTCGAGGGATTCATCCGTTTCGATTACGAGATCACGCTCTTGACCGTGCGGGCTCGCGGCGCGGACGGGCAAATCCAGACGCAATTCTGCGAGCCGATCGGCCATCGTCAGGTCGATGGCGATTATGTCGAGAGCTGGCAGCCGCATCCTATGTCGCCGGTCGCGCTGGAGCGCGCGCGCGAAATCGCGCGGGCGATCACCGGCGAGTTGGGCGGCATGGGCGTGTTTGGTGTCGAACTCTTCGTCGCGGGCGATCAGGTGTGGTTCTCCGAAGTCAGCCCGCGTCCGCACGATACGGGCATGGTGACCATGATCACGCAGTCGCAAAGCGAATTCGAGCTGCATGCGCGTGCGTTACTGGGTTTGCCGGTGGACGCGTCGCTGCGCCAGCCGGGGGCTAGCAGCGTGATCTATGGCGGTGTGGAATCGCGCGGCGTGAGCTTTCACGGGTTGGCGCAGGCCTTGTCGCCGGGCACGGACGTGCGCCTGTTCGGTAAGCCCGAATCCTTCGTCAAACGCCGTATGGGCGTGGCGCTGGCGGTGGACAGCGATGTCGAAGCGGCACGTGAAAAAGCTAAACGCGTGTCTTCCTCGGTGACGGTAAAGGCTGCGTCCGGCGAGTGACGCGAAGCAATCGCCGCTCGGCACGACGGCCTCGTTAACGAGGGCAGAGTCGTGTCGAGGCGATTGCCATGAAATAACGTGTTTTTTTGATCTTTGTCATTGCATCGTCGTTTGTCGGTCAAAATCCGCGAACTTCTCTCTTCGGCGGTCGTATCATCTCGGCCGTGACACCTTCCCCTTCCTGATTTCTAGCTCGCTTTGGTAGCGCAGACGCGCATGCTGTTTGCCTTGTCATTCGGTTTGTTCGATAATTTCAGAAATTCCTGAAATTAGAGTAACGAAATTATGCCGCTCAGCCCTCAGACCGAACGATTTGTCCTGCACTTTGGCGAAATGGGCAGCCGTTGGGGCGTCAATCGCACGGTGGGGCAGATGTACGCCTTGCTGTTCTTGTCGTCCCGGCCGCTGAACGCTGACGACATCGCCGAGGCGCTGGGGTTTTCGCGATCCAACGTCAGCATGGGGCTCAAGGAGCTGCAGTCCTGGCGCTTGGTGAGGCTGGTGCATCAGGTTGGCGACCGGCGCGATTACTTCGACACGCCGAAGGACGTTTGGGAGATCTTTCGCATCCTCATGGAGGAAAAGCGCCGCCGCGAGATCGACCCGACGCTCACCCTGCTGCGCGACACCTTGCTTGAGTCGCCCTCGGGCGAGTCGGAGGTCTACGCCCAGCGGCGCATGAAGGAAATGCTTGAGCTCATCGAGTTGACGACCGGGTGGTTTGACGAGGTGCATGACCTGCCGCCCGAGACGCTCAAACGTTTGATGAGCCTGGGTACGAAGGTGCAGAAGGTATTGGATTTTGCCGGCAAGCTGCGGGGCCGGGACTGACGCCGCAGCGCATCAAGAGAATTGCCATGAAGTCGTTTTATCTGTCCCGATCCACAAGGGACATCCGTTATGCCGGCGCGAGCGCCAGCGTTTCGGTGATGGTCGTCATTCGTTCAGGAGTGGATCATGGTTGACCTGGACGTTGTTGACCTGTCGCGGCTGCAGTTTGCCGCGACGGCCATGTATCACTTCATCTTCGTACCACTGACGCTGGGCCTGTCGTTCATTCTGGCCATCATGGAAAGCGTCTACGTCATGACGGGCCGCGACATCTGGCGCCGCATGACGATGTTCTGGGGCACGCTGTTCGGCATCAACTTCGCGCTGGGTGTGGCCACGGGCGTGGTGATGGAGTTCCAGTTCGGGATGAACTGGTCCTACTACAGCCATTACGTGGGCGACGTGTTCGGCGCGCCGCTCGCGCTGGAAGGGCTGATGGCGTTCTTCCTTGAGGCCACCTTTGTCGGTCTGTTTTTCTTCGGCTGGAACCGTATGTCGAAAGTCAGTCACCTGGTGGTGACCTGGCTGGTGGCGTTCGGAACGAACTTTTCCGCGCTGTGGATCCTCGTGGCCAACGGCTGGATGCAGAACCCGGTGGGTGCGGTATTCAATCCCGACACGATGCGCATGGAGATGACCGACTTTGCCGCGGTGTTCTTCAACCCGGTGGCGCAGGCTAAGTTCGTGCACACGGTCAGCGCCGGTTATGTCGCGGGCGCCATGTTCGTGATGTCGGTCAGCGCCTGGTATCTGCTGCGCCGTCGGCATGTGGATCTGGCCAAGCGCTCGATGGCGGTTGCCGCGAGCTTCGGGCTGGCGGCCTCGCTGTCGGTCGTGGTGCTGGGTGACGAGAGCGGCTATCTGACGACCGAGCATCAAAAGATGAAGATCGCCGCCATGGAAGCCATGTGGCATACCGAGCCCGCGCCGGCCAGCTTCAATTTGTTCGCGATCCCAAATCAAGAAGAGCGCAAGAACGATTTCGCGATCGAGATTCCCTACGTCATGGGGATTATCGGTACGCGTTCGTTGACCACGCCGATGCTGGGTATTGATGAGTTGGTGCATCGCGCCGAGGGTCGTATCCGCCAAGGCATCGTGACCTATGAGGCGATGCAGCGCTTGCGCGCCAATCCCAGCGATACCGAGGCCCGCGCCACGGTGGAAAAGGGCTGGCCGGATCTGGGCTATGCGCTCTTGGTCAAGCGGTATCAGCCCGATTTGAGCAAAGCCACCGATGCCGATATTCAGCAAGCGGCGGTGGATACCATCCCGACGGTCGCGCCCCTGTTCTGGGCCTTCCGCATCATGGTCGCGGCTGGTATGTATCTGATTGCCTTCTTCGCGGTGGCGTTCTGGCTGGCGTCCAAGGGTCGTTTGGATCGCCGTCCGCGCTTGATGAAGATCGCGCTGTGGAGCTTGCCCGTGCCATGGATCGCGATCGAGGCGGGCTGGTTCGTGGCGGAGTATGGCCGTCAGCCTTGGGTTATCGAAGGGGTGCTGCCGACCTACTATGCCGCCTCCGGTCTGTCGTTCGTGGATCTGGTGACGAGCCTGACGATATTCCTGGTGCTCTACACCGTGTTGTTGATCATCGGCGTGAAGGTCATGCTGCATGCGATCAAGGCGGGTCCGAAGTCGGATAAGCCCGCGCACCGTTCGTCGCAAGCCGACCCGGTCGCGGTCGCCGCAGAAGCAGTTTAAGTACGGAGTTCGCACGTGGAATCATTAATACCTTTGGATTACGCGACGCTGCGCGTCGTGTGGTGGGCGCTCTTGGGCGTGCTGTTGATCGCCTTCGCGGTGATGGACGGCTTTGACCTGGGGATCGCGGCGTTGCTGCCGGTGGTCGCGCGCACTGATGTGGAAAGACGCGTTGTGATCAACGTCGTCGGGCCGGTGTGGGAAGGCAACCAGGTGTGGCTGATCACGGCTGGCGGCGCGATCTTTGCGGCATGGCCCTTGCTGTATGCGGCGTCGTTCTCGGGCTTTTATCTGGCCATGATGTTGGCGTTGATCGCGCTCATCATTCGCCCGGTGGGCTTTAAGTACCGCAGCAAGATGGAGGGCACGCGGTGGCGCAACACGTGGGATGGTTTGCTCTGCGCATCGGGGGTGCTGGCGGCGCTGGTGTTTGGTGTGGCCATGGGCAATCTGATCGTGGGTGTGCCGTTCGGCTTCGACGCCAACACGTTGCGGCCGGAATACTACGGGCATTTCTATCAGCTGTTCAGTCCGTTTGCCTTGTTGGCCGGCGTGGTCAGTGTGTTGATGCTGATCATGCACGGCGCGGTGGTGTTGGCCTGGCGCACGGAAGGCGCGGTCGCGATGCGCGCACGCCGTGCTGGACAGATCACGGCGCTGCTGACCGCGGTGTTGTTCGTGGTGGGTGGCTTCGTGGTGGCCGGGATGGACGGGCACGTGATCGAAAGCGGCGTGAACTTCATGGCCGCGTCCGACCCGGCGCTCAAGACGGTCGCCGTGCAGACGGGCGGCTGGTTGGCTAATTTCGAGAAATGGCCGCTGGCCTGGGCCGCGCCGGCGTTAGGGGTGGGCGGCGCGCTGCTCGTGGCGATGTTGATCGGCACGCGGGCATACTGGCTGACCTTTATTCTTTCGTCGGCGGCGGTATCGGGCATCATTCTGACGGTCGGGTTGGCGCTTTTCCCGTTCCTGATGCCTTCGTCGACGGCGCCGCGCTTTGGCTTGACGGTTTGGGATGCCTCGTCCAGCCCGCTGACGTTGTGGATCATGTTGCTGGGTGTGGTATTTTTCCTGCCCATCATCACGGCCTACACCGCCTGGGTGTATCGGGTCATGCGGGGTAAAGTCACGGCCGAGACGGTCTCGGGCACGCCTAATTCCTATTAAGATTCAACCCCTCGATGGGAGCATAAACAGATGTGGTATTTCTCGTGGATTCTGGGCTTGAGCCTGGCATGCGCGTTCGGCATCGTGAACGCGATGTGGTTCGAGCTGCGCGAAGGGGCCGAGCATGACCCCGAACGGTTGGATAAAGCTGCCGTGCACTCGTGACACAGCCCCAATCTGATGCTGTGATGAAGGCGTCCGTGATCGCAGCGGTCACGGCGCCGACGACCGACGCCGCCACCGACGCAGACCCTGCTGTCGTTGGCGGCGCGTTGCCGCGTGAGCACACGCGCTGGCTAAGCGCGCAGGCGCGGATCCCACGCGCGGCGCTGACGCTGGCCGTAGCGGCGCCGTTGGTGGGTGGGGTGCTGTTGCTCGTGCAGGCCTGGTTGCTGGCGCGCGTGCTGGATGCGGCCATCATGGGTGATGCCCCGCGCGCCGCGTTGATGGGCGATATTGGCATCATCGTGGCGTTGATTGCGGTCCGGGCGCTGTTGACGTGGGTGAGCGAGCGGGCAGGAGCACGCGCGGCCGAGGGGGTCAAACAAACCATACGCCTCGCGCTTTTTGATCGCATGATGGCGCTGGGGCCCACGTGGACCCGGTCGCGGGTGTCGGGCGAGCTGGCCAGCGCGGTGGTGGATCAGGTCGAGGGACTGGACGGTTTCTTTGCGCGCTATCTGCCTTCGGCTGTGTCGGCGGCGATATTGCCGCTGGCGTTTGGCTTGGTGTTGTTGCCATCGGATTGGATTGCCGGACTGCTGTTGCTGGTCACCGCGCCGCTGATCCCGATGTTCATGGCGCTGATTGGCTGGGGTGCCGAGGCGGCTAGCCGCCGTCATGTGCGCGCGATGGCGCGACTGTCTGGATTTTTTGCCGACCGCCTGCGCGGATTGGCGACGTTGAAGCTGTATGGCCGCGCGCAAGCCGAGGCCGCGCTGGTGGGTAGCGCGAGCGAGGCAATTCGTCAGCGCACGATGTCGGTGCTGCGTATCGCGTTTCTGTCGTCGGCCGTACTGGAGTTTTTCGCCGCGCTCGGTGTGGCGGGCATGGCCGTGTATTTCGGACTGACGTATTTAGGTTTCCTGGACCTGCGTGCCTCGCCGCTGACGCTGCACGCGGGGTTTTTCTGTTTGTTGATGGCCCCGGAGGCTTATGCGCCGCTGCGTCAATTCGCAGCGCATTATCACGACCGCGCGACGGCGCGCGCGGCGGTAGCGCAGATCGCGCAGGCGTTTGAGGGGCTGCCGGATACGCAAGGGGGCGAGGGTGCACCGAATCAGGGGAAGCGAACTGGCGTGGGGCAAGCAACCGTAGCCGCCGGGAACGTTGGGCGAAGAACGTCGCACGATATATCGCAGGGCGCCTCGCACGAGATGGTTTCGTCGCGTACGGCCATGCCTGCGGCGACGCCCCGACATGAAACGCCGGCCGCAGGCATGACGTTGCGTTTACAGGCATTGACGATTCACACCCCGGATCGTACGCGTCCTGTCTTGCAGGCGGCTGAGCTCGCCATGTCGGCAGGTGAACATGTGGTCTTGATGGGCGAGAGCGGCAGCGGCAAGACGACGCTGCTTGAGGCGCTGACGCGCATGCGGAGCAGCGAAGGGCATATCGAGCTCGATGGGGTCGTATTGGCGGATTGGGATGAGGCCGCCTTGCGTGAGCGGGTGGCGCTGATCGGGCAAAAGCCCTTTCTGTTTGCCGGCAGTATTGCCGACAACATCCGGCTGGGCAGGCCGGCGGCGACGGATGATGAGGTTCTTGAGGCGGCACGACGTGCCCAGGTGCTGGCATTCGCGGACGCGTTGCCGGCGGGTTTGGCGACGCTGCTGGGGCCGCGCGGGCGCGGGCTTTCCGGGGGGCAGGCACAGCGTGTCGCGTTGGCGCGTTTGTTCTTGCGCGATCCCGCCTTGATCTTGTTGGATGAACCGACTGCGCACCTGGATGAAGCCACGCAAGCGCAAGTGTTGGAGGCGATTCTGGATTTTGCCCAAGGGCGAACCCTTATCCTGGCCACGCATGCGTCTAGTGTCGCGCAGCGGCTGGCGCGCGTTGTGCGGCTGGTCGATGGCAAGCTGGAGGCGGCATGAAGGCTCTGTGGCGTTTGCTGCCTGCTGTTTACCGCCAACGTAGCGGCGCGCTGCTGGGCGCGTTAACGCTTGCGTTGATCACGATCGTGGCCGGGGTAGGGCTATTGGGCGTGTCGGGCTGGTTCCTGAGTGCGGCGGCCGTCGCGGGAGCGGGTGCGGTATTTAATTTGTTCGTGCCGTCGGCGTTGGTGCGTTTGCTGTCATTCGTTCGTATTGCCGCACGATATGCCGAACGGTTGGTGGGGCATAGCGCCACGTTGCGCTTGCTGACTGATCTGCGTCGTCAGGTGTTTAACGCGCTGGTGGGGCTCACACCACGACAGCTGAGCCGCTACCGCGATGGCGATCTGGTTGCACGTTTGACTGGGGATGTCGATGCGCTGGACACGGTATTTCTGAATGTATTGACTCCCATGCTGACGGCGGCGCTGGCGTCGGCCGTGCTGGCAGTGGTGGTAGGTGTCTGGGTGCCCGCTGCCGGATGGATACTGGCAGCCGCGATGCTCGTGGCATGTCTGGTGATTCCGGCGTGGCTGGCGCGGGCAGCGCGTGCCCCCGGCCGTGCGTTGCAGGAAAGTCAGGCGGCATTGCGGGCGACGACGCTGGAGGCCGTTGAGAGTCACGCGGACCTGATCGCTTTGAACGCCACCAGTGAAGTGCGTGATGCGTATGCTCGTCACTGTGCGGCCTCCGGGCGTGCCCGCGAACGTCAAGTCGGCTTGGCCGCGAATGGCGCGTGGGTCGTGCAGATCCTCGCCGGCCTGTGTGTGCTGGCCGTACTTTGGTTTGGTTTGGATGCCTTGGCACAAGAACGCTTGAGCGGACCGTTGCTGGCAGGTTTACTGCTGGCGGTGCTGGGTCTTTTTGAAGTGGCGGGTCCGTTGATGCGCGGCGCGGCGCGCCTGGGCGCCTCGGTGAGCGCGGCTCAACGTATCCTGACGCTGACCGAGCAGCATCCCGATCAGCGCGATCCGGCACAGGCGATCGCGTTTCCCGAACGCGGCGACATCGAATTCGACCGCGTGACCTTTGCGTATCCGTTGGCCAATGGCGAACCCGGGCAGCCAGTGCTGCGCGAGCTAAGTTTGAGCATTGTTGCGGGCGAACGCGTTGCGATCTCGGGGCCGAGTGGCGCGGGTAAATCCACTTTGCTTCAGCTTTTATTGCGTCTGGAAGACCCGCAGGCCGGCAGTGTGCGGTATGCAGGCGTCGCGTTGCGCGATGGCGCGATGGCCGAACTGCATCGCCGCATCGCGTGGCTGCCGCAGGATGCGCCGGTGTTTCTCGGCACGCTGCGTACGAATTTGTTGATCGGTGACGCGCAGGCCGATGACGACGCGCTATGGCGCGCGTTGGATGCGGCCAAGCTGGGCGAGTTCGTGCGCAGCTTGCCCGAGGGGCTGGATACTTGGGTGGGCGAGACGGGCGCCAGCCTGTCGGTGGGGCAGGCGCGCCGCCTGTGCCTGGCGCGCGCCTTGCTGACATCGTGTCCCGTGCTGGCGTTGGACGAACCCACCGCGGGCTTGGATGAAGCCGCGCAGGTCGCGTTCTTTACCGACTTGGCGGCCGCGGCGCGCGGGCGCACGGTGGTGCTGGTCACGCACGCCAAATTGCCACCGGGCGCCGTGGACCGACAGTTGGTGTTGAGAGATGGCGTGCTGGCGCCACACTCGCTGGCCTAACCGCGGGCGCCCGGGTATAGTTCGCCTTGCATTAATTTTCCCCGGGGCACGCCCATGCAGACCGACTCCGTCGAACTCATCCGGCGCACTATCCGCAGCATTCCCGATTGGCCTCGCCCCGGTGTGATGTTCCGCGACATTACGCCGCTCTTGCAGGATCCGCGCACGTTTCGCGTGCTGATCGATTTATTCGTTTATCGCTATATGCGCCAGCGCCTCGATTTGGTCGCTGGCGTGGACGCGCGCGGATTCATTATCGGCAGCGTGCTGGCTTACGAATTGAATCTGGGCTTTGTGCCGGTGCGCAAGAGCGGCAAGCTGCCGTTCCAAACCGTGGCCGAAGAGTACGCGTTGGAGTATGGCAACTCGAAAGTCGAGATGCACACCGATGCAGTGCGTCCGGGTCAGCGGGTGTTGCTGGTGGATGACCTGATTGCCACGGGTGGCACGATGATGGCGGCGATCAAGTTGCTGCAGCGGCTGGGTGCCAATGTGGTCGAGGCGGCGGCGATTGTAGATCTGCCGGATTTGGGCGGCTCGGCCAAGATCGCGACCACGGGCACGCCATTGTTCACGGTCTGCCGTTATGACGGTGCGGACGACAACTGAGTAGCGATTCGCCGCGCTGCACAAATAAATATGCCCGCATTGGCGGGCATATTGTTGCGTTGATTGGGGTTAGAGGAACAGCTTGTACGCCGGATTGTCGGTCTCGTTCCAATGCGGGTAGCCCAGCTCCGCGACAAACTGCTTGAAAAGCTTTTTGTCCGCCGGCGGAACCTGAATCCCGATCAAGATACGGCCATAGTCCGCGCCCTGATTGCGGTAGTGAAACAGGCTGATGTTCCACTCGGGGTTCATGGCGTTCAAGAAACGCATCAGCGCGCCCGGGCGTTCCGGGAATTCAAAGCGATAGAGCAGCTCGTTGTTGGCCAGCGTCGAGCGGCCTCCAACCATATGGCGCAAGTGGGTCTTGGCCATTTCGTCTTGCGTCAGGTCCAAGGTGTCAAAACCGTGGCGACGGAAGTTGGCGGCGATTTTCTCGGGCTCATTGGGTGAACTGATCTGCACGCCGACAAACACGTGCGCGCGCTGGGCATCCGAGATCCGATAATTAAACTCGGTCACGCTGCGGTTGCCGACCAACTCGCAGAAGCGGCGGAAACTGCCGCGCTGTTCGGGCAGCGTGACGGCGAAAATCGCCTCGCGCATTTCACCGACTTCGGCGCGCTCAGCCACGAAGCGCAGACGATCAAAGTTCATGTTCGCGCCGCAAGCGATGGCGACCAGCGTTTTACCTTTGAGCTTGTTGGCGGCAGCGTATTGCTTGGCGCCCGCGACGGCCATGGCACCCGCGGGTTCGAGCACGCTACGCGTGTCGGTAAACACGTCCTTGATCGCCGCACAGATCGCATCCGTATCGACCACGACGAAATCATCGACATACTTGCGCGTCAGGCGGAAGGTCTCGGCGCCGACCATTTTCACGGCCGTACCGTCGGAAAACAAGCCGACATCGTTCAATTGCACCCGGCGGCCCGCGCGCACGCTGCGCATCATGGCGTCCGAGTCCTCGGTCTGTACGCCGATGATCTTGATTTCGGGGCGCAGTTGCTTGACATAGGCCGCTACGCCCGAGACGAGACCACCGCCGCCGATGGCGACGAAAATCGCTTCAATCGGTCCTGGATGTTGGCGCAGAATTTCCATCCCCACGGTGCCCTGACCGGCAATGACATCGGGGTCATCGAAGGGGTGGACGAAGGTGAGTTTCTCTTTCTTTTCCAGCGTCAACGCGTGGTTGTAGGCGTCGGTAAAGCTCTCGCCAGCCAGGACGACCTCGCCGCCCAGGCTGCGCACGGCGTCGACTTTTACCTGCGGGCTGGTGGTGGGCATCACGATGACCGCGCGGCAGCCCAGCCGGCGCGCGGCCAGCGCCACCCCTTGCGCATGGTTGCCGGCCGAGGCCGCGATCACGCCGCGTTGACGCGCCGCGTCCGTCAGATTCGCCATCTTGTTGTAGGCGCCGCGCAGCTTGAAGCTGAAAACGGCCTGAGTATCTTCACGCTTGAGCAGAACCGTGTTCGAAATTCGCTGAGACAGGCGGGTAGCGGGTTCGAGAGGGGATTCGACAGCGACGTCGTAGACCTTGGAGGTCAGTATGCGTTTTAGATAATCTTCGGACATGATGGCGTAAACAGCCGGGGTGAAAACAGCGTCGGCCAGATTACCACAGCCATTCACCCTCACGGCCTAGACAGGATACACTGCCGCGCTGCCCGAGGCGGGAAAGACTCTCCAGCTTGCTCGGGTATCCCATGCTTGGCCGCGAGGCCGCGTGCAGCGCATTACCGGGAAACTCATGGAACAGACTCTACTGAATGCGGTTCATAGTTTGTTGGCCCTGCTGGCGCTACCGACCATCGGCTTGCCGGCTATTTTCTTGATCAGCCTGATTTCGGCCACCTTGCTACCCCTGGGGTCGGAGCCCGCGGTGTTTGGCTATGTGAAGTTGGCCCCCGACATGTTCTGGCCGGCCGTGATCGTAGCGACGGTGGGCAATACGATAGGCGGCATGATCAGCTATGCCATGGGTCTGGGCGCGGCGCGCGCGATGGACCGGTGGCGGGAAAAGCACGCCGCCGGCTTAGGTGCGGCCGGCGCAGGTGCGGCCGGCTCAGGTGCGGCCAATCTGGACCAAGATGGCGACCCTGCCCAGGGCACGTTAAAAAGCCCGCATTCCGCCACCCGCGACCGCTGGCACCGTTACGCCGACCGGTGGTTAAGCCGCCTCGGGCCCCCGGCATTGTTATTATCCTGGTTGCCTGCGGTCGGCGACCCCTTGTGCGCCGTGGCCGGCTGGTTGCGTCTGTCCTTTTGGCCCTGCGTGGTCTATATGGCGATCGGCAAATTCGCCCGTTATGCGGTGATGACGGCGGGGCTGCTGTGGTTTTTCCCTCAGACTCTGTAGCGGCGTCTGGCCCTGCGCCGGGCAATTTTTGCGCGATGTCATAAAATAGCTCTTTAAGGGCCCACTCCTCGTCTGTTCATGAACGCCCCTCTCCCCAGTCAGATCCTTGCCGAGGCGCTCTCGCCTGCTGCCAACGCGCGTCTGCGCGAAATTCCGTACAACTACACCTCGTTCTCCGATCGTGAAATCGTCGGCCGCCTGCTGGGCGAAGACGCTTGGCAATGGGTGAGCGACCTGCGTGGCGAACGCCGCACGGGCCGATCCGCGCGGATGTTGTACGAAGTCCTGGGCGATATCTGGGTGGTGCGGCGCAATCCGTACCTGCAGGACGACCTGCTGGAAAATCCCAAGCGCCGCAAGCTGCTGATCGAGGCCCTCCATCACCGTCTGGCCGAAATCGACAAGCGTCGCGAGCCGAATTCGCCCACCGAGCCGGGGCACGACCCGGAGCGCGACCACAAGGTCGTCGAGTTGCTGGCGCGCGCGCGCTCGGCCATCGCGGCATTCGAGAGCGAATTCGACCAGACCGCCCATCTGCGCAAGCAGGTGCAAAAGGTTCTGGGCCGCATCACCGCCAAGGACAACATCAAGTTCGACGGCTTGTCGCGTGTGTCGCACGTCACGGACGCGACCGACTGGCGGGTGGAATATCCGTTTGTCGTGCTGACGCCGGATAGCGAATTGGAAATCGCGGCGCTGGTGCGCGGCTGTATCGAGCTGGGCCTGACAATTGTGCCGCGTGGCGGCGGTACCGGCTACACGGGTGGCGCGATTCCGCTGACCTGGAAGTCGGCCGTCATCAATACCGAGAAATTCGACACGCTAGGCGCGGTCGAAACCTGTATTTTGCCGGGCCTGACCGAACCTGCCGCCGTGATTTATGCCGGCGCCGGTGTGGTCACCAAGCGCGTGTCCGAGGCCGCCGAGCAGGCCGGCTACGTATTCGCCGTGGACCCGACCTCGGCCGAAGCCTCCTGTGTGGGCGGCAATATCGCCATGAACGCGGGCGGCAAGAAAGCCGTGCTGTGGGGTACCGCGCTGGATAACCTCGCCTGGTGGCGCATGGTCGATCCGGACGGCAACTGGCTGGAAGTCACCCGTCTCGAACACAATCTGGGCAAGATCCACGACGTCGATGTCGCGCGCTTTGAACTGAAATGGTTCGACGGCGCGGCCAAGCCGGGCGAAAAGTTGCTCAAGACCGAGACGCTGGAAATCGCCGGTCGTGTGTTCCGCAAGGAAGGCCTGGGCAAAGATGTGACCGACAAGTTCCTCGCCGGTCTGCCGGGTGTGCAGAAAGAGGGCTGCGACGGCCTGATCACCTCGGCTCGCTGGGTGTTGCATCGCATGCCGCGCCATACGCGCACCGTGTGTATGGAGTTCTTTGGCCAGGCACGTGATGCGATTCCGTCGATCGTCGAGGTGAAGAACTACCTCGACGGCGAAGGCCGTGAGCGTGGCGCGATTCTCGCGGGTCTGGAGCACCTGGACGAACGCTATCTGCGTGCCGTCGGCTATGCGACCAAGAGCAAGCGCGGCACCTTGCCCAAGATGGTGCTGATTGGCGATATCGTGGGCGATGACGAGGACGCGGTGGCCGTGGCGGCCAGCGAGGTCGTGCGTCTGGCCAACACGCGTCACGGCGAAGGCTTCGTGGCCGTGAGCGCCGAAGCCCGCAAGAAATTCTGGCTGGACCGCTCGCGCACGGCCGCCATCGCGCGTCACACCAACGCCTTCAAGATCAATGAAGACGTGGTGATTCCGCTGTCGCGCATGGGCGAGTACACGGACCACATCGAACGCATCAATATCGAGCTGTCCACGCGCAACAAGCTCAAGCTGCTCAATGCGCTGGAGGCTTATTTGTCCGAGCCGCTGCCCGTGGGCAAGGCCGAGGACGAAGACGACGAGCTGACGCGCAGCGAGACGCTGGCCGAGCGTACGCAGCACGCCTTAATGCTATTGACGACGGTGCGCCGTCGTTGGCAATGGCTGCTGGACAATCTGGATATGCCGCTGCGTCAGGCGCTGCCGGATCTGGCTGGGCTGGGGCTCACTTCGCTGCAAGGCGCGTTGGCCGATCGCGTGGCCGCGCAGCCGGATGCGCGCGTGTTCGATGTGGTGCAGGACCACACCATACGCGTGTCGTGGAAGACCGAAGTGCTCGCGCAGCTACAGCAGGTGTTCGCCGGCGCGACGGGCAAGCACATCGTCGATGAGCTCCGTGCCATCCACGCCCGTGTGTTGAAGGGCCGCGTCTTTGTCGCGCTGCACATGCACGCGGGCGACGGCAACGTTCACACCAATATCCCGGTCAACTCCGACGACTACGAAATGCTCACCGAGGCCCACCAGGCGGTGGACCGCATCATGCAGATCGCGCGCGATCTGGATGGGGTGATTTCGGGTGAGCATGGTATTGGCTTGACGAAGTACGAATTCCTGACCGAGGCGGAGCTCGCCCCGTTCCAGGAATACAAGCGCCGCGTCGATCCGAACGGGCATTTCAACGCCGGCAAACTCATGCCGGGCGCGGATTTGCGCCATGCGTGGACGCCGAGCTTTGGCTTGATGGGCCATGAATCGCTCATCATGCAGCAAAGCGATATCGGGGCGATTTCGGAATCGATCAAGGACTGCTTGCGTTGCGGTAAATGCAAGCCGGTCTGTGCCACCCATGTGCCGCGCGCGAATCTGCTGTATTCGCCGCGCAATAAGATCCTCGCGACCTCGTTGCTGATCGAGGCTTTCCTGTACGAGGAACAGACCCGCCGTGGCGTGAGCCTGAAGCATTGGGAAGAGTTCGAAGACGTGGCCGACCACTGCACGGTCTGCCACAAATGCTACAACCCGTGCCCGGTGGATATCGATTTCGGCGATGTGTCGATGAACATGCGCGCGGTGTTGCGCAAGATGGGGCGCAAGTCGTTCAATCCGGGCACCGCGGCTGCGATGTTCTTCTTGAACGCCAAGGACCCGGCGACGATTAACGCGACGCGCAAGGCGATGGTGGGCGTGGGCTATAAGGCGCAGCGCATGGCCAACGATTTGCTGTCGTCGTTTGCTCGCAAGCAGACTGCGCATCCGCCGGCCACGGTCGGCAAGCCGCCGATGCGTGAGCAGATTGTGCACTTCGTCAACAAGAAGATGCCAGGCGGTCTGCCCAAGCAAAGCGCGCGCAAGCTGCTGGATATCGAGGACGCGAACTACGTACCCATCATCCGCGATCCGAAGACGACCTCGGCGGATACGGAGGCGGTGTTCTATTTCCCCGGTTGCGGATCAGAGCGTTTGTTCTCGCAGGTGGGGCTCGCCACGCAGGCGATGTTGTGGCATGCGGGTGTGCAGACGGTATTGCCGCCGGGCTATCTGTGCTGCGGTTACCCGCAACGCGGCAATGGCATGACGGACAAGGCCGAGCAGATCATCACGGATAACCGGGTGCTGTTCCACCGTGTGGCGAACACGCTGAACTATCTGGACATCAAGACCGTGGTGGTGAGCTGCGGCACGTGTTATGACCAGCTGGCCGGTTATGAATTCGAGAAGATCTTCCCGGGTTGCCGGTTGATCGACATTCACGAATATCTGCTGGAAAAAGGCATCAAGCTCGATGGGGTGACTGGTGCGCGCTACGTGTATCACGATCCCTGCCATACGCCGATGAAGCTGCAGGACCCGATGAAGACCGTGCGTTCGCTCGTGGGCGAGGGCGCGATCAAGACGGATCGTTGTTGCGGCGAGTCAGGCACGCTGGCGGTGACGCGTCCGGATGTGTCGACGCAGGTTCGATTCCGTAAGCAGGAAGAGCTGCAGAAGAATCAGAAAGCGGTGCGCAAGGATGGCTATACCGGCGAGGTGAAGGTGCTGACGTCTTGCCCGTCTTGCTTGCAAGGACTGTCGCGGTATGAGGGTGATACGGCTATGGAGGCTGACTACATCGTTGTTGAGATGGCGCGGCATATCCTGGGTGAGCAGTGGATGCAGGAGTATGTGCAGCGGGCTAATGCGGGTGGGATTGAGCGGGTGCTTGTCTAGCTTGCCTGCTTGCCCGCTTGGCTGGTGGCCTGGCGGGGCGTCGTGTGTGGGGGGCCTATTAGGTCGCCGGTTGCGGTTGCGTGCTTTTGGTCGTCGGCGCGGGGTGCGCGGGCGGTTGGGGCTTCACGAGGTCGGTCCGGCGCGCGGGCGCCGGACACCGCGTCGCTCGTCTCGTCCGCGCCTTCGCGCTCCCTTCGACTTCCGCTCGCTCGACCTCGAGGCGCCCCAACCGCCCGCGCACCCCGCGCCGACTGGCGTTAGCTCGGGTTCGCGGCGTTGGCGGGGAGGGTGGTTTGCTTGGCATTTTTGCCGGCGTGGTTTCGCTATGAAGGACTTTGCGGGGCTGCTAAAACGGGGCGCCCTGCGCGCCCCGTTTTAGCGATCGGGCAGGTTGTCGTTCAAGGTGGGTTTCATTTGGAATGGGCGGATCGAGTGTGGTAGCAGGGGCAGCGTCATTTGTGGCCTGCTTTCTTTAATGCTTGATTTGCCAAGTGTGAGCCAGCCGTAACGTGGCGCGCGCGCCGTGAGTGGCTACAGATCCGATTTGCGAAGCTCACCGTAGCCGTTCACACGGCTGCGTCATTTGTCCATTTAGCCTCACTTCACCCCCCGGCTGCCGGCCCGCTCCTCCCGGACCGAATGCTATTACCGGGCGCGCCCGTAGGCGCCCGGTAATAGCGGCCCCGCAAGATCTTTGTCCCTGAGCACGGCTGCGCCTACGAAGCCTACAAGCGAAACCCGTCCCAGCAAAGTCACGACTGAAGACAATGCGAGTCGCTGTGGGGCAGTGGCCGCGTTGGGGCGCCTCGTGGCCGAGCGAGCGGACACCGTAGGTAGGCCCGAACGGGCCGGACGAGGTGAGCGAAGCGATGTCGGACGCGCAGGCGGCCGACCGGCCACGTGAAGCCCCAACGCGGCCACTGCCCCACAGCGACGTCCAGAAGTAATCCAGTGCCGCAACAACGGCCAAAAAAACTCAAACCCACCCAGCATGACGCCAAGCTCGGCGTAATTCACAACGACCGATAGCGTTCAGTTCAAACCGCACGAACCTCAATCCCCGCCTTGCTAAGCGCCTCCCGCAACGCCCGGGCAAACACCAACGCATTAGGCTGATCCCCGTGAATGCAAAGCGTATCCGCCTGCACGGCCACATCACGGCCGTTGACCGAGCGAACGACGCGATTCTGCACCATGTTCAGTACCTGGGCGATAGCGGTGTCCACGTCTTCGATCATGGCCCCAGGCTGGCTGCGCGGCGTCAGCGATCCATCATCCTGATACGAGCGATCCGCGAATACCTCGCTCGCCGCACGCAGGCCCAGGTCCTGAGCAGCCGCAATCAGCTGGCTACCCGCCAGACCATACAGAACAAGACTGGCGTCAACATCGCGAACCGCACGGCAGATGGCATCCGACAAGGCACGGTCTTTAGCAGCCATGTTGTATAGTGCCCCATGCGCCTTCACATGATGCAAGCGTGCCCCCTGTGTAGCAGCCACCGCGGCGAGCGCTCCGATCTGACAGACCACCATATCGTAGGCTTCTTGCGGCGTGATCTGCATGGTGCGACGACCAAAGCCAACCAGATCCGGCAGGCTAGGGTGAGCGCCTACCGCCACCTTATGTTCGATGGCTGCCGCCACGGTCTTGCGCATCGTCGAGGGATCGCCCGCGTGGTACCCACAGGCCACGTTAGCCGAACTGACGAAAGGCAGTACGGCAATGTCATTGCCCATATGCCAAGCGCCATAGCTCTCGCCCATATCGCAGTTGAGATCGATGACGAGTGATTGAGAGGCGGACATGGGGTGCTGCTCCAAAAGTGATGTGATCGGTATTGCGTCAGGTGATTCGTGTTCGACACTCAATGCCGCGTCTTCGCAGGCCTCGAGTGTGGCATTTAAAAGCGTCCAAGCCGTGCTCGGTGTTTATTTGGGCTTCGCAATGCTCTCTAAGACCGTTCTCGCGGCGGCGAGTACCTCATGAACCTGCTCAAAAGCGTCCTCGAGTTCACTGTCCAGTTGCTGCGCCTCGTCCAGCTCCACGGGTGCGAAACACACTGGTTGACCCGGGCGGCGCTGAGCCAGATCCGGCAAGTCCACTGAAATGACCTGGGCAATCTTGGGATACCCGCCCGTACTCTGTCGATCGGCCATCAACACGATTGCTTCGCCACCCGACGGCACCTGGATCGTCCCAAAGCTCGCGGCTTCGGACAGGATCTGGCGGGGAGTCGTCATGGACAACTTCGGGCCTTCCAGGCGGTAGCCCATGCGATCGGACTGCGTGCTGATGCGGTATTCCGCCTCCAGCAGTTCGCGTTGCGACTCGGCCGTGAATTCATCCCAATGCACGCCGGGCAGCACACGCAAGCGGCTACGCGGGCGTAACGCCAGCGCGGCCGGCAAATAAATGCGCACTTGCCATAGCGTTTGCGCGAGGTCGGATAAATCGTCTTCGCTGTCCGGCAGCGCGTAGCGCAAGCCGATGAGGTCGTTCTTTGTCAGGGCGCGGCCTGCATGGCCGCCGAATGCGCCACGGATGTCCGTGCTGGTACTGGCCAAGACGGGGGCGAGCTCATAGCCGCCATGCACGGCCAGATAGGCCCGCACGCCGCTTCCCGGCGTGGCCGGGCCCAGCGTCAACACATCGCCCGCGCGCGCCACCAGGGGTCGGTGATTCGGAACGGGCGAATCGTTCAACATCGCCTGCATGTCCGCGCCAGCGATGGCGAAACAGGCCGGCGCCTCGAACTGCAGCGTCGGCCCGAGCATGGTGATTTCCAGCGTGGCCAGGTCGGCCTCGTTGCCCACCAGCAGGTTGGCCAAACGGTGCGCACGTGGATCCATGGCGCCGCTGACCTGTACGCCCAAATGCTGACTACCGGTTCGGCCGGCATCTTGGAACGTGGAAAGCAAACCGGGTTTCAGGACACGTATGCTCATCGCCGAGCCTCCAACAGCCGGCGGTACTCGGCTTCTTCGATAGGAACAAACCGCACGCGGTCGCCGGGCTGTAGCAGGGTGGCTGGCGTGCCGTGCGGGTCAAACAGGGATAGCGGGGTGGCGCCAATAATGTTCCAGCCACCCGGCGATCGGCTCGGGTAGAGCACGGACTGTCGATTGGCAACCGCCACCGAGCCTGCAGGCACGGCGGTACGCGGAGAAGCGCGGCGAGGAATATTCAAACGCTCATCGTGCACGCCGATATACGGCGCCCCAGGCGCAAAGCCCAGCATGAAAACGAAAGCCCCTGGCTGCGTGTGCAAGTCCACGACTTCATCAGGCGTCAACCCCGCATGACGCGCCACGTCTTGCAGGTCAGGACCATATTCGCCGCCGTAACACACGGGGATTTCCACCTCGCGTCCGGCTTGCGTGTCGGCTTCCTGAGCTTGGGGATCGAGACCCTGGTGCAAGATCGCGTCGATCTGCGCGGCCAGCTCATGAAAGCGCGGGCGATGCACGCCCGTCGGCTGGTAATGGACGGCCAGCGCGATAAAAGAAGGCACGACGTCCATGACGCCGGGCAGGTTAGCCTCGCGCACCAGCCTTGCGGCCGCGAGGCACAGGCGACCGATCGACATGTCGATCCGATCGCCGAAATACACCATCACGCATCGGTCGCCTTGTGGGCGGATGCGCCAGGCGGTGGAACTGGAAGGAAAAGAAAAAGATTGCACCAGGTCAACCGCCTCCGAACGGATTATTTTGCAAACAACGATTCAATGTTCTTGAACGCCTTGAATTCCAGTGCGTTGCCCGACGGATCCAGGAAGAACATCGTGGCCTGTTCACCGACTTCGCCCTTGAAACGCACGTAGGGTTCGATCACGAACTTCGTGCCAGCGTCGGTGAGTTTCTTGGCCAGGGCTTCCCAGTCTTCCATCGGCAGCACGGCGCCGAAGTGGCGTACCGGCACTTGATGGTCGTCCACCGAGCTGGTCGCCTTGTGGCCACATTCCTCGGGCGACAAGTGGGCGACGATTTGGTGGCCGTAGAAGTTGAAGTCCACCCATTCCGGGGCGCTACGTCCCTCGGGACAGCCCAGCAGCTCGCCGTAGAAAGCGCGCGCTTCGGCAATATCGCGAACCGGGAATGCCAGATGGAAAGGGGGGAGAGTAGCGGGTGTGCTCATTTATGACTCCAAGTCGATAAGCGTAAATCAAAATCGTTTTGTCTGCCGGACCCAAATGTCGCAGGTTCATGCGAGCAGGTGCCGAATGCATGGTTATAAGTTTAGCGATTGTTTTTTTGATAGAAAAACGATATTTTTTCGCACTGAGCATAAATAAAATCGATGCTATATCTTAAGCTGTGATTCGAGAATTCAAGACTTTTATCGCCGTGGCGCGCGACGGAACGTTCACGGGGGCGGGGCGCTCGCTCGGTCTGACGCAATCCGCTGTCAGCGCCCAGATGCGGCGTCTGGAGGATTACCTGGGCGTGGAGCTCTTCGAGCGCACGGGGAAATCCGCCGTGCTCAACGCCGCCGGCCGCGATCTATTGCCGCAGGCCGAAGACCTCGTCGCCATGGCCGAGCGCATGGCGGTATCGGTGGGGGCAGGGCGCGTGAAAGGCCTGCTGCGCATCGGCGCGATTGCATCGGTCCAGCAGCATCTGCTTGTAGGGGCGCTCAAAGACTTTCGCGTGACCTTTCCCGATGTACGCGTGCGCGTGATGCCCGGTGTGTCCCTGTCTCTGCTGGGACAAGTCGATGCCGGGGAAATCGATATGGCCGTGATGCTGCGCCCGCCCTTTGCGTTGCCGCCAGAGCTGGCGTGGCGGCCCTTGGCGCGCGAGCCCATTGTGCTGGCGGTGCCGGCCGACTTTCCCGCTCAGAGCTGGCGCGAGGCTTTAAGCACTCAACCGTTTATTCGCTATGACCGTTCTTCGTTTGGCGGCCGGCTGGTGGATTTGTTTCTAAAAAAGCAGCGCATCGTGGTGCAAGAAGCGGTCGAGCTCGATGAGATGGACGCGATCGCCAATCTCGTGCGAGGCGGGCTAGGCGTGGCGCTGGTGCCGCGCACCCGGCAATTCGACGCGCGCGGCTTGCGTTTGGATGATCTGGGCGAGGCTGGTTTTCACCGGGAAATCGGCCTGATCGCGCCTTTGTCGCTGGAGCCGGGCTCGCCGGTCTCGCACTTGATCGAATGTTTCGAGCGCGCCTCGCGCAATTGACCCGAACTACACCAGATCGCAGCGCACCGTGATCGGATGCGCGCACAGCTTGGCCAGCACTGCTTCGCTGACCTCGCCGTCCACGTCGGTGATCACATAGCCGATCTGGCCACGCGTTTGCAGGCTTTGGCTGAGGATGTTGAGCCCTTGTTCGGCGAGCAAGTTGTCCAGCGTGCCCAGCGCGCCCGGCGCATTGCGGTGTACGTGCAAAATGCGCGCCTTGCCCGTGGGCTCCAGATACGGCAATTCCGGGAAATTCACCGCGCCCTTGGTCGTGCCGGCTTGCATGAAGCGCACCAATTTTTCCGCGACTTCGCGGCCGATGTTTTCCTGCGATTCCTGTGTGCTGCCGCCGATATGGGGCGTGAGCAGCACGTTCGGCATGCCGATCAGCGGGCTGTCTAGCGGCTCGTTCGGCCCCTTGGGCTCGGTGGGGAATACGTCCAGCGCCGCGCCACCCAGATGGCCGGATTTCAGTGCCTCATGCAACGCATCGATATCGACGACCGTGCCACGCGACGCATTGATGAGGATCGCGCCTCGCTTCATATGCGTGAGCGTCTGCGCGTTAATCAGGTTTTCGGTGCTCGCGCCTCCGGGGACGTGCAAGGTCACGACATCGGCCTGCTCCAGCAGTTCCGTCAACGTCGTCACCGCGCGGGCATTTCCGCGTGGCAGTTTGGCTTCGACATCGTGGAACACCACGCGCATGCCGATGCTTTCGGCCAGCGTGCTGATCTGCGAACCGATGTTGCCATAGCCCACGATGCCCAGCGTTTTGCCGCGTGTCTCGAATGCGCCCTTGGCGGTCTTGTCCCAGTGGCCTTGATGCACGCGCTCGTTCTTTTCAGGGATACGGCGCAACAGCAAGATCGCCTCGCCTAGCACCAGCTCGGCGACCGAGCGGGTGTTGGAAAACGGCGCATTGAACACGGGAATGCCGCGATTCATGGCGTGGTCCAGATCGACCTGATTGGTGCCGATGCAAAAGCATCCCACCACACGCAGATCGGTGGCGGCTGCAAACGCCTCGGCGTCCATTTGCGTGCGAGAACGTATGCCCACCACCTGCGCGCCGCGCAATGCCTCGCGCAGTTCGGCGGGCGGCAACGCGGTCGCATGCGTGACGATGTCGGTATAGCCCGCCGCGGCAAAGACCTCACGGGCGCTGGGATGGACATTCTCGAACAGGACGATCTTGGTCATAGGTACGGATAAGGCAAGGGCAATAAAAAGCGAGTTTTCGATGCAACGCCGCTCAGGTAGGTCGGCACGGAATGAACGCTGTTAAAGCGGAGGCCGGGCAGATGCGGCCCGGCGCGTCCGGCACGCGCGTTTCATCCATTCATTGTGAAGGACAGCATGCCCACATCAACGAGAACCCACTCGGACGGTAAGGCGATCGCGATTTCGCCGCACGGGACGTGCCTGCTCCTGTAGCGCAGTTCGTACAGGGCGCCGTCAATCGGCCGCGACACGCTCAGGCGGAAACTGCAGCGCAAACGTACTGCCGCGACCGACCTCGCTCGTGATCACCAATTCCGCATCATGGCGAATCGCGATGTGCTTGGTAATCGCCAGTCCCAGCCCCGTGCCGCCCACAGCGCGCGAGCGCCCGCGATCCACGCGATAGAAGCGTTCGGTCAGCCGGGGAATATGCTGGGCGGCGATGCCGATGCCCGTATCCTGCACGCTGTAGCGCGCGCCGCCATCGGGTGTGCTTTGCCAATTTACCGTGATGGTTCCGCCTTCCGGGGTGTAGCGCACGGCATTGGTGAGGAGATTTGACATGGCCGAGGACATCTCGGATTGCGCCCCGAGGACATCGACGGATTCATTGATGTCCCACTGAAAATTGTGTCGTCCTGCCGAAAGCGCCTCGATTTGCTGGCGTAGCGTCAGCAGTACCGTGGGCGCCTGCACGGGGCGCAGATCCGAAACAGGCGACGATTCCAGCGTGGACAGCGTGAGCAGGTCCTCGACGATCGCCTGCATGCGCGCGGCCTGCTCGTGCATCAGGCCCAGATACTGACTGCGCTGTTCATCGGTCAGTGCATCAGAGGGCATGTCGCGCAAGGTTTCCACAAAGCCCGCCAGCACGGTCAACGGCGTGCGCAGCTCGTGCGACACATTGGCGACGAAGTCGCGGCGCGTCGTTTCCAGCTTCTCGATCTGCGAGACATCGCGCGTGATCAACAGACGCCGGTCGCTCGCATAGGCCGCCAGATGCATCATCATGGCGCGCTCCTGATCCCCGTGGGTAAGGCGCACGATGATGGGCTCGGACCATTCCTCGCGCTGCGCGTACGCGACAAACTCGGGCGCGCGCAGCAGATTCAACAGATTCTGGCCGCGATCGTCTGGCAGGCTGAGGGACAAGTGATGCCGCGCCACGCGATTACACCATTCGAGGTGAAAGTCCCGGCTCAGGGTCACGATGCCGTCCGGCAGGGCCTGGGCGGCAGACAGCATGCTTTGCATGGTGGCGCGCGCCTCGGTCAGTTCGCGGGCGCGGGCGCGCGTATAGCGATAAAGCGGAGCGAGAATGTCGTCCCAGGGGCCGACAGAGGGTGGCGGCGCGGTTTCCGGGTGATGGGCCCAGTGCGACACCGCGCGCATACGCCAGGCGCGCCACAGCAGCAAAAACACCAGCCCGCCCGAGAACGTTATCCAACCGGCCGGATCGCCGATGAGCCGTTGCAAGCCCCAGGCGAGCAGGGCCCACAGGACAAGCAGGATGAGGGTGCGCAGCCAGATCATCGCGGCGGCTTATCGCGCGGGCGGCCTGGCGGTGAATCGGTACCCGCTGCCGCGCACGGTTTCGATGTGGGCGTCATGCCCCGAGGGTTCCAGCGCGCGGCGCAGCCGCCGGATATGTACGTCCACTGTACGCTCTTCCACAAAGACATGATCCCCCCACACCTGATCCAGCAGTTGCGAGCGTGAGAAGACCCGTTCGGGATGTGTCATGAAAAAGTGCAGCAGCCGGAATTCCGTCGGCCCGATGGCCAGCGGCGCATCGTTGCCCAGCAGGCGATGCGTCGTCGGATCGAGCTTGAGCGCGCCCACCTCGATGATGTCATCGGTCAGCTGTGGCGCACGGCGGCGCAGCACCGCCTTGATCCGGGCGACCAGCTCTTTCGGGGAAAACGGCTTGGTGATGTAGTCGTCGGCGCCGGCCTCCAGGCCGTCGACTTTGTCCTGTTCTGCGCCTTTGGCCGTCAGCATGATGACGGGCACGCCGCGCGTGCGTTCGTTGGCGCGCAGCTTGCGCGCCAACGCCAGCCCGGAGGTCCCGGGTAGCATCCAGTCCAGCAGAATCAGGTCAGGGAGCTCGGCGCTGATGAGCGTTTGAGCTTGCTCGGCGTCGAAGGCGCGCAGGACTTTATGGCCGGCAAACGACAGATTAACGGCGATCAATTCCTGAATGGCGGGTTCGTCTTCGACGACGAGAATGGTACTCGACATAAGCAGTAGGGCACAGGGAGCGCGTGAGCGCGAACGTGACGATAGTATGGCCGTAATATTTCAGGTATGTGACGAATCGCGTCGCGGGCGGCCATTTCTGTTGTGACGGGCCTCGATCGGCTACCATTGCGGCATATACCGGGCTATGACTATGCAACAACAACCTGATTCTTCTTCCGATTCGACCAGCACCCATTTTGGCTTTCAATCGGTTCCCGAAAGCGAAAAGGCACGCAAGGTCGCCGAGGTCTTCCATTCGGTGGCCTCGCGCTACGACGTCATGAACGACCTGATGTCGGGCGGTCTGCATCGTGTGTGGAAGGCGTTTACCATCGGCCGCGCCGCGGTGCGCCCCGGCATGAAGGTGCTCGATATCGCGGGCGGCACGGGCGACCTGGCCAAGGCATTCGCGCGCCGCGCGGGGCCGACGGGCGAAGTCTGGCTGACGGATATCAACGATTCCATGCTGAGAGTCGGGCGCGATCGGCTGACCGATGCCGGCTTGCTGCTGCCCACGGCGGTCTGTGACGCAGAAAAGCTGCCTTTCCCGTCGGGCTATTTTGACCGCGTGAGCGTGGCGTTCGGCCTGCGCAACATGACGCATAAGGACCAAGCATTGGCGGAAATGCGCCGCGTGCTGAAACCGGGCGGCAAATTGCTGGTGCTGGAGTTCTCGCGCGTGGCCAAGCCCTTGGCGCCGGCGTACGACTGGTATTCGTTCAATATCCTGCCGTGGCTGGGCAAAAAAGTAGCGGGCGACGAAGCCAGCTATCGTTATCTGGCGGAATCGATCCGTATGCACCCCGATCAGGATACGCTGGCCGACATGATGCGCACGGCGGGTCTGGATCGCGTGCAGTATTTCAATTTGACGGCGGGCGTGGTCGCCTTGCACGAGGGCGTGCGGCTGGAGTGATCTGGTCAAGGGCGTACGGCTGAGGCGACTTGGCGAGGGGCCTGCCGGATTGTGTCCCCCTCATCCGCGTCAAGCCGTGACGCATGCACCCGACGCGGCCTTGCCTGCATGGCCAGGCGGGACGCGAAAGCCAGGTCGATGACGAGTGCCCGAGCCCGAGCCTTAACGTCACTCCTCAAATACCTCGTAAACCGACCAAAAATTCGTACTTGTCGATCGCCGGCGAGTCCGTTATTCTGTGTACATTCAGCTTTCTGTCAGGAAGCGTTCAGAAAAGCCGGCTGCCTCGCGGGGAGCCGGCGGACAGGGTTCTAATCGGGCCCTGAATTTGTCAGGAGTCACCATATATGTCTCGATCCGGATTCTCCCGGTTTATCGCCGCCGCGCTGATCGCGGTAGCGAGCACGTCCATGCTGGTCGTATCCTTTGACGCCGAAGCCCGCCGCGCGGGCGGGGGCGCCAGCGTAGGTCGCCAGTCCACCAATGTGATGCAGCAGCGTCAGGCGACCACGCCGCCGGCCGCATCGACCACGACCAATCGCGCCGCCGCACCGGCTGCCGCTGCAGGCACCGCTGCGGCTGGCACGGCTGCTAAAAGCGGCATGTCCCGTTGGTTAGGCCCCATCGCCGGTATCGCCGCCGGTCTGGGGATTGCCGCGCTCCTGTCGCATATGGGCCTGTCGGGCGCGTTTGCCGAGGCGCTCTCCAGCATGCTGCTGATCGCGTTGGTGATCTTTGCCGTGATCTTCATTGTGCGCCGTCTGCGTGGTGGTGGCGCGCGCCCGGCCATGCAGGGTGCGTATGGCGCGAACAACGCCCGTCAAGGCCAATCGCAACAGCCCATGTGGCGTGAATCGCTGTCGCCCTCGGCGGCGGCTCCGGCTGCCCCCGCAGCGGCTCCTTCGGCCGCCGCGCCCAGCTCCGTGCCGGCGGCTGGCGATAGCGACAACTGGTTCATCCCAGGCGACTTCGATCAGACGACGTTCCTGAAAAACGCCAAGGCGCAGTTCGTGCAAATCCAGGCGATCTGGGATAGCGGCGACACCGACCGTCTGCAGGAGTACCTCACCGACGATCTGATCTCCGAGCTCAAGCAGCAGCTGGCCGAACGTGGCGCGACGCCCAACAAAACCGAGGTTGTGCTGCTCAATGCCGAATTGCTCGGTATCGAGACCGTGTCCGACGGCCATCTGGCGAGCGTGCGCTTCTCTGGCATGCTGCGCGAGGCGCCGGGCACCGAGGCGTTCCGCTTCGAAGAGGTCTGGAACCTGTTCAAGCCCCAACAAGGCGGCTGGCTGCTGGCTGGCATTCAGCAGATTCCGGTGGAATACGCGAGCTGATCGGTTGCGCGAGTGGGTCGATGCGCGATGCACGGCCCACGCTGGGAATGGCAATTGCTAGGGCATGGCCATGCTGCTGCCCGAATATTCTCTAGCCTTCCACGGGGGGCGCCGCCATGGCGGCGCCCTCCTTATTTTTTGCGGCGATCCGTCCGATTCGAGGCATGAAGTCGCCGACCCGGTAAACTGCGGGTATCTCTGTTTTTCAGGCGTTGCACCTTCGTGAGCCCGCTTCAGACAATGCTGCCTTTTTCTCTACTGCCTACTCCGTCGCAGGTCGCCGTCCGTACGCTGAACCGTTTGCTGTCGCGCGAAGACTGGGCGCGTGAACGTCTGGCACGCCACGCGGGCAAGACGGTACGCTTTGCATTGGGCGGCTTTGTCACCGGACTGGCCATCAATAGCGAAGGGTATGCGGATCAGGCGGATGCGGCAGTGGTGCCGGATGTCACCCTGACCGTGGACCCGGCGAAGTTCAATCCGCTGGGCCTGTTACCCGGGCAAAAAAAGCCCGATGTGGTCGAGGCCACGCACATCGAGGGCGATGCTGGCTTGGCCCGCGTGGTGGCCGAGCTGGCTGAAAAGCTGCGCTGGGATCCGGAGGACGAGTTATCGCGTCTGGTGGGGGATATCCCCGCGACACGGATGATGGCGGGTGCGCGCGTCTTGAGCGAGAGCGCACGCGCGGCGGTGACGAGCCTGGGGCGCAACGTATCCGAATACCTGGCCGAAGAAAGCGGCGCCCTGGCTGGCGCGCCGTTACTGGCACAGTGGCGGCTGGATTTGGCCGAGCTTGACCAGCAACGCGAGCAGGTCGCCCGGCAGGCGGCTGCCTTGGAAGCGCGCCTGGCGCGACTCGACGGTCAACGGGGCGGGTGACGATGTTTAGTTTCCTGCATATTCTGCGTATTTTGGGCGTGGCGTACCGGTATGGGCTGGACGACCTTGCGTTATCGAGTCTGAATCACCCGCTCGCCCGCGCGTTGCGTTGGACCTTGCGTCTGGGGCGCCGGCCCAAAGCCCCGCGTGGACTGCGACTGCGCCGTGCGTTGGAATCGCTGGGCCCGATCTTCGTGAAGTTCGGGCAGATGCTGTCGACGCGGCGCGACTTGATCCCCGCCGATATCGCCAACGAGCTGGCCTTGCTCCAAGACCGCGTGGCGCCGTTTCCGTCGGCTCAGGCTGCCGCCTGCATCGAGGCCGCATTAGGGGCGCCGCCCGCGCAGCTGTTTGCGCATTTCGAGGTGGATCCGGTCGCATCCGCATCCATTGCGCAGGTGCACTTCGCGGTGCTGCACGACGGTCGCGAGGTTGCCGTCAAGGTGCTGCGTCCTGGCATGCGCGAGGCGATCGAGCGCGATCTGGCGCTATTGCACTGGGTCGCGCGCATCATCGAGCGCACCGGCCCCGATGGCCGTCGGCTCAAGCCGCGCGAGGTGGTCGCAGAATTCGATAACTATCTGCACGACGAGCTCGATCTGGTGCGCGAGGCGTCCAATTGCAGTCAGTTGCGCCGCAATTTCGACGCGGCCTCCGGGCGTGGCGATTGGCTGATTGTGCCGGAAGTGATCTGGGAATTCACGACCTCCACCGTGTTCACCATGCAGCGCATGTATGGCATTCCGGTGGGGCAGGTGGATCGGTTGCGCGCGGCCGGCATCGATATTCCGAAACTCGCGCGCAGCGGCGTGGATATCTTTTTCAGTCAGGTGTTTTCGGATGGTTTTTTCCATGCCGATATGCACCCGGGCAACATCTATGTATCAGACCAGCCCGAGACGCTGGGTCGATATATCGCGCTGGATTTCGGCATCGTCGGTTCGCTGTCGGAGTTCGACAAGAACTACCTCGCGCAGAATTTCCTCGCGTTTTTCCATCGCGATTATCGTCGCGTCGCGCAGCTGCATATCGAATCCGGCTGGGTGCCAGCCGATACCCGCGAAGAAGAACTCGAGGGCGCGGTGCGCGCCGTTTGCGAACCGTATTTCGACCGACCATTGTCGGAGATCTCTTTAGGTCAGGTGCTATTGCGTCTGTTCCAAACCTCGCGCCGTTTCAACGTGGAAATTCAGCCGCAGCTCGTGCTGCTGCAAAAGACCCTGTTGAACGTTGAAGGGCTGGGCCGGCAATTGGACCCGAACCTGGATCTCTGGAAAACGGCGAAACCTTATCTTGAAAACTGGATGCGGCGACGCATCGGTTTGGAAGGCTTGCGGCAAACCTTGACCAAGGAAGCAACCCAATGGTCACAGACGCTGCCGGCCTTGCCACGTTTGATGTACGAGCGCTTGAGTCGTCCTGACACATCGCCGTACCTGCTCGCGGAAATGACCCGGTTGCGCCAGGCGCAGGAGCAGAACAATCGCTTGTTGGTCGCCTTGACGGCGGTGCTGGCGGTTGCAGTGGGAGTGGCCCTTTGGGCGCTGACTCGCTGAGCAGTTGTTAGTGTGCGGTCATGACTCTGTCGTGCAGTGTCACGGCAGTTTCGCATGCGACAGCGATAAACACGCTTGCGTGATGTGCGCACAGCGACTGAGCCGTGATGACACGGCGTTTACCTACAGAGGCGCCCCGAGCGGGAATACATAGGGCCAAAACATGCTTTATCCTGAACTTTTCAAGACCATGGAAGCCGTGCGCTGGAACATGGCGAGCGATATCCCCTGGCACGAATTCGATCGCAGCAAGCTGTCGGACGAACAGGCGTACACCATCAAGATGAACGCCATCACCGAGTGGGCCGCGCTGCCCGCGACGGAGATGTTCTTGCGCGACAACCGCGAAGACAGCGATTTCTGCGCGTTTATGTCGGTCTGGTTTTTCGAAGAACAAAAGCACTCGTTGGTGTTGATGGAATACCTGCGCCGGTTCTGCCCGGAGCTGGTGCCCACCGAAGAGGAGCTGCACAAGATCCGTTTCGAGTTCGACCCGGCGCCCGAGCTCGATACGTTGATGCTGCATTTCTGCGGCGAGATTCGTCTGAACCACTGGTATCGTCGCGCCGCCGAATGGCACACCGAGCCTGTGATCCGCGAGATCTATCGCACGATCTCTCGCGACGAGGCGCGCCATGCTGGCGCGTATCTGCAGTACATGCGCCGCGCGCTGCATGACCGTGGCGAGCAGACCAGCGAGCAGGCGCGCTTGTCCTTCTCCAAGATCGGGGTCTTGATGGCCTCGGCGGGTCGGACATCGCAGGCCATGCACCCGACCAATCTGCACGTGAACAAGGACCTGTTCCCCAACGATACGGTGCAGTCGCGACTGCCCGAGCCGGGCTGGCTGGAAAACTGGCTGGACTCGCAGATCCGGTTCGACGATGTGTGGGAAGGCAAAGTCGCATCGCGCATTCTGCACATTCTGTCCAAGCTGCTGGGCAGGAGCTTTGACACGGTCAAGGATCTGAGCCGCTACCGTAAGGAGGTTTCGAATCTGATCTCCGCGCGCGAGCCGCGGCCGATTATCGTGCCGGTCGGGGCATAAGGAACGATTTGGTGCATCGGGGCCGGCTGGGATTGGCTATCAGGCAATCTGCGCATAGGCCGCCCCATAACGCCCGAATCGTCTACGGCGTACACGTGGGCTGCGGCAACCGGCCGTCTTGGTGAGCTGCGCCTCAGCGTACAATCGCGCCATGTCATCCGCCCGTTTCGAATCCAAAATCCTCACCCGCGAGGCCTGCGCTGCGGCCGTGGCTCGCGGCGACTTGCCACGTCCCTTAGTTTTTACCAATGGGGTCTTCGATATTCTGCATCGAGGGCATGCGACTTACCTGGATCAGGCCGCTCAGTTGGGCGCGACGCTGATCGTGGCGATCAACACGGACGAATCCGTGCGCCGCCTGGGCAAGGGCGACGATCGGCCGCTGAATCGAGAAGAAGACCGTGCGGCCTTGCTGGCTGCGTTGGGTTGCGTGTCCGTGGTCACCACGTTTCATGAAGACACGCCGGTCGAACTCATCGGCGAGCTGCGTCCCGATCTGATCGTCAAGGGCGGCGATTACGACATGGAAACGCTGCCGGAGACGGCGTTGGTGAAGACCTGGGGTGGCCGCGCAGTGGCGATTCCCTTTGAGTTTCAACGCTCCACGACGTCATTGGTAAAGAAGATCCGAGGCGTGTCGTGATTGCGACGACTGCTGGCCTCATGTCTTTTCAACGACGCGGCAGGCGTAGCAGCCGGTTGATGGTTTCCAGATCGGCTTCAGACAAAATGCCCCCGGCAGCCTTGAGTCGTAGTCCGTCTAATAACGCCGTATAGCGTGCCTGCGCGAGGTCGCGCTGGGTGGCGTAGAGCTGTTGCTGCGAGGCCAGTACGTCCAGGTTGATCCGCACCCCCAGTTCGTAGCCCGTTTCGTTCGCTTGCACTGCGGCTCGGCTGGACTTCACGCCGGCTTCGAGCGCGCGCACGCGTGCCAGACCGGACAGCACGCCGGTGTAATACTGGCGCGCGGACTGCGCGGCCTGACGGCGGGCCGCCAGGTATTCGCTGCGAGCACGCTGTTCGAGTTGCACACGCTCGGTGACCTGCGAAGACACGCCGCCACCGGAATAAATCGGCACCGACAACACGACGCCCACCGAACTGTCGGCAGCGCGACTGCCTGCCGTTTGGCGGTTGGCGTTGCTGGCGCGGCCGCTGGAGGCCTGCAGGCTCAGCGTGGGGTAGTGGCCCGCGCGCGCGATTTGAATTTCGCGTTGCGCGATTTGGGTTTGCAGCTGGGCACGCGCGACGGCAAGGCTGGCCGCTTCGGCTTGCGTGGTCCAGTCTTCCTGGCGCGCGGGCTGTGGCGCGGGTAGCGCAATATCTGCCGGCAGTTCGGCCAGTGCTTCGGGCGGTTGACCAATAATCTGCGTCAGTTCGCCGCGCAGCACGGTCAGCTGGTGCTGTAACCGGAGCTCTTCCGCCACGACCAGATCGTAGCGGGCTTGGGCCTCATATGTGTCGGTAATGGTCGCCGTGCCCAGTTCGAAATTGCGTTTCGCGGCCTCTAGTTGGGCCGCGACGGAGGCTTTTTCGCCCTCGGTCGCCGTCAGGGCGTCTTCGGCGGCCAGGATGCCGAAATACGCATCCGACACGCGCAATAGCAGGTCCTGATAGGCCTGCTGCAGCGCCAGTTCCGCATCGGCCACGCCGAGTTTGGCTTGTTCGTAACGCTGCCAGCGCGACCAGTCGTAAAGCGGTTGCGTCAGCACCAGCTGCCAGGGCGCGTAGGTGTCGTCCCGCACTCGCTGCGACAGATTGTTGGTCGCCCGCGTGTCCTGATACATCAGGCCCACCTCGGCGCTGACGGCCGGCAGCAAGCCGGCGCGCGCCTGGGGCAGCTGTTCAATCGAAGCGCGATACTGCGCGCGCGCCGCCGCATACACCGGATCGTTGGCTAGCGCAGCTTGCCATGTTTGCCAAAGATCCTGGGCCGCATGGGCCGGCAGGCTCCACCCGGCGCTTAGCGCCAGGCTCAGCGCCGTCGCAATCCGTCGGGCGCGCATGGAGGCGGGTCAGAACTTGAAGTGCGACACAGTGGTCCCGCGCAACGGCTTGACCACGGTTTCGAACAGGTTGACCGTCTCGAATGTGGCGGCGGTAGTGCGGGTGATTCGACAGGCGGTCATGATCGGGGCTTGACCCACGATCACCACCAGGCGGCCGCCCACGCGCAGCTGGTACTTCAGCGCGTCCGGGACCACGGGTACGGAACCGGTGACCAGGATGGCGTCGTATTCGGTGGTGCCCCAGCCGTTGCGGCCGTCGCCGGTTTCGACTTTAACGTTGGTGACGTTGTTCGCCTGCAGATTGCTTTGCGCGAACGCGACCAGACGGTTATCGATCTCGACCGAGGTGACTTGCTGAGCCAGATGAGCCAGGAGCGCGGCTTGATAGCCGGAGCCCGTGCCGATTTCCAGCACACAGTCCGTCGGCGTCAATTGCAGTTCCTGTGCCAGACGGGCTTCGATCTTGGGCGCCAGCATGTTCTGGCGCGTATTGGTCGAGCCGATTTCCAGCGGGATTTCCAGATCAGAAAACGCCAGCGCGCGCAGTGCCGGAGGCACGAATTGCTCGCGACGCACAACGAACAGCGCGTCGAGCACCTTGGGATCGAGCACATCCCAGGGGCGGATTTGCTGCTCCACCATGTTGAAGCGGGCTTTTTCTACATCAGGCAGGGTCGAAGCGTTCATGACAGCGAAGAAGAATTCAGGAAGAACCAGCGGGCATTGTACTGATTCGGTGTAAACGTGGGCACATCACAATGCCCGCGCGCGTGTTTGGTCACGGCCGGCTCACCACCACGCATGGAAATGGTGCGTCGGGCCGTGGCCTGAGCCGACCTGCAGCCGGTCCGCATGGCGAATCGCCTCGGCCAGATAGGCCTTGGCGCGCCGGGCGGCTTCGGGGACATCGTCGATCTGCGGCAGCAGGGCCGCCAGCGCGGCGGACAAGGTGCAGCCGGTGCCGTGGGTGTTGCGCGTCGGGATGCGCTGACCGGGCAACTCGATCATGCGATCGCCGTCGTGCAGCAAGTCCACGGTATCGTCGCCGGGCAGGTGACCGCCTTTCAGAAAGACCCAGCGCTGGCCATCATAGGCCATGATGCGGCGCAGGCGTTCGGCCACGCGGCGCATTTCCTTGATGGTTTCGACGGGCCGCTCGTCCAGCAGCACGCCGGCCTCGGGCAGATTGGGCGTGAGCATGGTCGCCTGCGGCAGCAGCGCCTCGCGCAGCGCGCCGACGGCATCGCGTTCGAGCAGATGATCGCCGCTTTTGGCCACCATGACGGGGTCCAGCACCACATGCGCCGGCTGCCATTTGGCCAGCTTTTCCGCCACGACCAGCGTGACCGGCTGTTGACCAAGCATGCCAATCTTGACCGCATCGATGCGCAGGTCCGCAAACACGGTGTCGATCTGCTGGCCGACAAACGCGGGCGAGACGGGCGAAATCGCTGTTACGCCCTGGGTGTTTTGCGCGGTGAGCGCGGCCACGACCGCACAGCCGTAGGCGCCCAGCGCGCTCATGGCCTTGACGTCGGCCAGCACGCCCGCGCCGCCAGACGGATCGACCCCGGCGATGCTCAGCGCATTGGGGATCTGACGCGTCCCCGAGGACGTTGCCTGCACGGGAATCATCGTACGTTGGCCGGGGCGGCGGTGATCAGACCTTCGGTGGGCGAGCTGGGCGCGCCGCTATACAGTTTGCGCGGCATGCGGCCGGCGCGGAAAGCGTCACGGCCGGCTTGCACGGCGTTTTTCATGGCGCGCGCCATCAGGACCGGGTCCTGGGCGGCGGCGATGGCGGTGTTCATCAACACGCCGTCGCAGCCCAATTCCATCGCGATGGCCGCATCCGAGGCGGTGCCGACACCGGCATCCACCAGCACGGGCACGTGGGCCTGATCGATGATGAGGCGCAGATTCCACGGATTCAGAATGCCCATCCCTGAGCCGATCAGCGACGCCAAGGGCATGACGGCGACCACGCCGATGTCTTCGAGCATGCGGCATTGAATGGGGTCGTCGGTGCAATACACCATCACCTTGAAGCCATCATTGACCAGCGTTTTGGCGGCGGCCAGCGTTTCCGGCATGTTGGGAAACAGGGTGTGCGAGTCGCCCAGCACTTCGAGCTTCACCAGATCGTGGCCGTCGAGCAGCTCGCGCGCTAGACGCAGCGTGCGCACGGCATCGTCGGCGGTATAGCAGCCGGCGGTGTTGGGCAGCAACGTGAATTTCGACGTGGGCACGTAGTCCAGCAGGCTGGGTTCGTCCGGATTCTGGCCAATATTGGTACGGCGGATGGCTACCGTGACGATTTCCGCGCCGCTCGCGTCGAGCGCGGCGCGCGTCTGTTCGAAATCCTTGTACTTGCCGGTGCCTACCAGAAGGCGGGACTGATAGTCGCGTCCTGCAATAGTCAGAGTGTCTTGAGTCGTCATTGTGATGCGTGCTGATTTTGAAAGGCGGGCCGCCGGGTCTACGACCCTCGGCGAAACGACCATGATAATCGCAGCGGGCTTCTTTATTCTACGGAGTGACGGATTTTATCCAGGTGTGCGCAGAGCTGCTCGGTTACATCGATCAGGCGCGGGCCGGGGCGATACAGGGCGTCGGCGTCCAGTGTGTAGACGTGGCCACGTTGCGCGGCGGGCAGGCCGCGCGCTTGCCAGGCGCGCAAGTTTTCGTGGGCCTCTTCAGGATGGATCGCGCTCGTTATCACTGCGTCGGGTCGGGCGGCAAGTACGCTTTCCAGTGAAATCTGCGGTGCTAGCAAATCGGCATCCGCGAATACATTGACGCCGCCGCAGATCCGGATGGCGTCGTTGATGATGCTTTCGCGATTCACCGTGTATAGCGGCTGCGCGCCGGCCTCAATAAATACCCGTACCGGTTTGCGTTGGGCATAGCGGGTCGTCAGAGTCGCGAGCCGTGCGCGCATGCCTTGCGCTGCGGCCGAGGCCCTCGATTCCGTTCCGAACAGCCGACCCAGGGTTTCCACCGCGTCGGGGATGGCGGCCAGTGTGCGAGGATCGCTGTAATAGACCGGTACGTTCAGGCGCAGCATCAGATCGCCCAGCCGGTCGGGAGTCAGGGGCTGCCAAGCGATGAGCAGATCCGGACGCAGCGTCATCGCGATCTCCAGATTTGGCCCCAAGGTCGTGCCGATGCCTGGCAGCGAGCGCGCCGCATCGGGGTAGTTGCTGCCTTGCGCCGTGCCGACGAGAAAGTCGCCCGCACCGGCGGCATAGACCAACTCTGTTGCGTGCGGAGCGGCAGTCAGCGCGCGCCGCGCGGGACGCGCCAGCACGACCTCGCGGCCCTGATCGTCGCGTACCGCAATGGTCGCGTCGGCGGTAGCCGGCACGGCGCCAGACGGTGCGACGATGGGCGCGGACAGGGCACCCCCGGCAAAGAGCGCGCACGTCAGTGCGAACCAGCGTGCATGCCTTCGCGGAGCTGCGTGACGCAGTCCCGACATCAGTAGCGCAGCGTCACGGACGCCAGCACGGTGCGCCCAGACGCCGGATACAGGTAGTACGACCCGCTGCCGCCCGTGCTGCCCGATCGTATGCCATAGGTCGCATATTCCCGATCAAACAGATTGTTGACGGCCAATGTGCCAGAGACATGTTTGTTGAAGGCATACCCGACCTTGCCGTTAACGAGGAAGTAATCATCCAGTTGATGATCGAACTGGTTGGCCTGATCGTTATCCATACGCGCTTTGCCCACGTATTGGCCCGCCAGACTGAGGAACAGTTTATCCGTCGGCCGCCACGTCGCACCCACATTCGCCATCCATTTCGGCACCAATGGGACGGTGTTACCCGTCAGGTTAACGCCATTGGCCGTACCGGACCGGAACGTGGCCTGCGTCCAGCTCAGGTTGCCATTCAGACTGACGGAAGGCGTCAGCTGATGCTCGCCCTCGAGTTCAATGCCCTGGCGGCGGGTCGGATCCAGGTTGACGTTCGAAAACGTCAGGGGGTTGTACTGGATCTCGTTGGTCAGGTCGTAGCGGAACCAGGTCAGACGGGCGCTGGAAGCCTCGGAGCGCCAGAGTATGCCGAGTTCCTTATCCATGGAGGTTTGCGGCTGTAGCGGCGTGCTGACATACAGCGTCTCGTCGGAATTCGCGAAGCGGAAGCTACGGCCAGCCTTGCCGTAGAAGCTGAAGCCCGCGCCCAGTTCTTGCCGCAGCGCCAGCTGCCATGCGCCCAGACGGCGGGTCACGTCGGCATTGCCGCCGTAGCCGGACAGCGTTTTCAGATCGTCATTGGCATACTGACGGCGTCCGCCCAGCGTGATTCGGGTGGTTTCGGTGGCCTGAACCTGGACTTCGGCGAACACCCCGCGCCGCCGCTGTTTCGCGCGCCAGGCGTCGGCCAGAGGCGATGAAGAATACGTATTCGATGCGTCCAGATCGCTGTCCAGCATATCGGCGCCCACAATCAACGCGTGCTTTTCGGCGATTGGCAGCAGGTAGCGCAAGCTACCGGTTCTCTCGTCCAGATCCTGATCGCGCCAGATATCGCCATAGGCGCTGCCGGTGAACCCGTGCAACGTCTTGTCGCGCTGATTCATTTCCGCGTACAGCATGCCCGCACCGATACGCTGTTCGACCTGAATGCCAAACGCGTCGGTCTGGGTATCCACATAGTCGTCGGGCGTGGACGTGCCGCGCGGGTCGTCGCGGTATTGATTGATGCCTGCTGCCGGGTCGACCAGGCGTGGGCCGGGCAGACCGAGTTTCTGGTGCATCGTGCGCGCATACAGCCGGATCTGGCCGTTGTCGTGGCGAAAGGTGATGCTGCCGCCGCCGCTGTCGCGCTGCTCGCGATTGTTGTCGCGGTAGTTGTCGGTGCGCAGGCTCTGGCCGTAGGCGTCCACGGTGATGTGTTCGTTTTGCAGGCTGAACGCCGCATCGACCTGACGCCGCTGGTGGCTGCCCACCGAGCCAGTCACGCTGGCCGCGACGGGTTCGCCGTCGGCCGAGCCGCGCTTGGTCAAGATGTTGATCACGCCGCCCGTTGTGCCGCCGCCATATTGAACCGAGCCGCTGCCGCGCACGATTTCGATGCGCTCGATGCGCGACAAGGGCACGGCGCCCAGTACCGGCGTGGAGAGGTCGTTATTGTTCTGCGGCACGCCGTCGATCAAGATCAGCGTGTTACCGCTGCCGGACAGACCAAAGCCGCGCATGTCGACCATGGCTTGATCGGCCGCGCCCGTGCTGTCTATCGTATGGATGCCGGTCTGCGTCGATAGCAGTTCCTGCACCGTGGTGGCGCTGCTGCGGCGGATTTGATCCTCGGTGAGGACGGAGACCTGCACTGGCTGATCGTCGTTGGCGACAGGCACGCGCGACGCGGTGACTGTGACACTACCCAGTTCGGGCACGGGGGAGGAGGCGGGAGTTTCGGAGGAAACAGATTGAGCGGCGGCCAGCGTGGGCATGGCCCACACGAACAAACTGGCGCGCCGGATAAGGCGGGCGTTCATGAAATAACCTCGGTATGACGCGCGACCCCGCACGTCGTTCTCGGGAATGGGGCGCGATCTCGCGTCCCGCTAGTCGAACTGGCCGGTATCGGGCTGCCATGTCGTCTGGCGACATGGGGACCGTTGCGGGGGCAGCACAGGCTGGACGCGTCGAGCGTCTTCCTGTTTCCCGTTTACCTTCGGCGCGCGTGTTGCGCCCGAAGCACCTGTTCGGGGCGCAACTGTAGCATCCAGAGACAGGAACTCAGCCGTTTTGTTACCATCAAGTGTCGGTTTTCGGGCAGTTCCTGCCTTTTTCGCCATTTCGAGATAACCCCGTGTCGTATCCCCGTCTGCCTTATCCGCCTTCGTCCTATACCCGAGGTGGCGATTTCGCCCGCCTGCTTGGTCAGCGCATCCTGATTCTGGATGGTGCTATGGGCACCATGATCCAGCGCTATAAGCTGGGCGAGGCCGATTTCCGTGGTCAACGCTTCGCCGATCATCCCAAGGACTTGAAGGGCGATAACGAACTGCTGTCGCTGGTGCGCCCGGACATCATTGACGAGATCCATCGCCAATATCTGGAAGCCGGCGCCGATGTCATCGAGACCAATACGTTTGGCGCAACCTCGATCGCGCAGGGCGACTATGACTTGCCCGGGCTGGCTTATGAGCTGAATCTGGAATCCGCCAAGCTCGCGCGCGCGGCCTGCGATGCGTACAGCACACCGGAGCGTCCGCGCTTTGTCGCGGGTGCGTTGGGCCCGCAACCGAAGACAGCGTCGATTTCGCCCGATGTGAATGATCCGGGCGCGCGCAACATTACGTTTGACGAGCTGCGTATTGCCTATGTCGAACAGCTCAACGGGCTGCTCGATGGCGGGATCGACGTTGTGCTGATCGAGACCATCTTCGACACGTTGAACGCCAAGGCCGCGATTTTCGCCGTCGAATCGGTGTTCGAAGAACGCGGTATCCGTTTGCCCGTCATGATCTCCGGCACGGTGACCGATGCGTCGGGGCGCATTTTGTCGGGCCAGACGGTCGAGGCATTCTGGAACTCCGTGCGTCATGCGCGCCCCATCACGATCGGCCTGAACTGCGCGCTGGGCGCGGCGCTGATGCGTCCGTATGTGGCGGAACTGTCCAAGATCTGCGACACCTATGTGTGCGTGTATCCCAACGCCGGCTTGCCCAACCCGATGGCCGAGACCGGCTTTGACGAGTCGCCGGCCGACACCTCGGGGTTGTTGGAAGAGTTCGCGCGCGCCGGTCTGGTGAACATGGCGGGCGGATGCTGCGGCACGACGCCCGACCATATCCGCGCGATTGCCGAAAAAGTGCAAACCTTGACGCCGCGCGTGGTGCCCGATGTGCCGGTGAAAACCCGCTTGTCTGGCCTGGAGCCACTGAACATCGACGAAGACTCCCTCTTCGTCAACGTCGGCGAGCGCACCAACGTGACGGGCAGCAAAATGTTTGCCCGCCTGATTCGCGAAGAAAAGTACGACGAGGCCCTGGCGGTCGCGCGGCAGCAGGTCGAGAACGGCGCGCAGATCATCGATGTGAACATGGACGAAGCCATGCTCGATTCGGTGGCGTGCATGCATCGGTTCCTGAATCTGATCGCATCCGAGCCCGATATCGCCCGCGTGCCCCTCATGATCGACAGCTCGAAATGGGAAGTGATCGAAGCGGGTCTGAAATGCGTGCAGGGCAAGCCCGTGGTCAACTCGATCTCCATGAAAGAGGGTGTCGAGGCCTTCCGCGAGCATGCGCGTCTGTGCCGCCGTTACGGTGCGGCCGTGGTCGTGATGGCCTTTGACGAACAAGGGCAGGCCGATACGCTCGCGCGTCGCCAGGAAATCTGCGGGCGCGCCTACAAGATTCTGGTCGAAGAAGAAAACTTCCCGCCGGAAGACATCATCTTTGATCCCAACGTGTTCGCTGTCGCCACGGGCATCGACGAGCACAATCACTACGCGATGGACTTCATCGAGGGCACGCGTTGGATTCGCCAGAACCTGCCTTACGCGCGGATCTCCGGCGGGATCTCGAACGTCAGCTTCTCGTTCCGTGGCAACGAGCCGATGCGCGAGGCCATTCACACGGTGTTCCTCTACTACGCCATCCGCGAAGGCCTGACGATGGGTATCGTCAACGCCGGTCAGCTGGGCGTGTATGCGGACCTGGATCCGACGCTGCGCGATCTGGTGGAAGACGTCATTCTCGATCGGGCCGAGCCCGTGGGTAAAACCGACCCCAGCGACGAGCGCACGCCGACCGAGCGTCTGGTGCAGTTCGCCGATTCGGTCAAAGGCTCGGGCGCGAAGAAGGAAGAAGACCTCGCCTGGCGCGCCGCGCCGGTACGCGAGCGCTTGTCGCACGCCTTGGTCCACGGCATCACGACGTTCATCGTCGAAGACACCGAGGAAGTCCGTCAGGAAATCGCCGCCGCCGGTGGCCGCCCGATCGAGGTGATCGAAGGGCCGTTGATGGACGGCATGAATATCGTGGGCGACCTGTTCGGCGCCGGCAAGATGTTCCTGCCCCAGGTCGTGAAGTCCGCGCGCGTGATGAAGCAGGCCGTGGCGCACTTGATTCCTTTCATCGAGGAAGAGAAACGCCAGATCGCGGCCGCGGGCGGCGATGTGCGCGCCAAGGGCAAGATGGTGATCGCCACTGTGAAGGGCGATGTGCACGATATCGGCAAGAACATCGTCTCGGTCGTGCTGCAATGTAATAACTTCGAAGTCGTGAACATGGGCGTGATGGTGCCGTGCGCTCAGATCCTGCAAAAGGCCAAGGAAGAAGAGGCCGATATCGTGGGTCTGTCCGGCCTGATTACGCCGAGCTTGGAAGAGATGGCCTACGTGGCCTCGGAAATGCAGCGTGACCCGTATTTCCGCGATCGCAAGATTCCGTTGATGATCGGCGGGGCGACCACCAGCCGTGTCCACACTGCCGTGAAGATCGCGCCGAACTACGACGGCCCGGTGATCTACACGCCCGACGCGAGCCGCGCCGTGGGCGTGGCGGCGAACCTCGTGTCCGATCAGGCGCAAGCCTACATCGACGAGATCGCGCAAGAATACGAGGAAGTCCGTCGCCGCCATGCCAATCGCAAGGCCACGCCGCTGATTTCGTTGGCGGATGCGCGCGCGGCACGACCGCAAATCGATTGGGCCAACTACACGCCGCCGCGCCCCAAATTCATCGGCCGGCGCGCGTTCAAGAGCTATGACTTGGCCGAGATCGCGAAGTACGTGGACTGGACGCCGTTTTTCCAGACCTGGAGTCTGTTCGGCCAATTCCCGGCCATTCTGGAAGACAAGGTCGTCGGCGAGCAGGCGAAAAAGGTCTATGCCGACGGGCAAGCCATGCTCAAACGCATCATCGAAGGCCGCTGGCTCACCGCCAATGGCGCGGTGGCGTTCTACCCGGCCAACACCGTCAATGATGACGACATCGAGATCTATACCGACGAATCGCGCACCGAGGTATTGTTCACCTATCGCAATGTGCGCCAGCAAGGCGCCAAGCGCGAGGGCGTGAGCAATAAGTGTCTCGCTGACTTCATCGCGCCTAAATCCAGCGGCGTGGCCGATTACATCGGCATGTTCGCCGTGACCGCCGGTCTGGGCATCGAGAAAAAAGAGGCCGAATTCCAGGCCGCGATGGACGACTATTCCAGCATCATGCTCAAGTCGCTCGCCGATCGTCTGGCCGAGGCCTTCGCGGAATGCTTGCACGCGCGCGTGCGTCAGGACCTGTGGGGCTATGCGCCCGACGAGGCGTTGTCCAACGATGAGATGATTGCCGAGAAGTACGTGGGTATACGCCCGGCGCCGGGTTACCCGGCATGCCCCGAACACGTGGTGAAAACCGATATGTTCGAGGTGTTGGACGGTAATGATATCGGCATGATGCTCACCGACAGCTACGCGATGTTCCCGGCTTCCAGCGTATCCGGGTTCTACTTCAGCCATCCGCAGTCGCAGTACTTCAACGTCGGTACGATAGGCGAGGACCAAATCGCCGACTACGTCGCGCGCAGCGGCCGTCGCGAAGAAGACGTGCGGCGTACCTTGGCGAGTAATCTGGGGTAGGCGCACAGGCAGGAAGCCCCTTCAGGCGCGCGCAACGAAGACGCGGGTGACGCTGAGGCGTCACCCGCGGCGGTATCGAACGTCTGAACTTTGATGTCCGTATCGCATTGCTAACTACGGTGGCACGTACGGTGTCTCGCTCAAGCGCTACGTGACATGCTTCATTAAGGCGCCTCGCACTTTGCCTCACCTAACACGACGACGGCCAGATCATCGGCCACGTAGACCCGATAGCTCCCACGCCGAACGATCGGTTGGGCATCGTCGTGGCACACGTGTTTGATGAGCTCGGGCCTCTCTGGCTCTTTGGCCATCGTGACGGTAAGGCCGAAGTGCTGAAGTTGATCGACCGGCCATCCCCATTCGTCCTTCAGATGCACCGGCACGAGCACGCCTAGCAGCGGATACTTTTTCATGTTGTTGCGCGCCACCGCCGGCCGCGCGGCGTGACCGATCATCGTGAATTGCCGGAGCTCGCGCTCGGCAGCGATGACGGCCAGATCGTCGCTGATCTGGCGGGCCAGCGAGTCCTCCAGGTCCTTTTGCAACTTTAGCGTGTTGCCATACACGTGGGAAAAAAGAACCAGACCAAGCAATGGGACGGCCGCGATCCCCGCCTGCCAGCGGGGAGGCAGGTGCGCGGGCAAGGCGAGCACGATCAGCAGACTGGCGCCGGCGGCCAAGGCGCCGAATCCAATCATGGTGCGTGGCAGCAGCACCGGATGCAGCAGGGCCAGCATCGGCCCCCAGCAAGTCATCACCAAGGCCGGGACGATGCCCAGCGCTGCCACCACCATCAATAGGCGCTGCCACGCCGGCCGACCCGCCCAATGACGCATGATGTACCGGATCGAAAACCCCAGCGCGATGATGATGGCCGCAGCGATCCAGATGAGCAGCGTACGACCCCAGATCGACGTCAAGGCCGCGGTGACATAGTCCCAGAACAGCAGGACATTGCGGCCGACCACGGCCGGCAGGTCGCTAAACGGCGCAAGCTGACTGTGACGCGCGGAATAGGCGCCCTTGATACTGGAGGCGGCCAGTGGCTTGTAGAGGATCAGCGCCGCGAGGGCCTGTGCGACCCGCATGACCAACAGGCCCGCCCAGACAGGCACGGGCGCGTCTTGCCGCTGCAGATAGACCAGCTGTATCGTCGTGAATACAAGAAAGACATTAAACGCCGGCTGATACAGGCTCAGGGACGCGACCAGGCCGAGTATGCCCAGCAGGGCGCCCGTCAGGTCGGCGCGCGTTTTCAACACCGTTACCAAGGCCAGGAAGACCGCCAGCGTCATGGTCAGCGCGTCGAATTTATAGGACAGGTTCTCCAAGAAGAACGGGCCGATCACCATGGGCGCGAAAACCAGCGCGGGCAGGATGGTTCCATTAATCCGGAAATACCGGGCCACGCTCACCGCCAGCGCGGCCAGGATGGCAATACTGACGATCTGCGGCAGTGGTGATATATCGGTCAGCGGCGTGCCGAGATTGAAGACCTCCATAAAGACGTTGGCCAATGGGCGGCCATCGCCGGACCATCCCAGATACCCAGTGAGCGCCCGCCCCATGTCGTCCACGTAATAACGATCGGCGCGCAGAATGGGCATGATCGCGATGAAGTAGAGCGCAAACGCCCATAGAAAGGCTTTCGGGCAGTCGTATCGCCGCCCGTGTCTGTGGCTACTCATGGTGATTCCCGGGATGGACATCGAGGTGTGAGGCGCTGTGGCGGGCAGTGGTTGGCGTTTCATGGGCGTACAGCGCGTGTTGATGATGGATTGCCCGTACCAGATAGATCGGCCTTTGCTTGACCTCTTCGTGGATCCTGCCCATGTACTCGCCGAGTATGCCGACGCTCACCAGCTGCACGCCGCCAAAGAACAACACCGCGATCAGGAGCGACGCATAGCCTGGCACGTCGATGCCTTGCGTCAGCACGCGCGTCACGTAATACAGGGCATATAGCGCCGTCAGCAGGCTCACGACCCCACCCAGATACGTCCAGACGCGTAAGGGCATCGTGGAAAAAGCGCTCACGCCATCCAACGCGAAATTCCATAGTTTCCAGCCGGAGAATTTCGTCGTGCCGGCGGCGCGGCCTTGTCTGACGTAGTCGATGGTGACTGTCTTGAAACCGACCCAGGCAAACAGCCCCTTCATGAATCGTTGCCGTTCGGGCAATGCCTTTAGCGCATCAAGAACGGGCCGAGTCATCAAGCGAAAGTCACCGACATTTTCAGGGATCTGTACGTTCGCGACGCGATTGTGCAGTCGATAGAACCACTTGGCCGTCAGGCGTTTAAGCGCGCCATCGCATGTCCGATCGGCTCGGCGTGCGAGCACCATATCGGCGCTCTCGCTTTTCCAGGTCGCCAGCATTTGCCCGATGAGCTCGGGCGGATCTTGCAAGTCGGCATCCAGCACAATGGCCGCGATGCCTCGGGCATGGTGAATCCCCGCCGTCATCGCGGCCTCTTTGCCGAAATTGCGCGTGAGCTCGACAACCGTAATGCGAGAGTCAGTGTGCGCATGCGCGATGAGCCGATGCAGCGTATCGTCGCGGCTGCCATCGTCGACGCACACCAGCTCGAATTCATATTGATCCAGCGCGGCCAGGACCTCGTCGATGGCCTGGAAAAAAAGATCGACGGCCCGCCCCTCGTTGTAGAAGGGGATGATCAGAGAGATGAGATCCGGTTTCATCGCAGCCGCCGCAGCGTGACCGCGGGGTGGATCATGCACGAGCTTCATCACGGAAAGCCCATAACCGGCTGATGACGAACGTAACCATCGCCATCCCTGCCAGGACTACCCCCAGCAACACGTCATACGGAATCGAGGTGGCGTGCAGCAAGCCGGCATAGGCGATCTGGTTAATCGTGATGCCGGCAGCGGAAACGAAGAAAAAGCGCCGTGCCGCCATGGCCCAAGGCACGGCGGCATGTCGAAAGGTGAAGTTGTGATGGCCGCTGAATGCGACAACAAAGGCCACCAGCCATCCGGCCAGGTTCGCCGTCAATGGCGCCATGCCGAACGCTTCCACACAGCCTACGGCGATGGCCCAATGCGTGGCCGATGCAGCGCAGCCGACAGCGACGAATAAACCAATCTGATGCAGCAGGTTACGCATATTGAAGAAAAACCTATAAATCGGTTTGCGACAATAGCGCGACCAGTTTGACAGGGCGCTTTTAAGCCTGGGGTTTATGGCAAATCGGACTTAGCGCAACATAAACATGCTGTCTTCGGCCCGATTGAGAGAGTTAAGATTTGAACCTTCATCATTTACCTCCGCTTGTTGCCAGGGTATGAATCCCCCCTCCCGGTCTGCCTTGCTCGCTTCGCCTGATAGTTCCACCCGCCGCCGACAGGCGTTGGGGGAGTTCGTGCGCGCCGCGCGTGCTCGGATTACCCCGCAGATGGCGGGGCTGCCCGATGGTATGCGGCGCCGCACGCCTGGACTGCGGCGGGAAGAGGTCGCGCAGCTGTGTGGCATCAGCGTGACTTGGTATACGTGGATCGAGCAGGGACGCGAGGTCACGGTCTCGCCGGCGGTGTGGGCGCGCATTGCGGGCGTGCTGCAGTTGGCGCGCGCCGAGCGGGCCTATCTGTTCGAGCTGGCTGAATGCGCGGACCCGCAACACCCGCGTGATGAGGATAGCGAGGCACCCGGCCTGCTGCGTGAATGCGTGGATGCCATCACGGCACCCGCCTATGTGCTCGACCGCGCATGGAACGTGCTGGTGCACAACGTGCCGATGAACGACCTGTTTGACGATTGGCCGTTGCGCGATGCCCAACCCAATTTGCTGCGTTATATCTTTCTGAATCCGGCCGCGCGCGAACTTGTCGTGGACTGGGACCAGCGCGCGCGCCGCGTGGTGGCGGAATTCCGCGCCGATGCGGGCGCGCATCTGGATGAACCGGATGTGCTGACGCTGTTAGACGAGCTCAATCGCGAAAGCGAGGTGTTCGCGCACTGGTGGACGCGCCATGCCGTGGTCGAGCGCGAAGGCGGTCTTCGAGAGTTCCAGCATCCGCGCCATGGCCGGCTGGCCTATCAGCAAACGACCTTCCGTCTGGCCACGCACCCGGATTTGAAGCTGGTGATGCTGTTGCAGAACGCTTGACGCAAGCGTGCTGAACGCAGAGCGGTGCGCGGCGCAACGAGCCGCGCGATGGCCGCTCAGTTCATGGGGCGCTTAATACGTAGTGCCTTGCTCGACCTTCTGCACCGTCTTATAACGGGCGGCCAGCGCGCTGGTGCCTTGCACCAGGATGCCCGTATCCAGCCCCACGGCGACGAACGTGCAACCGAGTTCCAGATATTTACGAGCGAGCGTTTCGTTGGAGGTCAGGATGCCGGGAGCCTTGCCGGCTTTGAGAATACGGGCAATGGCGTCTTCGATGGCGGCTTGGACTTCCGGGTGGCTGGAATTGCCGACATGCCCCATCGACGCCGACAGATCCGCCGGGCCGATGAAAATGCCGTCCACGCCTTCGGTGGCGGCAATGGCATCCAGATTCGCCAGGCCCTGGCGCGTTTCCACTTGCAGCAGCAAGCACAGCTGATTGTTCGCTTCCTGGTAGTAGTCCGTACGCCGACCCCACATCGAGGCCCGCGCGCCGGCCATGCCGCGTATGCCGCCTTTGCCATCGTTTTGCGGGTAGCGCGCGGCGCTTACGATACGGGCCGCTTGCTCGGGCGTGTCCACCATGGGCACGAGCAAGGTTTGCGCGCCAAGATCCAGATACTGTTTGATCAGCATTTCGCCGATTTCGCCATGGCCCATGGGAATGCGCGCGATGGGGTGCGTATGCGGATACGCGGCGATGGACTGTAGTTGCGACAGCAAGGTTTGCGTGTCGTTGGGTCCATGCTCGCCATCGATCAGTAGCCAGTCAAAGCCCGCGCCCGCGCAAATTTCCGCCGTATAAGGGCTGCCCAGACCTAACCACAGGCCGATTTGCGCTTGCTTGGCGGCAAGCGCGGCTTTGAATGCGTTGTGCGGGGTCTTCATTGGCAGTGTCTCCGTCTTCGATCGATCAGTCAGCGTGAAAGGGTTTCTATTCGGGCAGGCCGGCTTCGAGCAGGCCTAAAAGCAGTTTGCGAATTGGCGCCGGCAGCGCCAAGGATGATAGCTGCGCAAGGTTTACCCATTGATGCGGCGCGCCTGGTTCGCCTGGCGTGGGGGCGGCGCGTACCGGCACATACCAGGGTTTGATATGCAGGCGGTAATGCGTAAAGGTGTGGGCAAACGCAGCCAGTTCATAACGCTGTGTCGGTTCCCACCCCAGGCGGCGTGCGGCTTGCGTTGGATCACTCGCCGCATCGAATTCCGGCAAACTCCACAGGCCGCCCCAAATCCCTGGCGAGGGGCGTTGTTGCAGCAGGATGGCGCCTTCGTGTTGAAGGACCAGCATCGCCGTCTGGCGTTCGGGGATCGTCTTGCGCGCCTTGGGCGTGGGCAATTCCGCCTGCCGTCCGTCGCAATAGGCGATACAGGTTTGCATCACCGGGCAGCGTGCACAGTCCGGCTTGCCCCGCGTACAGACCGTGGCGCCCAGATCCATCAAGCCTTGTGTATAGGCGGCCATGTTCAGGTCCGGGGCGTCGGCGACTTGCGCCTCTGCCAGCGCCCACAGCCGTTGCTCGACTTCCCGGCGCGACGGGTCGCCCTCGACACCGAAATGTCGGGTGAATACGCGTTTGACGTTGCCGTCCATGATGGGCGAGCGCTCGCCATAGGCAAAGGCGGCAATCGCCGCCGCCGTGGACCGGCCGATGCCGGGCAGGGTGGCAATCTGTTCGGCGGTCGGGGGAAAACGCCCGTTCCAGTCGCTCATGATGGTTTGCGCGCAGCGATGCAGGTTGCGCGCCCGGGCGTAGTAGCCGAGTCCGGCCCAGTACGGCATGACCTCTTCTTGTGAGGCGGCGGCCAGGGCGGCGACGTCGGGGAACCGTTCAAGAAAGCGCAGGTAGTACGGGATGACCGTTGAGACCTGCGTCTGCTGCAGCATGACTTCGGAAAGCCAGATCCGATAGGGGTCTTGCGTGTGTTGCCAGGGCAGGCCATGGCGTCCATGCCGGGCTTGCCAGGCGACGATGCGGGGGGCGAAATCCATAGCCGGCGATTATCGCATTGGAAGACCGCTCGGCTTGGAGACCGGTGAGCGACAGGTCGAAATGGCGCGCGCGCCAGTCAAGCGCTTGCACATTTCGTAAGCAGCCGTTACTAATATATGTAACACGCAGATCCGAAGGAGCTCCGTATCGGGGCGCACCGCGGCGGGCGCCATTGAACCGTCCCCGTTAAAAACGCGTATTGCGCGTCACCGACCAGCGCGCCGCCAACGCGCCTAATACGCCCGTGCCCACCACTGCTACCGCCAGAACGGACAAGCTGGGAAGATGCAGCGAGAAACTGGCACCATAGCTGCGCGCAAGCCCTTGCAGGGCGTTATTCAGCGGTGACAGCGCCAGTGCGGCAGCGCCAATGGCGAGCAACGCGGCCACGGCGCCAGAGAGCGCACCCAGATAGAGAAAGGGCCTGCGCACAAACGATTCCGTGGCCCCCACCAACCGGGCCACGGCGATCTCTTCGCGCTGCAGCATCGCCTGCATGCGCACGGTATTGAACACCGCCGCCAGCACCACCGCCGCCACGCAGGCCGCCAGGAACATCAGCCCCACGCGGGCAAAACGCAGAATTGCCTCCAGCCGCTGTACCCAGGCGCTATCGAGTTGCACCATGTCAACATGTTCCCACGAACCCCAAGTTTGCGCGAGCTGATCGGCGCGTTCGGCCAGTCGCTCGCCCTCGGTCAGGGTGGCGACCACCGCGTCCGGCAAGGGGTTTCCAGGCAAAACCGCCAACGCCTGATCCCAGGTAGGATCATTACGCAAGGAGGCGAGCGCCTCGTCGCGCGGAATGACGCGCACTGACTGGACCTGCTCTGCATGCTCGGCGCGTATGCGCTGCGCAATGCCGGTGGCGGCGCCCTCTGGGGCCGTGGTGGTGAGATAAATCGTGACTTCAGGCGTCACCGATAACTCACGCGCCAGAGGCTGCGCCGAGACCAGAATCGCAGCGCCCAATAGCGGCAAGGCCAGCGCCAGCGCCATCACCACCAGGTTCGCCAAAGACGAAAACGGCTGCGCCGCCAGACGCCGCAGCGTGACCATCAGCGCATAACGATGCAGTCGCAACCAGGACTTCATGCGAGTGCTCCCGTATCGAAAAATTTGCCCGGTTCGAGCCGCAGGGTGCGCGTGGCGTACTGCGCCATGAGGGCCTGATCATGCGAGGCGATCAGGGTCGTCACGCCCACCCGGTTGAAGTCGCGAAACACATTCATGATGCGCCGTGCCGTGTCCAGGTCCAGGTTTGCGGTGGGCTCGTCCGCGATCAGAATCGCCGGGCGATTCACAATGGCTCGGGCAATGGCCAGACGCTGCTGTTCGCCGCCCGACAACTCGATCGGGTTCATGTCCTCCTTGCCCGCCAGGCCGACCTTATCGAGCGCGGCGCGCGCGCGTGCGCTGGCCTGCCCGCTTGATTGACCGGTGACAGCCAGCGGCAGCATGACGTTTTGCAGCGCGCTGCGATCGTAGAGCAAATGGGTGTCTTGCAGAATTACCCCTACCGCCCGTCGCAGATAAGGGCGGGCATGCGCGGATAGCTTATCCAGACGCTGCCCGTTGACCTGGATCGAGCCGCGACTGGCGGGCTCGAGACCGCCTATCAGCTTGAGCAGGGTGGACTTCCCCGCGCCGGATGCGCCAGACACAAAAATGAATTCGCCGGCGGTCACGCGGAAATTGATGTCGGCCAGGATATTGCGGCCGCGCCCATATGATTTGAAGACGTGCTGGAATTCGATCATGACGGCAATAGAGGATGTAAGCGCAATAGTACCGTGTGTCTCAATCCTCTTACGGGACTGTTGCATATTTTTTCTGTCCCCTATTTTGACGGAACTTGTCAAGGGATTTCCCCCATGTCCCCGAATATCGGCAGCCGCTACCATCCCGGCGATGCTTAGAGTTGCAAAATTGCAGCACTCGGGCGTTGTTCCATACAGGAGATCCAGATGAAAGCACTGAAACTAGCCGCAGTGGCCACTGCATTATTTGCCACTGCAGCAACAGCTCATGCGGGCGCTACATTCGATAGCGTCAAGAAAAAAGGGTTCGTCCAATGCGGCGTATCCACCGGGATTTCCGGGTTTTCCATGGCCGACAGCAAGGGCCAATGGCAAGGGATCGACGTCGACATGTGCCGTGCGGTTGCCGCCGCCATGTTCAACGACGCGACCAAGTTCAAAGTCACGCCGCTCAATACCCAGCAACGCTTTACCGCGCTGCAGTCTGGTGAAGTCGATGTGCTGACGCGTAACACCACGCAGACGCTGACGCGTGACACCACCTTGGGTCTGATCGGCACTGGCGTGAATTACTACGACAGCCAGGGCATCATGGTTAACAAGGATCTGGGCGTCAAGAGCGCGAAAGAACTCGACGGCGCAACCATCTGCGTGCAGCCCGGCACCACCACCGAACTCAACCTCGCCGACTGGTTCCGTGGCGAGAAGATCGAATTCAAACCGGTCGTGATCGACAAGTACGACGAAATCATCCGTGCGTTCTCGGCTGGCCGTTGCGACGCGTTCACGACCGATAAATCGCAGCTCGCCTCCAGCCGTACGACGCTGGAAAATCCGGACAACTACATCATTCTGCCGGAGGACTTCTCTAAAGAGCCGCTGGGCCCGATGGTGCGCCAAGGTGACGAGCAGTGGTTCAACGTGGTTCGCTGGGCACTGAACGCGATGATCGAGGCCGAGGAATACGGCATTACCTCGAAGAACGTCGACGAAATGACCAAGAGCCCCAATCCCAACGTGCAGCGCATCCTGGGAGTGACCCCGGGCATGGGCAAGAACCTGGGCGTGGATGACAAGTGGGGCTACAACATCATCAAGCAAGTCGGTAACTACGGTGAAAGCTTTGAGCGCACCCTGGGCAAGGACAGCCCCATGAAGCTCGAACGCGGCCTGAACGCCAGCTATAAGGATGGCGGCCTGATGTACGGCTGGCCCATCCGCTAAGCGTTGCTGCCTGACGGGACGGGTCAGCCCGTCCTGTCTTTATTCCCCCCGCGCAATGCGGGCGGCAGGAGTGAGGTGGCCTTGCGGCACTGCCCGGGCCATTCCTGTTTTGACTTCTGTAGAAGCTTTTCATGACGACAAACGATTCGAAAGCTCCAGTCGGCGCGCCTCGGCGCCGCCTGAACTGGAACGATCCCGGCGTGCGCGCCGTGGTCTATCAGGTTGTCGCGCTGGCTCTGGTTGGATGGGCGGTGTGGTTCCTGGTATCCAACACTCTGCATAACCTGCAGGTACGTAATATCTCCACGGGTTTTGGATTTCTGGACCGCGAGGCGGGGTTCGCCATTGGTGAATCGCTCATTGCCTATAGTCCGGCAGATACCTATGGCCGCGCCATCCTGGTTGGGATCACGAACACGCTGCGCGTGGCGGCGCTCGGCATCATCCTCGCTACGATTCTGGGCACGCTGATAGGCATTGGACGCTTGTCCAAGAACTGGCTGGTCGCCAAGGTCTGCTCGATCTATGTCGAGGTGATGCGCAATGTGCCGTTGCTGTTGCAGCTTTTCTTCTGGTATGCGCTGATCACCGAGAACATGCCGGGGCCGCGTCAGGCGTATCACCCGCTGCCTGGGGTGTTCATCTCCAACCGTGGCCTGAAAATACCCGGTCTGGAAGGCAATTCGATGGATTGGATTCTGGGCGGACTGGTGCTTGCCGTGATTGCCACCATCCTGGTCGCGCACTGGGGCAAGAAACGACAGGAAGCGACCGGGCAGATCTTTCCGTTAGGACGTGTCGCGGTGGGGCTCTTTATCCTGCTGCCGGTTCTGGGCTGGGTGTTTAGCGGCGCTTCGCTGGCGCTGGACGTGCCGCAGCTCAAGGGCTTTAACTTCCAGGGCGGTATCACCGTCTCGCCGGAGTTCGCTGCGTTGCTGGCCGGGCTGGTGATCTATACGGCTGCCTTTATCGCGGAAGTCGTGCGTTCGGGTATCCAGGCGGTCAATAGCGGTCAATGGGAGGCCGCGGGTTCCCTGGGATTAAGCCGCGCGCGCGTGCTGCGTCTGGTGATTTTGCCGCAAGCCTTGCGCGTCATCATCCCGCCGATGACCAGTCAGTATTTGAACCTGACCAAGAACAGTTCCTTGGCGGTGGCGATCGGCTATCCCGATATCGTCTCGGTGGTCAACACCATGATGAACCAGACCGGTCAGGCGATCGAAGGGATCTTGATCATCATGGCGGCTTACCTGACGGTCAGCTTGTCGATCTCGATTTTCATGAACTGGTACAACAAGCGCATCGCGCTGGTGGAGCGTTGATATGAGTACGACTACGCCTATCCCCAGCGAAGGACTACCGCCGCCTTCGAATCAAGTCGGCGTCTGGCACTGGTTCAAAGAGCGACTGTTCTCTTCGCCGCTAAGCATTCTGGGCACCGTGCTGACGGCCTGGATACTGTTTCTGGCGGTGCCCGCGCTCGTCGACTGGGCATTCCTGCAAGCCGACTTTACCTCGCCGACGGCGCAGGAATGCCGCAAGGCTGCGGGTGCGTGCTGGGCCTTTATCGTCGAGAAACATCGCCTGATTTTGTTCGGCACGTATCCGTATGACGAGCAATGGCGGCCCTTGATTGCCTCGATCATTTTGATCGCGGTCATTATCTGCAGCGGCATGCGCCGTTTCTGGAATGCGCGTCTGGCCCTGATCTGGGTGGTGGGGCTCACGGCCGTCGCGATTCTGATGTGGGGCGGGGTGTTTGGCCTGACCTATGTCGAGAACTCGTTGTGGGGCGGTCTGCCGCTTACGCTGATTCTGTCGACCTTTGGCATTGCCTTTGCGTTTCCGCTGGGCGTGTTGCTGGCGTTGGGACGCAAATCCAAGCTGCCTGCGATCAAAGCCCTGTGCGTCGTGTATATCGAGCTGATTCGCGGTGTGCCCTTGATCAGCTTGCTGTTCATGTCGTCGGTGATGCTGCCGCTGTTTTTGCCCGAGGGTTTTTCCATCGATAAACTGCTGCGCGCGCAGATCGCGATCATCATGTTCGCGGCGGCCTATATCGCCGAGACCGTGCGCGGGGGCTTGCAGGCGATCCCGAAGGGGCAATACGAAGGCGCCGATTCGCTGGGCCTGACCTATTGGCAGCAGATGCGCAAGATTATCTTGCCGCAGGCCCTGCGCATCGTGATTCCGCCGCTGGTCAGTATCTTCATCGCGCTGTTCAAGGACACGTCGCTGGTGGTCATCATCGGTATTTTCGATCTGACGCTGGCAGCCAAGGCGGCATTGTCGGACGCGGCCTGGCGCGGCTTTGGCATCGAGGCCTATATCTTCATTTCACTGATTTATTTCGTCTTCTGCTTCTCGATGTCGCAATACAGTCAGCGACTCGAAAAACGCCTCGCGGCCGGACAGAAACGATAGTTGCCGTGGCCCGGCATCGCTATGCGCGGCCGGGCAGGCGCACCTTTTGGGAGTAACAGCATGAGTGATGCCATCATCCGCATGCAGAATGTCAACAAGTGGTACGGGCAATTCCACGTACTGCGCAATATCAATCTGGATGTCGCGCCGGGTGAGCGCATCGTGGTGTGCGGACCGTCGGGTTCGGGTAAGTCCACCATGATCCGCTGTATCAACCGCCTGGAAGAACACCAGCAAGGCCAGATCATCGTGGACGGTACGGAGCTGACCAACGATCTGAAGCAGATCGAAGCCATCCGCCGCGATGTGGGCATGGTGTTTCAGCACTTCAACCTATTCCCGCATCTGACTGTGCTGGAGAACCTCACCCTCGGACCGACGTGGGTGCTGAAAAAGTCGCGCGCCGAGGCCGAGGCCACGGCGATGAAGTATCTCGAACGCGTCCGCATTCCGGAGCAGGCCAATAAATATCCCGGCCAACTTTCCGGTGGTCAGCAGCAGCGCGTGGCGATCGCGCGATCGCTGTGCATGAGCCCGAAAATTATGTTGTTCGATGAGCCCACGTCCGCGCTGGATCCGGAAATGGTGAAAGAAGTGTTGGACGTGATGGTTACGCTGGCTCAGGAAAGTGGGATGACCATGCTGTGCGTCACGCACGAAATGACATTTGCGCGCAAGGTCGCCGACCGTGTGATCTTTATGGATCGCGGGGAAATCATCGAGCAGAACAGTCCCGATGCGTTCTTCGATAATCCGCAGAACGAACGCACGAAACTGTTCCTGAGCCAGATCTTGCATTGACCCTGGCCGGTCATGCCGAGTACGACGTGACCGGCCAGGCGACACTCTGGTCCAGGCGACCTCGGTTAGTACATCACACCCAGCCGTGCCCATACGGTGCGGCCGGGTTCGTTGAACCCGATATCGCCGGTGTAGCCGAATGCGGGGCTGCCCGCGCGGTTCAAGGGCTCGCGATAGGTCTTGTTAAATACGTTATCGATACCCAGCGTTAGCTGCGCGTTGCGGCTGAACGCATAGCCTGCGTTCATGGACAGCACGCCAAAGCCGGGGCTCTTGCCCCAGTCTCTGCCCGCCGCATTGCCCTGGTTCACGGCGTAGCGATGTTGCGGGGCGACGAGCCGCCACAGAAAACCCGCGGTCCAGGTCCCATCATCGTATTTCGCCATCAGACGGCCTTCCAGTGGAGGGATCTGCGGCAAGGGCTTATCCGTATCGGCGTTCTGCGCCCAGGCATAGGCCAGTGTTGCCGAGGTCGTCCAGGTCCGGCTCGTGGCATGGCTCAGCCCAAGTTCGCCGCCTAGAATCCGCGCGCCTACATTGGTCGCTTGTGTGGGGCCCATCATGCCGACCTTGGGATACCGGAACAGAATGTAGTCCTGCACCCTGCCCACATAGGCGGAAAACCAGGCGTTCGTCGTTTTGGTGCGATATTGCGCGCCGAAATCCAACTGGGTGGTTTTTTCGGGTTTGACGCCCTGGAAAGCATTGATCGAACCGCCCGGGCCCCGTCCGGGGGGAAAGAGCTCCCAATAATCCGGAAAGCGCTCGACATGGCCTACGCCCACGTACCAGGTCGCGGGGATGGAGTCCGCATCGTACTCGTAGCGCAGAAACCCAGCGGGCAGGGTATCGCGGCGGCGCTGACCCGCGGTGGGATTCGTCTTTGTGGGCGAGGGCGATTTCGTCCCGCGCCAGTCGGTGACCTCCGCTCTGTCCACGCGAGCGCCGCCGATCAGACGTTGCGCCTGGGCCGGGTGCCAGGTCATTTCCCCGAACAAACCCGTATCGGTGAAGGTCGCATTGCGCTGCCAGGGTTGCTGCGCATAGGAATTTTGCGGCGTACCGCGACGTCCCCGGTGGCGGCTGCGTTGGGTATCGATGCCCGTGGTCAAACTGATATCGTTGGCGGGCGCCCAGGTGGTGGCGAAGCGGCCGCCCCAGGTGCTGCGATTGACGTTAGACGCATGGCCCATGGCCACGCCGTGGTGTTTGGGCGGCGTGCGCAAGGTGAAGTTGTCCATCACGTGGTCGGCGTCGTTGTAATAGACCTGCAATTCCATGGCGCTCAACGTCGTGCCGATATGGTGTTTTTCCAGGCGCAGCCCCACGCTCTCGCGTTTGAACCGGGTGCCGTCCATGCCACGCGAGGCGTAGCGTGCCTCGCCATTGCCGACGCCGGCCGACAATTCATAGCGCGTATCGGAATCGGGCGTGAGCCCCAGGGTCACATCGGCTGCCCATTTGTCCCAGCGCGACGGCACGGTACGGCCGCTGCCGTCCCGGTAGTCTTGCGAGTGCGAATGGTTCGCGGTGACGCGTGAGTACCAACCTGTGTTGCCCACCGTCAAGTCAGCGGCTTGATCATTGCGCCCGTACGAGCCGCCGACCACGTTGCCGTCGAAGCGAAATCCCGGCTCGGTAAAGTGTGGAGTATCCCGGTCGAACCGCACCGTGCCCGCCGAAGCGCCCGGCCCCCACAACACGGTCTGCGGACCCTTGATCACGATCAATTTATCGAAGTTGGAGGGCGAGATGTACGAGGTCGGCGGATCCATGCGACCGCCGCATGCGCCGTGCAGCGATGTGCCATTGGTCAGTATGTTCAGCCGCGAGCCGAATTGCCCGCGCAGCACGGGGTCGCTATTGGTGCCCCCGTTGCCCACCGCCGAAAACCCCGGAATGGTTTTCAGGTAGTCGGTGGCATCGCTGGCGGGCAACGGTTGCCGCGGAAGCTTTGGGTCCGTCACGAAGATCAGCGGCGCGCTGGGTGGCGTGCTCGTGACCACGATGGGGTGTTGCGTAAACACCGGGTAGTCGCCAACGGCATGCGCGGCGCCGGCGCTTGCACACACGAGCGCGCTTGCCATACCGGTGATGGGAAACAGGGTCAGGGCTTTCTGCATGGTGGACCGTGCAACGAGGAAAATGGCGACCGGTCTGGTGCGCGGACTCGCCGGAGTTAGGGTCCGCAGATAGTAGGAAGCGTTTCGCGTTAACTCGCGATATGTGCCACTTCGCCGCAAAAATAGGAATGAGTGTGAGTTTGGGGCGATTTAGAGTCTGAGTATTGGCGTTACATTGACACGTCGTTAGTCAGCTCTCTGTGCGTGGGCGACGTTGCACGGGCATACGCGCAGCGCTTGGAGTATGCTGCTGCCCGTATCCCGTTCGCACCCAAAAGAGGAGACGCACGCCATGCAACGCTTACCCAATTCCCCGCTCTCGGCAGCGCGCCGCACGTTAGTTCTGGGCGCGGCCGCTCTCGTCGTGGGCTTCGCAAGCCTGACCCCCGTGTTGGCGCAAACCACGGATTTCCCGAACAAGCCGCTGCGCTTTGTCGTGCCTTATCCGCCGGGCGGACCGCTCGATAGTTCGGCGCGCTTTCTCGCCGAAAAAGTGCGTGGGTCACTCGGGCAGCCGATCATCGTTGAAAACCGCGCGGGCGCTGGGGGCAACATCGGCGCGGATCAAGTCGCCAAGGCCGCACCCGACGGCTATACGCTCGTAATGGGCGCGGTGGCCACGCATGCCATCAATCCCTGGCTATTCGCGAACCTGCCGTATGACCCGGTCAAGGATTTCGAGCCCGTCACGTTGGTTGCGGCGGTCCCGAATGTGCTGGTGATGAACGTCGATTTTGCTAAAAACAACGGCATCGAGTCGCTCAACGACTTGATCGCCTACGCGAAGAAAAACCCGGACAAACTTAACTACGGTTCGGGCGGCAATGGCAGCGCGGGTCATTTGGCGGGCGAACTGCTCAAGGCCCGCGCGGGTATTCAGGCCGTGCATGTGCCTTATCAAGGCGCCTCTCCTGCCCAGTTGGCGCTGCTGGGCGGGCAATCGGACTTTATGTTCGATAACCTCGCCGCCGCCGCGCCGATGATCAAGGATGGCAAGGTCAAGGCGCTGGCGGTGACCACGCTGGATCGTTCCTCGCTGCTGCCCGACGTGCCGACGATGGATCAGGCGGGTGTCAAGGGCTTCGATCTCGGGACCTGGTTTGGCGTCTTCACCACCGGCGGCACGCCGCCCGAGGTAGTCGCTAAGTTGAACCAGGCCTACGCCGAAGCGCTGCGCGATCCGGAGATCCGCACCCGGTTGCTGGCGATGGGATCGGAAGCCGAGCCCATGACGGCCGAGGCCTTTGCCGAGTTCGTGAAGAAGGAAAAAGACAAGTACCAGGAGATCGTAAAGCTCTCGGGCGCGAGTCTGAACTAATCGCCAGTTCAGCGTGAACGCAGTGGTCTTGGCCTAGTCGGTGTGGCGCGCCCAGCCCTTGGCGTGCTCCACCGCTTCACGCCAACGCGCGAGCCGCGCATTGCGTTGCGCTTCGCTCCATTGCGGTTCGAAGCGATGCTGCGCTTCCCACTGGCTGGCAAACTCGTCCAGGCCGGACCAGAAGCCAACAGCCAGGCCGGCAAGACCCGCAGCGCCGCGCGCGGTCGATTCCGCCACGCGCGGCCGAACCACCGCCACGCCCAACAAGTCGGCCTGCATCTGCATCAGCAGATCGTTGTTGGACGCGCCGCCATCGACGCGCAGCTCGGATAACTCGATGCCGCTATCGGCCTTCATGCAGCTCATCAGCTCGGCGCTTTGCAGCGCGATTGCTTCGAGGGTGGCGCGCGCGATATGCGCCCGCGTCGTGCCCCGGGTCAATCCCACCAGCGTGCCGCGGGCATAGGGATCCCAGTCGGGCGCGCCCAGACCGGCGAATGCCGGCACCAGAAACACATCGTCCGTATCCGGCACACTGGCCGCCAGCGCTTCGACCTGATCGGACCGCTCGATAATGCCCAAGCCGTCGCGCAGCCACTGCACGGCCGCGCCCGCCATGAAGACGCCGCCCTCGAGCATGTAAGTGCAGCGGCCGGCAGGCAGGGAGGTCGCCCCAGATCCAGCCGCAACGGATGCAGAAGCAGGTGCGAGGGCAAGCGCAGATTGCGCCCCGGCGTGGCGCTCAAGGGCTGCTCGCCCGGTCGTGTCAGGCAACTGCCAGCCTATCGTCGAGAGCAAGTTGTTCCGTGAAGCCACTGGCTTGTCGCCCACATTCATCAACATGAAGCACCCGGTGCCGTAGGTGTTTTTCGCCATGCCAGGCTGAAAACACGCCTGCCCGAACGTCGCGGCCTGTTGATCGCCTGCTACCCCGGCTATCGGAATCTCGCCACCCAGCCATTCCGGCCGGGCATGCCCGATCACGCCGCTGCTGGGCGCCACCTGAGGAAGCACACTGCGCGGAATCCCCAATAGCGCCAGGATCTCGTCATCCCAATCATGCCGATGGATGTCGTAGAGCAGCGTGCGCGATGCATTGGTGGCATCCGTGCTGTGTACCGCACCGCCCGTCAAATGCCACACCAGCCAGGTGTCGATGGTGCCAAATGCCACCTCGCCGCGCTCAGCAGCCGCGCGCGCGCCGGGTACATGATCCAACAGCCACTTGAGCTTAGTGCCCGAAAAATAGGCGTCCAGCACGAGCCCCGTGCGCGCCTGCAGCAGCCGGTCATGCCCCTCGGCGCGCAGCTGATCGCACAACCCCGCGGTGCGCCGATCCTGCCAGACGATCGCGGGCGCGAGCGGCTGGCCGGTCGCGCGGTCCCAGATCAACGTGGTCTCACGCTGATTGGTGATCCCAATTGCCGCGATATCGGCGGCATTAGCGCCCGCGTTCTGCAAGGCGATGCGAGCCACATCCAGCTGACTTTGCCAGATCTCGCTTGCATCGTGCTCGACCCAGCCGGGCTGCGGATAATACTGACGGAATTCACGCTGGCCGATGCCACGCGCGCGGCCGTGCCGGTCGAATACGATGGCGCGCGAGCTGGTCGTGCCTTGGTCCAGGGCCAGAATGAAAGATTGGGTCATGGTGAAGCAAATCCGTTCTAGGGTGACCGACTATTTAGCGCGCAGCTGCGCGCCGGCCGAGCGAGACAGTTTCCGGAATGAGAAGGTCGAGGCCGAGCACAGCACACCGATCACCACGAAAGCGATCATCACATCGCTGACAGACACCGTATGCTGCCCCCGTGCGGCCATGCTCAGATTCAACGTGACGGCCGCAACCCCCACGCCCAGACTGATGCCCAGCTGCTGCGCCATCGCGGCAAAGCTGCTGGCGCGGCTCATGCGTTCAGGCGTCATGTCGGCATAGGTGAGCGTATTGATCGCGGTGAACTGCAACGAGCGGAAAAACCCGCCCGCCAGCAGGATACCAATCATGAGCCACACGGGCGTATTCGCCGTGAACGCCGCGCAGGCGATGATAAATAGCCCGGTAAGCACGGCATTGATGGTCAGCACCCGGCGAAAACCGAAGTGCTGCACGATCGGCGTGGCCACGAATTTCATCAACAATGCGCCCGCGGCGCTGGCGAACGTAATCAACCCGGCGGAAAAGGGCGACATATCGAAGCCCACCTGTAACTGTACCGCCAGCAAAAACGGCATCGCGCCCACCGCGAACCGGCACAGATTACCGCCCAAGACCGAAATCGCGAAGGTAGGCTCGCGCATGAGCGTGAGGTCCAAAATCGGGTGCGGCGCGCGCCTGGCGTGATAGACGTAGAGGAGTCCACATACAAAGCCCACCACAGCGAGCCCGATAACGGCGCTGGGCGGAATCAGACTATGCCCCAGCGCTTCGAAAGCGCTCACCAGCGTGGCCAGACACACCGCGCTGAGCAGGAACCCCGTCCAATCCAGTCGCGGCGTCGAGGCCTCGCGGATCTCGGGCACATACCGCCGCACTAGCCAGATTCCGATGATGCCAATCGGGATATTGATCAAAAATATCCAATGCCACGACATGTAGGTGACCATAAAGCCGCCTAACGGCGGCCCGATCACCGGCCCCAGCAAGGCAGGGATCGACAGAAATGACATGGCCTTGAGCAAATCCTGCTTTGGCACCACCCTCAACAGGATGATGCGTCCGACCGGCACCATCATGGCCCCCGCGATCCCCTGGGCCACGCGGGCGATCACCAGATAGGTCAGATTCGTCGCCGCCGCGCAGGCCACCGAGCTCAGGGTGAATAGCGCGATTGCCGCCATGAACACGCGCCGTGCTCCGTAACGGTCGGCGGCCCAGCCGCTGATCGGCACGAATACCGCGACGGCCAAAAGATAAGAGGTGATGGCGACATTCAGCCGCACGGGCGTCGAGCCCAGCGCCTGGGCCATCGCCGGCAGAGCAGTGGCGACCACGGTGCTATCGAGCATCTGCATGAACAGCGCACACCCGACGATGAACGGGATCATCCGGGCGGCTTCGCTCGTGGTGGGGGGAGGGGTATTAGGTAACGCGGATCCGGCGGGCTCTGTAGGCATGTCGACAAAAGAATGGCGGTCGAATCGATTGTAACGCTGCCTCTCAGCTGCCTGAAGTAAACTCCTGTTATCCCTAACCTGCTCACAGTTGTGTCATGGCTAAGAATTACGAATCTGAAATTACCCAGTTCCTCAAGGAATACAAGGCAGCGCATCCCGATGTCGAGCAGCGCCAGCTCGAGGGCCGCGCCCGTTTCTGGGACAAGCCCCAGGATCCCGAGCTGCTGGAATCGTTCCGCGCCGCCCGCGTGCCGCAAAAGCCTTACGTCTATCAAGGCGAATAATTCCATAGCGACGCTTGGCCTCGCGCACGCTCATGCCTACGCAGCCACCCGTCTCCGGCGATGCGCTGGCGGCTTTGGTTGAGCCGCCGGTGGACAGTACGCCCGATGTCGTCGATGCGGTGGCCTTCGCGCGCCTGTACGGCGAGCCGCTGTTTCAGCTGCCCACAGACCTCTATATCCCGCCGGACGCGCTGGAGGTCTTTCTCGAGACTTTCGAGGGGCCGCTGGACCTGCTGCTCTATCTGATCCGCAAACAGAATTTCAACGTGCTCGACATCCCCATGGCGGATGTCACGCGGCAGTATCTGTCGTATGTCGATCAGATTCGCATTACCAACCTCGAATTGGCGGCCGAGTATCTGCTGATGGCCGCCATGCTGATCGAGATCAAGTCGCGCATGCTGCTGCCGGTCAAAAAGACCGACACCGGCGAAGAGCCCGAGGACCCGCGTGCCGAGCTGGTGCGCCGCCTGCTCGAATACGAGCAGATGAAGCTGGCCGCACAAAAGCTCGACGCGATGCCGCAGCTGGGGCGCGATTTCAAAAGCGCTCAGGCGGTGGCCGACATCACCTTCGAGCGCATGCAGCCCGAGGTGGATCTCGATGATTTGCGCTCGGCTTGGGCCGACATCCTTAAACGCGCCAAGCTGAATCAGCACCATCACATCACGCGCGAACAGCTATCCGTGCGCGATCATATGACGCACATTTTGCGCCGCCTGAACGATGTGCGCTTCATGGAGTTCGGTGAACTCTTCATGGAGCGCATCCTCGAGGGCGCGCCCGTGGCGGTGGTGGTCGTGCACTTTATCGCCATGCTCGAACTCGCGCGCGAGTCGCTGCTCGAAATCACGCAGGCCGAGCCCTACGCCCCTATTTACGTACGTCTGGCCTACACCAGCGTCGCGGCCGCCTGAATATCGCGGCCTTTCCCGTTTACGGAGAGTCTCTCTTGAAAGTCGTCCACACGATCCAGGAATTACGTGATCATTTGCGCGGCCAGAACCGCGCGTCGTTCGTGCCCACCATGGGCAACCTGCACGAAGGTCACCTGGCCCTGATGAAGACGGCGCGCCAGCACGGTGATCCGGTGGTGGCAAGCATTTTTGTGAATCGCCTGCAGTTTGGCCCGAACGAAGATTTCGACCGTTATCCTCGCACGCTGCAGCAGGATATCGAAAAGCTCGAACGCGCCCGCGACGTCTACGTACTATTCGCGCCCGATGAGCGCGAGATGTACCCGGAGCCCCAGAAATTCCGCGTTCAGCCGCCTGACGATCTGGGCGATATTCTGGAGGGCGAGTTCCGCCCCGGGTTTTTCGGCGGTGTCAGCACCGTCGTGCTCAAGCTGCTGTCGTGCGTGCAGCCGCGCGTCGCGGTGTTTGGCAAAAAAGACTATCAGCAGCTGATGATCGTGCGTCAGATGTGCCGGCAGTTCCAGCTGCCGGTAGACATAGTCGCGCACGAAACGGTACGCGATGTCGATGGTCTGGCGCTATCGTCGCGCAATCGTTATCTGTCGCCCGAAGAGCGGGCCGAAGCGCCGACGCTGTACGCCTGCCTGACCGACATTAAACAACGGGTGGCCGCGGGCGAGCATGATTTGAAAGCGCTCGAGCAAGCCGCCATAGACCGATTAACCCCACGTGGCTGGCAAGTAGACTATTTGTCGGTGCGTCGTCAACGTGATCTGCTACGTCCCGAGCCCGGTGAAGTCGGCGCGGGTGAGCCTTTGGTGGTGCTCGCGGCTGCCAAGCTGGGTGCGACGCGTCTGATTGATAACCTCGAACTGTAAGCCGTTATCCCCATCTAGCAGACTCCTCAAAACGCTGCGGACCCTTGTTTTAAGGGGCTTTCAAGCGTTTTTCCCTCAGGTGTGACATTTTCGTGCCTGTCAGAACTGACAGGTGCGCGAGGGGCCCAAGTCCTGGCAGACTTGGGCGCAAAGAATGATCACAACCGAGAGGTATCCATGCCGGAGTCCACTGATCCGCCCGAAGCGCTTGCCCGTTTGCTCACTCCTCGTGAGTGCGAGGTGGCCATGCTGCTGAGCACGGGCAAGGCCAACAAAGCCGTGGCGCTAGAGTTAGGGATATCGCTGCGCACGGTCGAAGCGCACCGCGCCCGTATCTTTCGCAAGGTGGGCGTACGCAACGCCCTGGAACTGGCATGCTTTATGTGCCGCCATGACGCTTGTCCATTGAAACGGCGATGACGATTGATGCGATCAATGGAGCCGATGCGATTAATTCGATCAATGAAGTGCGTGCTCGAGAGCGCCATGGCTGCGGACATGAGGGCTCGTCACAGCCGGGTCCGCGTGCGCTATCTCGATAAAGGGGCTACCTCCCGCATCGGGCAAACCGTCGATGGCCGCGTTGCTGTGCCAACGGCCATCGCTTTGCCGCGCCAACACCGCATAGGACTGCACCGCGCCCGCACGGCGCGCCACCACATATAGCGTGCCATGCAGCAGCCGCATGGCTGGCACGGAGGCGACTTGATTCGCGAGCTCAGTCGCTTGTCCATCGTCGAGTAGCCACAGCCGACCGCCGTGCCGCTCCAGCACGGCGACGAGCATGCCGCCATCTTGGTCCAATCCCACGGCCGGGCGGCCAACGTATGGCAGGCCCAGGTCGGTCGCGGCCATCCATCGGATCGTAGCGACCGGGTCGTCTTCGCTATGGTTGGCAGCATCCTGCACGAGGCGGGTCAGATGCCGGCTAGCCCGTGCGCGCATATAAAGTTCAACGTGCCCATCGCGATTGCGAATGGCGGCCAAGCCCCCGTCGCTGCTTGGCGCGGGCAAGGGCTGCCAATCCGTCCAGGCCGAGTCATCGGCGGCGTGTCGTTGCAGCGTCATATAAGTCTGTCCCGATGCGTCGGCGGCAAACGCGATGAACCGGGTATCGGCCAACTTGGTGATCACGGCGTTGCCTCGCGCGTCGGAAAGCGCCGGCAGCGGTTGCCACGGCGACCATCCCTGATCCAGCCCCGCGAGCCTCGTCCAATAGTAATTACCATCGTTGCCCATCGCGACCATCGCCGCGTCACCGTTGGGCGCCACAGCCGGGGCGCGGGTCACGCGTATCCCCGCCATCGCCTGCCAACCGCGCCAGCCGCCATCGGCTTTCTGCTTATTGACCCACAAGCCGCCCAAGGTATCGCGCGCCACCAACCCTGCCGTGGCGTCCGGATAAGCAAAGGAAACGAGCGGGCCCGCCGTGCGGCCACCCAGCGTATTCCAGCGGCGGCTTGCGCCATCCCAAATGTTCACCGCGTCGTTGGTCTCGCCCGCCGCGAACAACAGTAGCGATCCATGAGCGTCGGAAAACAGCTCGGGCGGCGCATCCTGACGCGACACATAATAAGCGCGGCGGACCCACGCTGCCGCCGGACCCGCGGGCTCCCGACATCCTTGTGGACCGGAACAATAGTGATAGTCGTCCCAGGCATAGCGGCGAAAGATCTCCGACTTCATCAGCGCCTCCGCGTCGGCGAGGTTGGCTTCGTGTTCCTGACTCGGATAGTCGATGTAGCCGGTCTCCGCATAGTTGCCGGGCGCCGCCACCAGCGCGTCGCGCACGAGGCGGGCGCTGGCAATGTGGTCGGGATGGCCATGGCCGGCGCAGCGCCAGCACAGTTGGGTATAGGGTACGGCGATCGTATCGTCCAGATGACGTACCGTCGTGGGGTTGTAGCCGGCGATGATGCTCGCCAACGTGCGCACCAGATCCTCGCGGGTATAGACATCATGGTAGGGACCCAGCGTGTCCGCCGTCATGCCTGCGACCGATTCGGCCTGGCTCAATGGCGTCAAGCTGCCCCAGCCCTTGCCTAGCCACGGATCCTTTAACCGCATATGCCACAGCTGCACTCGCGGATTGCCTTGCAGCGTAAAACGCGCGATGTGGAAACGATCTACCTGCGCCACGTCTTCTTTCCACAGATCGGGTTGCCGCGCCATATAGGCATACGCGGCACGCACGCCGCGTTCGCGGCCTAGCATGTAACCTTCACCCTCGCCGGCATCGCTGGCGGTGAGATAGACGATCCGCACACAGCCGCCCGCCTGGATATTGGACGAAATATCCGGGTTCATGAAGAGCAGGTCGTCATCCAAGTGGGCGACAAAGGCCAGGTCTTTAATGCCCTGGCATTCTGGCAGCGCGAGGGCTAGCGGCGTAAACGCAGGCGTGGTGGTGTCCGCCCGAACCGCGATGGCAAAGCCAAAAAGCCATAGCGCCGCCAGACGCATGGCATGCACAGCACATTCCCGGAAAACACGCATAACGACCCGGCCAGCGTTAACACGATGCCAAAGGGCAGGCATCTCGCGCCGCGTCCGGGTGATCGAGTCATGACGGCATGTACCGCCCGGATGCGCGGCCGAGTGTAGCGTGCCGTGCGGGATGCAGCTATCAGGGTTCGCGCTAGTTGTATCCGTTTACGCGTGACATAGCGGATCGCGTGGGTCCCGCGCGGCGCCTCGCGTTTTAGGGGGCGCCGGACTTCGTACCGTCCTGGTTCAGGAGCACTTCGGCACGGGCGATTGCGACAGTTCGTCGATGGGGTCCAGATCCGGCTGGCGGGTGAAGTTGTAGGTCAGATTCGGCGTGACCCCTAGCACCGATGCCACACGCAGCACATTGTTTGCCGCGACCGTGAGTTCCATGAGCGGGTTGCCGTCGACATCAAAGATCAGCACGCGTGGCGGGCGTTCCGCCGTCGCGTCCCAGCAGCCTTGCTGCGTCGATGGCGCACCGGCTTCGCCCGCCTGACTCAAATAAATCGAGCGGCTGCGCCAGCGTCCGTTCGGCGCCAGCGTCAATGTCACGCGTTGGGCGGCGCACTGTTGGGACGGGGACAGGCACGGCACGGTGCCCATGTAGGTTTGCGCCTGCGGCACCAGGGCATGGGCGGCCGCAGAGGTGCTGCCAGCCGCCGCAGCCGCTGCCGCAGCTTGGTTCTCGGCGACGGCGGCCTGATGTGCGGCTTCTTCTTCAGTGGGAGCGGGCTTGCGGCTTTGACCAGGCGCTGGCGCTTTCAGCGCGATTTGCAGCTGCGAGGGCGCTTGTACCAAAGGCAGAAAGCCCGCGCCCTGGCCCTGCTGCTGCGCGTCGGTAACGGTGCTTTCGCGGGGTGGGTTGTAGTAGCCCTCGGTGCGCTGCTGCGCGCATCCAGCCATCAGGACGGCACCTGCCAGGATAGTGGTGATGAAGGGCGCAGAGGGGCGGCGAGGCAAAGAGAGCGCGGAGGTAGGCATGGCGGTCGCGGCAATGAATGAAGATGAGTATGGGCGGAATTCTACGCATTTATACGCACGACCGATACGGTTCACTGCGGCGCGTCGGGTCTTGTTTGTCCGGCTCCGTTTGAACTATTGAGTCCTTGCCGGAATAATGCGGGCTTCTGATTCGCCCAGTGGGGCGCGGCTTTGATGATTATGTGGCATGTCTTTGCGATCGATCCTGTCTGGGCTGTCATGCTTGCCGCCGTGCTGGGTCTCGCGGTCGGCAGCTGGATAACCGCCGCGGGTCACAGGTTGCCGCGCATCATGGAGCGCGACTGGGCGCAGCAGTGGCAGGCCGCGCAAAACACTGGCCAAGCAGACGGCGGGGAGCACGAGCAGGCACAAGAGCAGCCCTACACGTTGTGGCGCCCGGGTTGGCATTGCACGCACTGCCATGCGCCGGTGCGCGGTTGGCAGCGCCTGCCCATCTTGAGCTGGGTGTTCACGCGTGGCCACTGCTCGGACTGTGGCGCGTCGATCGGATGGCGCTACCCCGTCACCGAGACGTTGACCGCAATCTTGTTCGCGCTCTGTGCGTGGCAGTTCGGACCCACACCGCTCGCGCTAGCCGCCATGGGCTTTTGCGCGGCGCTTCTGCTCTTGTCATGGATCGATCTGCAAACCTGCTTGCTGCCGGACGCGGTGACCTTGCCGCTGGCATGGGCGGGGTTGCTGGTGAATCTGCATGGCGCGATCACGCCGCTGCCGCTGGCCGTCTTGGGGGCGGTGGCCGGATATCTGTTCCTCTGGTTACTTTTTCACGTATTTCGCCTCGTCACTGGACGCGAGGGCATGGGCTATGGGGACTTTAAATTGCTTGCCGCGCTGGGCGCATGGCTTGGGTTGGCGTCCCTGCCCATGCTGTTGCTGGTGGCGTCCATCAGCGGCGTGGTGGCAGCGCTGTGCTTGCGCTTGATCGGGCGCGCGCAGGCGGGGCAGGCCTTGCCGTTTGGGCCTTACCTGGCGCTCGCGGGCGTGGTCATGCTGTTCGTGACGGTTGCGGGTTGAGGCAACCACGCCTGGAGTGTGCACCTCGTTTGCCGCCGCGTGGCGCCGGGGCGTATGCTTCAGAATCACCAGACAGACATCATCGCAACCCGCGCGGCGCTTTGCCGTTCATTCGGTTTCGCAAGAGAGGAATATGTATAAGATCGGCTTGACCGGCGGCATTGGGTCCGGCAAAACACGCGTGGCCGATATGTTGGCCGAGTGGGGCGCGGCGCTTGTCGACACCGATGCGATCGCGCATGCGCTGACCGCGCCCGGCGGCGAGGCCATGCCGGCGTTGGTGCAAGCGTTCGGCCCGCAAGCCGCCCGCCCGGATGGCGCGATGGACCGCGCCTGGATGCGGGATCTGGTGTTTCGCGAGCCCGATGCGCGCGCGCGGCTCGAAGCGATCTTGCATCCGCTGATTGGCGAACATACCGAGCGCGCGGCAAGTCAGGCGCAAGGGACTTATCAGGTGTTCGTGGTGCCCTTGTTGGTGGAATCCGGGCGCTGGCGCGATCGGGTGGATCGGATCTGCGTGGTTGATTGCGACCCTGAAACCCAGGTCGCGCGGGTGCAAGCGCGTAGCGGGCTGACGGTCGAGGCTATCCAGCGTATTATGGCAGCACAGGCCGCGCGGGCAACCCGGCTGGCGGCAGCGGACGACGTCATCGTCAACGATGGCCAGACCACTGTCACGGCATTGCGCGCGCGGGCAAAAGCTCTGCACGACCGCTGGTGCCACATGGCGGCGGCATCGCGTCGACCGCTCATAGATGTGGCCGGCTTCCCTGACTAATCCGGCCCTTCGGGCCGCTCACCAACAGGCCTGTAGCAAGCGTGATCCTTTACGAATATCCCTTCAACGAGCGTATAAGATCCTATCTGCGACTCGAGTATTTATTCGACAGACTGTTTTTCTTTTCCGGCGAATCTGACGCGCATCATCATCAGATTGCGGTCGCCACCTTGTTCGACATCCTGGACGCGACCGAACGCGCCGATATCAAGACCTCCGTGCTGCAAGATCTGGAGCGCCAGCGCATGGCGCTGGTCGCCTTGCGCGACCACCCGGGCGTGGTGCAAGACGCCTTGGAGTCCATGCTGGCCGAAATGGAGCGTACGGTGGGCAATCTGGCCGGGCAGGGACGTGCGGGGCAGCCCTTGCGCGAGAACGAGTGGCTGATCAGTCTGCGCGGCCGGCTGGCGGTACCAGGTGGGGCTACCCAGGTCGATATGCCGTCCTATCATGCCTGGCAGCACAGACTGCCCCAGGAACGCGAGGCAGACCTGCAAGCCTGGATCGCCCCGTTGCGGCCCCTGCATGAGGCCGTGGCCATGGCATTGCGTCTGCTTCGTGAATCGGGCCGGCGCACCGATATGGTGGCCGATCAGGGTGGCTACCAGCAGATGCTGGCCGGGAAACTTTTTCAGCTCTTGCGCGTCTGGATAGATCCCGACGCAGGCGTTTTTCCGGAAATCAGCGCCAATAAGTATATGGTGTGGATACGTTTTTCCTCGCAAGAGGGGGATGCGAAGCCACAGCCGGTCGCGCGCGATATCGGATTCCAGATGTCATTGTGTAGCGCTTAGTACCGCGATCACAATACCTGTTGCGCTGTATTTCAGCGCGGCTTTCGCCTGTGGCAAACGTGTCGAGTTAGCGCACAATAGCGCCTCGACCTCCGTCTGACCCTAATTCCTATGCCTGAAAGCCGCCCTGACCCCACTCGCCGCACGATTACCTGGCTCGTCATCCTCTGTATGGTGGCCGCCGCCGGGGCGGCCTGGTGGGTGTTCTATAAGCCTAAATCCGAAACGGCCGTGTCCGCGCCGGCGGGGCAGTCCAGGCCTGGCGGGCGGGGCGCGGGGCCGCGTGGCGGTGCTCCCGGAATGGGCCCCGGCATGATGGCCGATACGCCTGTCCGCGTGGCGCCAGCGACCACCCGGAGCCTGGATATCATCCTGCCGGCCTTGGGAACAGTCACGGCTTACAACACCGTCACGGTGCGCAGCCGCGTCGATGGCGAGCTCATCAGCGTCAACTTCAAAGAGGGTCAACGCGTCAAGGCGGGCGATGTCCTGGCGCAGATCGATCCGCGGTCCTATGAGGTGGCTCTCGCGCAGGCAGAGGGCCAGCAGCAGCAGAATCAGGCACAGCTCGCCAACGCGCGTCGCGATCTGCAGCGCTATCAGACCTTGTTCAAACAGGATTCCATTGCGCGCCAGCAACTCGACACGCAGGCGGCGCTGGTGCGGCAGTACGAGGGCACACAGAAAATCGATCAGGCGGCCGTGGATAATGCCAAGCTGCAGCTGAGCTACACACGGGTGACCGCGCCGATCGATGGCCGTTTGGGCTTGCGTAAAGTCGACCCGGGTAACCTCGTGTCCGCGGGGGACACCGAGGGTCTGGTCGTCATCACTCAGACTCAGCCGATCTCGGTCGTGTTCTCGATCGCCGAGACGCAGCTGCCCGAGGTGCTGGCCCAGGTCCGCGCCGGACATACGCTGAAAGTCCAGGCACTCGATCGCTCGGACGAAAAAGTGATCGCCACGGGCGAACTGGAAACCATCGACAACCAGATCGACACGACCACCGGCACTGTCAAGCTCAAGGCGCGGTTCGATAACGCCGATGAAGTGTTGTTCCCGAATCAGTTCGTCAACGTGCGCCTGCTCGTGCAGACGCGCAACGATGCGACGACCATTCCTACCGCGGCCGTGCAGCAGGGCTCCGCGGGTCCTTTCGTATTCCTGTTGCGCGATGACAATACCGTCGAGGTCCGTCAGGTCGAGCTGGGTCCCATCAACGGCGACCGGGTCGGTGTAAATAAAGGCCTGGTGCCGGGCGATCGCGTGGTCATCGAGGGCACTGACCGGCTGCGCACCGGCACCAAGGTGTCGGTGGTCAACAACGACGCCACCATTCCCGCTACGCCGGGCGAGGCCTTGGGTGCCGGGTCGGCAACGCGCGGTTCTCGTAACGCCTCGGGGTCCAAGGCGCCGTGAATCTCTCCCGCATCTTTATCCTGAGGCCCGTCGCCACCACGCTGTCCATGGTGGCGATCCTGATCGCCGGGTTTATCTCGTATCGCTTGTTGCCGGTATCCGCGCTGCCGGAGGTGGATTACCCCACGATCCAGGTGGTGACGCTGTATCCCGGTGCGAGCCCGGATGTGATGACCTCGCTGGTCACTTCGCCCCTGGAACGACAGTTCGGACAGATGCCCGGCCTCAATCAAATGTCGTCGACCAGCTCGGGCGGCGCATCGGTGATCACATTGCAATTCGGGCTGGATCTGCCGCTGGATGTGGCCGAGCAGGAAGTGCAGGCCGCGATCAACGCGGCCTCGAATCTGCTGCCCAGTGATCTGCCCGTGCCGCCGGTCTACAACAAGGTCAATCCGGCAGATGCGCCGGTACTGACCTTGGCGATCAGTTCGCCCACGATGCCGCTGCCGCAGGTGCGCGATCTGGTCGACACGCGCATGGCGCAGAAGCTCTCGCAGATTCCGGGCGTCGGTCTGGTCAGCGTGGCGGGTGGCCAGCGGCCGGCGGTGCGCATTCAGGCCAATCCAGTTGCCCTGGCCTCGGCGGGGATGTCGCTCAATGACTTGCGCAATGCGATCGTGGGCGCCAACGTTAATCAGCCCAAGGGCAACCTGGACGGGCCCGAGCGATCGACCACCATCGATGCCAATGATCAGCTGAAATCGCCGACGGATTACAACGACCTCATCATTGCCTATCGCAATAACGCGCCATTGCGTCTGTCGGATGTCGCCAACGCCGTGTTGGGCGCCGAAGACGTCCGCCAGGCGGCGTGGGCTGGCGGCGAGCCCGCGATTCTGCTCAATGTGCAGCGCCAGCCCGGAGCCAACGTCATCGACGTGGTGGACCGTATCCGCGCCATGATGCCGCAGCTGCGTGCGGCCATGCCTGCCACGCTGGATGTGAACATCGTGTCGGACCGCACGGAAACGATACGCGAGTCCGTCGAAGACGTGCAGTTCGAACTCCTTCTGGCGGTGGCGTTGGTGGTGATGGTGACCTTCGTCTTTCTGCGCAGCTTGACCGCCACGGTGATCCCCAGTGTGGTGGTGCCGCTGTCGCTGGTGGGCACGTTCTGCATCATGTATCTGGCGGGCTTTAGCATCAACAACCTGACGCTGATGGCGCTGACGATCGCCACGGGTTTCGTGGTGGATGACGCCATCGTGATGATTGAGAACATCGCCCGCCATCTGGAGGAAGGCGAGACGCCCATGCAGGCGGCATTAAAGGGCGCCTCGCAAATCGGTTTTACGCTGGTGTCGCTGACGTTCTCGCTGGTGGCCGTGCTGATTCCGCTGTTGTTCATGACCGAAGTGGTGGGGCGCCTGTTCCGGGAATTCGCGATCACCTTGGCGGTCGCGATCCTGATTTCGCTGGTGGTGTCGTTGACGCTGACGCCAATGATGTGCGCGCGCCTGTTGCGGCCGGAATCGGAGCAGCGCTATGGCCGTTTTCATCGCACGACGGGCGCGTGGATCGACCGCTGCATCGCGGCCTACGACAGGGGTCTGCAGTGGGTGCTGGCGCATCAGCCGCTGACCTTGCTGGTCGCGCTGGGCACGTTTGCGTTGACGGTGTTGCTGTACATCATGGTGCCCAAAGGGTTTTTTCCGCAGCAGGATAGCGGCATGATCCAGGCGATCACCGAGGCACCCGCGTCGATCTCGTTTACGGCGATGTCCAAGCGTCAGCAAGAGGCCGCCGAAATTATTCTGCAAGACCCGGATGTGGAGTCGGTGTCCTCGTTTATCGGCGTGGATGGCACGAATGCGACGCTCAATAGCGGGCGTATCCAGATCGCCCTCAAACCGCACAAGGATCGCGATGCGGATCTGACGGCGGTCACGCAGCGTTTACAAGACGCGCTGACCGAACGGTTTGGCTCGGCACAAGATGCAGCGCCGGATCTGACGGTCTACATGCAGCCCGTGCAAGACCTCACCATCGAGGATCGCATCAGCCGCACGCAGTATCAGATGACCTTGTCCAATCCGGACATCGATGTGCTGACGGAATGGGCGCCCAAGCTGGTCGCGCGCCTGTCGGAATTGCCGCAATTGACCGATGTCACGGACGATTTGCAAAACGATGGGCTCCAGACCTGGGTCGAAATCGACCGCGATGCGGCATCGCGACTGGGCATTACGGCATCCGCGATTGACGAAGCGTTGTACAACGCATTCGGTCAGCGCCTGATCTCGACGATTTTCACGCAATCGAATCAGTATCGCGTGGTGCTGGAGGTGTTGCCGCAGTTCAGCAAATCGCCCGACTCTTTGCAGCAAATTTATCTGACCACGTCCGACGGTGCGCAGGTGCCGCTGTCGTCGGTCGCGCGTATCTCCGAAGGGCGGACCATGCTGGCTATCAGCCGGCTGGATCAGTTCCCGATGACGACCGTCTCGTTCAATCTGGCGCCGGGCGCATCGCTGTCGGATGCGGTCGAGGCAATAGATGCCGTCGAGAAAGAGATCGGCATGCCGGACAGTATCGACACGCGGTTCCAAGGCGCGGCGCTCGCGTTTCAGAACTCCTTGTCGAGCACGCTGTGGTTGATCCTGGCCGCTGTGGTCACGATGTATATCGTGCTGGGGGTGCTGTACGAGAGCTATATCCATCCGATCACCATCTTGTCCACGCTGCCCTCGGCGGCGGTGGGCGCGTTGCTGGCGTTGATGATCACCGGCACGCAGCTCGATATGATCGGCATCATCGGCATCATTTTGCTGATCGGTATCGTCAAGAAGAACGCGATCATGATGATCGACTTCGCGTTGGATGCCGAGCGTAAACGCGGCCTGACACCACGTGCCGCGATACACGAGGCGGCGTTGCTGCGGTTTCGCCCGATCTTGATGACGACGCTGGCGGCGCTGTTTGGCGCATTGCCTCTGATGTTGTCCACCGGCACGGGCGCGGAGTTGCGTCAACCGCTGGGTCTGGTGATGGTGGGTGGGTTGTTGGTGAGCCAGGTGTTGACGCTGTTCACCACGCCTGTCATCTATCTGATGTTTGACCGTCTGGCGCATCGCCGTCGCACGCGCGCGGTCGCGGAGTCGGCATGAATCTGTCGGCGCCGTTCATCGTCAGGCCGGTCGCCACGGTATTGCTATGCCTGGGACTGGTGCTGGCGGGCATTCTGTCGTTTCGCCTGCTGCCCGTGGCGGCGTTGCCGCAAGTCGATCTGCCGATTATTTCGGTAACGGCCAGCCTGCCCGGGGCCAGTCCCGAGACCATGGCCTCCAGTGTGGCCACGCCGCTGGAGCGCTCGCTGGGCAGTATCGCCGGCGTGACGGAAATGACCTCGCGCAACTCGCAAGGCTCGACCCGCATCACGCTGCAGTTCGATCTGAGTCGCGATATCAATGGCGCCGCGCGCGATGTGCAAGCCGCCATCAACGCCGCGCGTCCGCTGCTGCCTACCGGCATGCGCGGCAATCCGACCTATAACAAGGTGAACCCCTCGTCAGCGCCTATTATGGTGCTGGCTATGACCTCCAGCACCCTGAGCCAAGGCAAGCTGTATGACCTGGCCTCGACCATCGTGGCGCAGAAGCTCGCGCAGGTGAGCGGTATCGGTGAGGTCACGGTGGGCGGCAGTTCCTTGCCCGCCGTGCGCGTGACGTTAAACCCGGGGGCGTTATCGAATCGCGGTGTGTCCTTGGACGAAGTCCGCAATGCCCTGACCCAGGCCAACGCGAATCGGCCCAAGGGCATGATCGAAAACGACGAGCATCACTGGCAGATCATGGCCAGCGATCAGCTCGAACGGGCCGAACAATACCGCCCGCTTATCGTCGCATGGCGCGATGGCTCGGCGATACGGCTGTCGGACGTGGCCACGGTCGAAGATTCGGTCGAGGACTTGTTTCAGACCGGCTACTACAACAACAGCAAGGCGATATTGCTGATACTGCGCCGGCAGGCCGATGCCAACATCATCGAGACGGTCGAGGCGGTGCGCGAGCAACTGCCGCAGCTGCAGGCGCTGCTGCCGGGCGATGTCGATCTGACCGTCGCGCAAGACCGTACCCCTAGCATACGCGCCTCGTTACACGAAGCCGAGATCACGCTGATTGTGGCGGTAGGTCTGGTCATGCTGGTGGTGCTGCTGTTCCTACGTCGCTGGCGTGCGGCGCTGATTCCTAGTGTGGCGGTGCCGGTGTCTTTGATTGGCACGTTCTGCATCATGTATTGGTGCGGCTATACCCTGAACACGATTTCTTTGATGGCCTTGATTGTCGCGACCGGCTTTGTGGTGGACGATGCCATAGTCGTGCTCGAGAACATCATGCGGCATGTGGAGCGCGGCGCCTCGCCGTTGCGTGCCGCCTTGCGTGGTTCGCGCGAGGTGGGGTTTACCGTGTTGTCGATGAGTCTGTCATTGATCGCGGTGTTTATCCCGCTGTTGCTGATGGGGGATATCGTCGGGCGCTTGTTCCGCGAATTCGCCGTGACCTTGTCGGCCTCGGTGTTGGTCTCGATGGTAGTGTCGTTGACCTTGACGCCAATGATGTGCGCCAAGCTTTTGCGGCATGAGCCGCCCGAGGTTCGCGAGCCCGGTTGGCTGGCGCGCGGCTTGGAGCGTTTCTTCGATGCGTTGTTGGCGGGCTATCGGCGTAGCTTGTCCTGGGCGCTGGCGCATGGCCGTTTGATGATCCTGCTGTTGGTGGCCACCATCGGTCTGAATGTGTATCTGTATGCGGTAGTTCCGAAGGGTTTTTTCCCGCAGCAGGACACGGGCCAATTGATTGGCATGTTCCGCGTGGACCAGGGCACGTCGTTTCAGGCGACCGTCCCGAAGCTCGAACATTTCCGCAAGGTCATACTGGCCGATCCCGCCGTGGCGAGTATGACGGCCTACGCCGGCGGTCGGGGCGGCAGCAACAGCAGTTTCATGATGATCCAGCTCAAGCCGTTGGCCGAACGCAAGGTCAGCGCCAATGATGTCGTGAATCGGCTGCGTGGCAAGCTGCAGGGCGTGCCTGGCGCTCGCATGTTTCTGGTGCCGCAGCAGGATATCTTTGTGCGGGGTCAGCAGGGCAGCGGCTCGTATGACTACACCCTGCTGGCTGGCGATTTATCGCTATTGCGTACCTGGACACCGAAAGTCCGGCAGGCCATGGCCGCGTTGCCACAATTGACCGATGTGGACTCCAGCGTCGAGGACAAAGGTCGCCAGATCAATCTCGTCATCGACCGAGAAGCCGCCACGCGCCTGGGCGTGAGCATGTCCGATATTTCAGCGGTGCTGAATAATTCGTTCAGTCAACGCCAGGTATCCGTAATGTACGGGCCTTTGAATCAATACCGGGTCGTCATGGGCGTGGAACCGCGCTTTGCGCAGGATGCGGAATCGTTAAAGCAGGTTCATGTGATCGCCGCTGATGGCGCGCGCGTGCCGCTGGCCGCGTTCGCGCGCTTCGAGATGGGGAATGCCCCCTTGAGCGTGCAGCATAACGGCTTGTTTGCCGCGGACGAGATTTCCTTCAATCTTGCCCCGGGCGTGTCGCTGGATGAAGCCGTGGCAGCGATCAATGATGCCGTGGCGCGCATCGGCTTGCCATCAGATCAGATTCAGGCGGGTTTCCTGGGGACGGCCGCCGCGCAGGCTGCCATGCAACGTCAGCAACCCTGGCTAATTTTGGCAGCGTTGGTGACGATGTATATCGTGCTAGGCCTGTTATACGAGAGCTACGTGCATCCCTTGACGATCTTGTCCACGCTGCCGTCGGCCGGGATCGGCGCGTTGCTTGCGCTGATGCTGGTGGGCAGCGAGTTCACGATTATTGCGTTGATCGGTGTGTTCCTCCTGATTGGTATCGTCAAGAAAAACGCCATCATGATGGTGGACTTCGCGCTCGATGCCGAACGCAGGCTGAACCTGTCGCCGCGCGATGCGATTTTTCAGGCATGCCTGACGCGCTTCCGGCCCATCATGATGACCACGATGGCGGCGATTTTCGGCGCGCTGCCGTTGATCCTCGCGACCGGTGCCGGGGTGGAAATGCGTTACCCGCTGGGGGTGACCATCGTCGGCGGGCTGATCGTGAGCCAGATTCTTACGCTCTACACCACGCCGGTCGTTTATCTGTACCTCGACCGTTTCCGTTTATGGGCGCGCCGCCGCACCACCCGTCGCAACGCGGGCCGTACCGGCCCTCCGACTTCTGAAGTAGAACCATCATGAACCGCGCATCAATCCCGTTGACCCTCTCGTCTTTTGCGTCGTTGCCGCGTACGCGGGTGCTGCGCGGTGTCGCGACGGCGCTATGCTGCGCATTGATGAGCGCCTGCGCGGTCGGGCCGGATTATCAGCGTCCTGCTGTCGACGTGGGCGAAGACTATAAACAGCGCAGAGGGCAGAGCGTGGGGGAGATTGGCGCAGCCGTGGCGACTGCCGCCAGCACCGAGGGATGGACGCCCGCGCAACCGCAGGATCAGATCGATCGCGGCCAATGGTGGCGACTTTATCGCGACAGTACGCTCGATGAATTGATGGCGAAGTTAAACGCCGCCAACCAGACCATCGCGCAGGCGGAAGCCAATTACCGTCAGGCCCAGGCGTTGGTACAGAACGCGCGCGCCGGGTTTTTCCCGTTCATTAGTACCGATGCCAGCGCCACGCGCAGTGGCTCGGGCAGCGGGTCCAACAGCACCTCGGGCAGCCAGTACAACCTGGGTCTCGGCGTGAGCTGGGAGGCGGATTTGTGGGGCCGTATCCGCCGCGAAGTCGAATCTAGCCGCGCGCAGGCCGAGGCCAGTTTCGCCGATGCCGCTAACGCGCGCCTGAGCGCGCAATCGGCGTTGGCGCAGAACTATTTCCAGCTGCGCGTGTTGGACGAACAAAAGCGCCTGCTCGCCTCGACGGTCGCGGCGTATGAACGATCGCTGAAACTTACGCAAAACCGTTATGAGGCGGGCGTTGTCGGCAAGTCCGATGTGACCGTTGCCGAAGCTCAGCTCGAATCCACGCGGGCTCAGCTGGTCGACTTGGAATGGCAGCGCGGGCAGTTCGAGCATGCCATCGCCGTGTTGGTGGGACTGGCGCCTTCGCGCTTCACCTTGGCAGAGGCACAAACGTTCGAACCGCAAATTCCGGATATTCCCGTTGGTCTGCCATCCCAATTACTCGAGCGCCGCCCCGATGTTGCTGCCGCCGAGCGCCGCACCGCTGCCGCCAATGCCGAAATCGGCGTGGCGCAGGCCGCCTGGTTTCCCGATTTGACGCTGAGCGCCAATGGCGGTTTTCGTAGCGGGGAGTTCGCGCAATGGCTAACGGCGCCCGCGCGGTTCTGGTCCTTGGGGCCCGCGCTTGCGTTGACGCTGTTCGATGGTGGCGCACGGAATGCCCGCCTCGAACAAACGCGCGCCGCCTATGACGCGCAGGCAGCGGCCTATCGCCTGACCGTGCTGACGGCGCTACAGGAAGTCGAGGACTATTTGATCCAGATGCGCGTGCTGGGTGAGGAGCAAGTGGTGCAACGGCGCGCTCTGACGGCCGCGCGCGAGTCGCTGCGTCTGGCGAGAAACCAATATCAGGAAGGCCTGATCGATTACCTGGATGTCGCAACGCTGGAAACCGGCGCCTTGAACAGCGAGCGCAACGCGCTTAATCTCGTGGCCAGCCGGCTCGCCGCCAGCGTGCGCTTAATCGCGGCCTTGGGCGGTGGCTGGGACGGCCTGTCGGCGCAGCAGCAGAACTGAGCGCGAGACGACCGCGTCAGCGGCGTGCGCGCTCGGCGAAAAATGCGGGCTTAAATCAAGCCTCGAATACCCGCGATACCATGCGCACCGTGGCGTTGCGCCTCGCTCAAGGTATCGATGGACTGACCGCCCAATGCATAGACCGGCAAACCGGCATCGCGATTAGCGGCCACGAACCCGTCCCAGCCCAAGCCCGGTTGACCCGGGTGGCTGGGCGTTTCCAGCACCGCGCCCAATACCGCGAAATCCGCGCCCATATCGCGCGCATGCACGACCTGGTTGTTGTCGTGCGTCGAGACCGCAACGAGCGCGCCTACGGGCAATTCCGGTCGGGTGCGCAAGGCCTCGGCGTCACTCCAGCGCAGATGCACGCCATCGGCCATGCGCCACCAGGCGGCCGGGTGCACACTATTAATCAATAGCCGTGCACCGGCGGCATGGCAAAGCTTGACGACGCTTTGCATCACATCGCGCAGCGATGTCGCCCCGACGCCATCGGGCCAATCGGGTTCGCGCAGCTGCACCAGCTTCAAGCCGCGTGCCAATGCGCGCTCCAGGCGTTGCAGGAATTCAGGCACACCGGCCAGACCGCCAATCGATGAAATGCCGTAGGTTTCTGGCAGTTGCAACCAGCGCAGCGGGGGCAGGGTAGCCGGCAGCAGTTCGCCCACGCTTGCCGCGTTGCGCGGATCCACCCATTCCAGACGTTGATTCTCCAGCCCGCGCGGCTCGCCGTTCCAGGCGGTGACGCGGCAAAAAGCCAGTCGCACGGTGGTCTGCGGATAGGAATGCACATAGGTCACCCAGGGCACGGCTTGCGTGACCTCGATGCCGATTTCCTCCTGCAACTCGCGGGACAAAGCCTCTAGCACGGTTTCGCCAGGCTCCAGCTTGCCGCCGGGCAATTCCCACCAGCCCGACCAAGGTTTGCCCTCGGGCCGTTGGCCCAACAGCAGTTGCCCGTCGGGGCGCAGAATCAAGCCGGCGGCGACATCAATGATGCGCTCAGACATAGCGCGCGGCCCAGTCGCGAGCAAACTGATAGGCCACGCGTCCCGAACGCGAACCGCGTTCCAGCGCCCATTGCAGCGCCTCGGTGCGGCTGGCTTCGATCTGCTCCGCCGGGCACTTCAGCGCGCGCAGCCAGTGGTACACGATGTCCAGATAATCGTCTTGCCTGAACGGATGAAACGACAGCCACAATCCGAAGCGTTCGGACAGCGAGATTTTCTCTTCCACGGTCTCGCCGGGATGGATCTCGCCATCGGCCTGATGCTTGGCCTGCAGGTTCTCGCTCATGTATTCCGGCATCAGGTGACGCCGGTTCGAGGTCGCGTAAATCAGCACATTCTCGCCGGAGGACGATACCGACCCATCCAGCACGGATTTCAACGCTTTGTAGCCGGCTTCGCCTTCCTCGAACGACAGGTCGTCGCAGAACACGATATAGCGCTCGGGCCTTGCCGCCACCAGTTCGACGATATCGGCCAAGTCACCCAGGTCCGTTTTGTCCACTTCAATCAGACGCAGGCCTTGCTCGCCGTACGTCGCGAGCATGGCCTTGACCAGCGAGCTTTTGCCCGTGCCGCGCGCGCCTGTCATCAGGACGTTATTAGCAGGCTTGCCTTGCAGGAATTGACGCGTATTGCGGTCAATAATGGTTTTTTGACGCTCGATATGCTGCAGATCCGTCAGATCGATACGTGCCACGTGGCGCACGGCATCCAGCCAGCCGCGGGCGCCGCGTTTACGCCAGCGATAGGCATGGGCCGTCCAATCGATCTCTGGCGGGGCGGCGGGCAGCCAGGCTTCCAGCTGCGCCAACACCCGTTCGGCGCGTTCTATCAGAACCGAAAAATCTGCAGCACTCACGTCGTTGTTTCCTGCGGGTCGTTAAAAGATCGGCAAAGCCTGCGCGAGACTTACGAACGATAGTCGGCGTTGATGCTGACGTATTCGTGCGAAAAGTCGCAGGTGTAGACCGTGTCGGCCACGTCGCCGCGCGCCAGCGCGATGCGTACCGTGATCTCGGCCTGCTTCATGACGCGCTGGCCGTCAGCCTCTTGGTAATCCGGATTGCGTCCGCCATCCTTGGCGACCAGCACATCGTCCAGCCACATCCGCAGCTTGGAGACATCCAGATCGTCCACGCCGGCATAGCCGATGGCGGCCAGGATACGGCCCAGGTTGGGGTCCGAAGCAAAGAAGGCAGTCTTGACCAGCGGCGAGTGTGCGACAGCGTAGGCGACCTTGAGCGCTTCCTCGGTGGACTTGGCTTCCTCGACACGGATCGTCATGAACTTGGTCGCGCCCTCGGCGTCGCGCACGATCTTCTGCGCCAGGTCCAGGGCGGCGGTGGTCAACGCCTCGCGCACGGCTTGGTAGTGGGGATCTGACTCGCTGTTGATCTCCACGCCCGACTGACCGGTCGCGATGATGATGAACGAGTCGTTCGTCGAGGTGTCGCCATCGACGGTGATGCGGTTAAACGAACGGTTGGCGATGTCGACGGCCAGCTTGCGCAGCAGCGGTTGTGCGATGCCCGCATCGGTGGCCAGAAAGCTCAGCATCGTGGCCATGTTCGGGCGGATCATGCCCGCGCCCTTGCTGATGCCGGTGAACGTGACGGTCTTGCCGTCGATCTGCACGCGCTGCGAATGAATCTTGGGCTGCGTGTCGGTGGTCATGATGCCGTAGGCGGCGTTGAACCATTGATCCGGACCGAGCTTGTCGATCGCGCCGGGCAGGCCAGCGGTCAGCCGGTCCAGCGGCAGCGGTTCGAGAATCACGCCGGTCGAAAACGGCAGGATTTGTTGCGCCGGCACGTGCAGCAGTTTGCCCAGCGCCACGCAGGTCTCCTGAGCGTTCTTCAGACCTTCAGAGCCGGTGCCCGCGTTGGCATTGCCGGTATTAATGACCAGCGCCCGGATCGGGCCGCCGGCGGCGAGGTGGGCCTCGCAGACTTGCACGGGCGCAGCGCGGAAACGGTTACGGGTGAAAACGCCGGCCACGTTCGAGCCCGGCGCCAGGCGGAAAACAGTCAGATCGCGTCGGTTGGCCTTGCGGATGCCGGCTTCGGTGACGCCGATTTCAACACCGGCAACGGGAAATATTTCGGATTCTGAAGGAATCTGCAGATTAACGGCCATGACTTCGTCTCTGTGGCTTGGCGGAAAATGAAGGGGGTAGCCCGCGGCAACTGCGGGTTATCCCTCTATTATCCCACCATCACCGAGCGGAGTCTGGACGCCGGGCGACGATTTGCAACTTTAATTCGCCCAGCGCTTGATACATGGCGTCGCGATGGTCTTCCGGCAGATCCGCGAACATGGCTTTGACCCAGCGCTCATGCGCGCGCGCCATGCGGGAAAAGGTACGACGTCCCTGCGGAGTCAGTTTCAACACCGAGCTGCGCCGGTCGGTTTCGACTTTCAGCCGCATGACCAGGCCTTCTTTTTCGAGCTGATCCGTGATGCCGGTGATATTGCCGTTGGTCACCATCATGCGGCGCGAGAGCTCGCCCATTTTCAAACCCTTGGGCGCGCGCTGCAGCTGGGCCATCAAGTCGAAACGCGGTAGCGTCGTGTCGAATTCCGTGCGCAGGCGCGTGCGGATCTCGGATTCGATCAGGTTGCAGCAGGTCAGCATACGCAGCCACAAACGCAACGCGTGATGGTCCTCGGGAGCGGCGCGGGATTCCAGGTCGGGCAAGTCGGTCATGATATGGCGAGGGGCGAATCTCGGTAAAAACCCTAGTCTTGTCGGGCTAGATACTTTAAACCTAAACTATGCGCCATGCCAGTGGTGTTTGCGTTGCAAGGGGTCCGCATGCTCGCTGGCCTTTGCGGTAAACGCTTTCGCCTAACTGATAAAAAATGTCCGCCGCGCGGCTCGCGCAAGGAGTATATCGATGCGTTTCTTGACTTCCCTGGTGGCCGCTGCTGCGCTGCTGCCCGCTTTATCTGTCGCCGACCCGGTCAAGGTCGGAATTGCTAATGATATATCGGGCCCGTTTTCCGCGCTGGGCGCCGAGGCCCGCGATGGCTTCAATCTGGCGATCAAGCAGCTGGGCGGCAAGCTGGGCGGACAGCCCGCTGAGTTTCTGCAGACGGATATGGGCGGCAATCCCGATCAGGCCCGCCAGTTGGTTTCGCGTTATATCCAGCGCGACAAGATCGATTTCTTCACGGGCCCGATCGGCTCTAACGTGGCGCTCGCGGTAGGTCCCGCGCTCTTCGCGGCCAAGGTGCCGTACCTCTCCAATAACCCGGGCCCCAGCCAGTTCGCCGGGGAACGTTGCAATCCTTACTGGTTCGGTACCTCCTATCAGAACGATGCGTTTCACGAGGCAGCCGGCAAGGTCGCGGCCGACAAAGGCTTCAAGAAAGTCCTGATCATGGCCCCCGATTATCCGGCGGGCAAGGACGCGCTGGCCGGTTTCAAGCGCGGCTATAAAACCGACGTGGCCGAAGAGGTCTACACCAAACTCGGCCAGCTTGACTACGCCGCCGAACTCGCGCAAATCCGCGCGGCCAAGCCGGATGCGGTGTTCATCTTCCTGCCGGGCGGCATGGGCATCAATTTCGTCAAGCAGTTCGTCTCGACCGGCTTGTCGGAAAACATCAAGCTCATCGGCCCGGGGTTCTCGGCTGACGAGGACGTGATTCAGGCCGTGGGCGAGCCCATGCTCGGCATGTACAACACCGCGCAATGGGCGCACGATCTGGACGTGCCGCAAAACAAGCAGTTCGTCGAAGCCTTCCGCAAGGAATACGGTGGCCGTTACCCGTCGGTGTACGCGGCTCAGGCGTATGACGTGATCATGGCCATGGACGCCGCCGTCAAGCAAGCCGGCGGCAAGGCCAGCGACCGTGACGCCATCATTGCCGCACTGGCCAAGGCCGATTACCCCTCGGTGCGCGGCAAGTTCACCTACGGCAAGAACAACTACCCGATCCAGGCCTATTACCTGCGCGTCATCGAAAAAGACGGCGACGGACGCATTACCAACAAGCTCGTAGAAAAAGTCTTCGACGACTATCAAGACGTATACGTGGGGCAGTGCAAGCTGTAACCATGGCAACCGCCCGCGGGCCCGAACCGGCCCGCGGCACTGGGGATACGTTTCATGACGCTTGTAGTCGAGCAATTGTTAAACGGCCTGCAGTTTGGGCTGATGCTGTTTTTGATTGCCGCGGGACTGACGCTGGTGTTCGGGATCATGGACATCATGAACCTGGCGCATGGGTCCTTGTATATGGCGGGCGCCTACGTGGCGGCCGAGACCATGCAGCGCACCGGTTCGTTTGTCGCGGCCGTGGTGGTGGCCGCCGTCGCCACGGGGATCGTGGGGCTGGTGCTGGAACATCTGCTGATACGGCGGCTGGCCGTACGGGACCATTTGGCTCAGGTATTAGGCACATATGCCGTCATACTGATCGCCAATGATTTGGTAAAGATGGTGTGGGGACCCGCGCCGGTGATGTTGAACCTGCCCGCCGCGTTGTCTGGGCCCGTGCGTTTGTTGCCGGATCTGATGTATCCCGCGTATCGGCTACTGATTATCGGTTGTGGTCTGGCTGCGGCCGTGGGGCTGTACTGGTTTGTCACGCGCACCCGCGCCGGTGTGCTGGTGCGCGCCGGGGCGTCGAATCGTCAGATGGCTACGTTAATGGGCGTGCGCGTACCCTTGCTGTTTCTCGGTGTGTTCACGCTGGGGGCGATGCTGGCTGCCGTTGCGGGCGCGTTGTTGGGTCCGATCACGGCGGTGCAGATTGGCATGGGCGAGGAAATCCTGATCCTCGTGCTCGTGTGCATCGTGATAGGCGGCATCGGGTCCATACGTGGTGCCTTTGTCGGCGCATTGCTGGTCGGCATGGTCGATACGGCGGGCCGCGCGTTTCTGCCGATGTTGTTGCGCGAGGTGCTGCCACCGGCGGTGGCCTCGGGGTTGGCGGCGACGCTGGCGGCGATTTCTATTTATGTGCTCATGGCCGTGGTGCTGGTATTCCGGCCGGCCGGGCTGTTTCCGGCGCGTGGGTGAGCGATGCGTAGATCCTTGATTGTGACTTGGGTGCTGTTGGCGGCACTGGCGGTGTTTCCGTGGGTGGCCGAAGCCCTGGATATGGATTTTTATGTGTCGGTCGTTCGGCGGGTGCTGATCTATGCGCTGGCGGCGACGAGCTTGAATCTGATCCTGGGCTATGGGGGCATGGTGGCGCTGGGGCACGCGGCGTTTTTCGGCGCGGGGGCCTATGTGGTGGGCATACTCGAAGCCTCGGGAGTGCAGGCCGGGTTGATTTCGTGGCCCGCCGCGGCGGGGTTGGCCGCGGTGCTGGCGCTGCTGATCGGCGCGGTGTCGTTACGCACGCGTGGCGTGTACTTCATCATGATCACGCTGGCCTTCGCACAGATGGTGTTCTATGTGTTCATCTCGTTGCGGCAGTACGGTGGCGAGGATGGTCTGAATATGGCCGGCTATTCGACGCTGCCTGGTATCGATCTGGCCAACAGCAACAGCTTTTATTACGTGGTGCTGGTGTTGTTCGCGCTATCGATGTGGGCGTTCGGGCGCCTGGTGAATTCACGATTTGGCATGGCCTTGCAAGGGATACGCGAAAACGAATCGCGGATGGAATCGTTGGGCTATCCGGTGTATCGCATCAAGCTCGTCGCCTTTGTGATCAGTGGCGCATTCGCGGGTCTGGCAGGTGCCCTGCTGGCCAATCACAATCTCTTTATCTCGCCTAGCCTCATGCATTGGACGCAATCGGCGAATCTGCTGGTGATGGTGCTGGTGGGCGGTATCGGGCTGCGCTACGGCGGGGTGGTGGGCGCGGTGGTGATGCTGGCGCTGGAGGAAGTGCTGCGCATGTGGACGGAATATTGGCATCTGCCGTTGGGCATTCTGCTGTTGTGCGTGGTGTTTGGCGCGCCGCGCGGAATCGCTGGGTTGTTTGGGCCGTGGATGAGCGGGTCTTCTGCACGGGGAGAGCGGCCATGAGCGTTGTTGCGGAAACGGGAACGGTGCTGCAAGCCACCGGGCTGGTGCGTCGCTTTGGAGCGTTGTTGGCAACGGACCATGTGTCGTTGTCACTGCGCCCAGGTGAGATTCACGCCTTGATCGGGCCGAATGGCGCGGGGAAATCGACGCTGATTCATCTGTTGTCTGGCACCTTGCCGGCCGATGAGGGCACGCTGGTGTTGGGTGGCGTGGACGTGACGCGGATGAATGCGCATCAACGGGTCGCGGCAGGGTTGTCGCGTTCGTATCAGATCACCAACATCTTTAAGTCGTTTAGCGTGCGGGATAACTTGTTGCTGGCGGCGCAGGCGCATGCGGGCAGCAGCTTCCGGTTCTGGAAACCGCGCGCGGCGGACGCACGGCTTTATGACGTGGCGCACGAGTTGGCGCGACAGTGCGCCTTGGATGACGATGTGCTGGATCGTCCTGCAGGCACGTTGCCGCATGGCGAGCAGCGCAAGCTGGAGTTTGCGCTGGCCTTGGCGGCGCGGCCACGGGTGTTGCTATTGGATGAACCCATGGCGGGGATGGGGCCGGATGAGACCTTGCGGTTGACGGATCTGATCGAGTCGATGCGCGGGCAGGCGGCGATGTTGTTGGTGGAACATGATATGCAGGCCGTGTTTCGGTTGGCGGATCGGATTTCGGTGTTGGTGTATGGGCGCGTCATTGCGACGGGGACGCCGGATGAGATTCGCGCGAATCCGGAGGTGCGGCGAGCATATCTGGGCGATGACGACGCGGAGCATGGCGGCGTGGCGCGCGCGCGGGAGCAAGCATCATGTTGAGCATGCGCGGGGTGGAAAGCGGCTACGGTGCGAGCCAGGTGCTGTTTGGCGTGGATCTGGAGATTCAGGCGGGACAGGTGGTGACGCTCTTGGGGCGCAACGGGATGGGCAAGAGCACGCTGCTCAAGACGATGTTCGGGCAGTTGCCGTTGCGGGCGGGGTCTGTCCGCTTCGCGGGGCAGGATATTGGCGGGTGGGCGCCGGATCGGATTGCGCGCGCGGGCTTGGCGATTGTGCCGGAGGGGCGGCAGTGTTTTCCGAATCTGACGGTGCGTGAGCATCTGACGGCGTTTGTGGCGCAGCGCAATCCGGATATCGCGCAGCCTTGGACGGTGGAGCGGGTGTTCGGCTTGTTCCCTCGGTTGAAGGAACGGGCTTCGAATATGGGGAATCAGCTGTCGGGGGGCGAGCAGCAAATGCTGGCAATCGGGCGGGCGTTGGTGACGAATCCCCGGTTGTTGATTCTGGATGAGGCGACGGAAGGGCTGGCGCCATTGGTGCGGGAAGAGATCTGGCAGTGCTTGGCTACGCTGAGAGAGGCGGGGCAGACGATTCTGGTGATCGATAAGTATGTGGAACGGTTGCTGGGGTTGGCGGACTACCACGTGGTGTTGGAGCGGGGGCGCGTGGTTTGGACGGGGGATTCTGCGGCGT
>NZ_WSJB01000001.1 GCF_009763255.1 Bordetella sp. 02P26C-1 | reverse complement strand
ACCTTGCGGTCCTGGCGCGCGCTGTAAGTATCGCGAATACGACGGCCCACCCCCTCGACCCAGATGCCCACCCGCTCGGCCACATGCAGCCAGGAAAACGAGAAAAAGAGGCTCAGGCCAATCGCGAGCATCACCAACAGCGCCAGTGTCGCCCCGGTAAACCCAACGGCCTGCGAGAGGTTCGTCGCCAGCATTTGCCCGATCACACCGCCCGCGCCACTGGCGCCATCGGTGCCTCCCGGCAGATGCATGCCCCAGCTATAAAGCCGCAGCGCCTCGATCCCGAGGGAACCAATCAGCACGAGGAAGAATCCAATCCCTTCTTCCCAACGCACGCGTGGCAAAACCTCGTCGGGCTTGTTGGTACTGGCCCGCAAATGGCTGGCCAGCCGTCGATAACCGGCACGGACGCGCTGTAAGAGGAGCACGACCCACCACCAGGCAGAAAAGCCGAACAGGTAGAGCAGGATGTCCGATAGATAGGCGCCAAACATCCCGCCGCGGTTATGGATCGCCTCATTGGTGACAGAATGCGACCACCCAGGATCAGAGGGCGACCACGTGGCGAGCACCAGTGTGAGCCAGGCAGCCAACGCGGCAAACAAAATCCAGCGCGCCTCACGGAGCAAGCCGGAGATACGCGTTTGCAGCGGAGACGGGCCGTTACGGGTGTTGCGCGAAGCGCGGGGGGAGGCAGTTGAAATACGCGGCATGCGGCTCATTATAATTGGGCATCACTCTAAAGATACTGACCTATGTCCACCTCTAAACACGCTAAAGTTTTGATACTTGGATCCGGCCCCGCCGGTTACACGGCCGCGGTCTACGCCGCCCGGGCCAATCTGTCGCCGGTGCTCGTGACGGGCCTGGCGCAGGGTGGGCAATTGATGACGACCACTGACGTCGACAACTGGCCGGCCGACTTCGCCGGCGTGCAAGGGCCGGAGCTCATGCAGCGCTTTCAGCAGCATGCCGAGCGTTTCAATACCGAGATGTTGTTCGACCATATCGCCAAAGTCGACCTGTCCAAGCGCCCATTCACCCTGACGGGCGACACGGGCAATATTTACACGTGTGACGCGCTGATCATCGCCACGGGCGCATCGGCCAAGTACCTGGGCCTGCCGTCCGAAGAGGCCTTCATGGGCCGCGGCGTGTCGGGCTGCGCGACGTGCGACGGGTTCTTCTATCGCAATAAGGATGTCGTCGTCGTCGGCGGCGGCAATACCGCTGTCGAAGAAGCCCTGTATCTCTCCAATATCTGCCGCAAGGTCACCGTCATTCATCGCCGCGACAAGTTCCGCGCCGAGCCGATCCTGATCGACAAGATGATGGAAAAAGTCGCCAACGGCAATATGGAACTCAAGCTCTTTCACACGTTGGACGAAGTCTTGGGCGACGATAGCGGCGTGACGGGCGTGCGTATCCGTCATACCGAGACTGGTGAGACCGAGGATTTGGCCGTCATGGGCGCTTTCATCGCCATCGGTCACCAACCGAATACCGGCATTTTCGAAGGTCAGCTCGAAATGAAGGACGGCTACATCGTCACCAAGAGCGGCCTGTCGGGCATGGCCACCATGACCTCGGTGCCAGGCGTATTCGCCGCAGGCGATGTGCAGGATCATGTCTATCGTCAAGCCATCACCAGCGCCGGCACGGGCTGCATGGCCGCTCTGGACGCACAACGGTGGCTGGAGAATGCGCAATAACAAAGGCGGCCTGGCCGACCTGAAACGGCTGCAGCAGACGTTGCAGCGCTCGCGCGCCGAGGCCGAGCGCGCGGCCCGCGAGGCCGCCGCGCGAGCCGCCGATGTGGACCCCGACGCGTTTCGCAAAGCCACGCAATCGGTCACGCCACTAAAACCCACCGGACGCCGTGAGGTCAGGCCGGACACGGCGAAGACCCTCTCGGCCGGAACCGTCGTGCGCAAACCGATAGATGAGTCCGTCGCAATGCGGCGCGCGGCGGCGATGGGAGAAACTCTCTCCCGTGCCGATGCCGGCTTATCCGACGGCGCGGACGTCGCGCACTTACTCTCCGAGGGCGGCACCGCGTTCGTGCGGGCCGATGCGGCTCCCGACACGGCGCGGAATCTGCGCCGGGGGCAATGGCCCGCCGGAGCCGAATTAGACTTGCACGGACTGCGCGTCGAACAAGCTCGCCACGCCGTGGTGTCGTTCCTCGACGAATGCCTCGAACATGGCATCCGCTGTGTACGCATTGTCCACGGCAAAGGCTATGGTTCCCAGGGGCTGGAGCCCGTCCTCAAAGACAAAGTGCGCACATGGCTGGTTCAGAAAGCCGACGTCATGGCGTTTTCTGAGGCCTCTGAACGAGAAGGCGGCGCGGGCGCGTTGCTGGTGCTATTGCGACAAACCGGGACACGACGCGCATGAAATGGATATACCTGGGTATTGCCATCGTGGCCGAGATCATCGCCACCAGTGCGCTCAAAGGCTCGCAAGGCTTTACCCGACTCGCGCCCTCGGCCCTGACCGTGGCGGGCTATGCGGTGTCGTTCTATTTTCTGTCGATGACGCTACGGTATATCCCGGTGGGCGTTGCCTATGCCATCTGGTCGGGCGTGGGCATCGTGCTGATCTCGTTAATCGGCGCCCTGCTGTTTGACCAGCACCTGGATCTGCCCGCCATAATCGGCATTGGGCTCATCATCGCGGGGGTTGTGGTGATGAATGTCTTTTCGAAATCGGTTGGCCATTAAGTCGCTTTAAGTCGTTCAGCCGGCGCATCCGGCCAGCCCTGCCCGATCATGCCTAGGCCTCGGATTTGCCATCGGGTTCCCGCAAATAATGCACTAGCTGATTCGTGGCGCGATCGGGCGGCGGCGTTAGCAGCGACACCACGATCATCGTCAGAAACGCCGCAGGCGCGCCAAACACGCCCGCTGCAATAGGCTGTATGCCCCACCACAGCTCCACCGGCTGCGCGCGATCGATGCCGAACACCCATTCGCGCAGCCACGGATGCGTGTGCGCCATATAGGTAAACGTCACCGCCAGGCCTACGCCCATACCGAAGACAGCACCCCATTTGTTCGCACGCCGCCAAAATATGCCCATGACAAGCGCGGGGAAAAACGATGAGGCTGCGAAAGAAAACGCGGCGGACACCATGAAGAGAATATCCGCCGGCTTGCGCGCCGCGACCCAGGCCGCGGCAAAGGCGACCGCCAGCAGCAGGATCTTGGACACCATCACCCGCCGCGCCGCCGACATGCGCGGGGACACGACCCGATACCACATGTCGTGCGACAGAGAGTTCGACAAAGTCAGCAGTAACCCGTCCGCAGTCGAAAGCGCCGCGGCCAGCCCGCCCGCGGCCACCAACCCCGAAATCACATAGGGCAAGCCGCCGATCTCCGGCATGGCCAGCACCACCACGTCAGCGCCCATGCTGATTTCACCTAACTGCACCTTGCCATCGCGATTAACGTCAACCAGATCCAGCAGATTGACGTCCACCGCGCTCCACGCGTGCACCCAGCTGGGCAGGTGCGCGAAATCGCTTCCCACGACCTGTGTGTAGACCTCGTATTTAACGAGCAGCGCCAGCGCGGGCGCCATGAAATATAAGAGCAGAATAAATAACAAGGACCAGCAGACCGAACGCCGCGCTTCGATCACCGAACGCGTCGTGTACGACCGCATCAGAATATGCGGCATGCCGGCCGTGCCCAGCATCAAACACAGCACCAGCGATAAAAAGTTCAGCCGCATCTGCTGACGTTCCTGGGGATCGGCGGCAGGGAACGGTTCGGCGTGGGGCACCGGCCGCGCGCCGCGCGCTTCAAAGGTGGCGCGCGCCTGGGACCATGCCGCTCGCGCGGCCTCTACACTTTCGGGATATGTCTCCAGTTCGCGTTCGACCGTACGGACATCCACCATGGACGCCCCTATCGCCGTCAATTCCGCCAACCGTTGGCGCAGCCGGTCCTTTTCCTGAGACCAGGATTCGGGCAGCGCCTCCAGGCGCTGGGTCATTTCATCGGCGCGCGCCTTCCATAGCTGGCGTACTTGCAGTTCGGACACGTCCTTGCCCAACTGGGTTTCCCGCTCGGTAATTTCCTGCAAGACAGTGCCGCCAGCCAGCTGCGGCAAGGGCAGATCGGTATGTTTCATCGACAACCAGATGACGGGCACCAGATACGCCACCACCAGGATGATGTACTGCCCCACCTGAGTCCACGTCACCGCGCGCATACCGCCCAGGAACGAACACACCAGCATGCCGCCCAAGGCCACGAAAATGCCCAGCTCGAACGAAATACCGGTCATGCGCGTGGTGATGATGCCCACGCCATAGATCTGCGCTACCAGATAGGTGAATGAGCACAGCACCGCGCAGGCTACACCGGCCAATCGCGCGAGATTGCCGCCATAACGCGCCCCCATGAAGTCCGGCAACGTGTACTGGCCGAACTTGCGCAGGTACGGCGCCAGCAAGAGCGCCACAAGTACATAGCCGCCCGTCCAGCCCATGATGTAGGCCAGGCCGCCATACCCCGTCAGATAAAGCGTGCCCGCCACGCCAATAAACGAGGCCACCGACATCCAGTCCGCCGCGGTGGCCATGCCGTTATAGACGGCAGGTACCCGGCGTCCCGCCACGTAGTATTCAACCTGATCGGAGGTGCGACAGACAATACCGATACCCGCATAAAGGCTGACGGTCACCAGCAGGAACGCGTATCCGATCCAATTGCGTGGCAAGCCGGCGAGCTCGGCCAGCGCCAACAACACGATAAGCAGGGCAAAGCCCGCCGTGTAAAGCACATAGATGCGCCGCAACCGCTTGTCGAACTCACGCGGACTGTCTCCGGTAAACGGCATTAATCGCTCCGCTTTTCCTCGTCCGCCAACCGTGCGTCCGCCTTGTTCATGAAGCGTGCGTAAAGCACGACGAGAACCAGATAGCAAAGCGGCGCGCCGTAGGCGGCCATCCAGAACGCGAAGGGCCAGCCGATGAAATCGAATGTCAGCTCGCGGGCAAAGTAGGCGGGGACGAAGGTAAGCAGCAGCCAGATGCCGAGCAACACCCCAATAAGCATGAGATTGCGCCGCCAATATCTGCGCAGTGCATGTGGGGGAGGATCGTCGATTTGCGGCATGGAAAGTGGACCGCTAAGTCAAGTTTTCTAACGCAGCATGCGCACGGTGGGCATGATGGGCAAATGGACAAGGTGAGCCTTATGCGACAACGGCCGGCACCTCCTGGTGCCAGCCGTTGTGCGTTTTGCTTTTATTTGGGTACTGCTAGTTTGTTTATACCGGTGCCGCCGGTCGCCCTTTTTTGGGCTATTTGTCTCCTCACCTGCATGAAAGCAATTGTGCACCACGAACGGGCCGAGGACACTAGGGGAATGCCCTAAGTTAGCGCGAAACAACACTGCATTCGCACCATTTCGGTGCATTTTGCCATAAAAAAAAGCCACCCACAGGGTGGGTGGCCAAGAACAAGGTGCCCCGACTCCGCTCGGAAAGAGGGCGACCCGTACCTCGATATCAGAAGCGATGACGCAGGCCGACACCAACGGTCGTCATCTTGTTGCCGTCTACGAAACCAGCAGCATCGGCATACGAAGCGAACGTGTACAGGTTGGTGCGCTTGGACAGGTCGTAGGTGTAACCCACGCTGTAGATGTCCATGGCTTCCAGCCCCTTGTTGGGGTCTGCACGTTGCCACGAAGCGAAGACGTTGCTGGCGCCGCCGACCGGAGCGCTAACACCGACCAGGTACGAGTTGATCTTCAAGCCTTTCCAGGTGAACGCGTCAATGGTGTCACCTTGACCGCGCGCCGGGGTGTTGGTGTTAACTCCGCCGCCGTAAAAGCCAAAATCTTCTTGACCCGACAGCACACCGTCCTTGCCCCAGCCGTAGGCCAGCGAGAGTTTGACCACTTCGAAGTCATACGCCGCGCCAATAATGGCCTGCTTCGGTTGCGGCTGGTTGGGCTTGAGGAACTGCTGGTCATAAGACACGACCACAGCCAGCGGGCCGTTGTTATAGCGCAGACCGGTGGTGACACCACGGCTATTGTCGTTGGTCTTGAATCCGCCCGGGCGGGATACGTCGTCCACATTGAACGAGTAACCGATGCCAAACTGGAATCCGCTATACGACGGGGTCTGATACATGACCATATTGTCGTAGCGAACCGTGTTGGCGGCACTGAAAGCCGACCCCATCGAGGCATTCAAATAGCTCAGCGAGAACGGATCGATGTCCGCGAAATACTTAGACGCGATGTTGGTTTGACGGCCCAAATCCAGACGACCCCACGCGTCGCTCTGCAGACCAACCGTGGCTTGACGACCGAACAGACGGTCGCCTTGTTTTCTTCTACCATTCGAAGAGTTGAACCCGCCTTCCAGGACAAAAACGGCTTGCACGCCGTCGCCCAGATCTTCGGTGCCGCGCAGGCCCCAGCGCGAACCGCTCTGGATACCATCGGTCATACCGAATCGGGAATGATAATCGCCGCCGTACTCACCGCGATTCTGGTCGTCCGTGCCGACCTTGCCACGCTGGTAGGTCAGGCCCGTATCGATCAAACCGTACAAGGTCACTTGCGTTTCTGCCAACGCGGTGCCGCTCATTCCAGCGAGGATAGCGCCAGCCAACAGAGTTTTTGTTAGTTTCATGTCCTTATCCCGATCAGTAGAGAAAGCCGTAGTCCCCACCCACGGAGACCGCCAGAGCCATACGTTAGAGAAAGGCGGACAGCGCCCTAAAACTAGGCACTACACGATGTAACAAAAAACAACACCGACCTGATTCTACAGAGTGCAACCCAAAACAACACCGAAATCTTTGGTTTCACAAATAACATTCGCCAGTTACTCGAGCATTGCGATTAAACAACATTCGTTCGTCTGGCGAGATTCCAAAAGAAAGCGACAAGATACCGGAGGATGCCGGCGTATTAGCCGATATTTGAGACAGATACAGCCGGTTTATTTTGCAATAATGCGATATATTGTCGCACTTAACCCCGATTTAGGCTACATATTTTCGCGCATTACACGACCAAAGCCCGAGCATGACACCTGTGTGGCCCCTTCAAGCAAACGGGCGAAGTCATAGGTCACGTGCCCGGAGGCAATGGTCTTTTCCATGCTCGTAATGATCAAATCCGCGGCCTCTACCCAGCCGAGATGACGCAGCATCATTTCGGCCGCCAGGATCGACGAACCGGGGTTGACGTAGTCTTTGCCCGCGTATTTCGGCGCCGTGCCATGGGTAGCCTCGAACATCGCCACCGAGTCCGACAGGTTGCCGCCGGGAGCGATACCAATGCCGCCCACTTGCGCACCCAGCGCATCCGAGATGTAGTCGCCATTCAAGTTAAGTGTGGCAATCACGTCATACTCGGCCGGACGCAGCAAAACCTGCTGCAAGAAAGCGTCGGCGAAGGAATCCTTGATCGTAATCTCGCGGCCCGTCTTGGGGTTCTTCAGTTTGCACCACGGACCACCATCAATCACCCGTGCGCCGAATTCCCGTTGTGCCAGTGCATAGCCCCAGTCACGGAATCCCCCTTCGGTGAATTTCATGATGTTGCCCTTATGGACCAGCGTGACCGAGGAGCGGTCATGATCGATCGCATACTGAATCGCTTTACGCACCAGGCGTTCAGTGCCTTCGCGCGATACGGGCTTGATGCCGATGGCCGAGGTGTCGGGAAAACGAATTTGATTTACGCCCAACTTGTCTTGCAGAAACTGAATCAGCGCGCGCGCCTCGTCGGTATCGGCCGCATATTCGATGCCGGCGTAAATGTCCTCGGAATTTTCCCGGAAGATCACCATATCGATCTTCTGCGGTTCACGCACGGGCGAAGGTACGCCCTTGTGATAGCGCACCGGGCGCACGCAGGCATAAAGATCGAGCTGCTGACGCAAGGCCACGTTCAGTGAGCGGATATCGCCGCTATGCGGCACCGTCAGCGGTCCTTTGATGGACACGACATAGTCTTTGACAACGGCCAGTGTTTCCTCGGGCAGCCACACATCGGGGCCATAGACCTTCGTGGCTTTTTCACCGGCATACACTTCCATCCAATGAATTTTGCGTGTGCCGTCATACGCTTTATTCACGGCCGCGTTGACCACATCGATCATCACAGGGGTGATGTCGATGCCGGTTCCATCACCCTCAATATAAGGAATGACAGGATGGTCGGGGACATTCAGCGTCCCGTCGTCATGGATGGTGATCTTCTGTCCCTCAGCGGGGACCTTAATATGTTGGTAGGACATGAGTGCTCCTCGGATAGTGGATGGCTTTGCCTACCGGTTCGATCGAAGCGCGGTTCATGGCGCCTGTACCGCTCCCGAATGTCCCCTCTCCCAGGACGCGATTCAAGGAAACGCATGGCGCAGAACCCACATGGCAACCGAGCCAGACGGCGGATCGACGCTAATTCTAGCGCCACCCGCCGGCCCGAGGCCGGGCGCTCGGCGGTGGAGCGCTAAAATGGTGCGGTTCCCTTTTGCAAGCACTGCCCCATGTTCAACCCTTCTCGGGACCAAGTCCGCGAATTCTTTATCGAAGCCTGGCGCAAGCACCGCGCCGCCGAGGTCCTGACGCCTTTGGAGTCCATGGCGTTGGACTGGATGATCGAACATCCCGAATACCACGGCGATCTCGAGGATCCCGAGGCGATGACGGCCGAATATCCGGTGGAGAAAGGGCGCACCAATCCGTTTCTGCATCTGTCGATGCATCTGGCCATCGCGGAGCAGTTATCCATCGACCATCCGCGTGGTATCCGGCAGGCCTATCAGCAACTGGTCGCGCGCAGCGATGCGCACCAGGCCGCCCATGAAATCATGGAGTGCCTGGGGCAAGTCGTGTGGGAAGCCCAACGCCTGGGCACGCCGCTCGATAGCGATGCCTATATCGATCTGATCCGCCAACGCGCGAGCCGATAAAGGCGGTGGCGGCTGCAGGCAGACAGCCCAAGCGCGTCGCGCATGGAAGACGGCGTGTCGCCATGGCAGACAGCCACAGAGATTCGCCGTCAGCCAGAAGGCCAATCCACGTCAGGCTATTTACGCACGCCCAGGTCACTGGGCTGCGCCGATAGCCAGTGCGCCACTTGCTCGATATCCTTATCCGACAGCTGCACGGCGAAAGCGCCCATGATGGGGTTTTTGCGCACGTTCGCGGTCGCGGGAGCGCCCGCGGCGCCACGCCGGTAGGCCTTTAAAGCCTGAATCAGATAATCCGCATGCTGCCCCGCCAGTACCGGGTACGCCGGGTCCACCGATGTCTTCGCGTCCGCGCCATGACACGAAGCGCAGTTGAATTTATCGAACACCGCTTTACCGGCCGCCAGGTCCTGTGCCTGGGCGAATCCGCCGGTCGCTGCCACGATCAAGCCCGCCAGGGTATACACCGTCCGTTTCATCTAAGGCCCCTCGTCATTTGAGATTGGAGTAGTAAGCGGCCAGATCAGCGATATCCTGGTCGCTCAGGCTGCCCGCGATCGCATCCATGGTGGGATGGCTGCGCGCGCCTTTTTTGTACTCGTTGAGGGCGGCCTCGATGTACTTGGCGTTCTGGCCAGCAATCATCGGCACGTGATAAAGCTCGGGAAAACTCGCCTTGTAGCCAGGGATGCCGTGGCACCCGACGCACATGGAGATTTTGTCTTTGGCGTTCTGGATATTGCCCGTGGGCGCAGCATCAGCCGCGACCACATGACCAGAGATCGCACAGGAAACCACTACAACCAGCGAGGACAGATAGGTTTTCAACTTCATTGAATTGGCTCTTTGTAAGGCTGAAAACTGTGCTCGGGATGAGCGGCTGGGCCTGGACCCAGCTACAAGCCGAATGATTGTACGATACTTGTTCTGAAGCCAAACCTAAACCGGGATTGCCCCGCTCACCTTTCATCGCCTATGTCCGCTGCCCAGAGTTCCGCCGCCCGCTTCGAAGGATCCGACCGCTACGTCGCTACCGATGACCTCAAGCTGGCGGTCAACGCTGCCTTGACGTTGCAACGCCCGCTGTTGATCAAGGGGGAACCCGGAACCGGCAAGACGATGCTGGCGGAAGAAGTCGCCCGCGCACTGGGCCGGCCCCTGCTGCAATGGCATATCAAATCGACCACCAAGGCTCACCAGGGCCTCTACGAATACGATGCGGTATCGCGTCTGCGCGACTCGCAATTAGGCGACGAAAAAGTCCGCGATATCGGCAACTATATTGTCAAAGGCACGCTCTGGCAGGCCTTCGAGGCACCCGAACCGGTAGTGCTGTTAATCGACGAAATCGACAAGGCCGACATCGAGTTTCCTAACGATCTGTTGCGTGAATTGGATCGCATGGAGTTCCATGTGTATGAAACGCGGCAGACAATCGCGGCGGTCCATCGTCCGCTGGTGATCATCACGTCGAATAACGAAAAAGATCTGCCCGACGCCTTCCTGCGCCGTTGCTTTTTCCATTACATCCGATTCCCCGATCGCGACACGATGCGCGATATCGTCGGCGTGCACTATCCGGATATCAAACAGGACGTGCTGCGCGCGGCACTGGATACGTTCTTTGCACTGCGCGAAGCGCCCGGCCTGAAAAAGAAACCCTCGACCTCCGAGTTCCTCGACTGGCTGCGCCTGCTCTTGGCCGAAGGCGCAAGCGCTGCCGAAATCGATGCACATGCGGCCACCGCCATCCCCATGATGGCCGGCGCGCTGTTGAAAAACGAGCAGGATCTGCAGCTGCTGGAGCGGCTGGCAGCCATGACGCGCGGCACGCGACGCTGATATGCTGATCGACTTCTTCTACCACCTGCGCGCCCATCAGCTGCCCGTCTCGGTCAAGGAATACCTGACCCTGCTCGAAGCCCTGCAGCAAGGCGTGATGGCGCCCACGCTGGATGATTTCTATTATCTGGCGCGCACCACACTGGTGAAGGACGAGTCGCTCTTCGACCGCTATGACGCGGCTTTCGGCGCCTACTATCGCGGCATCGAAGCAAAGCTGCCAGCAGGCAAAGACATCCCGCTGGACTGGTTGATCAAGGAGTTCGAAAAAAGCCTGACGCCGGAACAAAAGGCTGCCATCGAAAAACACGGCTGGGACAAACTGATGGAGCTCTTCAAGGAACGCCTGGAAGAGCAGAAAGAGCGTCACGCTGGCGGCAGTAAATGGATCGGCACCGGCGGCACCTCGCCCTTCGGCAATGGCGGCTATCACCCGGAAGGCATCCGCGTCGGCGGCCAATCGGCGGGCAATCGCACGGCCGTCAAGGTCTGGGATGAACGCCAATTTCGCGATTACGACGACCGGCTCGAACTGGGCACGCGCAACTTCAAGGTCGCCCTGCGACGCCTGCGCCGTTTCGCGCGCGAGGGCGCGGATCTGGAGCTGGATCTGGATGACACCATCGCCAGCACGGCGCGCAACGCCGGGCATCTGGATCTGCGTCTGGTGCCCGAGCGACACAACACGGTCAAGGTGCTGATGCTGTTGGATGTCGGCGGCAGCATGGACGATCACATCGCGCGCGTCGAGGAACTGTTTTCCGCCGCGCGCAGCGAATTCCGCAATATGGAGGTGTACTACTTCCATAACTGCCCGTACGAAACGCTATGGCAGAGCAATCGCCGGCGGCAAAGCGAGCGCTTTGATACCTGGGATGTGCTGCGCAAGTACAACCCCGACTGGCGCCTCATCATTGTCGGCGATGCGACGATGAGCCCCTACGAGATCGTGCATCCCGGTGGATCGGTGGAGCACTACAACAAAGAGGCAGGCGCTGTATGGCTGCGTCGCCTGCTCGACGCGTGGCCCAAGGCCGCGTGGCTGAATCCCGAACCCACGGCATCGTGGCAATATCGCCAATCCATCTCGCTGGTGCGCGAGATCATGCAGGATCGCATGTATCCGGTCACCGTGGCGGGCCTGGAGCAGGCGATGCGACAGCTGTCCAAATGATGCGTTATGACGGGGCCTATGCAGGGCCCGCTTAGCCATCCACGGGATCTGACGGCGTATCCAGGATCAGTTGATAAAACGCCAGATCTAGCCATCGTCCGAATTTGAAGCCCGCATGACGAATCGTGCCGGCATGCTCAAAGCCCAGTTTTTCATGCAGACGGATGCTGGCGGTGTTGGTCGCGTCAATCCCGCCCACCAACACATGCAGCTGCCTCTCACGCGCATGGTCGATCATCCGACGCATCAAGGCCTCGGCCAGCCCTTGCCCACGAAAGCGGGGATCGACATACACGGAATGTTCCACCGTGTACTTATTGGCGGGATACGCACGGAAACTGCCGTAGCTGGCAAAGCCCATCAACTCGCCGGCCGCGTTCTCGTAGCCTAGTACAGGGAAATTCCCGGCGGCTTTCGCGGCGAACCACGTCTGCATCGAGGCTTGCGTGCGCGGCTGGTAGTCGTATAGCGCCGTCGAGTTCAGGATGGCGTCATTAAAGAGCGCCAGGATCGCGGGACCATGACGGGTCAGCGTACATTGCACGGGCACGGCGCCCGTCACGCCGACTGGGGTAGGGTCTGATTTCATCGCGGAAATTATAGCGACGCGAGGGGTGGCACCAGGGGGATGGCGGAACCAAATGAACCGTATACACTCCAACGACTTTCGCTCGTTACATGGATGGTTACTATGCGATTATCGCTTTTTGGCCTGGGCGCCCGGTTTCATGCGCTCCTAGTCACTTCGTTTTTGGCCTTCCACGTCGGGGCCGCGACGCTACCTGCGGGAATGACCGAGGTCACCTCGGTAGAGGGCATCACAGAATATCGATTAGCGAATGGCCTGCGTGTTTTGCTCGCCCCGGACGCATCCAAGCCCACCACGACCGTCAATATGACGTATCTGGTCGGCTCGCGCCACGAGAACTACGGCGAGACCGGCATGGCGCATTTGCTTGAACACATGCTGTTCAAGGGCACGCCCACGACACGTAATGCCTTGGGAGAGTTCTCCAAGCGCGGCTTGCAAGCCAACGGTTCCACCTCGGGTGACCGCACCAATTATTTCGCCAGCTTCGCCGCCGACCCGGAGACCTTGAAATGGTATCTGGGCTGGCAGGCCGATGCGATGGTGAACTCGACCATTTCCCGCGAAGACCTCGATTCCGAGATGACCGTGGTGCGCAACGAGATGGAAAGCGGTGAAAACAGCCCATTTCGCGTCTTGATGCAGAAAATGATGGCCGCCGCGTTTCAGTGGCATAACTATGGCAAGAGCACCATCGGCGCGCGCTCGGACGTCGAGAACGTCGACATCGCGCAGTTGCGCAAGTTCTATCACGAGTACTATCAGCCCGATAACGCGGTGCTGATCGTCAGCGGCAGCTTCGATCCGCAGACGACACTCGAAGCGATCAGCGAAACGCTGGGCAAGCTGCCCAAGCCCGACCGCGCGCTGCCGCCAGAGTACACCGTGGAGCCCGTGCAAGACGGGGAACGCTCGGTGACGCTGCGCCGTGCCGGCGGCACGCCTTTGGTGGCCGCCATGTATCACATCCCCGCCGCTGGCAGCCCCGAGTATGCGCCTTTTGATCTGGCGACCATGATTCTGTCTGATACGCCGTCGGGCCGCCTCTACCATGCGCTGGTGCCCAAGAAGCTGGCCGCGGACGTATTTGGATTCGCCATGGACCAAGAGGACCCGGGCTTGGCCATGTTCGGCGCGCAATTGCAGCCGGGCATGAACCAAGACGAGGCGTTGCAGACGCTCACCACCACACTGGAATCGATCAAGAACCATCCTTTCACGCAGGCCGAACTGGATCGCGCCCGCAGCAAGTGGCTGACGGCATGGCAGCAGCTTTATTCCGACCCGGAAAATTTGGGCGTGGCGTTGTCGGAATCGATCGCCGCGGGCGATTGGCGCTTGTTTTTCCTGCACCGGGACCGCGTGCGCGATGCGAGGCTCGAGGACGTGCAGGACGTCGCCGTCAAGTATCTGAAGGCCAGCAATCGTACGGAAGGTCGTTATATTCCCACCGAGAAACCGGACCGCGCGCCGCTACTGACGCGCCCGGATCTGAGCGCGGCACTGAAGGATTACAAGGGCGATCCGGATTTCAAGCAAGCCGAGGCTTTTGATCCGTCGCCGGCCAACATCGACAAGCTCACGCAGCGCGAAACACTGAACCTGCCCAATGGCCCGGTCGAAGTGGCGCTGCTGCCCAAAGCGACGCGCGGTGGCCGTGTACAGGCGGAGCTGTTAATTCAGTTCGGCGATGCCACCACCCTGCGTGGTCAGCGGGTCAATGCCTCGACCGTGGCCGATCTGCTTGAACGCGGTACGCCAACGCTCACGCGTCAGGCGATCCAGGATCGCTTCGACGCGCTGCAGGCGGATGTGTCCTTTAATGGCGCGGGCACGACGCTGACGGTGTCCATGTCCACGGCTGGCGAACACTTGCCTGCCCTGGTGGATCTGGTGCTCGACGTGGTGCGTCATGCCAGTTTCCCGGAGGCCGAGGTCGAGGAATATCAGCGTCAGGCCGTAACTTCGATTCGTAGCGCGATGAACGAGCCGAGCGCATTGGCTCGCCGCGCGCTGGCGCGCCACGACAATGTGTGGCCGGTCGACGATGTACGCTATGTGCCGACCTACGAAGAGGAACTCAAAGAGGCCGAGGCGATCAAGCGTGACGAACTCGTGGCGTTTCACAAACGCTTTTATGGCGCGGGCGCGATTAAATTCGCCGCGGTCGGCGAGTTTGACCCTGCCGCGGTCAAGCAGTCGCTGACCAAAGGCCTGAACGGCTGGCAGAAAGCACCGGCGTTCAAACGTCTGGATAATCCTTATCGCGACATCAAGCCTGAGAATTTCGATATCGATACGCCGGACAAGGCTAACGCGTTTTTCATCTCGCGCATGCCGTTGAAGCTGCAAGACACCGATGCCGACTTCCCGGCACTGTATCTGGCGAACTTCCTGTTGGGTACGTCGGAGACTTCGCGTCTGTGGAATCGCGTGCGCGAGCAGGAGGGGCTGTCGTATAACGTGCGCAGCAACCTCAGTGTGTCGGCGTACGAGCCCTCGGGCAGCTGGACGATGTACGCCATCTACGCGCCGCAGAACCGCGAACGCCTGGAAAAAGCCATCCAGGAAGAACTGGCGCGCGCCACCAAGGATGGCTTCACCGAGCAAGAAGTCCGCGACGGAATTGCCGCCCTGTTGAACTACCGCAAACTGTCACGCGCGCAGGACGGCGTGTTGGCCTCGACCTGGATCGACTACATGAGCCGCAAGCGCACGTTCGAATGGTCTGCTGCGATGGACGAGAAAATCGCCGCGCTCACAGCGGATCAGGTCAATGCCGCCGTGCGTAAGTACCTGCAGCCGGCGCAGTTCAGTACCGCGGTGGCCGGGGATTTCTCGGTGAATAAAGCGCAATGATGTCCGGAGCGTCCGTGCAAAGCGCGTTGATGGGCTGACGCGCCACGCGACGGACAATTTGGACGAAAGAGCGATGGGGCCGGACCGTCCGGCCTCGCCTGCTACGCCGGCCGCCGGGGCCGGCGTTTTTATTTCCACGCTACCGTATGGCGTCAGGCGCCCGGGATATGTCCGATTTATCAGGATTCATGGGTGGGGAAGCCCCTTCCCTGCGCAATCACATCGGCATAAAAATGGCACCAGGGCACGGTCACGTCTGTGCTTATCATCATTGTTTCACCGGCACATCATCACGGAGGTCCGGCATGCTACCCATCTCTTTTCCACCCCCAGTGCCCCAGCGTCTGCAGGACGCGGACGAGGAAACCAAAAAGCCCTCGCCGAATATCGAGCCCAACAACATTCCCTACCAGGGGGTATATGGACACGTAGATCCCAACGCGCCGACGCGCGCGGAGGTGCGCGCCGATCTGGTCAAAGCCAAAGCGGCCGGGTTGGTGACGTATGGGGAACAGGAATATCCGGTGGAGCAGGCGCTACGCCCGCACAAAACGCGGGCGCAAGTCATGGCCGAGCTGGCCGAAGCCCAGGCCAGGGGTGAATACCATTTCGGGGAACTGGATTACCCGTGAGGGGGGTATCCGGATTCCTCGCCTGAGGTCAATCCGGGGTACCCGCGATCGCTGTCACGCCTCGACGGGGCATGACAGCGACACGCAGGCGCATCAGCTAAAGAACTCCTTGACGCGGTCCGTCCAGGATTTGCTCTGCGGCGAGTGGCGCTCGCCGCCGTCGTTTAACGACGCCTCAAATTGACGCAAGATGGCTTTTTGTTCGTCGTTCAAGCGCACCGGCGTCTCGACCACCACGTGGCAGTACAGATCGCCCGGATAGCTCGCACGCACCCCGCGAATACCCTTGCCGCGCAGCCGGAACGTCTTGCCCGATTGAGTGCCTTCGGGAATCGTGATTTCCGCCTTGCCACCCAAGGTGGGTACCTGCAATTCGCCACCCAAGGCTGCCGTGGTGAACGGAATCGTCAGCTCGCAATGCAGATCGTCGTCGTCGCGCTGGAAGATCTTGTGCTGCTTGATGTGAATCTCGACGTACAGATCCCCCGGAGGCCCACCGTTCAGACCTGGCTCGCCATTGCCGCTGGAGCGGATGCGCATACCGTCGTCGATCCCGGCGGGAATCTTGACCTGCAGGGTCTTGTTGCGACGCTTGCGGCCCACGCCATCGCAGGCGGTGCAAGGATCGGTGATCTCTTTGCCGCTGCCGTGGCAGGTCGGGCAGGTTTGCTGCACGCTGAAAAAGCCTTGCTGCATACGCACCGCGCCGGAGCCGCCGCAGGTATGGCAGGTCTTGGGCGTGGTCCCAGGCTTGGCGCCGCTGCCGTGGCAGACTTCACAGTTTTCCCAGCTGGGCACGCGGATTTCGGTGTCAAAGCCTTGTGCGGCCTGCTCCAGCGTGATTTCCAGCGAGTACTTGAGATCCGCACCGCGATAGACCTGAGGGCCACCGCCGCGGCGGCCGCCAGCGGCACCGAAAATCTCGCCAAAAATATCGCCAAACGCGTCGGCGAACCCGCCGCCCATACCCGCGCCACCCATGCCAGCGGCATTGGGATCCACGCCAGCATGACCGTAGCGGTCGTACGCGGCACGCTTCTGCTCGTCACCAAGGACCTCGTAGGCTTCCTTGATTTCCTTGAACTTTTCTTCGGCGTCTTTGTTATCCGGATTGCGGTCCGGATGGTATTTCATGGCCAGCTTGCGGTAGGCCTTTTTCAGCTCCTCGTCCGTAGCGTTTTTCGCCACGCCGAGCGCTTCGTAATAGTCGCGTTTTGCCATATTAACTAGGCTCGAGAACGAGCGATAACTTGGGATGATTCAGAACGAATCCGCCCGGTAACCGGACGATCCGGGTACCGGGCGCATTCTGACGTCATAGATGACCGTCTTGACCAGACTTATTGATCGCGCTTGACTTCTTTAAAGTCAGCATCGACCACGTTGTCATCAGCCGGCTTGGCGCCTTCGCCGCCCGCCTGCTGTGCGGCCTGAGCGGCCTGCATGTCGGCGTACATCTTCTCGCCCAGCTTTTGCGAGGCCGTGGACAGCGCTTCAACCTTGGCGTCGATCGCGGCCTTGTCGCCGTCCTTGAGCACTTCCTCGAGTTCCTTGATGGCGTTCTCGATGGCTTCCTTCTCGGAGGCGTCGAGCTTATCGCCATACTCGGTCAGCGACTTGCGGGTGGCGTGCACCAACGCGTCGGCCTGGTTGCGAGTCTGAGCCAGCTCGGCGATACGACGATCTTCCTCGGCGTTTGCCTCGGCATCCTTGACCATGCGCTGGATTTCGTCTTCCGACAAACCAGAGTTGGCCTTGATGGTGATCTTGTTTTCCTTGCCGGTGCCCTTGTCCTTGGCGGACACGTGCAGAATGCCGTTGGCGTCGATGTCGAACGTGACTTCGATTTGCGGCACGCCGCGCGGCGCGGGCGGGATACCTTCAAGATTGAACTCACCCAGGCTCTTGTTGCCCGCGGCGATTTCACGCTCGCCCTGATACACCTTGATCGTCACGGCCGGCTGATTGTCGTCAGCGGTCGAGAACGTTTGCGAGAAACGTGTCGGGATCGTGGTGTTCTTCTGGATCATCTTGGTCATCACGCCGCCCAGGGTCTCGATACCCAGCGACAACGGGGTGACGTCCAGCAGCAGCACGTCCTTACGGTCGCCCGACAGCACGGAACCCTGGATCGCGGCGCCAGCGGCCACGGCTTCGTCGGGGTTCACGTCCTTGCGCGGATCCTTGCCGAAGAATTCCTTGACCTTTTCTTGGACCTTGGGCATACGGGTCATACCGCCGACCAGGATCACGTCGTCAATATCGGAAACCTTGACGCCAGCGTCCTTGATCGCGACGCGGCAGGGCTCGATCGTGCGGTCGATCAGTTCTTCGACCAAGGCTTCGAGCTTGGCGCGCGTGATCTTCAGGTTCAAGTGCTTCGGACCGGATGCATCGGCCGTGATGTACGGCAGGTTGATTTCGGTCTGTTGGCTGGACGAGAGCTCGATCTTGGCCTTTTCAGCGGCTTCTTTCAGTCGTTGCAGGGCCAGCACGTCCTTGGACAGGTCGGTGCCTTGCTCTTTCTTGAATTCGCCGATGATGTAGTCAATGATGCGCTGGTCGAAGTCTTCGCCACCGAGGAAGGTGTCGCCGTTGGTCGAGAGCACTTCGAACTGCTTTTCGCCGTCCACGTCAGCGATTTCGATGATGGACACGTCGAACGTACCGCCACCCAAGTCATACACGGCGATCTTGCGATCACCCTTTTCGGTCTTGTCCAGGCCGAAAGCCAGCGCGGCCGCGGTCGGCTCGTTGATGATGCGCTTGACTTCCAGACCGGCGATGCGGCCGGCGTCCTTGGTCGCCTGACGTTGGCTGTCGTTGAAGTAAGCCGGCACCGTGATCACGGCTTCGGTGACTTCTTCGCCCAGGTAGTCCTCGGCGGTTTTCTTCATCTTGCGCAGCACATCGGCCGACACTTGGGGAGGCGCCATTTTCTTGCCGCGCACTTCGACCCAGGCGTCGCCGTTATCGGCCTTGACGATGCTGTAGGGCATCAGGTCGATGTCTTTCTGAACGGCTTTTTCTTCGAACTTGCGGCCGATCAGGCGCTTGACAGCGTACAGGGTGTTCTTCGGGTTGGTCACCGCCTGGCGTTTGGCGGGAGCGCCGACCAGGGTTTCACCATCGTCCATGTAGGCGACGATGGAGGGCGTGGTGCGGGCGCCTTCAGCGTTTTCGATGATTTTGACCTGGCCACCGTCCATGACAGCCACGCAGCTGTTGGTCGTGCCCAAGTCGATGCCGATGATTTTGCTCATGGTTGGAATACCTTGCTAGAAATTCTGAATACGGAAATTTTTCGGGTTAAAACTCAGTCCCAACCTAACTGGGGTTGCTCGTGAGGTTTTTCAAGACCCCAAAACGCACGTTGCTACGAATTGTTGGCTGAGGCCTGTAAACGCGTCACGGCGCCAACAAATTGCGGCAACCCGGGCCAGCTGGTGATGCGTCCCAGACGCTTGCCGCCACGGTAAAACACGAAGGTCGGCACCCCATGCAACGCAAAGCGCAGCCCCAAGGCCTCGTCCGCGTAGACGTCGGCCTGGAACCACGTTAAACCCAGGTCCAGCAGCGCCTGCTGATGCAACAAGGAAGCCTGCTTGAACAGATTGCAGTTGTAACAGTCCTGGCCCCATAAGAACACGCAACGCAGGTCCTCGCCCGGCGCGTTGATGACAGCCGCGTCGAGATCGGCGCTGCTGACGGGTCGCATCCCGAAGACGTCAAAGACCTGCGATGGGTCGAAATTCATGGGGCCAGACATCTCGGCGCCCTTAACCGGCGGCGACGGTTACCAGGGCCGGACGCAGCGTGCGGTCGGCAATGGCATAGCCTTTTTGAAGCAACTGCACCACTGTGTTGGCGGGTTGCTCGGCCGGCACCGAGGAAATGGCCTGATGCAGATGGGGGTCGAATTTATCGCCCTGAGCCGGAGCGATTTCCTTGAGCAGGTTGCGCTCGAAGGCGCTGGTTAGCTGCTTGAGCGTGACTTCGACACCGGCGCGCAGGTCGTCGAGCGTCTGGTCGGCCTGGGCCAATGCGGCCTCGAGGCTGTCGCGCACGGGGACCAGGCTCTCGGCGAAGGACTCGATGCCGAATTTACGGGCCTTGGACACATCCTCTTGGGCGCGGCGGCGGACGTTTTCCGCTTCGGCGTGCGTACGCAGCAACTGATCTTTCTGGCTGGCCACGGTCGCTTCTGCGGCCTCCAGCTCGGCGCGCAATGCGGCGATCTCGGCTTGCAACGACTCAATCGTGACCGGGGTTTGCTCGCCGGAACCCTGGGACTCGGGAGCTTGATCGACAGGCTCTTGAGATGCCGTCATGGGGGAATCCTCCAAAAAACAGTAACGTAGGCCCCAATAATGGGGGCCTAATCCCCGATTTCAAGAGGCCCGGCGTAAACCGCGTTATTTAACCGCCGGGCTGCGTGGTCGAAGGCGGATCGCTGGCCGGGAACGTATCGTCCAGCGCCTCGTCCAGCTCGTCTTCGAGCGCTTCTTCCTCGGCATCCGAGTCAGGGTTCACCGCTGCAGGGGGATCGCTGGCGGGAAAGGTATCGTCCAGGGCTTGATCGAGCTGCTCTTCCCCGCGCTCGTCCGTCTGGGCCGGCCCCTTGGGCTGGGAGTTGGGTTCTTTTCCGGACTCTTTGGATGGTTTCATTATCGATCTCCTAAAAGCAACCGTATCGGCGCCCGGGGCGGGTCATCCACCCGAGTGCGCCTTTTCAGTGTACGGGCCTTAGCGATCGGCGGGTATCCAACCTTGTAAGTGATTGTCGACCAGATCAGTCAGCCCACCGATCCAGGCAGGGTGATCGTTCAGCGCGGGGATATAGCGGAACTGGCGGCCGCCTGCCTGCAGAAACGCGTCGCGGCATTCTTGGCTGATTTCCTCCAGCGTTTCCAGGCAATCGGCGACAAAGCCCGGGCAGACGACGTCGACTTCGGTCACGCCTTGCGCGGCCAGCGTTTTGAGCGTGGGCTCGGTATAGGGCTCCAGCCAGCGCGCCGCGCCGAAACGGCTTTGGAAGGTGACCTCGATTTGCTCGGCCGTCAAATCCAGACGGTCCCGCAGCGCGGACGCGGTCTGCAAGCAATCCCGATAGTAGGGATCGCCCAGCTCGACCGAATAGCGAGGCAGGCCGTGAAAGCTCATGACCAGTTTTTGCGGGCGGCCGTTGTCGGCCCAATACACGGAAATCTGCTGCGCCAGTGCATCCAGATACCCCGGATGCAAATGGAATCGTTTGATGAAACGCATTTCCGGCTGGTCGCGCAGCTTGGCCAGGTGGCTGGCGACGGCGTCGAAGACCGTGGCCGTGGTACTGGCGGCAAACTGAGGATATAACGGTACGGTCAAAATGCGATCGCACCCCTGCTCGCGCAACGCCGCGATGCCCTGCGCGATAGAAGGTTCACCATAGCGCATGGCAAGTTGAACACGCACGTCCTTGCCTCGTGCCTGCAAGGCTTGCGCCACGCCTTCGGCCTGCCGCTGGCTATAGACCAAGAGGGGCGATCCGCCTTCCATCCAAATGCTTTCATAGCGCGGCTGCAGACGGCGCGGACGGCGGGCCAGCACCAGACCATGCAAAATGGGCAACCACAGATAGCGGGGAATCTCGATCACGCGCGGATCGGACAGAAACGCCGCCAAATACTTGCGGATGTCCCGTGGCGTGGTCGTGGACGGCGTGCCCAGGTTTACCAGCAGCACGCCTACCGGGCCAGGGGCGCGGATAGCGGGGTTTTCGTCAAAAGGATCCGCCACAGCGGGTTCAGGCAGGTAGCGTTCGGGCCATAGATACTTAAACAGGCGCAAAAACACGAAGACCCCCTAAAGAAAACGTTGAGCTCGACGCGATGTGAATCGCGACAGCCAGACGCGGACAAGGTGGCGCGTGGCATGGCCCGCGACACCACACGCGCAGGGAAAATATGCTGCGCGCCGCCACCGACCGATATGGCCGGCTGCTGCATCTTACTAGTTATGGCTGAAAGCGTTGGACAGCAACCGTGCGGTGATATCAACAATCGGGATCACGCGGTCATAGGACATGCGTGTCGGGCCGATGACGCCCAGGGTGCCGATGACCCGGCCATCCGCGCCATAGGGCGCCGTGATCACCGAGATATCTTCCATCGGCAGCAATTGCGATTCACCGCCTATATAAATCTGCACGCCTTGCGCGCGGCTGGAGGTATCCAGCAGTTGAAGCAGCTCGGTCTTTTTCTCGAACAGCGAGAACATCTTGCGCAGACGATCCATATCCGAGGCGATATCCGTCACATCTAGGAGTTTGCGCTCGCCCGAGATGATCACTTCGTCGCCATCCTCGGCGGCTTCGGCGCCCGCCTCCACGGCCGCTTGCATCAGGCGCGAGATGTCATCGCGCAACTGCGCGAGCTCGGTCGTGAGCGTGCGGCGCACGGCATCGAAGGATTTGCCCGCGAAATGCGTATTGAAAAAATTGGCCGCCTCCAGCAATTCGGACTCGGTGTAGTCCCGCTGCACGGACAGGATGCGGTTCTGCACGTCGCCATCGGGCGTCACGATAATGAGCAGGACACGCCGCTCGGATAAGCGGATGAACTCGATCTGGCGAAACACCTGCGCGCGCTTCGGGGTGAGCACCACACCGGCGAATTGCGTGAGGTTAGACAGCAGCGCGGCGGCCGCGCTCAGTGCGCGCGAGGGCTCGTTGGCTTTCAACGCGGCCTCGCCTAGCTGCAGCGGCTGAAACTCGTACGGCTGCACGGCCAGCAGGGAATCCACGAACATACGGTAGCCCCGCGGCGTGGGCACTCGGCCGGCGGAGGTATGCGGGCTGTGAATCAAGCCCATATCTTCCAGATCCGCCATGACATTGCGGATAGTGGCCGGGGAAAGATCGAACACCTTGGACAGCGTGCGCGAGCCTACCGGTTGTCCATCGGCAATGTGACGTTCAATCAGGGCCTTTAATAATGCACGAGCGCGATCATCCATGTGGGCTATTGTAAGGAATCTTTCATGAAAGGGTGATTTTTATCCCCCTAGCCCGTCCCGCGCGTAAAGGCGCCCCATATAATCGGCACATGTCGCGGCTATCGTGCCGCCTTTCCTCGATATTCGGTTGTTTCACCATGCATTTTCCCACTGTCGCACTGATAGGCAGACATCAGGATACCGGCCTGGACGCACCGCTGCGCGTGCTGGCCGACATGCTGATCCAGACGGGCAGACGGGTGCTGATCGATGTCGATACAGCCAAGAACACCGGACTGACCGACTACCCCATCGCTACGCTGAAGGACATCGGCGCGACGGCCTCGCTGGCCGTGGTGATGGGTGGCGACGGCACAGTGCTCGGCGCAGCGCGCACGCTCGCGCCTTACGGCGTGCCGCTGGTGGGCATCAACCATGGACGCCTGGGTTTTATCACCGACATTCCCGTACAGGAATCGCAGAATGCGCTGAGCCGCATCATCGAAGGCAACTACCGCGCCGAAGACCGCATGCTGCTCGAGGGCTCGGTCTGGCGTGGCGATCAGCTGATGTATAGCGCGCCCGCGCTCAATGATGTGGTACTCAACCGCGCCGGGCGTGGCGGCATGATCGAAGTGCGCGTCGAACTCGATGGCGCGTTCATGTATGCGCAGCGTGCCGATGGCCTGATCATCGCGACGCCGACGGGCTCCACCGCGTATGCGTTGTCGGCGAACGGTCCGATACTGCATCCCGGCCTGGATGCGATGGTGTTGGTGCCGGTCGCCCCACAGACCCTATCGAATCGCCCGATCGCGATTCCCGGCAGTGGCGTACTCAGCATGACACTCACCGCGATCGGGCGCGTGGAGACCGGCGCCAGCGTGCATTTCGACATGCAGACCTGGTCCGACTTGCAGCCCGGAGACCGTATTTCGGTTCAGCGTGCGCCCTACACGATTCGCTTCGTGCATCCCGAGGGCTACAGTTTCTTTTCGACTTTGCGTCGCAAGCTACATTGGAACCTGATGCCGCAGGCGTCGGACAGCGTGGAATAAGCCTCACAACTATGTTGCGCACTCTGCATATTCGCGACTTCGTCATCGTCGAACAGGCCGAGATTCACTTCGGCTCGGGTTTTACCGTTTTTTCCGGCGAAACCGGCGCGGGGAAATCGATCCTGATCGACGCGCTGGCTTTGGCATTGGGCGGCCGCGCCGATGCGGGCGTGCTGCGCGAAGGCGCGGCCCGGGCCGATATCACGGCCATTTTCGACCTGTCGCCTGCCCTGCGCGAATGGCTGGCCGAGCGCGACCTGGATACCGGGGAAGAGCTCGCTCTGCGGCGTGTCGTTGATGCGCAAGGGCGCAGCCGGGGCTATATCAACGGCATGCCCGCGACGCTGACGCAGCTGCGCGAGCTGGGCGACAATCTGGTGGACATCCATGGGCAGCATGCGCATCAAAGCCTGATGCGCGCGGACGCCCAGCGCGATTTGCTGGATGCACATGGCGGCCACGGCGAATTGCGCGCCGCGGTTGCACAGGCCTGGAAAGACTGGCGCGCCGTCGCGCGCCAGCTCGAACTCGCCGAGAAAGATGCGGCCGGCCTGCAAGCCGAACGAGAACGCCTGCAATGGCAAGCCGATGAACTCGATCAACTGGCGTTGCGCGCGGACGAATGGGATGCACTGCAAGCCGAGCAAACCAAACTCGCCCATGCGCAGTCCTTGCTCGACGGTGCGGCGCAGATCCTCGAAGCCCTCGATGGGGAGGATGATTCCGCCCTGCATCGCCTGAACACCGCGCAGCATCGCCTGCAAGGAATGCTGCGGCACGACGCCGCATTGCAAGGGGTGCTCGATGAAATCGAATCGGCGCGCATCGCGATGTCCGAGGCCGTGTCCGATTTGAATAACTATGTCAGCCGCGTGGAGCTGGATCCCCAGCGTTTGGCCGAGGTCGACGCGCGCATGAGCGCCGTCTTTGAGACCGCGCGCAAATTCAAAACCGAACCCGAAGCGCTACCTGCCTTACGCGAGAGCGTGCACGCGCAGTTAAGCGACCTGCAAGCAGCGGGCGATGTGGAAGCCTTGCGTACCCGCGCGCAGTTAGCCGAAACGCAATACCGCGTCGCCGCCGACCAATTGTCCGCCGCCCGTCTGAAGGTCGCCAACAGCTTGGGCAAGGAAGTCACTCAGGCCATGCAAACACTGGCCATGCAAGGCGGCAGGTTCGAACCTGTGGTCAACGCCGCGGCACCGTCCGCGCATGGCAGCGATCAAGTCGAATTCCTCGTGGCGGGTCATGCCGGCACCACCCCGCGGCCGCTGGGCAAAGTGGCCTCGGGCGGCGAGCTTTCGCGTATTTCGCTTGCCATATCGGTCATCGCCAGCCGCGCTGCTCGCGTGCCGACCTTGATTTTCGATGAAGTCGATAGCGGCGTCGGTGGCGCAGTCGCCGAGGTCGTGGGACAGCTGTTGAAATCGCTGGGCGAACGGCATCAAGTGCTATGCGTCACCCACCTGCCCCAGGTCGCCGCCTGCGGCAACGCGCATTACCGTGTCAGCAAGAAAGAAACAGCGGGGACCACGCGTTCGCGAATCGTCGAGCTGGATAACGATGAGCGGGTCGAAGAGATCGCCCGGATGTTGGGCGGGATCAAGATCACCAGCACCACGCGCGATCATGCGCGCGAAATGCTGGGAGGGGTGGTGGCTACCATCCCGCGCTAGAAGCGCGTCATCAGACCAGGGTCGCCCGCCAAGGCGACCCTTTTACGTTAACGACCTTTCTGGCAGTCGCCGCAAGTGCCATACAGCACCATGGCGTGGCTCTCGAGGACGAAATTATTGTCCTTGGCGACTTTGTGCTGACGCTTTTCGATATCAGGGTCCGAGAACTCCAGGACCTTGCCGCAATTCGTGCAAATCAGATGGTCGTGATGATCGCCATCGTTCAGCTCAAACACGGCCTTGCCGCTATCGAACTGACTACGAGTCAGAATGCCGGCCTGCTCGAACTGCGTCAGAACACGATAGACGGTCGCTAGTCCGATTTCGACGTTTTCGCCAATCAAGGCCCGATAGACATCCTCTGCGCTCAGGTGCCTTTCGTCTGCTTTGCGGAAGATATCCAGGATTTTCAGACGGGGAAAAGTCGCCTTCAAACCCATGTTTTTCAGTTCGCTTTGGTCTGTCATGGTGTAATCGCTCTCTTTCCGCGGTGGCAGGGGCAGAAAATACGGTGCAAAAAGTGAAGCAGCATGCCGCCCTTTTCCGCTGCCCCACGGAGCTACCGCATTGTGAAACCTTTATGATAACGGTTTTACCCGCTTTAAACCTGAGATAGGGGCGCTTGGTGTTCAACATTGCACGTAACCCAACCCGGTTTTTGAAAACCGCTTTGGCAGCCACCGCCGTCGCCGTCGCCGTGGCGGGCTGCACCTCCGGCAAATGGGGCTTTCCCTATAAAGCGCCGGTCCAGCAAGGCAACTGGATCACGCAAGAGCAGGTCGCCTTGCTGCAGCCTGGAATGACCCGTGAACAGGTACGGTTCGCATTGGGCAGCCCGACGCTGACCAGCGTGCTGCACGCGGATCGCTGGGACTACCCCTACTATTTCAAGCCGGGCTATGGTGCCGCGCAAGAACGCAAGTTCACCGTTTGGTTCGACCACGACGTACTGGTGCGTTGGGATGGCGACCAGCAGCCCGAGCTGCAGCCTTTCCAGCTCAATGCCGAAGGCACGCCGCAGCAAGCCACGGACGAGACCATCGACGCCGAGACCGCGCGCCAGAACGCTCAGACGCCGACTCAGGCGCCGATGCCGTCAGACGCCGCTCAGTTGCCCGCGCTGGGCACCCCGCCGGGCGGAGCCTTGCCCGCGAGCCAAGACACCGAGGCTAATGGCGGCAGCAGTGTGCGCGCGCCCAGCATGTCGGAATCGGACGCAAGCGCATCGCAACCCTCGTCCGGTCGCGTGCGTCAGCGCGAGCTGCTCTTGAACGCGCCGACACAGGGCGCCGACAGCGCCGCCAACCCGGCCTTCAATGGCGCCGAGCCGCTACGTTAAACCTGTTGCACGAGGATTACATGCGTATTGCAATTGCAGGAGCCGGCGGCCGGATGGGCCGCATGCTCATCGAAGCTGTACTGAACTGCCCCGACATGACGCTGACCGTGGCGCTATGCCGCAGCGGCTCGGCCGATCTGGGCCAAGATGCCGGCGCCTTTCTGGGGCGTGACACGGGCGTGTTGATCACGGACCAGCTGGACGCACTAGCCGATGCCGATTGTTTGATCGATTTCACGCGTCCCGAAGCGACACTGGCGCATTTGCAAGCCTGCGTGCGTCACAACACACGCATGGTGATCGGCACCACCGGATTCGATGACGCGGGTCGCGCCGCCATCGATGTAGCCGCGCAAAAGATCGCCATCGTGTTCGCGCCGAACATGAGCGTCGGCGTCAACGCGACGCTCAAACTGCTGGATGTCGCCGCGCGCATCCTGAATTCCGGCTATGACGTCGAGGTGTTTGAAGCCCATCACCGCAACAAGGTGGACGCCCCCTCGGGCACCGCGTTGAAGATGGGCGAGACCGTGGCGTCCGCGTGGAATGTGGCGCTGCCGGATGTGGCGACTTGGACGCGACACGGCGACACAGGCGTACGCGAACCGGGCACCATCGGATTTTCAGTCGTGCGCGGTGGCGATATCGTGGGCGACCATACGGTGTTTTTCTGCGGCAATGGCGAGCGCATCGAGATCACGCACCGCTCCAGCAGCCGGGCGACTTATGCCCAGGGGTCGCTGCGCGCGGCGCAGTTCCTGAAGGCTAAGCAACACGGCTTGTATGACATGCAGGCAGTACTTGGGCTGTAACCCGGCGCGGGTGGTCCACGCATAAGCAGGCCGGATGATCTCCGGCCCAATCACTCCGCTAAGCCGCAGAATGGTCGCGCCATACCACCGGCTCTGGTTCTAAATGCACCTGATAACGGGCGGCCACATCGCGCTGAATGGCCGCGGCCAGTGTCATGATGTCATCGGCGGTCGCGGCGCCCTTGTTGACCAAGACTAGCGCCTGCCGATCGTGCACGCCCGCCGCGCCCAGCTGTTTGCCTTTCCAACCACATTGATCGATTAACCATCCGGCGGCGAGTTTGTAGCGGCCGTCCGGTTGCGGATAGGACACCAGCCTGGGATGTTGCTGTAGCAACGTGTCGCGCACGCTGGCGGACACGATAGGATTTTTAAAGAAACTGCCAGCGTTGCCGACCACGGCCGGATCGGGCAACTTCGCGCGCCGGATCTCACAGACCGCTTGATAAATGTCGCGCGCGGTGGGCGCGGCAAGATCGCCGAAATAGCGTCGCAGGTCGGGGTAGTCCAGTACCGGCCGCCACGGTTTGGGCAAGGCAAATCGCACCGACACAATAATCCATTCCCCGGGCGCGGCATGCTTGAATACGCTGTCGCGATAGGCAAACCGGCATTCTGCTGATGTCATCTGCACCAACCGCCGTTGGCCCACATGCCATGCACTCAACCCGCTAAACCGGTCGGCCAGCTCGACCCCATACGCGCCGATGTTTTGCACGGGCGCGGCGCCTATCGTGCCTGGAATCAAAGCCAGATTTTCCAGGCCGCTCCAACCGCGATCAACGCAGGTGGTGACGAAGTCGTGCCAGTTCTCGCCTGCGCCGGCCTCGATAATCCATGCATCGCTGCGTTCTTCGATCAGGCGCACGCCAGTCAAGGCGACGCGCACGACGAGGCTTTGAATCCATGCGGGCAACACCATATTGCTGCCGCCGCCCAGCACGAGCAGCCCAGGATACTGCAATGCCAGATCAGAAAGCGCGGACAATTGATCAACATGACTCAAGGTCACGCACGCTTGCGCGTGCGCGGATAAGCCTAGCGTGTTGAGCGCGGTGAGATCCCGATCCGACGGCGTCAATGGCGCGTGCGGCGGGGACTGAGAAAAATCCGTCATGGAGTGAGATCGGGCAAATCGGGCATGCTGAAGCGCAGACATCTTACAGCAGCCCGAATGAGGCGCCAGCCTCTTGCGCCCTCTCCGGCAACTATACGTTGCTCGGAAATCTGAATTTCCATAGACGCTTTTTATGGGGTCCACATCGGATTAAGCCTGTTTCTACCGCACTCCCCCCGACACTGTGTTGTATTTCGTCTAACACGGCGTACGCTCAGCCTAAGAAAACCAGGCAGCGCTTAGTAGGGACGATAGTCCCAGCAGCCGCGCGCCGTCTCACCATGTCACATGCCCATGAAGTCGCCCGTCTGTTGCTCATCGATGATCACCCCTTAATACGCAGCGGCTTGCGACTGTGCCTGGAGATGACCACCGACTTGCGCGTCATAGGTGAAGCCGAGCATGCCGAGGGCGCACTGGCCTTTTTACATGCGCGTCTCGCCCGAGACCCGCTTGGGCGAACCCTGCCGCACATGGTGCTGATGGATCTGAATATGCCCGGCATGGGCGGGCTGTCGTTGATCGAACAATTGCACCAGCAGTTCCCCCACATCGCTGTACTGGTGCTGTCCATGTACGACCGTACCGACAGCATCGTGCACGCCATACGTGCCGGGGCACGTGGCTATTTATTGAAAGACGAGCCGGCCCCGCACATCGTCGCGGCGGTTCATGCGGTCATGCAAGGGCGGATGGTGTTCAGTGCGGAGGTGAAGATGCGACTTTCGGCGACAGAGGCAGTGAAACAGCGACTCACGCAGCGCGAGCGCGAAGTGCTAGCCTATTTGAGTCGCGGTTACAGCAATAAAGGCATCGCCCAGTTGCTGAACGTGTCGGTGCGGACGGTTGAAACACACCGCCTGAATATTCGAGGCAAACTCAATATCGAGAGCCAGCCTGGGCTTGCCCAATACGCGGTCGAGGCCGCGCAAGCGTTAATGCCTTGGTCCGATGGCGCAACCCCTAGCTCTGATGGGAAAGACAGCCGCGTAACGAGGGCGCCACAAGAGCCTCCTTCGACCGTGCCGCGCGCGCCCAGGATCCCCGTTGCGAGCCCAGCACTTGCATCTTTAAAAAAAGATATATAGAATCTCGTTTCTCTGCTGATGACACATCAACAGCAGCGACGCGGGAGTAGCTCAGTTGGTAGAGCGCAACCTTGCCAAGGTTGAGGTCGCGAGTTCGAGACTCGTCTCCCGCTCCAAATTCAGATTTTCGGATGACAGCATCCGGGAATCATTTCAAAAAGGGCCGAAAGGCCCTTTTTGCATTCCATGACGCCGGCCTATGTACCGCGGACGCGCGCATCTCCCGCGCTACCGCCGTCAATGAATTGACTGATAACCGCGCAAACACGGGTGTTACACTTTCGCCCATTCGCTACAACAGCATCCCCAAAAGGCCCAACATCCCGATTGGGCCTTTTGTTGTCCGCGGCAGCGCTTCGCGCTGCTCGCGGTGGAACCGAGGCACATGGACACCGCTCTTATCCTGTTGATCGTCGTCGTGGTTTGGCAGTTCGCCCGCGTTCGGTATCAACGCGCGCATATTTCTCTGCTGGCTCAGCATCTGTCGAATCTGCAGCTGGAACGCCATATGGAAAATCTGACCCAGGGCTATCTGCGCGCCATCCACGAGGAAGGCGAATCGCGGCAGTTGCAGGTATTAGAAACCTACGTCCAGACCGAGCGTATTGTCGCGGGTCAAGTGCATACCCTGGCCAACAGTTTTCAAAAAGAAAGCCAGCAAGCCGCCAGCCTGATCGCCCTGCCGTTTTGCTTGCCGTACGCGGAACGTTATCTGCCCTCGGTTACGCGGGATTTTCGAGACCTGTTGCGCATCCATGCCGCCGGCCTGCGTCACGTGGTCGATAACGAACCCGGCTATGACCCCAAGACCCGCGCGTATCACCTGTCCGCGGAGCTTTATCTGTTGCAACACAGCTGCCATTGGTTCTGCAAGTCGCGCACCGTGGCCGACGCGCGACTGGCGGCGCGACATCGCCTCACGCATCAGAAAACGCTCGATTCGGTGTCGGAACTGACACGCTCCGCGTACATGAAATGGTTGCACCGGCGGTCCTAAGCCCCTGCAGGGAAGACCCGCCCGTCGTTTCCCACCCCGTGCGCGTCATCGATGACGCTGTGCGTCCTCGAACCGATCAATCGATCGCAATGACGGGAACAGCCGGCTCCAGGCGGTGACAACGAGCATCGTACAGAGCCCGCCCGCCACGGCCGCGGGCACAACGCCTAGCCATGCGGCGCTCACCCCGGCACGAAACTCACCCAGTTCGTTCGACGAGCCGATGAACAACATGTTGACCGCATTGACGCGGCCGCGCATCTCATCCGGCGTGGCAAACTGGATCAACGCGCCGCGCACGTAGACACTGACCATATCCGCCGCCCCCGCCACCGCTAGCGCCAGACAGGAAAGCCACAGCCAGTGCGAGAACGCGAACAAAAGATTCGCCAGTCCAAACACGGCGACGGCGATCAACATACGTTTGCCGACCCGGCCATCAAAGGGACGCATACTGAGAAAGATCCCGGCCCCCACCTCGCCCAGCGCGATGGAACTGCGCAACAGCCCCAGGCCTTGAGGGCCGACTTCCAACACTTCCTGCGCATAAATCGGCAGCAATGCGACCACACCGCCCAGCAACACAGCAAACAGATCCAGCGAGATGGTCCCCAGCACTACCGGACGCGCGAAGATAAACCGGATACCGATACCGAACCGCTGCCAGATCGACGTGCCGCTGGCACTCGCCGTCTGCCCAGCCGATTTGGCCGAGGCCAACACACGCACGGGAATCAGCAATAACGCCCCCGCGGCAAAAGCCAGCAAACACACCGGGTAAGTCGTATGACCGCCGCCTATTCCATAAAGCAGTCCACCCAACAACGGTGCGCCGATCGAAGCAGAACGCATCACCATGCTATTGGTGGCGATAGCCTGCGGCAGTTGCTCGCGAGTGACCAACTGGGGTAACAAGCTTTGCATCGCAGGCCCGGAAAACGCGCGCGAGGCGCCGAACAGCACCAACACCGTATAGATATTCCCCACCCCCGCGAGCCCGTGATCAGACAGCCACCACAGCAAACCGCTGCACATCGCACCCACCGCCCAACTGGTAGCCAGAATGTATTTGCGGGGCAGACGATCGATCAGATCTCCGGCCGGTAGCAACAGGAACAGCATGGGCAGAAACTGCGCCAATCCGACATAGGCCAGCGCCAAGGGCTCGCGGGTTAAATCGTAGACTTGCCACGCCACGACCACCGCCTGAATCTGCGTGGCGGCCATCGCAAGCACGCGCGCGAGCAGAAAGGACAAGAAACCCGAGGGCTGCCGGAAAAGACTAAGTCGGTCGATAGTGGCGGGCATATAAGGTAGAAGTTCTCTCTGCCGGATAGGCGCCTCGGGTCCCAGGTGAACGCGCTTTTGCGGTTCTGACCGGCCGACCCCTTTAACCGTCCAGGCATCATCGGACCGCCATTGTGTCACTCTTATATAAGACATGGGAGGGCAAGCGAAGCCCGAGCCTTGTATGCCCGGCGGAAAAACACGCGCACTCCGACGCTATTTTCTGATACCGTCACGCCCTACGTTTCTCGCGTGCCGGCCATCCCTGGCCGCGCGAGGCCGATGGTGCACAACCCGCCACGTCGGCAACAAGTTTTTTGGAAATGAGACACCGCAATGAGCAAGCAATCCTCGTCGGCGTGGCTGCTGGACGGTTTTAAGATCGGCGACATTTTTTTCGCCTCTCCCACTCAGCAGTTTCGGGCACGCCACGGCGTCGACACGTTAAGCACCTACGCGCCGGCGACCAGCGACACCATCAAGGCCCTGTTTGACCAAGCCGACAAGCAAGGCAATCAAGACGCGATTCTGTTCGGTCTAGTGCCTTTTGACGCGCGCAATCCCGCCAGCCTGACCATCCCCGCGCAGTATCAGCAAGCGCCGGTGCCGCCACGCGCAGCGCCCCAACAGGCAGCGTCCACCGCGAGCGACACCTCGCGGCCCAAAGCCATCGAGCGTCAGCCGGTGCCCGCGCCTGAAGTCTATGGCGATATGGTGCGACGCGCGCTGGAACTGTTCGCGCAAGGCGATGTGAAAAAAATCGTGCTTTCGCGCGCTATGGATGTGACGCTGGATCGACCGGTTGATTACGAAAAGCTGCTGCCCGACTTGCTCGCGCGCAATGCGCACGGCTATACCTTCGCCATCCCGGCATGGGGTATCGCGGGCCAAGCCGACACTCCGGACACCGCCACCCCTGCGGGCACCATGGTCGGCGCCAGCCCGGAACTGCTGGTGCGACGCGAAGGCGCACGCATTTTTGTGAACCCGCTGGCGGGCTCCATTGGCCGCCATCCGGATCCGGAAATCGATCGTGCCCGTAAAGAGGGTCTGGCTATTTCGGAAAAGGATCTGCGTGAACACAGCTATGTGGTCAGCGACATCGTCAGGATTCTGCGCAGCTACTGCGATGAACTCGATGTGCCGGACGGCCCGTCTGTGATCGGTACGGATGCACTGTGGCATCTGTCGACTTACATTACCGGCACGCTGCGCGACCCGGAAGTCACCGCGCTGGATCTGTCGTGCGCGCTGCATCCGACACCGGCCATTTGCGGGCACCCCACTGATCGCGCATTCCAACACATCCGCGAACTGGAGCCTTTCGAGCGCGGTTATTTCGCGGGCCTGGTGGGCTGGCAGCGTGCCAATGGCGATGGCGAATGGGCGTTGACCCTACGCTGCGCGTTGCAGACGGGGGATCGTTCGCTGCGTTTGTATGCTGGCGCGGGCACCGTTGCCGGTTCGGATCCGCAGAGCGAAATCACCGAAACCGCAACTAAGATGGAAACCTTCATGCGCGCGATCAGCTAAATCGCGGACCGAGCGTTCTGCGATAACGCGAAAAAAAGCCCGGTGAAATCCATCACCGGGCTTTTGCTATCTGGCTGATTCAGGGTTTAGTTCACCGTCAGATTCAGACGCTTGATCAAGGGCTCCCAACGGTTGAGTTCCTCATCCATGTATTGGCGGAACTCCTGAGGGCTGTTCGCGGCGGGCTCCATGAATAAAGTGGCCAGTCGCTCTTTGACCGCCGGTGCATTGATGGCCCCGGCTAATGCAGACGAAAGCTTTTGCTGCACGTCGGCGGGAATCCCGGCCGGCGCAACAAATCCAATCCAGCCAGAACCTTCGATCCCAGGCACGCCCAGTTCTTCGATGGTCGGCGTGTCGGGCAGGAAACTCAGGCGATCTTTCGACACGGCAGCCAACGCGCGCAGGCGGCCATCCTTGATCATCGGCATCACGGCAATCGGCGGCAATGCGGCAAAGTCCGTATCCCCCGCGATCAACGAGGTCACGGCTGCCGGCGACGAGGCATAAGGCACATGCACCGCTTTGCCGCCGGTGCGCTCTAACAGCAGTTCCACTGCCAGATGCGACACCGTACCCGCCCCAGTCGAGGGGAAGTTATAGGGTTTGTCCTGCGACTTCATCGCCTTGAGCAAATCGTCAAACGACTTGATGGGCGAATTCGCGGGCACCACCAGAATGTTGTGCTGATGCACACCCAAGGTCAGCGGGTCGATGTCTTTCTTGGGGTCGTAAGGCAGGTCGCTGTACAACACGGTGTTGTTGACCAAGGGCCCAGTGATCGACACACCGAAGGTATAGCCGTCGGGCTTGGCCTTGGCGATCTGAGCGGTACCCAGATTGCCGCTGGCGCCGGGCTTGTTCTGCACCACGATGGGCTGCCCCAGCTTGGTACTGGCTTCTTCGGCAATCGCACGCGCCATCGTATCGGGGCTGGATCCGGGGCCAAACGGCACAATCAAAGTCAGGGGCTTGGTCGGCCAATCGGTAGTGACCTGCGCTGCCGCCGCAAACGGCAGGACGGCCAGGCAGGCGGCCCATAGGAATTTGCGCATGATGCGATATCTCCGTGCTGTTGCTATAAGAATCGTGATGGCGCGCAGTGTACCCCGCAATGATGGGGAGTGACCGGGCGATATCGCCCGATCATGCGCGCTCATGCGTCAGTGCCTGCGATGGTCGATCACCTCAGTGGAGGCGGCCGGTGCAGATGCCAGGACGTGGCCTTTTGAAATGCATGCCCCGCCCGCAACAGCAAGGATTCGCTATAAGGCCGCCCAATGAGCTGAAAGCCAACGGGCAGTTCCACCTCCGAGTCATCCGGTTTGCCCATGCCACCCGGCAAGGAAAGCGCGGGAAGGCCCAGATAGTTCAGGGGCCGCGTCAGGCGCGTGAGCGCGCCACGCAAGGCACTGGAGCGTGCATCGATCGCGTCGAACGCATCGATGCGCGGCGTCATGGTGGGAAACACGGGCGCCATCAACACATCCACCTCTGCCATCACCGTGCGCACGAACTTCAACAGCATGGGACCGCGCAGCGAAGCGGCCTGCAGGTGCAACGTGGCGGGAATGGACACACCCTCACCGAGGCGCGAGGCCGTGAATTTCCCCAGACTCCCCGAGCCGGGACGAATCAGCTCGTCATAGAGCGTTGTGGCCTCGGCGCGGATCATCAGGATGGCCAGCTCGTTGATGGCGTCGTAAGGAAAATCGGGTACCTCGTGGATTTCCGCGCCCAAGGTCTGAAAACTGGCGACGCTTTGATCGAGCACGGACTGAACCTGGGGATCGAGATCGCGGGTAAAGTAGCCGCGCGGCACGCCGATGCGCAGTCCGGCAATGGTGGCATCCAGGCTCTCCAGATAGTCCCGCGCGCCCGGTGCCGCGAGGCTGCCGGCGTCGGCCAGATCATGACCCGCAATGGCCTGAAGCATCAACGCGCAGTCGCGCGCACTGCGTGCCAATGGCCCCAGATGATCGTGCGAGGCGCTCAGGCTCATCGCGCCCGCGCGACTGACCAGGCCGTAAGTGGGTTTGATGCCTGTCACGCCGCACAACGCCGCCGGGATCCGGATAGAGCCGCCGGTATCGCTACCCAGTGCACCATCGACAGCGCCAGCGGCCACGACAGCGGCCGAGCCGCTCGACGAGCCACCGGTGATGCGGTCCAGCGCCCACGGATTGCGGCAACTGCCGACGCTCTCATTCGCGCCCGACGGATCGAACGCCAGTTCGGTCATATGCAGGCGCGCCAGATGCAGCGCGCCGGCTTGGTCGAAACGGCGCAGCACCGTCGCGGTGCTGGTGGATGCAATTGCGTCCCGCCTGCCATAACCCACGTCGTAACCCGTGCGGTGCAGCAGATCCTTATGGGCGAGCGGCATACCGGCAAGCAAGGGCATTGCATCACCACGCGCGATGCCCTCATCAACGGCTCTCGCCTGGGCTATCGCCAACGGCTCGAGAATCTCCATGCACGCGTTCGTCGCGCCGTGTACTTCGGCGAGGCGTTCGGACGCTTCATGGGCGATCTCTTGAGCGCTGACTTGGCGCGCAGCCAGCGCGTGACGTTTTTCCCACCAATCCTGCCAACCGCTCGGCGGCGCGGAGAGGCGAGTTTGCGCAGGCGTGCAAGTTTGGGCCGTGGCGTGCAAGGCTTGCGCGTGAGGCAGCGCGGTAAGCCCCGACACGCCGTCCACTTCACGCGTCAATCGGGCGGCCGTGTCGCGCCAAGCGTTGATCACATCTCGATGGTCATCGCGCAGGGTGTCCACGGCGCACTCCTGTGTACTCGATATTCGTATGCATGCAACATGCCTCGGTCTTAAAGTTTGGGAATATTGCCGGCCGTGATGATGTCGTTCCACTTACTCAGTTCGGACGCAATAAAGCGCGATGCGTCTTCGCGCGAGCCGGGCAGAGTCTGGGCACCCCGTTCGCCAACATAGCGCTTCATATCGTCCTCGGCGAGGATGACATTGAGCGTCTGGTTAAGGGAATCGGCAACCGCGTCTGGAATGCCGGCGGGCGCGCCGAGGAAGAACCAGGCGGATACGTCAAAGCCTTCCAGGCCCAGGTCTTTGCCAGCCTCGGACAACGTGGGGACATCAGGAAACAGATCTGAACGGGTCTTGCCCGTGACGGCCAATGCACGCAGGTTGCCGGCTTTGACATGCGGCGCGGAGGACGGCATATCGTCGAACATCACGTCCACGTGCCCTCCGAGCAATGCATTGACCGCGGGACCGCTACCCGAGAACGGCACATGCTCCATCTTGGTGCCTGCCTTGAGGTTAAACATCTCGCCTGCCAGGTGAATCGTCGTGCCCGCGCCCGAAGAGGCATACGTGGAGCTATCGCTCTTGCCGTGCTTGACGAGGTCATCTATCGACTTGATCGGCGACTCCTTGTTAACCACCACGATTTGCGGGCTCGCTGCGATCAGGCCAATAGGCGAGAAGTCTTTGATGGGGTCGTAGCCGACGTTCTTATACAGATTGGGCGCCACACCATGCGAGGCCACCGTGCCGAGGTACAAGGTATAGCCGTCAGGCGCCGCGCGCCCCGCGTACGCCGTGCCGATGTTCCCGCCGGCACCAGGTTTGTTCTCGACCACGAACGACTGCTTGTAATGATCGCCAAGTTTTTGAGCCAACTTGCGTGCCAGCACATCCGTCGCGCCGCCCGGTGCAAAGGCCACGACGATGGTGACGGGTCGTTGCGGATAGGCCCCCTGGGCGGATGCTGAAGCTGCGCCCGTCAAACCCACCGCAATCGCGGCCATGCCAATCAAGGATTTAATGCTGCGTTGATTCCACACTTTATTTTCCCCTTAGTAAACAGCACTGCTAAAGATCCGCGTTCCTGCGAACCGGCCAAAGACTGCCTCGAAGCAGACTTCAAAAATCCTGACTCATCATGCGTACTTGCCGATCAAGCCGCCATCGACCACTAACTCGGTGCCGGTGATGTAGCTCGCTTCGTCAGACACCAGAAACGCCACCGCATTAGCCACCTCCCAGGGCGTGCCCATGCGGCCCATCGGCACTTGCCTGTCTCGGGCGGCACGTGCCACCTCAAAGTCATCGGCGCTAAACATGCGGCCGACCGTATGCCGCACGCGCGGCGTATCGATGAGGCCCGGTACTACGGTGTTGGCGCGTATGCCGGTGCCTGCATATTGCTGCGCGATCATGCGGGTGAACTGAATCAGCGCGGCCTTGGTCACGTTATAAGCGAGGTGCGGATAGCCCAGGTAACGCAAGCCCGCCACCGATGACACCGTCACGATATTGCCGCCGCCTTGCTCGCGCATGAGGGGCAGCACCAGCCGGCTCACGATGAGCAAGCTGTCCACATTGACCTTCTGGATGCGTTCCCAATCGGGCAGTGGCGTGTCTTCGGGTCCACCGACTTTGCCGATGCCTGCGTTGGCTTGCAGAATATCGATGCGGCCATATTCCGACATCACTGTCTGAACAGCCCGTTCCATCGCGTCGGGATCGGCGACGTCGGCCTGCAGTGCGATACCCCGCGCGCCCAGCGCATGCACAAATGTCAGTGCATCCTCGGCGGCATCACGGTTGGCATCGAGCACGCATACCGTGGCGCCGTGCCTTGCCAAGGTGGCACAGCAAGCCTTGCCGATGCTCCAACCGGGCCCGCTCGAACCACCGCCCGAGACCAGCGCGACCCGACCATTCAAGCGTTCACTGGCGACGGGCAAAACGCCCTCTAAATAGGCCAGTTCCTCTTTCATGCTGCATTCCCCAAGCCCACCGTCATGCCGCCGCAGACGTACAACACTTGGCCAGTGATGAAGCCCGCCCGGTCATCCAAAAAGGACACCACGCCATGCGCCACGTCAGCGGGGGTACCCATGCGTCGCACCGGGATGCTGGAACGGATCTTTTCCGTCTGCGGCGCGCCCGGGGGATTGACGCGTTCGAAGAGTTCGGTCGCGATCGGGCCGGGGCCGATTGCGTTGACCGTGATGCCGTCCGCGCCCATTTCCAAAGCCCAGGTCCGTGTCATACCCAAGAGGCCAGCCTTGCTAGCGGCGTAAACGGTGCGCTCTGTCTTGCCCAAAGCGGCACGACTCGAAATATTGACGATGCGGCCGAACTGATGCCGACGCATGCCGGGCAACAACGCCTGGGCCAGCAGCATGGGCGTCTGGATGTTCAACGCCATCACGAACGCGAGGTCATCGGTGGTTGCGTCTTCCAATAGCGCCGGGCGCACGGTGCCAGCGTTATTCACCAGACGCAACACATCGCGTTCGGCGGCCAGGCGTTCTGCGGCCTGCCTCGTCGCATCGGGATTGCCCAGATCGACCTCGACATGCGTTTCTCCTGGCAATGGCGCTGCTGGCGCCTTGAGGTCGAAGTTGACCACCTCATAGCCATCTTCCAACACGCGCTCGATGACGGCGCGGCCTATGCCCGCACTGCCTCCCGTGACCAGCACCACGCGCGTTGCAGGCCCTTGCGACGATGATGTCTGCATGCTTAATCCTCCTGATGATGCGCAGACTTGCCCGCGCCCACGTAAGGAATCTCACGATCGATGGTGTCCCAGATGAAGCGACCGGAAGGGCTTTCCTGCTCTTCTGCCACATGCGCCACCAAGCCCGCCGCCCGGGAAATCACGGCGAAGCCGCGCATCAACTTGGTCGGTACGCCCAACTCGCCCAGCAAGGCCGCCACAGCACCCGTCGCGTTGATCGTAATGTGACGTCCATAGATCTCGTCGACCATGCGGGCAAGCAGCGTCAATGCATTGACCCACTCGCCTTTCAGGTCCGGTTCCGCGCGCGCCAGTTCCAACAATTTAAGCGCACGCGGATCGTCGGGCTTATGCAGATGGTGACCAAAACCCGGCAGCGGTTTCTTGCTGCTGCGATAGCCCTGCACGATGTCGCGCGCTTCGGCCTCGGGATCTTTGGCGTAAACGATGCGCTCTAACAGCAGCGAGCAGTTTTCCATCGTGCCGACAAAACTGCTGCCCACCGCCATCAAGCCCGCCGCCACCGCGCCTTGCAGGTTTTCCGGCGCGCTCATATAGATCACGCGTGTCGCGATCGCGCTCGGCGTCAGCCCATGCTCCATCAACGTGACGAGCACAACGTCAACGATGCGCAGATCGACCGGACGGGCTTCGCGGCCCATGATCTGCGAGAACAGGACCTCGGTGAAGGTCTTCTTGCCCATCAGGTCTTCGACCAGATCGGCATCGCGATAGGACATGCCTTCGAGGTGATGTGCGCACAGGCGGGTAACAGGGCGGTTCATGCTGTCTCCTTCATAATGGAATCTCGGACGTTGTTCTTGAGGACTTTGCCCACCGACGATCGCGGCAGGCTGTCAAAGACGTGGATGCGTTTAGGGGTATGCACAGGCCCCAATCGCTCGCGCACGAACGCCATCAACGTCTGCTCATCGGCGGTGGCGCCAGGATGAAACTGTACGGCCGCCTGCACCGCCTCTCCCCACTTATCATCGGGAATGCCAAACACCGAGCACTCATACACCGCCGGGTGTTGAGCCAATGCGTTTTCGACATCAATGGGATAGACATTGAAGCCACCCGTGATGATCACGTCGCGCAGGCGGTCTTTGATGTACAGGTAACCGCGCTCATCCACCACTCCGACATCGCCGGTATGCAGCCAACCATCCACGATGGTTTCCGCAGTCTTTTGCGGCAGCCTCCAGTATCCGGTCATCACCAGATCCCCACGCACTACCACCTCGCCAGGCTGGCCCGCGGGCTGCAGCTTGCCGTCCTTATCCATGATGGCAAACTCAGAAAACCAGGTGGCGCAGCCAACCGATCCCATATTGCGCGGATCCTCGAAGTCCTGTGGGGTGATGGCCGTCACGATCTGAGGCGCCTCGGTTTGGCCATAGGTAGAGCCCACCACGGGACCAAAGAACTCGCGCACCTGTTCGAACTTTTCAACCGGCATGGGAGCACCTCCGTAGATCAGATTGCGCAAGCGGGGAAAATCCGCGCGAGACACACCGGGCTGCGCCATGAGCATGTAGATCAGCGTGGGCGGCATGAACGCCAGCGTGCCGCCACGTTCTCGGAACGCCGCGGTGACGGTGGCCGGATTGGACTCTTCCAAGAACAAGTGCGTACCGCCCTGCGCCAACACTGGCATCAGATAGGTGGACGTACCGTGCGTGACGGGTGCGGCGACGACGTAGCGATCCTCATGCGTCAGTTTCCACGCATGAATCTGGTTGACGATGCCTGCCGTCCAGGCGCGATAGGGTTGCATGACACCCTTGGGCAAGCCTGTTGTACCGCCGGTGAATTTAATCGCCTGCGTGGCATCGCGGCCAGGTTCACATCGGATCGGTGTTCGCCCCGCATACCTCTGCAGCAGAGCCGGGAGCGTGTGTTCCGAACCCGTTCCCGCAAGATCCAGCCGGGTCCACGGACCATCCCCGACCAAGCCGGCGCCCGTGTTATCGGTCAGCACGATCGACGGCTCGGTCGCATCGAGTATGCGGGCGATCTCTGCTTTGGTACTGCGATAGTTCAGGGGTACCCAGACCTTTCCGGCAGCGATTACCGCGAGCAAGGCGATGACGTGCTGCGCGCTATTTCCGGCACAGATCGCAACCCGCGTCTGCGGCGTAGGATCGATGTCCTGCAGCGCGGCGGCCAGCGCCAACGCCTCGTCGCGCAGCCGCCGATACGTCCACGTCTCTCGCGGCGTATCCAAGGCGATGCGGTCACTATGTCGGGCAGCGGCCCGCAAAAAGAAGTCAATTGGGTACACAAACTACTCCTGATTCGTCATTGCACTTTGAGACCGGCCGACGTCACGACCTTGCCCCATTTGTCGATTTCCTCATCGACGAACTTCTGCAGCGTCGCGGGCGTATTGGGCTGGGCGGGAGACACGAATCCGCCTTTTTCATAGGCTTCGCGCAACGCTTCGCCCTGCAGACCCTTGTTGATGGCCGCATTCAGGGTCTCGACGATGTTCGCAGGCGTGCCGGCTGGCGCCATCACGGCGAACCAGGACTGCACAGAAAAGCCCGGCAGCCCGGATTCGGCGAGTGTCGGCACATCCGGCACGAATGGCACGCGCTCAAGCGAGGTGACGCCCAACACGCGCAGCTTGCCGGCCTGAACTTGCGGCAAGGACGACGGCAGGTTGTCAAACATCGAGTCGACCTGCCCGCCCAACAGATCGGCGACCGCCGGGCCACTGCCGCGATACGGCACATGCAAAATATCCGTGCCCGTTTCGAGCTTGAAGATTTCGCAAGAAAGATGGATAGAGGATCCGCTGCCCGAAGATGCACAAGTCAGCTTGCCCGGATGCTGCTTGGCGTAGGCGATGTACTCTTTGACCGAATTGATCGGCAGCTTGGGGTGCACGACAAGCACATTCGGAATGGTGGCTAACAACGCCACCGGGGTGAAGTCTTTCTTGATGTCGTAATTGAGCTTCTCGTACAGGGTCCGATTGATGGTGTTCGCAATCGACCCTACGTATAGCGTGTAGCCATCCGGCTTGGCCCGCGCCACCGCTTCCGCGCCAATGTTGCTGTTGGCGCCGGGGCGGTTCTCCACCACGACGGGTTGGCTCAGCGTATCGGACAGTGACTTTGCCACCAAGCGAGCAACGATGTCGGTCGCACCGCCTGCGGCATAGCCGACGACTAACGTGATCGGGCGCGTGGGGTACTTCTCCTGCGCCTGTGCCACCGATCCTACCGTCATGCCCGCAACCGTCATCACCATCACCCGCGCAAATTTCCTCATAACAGAATGCATGTCAGTCTCCAATGGGGTGTTTATTATTTGGACAACTTATGTCGATGCTGCGTGGAATATCATCTACTTCAGGTAGTTGAACGCAAAGTAAAGGTGTTTGAATAGTGAACAAAACCAGGGAATCGGGTAGCCACGGCGCGAGCACGCTGCGGCGCGGGTTGCATATCCTGGCGGCGCTACGGCGCTCGCCAGAGGGCTTGGACGTGCCTGGAATCGCGCGCGCTCTGAACATGCAGCGCACCAGTGTCTATCGCTACATCACGGTTCTGGTCGAAGAGGGTTATGCGGTACGCGACCAGGAATCGGGCCTGTACCGGGCCGCGGCCAACGAATCGCAAGTCGTGGGCGACCAAGGTTTGTCGGTAGCTCGGCTGGCGCCTGCGATGCGGCGCATTAGCGATCAGACCGGGGATTCTTCGTTTTTGATCTGCCGGATCGGCTCCGATTCCCTATGCCTGCATCGCGAAATCGGCAGTTACCCCGTGCAGGTGCTGGCCGTCACCGTGGGCCACCGTCAGCCCCTGGGAGTGGGCGCCGCTGGCCTGGCACTACTGGCGGCATTACCCCCGGATGAAGCCAACGCACTGATCGAGCAGAATGCCGCATCGCTGCGATCCTATGGCCACATGACGGCTTCCCACATGCGTCTCTTGGTGCAGGCCACGCGTGATCGCGGATGGTCGGCGGTCGGCAACGCTGCCGTCTCGGGCGTATTGGGAGTGGGCGTTGCCCTACTGGATCGTTCTGGCTATCCAAGGGTGGCCGTGAGCGTATCTTGCATCCTCGACCGCATGCCATCGGCCCGTCAGCGCACGATCGCCGAGCTCATTCGGCGCGAAGTCGGTAGCGTGGCATGAGGCCTGACACACAAATTTGTTGTCTCGAACACACATCGACTTGCAGATCCAAAAAAACCCATATAGAATCTCGTTTCTCTGCTGATGACACATCAACAGCAGCGACGCGGGAGTAGCTCAGTTGGTAGAGCGCAACCTTGCCAAGGTTGAGGTCGCGAGTTCGAGACTCGTCTCCCGCTCCAGAATTCCTGATGGCTTTTTGAGCAAGTCATCACCCCAAAAGGCCGACAGTCATGTTCGGCCTTTTTTGTTTTTGCCGTTCGCAGCCTATTTACCACGAGCCGCCCGCCGTGAAATTTTCTTATCGCTTGGACGCATCGCCTCAGTTTGTTCCTTTCTCCAGGCAGCAGCTGCTCGGCATGCATGCGTTGATTAACGGCCAGAAAATTGGCATCGAGAAATCACAATCGCTGTTTCAGCAGATCGAGGCGCTGGACAGCACGATAGACGACCATGCATATACGCAATCGCTGCGCCGCTATCGCGGCGAGCGTCGATTGCCTTTGATGATGGGGCTACTCTTTATCGTCGCGGTGCTAAGCTGCGGCGTCGCGACATTGACCGCGGCCGAAGGCGGCTTGACCAGGATACTGGCCGCCCTACCCTTTGATGCGCGATCGCTATTGCACGGATTGAGCACACTGACCGCAGGTCTTTTCGTGGCCTTCGCGCTCGCCCACTTCTACGTGCGTGCCCGGGCCGCCAGACTGACCGGCAAAGGTCTGAGCCGATGGTGGGTCGCGATACTGCAACGTTGGAATCCCGAATTCCTTGCTCGACACGACATCTCGAGTCTCGCGCCCGACGCGATTGCTCAATTGGTGGCTGTGCAATACCGCATACAAGATGTGGATCTGGATCTGACGCCCTCCACGCTCGGGCCTGAGACAGATGAGACAACTCGATAATTTCGTGTAGAATAGCGGGCTTGGCTAATTAGGCCTCTGGCGCAATGGCAGAGTGGTTATGCAGCGGATTGCAAATCCGTGTACGTCGGTTCGATTCCGGCTTGCGCCTCCAGTAGATATAAGGCTCTCAGTGATGAGGGCCTTTTTCTTTTGGTGGGGTGTACGTTCAAAACGACGGAGTTTGGGAACAGATGGGGTGCCGCAAGCAGCGTGCCTTGGGCTGAGCCCCTCAGTCCGGCACCCCGCGCAGCTTTAGCTGACCCAACCCACTGGCAGCCTGATAACGGTCCATAAAGACCCGCCGTTCAGCCTCCCCTATCCCCAGCTCGATCAACGAGCGCCACAAGCGACCCAGATCCGACTGCGCGGCCCAGCGACTGCGGCCAACATACCGGGCAATTTCCCAGTCCAGCAAGGCGATTTCAGCCACTGACTCATACCGGACAAAGATTTCCTTTGGGTAGAGATGCCCATGTTTACGTCCTGCCCGGTGTAAGGGCGCGAGCGCCCGCACCAGCGCCGACCAGATATCAAGACGTTGTGCTTGGGTCCATCGACCTTTGCGTATCCCTTCGTCCAGGCTGATATAGCCCGGCAGCTCGCGAGTGACCAGAACCGCTTCCCAGCCGGCCGCGCCCTTGCGCATATCGAAAAACACCGGCTCGGCGGTCGGAACGCCCAGCTTTGCGCAACGATGGATATTCAGCCACTCCCGCAGCAAAGTCGGCCGGCCCGAGGGAAACCGCAGATCGCGATAGACGTGATTGACTTGCCGTTTAACGAAATACGCCCGATCTCCCGCCGGATCGGGGAGTTTCTGAATACCGCTATAGCCTCCGCGGCGTTGGTTCACATCTTCAACCCAGTCGCCATGGGCTTCCCACCATGAAGCGGGCAGCGCGGCCAGAGACGTCTGCGTCTGCGCCTGAGCCCGGGCCTCAGCTTCGATCAACATAGCGCCCCCTTAGAACAAACACACCTTCGTATTAATTGTTTCATTCTATGTCAGTCCCGTCGGGAGATTGGCTAGGACTGTTCCGATTCGGCCGAAGACACCCCGCGGACCTCTGAACGTGTTGTCCGTGCGCGACGAAATCCACATTCGCGGTGAAACGTTGCCTGAAGCCATGCCGCATGCGCGCCACCTAAAGCGTCAGCGTTCTCGCTGGATCTGCGTCCACATCCCTGACGATCTGGTTAAATGCAATCTCTAGGAACACCCCGCCTTCATGTTTATGGATCCTATCGTCAAGCAAGCCCTCGCCCGCTGGCCGAACGTACCGGCCGTCTATGGCTGGCTGTCACTCGATGAGCGCGGCCGCTGGCAAATCCACGAACAGGGGGATGCATGCGACGGCGGCCCCGGCGAAAGCATCACGAGTCCACAGATCCTGGGCTTCATCAACCGCAATTACGCCTGCGACGAACAGGGGCGTTGGTTCTTCCAAAACGGGCCACAGCGCGTGTATGTACGTTTGGACGCCGCTCCCTACATTTTGCGTGTGGCCGACACCGACGCGAATTTGATCACCCATACAGGCAAAGCCGTATCGCGTATCGATGGGTGGTGGCTGGACGAGGACGGCCGCGTGTATGCCCAGACGGACCTTGGCGGCGGCCTCGTGGACAGTCACGATGTCGAACGCGTGCTATCGGACATCAAGATCGCAGTCGACGGCAGCGCCTTGTTCGACGTATTAGCGGATGACTCAACGCAGCTGGCGAATGCACAGCTGCACTATGCCCATTACCGCGAGCCGGCGCTCTGGCACGGCGAAGTCGCGCGAGCGACGCTCCCCGACGTGCTGGGATTTGTCGCAAACCCGCGACCAACCTGAAGCACCCGCGAGCCAGCCACTCTCGCGCCACTACCGCGCATAGGGTCTGGCGCGTTTCCCTGACCGCCTGGCAACCGTTAGAATCACCGGCATGACTGACCGACCGCCCCCGACCTATTTCCCTGCGCCGCGCCGCACGCTGTTCTGTGGCCAATGCGGCTCGTCCCTCAGCCGCCGTGTGCCCGATGGCGATAATCGCGAACGCGACGTCTGCGACCACTGTGGGGCGATCCACTATCAAAACCCCCGGATGGTGGTGGGAACCGTGCCCGTCTGGGAAGGGCGAATCTTGCTATGCCGGCGCGCCATCGAGCCACGCTACAACACATGGACGCTGCCGGCGGGATTCATGGAGCTCAACGAGAGCACTGCTCAGGGCGCCGCCCGGGAAACGCTGGAAGAGGCTGGCGCGCAAATTGAGCTCGGCGCCCTCTTTACCGTGATTGATGTGCCACAGATCGATCAGGTTCATATTTTCTATCTAGCGCAGGCGCTGGGGCCCGAACTCGATCCGGGGCCGGAAAGTCTGGAGGCGCGTTACTACGACGAGTCCGATATCCCATGGGACGAGATTTCGTTTCGGACGGTGAGCACGACGCTGAAGCAATATTTCGATGACCGTCGCAGCGGCAATCTCGGCTGCCATCACTACACCTTGGATTGGCATCGCTGATCCGAGATATGCCCACGTCAGAAACTCACAGTACCCCGCCACTCGCGCCCCAGCCGGGGCCGTATGCCTCTAGCCTAGCACCGTGAAACTGTACTGGCTTGATACCGAGACCCCATTTCCGCCGGCTGAACTCGCGTTAAATGAGCCTGCGGGCTTGCTGGCCGTGGGCGCGGACCTGTCGCTGGGCCGGCTACAGGACGCGTACGCCAACGGTATCTTTCCCTGGTACAGCGACGGCGAGCCGATACTGTGGTGGAGCCCTGACCCGCGCATGGTGTTGCGTTGCGACGATTTCGCGCCCTCGCACTCGCTGCGTAAACGGTTGCGTCAAATCGCCCGGGAGGAATCTGGCCCCAAGGCCCGGGTGGAGGTCCGTGTAGACACCGCTTTTGCAACCGTGATGCAACACTGCGCTGCACCGCGCGATGGGCAGTCCGGCACGTGGATCACCGATGAAATGCAGCAAGCCTACCTGGACTGGCATCACGCGGGCGGCGCGCATAGTGTGGAGACTTGGATCGATGGGTCCTTGGCTGGCGGTCTGTATGGGATCAGCCTGGGCGGCATGTTTTTTGGTGAATCCATGTTTACCCGGGTGGCCGACGCCTCCAAAATCGCCCTGGCCTATTTGGTGAATTTTCTGCGCTGTCAGGGCGTCAGCTGGATCGATTGCCAACAGCAGACGCGCCACTTGGCCAGTCTGGGCGCCCGGCCGGTAGCACGAGCGGATTTCATCGCCCATGTTCGCGCGGCGACACGTTTAGAGGGTCCACAGTGGTATCCGGGGTGGTTGGATAGCCACGGCGTGCTGCATGCCCGCTCGGTGTCCGCCTCGGCCGCGGCGGGTTAAGGCGAAAGCCAAATCCTCCCTCGCTCGGCGCGCGACTTCAGTATTGTCAACGCCCGCGCACGCGTTAACATGGTTGGCCTGACCACGCACGAGCCGTTACCGGGGCGACCGCAATGAGCCAGTTAAAAGAACTTCCTTTCGCCGCGCTGCAGTTCTATTCGACTGCGCCGTATCCCTGCAGCTATTTACCCGAGCGGCAGGCGCGCTCGCAGGTCGCGGCGCCCGGTCATCTGATCAACGCGGGCACCTATTCGCAACTGGTCGAACAGGGATTTCGCCGCAGTGGTCAGTTCACCTATCGCCCCCATTGCGACAACTGCCGGGCCTGTGTGCCCATCCGTGTCGATGTGGAGCGCTTCACCCCGAATCGCAGCCAGCGCCGCGCCCGGCGGGATCATCAATCCTTGCGCGCGTTCGTAGCAGAGCTGGCCTGGGCGCCAGAACACTACGATCTTTACAGCCGCTATCAGCATGGCCGTCACCCCGGTGGCGGCATGGACGAAGACAGCCGTACGCAGTATGCGCAGTTTCTGCTGACCACGCGGGTCAACACCCGGTTGGTCGAGTTTCGCGATGAGGCGGATGTGCTGCGCATGGTGTCCATCATCGATGTGCTCGACGAGGGCTTATCCTCCGTCTATACCTTTTATGACCCGGACACGCGCGGCAGCTTTGGCACCTATAACGTGATGTGGCAGTTAGAACAATGCCGTGCGCTCGGCCTGCCCTGGCTTTATCTGGGCTATTGGATTCGCGACAGTCGCAAGATGGCCTATAAAGCGAATTTCCGGCCGTTCCAGATGTATGTCGAGGGCGAGTGGCGTGAGGCGTACGGCCTCTGAGACCGTTGCGTGTTCCGCCTGACAAATCGGTACAATTGCGCCCCATGTCGATCCTCTTCCAAGCCTACCCCCTGGCGCGTGCGGCGCTGTTCTCCATGGACGCCGAAACCGCGCACGAAGTCACCCTGTCCACCTTGCAGCGCGCATACGACTGCGGTGTCACCCGCAAGCTAATGCACGAGCAGCCGGAGGCGCCCACGACGCTCATGGGCCTGACCTTACGCAATCCCGTGGGCCTGGCGGCTGGGCTGGACAAGAACGGCGCGCATATCGACGCCCTGGGTAATCTGGGGTTCGGTTTTGTCGAGGTGGGAACGGTGACGCCGCGAGCGCAGCCGGGCAATCCGAAGCCGCGCCTCTTTCGTCTGCCGCGCGCTCAAGCGCTGATCAACCGGCTCGGCTTTAACAACCTGGGTCTGGAAACCTTTATCGCCAATGTGCAGCGCAGCCAATGGCGCCAGCAAGGCGGAATTCTTGGGCTCAATATCGGCAAGAACGCCGACACGCCGATCGAACGCGCCGCGGACGATTATGTATTGGGCTTGGCGGGTGTCTATCCGCATGCCGATTATGTGACGGTGAATATTTCCTCGCCCAATACCAAGAACCTGCGCGCGCTACAGGGCGAGGACGAGTTGGCCGCCCTGCTGGCCCAGCTGCGTGATAAACGCGCCGAGCTTGCCGACCAGCATCAGCGTCATGTGCCATTACTCGTGAAAATCGCGCCGGATCTGACGGACGCTCAGATCGACGCGATCGCCGATCTGCTGCCCCGCCACGGCATCGACGGAGTAATCGCCACCAACACCACCTTGTCTCGTGACGCGGTCACTGGCCTGCCCCATGCCGAGGAAGCCGGCGGCTTGTCCGGCCCGCCCGTACATGAGCTGTCGCTTGGCGTGATCGCGAAACTGCGGCAGCGCATGGGCACGGACTATCCCATCATCGGCGTGGGCGGTATCGTTTCTGGCAAGCAAGCGCGCGAGAAAATCGCTGCGGGCGCCAACGCGGTACAGGTCTATACCGGACTGATTTACCGCGGCCCCGCGCTCGTGAGCGAGTGCGTACAAGCGATCCGAGGGATGTAAGCCAACGCCTGCAATTCATACAGGCGAAAAAAAGCCATCCCGAGGGATGGCTAATTCCAGCTCTGCTCTTGTCACTCGACATTACTACAGCAAGCAGCGTGCCGACAAGCAAAGGGCATTGCAGGCACGCGCTTGGATGCCTGCGATCAGGCGGCGCGGCGGGCAGTACGGCCGACTTTGCCAGCGGCCTCCGCGGCGTCGGTCGCGGCCTTGAACGTTGCATTGGCGGCGGCGTTCATATTCGACTCGGCGGCTTCCACGGCTTGCTTGGTGGCCTTGGTCAGCGACTCATAGGCGCCATTGACGGTTGCCAGCGAGGACTTCAACAGAGCCACTGCGCTTTCCGAGCCAGCCGGTGCATTTTTCGACAGTTGCTCGACGGCGTCGGCCAATTGTTGCTGCCCTTGCGCGACTTGCGCCTCGGCCAGCTTGGCCAAATCGCCCTGCACGCCAGCGACGATGTCATACACGTGCTTGCCATAGGCCATGGCTTTTTCCGCGCCCGGCTGTACCAGCGAGGTGGCGAAAGCGGCGGCCTCTTGAGGATCCTTGACGGCCAACGCTTGCTGCGAGGTCAGCGCGACCTCGTCCAGCGTCGCCTTGACGACCTTCAAGTTCAAGTCCACCAGCTTTTCGAAGCCGGAAAACAGCGTGGCCTGCGTCGCGGTAAACGCGTTCAAGGCGGAAAGTTGGCGGTCTAGGACCTGTTGGGGGATAGCGTTCATGGTGGTCTCCGGTGAGCCGGGCGAGCCCGGCTATAGCTATTCGTTACGACGGATAGGGCTAAACGTCTTCGGAACCAATGTGAAGCTAAGGCCGGCGACGTTTGTTGCGCTGCACAAAATCCTATTCTACGGACTTAAATCGGGGTGTCAAGCACTTTTGATGCAACGCACAAATGCCAGCGGGGCGCCCCGAGGGAGGCAGTACGGGTAATCCCACGTGACTTGAGACCTATTGTTTCTTAAACTGAGCTGCCACCGAAGAACTTTACAAAAATCCCTCTCGGTTTACGCACTATGAATGTCGCCTACCCGGCGACAACAGGAGACTTCATGACATTATTGCCCCGTACGCTCACGGCTTTGCTTGCCGCCAGCGCGCTTTTCGCAGCCGGCGCTGCACAAGCCGAATACCCCGAGCGCCCCGTGACCATGATCGTCCCGTTCGCGGCCGGTGGCCCCACCGATAACGTGGCCCGCTCGCTGGCCGAAGCCATGCGCCCGACGCTTGGCCAGAGCGTGGTGGTGGAAAACAAGACCGGCGCGGGCGGCACGATCGGCACCTCGACGGTCGGACGCGCCGAGCCCGATGGCTACACGGTGCTGCTGATGCACCTGGGATACAGCACCGCGCCCTCGCTATATAAGAATCCCGGCTATGACCCGGACAAGACCTTCGCCCCGATCGGGCTGGTGGTCGACGTGCCGATGACCATCATCGCCCGCGAGGATTTCCCGCCCAACAACATCAACGAATTGGTCGAATACATCAAGGCCAATAAGGACAAGATCTCGCTGGCCAACGCCGGTATTGGCGCCGCCAGCCACCTGTGCGGCACCATGCTGGTGGACGCGCTGGGCGTGGATTTGTTGACCATCCCCTACAAGGGCACGGCCCCAGCCATGAACGATCTGCTGGGCAAGCAGGTCGATCTGCTGTGTGACCAGACGACCAACACCTCGCAGTACATCGCCGCCAACAAGGTCAAGGCCTATGCGGTCACCAGCCTCAAGCGCGTACCCACCCTGCCGAATCTGCCCACCATGGACGAATCGGGATTCAAGGGTTTCGAGGTCGGGATCTGGCACGGCATGTGGGTGCCCAAAAACACCCCGCAACCCGTGGTGGACAAGCTGGTCAAGTCGCTGCAAGCCGGCATGGCGGATCCGAAATTCAAGGAACGCATGGCGGGTCTGGGCGCTGAAGTCCTGAATGACGAAGCAAATCCGCAAGCCTTGGACGCAAAGGTCAAACAGCAAGTCCCGCAATGGGCTGAACTGTTCAAGAAAGCCAAAATAGAAGCTCAGTAAGCAACAATGGCCGACTGCCCGGCCCGGCGGTCTTGCGTGGGATAAGCACTGCGCAAGACCGCCGGGCCGGGTTGTGGTTTCTGAGTCGCGCCCGCGCGACTCCGACCGCCTGGAGATGGAACCCGTTGGTCGTAACGGTAACAAAGTCATGAGCCCATCATGACTATGTCTCCATTCAAATATCCCACCACGCCGCATCTGCCTACCTCCCCGGGGGCGCAACGGGATGACAGGCGCCTGCGCACCGATGCCCATTTCAGCGACCGTCGGGTGATCCTAACGGTCAAAATGGACGGCGAAAACACCTCTCTATATCGTGAGGGCTTTCATGCGCGTTCGGTCGACAGCCGGCATCATCCGTCGCGCGATTGGTTGGCCCGGTTTCATGCGTCGATGGCGTATCGCATTCCCGGCGACATACGCATTTGCGGTGAAAATCTGTATGCGCGTCATTCCATCGCCTATAGCGACTTGCCCAGCTATTTCATGGGTTTTTCGGTGTGGCGCGGTCAGACGTGTTTGGACTGGGACACGTCGCTCGACCTAATGACGAATTTAGGGATTACTCCCGTGCCGCTGCTCTATGACGGGATTTACGAGCGAACCGCTATCCAGCGATTAATAGCGGGCCTCGATCTCACCCGGCAGGAAGGCGTGGTGATCCGCGTGGCAAGCGCTTTCGATCTGAAGGACTTCGGCGTGTCCGTCGCCAAGTATGTGCGACCTGGGCATGTGCAAACGGATAGTCATTGGATGCACGCGCCGGTTGTGCCTAATCGACTCAAGGATACGCGCGGCGATAAAGCGCCCACACAACAGGATGGCGCCACGGTTAGCGCGCCATCCGCAACCATCGGGCTGGCATCATGATGATGTGGCAGGACATCCAGAGCCTCGTGCCACCACCCGGCAAGCCCGCTGATTTCAATGATTGCCTGGCTGCCTTTCCCCAATTGGAATTTGCCAAGCTGGCCGAGCAGAATCCGCTTTATCACGGCGAAGGTAATACGTGGATTCACACCATGTTGGTGGTGGAAGCGTTGCTCGCGGACCCTTCCTACCAGCAAGCCAGCCGCGAAGACCGAGAGATCGTGTTTCTGGCGGCCTTGCTTCACGACGTAGCGAAGTACAGCACCACCATAGTCGATCCCACAACCGGCCAGCCGAGCCAGCCCGGTCATTCTCGCAAGGGCGCCATCGACACCCGCATCGCGCTCTGGGAAGCCGGTGCGCCATTCGCTATCCGCGAGGCGGTGTGCAATCTGATCCTTGCCCATCAAGTACCGTTTTTCGCGATGATGGGATCGCGCCGGAAGAAGTCTCCGCAATTCATCGTGCACGAGCTTTCCTGGCAAGTCAGTGTTCCGCTCTTGGGGATGCTGGCGCAAGCCGATATGCGAGGCCGTGTTTATGCGGGCCAGCAACAGGTGCTGGACAATATCGAGCTGTTCCGGGAAGTCGCGCGGGAAGAAGGCTGTTATGGCCTGCCGCGATCTTTCGCGGACGCTCACACGCGCGTGAGCTATTTCCGTGGGGCGGATGTGCATCCCGATTACCCCCTCTTTCAGCGGCCGGGCTCCAAGGTCACAGTCATGAGCGGCTTACCGGCGACGGGCAAGGATACCTGGGTGGCCCAGCATCGCGGCGGCCTGCCGGTGGTGTCTTTTGACGAAGCGCGCCGCGAGCTCGGGCTCAAGCATGGCGAGAATGACGGCAAAGCAGCTCACTACGCCCGTGACCAAGCCAAAGCGTTGCTGCGCGCGCATCGGCCTTTCGTCTGGAACGCGACGCATCTGTCGCCACAGATGCGCGATAGAACGCTGGATCTGCTGTTTGCGTATGACGCCGAAGTGGAATTGATCTACCTGGAGCAGCCACCTGCCGAACTGTTTCGACGCAACTCGCGGCGTGACTCCTCCCTGACCAATAAGACACTGCGAGCCTTGACGCTGAAATGGGAGCCGCCGCTACTGACGGAAGCCCATCAAGTGCATTACCTGACCTGAGCACCCGCGCTGCGGGCACGGCGATGTATCCGCCCCGCTACTGATGAGCCATCAAGAGGTACGCAGCAGCTGCGGCGTCAACCCGGAGCCTGCCGCGCTGCGTTCGTTGGCGGCCAGGGGCTCATACCCCAACGCCTCAGAAATCGAGCGAGCCGATTCCACCAAGGCTTGAATCCACTCGTCTTGCAGACGTTCAGCCGGCGCCGAGATCGACAGACCAGCAACGAGCTTGCCAGTGTCATCGAAAATACCGGCGGCAATACAACGCACGCCGAGCTCGAGTTCTTCGTTATCGCGCGCGTAACCATGACGCCGCACCAAGGCAAGCTCGCGTTCGAGTTTGTCGATGTCGGTCAAGCTATTACGCGTGTTGCCTGCCAAGCCGGTACGCATGGCATAGGCGCGTACCAAGCGGCTTTCCAGCGTAGACAAAAATAGTTTGCCGGTCGAGGTCAGATGCAGGGGCGCACGCCCGCCAATGGCGCGCACCACCTGCATGCCCGAGCGCTCGCTCCACGCACGGTCGATGTAGACGATCTCGTCGCCCTGCTGCACGGACAGGTTGATGGTCTGCCCGGTCAGGCGATGCAGCGCGCGCATGGCCGAGATTGCAGCTTCCCGTACATTGAGCCGACCTTTGACCAGCGAGCCCAATTCCAGCAGGCGCATGCCAAGCTGGTACAGACCATTGTCGACGCGCTCTACATAGCGGCCGACCACCAGATCATTCAGGATGCGGTGCGCGGTCGAAGCATGCAGGCCAGTGGATAGCGCCAGCTCTTTCAGGGTGACCGGGTCGGAATGCGCGGCGAGCGCGTCCAGCAGACGCATTGCCCGTTCAATCACCTGAATCGCGATTGGAGACTGGCTCGTTGACCGTTCGTTATCGGGGTCCGACACATTCGCTGTCATGGCATCGTTCACAAAGAGAGAAATGGCATCCAGGGGCTGCCGCTCCGCGCTCTATGATGGTGCAATTGCGGCGATGCAGCATTTTTGGATTTCCCGTATTGTGAAATTTTGTGGGCCGTTTGGCAACTCGGTGGTGCGCGGTGAGCCAAATCAGGGCGTCAATCGACCGCCCAGGCGCAACACCTCCGCCCGCAAGAACGCCAAGGCCTCGGCCGCCTGAGCGGGGTCGCCCTTGACGCCCAGCTCGATATGCGGGGTCTGGCCCACACTGGGCAGACTGAATGCGCTGACTTCCGTCCAACGTTGCTCCAGTGCCTGCATCACCGGCGCGATGCGCGACTCGGGCAGACCGAACGCCAGGAAGGAATGTTCGACGTGAGCGTCCGCATGATGCAACGCGGCATAACGGGTATCCAGTGTCCATTCCAGCATGGGCCACGCCATCACCGGGAAACCGGGCAAGAACGTATGGTCGCGGATAAAGAAGCCGGGAATACGGTTGTAGGGATTCGGGACGATTTCGCATCCCTGGGGAAACACCCCCATCTGGAGCCGTTGCTGGTTTTCGGGAGCCGCCATGTCGGCTGGCGCCTTGCCTTCCTGGGCCATTTCGGCCACGCGCAGCGTGATGGCTGCTTCGGCTTCGGGATGCAGGGCCAGCGGCAGATCGAGCGCGGCGGCGGCCGCCTGGCGGGTGTGATCGTCCGGGGTCGCGCCTATGCCGCCACAGCAGAACACGATGTCTTGCGTCGCAAAGCTGCGGCGCAAGGCGGCGGTCAGGGTCGCCCGATCATCCGGCAGAAACTCGGCGCCGGATAAACGCAGGCCGCGCGCGGACAGCAGTTCAATGCATTTGGAAAAATGTTTATCTTGACGGCGTCCGGACAGGATTTCGTCGCCCACGATCAGCATGCGGATCGAGCGGCTTGCAGGCAAAGGTGAGGTCATGGAGGGAGTCGCGACAGAGTCAGGCTGGAAGGACACGTTCTTCTCGCAAACGGCGCAGGGCTTCCAACCCATAATGGGCGTTGACCAGCCCAGCATACACGGGGAGGATAATCCAGGCTGGCGGCAGCAGATTGATCAGAGAGCAGATCAGGCCGATCACCCAGAAGCCGATATTATGACGTTCCAGCAAGATTCGCCGTTCTTCGGGGCTGGCGTGTTCGACAATGGCATCGACGCGCATCATGCGCGAAAACGCAAACGCCCACCAGAAAATCGACAGTACGACTCCCATGGGCGGTATCAGCCAAAACGGCAAGGTGAGCAGCCAGCCTGCGGCAAACACAGCACTGACCCAGATCGCATTCCACACGCTATAAGCCGTGGCGTTACGCCCCTGGCGCGACACGCCAGCATATTCGCGCGCGCTCACATGGCGCAGTACCAGCGGCATCACGAACACCGCGGCAATCGCCAGGCCCAGTATGCCGGATACCGGCAAGAGAATCGCGGCCGCGATCACCGGCACCAGATAGAGCTTTAGCGAGAACAGGCCGATGCCAACCAACCAGGCATCGACATCGTTGACCATTTGCCATTGCGAGGCCTGCACACTGAGCCATTCTGTCAGCGGCGTCCAGAATAGCCATAGCAGCAGCAAGGCGCCCAACAGGGCAATGACGAAAGGCAGCAACACCGCCATCAGCATGTTCGGATGGCATTGAGAGACCAAGGCGCGTTTGAAGGCTTGCGCCACGCCGGCCGTGCCGGAGGCGGCACGCTGGACGGAAGAAGAGACAGCGTACTCGGGACGAGGTGGAATCATGTCGCGGACCCGCGGGTTTACATGCCGGGTATCATAGTCTCAAACCCGTTACGCTTTCATCGACATGGCTTTACTTGAACCCGGTTCAGACACGGCTGCCTTGCGCAGCGCTTTGCAGGTCCTCCCCGCCGACGGATGCCTGGTTGCCTGTTTCTGCGCCGCATGGTGCGACACCTGCGCGCAATACCGCCCAAAATTCGCCGCCCTGGCCGAGCAGTACCCCGAGCGCGTGTTCGTGTGGATCGACATCGAGGATCACCCAGAGCTGTTGGGTGATGAGGACGTGGAAAATTTCCCGACGCTGCTAGTGCAGTTCGGATCGCGCGTGCTGTTTTATGGAACGATGCTGCCGCACATCGGGCATCTGGAAAGGCTGTTGGAAAGCCTCACGCCGCAAAGTCCGGCCGTGCAGACGCAGTTGCCGGATCTGCCTACAGCGTTATTGAGCGTCTAGCGCGTAGCGTTATCGGGCGGCCTTTGGGGGCCGCCTCGCTTGCTATACAGAAAGTTAAGCGCCGCTAGGCTTGCCGCGTCCACCCAACAGAACCGCGAGTTGACGCTTCGGCGTGCTGGGCCGCTCTTCGGGCTGGGCTTGCACCGCGGACGTGGCGGAAGGCGACGGCTCGTACGGTTTGTAGAAGAAATCATCCGCCGGCTGACGTGACGCGGTCTGACCGTAGCCGCTGCTGCGGCGATCGCGGCTGCGCGGCTCGCGCGTGTGGCTGCGAGCGACCAAGGCCTGCGGAACGTCCAGCTGGCCGCGCGGCACGGGGTGTTTGGTCAGCTTTTCGATATCCAGCAGATAACGCTCTTCTTCGGGGGTGAAGAACGCGATGGCCTCGCCCGATGCGCCCGCACGGCCGGTACGACCGATACGGTGAACATAATCCTCGGCATTGTGCGGCAGATCGTAGTTGATCACGCAGGGCACGCCCGCGACATCCAGCCCGCGCGCGGCGACATCGGTCGCCACCAGCACTTCGAGTTCGCCGGCCTTGAACGCCTCCAGGGCCTTCATGCGATCGGCTTGGCTCTTGTCACCATGAATGGACTCGGCCCTGACGCCATCGCGCTCGAGTTCACGCGCCAGACGCGCCGTACCGATCTTGGTGTTCGAGAACACGATGACCTGCTTGAGGCCCTTGGACTTCACCAGATGCACGACCGCGGCGCGCTTGGCGTCGCTCGGCATTTGATAGGCGATCTGGGTCACCGTATCGGCCGTGGCGTTACGCGCCGCGACTTCGATTTCGACCGGTTGGTTCAGATAGGTACGGCCCAGTTTGCGAATCTCGTTGCTGAACGTGGCCGAGAACAAAAGCCCCTGGCGCTGCGCCGGCAACAACCGCACGATGCGATCGAGATCGGGCAAAAAGCCCATATCCAGCATACGGTCGGCTTCATCCAGTACCAGAATGCCGACCTGGCTGAGGTTGACGGTTTTCTGTTCGACGTGATCCAGCAGGCGACCCGGCGTGGCCACCAGGATCTCGCAACCGCGGCGCAAGGCCTCTTTTTGCGGGCCGATATCCACGCCACCAAAGACCACGGCCGAACGCAGCGGCGTGTGTTTGCTATAGCGTTTGACGCTTTCATAGACCTGATCGGCCAGCTCGCGCGTCGGCGCCAGGATCAATGCCCGCACCGGATGTCGGGCAGGCGATGCGCTGGTATTGGCCAGCGGCATCAGGCGGTGCAAGATGGGCAGCGTAAACGCCGCGGTCTTACCCGTGCCGGTCTGTGCCGCCCCCATCACATCCCGACCCGATATGACTGCCGGCAACGCCTGCGCCTGAATTGGAGTCGGGGTGGTATAGCCGGTATCGATCACCGACTGTAGCAACTGTGGATGCAGCCCGAAGTCGGCGAATGTCGGTGCGGGAGTATCAGAGGTGGGGACTGCGGATTGGGTAGTGTCAGTCATCAGGATGGGCAGATGCCGGGGCAACGAAAAAGAACAAAACGAGAAAGTGCAGCTAAGCCCGGATTGCTGTGGATAACTTTATTTTAGCGCAACCGGCCATACTACCAGAGTTGCGATAGCAAAAACACATCGATCGGGACCGGATCAGGCTCAACCGGCCAGCCAGCGCAAGCCCCATAACGAGACCATGCCAACCACGATCACCAGCACGGCGCTGCGAAAGCGTAAGAACACCAAAATGCTCGCGATGGCGGCCACCAGCCGGTAATCGAACGCCGGGCCGGTGTCCGCCTTCCAGGGCATCAGGTCAGGCACCAAGATGGCGGTCAGCGCGGCGGCGGGCGCATAGCGCAATGCACGCCGCACGACATCGGGCAGGGGCAGATAATCGCCAAACACCATATAGCCGGCGCGGGTCAGCACGCTGCATACGGTGAGTAGCGCGATGGCACTATAAACGTAAATTTCGGACGGCCAGAGATTCATTTGGCGCCTTTCTTGAAAAATCGTTCGGCCAGCATCCCGGACACGATCCCGGTCACGACGGCGGCGACCAGCCCCAGGCGCAGCGGCAGCAGTTGCCCCACCCACGCCACGATCCCCGCGGCCAACATGGAAATCAGCATGGGCTTGGAATTGGCCAGCGGGATGGTGATGGCCAGCAAAGCCAGCACGGCGGCAAAATCCAGCGACCAGTCCGTGGGGACGATCCCGCCCAGATAGATGCCGACGATGGATGCAGCCTGCCACGTGAGCCAGCCCGGCACGATGGTCCCAAGGAAGAACCACAGCTGCTCGCGCGTACCCCGGTCGGCGTCATCGCCGTACTTCGACATGAAAAATACAAACCCCATATCCGTCGTGAAATAGCCTAGCCCGAGCCGACGAGGCCAGGAGAGATGACGAAAATAGGGGTGCAGCGCCGCGCCGAAAATAATAAAGCGCAGATTCACGACAAAACCCGCCATGAAGATCAACCATAGCGGCGCGCCGGCGGCGATAAGCGGCAAGGAAGTGAGCTGCGCGGATCCGGCATACATCATCAGCGTCATGGCCAGTGCCATGGACTCGGTCAGGCCCGACTTGACCATGGCCACGCCTGTGACCATGCCCCATGTCCCGGTGGCAATCAGCGCCGGCACGACGGTACGCACACCTTGGCGGAATGCCACCAAACGCTCCTGCCGGATCAATTTTGAATCAATGTTGGAACCGCTGACGGACTCACGGGGCACGGCAAAACCCTAGTAGGAACACACGGGACGGCATGGAATTCATCGGCGATAGAATCCCGCACGCCGCAGCATGGGCGCATCGTCCGATGTCGTAGGCCGACACCCGACGCTAAACCGGGCATTGTACCTCTGCTGCTTGATACAATAGCGCCTCTTGATAGGGGAACACTATGTCGATGGCGGATCGCGACAGCTTTATCCGGTACGACCGTACGCGCTTGGCGTGGCGTGACACCACCGTGGCGACGCGTCCCCTGCACGGCAACGCAGGTTTCCCCCTGACGGAACTTTTCGTAGGGTTCCCCTCTCTGGTCTCATAACTCGTCTTTTTCAGGAAAACTCATGACCGCTGCCGCCTCTGCCGCCGCGCCCGCCCAGGATATCGTTGAAGTCGGCGCTGAAGACCTGCCCGTCTATTGCCCCGGCCCGAAGGCGCCGCTCTGGAGCATGCACCCGCGCGTGTTCCTGGACGTCACCCATACCGGATCGGCCCGTTGTGCTTACTGTGGCACCGAGTATCGGCTCAAGCCCGGCACCGTGGTGCGCGGTCACTGAGACCGTCGCGTCTTAACCTGCCCGCTCCTCACTCATGTTCGCCACGCCCGAAGAAGCCGAACAAGCGTTTTACGAAGCGCTTGAGCAAGCCGACACTGTCCGCCTGATGCAAATCTGGGCCGACGACGAGGAAGTCATTTGTATCCATCCTGGCGGTTTGCGCGCGGTGGGGCAAGCGGCCGTCCATGAGTGCTGGCAGCAGACACTGGCGCCCGGGCCGCTGCGTATCCGTCCCCTACGCGTTCAAGCGCTGCAAACGATGATGTGTTCGGTCCACACCGTGGTGGAACAGGTCACCATAAACGGCCGGGGAAGCACGCAGTACGCCCATTGCTACGCCACCAACGTCTATCACAAGGGCCCCACGGGCTGGCGCATGGTGCTACATCATGCCTCGCCCGCGCCCGCCGAGGCCGAGGTGCTGGACTTGTACGACGTGCCCGAGCGGCTGCATTAGGACGGATGGTTCGCGTGTCCATCGCCCGTCTCGATACATCGCCTTGTCCCGTTCCCGCCTGGCTCCCCGACCGTCATAGCCAGACGATTTATGCTGCCTTTTTTGCGCAGCATCACAGCATTGCGTTCGTACGCCAGCGCGTAGAAACACCGGACACGGATTTCATCGATATCGATTGGACCGGGCCGGGGCTGTTCCCGCACAAGCGCGCGAACGGTCAGCCAATCGATTCGGCTTCGCCCGTCGTGTCGGGAAAGACGGCCGCAGCGCGTTGGATTACCGATGAAGACTGGCTGTCTTTGCCGCAAACGCCGGACACGCCGGCGCTATTGTTGTTCCATGGCCTGGAAGGCGGCAGTCTGAGCCGGTATGCGCAATCCATCGCGCATCATTTCCGGGCACGTGGCTGGATTGTCGCGGTCGCGCATTTTCGCGGCTGCTCCGGCACACCCAACCGGCTGGCGCGCGCCTACTATTCGGGGGACTCTACCGAGGTCGGTTTTATGCTGGATACCGTGCGGGCTCGCATTCCGCACGCGCGCTGGCATGCCGTGGGGGTCTCGCTGGGGGGCAATGCACTACTGAAATATATCGGCGAGCAGCAGAGTCAGGTGTCATGGCTGGCTGCTTGCGCGGGCGTGTCCGTACCGCTGGATCTGGTGGCGGGCGGCAATGCGCTTTCGCATGGCGTATTCAACCGGCGCGTGTATACCGCTTATTTCTTGAAGACCATGAAGCACAAGGTCCTGGAAAAAGCGCGGCGCTTTCCCGGCGCCATCGACGTGATGCGCATTGCCCATGCGCGTGACCTGCGCGACTTTGATGATGCCTATACCGCGCCGATGCACGGATTTCGCAATGCGCTGGATTATTGGACACGCGCGTCCAGTAAACCGTGGCTGGCGAGCGTGGAGATCCCGACGCTGGTGTTGAACGCGCGAAACGATCCGTTCATGCCAGAGAGCGCCCTGCCCTTGCCGCGCGAATGCTCGAGCCATGTGCTGCTGCATCAGCCTGCTCAGGGCGGCCACGCGGGCTTTCCGACGGGCGCATTTCCCGGCCATCTGAACTGGTTGCCGCAGCGGCTGCAACGGTTCTTCGAAACCGGTCAATAGCGGCTCAGCAGTGCGCGGCCGTCCGGGCCCCTATTCGGACGACCGCCCGATCTTTATCCTGATAACGGTCACGCTGGCCTTTTCGAGCCCTATCAGCCTTTAAATCGTTCAAGCAGTTCGCGCTCCTGAGCAAGGCGTTCCTTCACATCGCGAATCTGCACGTCGATCTGCGATTGTTCGTAGAAATCCTTGGAGAGATTGCGCGCTTGCTGCAGCTGCGCCTCGGCTGCGGCGTAGGCGCCGGTCAACACGTAATAACGCGCCATGTCTCGGCGTGCTTCGACGGGGTGCCCGTTGCGCTCTTCGCTATAAGCCAGCATCTGGTAGAGCCCAGGCTCATCATCGCCCCATTGCTTGATGCGCTCGCGCAGATAACTCTGCGCCTCGGCGTGGCGACCCACGCCTTGTAGTGCCTGTGCGTACGCAATGCCCAATGCGCGCTGCTGCGGCCAGCGTTTGATGGCCGCGGCGGCAAGCTGCAGCGCCTGTGCGCCGTCCTTGCGCGCCGCCGCCAGATCAATCGCCAGCCGCGCGAGCTGGGGCGAACTGCGCCCGCCCGCCTCGGCTTGTTCCAGATACCGCTGGGCCTCGTCGATTTGATTGCGTTGAAATGCCTGCAGCGCGAGCCCGTAGAAGGCCGCTGATTGCTGTACCCCCGTCAAACGGCGTGCGTCGTCCTGCAGCACTTGGGTCGCCGATCGCAGGCTGACGGCGTCACGCCCTTGAATCACGCGCATCTTGGCACGTATGTACCAATAGTCGTCGCTGTCGGTGTATTTTTCCGCAGGCAGATTGCGCACCCGGTTTTGGATATCGGACATCCGCTCAATCGACAAGGGGTGAGTGCTGGCCCACGCCCCACCCCCTGTACCCTCGTTCAGACGCGAGGCGCCCATCAAGCGCGAGAACATGCGCACCATTCCATCGGGATCGTAGCCGGCCCGGGTCAGCATCGTGAAACCGGCGCGATCCGCCTCGCGTTCGGCGTCGCGCGAAAAGCCCAATTGCTGGTTGATTGCAGCCGCCTGCCCGAACGCGGCGACACCCACGGCCAGGTTTCCGCCCCCGCCCGCCAACGCGGCAAGCAGCGCCGCGGCCAGACTGGCCATCATCACCACACCGCTCTGATTCTGTTGCGTCATGCCGCGGGCAATGTGACGCTGCACCACATGGCCGATTTCGTGAGCGAGCACGGAGGCAAGCTCCGCTTCGCTCGTCGATTGCACAATCAGGCCGCTATTGACCCCGATGAATCCCCCGGGCATCGCAAACGCGTTGATCTGCGGGTCGCGCACGCCAAACATCTCGACATCGGGCACCGCGCCGGGCGCGAAATTAGCCAGCTTGCGTCCCAGCGTGGTCAGGTACTGTGTGACTTCCGGATCGTTGATGAAGGTGGGATCCCGCCTGCCTTGGGCCATGATGGCCTCGCCCAGTTGACGTTCCAGCGCGGGCGATAAATCGGCCGAGGACGCCGCTCCCATGGAAGGCAAGCCTACAGGCTGCGCGACGGCCGGAGCCAGCGGAAGCGCCACGGCCAAGCCCAACAAGCCAGCCAGGCAGCGCATCACAAGCGGTTTGCGAAAATTCGAATAGCGGCGGTTCATGGCAATATGATAGCTATGAGCCGTAAAAGTTTTCATCAAACAATGAATATCAGCCGAGGCAGACATGCGTCCCATTCGTAAAGCTGTTTTTCCCGTCGCCGGACTGGGCACGCGTTTCCTTCCTGCCACCAAGGCGATGCCGAAAGAAATGTTGCCTGTCGTGGATAAGCCTTTGATCCAATATGCGGTCGAAGAAGCGGTCGCGGCGGGGGTAACCGATCTGATTTTTGTCACGGGCCGAAATAAGCGCGCCATCGAAGACCACTTCGACTCGGCACCCGAACTGGAATCGGAATTGGAACGCAAGGGCAAGCATGACCTGCTGGAATTGGTGCGCAATATCCTGCCTGGCCACGTTAACTGCGTCTACATCCGCCAACCGGCGCCGCTGGGCCTTGGGCATGCCGTCCTGACCGCCGCGGCCGCCGTGGGCCGCGAGCCATTCGCGGTGTTATTGGCAGACGATTTGATCGATGCCGAAACCCCAGCTCTGACTCAGTTGATCCAGGCCGCCTATGCGCAGGATGCCAGTGTGGTGGGTGTGCAGGATGTGCCGCGCGAAGACACCAACAAATACGGGATCGTGGCCGCCGAGCCCATCGACGATCGCTCCGCGCTCGTGTCGCACATTGTCGAAAAACCCAGCCCCGACCAAGCACCGTCGACGCTGGCCGTGGTGGGTCGTTATGTGCTGGAGGCCGAGATCTTCGATCATCTGCGCGCCACGCAGGCGGGCGCCGGCAATGAAATTCAATTGACCGACGGTATTGCGTCCCTGCTGAAAGAACGCCGGGTCATCGCTCACCGTTATGAGGGAAGACGCTACGACTGCGGCAGCAAGGCCGGGATGTTCGAGGCGACCGTGACGCTTGGGCGTAAGTACCACGGCCTGATCTGAGATGGAGGGCCGGCCGGTATCAGGGGCCGCCCGAGATCACGGACTCGCCTGCGAGTAACGCACGGCACGATCCTCGGGACGCAGTCTGCCTTTGCCGGACAGTCGCATCAGGGTGCCTAGCGCCACCATCAGCCCGATGACTTCGACAAAGGCGGCGGGGATCCACATCGTCAATCCGCCTATCATCTGATCGGTCTGCGCGGACATGCCGATGGCACGTCCGCAGAGTTCGAACAGCGGATAGATATCTCTTTCCGTAAACGTGATGATCGCCCCGGCCACCATCTGTGGCGCCATGGTGAGCACCGGCGAAATAACGCGTCCGCCGGGACTCATGGCCGCGGGCGGGCTGGGACGGCGATCCAGAATCAGATTCCAGTACATGAACCCACTGATCACTACCGACCAATTCATCAAACGATACAGGCGCCAGTCCAGCATGGAATAAAACTGCACCGTCGGCAGCAACCACACCAAGACCAGGAAAACGAAAAGCGCCGGTACGAAATAGGAGTTGGTCAGCACGCCGACCAGGACGCGCCCCCCTCGGGTCTGGAGAAAATCTCGCAAGCGCCTGCGCCAATGCAAGGGCAGGCCGGCGCGCATCGCGGACCCGGGGAACGCCGCCATGACCAGTAGTGGTCCAAGGTGATGCAGCACCAAGTGCTGAATGCGATGAATGAAGAACATCCGCTCGGCGTAATAGTCGACCCGCGTGTGGAGCGACAGATACAGCAGCACCAAGCCCGTCCAGAACAGCCATTGCCGGGCGAGCGTCACGCGATGGACCCGTCTGCCGCGCAAAAATAGCACGATAGCCACGCCAAACGCGGCCAGCAGGGTTGGGGAGAACTCCCAGGGGACGAGCCAAGCGAGATGATCCATGCCACCATCCGTGATGCTCGACGAGGGACGGGCTGGCCCGTGCGATGCGAGCGACGAACCATTGTAGAGCAGTGCCGAGGAGAGGTGCGGCCGGCTAGGTGCGGCCGCCAAGGCGCGGCCAGTGAGACGCGGCTCGGGGAGGCCCGGCCGCGGCACTCGTGGTGTTGCGTCAGGCGGCGACAGCGGCGTTCGTCGAACGCGCCGAGGTGCCGAAATGCACCCGCCGCACAGCGGGATGGGCCTGCAGGCGGCGAGCCTGAGACATCAGCTCCGGACGCAGCTCCGGAGGACAATTGACCGTGATGCAGGCCGAGGCGTAGTCCGCATCGCGCCCGGTTTCGATCTGGAACTGGGATACATTGAGCCCAGCTGCGCCGAAGTCGGAGCAGACTTGCTTGCGCACATCACCCAAGGCGTCGCGCGGGCACTCGAGCGTCAATCGGGATGTTCCTTGGCGACGCGTGAGCGCGCTGTTGCGGTCCACACCAGCACGACGCAGGAATAGATCAAATAAACGCATGGCAGCCTCCCGTCAAAGGTCGAAGCATTCAGGCGAATACGCACGCGTCTAGACAGCGGCACTCGATTGGCATGCGCACGCACGGCGCGGCCTACGAGCCTGCAGTCAGACAGCGGCGGTTCTGGCGGTTTTGGTGGGGAGACGCGACAAAGAACTTGTCACGGTACACCGCACCCTGCACTAACAGGATGCGGCAGAAGGAGATTCTGCTGGAGATCCTGTCAGGCAGCGACGTCGATAAAAGATCGACTACTGTCGCCGGAATCGGTATTCACAGAACGAACTCCGAATGTTGTAAACAAAACGATTTTACGCGAACTTGGCGGGTCAAACAAGGGTTTTCCCGAAAGTTTGCGTCAGGATGTGACGGCTTGGCTGGGCCGGGTGGGATGGCCATGCGACCATGCAAGTCAGCCGGCTCCTGACGCCTAGCTCCCCACCATTGCTCTCCGACCCCTGACCTCTGCCCTCATCTTTGGCCCGTGAGCCAACAGCTCATTAGACGAGGAAATACCAAGCCAGATACAGTGCGAACACGCCATAAAGCGCGCCGACGCCTGACAGTACGCCTACGCTCATGCTCGCGCGACGAAAGCGCTGCCAGAGAATGCCGATCGACACCAACGTCAATAGGCCCGCGGCAAGCAATGGCGCGTCCAGCAGCCATGGGGTCATCGCGATCCCCAGCGCACTGGGAATGGTGGCCTGAATCATCATCGCGCCGGAAATATTGGCCAGCGCCAAACGTTCCTTGCCTTGTCGCACCCAGATCAGGGCATTCATGATTTCCGGAAGCTCCGTCGCCACCGGCGCGAGCAGCAGCGCGGCTACGTGGGGCGACGCTCCCAGCGCGACGCCGATGATCTCGATCTGATTGACGAAGACATGCGAAGCGCCGGCAATGACCAGCAGCGCGAAAAACGTCTGGGCACATGCCCAGGCCATGCTCGGGCTATTGTCGTTCGGACGTATCTTCAGCGGTTCGAGGTCTTCGCAGTCCGCGCAAGCTTCGTCATTGGAGAGTTCGCGCTTGACGTACAGGGCATAGACGCCGACGAACAAGATGCCCAGCCAAGGCTTCCAGGCGAAGGCGAGCAAACCCAGACCGACCTTGAAGATAAAGATGCCCATGAACCAAGCTTGATCGCGGGCCAGACGTGGCTGGTCCGCGTTGATACAGGAGACACGATGCATGCGCCAGATGGCCAAACCGACGACCGCATAGGCCAACGTCGCCAACACCAGCGGGCCACCCATGGCCGCGCCGACGCCAATGTCTTTTTGTTCAGGCGATTCGCCAAACACCACGGCCATGAAGGTCACCGCGCTCTCTGGCAAGGCAGTACCGAAGGCCGCGAGAACCGTCCCGGTGGCGGTGGCGCCGAGATTAAGACGATGGCCGACCCATTCGATGCCGTTGACGAAGAATTCGCAGGCGAAATAAATGGTCAGGGCTGATAGAAAAAACAGCAACAGCGTGAGAATCATGGTGCAACGCCGGACGAGCAGATACCAAAGGCGCGACAACGCGGCTCGCCCGGCCAGGTGAACGCGTTGCGGCCAATGGTCTCGCCTGGCGAATCCAGCGGGCGGATGGCTCCGCGCCGGAGGCCGTCAGCGCCATGGGGTGAAACACCACCAAGCTTGTTGACGCTGACTCCTTTGGGGATCAAAGGATGGCTACTCCCCAATGACAGTGGCCCGGATTGTAGCAGGATGTGTGAAAGGAATCGCCGCCATCCGTGCTGGCGTCCCCGGAATGTCGAACGCGGTGCACATAGCGGAGTAAAGTGCAATCATTCTGGACTCTTGCGTCGGATCGACATGAACCATCCTGCAGATATCAGCCCCTTTATCACTCGTCGCGAACGCCTGTTGGACGAAATGCGTGCGGCCGGCGGCGGGATTGCGATTGTCCCCACGGCGCGCGAGGCCACGCGTAACCGGGATGTCGAGTATCCCTATCGGCATGACAGCAATTTCTATTATCTCAGCGGATTCACGGAACCGCAGGCGTGGCTGGTGCTGGTGGCGGGCCAAACCGATCGAACGATTTTGTTTTGCCGCCCGAGAAACCTCGAGCAGGAAATTTGGGAAGGTTACCGCTGCGGCCCGGACGATGCGGTGGCGCGATATGGCGTGGACGAGGCGTATTCGATCGACGAGTTGGACAAGCGAATGCCCGAGTTGCTGCTAGATCAGGCCGCGCTATACACACCGTTTGCCGCAGATCAGGCCACCGAGGCGAAGCTGCGCGAATGGCTTAAACAGGCCGAGCAACTGGGCCGTGGACGGCGCCAGCCTCCCGCGCAGCTGCAGGATTTGCGCCCTATCTTGGCCGACATGCGCCTGATCAAAGATGCCAGCGAACTCGCCGCGATGCGACAGGCTGCCCGTATTTCCGCCGCCGCGCACCGGCGCGCGATGCGGGCGACGCGGCCGGGCATGCGCGAATATCAGTTGGAGGCCGAGCTGCTGTACGAATTCCGGCGGCAAGGCGCGCAGGCGCCCGCCTATCCCAGTATTGTGGCGGCGGGCGAAAATGCATGCGTCCTGCATTACCTCGCGGGGGATACCGTGCTGCGCGATGGAGACCTGGTGTTGATTGACGCGGGGTGCGAGTACGACAGCTATGCTGCCGACATCACGCGTACGTTTCCGGCGAATGGAAAATTCAGCGGTCCGCAACGCGCGCTTTATGACCTGACACTGGCAGCCCAGCAGGCGGCAGTAGAGGTCACGGCGCCGGGACGCCCGTATGATGACGCGCATCAGGCCGCGGTTCGGGTATTGGCGCAGGGGATGCTGGACGAAGGACTGTTGACCGGCTCGCTGGATGGCGTGATCGACTCGGGCGCGTATACGCGGTTTTACATGCATCGAACCGGTCACTGGCTTGGCATGGACGTGCACGACGTGGGCGATTATCGCGAAGGCGATGCGATTGGCATGGACCGGCCCTGGCGGACGTTGCAACCGGGGATGGTGCTTACCTTGGAGCCCGGCATCTATGTCCGTGCGGCCGATGACGTTCCGACAGCTTTCCACAATATCGGCATCCGGATCGAGGATGATGCCTTGGTGACGCCGGATGGCTGCGAGTTGCTCACGCGCGGTGTGCCGGTGTCGGCGACCGAAATTGAAGCGCTCATGCGGGAATAACGTTGATTCCGACGATGCGGGAATGGCGGCGGGAGCCTCGACAGATCGGGGCTACAGCACGTATCCGTCAAGCCACCCGAGCGCGGTCCACGTGTACACCACCACCATCGCGATGGCGAATATGGTGGCGATCGAGCCGATGAGCGTGCCAAAGAGCGCGACCAGCACGGGGCCCCAGCCGGTACGCGTAACCCGCCCCTGACCGGGATGGTAGAGCCGGTCGAATTTCTCGTCGGACATCAGACTGAAGACGACGCCTTCGATAAACCCGTCGACCATGGGAATAAAGACCAGAAAAAACGCCGGGTTGTCGAACCACACCGGAAATTGCGTCGCCGCGACCAGACAGCAGACCGAAGCGAGCGTGACGAGCCACGCGTAGCGGCGTCCCAGATACCACCAATGCGCGCCCAACCAGCCTAGAAAGCAGGCCAGCAATCCCAGCACGACTTTGTTGCGCCGGCGGTCTGCGGACTGAGAAGCAAGCGTAGTAGCGGAGGTCATGAGGGAATTGTAGGGTCTGGGCGCTAGAATGGAAGTATGACTCAGCCTGCATACGATATCGCCATTTTGGGCGCTGGCCCGGTCGGCCATGCCCTGGCGCTGCTCCTGGCGCGCCAATGCCCGGATCCACAACGGATCGCATTGCTAGCCGGCACGCCGCCAGCCGCAACGGGTCCCGCGCGTGAGCCGGGCCAAGACCCGCGCGTGTTGGCCATGAATCATGGCAGTCGGGTGTTGCTGGAGTCGCTTGGCGCTTGGCCAAGCCGGGCAGCGGATATTCGCCATGTGCATGTTTCGCAGCGAGGCCGGCTGGGTAGCACGGTCATTCACCACACGGATTTCCAGGTGCCGCGCCTGGGCAGCGTGGTGCCTTACGCGGCTCTGCACGCGACGCTGCACGCGGCGGTGGCCGATAGCGGCGTGACCGTGCTGCAAGGCCCCTCCGCGCAAATGGTGAATCAGGATGGCGCGGGCGTGGAGATTCGCCAAGGCGACACGCACTTTCGCGCCCGCCTGGCGGTGCAGTCGGATGGCAGCAGCGGCACGGACCTGCGACGCGAATACGACCAGCACGCAATTGTCACCACGGCGTATGCCACCCTGCCGCGCGCTGGCTGGGCGTGGGAGCGTTTCACGCGCGAGGGACCGCTGGCGCTGTTGCCGCATCCGCTGGATGCGCGGGCCTATTCCGTTGTGTGGTGCAACGCCCCGGAGCGGGCCGCCGCGCTGTCGCAGTTGGACGAAGCTGCGTTCTCGGCCGCGCTGACCGAGGCATTCGGCACGCGGCTGGGACGGCTGTCGAGCCAGGCCGCACGACATGTGTTCCCGTTGGCGCTCAATGCCCGGCGCACGCAGGTGCAGGGGCGACTGGTGGCCATTGGCAACGCGGCGCAAACCTTACATCCCGTGGCGGGCCAGGGTCTGAACCTGGGGCTGCGCGACGCGGCGCGGCTGGCACAGGCGCTGGCCGCGTGGTCGAACACGCCCGAGGAAAGCCCGAATCCGCTACTGGCCCAGTTCGCCAATGCCCGACGCGCGGACCGGCTGATCACGGGCGGTTTGACCGATTTGATGCCGCGCGCTTTCGCCACGGGCTTGGCACCCGTCGAACATGCGTGCGGTTTAGGATTGCTGGCGCTGGATGCGGTGGCGCCGTTGCGCGCTCCGTTGGCCCGGCATCTGCTGCAGGGATTGCGCGTCTGATCGGGCTAGGCGAAGACCGAAATAAGGGCCGTATTCGACCCCAAAAAATGCCCCACTCGCCGTCGGTTAAAATGTGCGCATGCGCATCGGCCCGTGGACGCTTCCCAACAATGTTCTGGTCGCCCCCATGGCGGGGGTGACGGATCGCCCTTTCCGTCAATTATGCAAACGGTTGGGCGCGGGCTATGCCGTGTCCGAGATGGCGGCGAGCAATCCCCGCCTGTGGGATAGCGTCAAGACCTCGCGCCGGCTGAATCATGAAGGCGAGATCGCGCCCGTGGCGGTGCAAATCGCCGGCGCCGATCCGGCCATGATGGCCGAGGCGGCCGTGTTCAACGCCCAGCGTGGCGCGCGCATTATCGATATCAACATGGGCTGTCCGGCGAAGAAGGTCTGTAATCTGGCCTCGGGTTCGGCGCTGCTGCGTGACGAGGATCTGGTGGCGCGCATCCTGGATGCGGTGGTCGCCGCCTGTGCGCCCTTGGGCGTGCCGGTCACGCTCAAGACCCGTACCGGCTGGGACCGCGAACACCGTAACGCATTGCGCGTGGCCCGTCGCGCCGAGGAAGCCGGCATTGCCGCCCTCGCGCTGCATGGGCGCACACGCGCGGATCTGTACACGGGCGAAGCCGAGTACGACACGATACGCGCGGTCAAGGCCGAGATTTCCATTCCCGTGGTGGCTAACGGGGACATCGACTCCCCGCAAAAGGCCCGCTATGTGCTGGACTATACCGGCGCCGACGCCGTGATGATCGGGCGTGCCGCGCAGGGCAATCCGTGGATTTTCCGCGAAATCGACCACTACTTGCGCACGGGCGAGACGCTGGCGCCCCCCTCTTACGAGGAACTGCGCGATCTTTTGCTGGAGCATCTGGATGACCACTACCGTTTTTACGGTGAACACACCGGTGTACGCTCGGCACGTAAACATATCGGCTGGTACGTGGAAGGTCTGCCCGGCGCAGACGACTTCCGCGACCACATGAATCAGATCGACAACACTCGCGATCAATGGCGAGCGGTGTCGGACTGGTTCAACCAACTCGCTCTTAGCGGTCCGGCACACCCGGCACCGGCTGAGCAACCGCTGATGGCGGCGTGATCCGCCTCCCACCTCTACCTATAAATCTGTACAAAATGAGCAAGAACGATGTCCTGGAAGATTGCGTGCGCGCCAGTCTGGCGCGCTATTTCGAAGATCTGGGCGACTCCGAACCCCACGATATGTGGGAAATGGTGATGCGCTGCGTCGAACGCCCGGTGCTCGAAGTCGCATTGGAACGTTCGGGCGGCAATCAGTCGCGCGCTTCCGAGATTCTGGGCATTACTCGCAACACGCTGCGCAAGAAACTCCAGGCGCACAACATCCAGCCGTAATCCTCGCCCGCGCGTGCCTCGGCCCTGAACGCTTTCCTCGTTATCAACCGTCAACATGAAAATCGAAACTGCCCTGCTCTCGGTGTCCGACAAGACCGGCATCGTTGAATTTGCCCGCGCGCTGGCCGCGCGCGGTGTCCGTCTGCTCTCGACCGGGGGTACGGCTCGCCTGCTGGCCGACTCCGGCCTGACCGTCACCGAAGTCGCCGCCCACACGGGTTCACCGGAGATCCTCGATGGTCGCGTCAAGACGCTGCACCCGAAGATCCACGGCGGCCTGTTGGCGCGCCGTGACAGCGCCGAACATTTGGACACCATTGCCGAGCATGGCATCGACCGCATCGACATGCTGGTGGTCAACCTGTATCCGTTCCGCGAAACCATTGCGAAGCCGGATTGCACGTTTGCCGATGCCGTGGAAAACATCGATATCGGTGGCCCGGCGATGCTGCGCGCGGCTGCCAAGAACCACGGCACGGACGCCGGCGGCGTCACGGTCGTGATCGACCCGGCCGACTATTCGCGCGTGCTGCAGGAAATCGATCAGACCGGTAGCACCTCCTACGCGCTGCGCCTGGAGCTGGCTGCCAAGACCTATGCGCACACTGCCTCGTATGACGGCGCGATCGCCGCGTACCTGACCAGCCTGACCGAGCCCGCTCCTGCCCAGGAAGCCACGCCCGCCCGTGCCGATTTCCCGCGCACGCTGACGGTGCAAGTGCAGCAGGTGCAGGAACTGCGCTATGGCGAGAACCCGCATCAGAAAGCGGCCTTCTATGTGGACGCCAAGCGACCCGCCGGTCTGCTGGGCAACTATCGTCAGCTGCAGGGCAAAGAGCTGTCCTACAACAACATCGCCGACGCGGATGCGGCGTGGGAATGCGTGCGCAGTTTCGACGCGCCGGCTTGCGTGATCGTCAAGCACGCCAATCCTTGCGGCGTGGCCATCGCGCAAGACACGCTGCATGCCTATCAACAGGCGTTCAAGACCGACCCGACCTCGGCCTTCGGCGGCATCATCGCGTTCAACCGCCCGGTCGATGCGGCCACCGCGGAAGCCGTCAGCAGCCAGTTCCTGGAAGTCCTGTTGGCGCCCGCGTACGACGGCGCGGCGCTGGCCGTGTTGGCCGCCAAGAAGAATGTGCGTGTGCTGGAAGTGCCCATGGGCGCCGGCCAGAACGAGTTCGACATCAAGCGTGTGGGCGGTGGCTGGCTCGTTCAGACGCCGGATGCTTTCCAAGTGCCGCGCGACGCGTTGAAGGTGGTGACCAAGCGTCAGCCCACCGAGCAGGAAATGAACGACCTGGCATTCGCCTGGAAGGTCGCCAAGTACGTCAAGTCCAACGCCATCGTGTTCGTGGGATGCGGGATGACGCTGGGCGTGGGCGCGGGTCAGATGAGCCGTGTCGATTCCGCGCGCATTGCCTCGATCAAGGCAGCAAACGCCGGTCTGTCGCTGCAAGGCTCGGCCGTGGCGTCGGATGCGTTCTTCCCGTTCCGCGATGGTTTGGATGTGGTGGTCGCCGCTGGCGCGACTTGCGTGATCCAGCCGGGCGGCAGCGTGCGCGATGACGAAGTGATTGCCGCCGCCGATGAACATGGCATCGCCATGGTTCTGACCGGCACGCGTCATTTCCGTCACTGATGCGCGTCCTCGGCATTGATCCCGGCCTGCGGCGCACCGGTTTCGGTGTGATCGATGTCGAGGGTATGCGGCTGCGTTATGTCGCGAGCGGCACCATCGTGGTGCCGCCGGCGCTGTCGCTGCCGGAACGCTTGAAAGTCATACTGGACAATCTGCGTCAGGTGGCGCGCGAGACGCAGCCTGACGTGGCGGCGTTGGAAATCGTGTTTTTGAATACCAACCCGCAATCCACACTATTGCTGGGACAGGCGCGTGGCGCGGCGCTGTGCGCGCTGGCCGATAGCCAGTTGGCGGTGCATGAATATACGGCGCTGCAAATCAAGAAAGCCGTGGTCGGCACCGGCCGCGCGGCAAAAGAACAAGTGCAGATGATGGTGCAGCAATTGTTGTCGTTGGATGGCACGCCCGCGCCTGACTCCGCCGATGCGCTGGCCTGCGCGATTTGCCATGCCCACGTGGGGCCGTTGCAAGCGCGATTGAGCAACCTGTCCGAAGCGGCGATCATGGTTGGCAGTGGCCGTGCGCGCGTGCGTGCCGGACGGGTCGTTGGCTGATGACCGGTAAGTTGGTACGGGCGTAACGGTTGCGTAAGCCGCAACCGCTCACGCCGCACGATATGTCGGCGAGCCTGACGTAATCCGGTGGATGATCCCGCGTAGAATGGCCGCAAGCCGTGCGACATTGCGCACGTTTCCTATTTTTTGTTTGCTGGCTTTCGCACCATGATCGGACGCATTACTGGAACCTTGATCGAGAAACAACCGCCCACCCTGTGTGTTGACGTCAACGGCGTGGGTTACGACATCGAAGTTCCGATGAGCACCTTGTATGGATTGCCGGAGCTGGGTTCACGCGTGACCCTGTACACGCATCTGACGGTGCGCGAAGACGCGCATATTCTTTACGGCTTTGCCAGCGCGAATGAACGCAGTGCGTTTCGCGAGCTGATCAAGGTCAGTGGCATCGGCGCGCGGACGGCACTGTCGGTGTTGTCGGGTCTGTCGGTCAGCGAACTGGCCCAGGCCATTACCTTGCAGGAATCCGGCAGGTTGACGCGAGTGCCGGGTATAGGCAAAAAAACCGCCGAACGGCTGCTATTGGAAATGCGCGGCAAGCTCGGCGCCGATCTGGGCACGACGGTTCAACCGGTGCCCGATGCGCAATCCGACATTCTGAATGCGCTGTTGGCCCTGGGTTATTCGGACAAGGAATCGCGCACTGCGCTGAAAGCCCTGCCCGAAGGCACCAGCGTGTCGGATGGTATCCGGCTGGCGCTTAAATCCCTGGTGCGTTGATTAAGCAGCCAGCAGCTTGGCGTAGGCGGCCAGATCCACGTTGCCGCCACTGATGATCACGCCCACGCGCTTACCTTGCACCGGCACGACCTGATCGAGCGCGGCGGCCGAAGCCAGGCAACCTGTCGGTTCCACCACCATTTTCATGCGTTCGGCAAAGAACTTCATCGTGTTGACGAGCTGCTCGTCGGTGACGGTGACGATGTCTTTGACACCGGCTTTGATGATGGCGAAGGTCAAATTGCCCAAGTGCGTCGTGACGGCCCCGTCGGCCAGCGATTTGGGCGCGGGAATGCGGACGATCTCGCCCTTGCGCAGCGATTGCTGCCCGTCGTTACCGGCCTGGGGCTCTACACCATAGACTTGGCAATTGGGGCTCAGCGCCTGAGCGGCCAGCGTGGAACCGGCCAACAAGCCACCGCCGCCAAGACAAACGAACAGCAGATCTAGCTCGCCGACTTCTTCGAACAATTCCTTGGCCGCCGTGCCCTGCCCGGCGATGACGTCGGCATGATCGTAAGGCGGGATCAGCGTCGCGCCGGTTTCCTCTTGAATGCGGCGCGCGACGGCTTCGCGGTCTTCGGTGTAGCGGTCGTAGGTCACCACGTGACCGCCATAGCCTTCGGTTGCCGCGCGTTTAGCGGCGGGGGCGTCCAGCGGCATGATGATGGTGGCGCGCACGCCCAGTTCCCGCGCGCCTAGCGCGATGGCCTGGGCATGGTTACCCGAGGAAAACGTGACCACGCCCGCGGCGCGCTGTTCTGGCGTCAGGCGGGCGATCGAGTGGTAGCCGCCCCGGAACTTGAACGCGCCCATGCGCTGGAAGTTCTCGCATTTAAAGAAGATCTCGGCACCGGTGCGCGCGTTGGCGGTGGTGGAAGTCAGCACCGGCGTGCGATGGGCAACGCCATTGAGGATTTCGCTGGCGCGGACGACGTCTTCGTAAGTAGGCAGTACGGCTGACATGAGGCTTCCTGGGAGCAGTTAACGCAACTTGCCATGATATCTGCAGTTCGGCCGCGTGGTGTACGATGTCCAGTCGCTGGCGCGGTTTTTGATTTTGACCGTTTGCGCCGCGACAGCCCGCATATTCTGAATTATGGCCATCCAGTCTGACTCGCTCTCTTCCCTGCCCTCCGCCCCCCGCTTGGTGACGCCACAACCGGTTTCGCCCAACGAGGAATCGATCGAACGCGCGTTGCGCCCCAAGGCGCTGCAAGAGTATGTCGGTCAGCAGCGCGCGCGTGAACAGCTGGAGATCTTTATTTCCGCGGCGCGCAAGCGTGGCGAGGCTTTGGATCATGTGCTGCTGTTCGGCCCGCCGGGGCTGGGCAAGACGACGCTCGCGCACATCATCGCGCATGAGATGGGGGTGCAGTTACGCCAGACCTCGGGACCGGTATTGGAGCGGCCGGGGGATCTGGCAGCGTTGTTGACGAATCTGGAAAAAAACGATGTGTTGTTCATCGACGAGATTCATCGACTCTCGCCCGTGGTCGAGGAAATACTGTATCCGGCGCTGGAAGATTTTCAGATTGATATTTTGATCGGCGAGGGTCCCGCCGCGCGTAGCGTGAAGCTGGATCTGCAACCGTTCACGCTGGTGGGTGCAACCACGCGCGCGGGCATGCTGACGAATCCGTTGCGAGACCGATTCGGGATTGTCTCGCGCTTGGAGTTTTATAACGCCGACGATTTGACGCGCATTGTCACGCGTAGTGCGGGGCTGCTCAATGCCGAGATCACACCGGATGGCGCCGCCGAGGTCGCGCGCCGGGCGCGTGGCACGCCCCGTATTGCGAACCGACTGCTACGCCGCGTGCGCGACTATGCCGAGGTGAAGGCCCAGGGCGTGATCGATGCGGATTCCGCAGGGCGGGCGTTGGCGATGCTGGAAGTCGACCCGCAGGGTCTGGATCTGATGGACCGCAAGCTACTCGAAGCCATCGTGCATAAATTCGACGGTGGCCCGGTTGGCGTGGATAGTCTGGCCGCCGCGATTGGCGAGGAACGCGACACGATCGAAGACGTAATCGAGCCGTATCTGATTCAGCATGGGTATCTGCAGCGCACGCCGCGTGGCCGTACGGCGACCTTGACGACCTGGCGGCATCTGGGCCTGACGCCGCCGTCACAGAGCGCGGATTTGTTTAGCAAGTAAGGAAGCAGCCGCTTATTCCACGAGGCGCAAGATATCGTTGCCGTAGGCTTCGAGCTTGCGCACGCCGACACCGCTGATATGCCCGAGCTCGTCCATCGATGACGGTCGCGCCAAGGCGATTTCTCGCAACGTCGCGTCGTGAAAAATCACATAAGCCGGCACGCCGTTATTCTTTGCCACCTCGCCGCGCCAGTTACGCAGCGCATTGAACAAGGGCATGGCCTCGGGCGGCAGATCAATGACCGGGGCGCGGGTGCGCCCCGTGGATTTGGAGCCGCGCGCTTTGCGTTCCGGTTCGCGGCGCAGCATCAGCTGGCGCTCGCCTTTCAAGATCGCGCGGCTGCCTTCGGTCAGGGCGAGCGTGCCGTAGCCTTCGTGGTCCACGGCAAGCAGGCCTTGCGCCAGCAGTTGGCGTAACACTCCCCGCCAAGCGTTTTCCGACAGATCGGCGCCCACGCCGAACACGCTGAGCGATTCATGATCGTGCTGACGCGTGCGGTCGGTGCTTTTGCCGCGCAGGATGTCGATGATGTGCCCCGCGCCATAACGCTGGCCGCGTTCTTTCCAAAGACGGTAAACGGCCGACAACACTTTTTGCGCGGCGACCGTGCCGTCCCAAGCTTGCGGTGGATCGAGACAGACATCGCAGTTGCCGCAGGCGCTGATGGTCTGACCAAAATAAGCGAGCAGGCGCACGCGACGGCATTCGACCGTCTCGCACAGGCCGAGCATCGCGTCGAGCTGCTGCCCCAGGCGGCGACGATAAGCATCATCGCCCTGCGACTCGTCGATCATGCGGCGCTGTTGCACAACGTCCGATAAACCGTAGGCCAGCCAGGCAGTCGCCGGCAAGCCGTCGCGCCCGGCACGCCCTGTTTCCTGGTAATAGCCCTCGACCGACTTGGGTAGATCGATGTGCGCGACGAAACGCACATCGGGTTTGTCGATCCCCATGCCAAAAGCAATCGTGGCCACCATCACGACCCCGTCTTCGCGCAGGAACCGCGACTGATTGTCGGCACGCACCGTGGTGCTAAGCCCGGCGTGATACGGCAAGGCGTTGATGCCATGCTGACAGAGAAAGTCCGCCGTTTCTTCCACGCGGGCGCGCGAGAGGCAATACACCACGCCCGAATCGCCCTCGTGCTCGTTCTGGATCAAATCGAGCAACTGCCGCCGTACTTCGTTTTTTTCAACGATGCGATAGCGGATATTCGGCCGGTCGAAGCTGGCAACGAAGTGTTCGGCCTGATCCAGCGCCAGGCGCTGGGCAATCTCGACGCGAGTGGCCGCCGTCGCCGTGGCCGTCAACGCAATGCGCGGCACATCGGGCCAGCGCTCGTGCAGCATCGACAGGCCCAGGTATTCCGGACGGAAATCATGCCCCCATTGCGACACACAGTGCGCTTCGTCGATGGCGAACAACGCAATGCGACCGCGTTCCAGCAACTGAAGACAGCGATCGGTCAACAGGCGCTCGGGCGCCACGTACAGCAGATCGAGCTCGCCATTGATAAAGGCCTGCTCGACCTCGCGTGCGACGCGCCAGTCCTGGGTGGAATTGAGAAACGCGGCGCGCACGCCCAGTTCGGTCAGCGCATCGACTTGGTCCTGCATCAAGGCGATCAGCGGGGACACCACGATGCCCGTGCCTTCGCGCACCAGCGCCGGCACCTGATAGCACAGCGATTTGCCGCCGCCCGTGGGCATGAGCACGAGCGCGTCCCCACCTCTGATCACATGATCGACGATGGCCTGCTGGTCGCCGCGGAAGGATTCGTAACCGAAAACGCGCTGCAGGACTTCCTGGGCGCGCGGGTCAGACATGGGGGTGGGCAGAAAACGTCATGCGGGGATTTTAAGCCGCATTGATATCGGCGGGGTTTAGGGTGCGCAAAAACGTCCCGCTACCAGTGCAACCAGCGTCCGCGCATAAAGGTGTCCACCGGCATCGTGATTCCGGCGCGCATCTCGTAATCACCCGTGACCACGTCGCGGTCCGCGCCCAAGGCCAAACGGACGCCTGGCGCGACGAAACGGCTGTGTTCCAACCCGAAGCGCTGTTCCACGGCGATGCCGCTTTCCCGGGTGCCGGTGTAGGTCCCGGTGAGCGTCCCGCCGCGCAACGGCACGCCTGCGGCGATGGTGTTTCGCATGGTGGGAGAGGCCGCGGCGCCATTGCGATACACCGACAGATCGCCAAAGCCGGCATCAATCTGCTCGTTGGTCACGGCAAGGCTGATAGATTCAGACAGATTCACGCTGTAGCCCAAGCGATAACGCCAGGCGTCAGACTGATCGAATTCACTGCGCGTCACGCCCAACCGGAACGTTCCGATGTCGCCTGCGGCATAGGTGGTGCCCAGGCCACGAGTGGCCATATCCGGGGCGGTTTGCACCTGACTTTCCACGGTGAGCGCGGGCGTCAGGCCATACCGGAATGACCCGCTGCCAGCCGTAGCGCCATAGTCGATGGCCCCGGCCGAGGCAGAGGTGTCGGTGTAGTTCAAGCGGCCGACCGACGAGGAAAACGCGAGGTCACCTTGGGATAGCACCTCGGACTGGGCATTCCAGCCCGATGACAACTGCAGGCCGCCAATCGGCGCGGTGCTGCCCCAGACGGGCGCGTTGGCCGTCAGGTTGCCCAGGGCTACCGTGGGCCCCACGGTGTCGCGATAGGTCCAGCCGCCGCCGTTATAGGAAAAGCCATATTGCGAGCCAACTGTGGAAAACCATGCATGCGTCGTCGACCGGGTTTGGGTCACGATGACCACGGGCTCATGCAGGCCCGCATCGCTGGTCTCCAGACCGAAGCTGTACGTCTGCGGCGGGGTGGGCGAGACATCCGGGAATACGTGTGCGCATTCAACCGGCAGCGGGGCTGGCTGAGCGTCCGCGACCTGCGTGCCGTCGGGCTCCTGTGGCGTCGTGGAACCGCTTTCGAGAGCACTCACGCTACTCAGTTCGCTGTCTCCGTTGCCAGCGCTCTTGGGCGGTGTTTGATTGTCGCTTGGCGATTGTCCATCAGTCAGTACTGAAGCGTCGGTAAGCCCCTCCGAGGGTCGCATATCGCAAGGCAGGGGATCGAAGGGCAAGGGGTCGAGTGAAAGCTCCTGATAGGGCACCTCGGCCAGCGGCTCCACGGGCATTGATTGGGTCGGCGACAGCACGCCGATGCCTTCCTGGGCGGCACGTTCGATGACGGCGCGGTATGACGACGTGGCACCAGCCTGAGCCCGCTGGGCGCGCTGTACATTTTCGAAAGCGGATGCCCCCAACACCTTCAGCGGCGCACACGACGCGATTGCCAGCACGGTCCACAGCGATAGCGCGCGCCGCGCGCCACATCGCACGGGCGAACTTATTGCCTCCGACCACGCAAAAACCCGAAACCCAGACATTGGTAAAGCATAACAGCGGCAAAACGGCCCCTGGCCGGCGCGCCGGTGAAATCCTAATCTAACCCACACAGAATATCGATGCGCGCTCCTACGCAGCAACCAGCATACCGATAGATTGGCCAGAGCAACGCAAAGTCGAGAACCGGTATTTTAATCCTCGGGGATTGACGCACCTCGGACACCGTTGCCCAGCTGCGCGATTGCGGCCCGGACCCCGCGCGGTATTCGCGCTATATTTCAATTCGTTTCGACCCCCTTGCCCGTTGCCGGTTCCCCGGCCACTATGGCGACATGGACACGCCTCATACCAAGCTGCTGGTCGTCGATGACGACCCCGCGTTGCGACAACTGCTCGCCGATTATCTGAATCGCCACGGTTACGACACCTTGCTGGCGCCCGATGCCAGCGACCTTGCTGCCCGCATCGCCCGTTATTCCCCCGATTTGCTGGTGCTCGACCGCATGCTCCCAGGCGGCGATGGCGCCGATGCCTGCCGCCGTCTGCGCGAACAGGGTGAAGACATACCCGTCATCCTGCTGACCGCGCGCGATGAAGCCGTGGACCGGATCATCGGGCTGGAAGCCGGCGCAGACGATTACGTGGGCAAACCGTTCGATCCGCGCGAGTTACTGGCCCGCATCGAGGCGGTGCTGCGCCGCAAGCGCGGACCGTCGGCCTTGACCAAGGATGCGCCCGTCACGTTTGGCCCGTTTACGTTCGACCCGGCGTTGCGTCAGTTGCTGCGCGACGGCGAAGTGGTCAAGCTGACCGGTGGGGAAATCAATCTGCTCGAAGCACTGGTGCGCAATGCGGGCAAACCGCTGTCGCGCGAGCGCCTGCTGGCGCTGGCGCGCGACGACGACAGCGGCGAGCGCAACGACCGCGCCATCGACATCGCCATCCTGCGCCTCCGGCGCGCGATCGAGGAAGACCCGAAGCAGCCTCGCTGGATCCAAACGGTCTGGGGAATCGGCTATCGATTCGCGCCCTGAACGGTTCTCTCGCATGCGTCGCCTTGCTCAATTCCTCTTGCCGCGCTCGCTACATGCGCGGCTGTTTTTGCTCGTGCTGGGCGCGGTGTTGCTGACGCAAGCGGCCACACTAGCGACAGTTTCGTACTACCGCGACAAGTTTTTCGATGAAGTGGCCATCGGCTATATCGCCACGACCATACGCACGTTGCGCGCCTCTTTGTCGCAAGTCCCGGCGCAAGACCGCGCGGAATTCGTCCGTAATGCCTCGCAGAATCAGTGGCGGCTGTGGTCGCGCACATTGCCTCCGGATGCCCAGCTGCAGCGCCCTTATCGCCCGCCCCCAGGACCGTCCGGGCGCCCACCCGGCGATGGACGAGCCGATGCGCATGCCTCGAACGACCCGCTACGGCGGGAGTTGCGTGGCCCGATCCGGGAACTGAATGCCCGCTTGAACGACGGCACGCGCGTTGCCCTGTCGCACGGACCGGAGCCGGAAATTTTCATCTCATTGGCGCGCAACCCGGACAGCGAAGACGCCCCGCGTTTGCGTGAATGGCTGGTGATCCCACTCGAACGGCTGGACCCGTCGTTCAGTACGCCGATGATCGCCGTCTGGCTGGGTGGGCTGGGCTTTATTTTGTTGTTGGCGGCCGGTTTTTCCTGGCACATCACGCGTCCATTGACGCGGCTGGCGCATGCCGCCGATCAGTTGGCCGCCGGTCAGCCGCAGCGCGTCGATCCCTCCGGGCCACAGGAAACACGCGCACTGGGCGAGCGTTTTAACGCCATGCTCGACGCCCTGGCGGAATCGGACTCTGTGCGCCGCACCTTGTTATCGGGCCTGCCCCACGATCTGAAAGGCCCGTTGTCGCGCATGTGGCTACGGGTCGAGATGGCCGACGATCCCGCCCTCAAAGAGGGGCTGCGCAAAGACCTCCAGGATATGCAGCGCATGGTCGATCAGTTCATCGGCTTCGTACGCGGCACGGATCCGACGGCCTATCGTTATGCGCCGCTGGCCTTGCCCGATTGGTTGGCCGATCATGTGGCGGGATGGACCAGCACCGGCACCGCCATCACGCTGGACATGCCGGACGAGCCCATGAACATTCAAGCCGACGCGGTGGCACTGGGGCGCTTGCTGGACAATCTTATCGGCAACGCCTTGCATCATGGCGCCGCACCCATCGACATCAGTCTGCGTAACGAAGGCCAATACGCGGTGCTGGATGTGGCCGATCACGGGCCTGGCATTGCGCCCGAGCGGCGAGCGGAAGCCTTACGGCCATTCGCGCGCCTCGACGATGCACGCACGCGCACCGGAAACGTGGGACTGGGGTTGGCGTTGGCCGAAGCGATCGCGCGCGCACACGGCGGCACGCTGACGCTAGCGGAGGCCGCCAGCGGCGGACTGTTGGTGCGGATCACATTCCCGCTACAGGGTTGATACTGTGACACGCGGCGCGCCTTGCCATCTCGGCCAGGCGCGTCACAACGCCACGTTTAGCCGCGCTTGGCCTTGCCGAATACCGACCGGTAGGCCCACAGGTTAAACACTAAAACGACTGGCAATCCCACTACGGCGGCGGCTAGCACCAAGCGCATCGATTCCACGGCGGCGGTGCCATCCCAGATCGTCATATCGTCCAGAATCAGATAGGGAAACAGGCTATAGGCCAGCCCCGCCAGCATCAGCCAGTACAGCAAAAGGCACAGCGCGAAGGGCACCCAATGTTGGGAAGGCTCTGCTTGCGGCAGGCGCGCCAATCGCATCTCCAAGCCCGAGAAGCAAAGCAGCATGATGGCCCAGACGGTCGCCACGACGGCAAAGCCCGTCGGGTTGCTCCATTTATAAAAGATACCGGCATTGGCAAGGCCCAACATGACCGAAGCGGCCACCATGCCGACCGCCGTCCACCGTATCGCATGACGGCCCCACGCCGCCGCCCGGCGCTGCAGATCGCCATCAACCCGCATTACCAGCCATGCCGCGCCCAGCAGCACATAGGCAGCGATGACGCACAAGCCCATGACCACGGTGAACCAACCATAGCCTGCCTCGGTTTGATAGCCGGTTGCGATGCGCCCCAGTATCAATCCTTGGCCGAATGCGGTAGCGACCGAACCCAGCCAGAACGCGAAGACCCAGCGCGGTTTGAGTTCATCGCGCGCGCGGATACGAAATTCGAACGCGACACTACGCAGCACCATGCCCATCGCCAGCAGCGCCAAGGGTCCGTAGAGTTTGCCGAAGATCACGCCCCAGGCCAGCGGAAACGCCGCCGCGAAAAGCCCGATGCCCAATAGAGGCCAAAATTCGTTGGCATCGCGCCAGGGGCTCAACAGACTCATCAACCGGCCGCGGTCTTCCGTTGGCGCCAGCGGCAAAAGAATACCCACGCCGATATCGAAGCCGTCGAGCAGGACCCCACCCAGGATCAGCAAAAACAGCATGCAGATAAACACCAGCGGAATCCAGAATGTCGGATCGTTGGCGCTCACGCCCAACGAGGCGGCAAGCATCTCGATCATGACGACTGACCTCCGGGTTTGCGCACAGGCACCACGCCATAGCGCGCGGCATGAAACAGCATGCCGTTAAACGCGGCGATCAACACCGCATAGAGCACACCGTAGCCCACCAGGCCCAGCGCCAACTTGGTGGTGCTGGTCGTGCCCAGGATTTCAGACTGCGTGATGGCGCCATTGACCGCATACGGCTGCATGCCGACCATGGAAAAGATGCCGCCGCACAGCACGACCAGTCCGCCTGAATACAGCATGCCGACCAGCAGGCGTAACGATCGTGGCGAGAGCGCGCTGGGATCCAAGTGCCGCCGCAAGGTTCGCAAACCGCACCACCAGGAAACAAGCCACATCAAGGCGCCCAGCAGCAGCATGACGCGCAGCGACCAGAACGTGAGTCCGACTGGCGGACGCATGCCGGAAAATTTATCGAGGCCCAGATAACCGCTCTTGTCATCGTGCCCGAGCCATGCGGCGCCGAATGCATAAACAGGCCAGTCGTAGTGCTGTTTCTTCGCGCTGCTATCGGGGATGCCGATCAGCGACCAACTCGGCTCCGATCCGCTATGCCAGAAGCCGGCGGCCGCGGCCGCCTTGGCCGGCTGATGCTCGGCCATCACCTTTGCCGCGCCATCCAAGGCGGGAAATTGCAAGGTGGAGGCCACCATCGCCACGACCAGCGCAGTTTTGAACGTGCAGCGTTCGCCGTCCTGCAACGGGCGGCGCAGCGCCTGCAGCGCGGTGATGCCCAACATCAGGAACGCGGCTGCCAAAGCGGACCACAGCACCATGAGGCTGAGATTCCACGGCAAGGAGGGATTGATGATGATGGCGCCCCAGTCCAGCACCCGGTAACGCGCATCGATCAGCGTCGCGCCGGCCGGCGTCTGCACCCACGACTGCAGCACCAGCATCCAAAATAGCGCCGCCGACTGCCCCACGGCCACCATGAAGACGGCGAACGTGTGCGCGGTGTTGGATACGCGCCGTTGGCCGAACAGCATCACGCCCAGAAAGCAGGATTTCAGGATAAAGACCGACAGCACGCCAAAACTGAGCAGTGGCGCGGCGACATTACCGATTTTCTCCATCAGCCCGGGCCACAAGCTGCCCAGCTGGATGAGCACGGGCAAGGCCGACGCAAACGCCAACACGAACGCGAGCGCGAAAAAACGCACCCAGAACCGATACGCGGCCGTCCATCCCGGCGCACCGGTCGCGTGCGCGCGCAGCTTGAAAAACAGCAGAAACCACGCCAGCGCGAACGCCAGCGCCAGGAACAGCGCGAGGAAGCTCAGGCTGGCCGTAAACTGAATGCGGGCCAGCAATAAGGGGACAATATCCATGATGGCCGGTAGTGTAGAGCCTGTTTTCACATCCGGGGACCCGGGATAACGCAGGCATTGGTGAGCGAACGTGGCAAAATTGATCCTTTGCTGCATGCCCTCTTGATTACACTCATAGCATGACCACCGCTTCCAACACGCCTGCCGCCACCAATTTTCTGCGCAACATCATCGACGATGACCTGAAGGCCAACCGCTATCAGGGCAAGCGCTGGGCTGGCGTGCCCGGCCCGGCCTCTGTGCAGGCCCAGGGCCAGCCGGACCCCGCCCGCATCCGCACCCGTTTCCCGCCGGAGCCCAACGGCTACCTGCATATTGGCCACGCCAAGAGCATTTGCGTCAATTTTGGTCTGGCGCAGGAATATGGCGGCGTCTGCCATCTGCGCTTTGACGACACGAACCCTGAAAAAGAAGACCAGGAATACGTCGACTCGATCATCGAGGCGGTGAAATGGCTGGGCTTCGACTGGAAAGCCGACGGTAACGAGAACCTGTATTTCGCCAGCGATTATTTCGAATTCATGTACGAATTCGCGCAGGCGCTGATCCAGGCCGGCCATGCCTATGTGGACGAACAGTCGCCGGAACAGATACGCCTGAATCGCGGCACCCTGACCGAGCCAGGCGTGGACTCGCCCTGGCGCAACCGCCCGGCCGAGGAATCCTCGCGCCTGCTGGCAGAGATGCGCGATGGCAAGTATCCCGACGGCAGCCTGGTGCTGCGCGCCAAGATCGACATGGCTTCGCCCAACATCAACCTGCGCGATCCGGTCATGTACCGTGTGCGTCACGCCACGCACCATCGCACGGGCGACAAGTGGTGCATCTACCCCATGTACAGCTGGGCGCACCCCGTCGAGGACGCGCTCGAAGGCATCACGCACAGCATTTGCACGCTGGAATTCGAAGACCAGCGTCCGTTCTACGACTGGATCCTGGCGCGACTGGCCGAACTCGGCAAACTGGCCGAACCGCTGCCGCGCCAGTACGAATTCGCCCGTTTGAACCTGAGCTACATCGTCACCAGCAAGCGCAAACTGCTACAGCTGGTGCGCGAGGGTTACGTGGACGGCTGGGACGATCCGCGCATGCCGACCCTGTTCGGGATGCGCCGCCGCGGCTATCCGCCCTCGGCCATCCGCCTGTTCTGCGACCGGACGGCCGTGTCGAAATCCGATTCGCGCATCGACTACAGCCTGCTCGAACAAGCCGTTCGCGACGAGCTCGACCCCGTCGCGCCGCGCTCGGTGGCGGTGCTGGATCCGCTAAAGCTCATCATCACCAACTATCCGGAAGGTCAAGAAGAGCTCTGCACCGCCCCGCGCAACCCGCACGATCCGGAGGCCGGCAAACGCGAATTTCCGTTCTCGCGCGAGCTGTGGATCGAGCGTGATGACTTCCGCGAAGAAGCGCCGAAGAAGTATTTCCGCCTGTTCCCCGGCAATATGGTTCGTCTGAAATACGGCTATGTGGTGCGCTGCACGGGCTTTACCAAGGACGAATCCGGCCAGATCACCGAAGTACATGCCGAATATCTGCCCGACACCAAGAGCGGCACCCCAGGCGCGGACAGCGTCAAGGTCAAGGGCAACATCACCTGGGTCAGCGCCAAACACGCGGTGCCGGCGCAAGTGCATCTGTACGACCGTCTGTTCGCCGATCCGCATCCGGATGCCGGCGACAAGGAATTCCTCGACTATCTGAATCCGAAGTCGCGTGAAACCGTGAATGCCTGGCTGGAACCCGGCACCATCGCCGCCCCTGGGGCGACCTGGCAGTTCGAACGCCTGGGCTATTTCACGGCCGACAGCAAAGACTCCACGCCGCAAGCGCCGGTGCTTAACCGCGTCGTCACGTTGCGTGACTCGTGGGCCGCGGCCTGAGCGACGCCATGACTACAGATTCCCTAGCCCTGGATTTCAAAAGCGCCACGCTCTATGCGATCCGCGTGGTGTTGCATAGCGCTGACCTCAAGCAGCTGGTCGCGGCGCTCGAGCAACGCATGGCCGACGCGGGCAGCTTTTTCGAAAACGAGCCGGTGGTGATCGACGCGAGCCGCGTCGCAGACCCGATTGACTGGCCCGCGCTGTTGGCCGCCCTGCGCGAGCACAACCTGCCCTCGATAGGCGTAGTTGCCGAAGGCGCGAACCTCGCTGCGGCGAAGGCAGCTGGGCTGGCGCCGGTGGAGCTGTCCACGCCCGTCAGCAGGCCCGCGCCCGCCGTGGAAGTCGCGCCCGCGAATCATGTTGCCACCCCGGTGCCCGCTGTCGCGGCAAGCGCGTTAGAAACCAAACCTACGCCGGCCCCGGCCGCCACCACGACCGAGGACACGGCCACGGCGACGCAAGCGAAAGCCGCCTCGGCCTCGCAAACCGAGCACGCCGCGCCCAGCACGGCGATGGTGATCACGCGCCCGCTGCGTTCCGGTCAGCGCGTGTACGCGCGCCACACGGACCTCGTCGTGATCGGCATGGTCAGCCAGGGCGCGGAGGTCATCGCCGATGGCAACGTGCACGTGTACGGCCCGTTGCGCGGCAAGGCCATGGCGGGTGCGCGCGGCGATACGTCGGCCCGCATTTTCACCACACAGCTCGACGCCGAGCTGCTGGCCATCGCCGGGGTGTACCGCGTCGTGGAAGCCAAACTCGACAGTTCGCTGCATAATCAGCCCGCGCTCGTATCGCTCGATGGCGAAACGCTGCGCGTCGATGCGCTGAAAAAATGATTTTGTGACGAAAGGCCGCCCGTTTTAAACACGACCGGTCTCATCTTGTAAGAAGCCTTTTATGGCTTTTTGCTTTACGATAACGCGATTTATTCGAACATAAGGGTTAAACAGTCATGACACGAATTGTTGTGGTGACTTCCGGAAAAGGTGGCGTTGGCAAGACCACCACGAGCGCCAGCTTTTCCTCCGGTCTGGCCATGCGCGGCCATAAAACCGTCGTCATCGATTTCGACGTCGGCCTGCGCAATCTGGATCTCATCATGGGCTGCGAACGCCGCGTCGTGTATGACTTCGTCAACGTGATCCAGGGCGAAGCCTCGCTCAAACAGACGTTGATCAAGGACAAGAACCTCGAGAACCTGTTCATCCTGCCCGCCTCGCAAACGCGCGACAAGGACGCGCTGACGCAAGAAGGCGTGGGCAAGGTCATCGAAGAACTCAAGCAAATGGGCTTCGACTACATCGTGTGCGATTCCCCCGCCGGTATCGAGGCGGGCGCGCTGATGGCGGCCTATTTCGCCGATGACGCGCTGGTCGTGACCAACCCGGAAGTCTCCTCGGTGCGCGACTCCGACCGCATCCTGGGCATTCTGTCGGCGAAATCGCGCCGCGCCATCGAAGGCGACGAACCGATCAAGGAATTCCTGTTGTTGACCCGCTATAACCCGAAGCGTGTCAATGATGGCGAAATGCTGTCCCTGACCGATATCGAGGACATCCTGCGCATTAAGCTGATCGGCGTGATTCCCGAGTCCGAAGCGGTGCTGCAGGCCTCCAACCAAGGTCTGCCGGCCATTCACCTGCGCGAAACCGACGTCGCAGAAGCCTACAAGGACGTGGTGGCGCGCTACCTGGGTGAAGAAAAACCCCTGCGCTTCACGGACTACAAGCAACCCAGCTTGCTCAAGCGCCTGTTCGGAGGGAAGTAAGCAATGTCTTTCCTGTCGTTTCTGCTTGGCCAGAAGAAGACCTCCGCGAACGTTGCCAAGGAGCGTCTGCAGATCATCCTGGCCCACGAACGCACTGGGCGCGGTACGTCGCCTGACTATCTGCCGCAACTGCAGGCAGAGCTGATGGCCGTGATTTCCAAGTACGTGAACATCAATCCTGAAGACATCAAGGTACAGCTGGAACGTCAGGACACCCTCGAAGTGTTGGAGGTGAAAATCGAAATGCCTCAGAAGGAAGCCAAAGAGGCTTAAGCCTCTGGCGACAATCGAAGCGCGGTGGAGGCCGCACCAGGCCTCCGTCGTGCAGTCCCCCTGCCTGTCCCCCTAAAACCCGGAACCAACACGATGAAGCCCTTGCGCCCCGCCCTGCGTTTCGCCGTTCTGGCAGCGACCGGCATCATGCTGGCCGCGTGCGCCAACGGGCCATCCCGTCAGCCGGATCCGGTGGACTATCGCGCCGACCCCACGCCGCCCGACCACACGCAGTCTGGCCAGCGCCTGACCATTCAGGCCGGTGAAGGCGAGAAACTGAACCTGCCCTGGTTTGTGCAGGACGCCGAGAATTGGGTCAATAGCCGTTAAACAACGGTTAGCAGCCCGCGCCAGCCAAGCTTCTCCTTACGCGCGACGGAACTCGCCCCCAGTAGCCGTTACAAAGCCATCAGTCACTGTGCCTGATGGCTGCCCGCTTTCCAGCGCAGGTTTCCTCCTTCATCGAAGCCGGCGAACCAGTGACGTCTCTCCGATTGGTAATCCACAAGCGTTGACCCTGCGGTCAGCGCTCATGGATCCATGCGGCCACTGTTTCTCCAAAGCGTCGATTTATGAGACCTGTTTCGCCTTGCGCATCCCCTTTCGTACCCGCCGTCACGCCCGGCAGCGTTCGCGAAGATACACCTCCTGATCCGGGAGCGCTCAAGGCTCTTGAGAAGGCCCTGGCTAGCGACGACGTCGCGGCTTTCTGGGAATTGTCCGGACCCCTCTTCGCGGAGTCCGCGAACGGGCTTTTCGATAACGGGGAAAATATCCTCCATGTGGCGGTCAGACGCGGCTGCCGCGCTATCGCCCTCGACATTGCTCACCGAAATCACCAATGGGGGTTCGACCTGGTCAACACACGCAACGACGAGGGCCGTACTCCATTGGAGCATGCCGTCGCCGGGCTTCGCGACGACCCTGATCTCGTGCAGGCCTTGCTTGAGACCGGCGTACACGGCAGACTCGAGGACGCGCTCTGCGCGGCCGCACAAAATGGACACGTACTAGCCGCAAAACGATTGGTTGAAGCGGGCGCCAACCCTACGTCGGCCATGGTCGATTTCCTGCACTTCGACTCTCATCCCGGCGGTCGTGCCGAAGGGTTGGCCATGCTACGGTCGTTGGGGGCAAACCTGTCTGATGGCCTGTCTTTAGCGGCCAGGATGGCACATACCAATGCCGTCAGAGCATTGCACCTGCTAGGTGCCAGCGGGTCCGCGCTGATCTTGGCCCGCTTCAAAAATGGCACTTGCACTGTCCAGGAGTTGTCGACCTTGGTGATGGGAGGCGCGGATGTGCAGACTGTGCTACGTGAGCTGGTTCACGCTGACGCGCTGGAGGACGCGCATAGGCTCATCGCCGTCGACACACGAGTGAATGGACGACTATCCGATCCGACATCGCCCGCTGCGGTTGCCACCTTGTTACAGCTTATCGAACTTAACGATGAGGTCGGCATAAGCCGCCTGCTGAAACTGCTCGAAGGGCAAATCAGCGATACAACGCTGTGGGCCAAGCTGTTGATCTGCGGCGATGTCGTGACCTTGCGAAGGTTATATCAGGCCGGGCTCAAGCAGCCCAATAACAGCGTGCTGAGAAGTCTGCTGGCAGAAGGCCGCGTCACGGCCCTGACAACATTGATGGAAGCCGGCATGGCGCCGTGCACGCTGCTCAAGAATTTGGGACCCGCCTGGCGTAAAGACCGCGATGCCATCGCCACGTTGCTGGCCGCTTACGTACCGCCTCACCAGCTGAGCGAAGGTGATCCGTCGGTCGCCAAGATCATCAACGCTTTGCGTGAACGTAAGTTCGAAGTTGATCAGCTCCCCGACCAAGCCCGACGGAAGGTCATAGCAGATACCTGCGAGGAGGGAAAACCGGGAGAAGCGGCATGGCTGCTAAAAAGCTACCGCGCTCTAACCGATTTAAGGCGCATCCTCATGACGCATCGGGGCGCCGGAACCACGAAGCTGCTTGAAACGGGCTTGGGATCGCCACATGAAATGATCGGAGAAATCATGACGGGCTGGAGGCACGGCGTCCTCGATAAAGCGACACTGTACGGCTTGGTCGTCCCGATGCGCGAATCCGGATTATGGGGAATCGACCCCTTGACACCCTATATTTTTGATTTCGTGAAGAATGGCGATCTCAAACGGGCCGAGCAAATGTTCTCGTCGGTCAGCAAGGGCACCGGCGCCCTCGCCGAAGCGGCACAACGCAATGACCTGTCTTTGGCGAACCTCCTGCTGCACTTGGGTGCCGAAGGAGGCGGGGCTACGATCAAACAGCTGCTGCGAGACAACAAAGCCGAGGTCGCCGGGCGGCTGCTCGCCGCCGGTGTCAATATCCATGATGCGCTAGGCGATCTCTCGGACAGCGATGGACGATTACTAGAAGCGATAGGCGCAGACTGGCCGATGGGACTGCTGCGCGCGGCCCAGCACCTACAAGACACCCGCGCTTTTCGTTTGATACTCAAGAAGCCCGGCATTCTACTGGAAGCCCTGTTACACCTGGCGCATGATCATGAGACGCCGGTCGACTTCAAAGCCGCCCAAGTGGCATTCTTGACCCAAACCGCTCTTCGTTATTCCACAATTCGGGTTTCCTCGGTGATCAACCCTCTAGCCGAAGATACCGCTAACGATGCGAAATTACGCGCGCTGATCAACCTTGGTATTCCTACAGAAGACGCACTGATGACTTTAGCGCGGGACGGCAATCGCCTGGCGGCCCAACGCATGATCCTCGCCGGCGCCGATTTCATTGGGGCGATGCGCTCCCTGCATGAGAATGGGGAAAATGATGCTCGCTCTACACTAGGGCTGGCATTGACGGTTGTGAGGGACAAATTGGCCACGAAACGGCTCGCGAAGGCGAAGGGCAGCACCAATGCGACCATCTAACCGCCAGCGCACGCCATAGCTTGGACCGTGCCGCAGAGCGCGAACGCCCAATGAAAACACCCCAAAAACTGATTTTCATCCGAATTTTGGGGTGCTACGCAACAAATACTGCTCTGTCACTCTCTTGCGAGCAAGCCCCGGGCTCTGCTTTCCCGAGACGCACACGCTGCGGAGCATTACTTTCCGACTTGGTCCCCGATGATGCCGCCCAGTGCAGCGCCACCGACGGTACCCAGCACACCACCATTGGTGATCACGGCGCCAGCCAGACCACCGGCGGCCGCACCGCCGACCGTGCTCTTTTGACGACGGCTCATGTTGTCCCAAGATGAACAGCCGGCCATGGACACCGCCAGCATCAGAGCCAACCCAGCTTTCGAGAGAGTTTTCACGTTTTTCATAACAAGCTCCTATGCACGCTTCCAAGCACGTGCCATTTCGAGTTCTCAGAATCTCAAAAAGAAGAGGGGTTGACTGTGAGGGAAGCCCAGAAATTGTATCGATGGGTAGGACAAACCCTAAGACATCCCTGGGGAATGTTAGCTGCTATTTCACTAACCGTAACACCTGTTTGAACTGGGTGTGGTCACAAGACCCCATCCACTCAAAAAGGGCCATCTCTGTGGTGATGAGCGGGACGCCTGCGGCCTGGATGCGCCGCATCCCGATGTCGTAATCAAACTGGTGACGCGAACTGGCCGCATCCGCCACCAGCACGGGCCGCCAGCCGGCCGCCTGCAAGCCAAGTATCGTCTGCAATACACACACGTGCGACTCCCAGCCGGCGACCAGTATGGTCTTGCGCCCGGGCGGCAACCAAGCCTCGAAACCGGGCTCGCCAGCGGCGGAAAAGTGACGTTTGTGGAAAACCGACTGCACGCAGCCTTGCAACGAGGAAATCGTCGCGCCTAGCGCGTCGGCATTGTGTTCCGTCGCCAGCACAGGCACGCCCAGCAGCTGTGCGCCCTGAGCCAACACCCGCGCCCGAACCGCCGAGTCTTCCGCACGCATGATCGCGGGCATCAGGCGTTCCTGCATATCCACAATCAATACGGTCGAGTCGGCGGCATCGAGCAGCATGGCGTTCCTTTACTTCAGAGCTTTATAGCGCAGACGGCGCGGCTTGGCACCCTCTTCGCCCAGACGGCGCTTCTTGTCCGCCTCGTATTCCTGGTAGTTGCCATCGAAGAACACCACTTGCGACTCGCCCTCGAATGCCAGGATGTGCGTGGCGATACGGTCCAGGAACCAGCGATCGTGGCTGATGACCATCACGCTGCCCGGGAATTCGAGCAGCGCGTCTTCCAGCGCGCGCAGGGTTTCGACGTCCAGATCGTTTGACGGCTCGTCCAGCAGCAACACGTTGCCGCCCGCCACGAGCGTCTTGGCCAGATGCAGACGACCGCGCTCACCGCCCGACAACTGCCCGACCTGTTTGTTCTGATCCGCGCCCTTGAAGTTAAAGCGGCCCAGGTAAGCCCGCGAAGACATTTCGAACTTGCCCACGGTGATCAAGTCCGCGCCATCCGACACGGCGTCAAAGACTGACTTGTTGTTTTCCAACGAGTCGCGCGATTGATCGACGAAAGCCAGCTGCACGGTTTTACCCAGCTCGACGGTACCCGAATCCGGTTGCTCGCGGCCAGCGATCATGCGAAACAGCGTGGACTTACCAGCACCGTTGGCGCCGATGATGCCGACAATCGCGCCCGGGGGCACTTTGAAGCTCAGGTCATCGATCAACAGACGATCGCCATAAGCCTTACTGACGTTCTTGAACTCGATGACTTCGTTGCCCAGGCGCTCGCCCACGGGAATAAAGATTTCCTGCGTCTCGTTGCGCTTCTGGTATTCGTAGGAAGACAGTTCCTCAAAGCGCGCCAAACGGGCCTTGGCCTTGGCTTGACGGCCCTTGGGATTCTGACGCACCCATTCCAATTCTTTCTTGATGGTCTTTTGGCGCGCGGATTCCGAGGCTTCTTCTTGCTTGAGGCGGTTTTCTTTCTGCTCCAGCCACGAGCTGTAGTTGCCCTTCCATGGAATACCATGTCCGCGATCCAGTTCCAGGATCCATTCGGCGGCGTTGTCCAAGAAGTAGCGATCGTGAGTCACCGCGACCACGGTGCCGGGGAATTTATGCAGGAATTGCTCCAGCCATTCCACGCTTTCGGCGTCCAAGTGGTTGGTCGGCTCGTCCAGCAGCAGCATATCGGGCTTGGACAGCAGCAAGCGGCACAGCGCTACGCGACGCTTTTCACCACCGGACAGATTGCCCACCGTGGCGTCCCAAGGCGGCAGACGCAGCGCGTCCGCGGCGATTTCCATCTGATGTTCGATATCGTCGGCACCGCTGGAGGCAGCGGCGGCGATGATGGCTTCGAGTTCAGCCTGCTCGGCGGCCAACGCGTCGAAATCCGCGTCCGGCTCGGCATAAGCGGCGTACACCTCATCGAGGCGTTTTTTCGCCGAGACGACCGCGCCCAGGCCTTCTTCCACGGACTGGCGCACGGTGTGTTCGGGATTGAGTTGCGGCTCTTGCGGCAAGTAGCCGATATTCAACCCCGGCATCGGGATCGCTTCGCCCTCGATCTCCTTGTCCACGCCGGCCATGATCTTCAGCAGTGTCGATTTGCCCGAACCGTTCAGGCCCAACACGCCGATCTTGGCGCCGGGGAAAAACGAAAGAGAGATGTCACGCAAAATCTGACGCTTCGGCGGCACGATTTTGCCGACGCGATTCATGGTGTAGACGTATTGGGCCATGGGCTCGTGAAAATTGACGAATCACAAAAGAAGCCTCGATTGTAGGCCGGAAAGAGGGCTGCGGGCGCCGGTCAGTCTGCCGGTCAGTTCAGGTGCGCTTGGACGGTTTCTCGCCGCGCTGCTGCTTTTTCCCGCGCGGACGCCATTGCGCCACGCTAACGCCGGCCAGCGCCATCACCCCGCCGATGATGTGATAGCCGTGCGGCACCTCGCCCAGCGTAAAGGCGGCAATGGCAACCGTGCCCACAGGCATCAGATTAAGAAAAATACTCGCCCGATTCGGCCCCAGATACCGCACGCCCTGCATCCACAAATACGGTGCAAACAGCGACGGAAAAATCCCCGCGTACAACACCAGCGGAATATTGTCCGCATTCAGCGGCGATGCCGGTCCCATCAAGAACGTCGGCAGTTGAAACAGAATGCCGAACAGCACCTGCACATACAAGGACTGCCACACGCCGATCGGCAAGGGCCAGCGCCGCAGCAGCACGCCATAGAGCGCATACGACAGCGCAGCCACGCCCATCAACGCATCCCCGACGCTGCCGCTACCTTCCAACAACTGCAGCGGATTGCCTTCGCCCAACAACACGCCCAGGCCGAACAGCGACAACGCCCCGCCCGCGATCGCCGTCCACACCGGCCATTCGCGCAGCACGATGCAGCCCAGCGCGATCGTGATCAGGGGCACCATCGCGGTGATGATCCCCATATGCGTAGCCGTCGTGGTCGCCGCAGCCACATACGTCAGCCCCTGGTAAATCGCCATTCCCAGCGCGCCGAGCACCGCCAGCTTGCCCAGGTGCGGTGCGATCTTGCGCCAATCTCGCAGCACGCTCAGCAACAAAAACGGCGTCAAAATAGCGCCCGCCAGCACCCAGCGATAAAACCCGATCGAAGCCGGCGCGATGACATCCGCCGCCATCTTGGTCACCACCATATTCAGCGACCAGATCAACGCCGCGAACAGCGGGAACAGCATATGGCGGGCGGAAGGAGCAGGACTGGCGTTCGACATGACTACATTGCGCAAGCAAAGGCGCGATCATAGCGCTTACGGCTTTTGCCTGCCCCGGTGGGACTGCCGGCCCCGACCGCACTGACGCGGCAAAACTTGAACCCTGCTGGAAACGCGCGACAATAACGCTTTACGCACGCCGCCTTGCGCACTTGGCGCGCACGTCGGCCAGCGCCACGTCAACGGCCCCCGATCGTCGGCGCACTGTCTCCAGGATTCACCATGACTGCCTCTACCCCTGCCGCCCCGTCCCCGCGTTTCACTACGCAAGAGCTGGACATGCTCGCCAAAACCGCCGATGCGCTCAGTGCGTACCTGGGCAAACCCGTTCTGGCCGAAGTCGTCATGGGTGAAGAAGGCACTGAATGGGTGAGCTTTGGCATCCCCGTGCAGCAAGGCGCCAAAGATGACGACCAGCCCCACGTGCAATTAGGCGGTCCGGACGCGCAGGTCCTAGGCAATCGCGGCGGCCTGGACCCCGCCGATAACGACACCTACGACTGTCTGTACCTGTGGGCGATTCAGATCACGTTGAACGAAGGCGAGCGCTTTGTGAAACTGGACCAAAACGGTGAAGAAACCGCATGGTCCGACGATTTGAACGACATGTTGCCCTTCGCGCTGACGGACGAGCCGTTGCCAGAGGACGATGATGACGAAGACGAGGATACCGAGGACGACGACGAGCAGGAAACCGATGCAGACGATGAAGCAGCACCCCTCACCAAGCAGCCGCCCCAATCGTTAAATCCTGCCTCCAACAAACACAACCACGCTCACGACGAAAACTACGACTGCGGCGCTCACGGCACGCCCCCAGTCAACTCCAACGGCCACACGCTGCACTAGAGCAGTCTGCCCCGGCCCGGCCTGGTTCGGCCCGGCTCGTCACACCGCACCGCCCAAGTGGGCCGCCGCATGCCAATACCTGCCAACGCCGCAGGCAAAACCGCAGGAAAGCCCCTCGCAACCTGAAGCAATGCGCGAGCCACCCCGCTGCCCTCCCAGCACCCGACGCCCGGGACGCCTAAAGAACGGCAACCGCAACCGCACACGATCAGCACGCCGCTAACACCACCCGAGTACCCACCGCGCAGCCCAGCAAGCACCACAAACCCGGCAACCGAACACCCCTTCCCGTCGTAGTCACGCGGACGTAGCCCTCAAGCCACCCCCCGCCGCTGATCCCGCCGATACAACGCATACCCCACCGGATACATCACCCCCACCAACACCCGAGCCGCGACATTCCGCAACGGATAATCCTTCAAAGCCGTAGCCACCCCCGAATGCTTTAAATCCAGCCGAAACCGAGTAAACCGCGCCGCCGCCATCAAAAATTCCTTAGGCCGGAATCGAAACCACTCCATATGGTGCTCGAGAATATTCCAGGCCAGCAGATACAGTCCCTGCGCATTACTCCGCACCGACACCGCCCCTTGGCTGATCCCCTCCGGATTCGGATGGTAAATCCGCACCACGCGATTAATGAATCGACTCTGATACCCCGCCCGCGCAATCGCCCACCAGATCAAGCTTTCCGGCACAAACCCCGCCACATTCTCCGGAAACGGAAACCGCCGCAGCACATCCGTGCGCATCGTGCCAAACTTCTCGCCCCTGACCCGATGCCGGAAATACAGATCCACCGACGTCGCGTCATACACGTCCTGCGGGAACTTATCCCCCACGATCGCCCCATCCGGCCGCGCACAGAGCCCGGTCACCCCGACATAATGCTCGCGCTGCGCTGGCGCAATACTGTCCCAGGCCTCTTTCAAGATATCCAGCGAATCCGCCGGAATCTCGTCATCGCTATCCAGCGCGACGATGAACTCGCCCTGCGCCTCGCGCACGCCACGATTGAATGCCGTTTTCTTATGCTGATTCTTTTGCCAGATATAGCGGATAGGAAACGGCGCCTGGGCCTGCCAGGCCTGTACCGCTTCATGCGTGCGATCGGTCGAGCCGTCATCCACAATCAGCCACTCGAAATCCCGGCACGTCTGGGTCAACAGCGACTCGTAGACCCGATGTAACGTACCCGCTCGGTTATACGTGGGCGTCAGGACGGTGAAAGTAAATCGGGGCGCGCTCATACAGTAAGAATCCGGACCCGCGCGACGCTGCGCCGCGCGCCAACGAGAGTGAGAGAGGCCCCAGTGTAGGAGATATCGCAGACCCCGCCATACGCCAACCCGACCATTGTGCAAACAAATTTTTCAAAGCTTGCCACGCTGCTACGCGTGCAGCCGACGATCTCCCGCGGCGATCCCGCCTGCGTCCAAAACCAGCAGGCGAAAAAAAACCACCGGCAGCACCGGTGGTTTTTCATCAATCGCGTCGAAATTACACGCGCTTGATCTTTTCCAGCATCTTGAAAACGCCCTTGGGAGCGTTGACGAACAAGCGCTTGAAAGACTTGCCCAGGCAACGGCGTTCCAGGGTGTTACGACGCACACGTTTGCGCTCAGCCATGATGATCTCCGGTAAGGTTCGATGGTGCCCAAACCCGCCCGACGTTCCCGTCATTCGCCGCATACACGACAGATAACGAGGGCCACAGGCTGGTGGCAGAAATTGGAATAACTCAGCATTTTAGCCTTAAACGCGGGCATTAAACAAATCCGCCCCGGGCCCAGGGCTTGCGCTCCGACGGTCAAGACAAGCGGTGAGATTCGCGCTAACCTACAACACTGTTTAAATATACAGATGATTTAGCGATATCCTCTCGCTTGCGAAATCAAACCCTGTTTCGCTTCATCCACGCTGCATCCCCCGCTATGAGCTCTCATATACGCATCGTCGGCGCCCGCCAAAACAACCTGAAAAACTTGGACCTGACTCTGGATACCGGAGAACTGGTCGTCATCACCGGCGTATCGGGATCCGGCAAGAGCTCATTGGCGTTCGACACGCTGTATGCCGAAGGGCAGCGGCGCTATGTCGAAACCTTCTCGCCTTATGCGCGCCAGTTCCTCGATCGCATGGACAAGCCGCAGGTCGACCGCATCGAGGGCATTTTGCCCGCGATTGCCATCGACCAGACCAACCCCGTGCGTAGCTCGCGCAGCACCGTGGGCACCATGACGGAGCTCAACGATCATTTAAAGCTACTGTTCGCGCGCGGTGCCAAGCTGTATTGCCGGGGCTGCGGCACGGTCGTGCGCCGCGATACGCCGGAATCTATTGCCGCGACGTTGGAACAACGAGCGCAGGCGTTTGGCGATCCCCGCATGGTGATCACATTCCCCATCGCCGTGCCCGCCAATTTCGGTGAAGACGAGGTACGCGGTTTTCTGGAGCAACAGGGCTATACCCGCGTCCACGCCGAAGAATCGCGCGCTGTCACCACGCCGCCTGCAAAAAGCGGCAAGAGCACACGTAAATCCAAGAGCGCCGTCACGCCCAGCGCCAGCGGCGATGCGCGCCGCATTCTGCATGTCGTGCAGGATCGATTCCGCTACATCGGCGCCGAGCGCGAGCGCGTGATGGAAGCGCTGGACACCGCGCTGCGCATGGGCGGCGGACATATGGCCGTGCATGTGCTGGACGACGAAGGCGCCGATGCCCACGTCTGGCGATTCAGCGACCGCCTGCATTGCGCGGACTGCGATATCGAATACACGGATCCGCTGCCCAGCAGTTTTTCGTTTAACTCGCCGCTGGGCGCTTGCGAAGCATGCCGGGGTTTCGGGCGCGTGATCGGCATCGACGATGGCCTGGTCATTCCCGACGAGAATAAAACGCTGCGCGAGGGTGCGATCAAGCCATGGCAGACGCCTTCTTATAAAGAGTGTCAGGACGATCTGTGCAAGTATGCGCCGCGCGCGGGCATCCCGCTCAATGTGCCATGGAAAGCACTGACACCAGAACAACGCGACTGGGTCATGAACGGCGACCCGGATTGGAAAGGCGGCAACAACGCCTGGAAAACGCAGTGGTATGGCGTGCATCGATTCTTTGCCTGGCTGGAGTCGCGTGCGTACAAGATGCACGTGCGCGTGCTGCTTTCGAAATATCGCAGCTATACCCCCTGCCCCACCTGCCGTGGCGCGCGGCTAAAGCCCGATGCGCTGTTATGGCGTTTGGGTAGCAAAGACAACGCCGATGCGGTGCTGCCGCCTGACGAGGGCCGTTATACCCGTTTCATGCCGGTAGGCGCGGCGTGGTCCCGCGAACAGCTCAATGACCTGGACGGCTTGTCCATTCATGACGTCATGCTGTTGCCGATCGAGCGCGTGCGACGCTTTTTCGACGCGCTGACGTTTGGCGGCGCCTTGGATGCCGCCGTGGATTTGCTGCTCACCGAAGTGCGCGCGCGATTGCGGTTTTTGTGCGATGTGGGTCTGGGCTATTTAACGCTAGACCGGCAAAGCCGAACCTTGTCGGGCGGCGAAGTACAGCGGATCAATCTGACCACGGCGCTTGGGACTTCACTCGTCAATACTTTATTTGTGTTGGACGAGCCCTCTATCGGTCTGCACCCGCGCGATATGCATCGCGTGGTGGAGGTAATGCATCGATTGCGCGCGGCGGGCAATACGCTGGTGGTCGTTGAACATGATCCGCAGGTCATGGTGGCCGCGGATCGCATCATCGATATCGGTCCGGGTCCCGGCGAGCGCGGGGGCCAGATCGTGTTCGACGGCACGCCAGATGCCTTGCGCGGTTCGGCAACCTTGACGGGTGATTATTTAGGTGGGCGCAAGCGTGTCGAAGCACCGCGCCCCATGCCCGTTGCCCCCAACACGCCGCGCCTGCTGCTCGAAGGCGTCACCGCGCATAATCTGCGTAACGTCTCTATCGAGCTGCCGCTCGGCCGTCTGGTGTGCGTCACTGGCGTATCCGGCTCGGGCAAATCCACGCTGGTGCAGGATGTGCTGTATCCGGCCTTGCTCAAGTTTCAAGGTAAGCCCGCCGAGTCTCCGGGCGCATTCGAACGCCTGCTGGGCGCGGAACAGATCGCCGATGTAGTGATGGTGGATCAAACCCCCATCGGGAAAACCGCGCGTTCCAATCCCGCCAGCTATGTCGGCGCGTTCGACGCGATCCGTAAGCTCTTCGCGCAAGCGCCGGTCGCGAAAGAACGTGGCTATACCGCCGGGACGTTCAGTTTCAATAGCGGCGACGGTCGTTGTCCCACCTGCGGCGGCACGGGCTTTGAACACGTCGAGATGCAGTTCCTGTCGGACGTGTATTTGCGCTGCCCCGATTGTGATGGACGCCGCTTCCGTCCCGAGGTGCTGCAAGTTCATATCGAACATCTAGGCAAACGCGCGTCGATCGATGAAGTCCTAGAAATGACGGTCAGCGAGGCGCTGGACTTTTTCAAGGGCCTGCGCGATGTGCAGACGGGGCTTGCGCCACTGGCCGATGTCGGTCTGGAATATGTGCGTTTGGGACAACCCGTGCCCACCTTATCGGGTGGCGAAGCGCAGCGCCTCAAACTCGCGGGCCATTTGGCCGAAGCGGCACGCAGCGGCATTTCCACGGCGAAGGTCGCCAAGAAAGGCAGCCTGTTCCTGTTCGACGAACCGACCACGGGTCTGCACTTTGATGACGTGGCGCGATTGATGCGCGCGTTCCGCAAACTGCTCGCGGCCGGACATACGCTGCTGGTCATCGAACATAATCTGGACGTCATCCGCGCGGCGGATTGGTTGATCGATCTCGGTCCCGAGGGCGGCGATGCAGGCGGCATGGTCGTCGGTGTCGGTACGCCGCAGGACCTCATGAATAATCCTGCTTCGTTTACCGGCGCGGCGCTGCGCGATTACGAGGTCAGCGTCTTGCCAGGTGATGGCGCGACGGCGCTCGTCCCACAAGACGTGACCTCGGCGGCCGCCCAAGCCGATCAAACCGCACTCGTACCCGCATTGGCCGAACCCGTCGCCAGCTACGGTGCTGAGTCCGCGGGCACGCCATTGCAATCGGTGATGCGCCGGCGCCGCCAGGCTCAGGCCATCGAGATTCGCAATGCGCGCGAACACAATCTGAAGAACGTCAGCGTCGAGATTCCACACGAGAAATTCACCGTCATTACCGGTGTGTCCGGCTCTGGGAAATCGACCTTGGCCTTCGACATTCTGTTCAATGAAGGGCAGCGCCGTTATCTGGAATCGCTGAACGCCTATGCGCGCGCCATTGTGCAGCCCGCAGGCAAGCCGGATGTCGATGCGATCTTCGGCATCCCGCCCACAGTCGCCATCGAACAGCGCACGAGTCGCGGCGGGCGCAAATCGACCGTTGCGACGATGACGGAAATTCATCACTTTCTACGCCTGTTGTACGTCAAGCTGGGTATCCAGTATTGCCCCGATTGTCAGATCCCGGTGGAACCGCAGAACGCCGATCAAATCGTCGCGCGCCTGCTGCGTGAGCACGCCGGTGAACATATCGGCCTGCTCGCGCCGCTGGTCACCGCGCGCAAGGGTTATTACACCGATCTCGCCAAATGGGCGGGTAGCAAGGGCTATACGCATTTGCGTGTGGATGGCGCCTTTATCCCCGTCAGTCCGTGGCCACGTCTGGATCGCTATAAGGAACATACGATCGAGCTGCCCATCGCCGATCTGGTCGTTGATCCCGAGAATGAATCCGCATTGCGTGATGCGGTCAAGCAAGCGCTGGAGCAAGGCCAGGGCGTGCTTAGCATGGTGTGGCCCGTCAACAAACTGCATGAAGCCCTGGACAGCGAATTGCAGCAGCAGCATTTTTCGGTGAAGCGGGCTTGCCCATCTTGCGGCGCGAGCTTCCCGGAACCGGATCCGCGTTTGTTCTCGTATAACTCCAAGCATGGCTGGTGCACGGGTTGCTATGGCACGGGCGTGCAATTGCAGAACTTCGACGAGGACCAAACCGGCGAGGAATCCGCATGGAACGCCAGCTACGATGGCGAAGTGCATGTGTGCACGATGTGCGACGGCCAGCGTCTTAACCGGGTAGCGCGCAACGTGCGCTGGCGCGATCGCTCGATTGCCGAGCTGGCGGCCATGCCGGTATCCGAAGCCCACACCTTTTTTACCGGGCTGGTGACACGCGGGCGCGAAGGCGAGATCGCGCGCGACATCCTGGCGGAAATCCGTGGCCGGTTGAACTTCATGAAAGAAGTCGGCCTTGACTATCTGGCCTTGGATCGCGCCGCGCCCACGCTGTCTGGCGGCGAGGCGCAGCGTATCCGGCTGGCGGCGCAATTGGGCTCGAATCTGCAAGGCGTGTGCTATGTGCTGGACGAACCCACCATCGGCCTGCATCCGCGCGACAACCGCATTTTGTTGGACGCGCTCGCGCGTCTGGAGGGCAATGGCAACACCTTGGTCGTGGTGGAACACGATGATGACACCATACGCCGCGCTTCGCACATCATCGATATCGGGCCAGGCGCGGGCGTGCGCGGCGGCCGTGTTGTCGCGCAGGGCACGGCGCAAGATCTGATCGATGCCCCCGAGTCCGTGACGGGCCGCTATCTGGCCAAGCCGCTGAAGCACCCGCTCAACGGGCGCCGCGCGGTCGACGCCGACACGCCGATGATCCAGATTCATGGCGCGCACCTGCACAACTTGCGGCAAGTGGATGCACGCTTGCCCATCGGGCGGTTAAGCGTGGTGACGGGCGTATCCGGCTCGGGCAAGTCCACGCTGGCGCGTGAAGTGCTGCTCGATAATCTCGCGCTGGCCGTGGGCAAGGACGCCACCCCGCGTTGGCAAGGTTGCGCGCGCATCACGGGCTGGGAGGCGATCGACCGGGTGTTGGAAGTCGATCAGACGCCTATCGGCAAAACGCCACGGTCCTGCCCCGCCACCTATATCGGTTTCTGGGACGATGTGCGCCGCCAATTCGCGGAAATGCGCGAGGCGCGCATGCGTGGCTGGACGGCGGCGCGTTTTTCGTTCAACACCGGCGATGGCCGCTGTCCGATCTGCGAAGGGCAAGGCATGCGCACCATCGAAATGAACTTCCTGCCGGATGTGAAGGTGCCGTGCGACGCGTGTCATGGCGCGCGCTTTAATGCCGATACGTTGTCGGTGCAGATGCGCGGCAAGAACGCGGGCGAAGTGCTCAGCATGGAGGTCGACGATGCGCTGGAGTATTTCGCCGCGCACACCAAGATCCGCCGTCCCTTGCAATTGATGCAGGATGTCGGCTTGGGATATTTAACACTCGGCCAACCCTCGCCCACGCTGTCGGGCGGGGAAGCGCAACGGATCAAGCTCGTGACCGAGCTTGCCAAGGCGCGGCTAACGGAAGGCGTCATCACCACGGGCCGCGCCTCGCGCGTGCCGCATACGTTGTATGTGCTGGATGAACCGACCGTGGGCTTGTCGATGGCGGATGTGGAAAAACTGATCCATGTGCTGCATCGCCTGGTCGACGCGGGCAACACGGTGGTGGTCATCGAACACAACCTGGATGTGATCGCGGAAGCCGATTGGCTGCTTGACCTGGGCCCGGAAGGCGGCACGGGTGGCGGTCAACTGGTGGCCGAGGGTTCGCCCGAGCATGTCATGAGTTTGCGTGACCGTTCACACACCGGCCGTGTACTGGCGGAATTTTTGGCGCAGCAAGGCTAAAGCATCATGCACTGTCGTTTTGAAGATCGCGTGACCGGTCGGGCACGCGTACTACAGGGGCTGCGCGAGCGTATCGAGGTTCGCGATGCGGCAGCGCTGCCGGGCGCGCTGGAGGCCATTGAGCGCGCCCGCCGCGCGGGGAACTGGGTTGCGCTGTTGCTCGACTATGAGTTGGGAGAATGGCTCGCGCCCGAAACCACGCTGGCCCCGCCCACAGGCGGGCCCGCCACGCGCGAGGAGAACAACGGGGCGTCGCGCTTGACTGCGCTGGTGTTCGATCACATGGTAATCGAGGCACCGTGGTCCGCCGCGCAGCCGCCGTCCGCCTCAGGGCGAGGCGACCTGAGCCCGGATCACGGCCTTCCCACTGCCGGATACATCAGCGGGATCACGCCACGCATGGCGCGCTCCGATTACCTGCGTCACATCACGACCATCCGCGAACTGATCGCGGCGGGCGAGCTTTATCAGGTCAATTTCACCCAACCCTTGGATGTCCAAATCCAGGGCGATGCCCGGCACGTTTATCAACGCATCGCCGCGCGCCACCCCGTGGCCCATGCCGCCTATATCGAAGACGGCGACCGCAAGGTGTTGTCGTTTTCCCCCGAGCTATTCGTACGCCGAGAAGGCAGCCAGCTGACCGTGCGGCCCATGAAAGGCACGGCGCCCCGCCATTCCGATCCGGCCGAAGACACGCGGCTATGTCAGACGCTGGTGGCCAGCGTCAAGAATCGGTCGGAAAACCTGATGATCGTGGATCTGTTGCGCAACGATCTGGGTCGCCTCGCGCGTCCCGGATCGGTGCGGGTGCCCGCGCTCTTTACGTTGGAAGCCTATCCGACCGTGTGGACCATGACGTCCACGGTGACAGCCGATGTCCCGGACGCCACCTTCGGGCAGATCCTGCAAGCACTGTTTCCTTGCGGATCCATCACCGGCGCGCCCAAAGTGGCGGCCATGCGGCGAATCCGCCAGATGGAGATCGCGCCGCGCGGCCTGTATTGTGGGGCGATTGGCTGGCTGGCGCCCGATGGCGATTTTTCCTTGAACGTCGCGATCCGCACGCTGGTCGTGGATGCCTCTGGCCACGGCGTTTACAGCGTGGGCGGTGGCATTGTGTACGATTCGGATCCTGAACTAGAGTGGCAGGAATGCCTGTGGAAAGCGCGCATCTTGCGAGATGGCATGAACGCCGAAAGCTCGGGCGCTATGGCCGACCTCGAGCGCGCCAACGGCCCGCTGTAGGCGTGGCCGTACCACGGCACTGCCAGCGTTCCTCCCCCTCGCCCACGGAGAATTCCCATGTCGCCAGAGCTGATCGAAACCATGCGCGTGCAAGCCGACGGCTCCATCCCGCTGTTGTCGCGCCATCTTGCCCGCTTGCAGGCCAGCTGCACGGCCTTGGGCTTTGTGTGGCCCGGCGTCCCCGATCTGGAGCGCGATGCCTACGAAGCGATTTCGATGCTGGGCACCACGGGTGTGCATCGGTTGCGCCTGCTGCTGGATCGTAGCGGCAAACGCACGATCCAGGCGGCACCGCTGCCGCCCTTGTTGGGCGCTCAGCACGTGATGCTGTCCGATACTGTGCTGGATGCCGATGAACCCTTGTTGCGTTTCAAGACGACTTACCGTCCCTGGTACGCGCAAGCGGCCAGCTGGCTGGAAAGACATCCCGATGTCTTCGACCTGCTGTATCTGAACGCGCGCGGCGAACTCTGCGAGGGCAGCCGCAGCAATGTGTACTTGCTGCTGCGTGGGGTCTGGTACACACCGCCTGTTAGCGTGGGATGCTTGCCGGGGGTACAGCGCGCGGAATTGATCGAGCGCGAGCAGGTCCACGAACGGACGTTGACGATGGAAGACCTGCACAGCGCGGATGGCATACGCATCTCTAACGCATTGCGCGGATGGCTGGATGTCTCTTGGCGCGCGGGTTAGACCGGGTGCAAGGGGTGGGTTTGGTCTTTCCTGCAAGCGTCGTGGAGGATGGGCCCCAGTGTTGCGGCCTAGGTTTCAAGCCGCCTACGCCTTCCCACTCAGCACAATACGCAGGACTTCATTGGCGACCGCCATGCCCATCACCGCCGTCACGGTGACGACCGAGCCGTAGCCCGCGCAGGACAAGCCCTGAGGCGCCGGCGACTGTCCGGCCGCCCCCACGTCATCGGTGATCTCGGCGGCGCGAGTCCAGGCGGCGGGCAAAATCGCCGGCTGATCGAACCACAGCGCGCGCACGCCCATGCGAGGCACGCGTTTAAGCGCTTTGCCGCGTGCGTCGCTCGCCTTGGGGAATCCATGCTGACGGCGCAGCTGATTACGCAGTTTGGCTAGCAAGGCGTCATTCGTCGCCTGCGACAGATCACCCGCTCGCAAGGCCAAGGGATCGGTTTTGCCTCCGGCTCCGCCACACAGCAGCATCGGCATACGTTGCTCACGCGCATGCAAAACCATGGCGATTTTCGCGGCCGCCTGATCCGTGCAGTCGGCCAGGACGGAATACGGCTGGGCCAGGATCTGTCTGATATTGCCAGGCTCGACAAAATCCTCCACCCGGGTCACGGCGCAGGTCGGATTGATCTCGCGGATTCGCGCGGCCAGGGCGTCGACCTTGGCTTGCCCGATGGTCGAACTTAATGCGTGTATCTGCCGGTTGATGTTGGACTCGGCGATATTGTCCAGATCGATCAGCGTCAAGGCCCCCACGCCACAGCGCGCCAGGGCCTCGGCCGCCCAGGACCCGACACCACCCAGCCCCGCCACGGCGACATGCGCCTGTTGCAGGCGCGTGGGCGCCTCGGGACCATATAGCCGCGCGAGACCGCCAAAACGCCGTTCGAGATCCGCGACGTCGAATGAAGTTGAAGATTCCATGCCGGTATTTTCCCACGGCGTTGCAATTAATACACAGCGCACGACACGAGCGTCATCGCGCATATCACTGGTGAACCCTCTAACTTCTGTGATCTATCAACGATCTGTGCCTAGCTACGTCGATCCCGCGCGTTACAACCTACGTTATTACACGGATGGTGCAGGACATAAACGCGGCAGGTGGCTCGACATTAACCGTACATATGGTCAGAATGACAGAAGTTAACGCCGTATCAGTGTCTACCAACGCCCCTTCCCCCTCCTCTACCGCGCCCGCGACGGAATTTACCGGAGCGGGGATGTTGTGCCTGGTCGCTATGTTGAACCATGTCGCACTGACGGGCGGGCGCATAACGGTGTCGCTGACGGCGCTACAACTGGGCCTATCGACATTTATCGTCGGGGGGCTGGTGGCGTTATTTGCCGTTATCCCCATGCTAATGTCGGTGCGCGCCGGCCAATGGATCGATCGGATTGGCGTGCGCCGCCCGCTCAATCTTGGCAACGCCCTCGTGGTGATCGGCACTGTGATCCCGTTCCTCGTGCATGACGAGCTGGCGCTGTTATTTGCGGCTTTTGGCATCGGTATTGGCTTCATGCTGCACCAAGTGGCGACGCAGGACGTGCTCGGTCATGCCGAGCCCACGCGTCGGTTACGCAATTTCTCGTGGCTATCGCTGACTCTGGCCGCCTCTGGCTTTAGCGGACCCCTGATTGCGGGTCTGGCCATCGATCACGTGGGTTCGCGGATGGCCTTTGGCATATTGACCTTGGGGCCGCTACTGGCACTGGCAGGTCTGCGTCGGCTGCAGCCTGCCCTGCGGGCCGTCGATACCGCCATGGAACCGGCCGCCCGTCAGGTGATGCGTCCACGCGCTACCGAGCTGTTGAAGCTGCCGCCCTTGCGGCGCGTGCTGATGGTGAACACCATTCTGTCGGGCGCCTGGGATACGCACCTGTTTGTAGTGCCGCTGTACGGTGTGGCCATCGGCCTGTCCGCCACCACGATCGGGACCATTCTGGCGACTTTTGCGCTGGGGACTTTTTTGATACGGCTGGCATTGCCGGTTATCCAAAAACGGGTGACGTCCTGGACGCTGGTGCGGGTCTCTACGGTGATCGCCGTATTGGTGTTCTTGCTTTACCCCTGGTTCAGCAGCCTGACTGTCCTGATGCCGCTCTCTTTTGTGCTGGGGCTCGCGCTGGGATCGTGCCAACCGAGTATGCTGTCGCTCTTGCACCAACACACGCCGCATGGCCGCGCCGCCGAGGCTGTCGGATTACGGCTCGCGCTGATCAATGCTTCTCAGGTCTCGCTGCCGCTGGCTTTTGGCGCGTTGGGTGCAATCGTGGGCATTGCGCCCCTGTTTTGGGCCTACGCCACCGCGCTGAGCGTGGGAGGCTGGGCAAACCGTAATCCTCCGCAAGACGCTGAACCTCCTTCGCCGTGAATTCGTCGACTTCGACCCCCGCCTTGAACGCCCACTCGATTCCGTTCCGCCTTTGGACTCCCGAGGAACGCCGCGCCTCACTTGAAGAGGCGCTGCGTCACTGGCGCGAAGGCGAAGACGTCTGGGTGTATGCGTATGGGTCGCTGATCTGGCGGCCCGATTTCGAATACCAGGAACGGCGACTGGCGACCCTGCATGGACATCACCGCGCGTTGTGCCTGTGGTCGCGGGTGAACCGCGGCACGCCGGAATGTCCGGGGCTGGTATTCGGTCTGGATCGTGGAGGCTCGTGCCGCGGCATGGTGTACCGGCTGTCGGGCCAGGCGGTACCCGACTATTTCCCGGCATTATGGGATCGGGAAATGTCCACGGGCGCTTATCTGCCGCGCTGGGTCAATTGCGCGACCGATCAGGGGACAGTGCGCGCGCTCGTTTTCATCATGAACCGCGACAACCCCGCCTACATCCGGGCGCTGCCGGAACCGGAGCTGCTGGCGATCATCCGCCGCGCCACGGGCTCGCGTGGCCCTTGCACGGAGTATGTCATTCAAACCGCGCAGGCCCTGCGGGCGGCAGGTATCCGCGACGCCCGCCTGGAACATATCGCCCGCCGCCTGCAAGAGCCGGTGGATCCCTTGCCCGAGAACTGAATCGGATCGGGGGAAGGCGGTAAACTCGGGGTTATCCGATTTTTGTTGCGCCAGGATGTCCCCCATGTCTGTTTCTGATCTGCGCCAAAGTTACGAAAAAAATGTGCTGCTCGAAGAGACCGCCTCGGCGTCTCCGCTTGCGCAGTTCACCCAGTGGTTCGAGGAAGCGCTCACGGCCAAGGTGCCTGAACCCAACGCGATGACACTGGCCACGGTGGATGCCAACGGCCAGCCGTCGGCGCGCACGGTGCTGATCAAGGGCTTTGACGAAAAGGGCTTCACGTTTTTCACGAACTACGACTCGCGTAAGGGTCAGGATCTGAAAAGCAATCCTCGCGCGGCGTTGCTGTTTTTCTGGCAGGCGCTGGAGCGTCAAGTGCGCATCGAAGGCGTGATCGAAAAAGTGTCGCCGGAGGAATCCGACGCCTATTTCCACAGCCGGCCGTTGGGATCGCGTCTGGGCGCCTGGGCATCCGAGCAAAGCAAGCCCATCACGCGCGCCGAACTCGAGGCACGCGAGCTGGCGTTTCGCGAGCGGTATGGCAACGAACCGCCGAGACCGCCACACTGGGGCGGCTATCGCCTGGTGCCGCACGCCTTTGAATTCTGGCAAGGCCGCCCGTCGCGCCTGCATGACCGCCTGCGCTATCTGCCCGACGGGCAAGGCGGCTGGGTCCGCGACCGACTTTCGCCGTAAGCGCGCCTAACCTTTAATCCTACGCCCTGAGTGACGTCGCCACGCCACTCAACCGCTGCATGCCCGATATTGACTCCCCTTTCGACGCGCGCTTTTTCCGCACCGCACTCGGCCGGTTTGCCACCGGCGTCACCGTTTTGACGACCACCGCCGCCGACGGTACACCCATCGGCATGACGGTCAGCTCGTTCAATTCCGTGTCGCTGCAACCGCCGCTGGTGCTGTGGAGTTTGTCGCTCACCTCCAGCTCGCGCGAGGTATTCGAGCAGTGCGAACGCTATGTGGTCAACGTGTTGTCGGCCGAACAAATCGCGCTGGCCCGGCATTTCGCCACGGGCAATTCGCGCGAACGATTCGCCACCGTGCCGCATCGCGCGGCTCCCGGCGGCACGCCCATGCTCGACGAGCAGTGCGCCGCGTGGTTCGAGTGTCGCAACCACAGCCGTTATGTCGAGGGCGATCACATCATCATGGTGGGCGAGGTCGAGCGTTGCGGCCACTCGGCCGAGGCGCCCTTAGTTTTCCATGCCGGCGGCTTCGATCTGACGCCGGCCTCCAAGCATTCTTCCTGATTTCGAGCCGAATATGAGTACTGATATCGACTGCATCGTGGTCGGCGCGGGCGTGGTAGGCCTGGCCGTGGCGCGCGCGTTGGCCCTGCAAGGCCGTGAAGTCTTGGTCGCGGAAGCCACCGAGGGCATCGGCACCGGCACCAGCTCGCGCAATTCAGAGGTCATCCATGCCGGGATTTATTATCCGGCTGGCAGCCTGAAGGCGCAGCTGTGCGTGCGTGGCAAGCACATGCTGTATGACTATTGCGAAGCGCGCGGGGTGCCGTACCAGCGAATGGGCAAGCTGATCGTCGCGACCACCGAGGATGAAGCGCGCTTGCTCGATGGTATCGCCGAGCGCGCGCGCGCGAACGGCGTGGACGATATGCGCAAGCTCTCGGCCGAGGAAGCCATGGCGATGGAGCCTGCACTGCGTTGCACGGCCGCGCTGCTGTCGCCATCGACGGGCATCGTCGATAGCCATGGGCTGATGCTGGCGTATCAAGGCGATGCCGAAAATGCCGGCGCGCAGTGCGTATTCTTTACCCCGATGCTCTCGGCGCGTGTGCGGCCCGAGGGCGGATTCGAGGTGGAGTTCGGCGGTGACGAGGCGATGAGCCTGTCGTGCAATGTGTTGATCAATGCGTCGGGCATTCACGCGCCCACGTTAGCGCGCCGTATTGCCGGTCTGCCGGAGTCCAGCATTCCGAACGAATATCTGTGCAAGGGCAGCTATTTCACGCTGAGCGGTAGAGCCCCGTTCTCGCATCTGATTTATCCCGTGCCGAACCATGCGGGCCTGGGCGTGCATCTGACGCTGGATCTGGGCGGGCAGGCGAAATTCGGACCCGATACCGAGTGGATCCCCGAGGAAGACTACACGCTGGAGCCCAGCCGCGCGGACGTGTTCTACGACGCGGTGCGTACCTACTGGCCCGCGCTGCCCGATGGCGCGCTGGCCCCTGGCTATACTGGCATCCGTCCCAAAATCTCCGGCCCCAATGAACCGGCGGCCGATTTCGTCATCGCCGGCCCCGCCGTGCATGGCGTCGCTGGCCTGGTCAATCTGTTCGGCATCGAATCGCCCGGACTGACCGCCAGCCTGGCGATTGCCGACGAAACGCTGGCTCGCCTGACGCCTTAAGCTATTTTTTATTCGATCATGCCGCAAAACGATCATATTCTGACCCTGTCCTGCCCCGACCGTACGGGCATCGTGTACCGCGTAAGCGGCCTGCTGTTCGAGCTGGGCTGCAACATCCTGGATTCGCAGCAATTCGGCGACGATGAAACCGGTCGGTTCTTCCTACGCGTGCACTTCAATTTGCCGGAGGCGATCAGCGCGGACGAACTGCGTACGCGCTTTACGGCGATGGCCGAGGGCTATGGCATGGACTGGCAGATCCATGATGCGCGCCGTAAACCGCGGTTGTTGATCATGGTCAGCAAGCAAGGCCATTGTCTGAACGACCTGCTGTTCCGCGTGAGCAGCGGACAGTTGCACGCCGAGATCGCGGCGATTGTGTCCAACCATAATGATTTCGCGGGGCTGGCGGCGTCGTATGGCATCCCGTTCCACCATCTGCCCGTGACGCCGGAAACCAAGGCGGAACAGGAACAACAAATCCTGCGTCTGGTTGCGTCCGAGAAGATCGATCTTGTGGTGCTGGCGCGTTATATGCAGATCCTGTCGGCGCAAATGTGCGAGGCGCTAAACGGCCGCGCGATCAATATTCACCACAGTTTCTTGCCGAGCTTCAAGGGCGCGCGCCCCTATCATCAGGCGCACGCGCGGGGCGTGAAGATCATTGGCGCCACGGCGCACTATGTCACCTCGGATCTGGATGAAGGCCCGATCATTGAGCAGGACATCGAGCGCGTGGATCACACGATGACGGCTCAGGATCTGACGCAAGTGGGCAGCGATGTGGAATCGCTGGTGCTGGCGCGCGCGGTGCGCAGCCATGTCGAACACCGTATCTTGCTCAATCGCAACAAGACGGTGGTGTTCCGCTAGACGCCTTGCAGCAACGCCCTGACCGCGTCAGGGCGCGGCAGCGGCGCGACGGCGCCGTAGCCTGTGGTCGACAGTGCGGCCGCGGCGTTGGCATAGCGGCACGCACTCAACCAGTCCTCGCCCGCGCAAAGCCGGGCGAGCAGATTTCCGGCGAAGCAATCGCCTGCGCCAGTCGCATCCACCGCTTGTACCCGGCACGGCGGCACGTGCGTACGCGAAACCTTATCGTCCACGATCACGCCTTTGCTGCCCGCCTTCAGTACAACGATGGCGTCGGGGTTGAGTGCCCTCACCCAGTCGAGAATCGCTTGCGGATCGTCCAACCCCGTCAGCGAACGCATATCATCGACGCCGGGCAAAAACAGATCGCACTGCGAAATGGCCTCGCGCAAGATCGCGCGAGCGCGCGAGACAGGCCATAGCCGCAGGCGCAGATTGGCATCCAGACAGACCTGCGTCCCCGCCGCACGCGCGCGAGTCATGGCGGCGAATACGGTATCGCAGGCCGTCGTGCTGATGGCCAGGCTGATGCCCGACACATGTAGATAACGTGATCGCTCAACGATGCCATGGTCCAGGTCCGCGGGCTGCATGCGTGCAGCGGCGGAATGGCTACGCACATAACTGAACTGATGACCGGACGGCGTGTGCTGCACAAAATACAGGCCGTTATTCGCCTCGTCGTCGCGCAGCACACCGGATACATCGACGCCTTCCGCGCGCCATAGACCGAGTAGTAGCTCGCCGAATTCATCCAACCCGCCATAACGGCTAAGGTACGCCGTACGCGCCCCGGCCCGGGCCGCCGCGATGATGGCGTTAGAGGTATCGCCGCCTATGCCCTGCCGATAAACCGGCGCGGCCGGGTCAGTCTGGTTGAATTCGATTAGCGCCTCGCCCAACCCGACCACATCGAAGTCACGCCGGCTTGCCATGCGCGGCCTCCAGCGTATGGCGGGCAGCTGCGAGCAGGCGATCGGTATCGCGCGCGGCAAAGGCCTGTTTATCAAAGAGCGAAGAACCTATGCCCACCACGTTTGCCCCCGCGCGGAAGTAATCGTGCATATTCTGTGCGGATACGCCACCCGTCGGACAAAATAGCGTGGACGAAAATACGGCGCGTAACGCCGCGAGATGCGTGGGGCCACCAGTATCGGCGGGGAAGACCTTGACGATGTCGGCACGAGCCTGAATAGCGGCCATCACTTCGCTAGGGGTGAAAGCACCGAGCAAGCAAAGCTTTCCCGCTTCATGCGCGGGAGCCACCAAATCGGTGGCGAGTCCTGGAGACACGAGAAAATCCGCGCCCGCATCCAACGCGCGCTGTGCCTGATCCTCCTCCATCAATGTGCCCACCCCCAGCAGCACAGAGGCGCCATGTTGCTGACGCAGATTACGCAACACGTCCAGGACGTTGGGTATCGTCCAGGTCAGTTCGATGCACTCAAAGCCCGCGCGAATAGCAATGTCGGCCGCGTACAAGGCGCTCTCGGCATCGCCGTAGCGCAGCACTGGCACGACGCGCGTCTGGATCAATCGGGTTTGCAAGGAATCGCTCATGAAGAACTCTGCATAAAGCGTCATCCAAGAGGAATGACGTAACACCGTACCGGCAGCGCCAAGATGCTGTGGGCGCTGCCCCGAACCCTCACACGCTGGCCGTCATCCCGCCATCGACATATAGCGTATGCCCATTCACGAATGACGACGCTTCGCTCGCCAAAAACACCGCTGCGCCCACCAGCTCGCGCGGCTCACCCCAGCGGCCGGCCGGTGTGCGCGCAGCGAGCCACTGAGTGAACGCACTGTCTTGTACCAGCGCGCGTGTCAGCTCCGTATTGAAATAGCCGGGCGCGATGGCATTCACCTGCAAGCCATAACGCGCCCAGTCCGTTGCCATCCCGCGCGTGAGATTGCGCACAGCGCCCTTGGTCGCGGTATACGGCGCGATGCCGGGCCGGGCGAGTTCGCTTTGCACCGACGCGATGTTGATGATCTTGCCACGACCTCGCGCGATCATGTGCGCCGCCACCGGCTTGCCGACATAGAACAAACTGCTGACGTTGGTGCGCATCAACGCATCCCACTGCTCTACGGGAAACTGCTCCAGCGGCCCGCGATGCTGCATACCGGCGTTATTAACCAATATGTCTATCGCACCGAACTCGGATTCCGCCCTGGCGACCCCCGCTTCTGCCGCCGCGGCATCCGTCACGTCGAAAGGCAGCGCATGCGCGGATAAGCCTTCCTCTCGCAGAGAGCTTACCGCTGCATGCAAACGCTGCGCATCGCGGGCGTTCATGAGCACCGTGGCGCCGTGCTCCGCCAAGCCGCGCGCCAGCGCGTATCCCAGACCGCGACTGGCGCCCGTAATCAGCGCCAAGCGGCCGGTCAGATCGAAAAGCGCCGATGCGGACTTGACAGGCATGGTCATCGGCGCACGATCACGAGTTGCCTTTGGCGCGCAGATCCGCGAGCTCTTTCTGCACGCGTTCCACCACGTCCGCTCCGATGGTCGCTTTGTGCTTCTCGTACACGGGCTGCACTTTTTCCCGCATGCGTTGCTGCTCCTCGGCGCTGACCTCGTTGACCTGTAGACCGGCCTGCTTGATCTTGGCCAGTGATTCGCCATTCATGGCGCGGATGACGCGACGCTCTTCCTGACCGCCCTTGATGGCGCATTCGCGCAATGCGGCTTTCTCGTCATCGGAATAGCGGTTCCAGATCGGCTTGGAAAATAACACCAGGAACGGCGTATACGCGTGATTCGTGACCGAGATGAATTTCTGCACCTCGAAGAACTTCGACGTATCGATGGTCACGAACGGGTTTTCCTGACCGTCGATGGCGCGCGTCTCGAGGGCGGAAAAGATTTCGCCGAACGCCATCGGCGTGGCATTCGCGCCCATCGTGCGGAACGTATCCAAAAAGATATTGTTCTGCATGACACGCAGCTTCAGATCGCCGAAGTCTTCCCATTTGGAAACGGGATGCTTGGAATTACTCAAGTTGCGAAAGCCATTCTCCCAGTACGCGAGATTGATGACCCCTGCCGCGTCGAGTTTTTCGTTGATGAACTTACCGAACTCGCCGTCCATGACGGCGTCGGCTTCTTTCTCGTTGCTAAACAGGAATGGCAGATCGAATACGCCGAGCGCGGGCACCAGGCCGACCAGTGGCGATGATGAGGTGATAACGGCTTCTTGCGTGCCCGAACGCAGCGCTTGCGTGGCTTGCAAGTCATCGCCCAGCGAGCTGCTCCAGTACGCCGTGATCTTCATCTTGCCGCCGGATTTATCCTGCAGGCATTGGTTGAAGACTTTCACGCCCGCGCCCACCGGGTGATCCTGCGCCAGCCCGTTTGATAGACGAATGTTGCGTGCCTTGAAATCGCCTGCGGCGGATGCGGATAGCGCGGTGCTCAGTCCCAGTGCGGCCGCGATAGCGGCGAGTGCAAACTTTTTCATACTTCTCTCCTCATGATTCGGCAGATGGTGTTTATGTACAGCCTCCCACATACGTGGGACTGGATGAATAGGCGAGTCTCATGCTCGCTAGCGTTCGCCGCCGGTCCCAGTCCGGCGTGCGATGCAACACCGATGCTACGAAAGCCAACGCATCGGCACCGTGATCAACTCAGGGAAGATCACAAACAACAACATCAAGGTGATGTAGGAGAACAAGAACGGCAGCACGCCCGTGACGACACGTCCTAATGGCACGCGCGCCACGCCGCTCACCACATTCAATACCACGCCCACAGGTGGCGTCAGCAAGCCAATACAAGCGTTCATGATGAACATGACACCGAAGTACACCGGATCGATGCCGGCGAGCTGCACCACCGGCATGAGAACAGGCGTCATGATCAAGATGGTGGGCGTCAAATCCAGCGCGGTCCCCACCACCATCAACAACATCATGATGACCAACATCAACAGCTTCGGATCGTCGATCAGGGGTTCGATCAGATTCGTGACCTCGCCAGGGATGTCGGCAGCGGTGATCAGCCACGCGGAGACCATGGCCGCCGCGACCAGGAACATGACAACAGAGGTCGTTTTCGCGGCTCGCAAGAACACGGGGTATATGTCAGCGGGCTTTAGTTCGCGATAAACAAACATACCGACGAACCATGCATAGACCGCAGCCACCACGGCGGCCTCCGTGGGGGTCACCACACCCATGCGGATTCCGCCAAGGATAATAACGGGCATACCCAGCGCCCACACGCCACGACCGGTTGCGCGCAAGCGCTGCGCGGCGCTTTGTTTGGGCAGCGGCTTGACGTCTGACTTACGCACCAACACGAGCCACACGAGTATCAGCGTCAGGCCCATCATCAGGCCCGGTGCAATTCCCGCCATGAACAGTTTGGAAATGGAAACGTTCGCCGCCACACCAAACACGATGAAGGCCATTGACGGGGGGATGACCGGCGCAATCACGCCTCCGGCAGCCATCAATCCCGCCGAGCGCGGGACGTTATAACCCGCCTCGCGCATCATGGGAATCAGAATCGAAGCCAGCGCCGCGGTATCTGCGGCTGCCGATCCAGACAGACTGGCCATAATGACGGCGGCCAAAATGGCCACAATCCCCAACCCCCCCTTGATATGCCCCACGCAAGCCAGCGCGAAATCGATAATACGGCGCGACAAGCCGCCCGCATTCATCAACTCTCCGGCCAGCAAGAAAAACGGAATCGCCAGCAACGTAAACGCATCCGCGCCGGTGACCATGTTCTGTGCGACGATCTGCGCGTTGAACATATCCATGTTCCACATCATCGCGATGCCGCAAAACACCAGCGCGAATGCAATCGGTACACCGACCGCCATGGCGCCTAGCAAAGAAGAGATAAAAATGAGCAGGATCATCAGACGACCTCCGCGACAGGGCCGTCTTCGCCCGCGAACCGGGCGATCTCTTCATCGCTTACTGTACCGGTCAAAACCTGAATCAACCGTATTGCAGCGATAATGAAGCACGCCGCGCCGGTAAATAGCCCGATGCCATACACCCATGCCAATGACAAGCCGGTGACCGGCGCGAACATGGTCGCGTTGATATCGAACTGGGTGACCGCTCCCCAGAAAAAAACGCCAGAGCAGCCCATGATGATGATGTTGCTCACCGCCATGCAGAGCATGCGCCCGCGTCGGCCGAACCGCTGCACCAGGCTTTCGATGCCCATGTGCGAGTGTTCATGAAAGGTCAGCACCGCGCCGACAAAAGTTAGCCAGACAAAGCAATACCGCGACAATTCCTCGGACACCAACAGCCCGGAATTGAATCCATAGCGCAGCACCACATTGCTAAATACCATGGCTACCATGGCTGCCAAAAGCAGCACCATGATTACGCCTAAGAACTTATAGAACAGCTCAATGACTTTCTGCATTCTGTCTCCTCGATGATCGCCCGACACCCGGTGGAGCATGAGCGATGCATTATTCGTTTCAAGCCCGGACATGCGCGCGTCGGCGCACGTTGGCTGCTCGCGTTACGCGCGCGCTCCCAGCATGCTGCGCCGGGCGAGGTTCTCCATCAATGCGCGCACGCCAAACGTCCAGGGTTGGCAAGCATCCGAGGTATCAACCCAATTGATCAGAGCCCCCAATTCAGGCGCAGCTATCCGCACGCGATCACCGACCGCATGCGTGAATCCTTGCCCCGGACCATATCTGTCTTGCGTCGGCGCGAACATGGTGCCCAGGAACAGCACCGCGCCATCCGGGTATTGATGACAAGAGTTCAACAACTGATCGGTCAAATCACGCGGCGACCTGCTGATGGCAGACATCGCACTCATGCCATCCATATGAAATCCGTCCTGCCCGCGCACATCGAGCGAGACTTCGAGATTGCCGACTGCATCGAGCGTGAAGTGGTCATCCAAGAGGCGAATAAAAGGCCCGATCGCGCACGAGGCATTGTTGTCCTTGGCCTTGCTCAACAACAGCGCGGAGCGACCTTCGAAATCGCGTAGATTGACATCATTGCCCAGCGTCGCGCCCACGATGCGACCGTCCGACGCAATCGCCAACACGACCTCGGGCTCCGGGTTATTCCAATGCGATTTGGGATGCAAACCGATCGTCGCCGCGCAGCCCACCGATGACATCGGCTGGGCTTTGGTGAAGATCTCGGCATCGGGACCGATACCGACTTCCAGATACTGCGACCAGCACTGCATGTCCTGCAGCAAAGCTTTGACCTTTGCTGCCTGTTCGGATCCCGCCACAATGCCGCGCAAGTTGTCACCCAGGATCGGCGCGAGCCGCTCGCGGATGGCTTGCGCCTGGGCGGCGTCGCCACGGGCTTGCTCCTCGATCACGCGCTCCAGCATACTGTCGGCAAAGGTCACGCCGGCGGCTTTCACGGCCTGCAGGTCAATGGGAGCCAGCAACTCGCCAGAGGACCCGTCCAGAAAGTCTTGTACGGTGCCCAGCACCGGCAGCTCAGTGCATCGATCGAACTGGGCGATAAGGTCATCACGCTCCAGCAATTCCGAAACGGTGGCGGCGATACGGCTCGCGTCATGCAGCTTGTCTTGGTGGAGAAACACCGGGCATGGTCCGTCCGCGGCGTTCAACCAAACGCGACCCACCAGACGGGCCTGTTTGACAGAGGTGGGCAGAATATCGGTCGCGCGCAACTGCGCCCGTTCTGCTTTAGCGGCAGCGCGTTGGCGGGTAACGTCTGACGTAGTGGCACTCATGCTTAGCTCCTTAATGGCATATCCAATTGCAGATCCAGACGCGATGCCGCGCCCATGATGTGCGCGTGCATGGCCGCTCGCGCGCCCAGCACATCACGCGCGGCGACGGCATCGCGCACGGCGGTATGCTCGGCCAAGGTGATCTGCACGATTTGTTCGAGTTCGGCGCGCGCACGCGCGACCGCGATGGTGTTGGTGATTTTGTCGCCGATAAAACCCACAAACATCGAGTAGTAGGCGTTCTGCGTCCCATCGGCTAATGCGCAGTGAAACTCCAGATCGGCCTCCACGCCCTCGGCCGTCCACCGCGTTTCCATTCCACGCATGATTTCCAATGCTTGGTCCAGTCGTTCCAAATCCTCGGCGGTGTGGTGCAAAGCGGCGAGGCCCGCGGCTTCGACCTCCAAAGGCACACGCAGTTGAAACAGACTGCGGAAACTTTCGCGATTGGCCAACTCATTGCTGTCGATGCGTATCACGTGACGGCGTTGCAGGTCCAACACGAACGCGCCCACGCCCTGACGCGTGTCGATTAGGCCTTCATTGCGCAATTGCGCGATCGCTTCTCGCACGACGGAGCGGCTGACGCCGAAGGTTCGCGCGAGCGCATGCTCGGTAGGCAACTTGTCGCCGGCTTTCAAGCGTCCAGCCGCGATCTCTTGTTCAATCGCGGCGGCGATTTTGGCCGGCAGATGTTCGAGCCGTTGAATTTGAGCGAAGTTGACCATCTTATTTTGGCGTCAGGACGTGGACATCGCGGCACGCGCGGCCTGTCCAGCTTCCTGATCTAGCTGACAATTCGGATTAAGCAGACCATCGGGATCGATAGCCCTTTTGATCGCGCTCAGCAATTGGCGGCGTGGCATGCTGATGCGGGCCTCGAATTCCGCGCGCTTTAAGCGACCTATGCCGTGCTCGGCACTGATGCTGCCCTGGAACGCATCGACCACGGCGTTGATGCAGTCTTTCGCCTCGTGGATCACCTGGCTGCGCGATGCCACGTCCATGCCGGCCGGTGGCAGCACGTTGATATGCACATTGCCATCGCCTACATGGCCATACGTCACGGTCATGCAGTCAGGGAATGCGGATCGCAATGCCGATTCGGCCCGCTCCACGAAGGTCGCAAGCTGCGACAACGACACCGATACATCGGTACGAAGATGCAGCCCGCGCAAGGCTTGGCCCTCGATCATCACCTCTCGAAACTTCCAGATATGGTCGGCCTGCGCACGCGAGGCGGCGACCACCCCGTCGCGCACGAGGCCATCCACCATGACCCCTTCCAGAAATCGATCCAACAGATCGCGAATATCGACCAGCCCCGATCCCGAGAGCTCCACCAACACATAGCCAGGATGATCCATCGCAATCGGCGAGGTCAGGCTAGGCATGGCCTCGCGCGCCAAGGTGAATGCGGCAGGCGGCATGAATTCGAACGCGGTCATCAGATCGCAGCAATCCCGACGCGCACGCCGGTACAGTTCAATGGCGGCTTGCAACGAGTCCACGCCTACTAGCGCCGTTTCCACTTGGGTCGGGCGCGGATAGAGCTTCAACGCGACACCGGTCACCACGCCCAAGATGCCCTCGGCGCCGATGAACAGTTGTTTAACGTCCAGGCCGCGATTGTCCTTGCGCAAGGTACCCAGCGCATCCAGCACGCTACCGTCGGGCAACACGACCTCCAGACCCAGCACCTGATCGCGCGCCATGCCATAGCGCAGCACGTTGATGCCCCCGGCGTTTGTGCTGATATTGCCGCCTATCTGACAGCTGCCCTTGGCACCCAACGACAGTCCGAGGAACATGTCCGCCGCGTCGGCGGCTTCGTGCAGATGCTGCAACACGCACCCCGCGTCCACCATCATGGAAAAATCATCCGCATCGATGCGGCGAACACGATTCATCCGAGACAGGCTTAATACGACCTGCCCGTGCGCATCATCGGGAATCGCGCCCAGCACCAGGCCGGTATTGCCACCCTGCGGCACAATGGCCAAGCCGAGCCGGGCACAGGTTTGCACTGCGCGCGAGACCGCTTCGGTGCAATCCGGCCGCAGGATCGCCACCGCGTCCATGGTGACATCGCCATGCCAATCGCGGCAGTAGTTAGCACGCTCCGCCGCATCGGTAATCACCGAATTGGGGCCAAGCGCGCGCACTAACGCGGATTGCAATTCCGATAGACGTGCCGCATCCGGCGAGGTCATGTTTTGTCTCCGTTATCTGGGTCGGGTGCAGGTTTTCACCAGTAGTCAGCCTGTCAGACAACCCTATAATTGGACAACAGATTACTCAAAAGCGCGCCGCGTGCCTACTAGAGAACAACCCTAGGATGCCGACGGTGGACAAGAACGGCCCACGGGACCGAAGGAGACAAAATGCATATCGCCATCATTGGCGCGGCAGGCATGGTCGGACGTAAATTCACCGAATCGCTGGCGCGTCACCCCCAATTGGGAGATCACACTGTCGATCGCTTGACGCTGTGGGACGTCATCGCCCCGCAACCGCCAGCGGGTTTTGGTGGGCAGGTAGATTCTCGCGCGGCGGATCTGTCGCAGCCCGACGTGGCCGCACAGGTCGTTTCCAGCAGACCCGATCTCATCGTGCATCTGGCCGCCATCGTCTCGGGCGAGGCGGAGCTGGATTTCGACAAGGGCTATCGGATCAACCTGGACGGCACGCGCTATCTGTTTGATGCGATCCGGGCTGCATCGCTGGCAGATGGATGGCGGCCGCGCGTGGTGTTCGCCTCGTCTATCGCCGTGTATGGCGCACCGCTGCCCTACCCGATCCCCGATGATTTCCACCAAACGCCGTTGACCAGCTATGGCACGCAGAAAGCAATCTGCGAGCTGCTGCTGTCGGACTACACACGACGCGGCTTTTTCGACGGGATAGGCATCAGGCTGCCCACGCTATGCGTGCGCCCTGGCAAACCGAATAAGGCGGCATCGGGATTTTTCTCCAGCATTCTGCGCGAGCCGCTCATTGGTCAGGAGGCCGTACTGCCCGTCCCCGAAGATGTGCGCCATTGGCATGCCTCGCCACGATCCGCCGTGGGCTTTTTGCGTCATGCCGCCACCTTGGATCTGCAGCGCCTGGGACCTCGCCGCAATCTGAACATGCCCGGCGTGAGCGCCACCGTAGGCGAACAAATCGCTGCTCTGCAACGCGTAGCGGGCGATCGCGCCGTCGCACTTATTCGTCGCGAGCCCGATGCCGCCATTACGCAAATGGTGCAAGGCTGGGCGCCCGGCTTTACCGCGACACGCGCGCGCGAGTTGGGATTTACCGCGGAGAGCTCTTTCGACGAGATCCTGCAAGCCCACATCGAAGATGAACTCGGCGGCACGCTGCCCCACTGGAGCCACTGATGAGCCAAAACATGAAGAAACCCGTCAAACGCCTTCGTTCGCTAGATTGGTTCGACAACCCCGATCACATCGACATGACGGCGTTATATCTGGAACGCTTCATGAATTACGGCGTCACCCCGGAGGAGTTGCGATCGGGCAAGCCCATCATAGGCATTGCGCAAAGCGGCAGTGATCTGGTGCCGTGCAATCGCGTTCACCTGGAATTGGCGAAACGCGTGCGTGATGGCATTCGCGATGCGGGCGGTATCCCCATCGAATTTCCCACCCATCCGCTCTTTGAAAACTGCAAGCGGCCGACGGCGGCGCTCGATCGCAATCTGGCCTATTTAGGATTGGTCGAGATTCTGTACGGCTATCCCATCGATGGCGTGGTGCTGACCACAGGCTGTGACAAGACGACGCCTTCCGCATTGATGGCTGCCGCCACCGTGGATATCCCCGCGATTGTGCTGTCCGGAGGGCCCATGCTCGATGGCTGGCACGATAACGAGCTGGTCGGATCCGGCACGGTGATCTGGCGATCGCGGCGCAAGCTGGCCGCCGGGCAGATCAATGCGGAAGAGTTCATGCAGGCCGCATTGGATTCCGCGCCATCGGTGGGTCATTGCAACACCATGGGGACCGCCTCCACCATGAACGCGATGGCCGAAGCACTGGGGATGTCGCTGACGGGCTGCGCCGCGATTCCCGCTGCCTACCGCGAACGCGGCCAGATGGCCTACCGTACCGGCCGCCGCGCGGTCGAACTGGTGCTCGAAGACATCAAGCCCTCAGACATTCTGACGCGCGAAGCGTTTATCAACGCGATCAAAGTCAACACGGCGATCGGCGGCTCCACCAACGCACAGCCACACTTGATGGCCATGGCACGGCATGCCGGCGTCGAACTGCCGCTGGAAGACTGGCAGCGCGAAGGCTACGACTTGCCGCTGTTGGCTAACGTGCAGCCTGCGGGCAAATATCTGTGTGAGCGGTTCCATCGCGCGGGCGGCGTGCCTGCCGTGATGTGGGAATTGCTGCAGCAAGGACAGCTCCACGCGGACTGCCCCACAGTCACCGGCAAGACCATCGGCGAAAATCTACAAGGCCGCGAGAGCACGGACCGCGAAGTCATTTATGCCTATGATGCCCCGTTGAAAGAGCGCGCCGGATTCATGGTGCTCCAAGGGAATCTGTTCGACTTCGCCATCATGAAAACGAGCGTGATCTCCGAGGAGTTTCGCCAGCGCTATCTCAGCGAACCGGGTCGCGAAGGCGTGTTCGAATGCCGTGCGATTGTGTTTGATGGATCCGAAGACTATCACCGCCGCATCAATGATCCTGCCTTGAACATCGATGATCGTTGCATGCTCGTCATACGCGGGGCCGGGCCTGTGGGTTGGCCTGGCTCGGCGGAAGTCGTCAACATGCAGCCGCCCGACGCGCTGCTGCGCGCGGGGGTGACCAGTTTGCCCACGCTGGGTGATGGCCGGCAATCGGGCACGGCGGATAGCCCGTCGATCTTGAATGCTTCGCCCGAAAGCGCCGCGGGTGGCGGGTTATCTTGGCTGCGCACGGATGACATCATCCGTGTGGACCTCAATACGGGTCGCTGTGATGCGCTGGTCGATGATGCCGAGATCGCGCGGCGTCGTTCGCAAGACGGCTTGCCGCCAGTGCCGCCGGATGCCACACCGTGGCAGATGATTTATCGCCGAGGCGTTGGGGCATTGTCAGAAGGCGCGGTACTGGAAGACACACTGACGTTCCAAAGAATCGCGCAGCGTATGCCGCGACACAATCACTAAGCTTTCGCGACGAGCGCCGCGCCTGCCTTTCAGGGCGCGGCGGCCGCAACGGGCGGTTCACGAGGCGCCGCCGGCGGTGCGAGCACCAGTCCCTCGCGTCGCGGATCCGCGCCTCCGGTCAGCACACCATCTTCCATCACGATGCCCTGGATACCGCTAGGGAAATCGATGAACTTCACCTCGTGGCCGAGTCCTTGCAGCAGGCGCCCGAGCTCGGTTAGCGCGCTGCCCTTCTCTACCTCCGTGGCTTGATTACGACTGCCGATATTCGGCAGCGCGATGGCCTGCTGAATGTCCAGATCCCAATCCAACACGCCCACCAGCGTTTTCGCGACATAGTTAATGATCGCGCTGCCGCCGGGCGAACCCACCGCCAGATAAGGACGCCCATCGCGAAATACGATGATCGGCGCCATCGAGCTACGTGGCCGTTTGCCAGGCTCCACGCGATTGGCGACCAGTCGCCCTTGCGAATCCTCAGGCGATAACGAGAAATCGGTGAGCTCATTGTTCAACAAAAAGCCGCGCACGAATATTTTGCTGCCAAATGCCGACTCGATCGAGTTGGTCATGGAGAGCACGTTGCCTCGCGCATCGGCCACGACAACATGGGTCGTCGATGGCACCTCCAACGCATCCCCGGCCGCGCGTTTCGATATCAGCTTGCCAGGATCGCCGGGCCGCGCGGTGCCCATGCTGCGGCCCAGCTGAATCAACGAAGCGCGTTGAGCCAGATAGGCCGGGGCTAGCATCTCACTCATCGGCACGTCGACAAAAGCGGGATCGGCAACGTACAAGCCCCGGTCGGCGAAGGCCAAACGCCCCGCCTCCGTGAAATAGTGCCAGGCCTGCGCACTGCGCGGACCCAGCTGCCCCATCGGATAGTGCTCAAGAATTCCCAGCATTTGTAATATGGCAAGTGGCCCGCTGCTAGGCGGCGGCGCACCGCAGATACGATAGGCGCGATAGTCGCCGCACACGGCATCGCGCACCTGCGCGCGATAGGTGGCGAGATCCTCCACGCTCAAGTCACCAGGGCTGGGATGTGCGCGCACGGCAGCGACGATATCGCGCGCGATGTCGCCCGTGTAGAACGCATCGGCCCCTTGGTCCGCTACCCGCGTTAACACCACGGCGTAATCTGGGTTCTTGAGCACGTGGCCCACCGGCCAAGGCTGCCCGTTCTCATCGAGAAAATACCGCGCCGCGGCCGGCTGCGCGGCAAGCGCCTCGCGCGATTGAACGATCTGCGCGTGCAAACGCGGCGAAACCTCGAAGCCCGCCTTTGCCAATTCGATCGCCGGTTGAAACAGCGATCGCCACGGCAGCACGCCATGTTGGCGATGCGCCAGTTCCAGCCCGCGCAACAAGCCGGGCGTGCCGACCGACAATCCGTTATCGACTGCCTGCTCGAAGGGCAAGGGCCGGCCGTCGCGCAAAAACCGGTCAGATCGCGCGGCGGCCGGCGCCGTTTCGCGACTGTCGTACACGCGCAGTTGCCCGTTATCAGCGGCGTAATGAACCAGAAAGCCGCCTCCGCCCACGCCCGAGGACTGCGGTTCGGTCAAACCGAGCACCAGCTGCGCGGCAATGGCCGCATCGACCGCGCTGCCGCCCGCTTGCAGCACCTCGAATCCCGCCTGAGTGGCGAGTGGGTTAGCGGTGGCCACCATATACCCCTGGCCTGTCACGGCCTGCCGGGTGGTAAAGCCCGAGGCAATTTCTGGATTGAGGTTTTCATGCGCAGGCGCCGCAACGCCTGGGGTTGAAACACCGAGCAGTAACGCCATCATCGCGGCGACGCGGGACTTTACCGGCATGAACGCCTCCTTTAATCCGTGGGCCCTAGCTTAACGCAATAGAATGGCTTGTTTTCCCCTTGAATGCCGCCATGCGCCTGCGACACATCGAAATCTTCGAAGCCATACGCCGCACCGGGTCTCTGACCGAAGCGGCCGCCGCGTTGCATATCTCCCAACCCGCCGCCAGCAAGCTGCTCGCGCATGCGGAGGCGCAGCTGGGCTTCAAGCTGTTTGAGCGGGTCAAAGGCCGTCTGGTGGCGACGCGCGAAGCTGAGATTCTCGCGCCCGAGGTCACGCGTTTGAATCAGGACCTCAACAGCGTGCGGCGCCTGGCCGCGAGTTTGCGCGAACATCCTCATGGACATATCCGCCTGGGCTGCGCCCCCGCGCTGGGCCTGGGTCTGCTGCCGCAAGTCGTGCGTGCCAGCCGGGAGGCTCAGCCCGGCATTACCTTCGATATTCATACGCATCACAGCGCGGAATTGGTGCAGGGTCTGTTGAATCGTGAGCTCGACCTGGCGGTCACTTTTGACCGACAGGACTATCCCGGCCTGACGCGTACCCCGCTAGGCGATACCGAACTCGTGCATCTGGGGCGCAAGCCGGGCAGCCAGACCACGACACGCCTGGCGGACCTGATGAATGACACGTTGATCGTGCTGGATTCGCGCGATGCGTCGGGCGCCTTGCTGCAGATGGCGATGGATGCCCAAGGGCTGAATCCCGAGGTGCCGATCCAAGTGCAGACTCACTATGTGGCCTGCGCCCTGGCCGAAGCTGGTTGCGGCGAAGCCATCGTGGATGCCATCACGGCCCGGGCCATGCTGCGCCCTGGGATGGTGGCTCGTCGCCTGGATCCGCCACTGAAGGTGCCGCTAAGCATCTTGACCCGCTCGCATGACCCGCTATCGAACCTGCAGCGCGAGTTCATGGAACGCCTGCGCCTGGCCTGCGATGCGTTAGGGCGAGGCCTGCCCGTTTAGGATAAGTCGGCTCTCCGGGTCGTGAAAGCCTCGGCCGCCGAGTCATGTCTGCGATTTGCGGGAACAGGCGATACGCATCGTTTGAAGCCGTCCGATTTCGTGCGACGCGCCGTCAGAATATGGGACATCTACCGGTCGCATGTTACTCAACGGTCTCGCTGGATGCGCTTCTGGCATCTGGCTTCCATGGAGACATATCGGATGATTCAAGATACACCCCTATACCCTATGAGCAGCATCCTTTCCAGCGAGTTCGTCGCTGCCCGCGAGCAGGCACAATCGGGTAGATCCCCTGCCGCCACGGGCTCCAGCGAAACGTCAGATGCCGGCCTGACTCCATCAAAAGTCAACGACTCCGCGCTGGCAACGACGACACCCCATAGCAAGCTGCAGACCCGCGTTCTATTAGCCGACAACGCCGCCAGGCGCGCCGCGGCGAGTTTTCGCCGCCTGCTCACGGACTCGATGCAAATCGCCATGACGGACTCCCTGATGGAAGCGGAACGGCGCAATCGGGTAAAGAGAGCCGAAGAGCGCCGGACGGAAGTCGCCCGCAAAAATGGTCAGCACGGCGACGCCAAGATCACGCCCGACACGACTCTGAGGATGGCCAACGAAGAGATAGGCGCGCAGAGGCTAGCGACCGACTCATCGAATGGCGAGCCTACAGCAGCTCCGCTGATGGCAGCCGGCGGGTGCTAGCAGCGGTTATCGCGCCTGGCTGAATACCTTGATGCAAGCGCGCGTCACAGATGTCCGCAGCCTTCAGCAGATTCCTGACCTGAGTAGCTTGAACTGCACCACGTTGTTCTGAAACCGCGCCGGTGCGACTGGGCGCGGGGCGATCTTTGCACTCAACAGGCGGATGCCCAGGGTATCCGCCAAATCGGTCAATGCGCTTTCGTAGGAGCCTGCCGTCACCACCAGGCGTTGACCGGCTTTAGTCCGAAAGGTGTAGGTATTCGCATTCGGTGGGCTCATATTATTTCTCCGTGTGGAACGGGTGTCGCGCTGTGCTCAACGTGTGCCGCTGACTGGCTTCATGCGCGACGCTGTACGACGGATACGCAATTTCGGTGCCCAAGCATGCAATCCAGGATTGCTAAGCCTTTACGCCAAGCAGCACGGCATAGGCGCGGATGCCGGTCCGTTCGCTTCAACGGAGGGATGAGGAAAGACGTGCCCTCGAAAGCGCAAAAACAAAACCCTCCGACAATGCGGAGGGTTTTGCGATGCAAGACCTGTCTTGGCGTCCCTGGCGGCCTGTTGTCACACGAGGCCAGAGACACCTTATCAGGGTCGCTTACTGGAGCTTGATATTGCTCTTTTGCACGACGTCCTTGGCCCAGTCGTACTGTTCCTTGATTTCCTTGGCGAACTCTTCCGGGGTGTTGCCCGACGGCGCCGAACCCTGCTGTTCGAGGACTTCGATGACTTTGGGATCCTTCAGAGCCACCACGGCGGCGTCACGCAATTTGTTGACGATCTCCATGGGCGTGCCGGCCGGGGCGAGCAAACCGTACCAGACAGGTTGGTTCACTTGCGGGAAGCCCGCTTCCTTGAACGTCGGCACGTCAGGCAGCGACTTGAGGCGCTCCGGCCAGGCCACGGCCATGGGACGCAGACCGCCGGCTTGGATTTGGCCCATCGAGGAAGGCAGGTTGTCGAAGATCAGTTCGATCTGCCCGCCCACGGCGTCAGCCACGGCGGGGCCCGAACCCTTGTAAGGCACGTGGACGATGTCGGTGCCGGTCGAGTTCTTGAACGACTCGCCCATCAAGTGCAGCACGCCGCAGGTGCCCGAGCTACCGTAGGAATATTTGCCCGGATTCTTCTTCAGTTCTTCCAGGAAGCCGGCGAAATCCTTGGCCGGGAACTTCGGGTTGACCGACACCACGTTAGCCGTGTTGGCGAAGTTCGTGACCGGCTGGAAATCCTTCAACGGGTCGTAGGGCAGATCGTCCGGACGGCAGGCGGAGTTCACCGCCATGGTGGACACGGTGGCAATCGACAAGACATAGCCGTCCGGCTTGGCGCGGGCCGCTTCGGCCGCGCCGATAGCGCCGCCCGCACCGCCCTTGTTCTCGACGACCATGGGCTTGCCCAGTTCCTGAGCCATACGCTGGGTGACCAGACGCGCGATGATGTCGGTCGATCCGCCCGGGGCAAAGGGCACGATGACTCGGATGGGTTTATCCGGATAATTGTCTGCGGCATCGGCTGCCGTCGCGGCCGAGGTGGCCACCATTCCCGTGGCCATGGCAATGGCCGTTACGAGCGTACGAGTTGTGATCTTCATTCTTGTGCTCCCTCCATGTGCGCGCCCCTCCTGTACTGAGGGCCGCTAGTGCAGGCGTCAGTGCGGGCCGGTAGGCCAGCGCTGCAAATCAAAATAGAACGACTTATCTGTAATACAACTTTGCGCGGACAGGTCGATTGGGCGGAGAATAGCAGCAAATCGGCATGTCCGAGTACCTTGAGATTACAACAATTACCAAACTTTCCCGGAAGGTCATGTCGACTGCGCTGTTGGTTTTGCCGGATTTTTTGCTAGTCGCACTCGGATGGGTGCTGCGTCATAAGCTTGGGTTTACGCGTGAATTCTTTGCCGGTACGGAACGCATTGTTTATTTCGTGTTGTTTCCGGCACTGTTGTTTCAGTCCATTCTGCGCACGCCTATCAGCGCGGGCAGCGCGCTCGAATTGCTGCAAGCCACCGTCTGTGTGCTGCTATCGGGGGTGGCGCTTGCGTGGGTGGGTGGCTGGTTGCTGCGCGCGCCCGCAATCGCCTTGGCTTCCGCGGCGCAGTGCGGGTATCGGTTCAACACTTATATCGGGCTGGCATTAGCGGCGAGCCTGGGTGGCGCGCAAGGACAGACCGCGATGGCGCTCATCATCGGGTTCGCCGTGCCCATTGCGAATGTCGCGGCCGTCACGGGGCTGGCGCGTCACGGCAATCAAGGGCTAATCCGTGAACTCGCGCGCAACCCCCTGCTGGTGGCGACGGTATTGGGTCTGATCGGCAATCTGGCTGGCCTGCATCTACCCGGCCCGGTCGATACGGTATTGGGGCGTCTCGGAAACGCGTCGCTCGCACTGGGAATTTTGTGTGTGGGCGCGAGTCTGTCGTGGCAAGGCGGTCGCGGTCACGGTCCGCTGGTGGCGTGGATGGTGGTGGTGAAGCTGCTGTTATTGCCGTTGGCGGCGATGGGCGCGGCGCGCCTGGCGGGTTTGACCGACGTCGATGCGCGCATGCTGCTGCTTTTCGCCGCCTTGCCGACGGCATCGGCGGCCTATGTGCTGGCCATGCGGATGGGCGGCGACGGGCGCCTGGTGGCGCTGATCATTTCGCTGGGCACGCTGTTCTCCGTCGTCACGCTGCCCATGTGGTTGATGATCGCGGGAGGCTAGCCGGACGCGCGGCCAAATCGCCGACGACGGCGCGAGCAAGATTTCGCGCCGTCGTCCGCGCGTGCGCTATCAACGCTTGGCGTTGGTCATCGCGGCGGGCACGACCCATTCCGAAAACTGCGCTTCGGTGACATACCCCAAGGCCAGCGCCGCGTCTTTCAACGACAGGTTTTCCTTGTGGGCCTTCTTGGCAATTTGCGCGGCTTTGTCGTAGCCGATATGCGGGTTCAACGCCGTCACCAGCATCAGCGATCGGTCGACCAGTTCGGCGATACGCTCGCGGTTGGGCTCGATGCCCGAGGCGCAATGCTTGTCGAAACTTGCCATGCCGTCGGCCAACAGACGCACCGATTGCAGGAAGTTGTGAATCACCAGCGGTTTGTAGACGTTGAGTTCGAAATTTCCGCTCGCGCCGCCGATGTTGATGGCCACATCGTTACCCATCACCTGCGCGGCCAGCATGGTCAGCGCCTCGCATTGCGTCGGGTTGACCTTGCCGGGCATGATGGAGCTGCCGGGCTCGTTCTCGGGGATGCTGATTTCGCCCAGACCCGATCGCGGGCCGCTGGACAGCCAGCGCACATCGTTGGCAATTTTCATCAGGCCGGCGGCGAGCGCCTTGAGCGCGCCGTGGGCAAACAGCAAGGCTTCGTGCGAGGCGAGCGCCTGGAACTTGTTGGGGGCCGACACGAACGACAAACCGGTGTCGTGCGCCAGCGCGGCGCTGACCTTCGCGCTGAATTGTGGATGGGCGTTCAAGCCCGTGCCGACCGCCGTGCCGCCGATGGCCAACTGATGCAGACCGGGCAAGGTCGCGCGGATCTGCTGTTCGGCCAGATCCAGCTGTGCCACGTGGCCCGATAGTTCCTGGCCCAGCGTCAGTGGCGTGGCGTCTTGCAAATGCGTGCGGCCGATTTTGACGATGTCGTAGAACGCGGCGCTTTTCTCCGCCAGGGTCGCGCGCAGCGATTTCAACGCGGGTAATAGATGCGTTTCCACCTGCACGGCCGCAGCCACGTGCATGGCGGTCGGGAACGTGTCGTTGGACGATTGGCCGCGATTGACGTGGTCGTTCGGGTGCACCAGACGCGCTTCGCCGCGTTCCCCGCCCAGAATTTCCGAGGCGCGGTTGGCCAGCACCTCGTTCATGTTCATGTTGCTCTGCGTGCCCGAGCCGGTCTGCCAGACGGACAGGGGGAATTCATTGGGCCATTTCTCCGCGATGACCTCGTCGGCCGCCTGCACGATAGCCTCGGCGATCTTGGGGTCCAGCTCGCCTAGTTCGGCATTGACGCGGGCGGCGGCGCGCTTCAGACGCGCCATGGCTGCCACCAGTTGATGCGGCATCTTCTCGGTGGAAATCGAAAAAAAGTGCAGCGACCGCTGCGTCTGCGCGCCCCAAAGGTGATCAGCGGGGACCTCGATAGGGCCGAAAGTATCTTTCTCGATGCGAGTCGTCATGGTGTCAACTTTCCTGGCGAGGCATGGCCGACGGCGGCGCATGCAGAGTCTAAATAAGAATAAAACTCAATTCGATCATAGCAGACCGCTAGCTTTCTATAATTCGTCCACATTCAACCTGTTTTACCACCCGAGCGCCCGCCATGTCCGCCCCCTTGTGCAGCTTGACTTTAAATCTGCCTGACGAAACCGCCACTGATGCACTGGCGCGCCAATTCGCGCCGCTGGTGACTGGAGCGACAGGGCTTGCTCCGGGTGGTCGCATCCACTTGTGTGGCGATTTGGGTGCGGGAAAAACCGCATTTACAAGAGCACTGTTGCGCGAAAGCGGCATAAAAGGCCGGATCAAAAGCCCCAGCTATGCCTTGCTTGAATCCTATAAAGTTTCTAACTTATACTTCTATCACTTTGATTTTTATAGATTTAGCGATTCGCGCGAATGGTTGGATGCGGGATTTCGAGATTTGCTACGTGACGACGCGGTCGTCCTGATCGAATGGCCCGAGCGTGCAGAGGGCCTGCTCCCCCCTCCCGACCTGCAGATTGACCTGGCCTATGCAGACCCAGGCCGTGACGTCACGCTGACCGCCTTTACCGCCCGAGGACAAACATGGTTGAACGCGATTGCTCCTCTATCCCAGAAGCCCTGTCCAACACCGGGGCCCGTCGCCGGCGCCTGATTGCCGCGGCGACTACGCTGCTCGCCTTGCCGGTGATTCCCTCATTGGCGCGGGCCGCTACGATCCTGGCGGTGCGGACCTGGCCGGCCGATGAATACACACGGGTGACGCTGGAGCTCGACCGCGAGCTGAAAGCCGAACACTTCACACTGGACAATCCTCATCGGCTGGTGGTCGATCTGGAGGGTCTGCAGGCCGACGCGGCGCTAAATCAACTCATTTCCAAGGTTCGTCCCGACGATCCTTATATTCGCAGTCTGCGTGTCGCCCAGAACCGCCCTAACGTGGTGCGGCTGGTGTTCGACCTGAAGCAGCCCATCGCGCCGCAGGTCTTTACGCTGAAACCCGTGGCGGATTATCAGTACCGACTGGTGCTCGACCTGTACCCCAAGATCGCGCAAGATCCGCTGATGGCGATGCTGAACAAGCAATCGACCAACCCGGACGTAGACGATCCGCTGGCACGCATTCTCGAAGACATCTCGCGCAACTCGCCGGCCACGACGACCGCATCGCCGGCCCCTGCCCCGGCACCGCAAGCGCCCGGGCAGCAGCCGCCGGCACGCATCGCGTTGCCGCAGCCCGCGCCCGCTCCAGCCACGCCCATGCCTTCCACGCCTTCGCGCCGTAAGCGCATGGTGACCATCGCCCTGGACCCAGGTCATGGCGGGGAGGACCCTGGCGCGATTGGCAAATCGGGCTTACGCGAGAAAGATGTCGTGTTACGGATCGCGCGTCAGCTTAAAACCCTGATCGATAATCAGCCGAACATGCGCGCCTATCTGACGCGCGATGACGATTTTTTTGTTCCGCTGCATGTGCGCGTGCAGAAAGCGCGCCGCGTGCGAGCTGACTTGTTTATCTCGATCCATGCGGACGCCTGGGTCAAACCCACCGCCAACGGTTCGTCCGTCTTTGCGCTGTCCGAGCGAGGCGCTTCCAGCACGCAGGCGCGTTGGCTGGCCGACAAGGAAAACGCGGCGGATTTGATCGGTGGCGTCAACCTGGGTAGTCACGACAAGCACGTGGCCAAAGTGCTGCTGGATTTGTCCACCACCGCCCAGATCAACGATTCGCTCAGGCTCGGCAGCGCCTTTCTGGACGAGATCAAAAAGATCAACCGGTTGCACAAACCACGGGTGGAACAAGCTGGCTTTGCCGTGCTGAAGGCGCCGGACATCCCCTCGATCCTCGTGGAAACCGCGTTCATCAGTAATCCGCGCGAAGAAGAGCTGCTGCGATCCCCAAGCCACCAGCAGAAACTCGCGCAGGCGATGCTGGCGGGAATCCAGCAATATTTTGTCGCCAATCCACCGCTGGCGCATATCGCGGACGCGAGCTGAGATCGAAGTGCGAGCGGCGGTGCCCCCGCCGTCGCGGCTATCGTGCCGCGGAGGCTAAAATCGGCTCATGCCTGAAATCACCGCTACGCCTCCATCCCGCGCTACGTCCGAACGCCGCAGCATTGCCGCGCTGCCAGATCTGCTCATCAGCCAGATCGCCGCCGGCGAAGTGATCGAACGCCCGGCCTCCGTTTTGAAAGAGGTGCTGGAAAACGCTATCGACGCGGGCGCGCGGGCAATCGAAGTGCGGCTGGAAGGCGGTGGCATACGGCGGATTGCCGTCAGCGACGACGGCGTTGGTATCCCGCCCGAGGAACTGCCACTGGCGTTGGCGCGGCATGCGACCAGCAAGATCCGCTCGCTTAGCGAACTGGAATCCGTCGCCTCGATGGGATTTCGGGGCGAGGCGCTGGCATCGATCGCCTCTGTGGCGCAAGTGACCATTATTTCGCGTACGCGCGACGGCGACCACGCGTGGCAGATCGAGGGCGGCAGCCTGCAGGTGACGCCAGCCTCCGGCCCGCCTGGCACCACCATCAATGTCCGTCAGCTGTTTGATTCGGTGCCGGCGCGCCGCAAATTCCTGCGTTCCGAGGCCACCGAGTTTGGCCACTGCGTCGATGCGATGGAACGGATCGCGCTGGCGCATCCGAATATCGCGTTTCGCCTGTTTCACAATGACCGTGCGCAGCGGCAATGGCTGCCCGCCGTCCCAGGTCAGCGAATTCGTGATGTGTTGGGCGCGGAGTTCGCCTCGCATGCGTTACCGGTCGATGTGTCGATGGGCGCGATCAGCTTGTCTGGGATGGTCACCCGACCCACCGCGGCGCGCGCCCGCGCGGATCGGCAATATCTCTACGTCAACGGCCGATTCGTGCGTGATCGCACGGTGAGCCATGCGCTGAAAGCCGCCTATGCGGATGTTCTGCATGGCGATCGTCAGCCTGCCTATGTGCTGTATCTGGATATCGACCCGACCGCCGTGGATGTCAATGTGCACCCGGCGAAAAACGAAGTGCGCTTTCGCGATAGCGGCGCGGTACACCGGTTTGTCAATCAGGTCGTAAGCCAGGCGCTGGCGCAAACGGGCGGCTCCTCGGCGGTGGTGGTGACGCCGGACGGCGAGGTGATCCCGGCTGCCGGTGGGACGGCTCGCACGTCTGAAGACATGCCGAGGACGGCAAATGTCGATGGAGCAGGCGCTGGCGCAGGCATGCCCTCCACGCCCAAGCAAGCGTGGAACGCCGCTGACGATACGATCTCGATTCGGACCGCGCCAGCCTACGCGCCCGGCTATATATCGGATCGTCAGCCGCCCGATGCCGCGACGGGTGCGCCTGCGCTTCCGGGACGACAGATGAACGCGGAGCGCCAGCACAGCAGGGACGCCGCAGCGGCAAACCTGTCAGGCAACGCCGCTGCCCCGGGCCGAGACGCGTTGCCCGGCTCCGCGCGTTTGACGGGATCATGGGCACAGACCGAGTCGTCATCGGCCCATGCTGAACGCCCTTTCCACGCGGCAGGACAGAGTCAGGCAACGCCCCCGCGCCAGCCCATGCGGCCGCACACGCAAATGCCTTTTCGACTGCAAAGCGGCTCGGAAGGCAACCGCGTCTCTGACTGGCAGACGCTTTACCGGCCACTGCCGGAGCAAAGCGCCGCCGACGGCTCATCCTCTGTCGGTGCATCCGCTGCCACCGCCGCGAGTACCACTTTGCCGCAGGACGAAGACCATCCGCTAGGCATGGCACTAGGGCAATTGCACGGCATCTATATCCTCGCGCAGAACCGTCACGGCCTGGTGTTGGTGGACATGCACGCGGCCCATGAGCGCGTGGTCTATGAACAGCTCAAACGCGCGCTCGATGCGCGCGAACTGCCCCGCCAGGAACTACTGGTGCCCGTCGTGTTTCACGCGCAAGAGAAAGACGTGGCGTTAGTGGAAGAGCATCAGGAGCAGTTGGCCGAGCTATGTTTCGATCTGCGCCCTGCTGGCCCCACGTCGATCGCGGTGCGCGCCGTGCCGGCGATTCTAGCGCGCGGCGATATCGAGACCATGGCACGCGCGATTTTGCGCGATCTGGGTGCCGTGGGCGTCTCGCGTCTGTTGACCGAGCAGCGTAACGCCCTGCTCTCGACCATGGCTTGCCATGGCTCGGTGCGCGCCAACCGCCGTCTCACGATAGAAGAAATGAACGCGTTGCTGCGCCAGATGGAAGTCACCGAACGCGCGGATCAGTGCAACCACGGTCGCCCGACATGGGTACAGTGGTCGATGTCCGACCTGGATAAACTCTTTCTGCGCGGACAATAAGCATGTCGTTGATATTGCATAGCGCGATGGATGCCCGGCGATGAACGTGGCCCCTATCATCTGCCTTGCTGGCCCCACGGCTGCCGGCAAAAGCGCCTCTACGTTGGCCGTGGCCGAACGTTGGCCGGTCGAGATCATCAACGTGGACTCGGCCACCATTTATCGCGGCATGGATATTGGCACGGCCAAGCCCTCGCCCAGCGAGCAAGCGCGCGTGCCGCAACACCTGTTGGACATTCGCGACCCCGCGCAATCGTATTCGGCTGCGGAATTTCGCGCCGATACACTGCGTTTGATCGACGAGATACGCGCACGCGGCCGGATGCCCCTGCTGGCGGGCGGCACCATGATGTACTACAAGACGCTGCGCGATGGGCTGGATGATCTGCCCAAGGCAGACCCAGCGTTGCGTGCCGAGCTCGAAGCGCGCGCCGCGGAACTGGGATGGCCCGCGCTGCATGCGGAGCTCGCCGAGCGCGATCCGATCACGGCAGCGCGCCTTGCTCCGAACGATAGTCAGCGTATTCAGCGTGCGCTTGAGATATGCATCTTGAGCGGGCAGTCGATGTCGTCGCTATTGCAACGTGCATCGGAAGCGAAAGCCGAATCCGTATCGCAGAATGCCACGGCATCCTCGCATCGCTACTTGACCATCAGCCTCGAACCCTCGGACCGCGCCGCGCTGCATGCGCGCATCGCGCAGCGTTTCGATGCGATGCTGGATGCCGGTCTATTGGACGAGGTCCGTACGCTGCACGCGCGCGACGATCTGCATGTCGGTTTGCCATCCGTGAGGTGTGTCGGTTACCGGCAGATGTGGAGCCATCTGGATGGCGAGATCGACCTCGACACGGCACGCGAACAAGCCATCGCCGCCACGCGGCAATTAGCCAAACGCCAGCTCACTTGGCTGCGCGCGCAGCCGGAGCGGGTTATCGTGGACTGTCTCGCCGGGGACGCCGTCGGGCGGGTGATCGATGCGGTGGCTGAAGCGGTTGGTGGTTGAAGATTATTGTTGGCGTCCGGATTGGCTCTGGAGCCGGCATGGGCGTTCTATAGCCGTCGGCGTCAGGACTGCGGGATTCCGATGCTCGGTCGGTGCCCTGCGCTTCGGATCCCTCCGCCCTGCCACCGACTCGCAGCATCTGCTCACGGATCAGTCGCAAAACCCTCTGCCGCCGTCGCTCTGTTGTTGGGTTCGTCCTTCAGCACTAGGAGCCGACGCGTGTTGCCAAGTGCGGTGTAATGTCCGAGGCATTAGGCTGACGTGAGCCGAGGACCCCGGAGTCATCCGAAGCGCAGGGCACCGACCGAGCATCGGAATGACGCAGGGCAGCCTCGGCGGCTTAAGAACCAGCAACGCTGCACCTCTCAAACGAACCGGCAAAGCTGCAGATCAAAACCGAATCAGCAACGCTGCAGATCGAAAACGAACCAGCAGCGCCCCACATCACACGCCTCGACAACGCTTCACTACGCAGCCGACCCAGCACCGCCTCACACGACAAACGTCTGCGCCATGCCCTCAGTCTGCTCGACGATCTCGCCCAGCTTGCTGACCGTTTCACCCTGCTCGCGCAGCGTTTCGGCGATGGCGTCGGCCTGGGCCGCATCGACCACGAGCACCATGCCGATGCCGCAGTTGAACACGCGGTACATCTCGGTGTCTTCGACTTGGCCTTGCTCTTGCAGCCATTGGAACAGCTTGGGCATTTCCCAGTTGTCGCGATGCAGCTTGGCCGACAAGCCGGGCTGCAGGATGCGCGGCACGTTGTCCAGCAGGCCGCCGCCGGTGATGTGGGCCAGACCCTTGATGGAAGTGCCGTGCTTGGCCAGGGCGGCCAGGACCTGCTTCACATAGAGGCGCGTGGGGGCCATCACCACGTCAACTAGGGGCTGACCATAGAAATCGTCGGTCGGCTTGGCGCCGGCGCGTTCGATGATCTTGCGGATCAGCGAAAAACCGTTGGAATGCGCGCCGCTGGAGGCCAGGCCCAGCACCACATCGCCCGGTTTGATGGATTTGCCGTCGATGATGTCGGCCTTTTCAACCGCGCCGACCGCGAAACCGGCCAGATCGTATTCGCCATCGGGGTACATGCCGGGCATTTCGGCCGTTTCGCCACCGATGAGGGCGCAGCCGGACAGCTCACATCCCTTGGCGATACCGCCGACCACGGCGGCGGCGGTGTCCACCGAGAGTTTGCCGCAGGCGAAATAATCCAGGAAAAACAAGGGCTCTGCGCCCTGAACCAGGATATCGTTGACGCTCATGGCCACCAGGTCGATACCCACGGTGTCATGCCGATTCCATTCGAAGGCCAGGCGCAGTTTGGTGCCCACGCCGTCGGTGCCGGAGACCAGCACGGGCTCACGGTATTTCCCGGGCACCTGGAACAACGCGCCAAATCCGCCGATACCGGCCAACACGCCGGGACGCATCGTACGGGCCGCCAAGGGCTTGATGCGGTCGACCAGGGCGTCTCCCGCATCGATATCGACACCAGCGTCGCGGTACGTCAGAGGGGCAGAAGGTTGAGTCGTCATGAGAAAAACCGTGGGGTATGTGACAATTGCGGGGTTTACGGGGTGCTGCACCCGCCATTTTACGATGTCGGGGGAAAAGCATCGCGCAAACCGGATTTTGACAATTTGCGCGCCCCTTGCCTTGTCTAGATTGTTACCCATGAATCGCCAGCTGCTGCTCGACGTTCTACCCGCACCTGCTCCTACGCTGCAGAACTTTATCGCCGGTCGTAACGGCGAGGCGTTGGCGGCTGCGCGGGCGCTGGCGCCTGGACGCGCCCTGTATCTATGGGGCGCGGCGGGTTGCGGGCGCAGCCATCTGCTCAAGGGACTGGCGAATACGCCGGACGCGGTTTACATCGATAAGGGGCAGACTGCCCGCGCCCTGCGCCAGCTGGCTAACGCCGACTCGGCGGCGGCCATGCCGCGCGTGATCGCGGTCGATGATGTGCACGAATTAGATGAGCCACGACAGGCGGGACTTTTTGCCCTGTACAATCGCTGGCGCGAGTGCGCGGCCACCAGCCGGGCGTTCGCCTTGGCCGTGGCAGGCGATCGCGCCCCGTTGTCCATGCCGTTGCGCGAGGATTTGCGCACGCGGCTCGGGTGGGATCTGGTCTTTCGGCTCGAGCCTTTGTCCGATGGTGACAAGCTAGCCGCGTTGTCGGCGCAGGCCACCGAACGTGGTTTGCAGCTCGCGCCCGAAGTCATCCAATGGATGCTGACGCATTGCGAACGCGATATCCGTAAATTGACTGTGTTGCTCGATGCGCTGGATCGCTATTCGCTGGCTACCGGCCGCCCCATCACTATTGCCCTGCTGCGCGCTATGCTGGCAGACCCCGATACTCATACAAGATGATGCCCCAAAGACTCGCGCTGTTCGATCTGGATCACACGCTCCTACCGCTGGACAGCGATTACCAATGGGCCGACTTCCTGGCACGCACTGGCCGCGCCGGTGATCCGGACGAGGCGCGTCGCCGCAACGACGACCTGATGAACCGCTATAACCGCGGTGAACTGACGGCTGAACAGGCCGCAGAATTCATGCTGGGCCTGCTGGCCGCGCATCGCCCCTATGAACTGGCGGCGTGGCATGAGGAGTTCATGGCCGAGGTGGTGCGCCCTGCCATCACGGATCGCGCCATTGAATTGGTTGACCAGCACCTGGCCGCCGGCGATCTGTGCGCCCTGGTCACGGCCACCAACGCGTTTGTCACGGCGCCGATTGCGCGCGCGTTCGGCATTTCGCATCTGATCGCCACCGACCCCGAATACCGCAATGGCCGTTACACGGGCCGTATTTCCGGCACGCCCAGCTTCAAGGAAGGCAAGGTCGTGCGGGTGCGCGACTGGTTGGCCGGAATGAATCTGACACTTGCCGATTTCTCCGAATCGGTTTTTTATAGCGATTCGATCAACGACGTGCCCTTGCTTGAGGTCGTCACGCATCCCGTAGCCGCCAATCCCAGCCCGGCGCTGCGCGAGATCGCCCACGCACGCGGCTGGAAAGTGCTCGACTTGTTCGACCACCTGGAAGACGCCAAGTCCTGATGATCACCGACACAATCAAGAAATTCGTCAGCCGTCTGTTTTCTCCGGCGGCCCGTGGGCCCCAGCGGATCGGGCCTGATAAACACGGTATCGATCGCCGCAACGTTTCGCGGCATGCCATCAAGGTCTGTGAAGTCCTGCGCCAGCATGGATACGAGGCCTATATCGTCGGTGGCGCGGTTCGTGACCTGATCGTGGGTCTGGAACCCAAGGATTTCGATGTGGCGACCAACGCCACGCCGGAACAGATTCGCCCCTTGTTCCGCCGCGCGCGCATCATTGGGCGCCGTTTTCAGCTGGTGCATGTGGTGTTCGGGCAGGAGATCATCGAGACGTCGACCTTCCGTGCCCCGGCGTCCGAGAATCAAGAAACCGACGAGCATGGCCGAATTCTGCGCGACAACGTATTTGGGACGCACGAGCAGGATGCGGCGCGGCGCGATTTCACGATGAACGCGCTCTACTACGATCCGCATAACGAAGAGGTGATCGATTTTCACCAAGGCGTCGCGGATTTGAAAAAGCGCCGGGTGCGCATGATCGGCGACCCAGCGGTGCGTTATCGCGAAGATCCGGTCCGCATGCTGCGCGCGGTGCGTTTCGCGGCCAAGCTCAATGGCACGATCGACCCCGCCACGCGCGCGCCGATCGGCACGATGGCATCGCTGATCGAGAACGTGCCGGCATCGCGTCTGTTTGATGAGATGCTCAAGCTCTTGACCTGTGGTCATGCCATGGATTGCCTGCGCCAGCTGCGCGCCGAGGGCCTGGCGCGCGGGCTACTACCTATGCTGGATGTGGTGTTGGAGCAGCCTGGCGGCGAACGCTTTGTCGAGTTGGCGCTGGAACGCACCGATGCACGTGTACGTGCAGGAAAAAGCATCAGCCCGAGTTTCCTGTTCTCGGCGTTGCTATGGCAACAAGTGGATTCGCGCTGGAAGCAATTGCGCGCGCAGGGCGAGCACAACATCCCCGCGCTGGTCCAAGCCGCCGATTCGGTGCTGGACGAGCAAACGGAGAAACTCGCCATCCAGCGGCGATTCACCTCCGACATGCGTGAGATCTGGTTCATGCAGCCGCGTTTCGAGCGACGCCTGGGCAAGACGATTTATCGCATGATCGAACAACCGCGTTTTCGCGCCGCTTGCGATTTCCTGCAGCTGCGCGCGGCCGCTGGCGAGTTCGACAGTGTGCTGGCGCAATGGTGGATGGATCTGGCCAATGGCAATGACGCCATCCGGGCCGAGATGATCGACGAGTTGTCGCGCCAGCCGCAGACGGCCTCCGAGGCCAGCGGGCCGCGCAAGCGCCGCCGAAAAACTCGCCGTCCCAGCGCACCGCGCGCCGAAGCATGAGCCGCGTCGAACGCGCCTATATCGGCCTGGGCGCCAACCTGGGCGACGCGGTCACCACGCTGCATACCGTGTTGAAAGAACTGCGTGGCAGCCCGGGGGTGTTGTATTGCGAGCCCTCGCGCTTTTATCGCACGGCACCGGTGGAGGCCACCGGGCCGGACTATATCAATGCGGTCGCCGCGTTGGATACCAGCCTCGCGCCGCTGGAGCTGCTGGACCTTTTACAAGCGCTGGAGACGCGGCACGGACGACAACGCCCTTATCCCAATGCGCCACGCACGCTGGATCTGGATCTGCTGCTGCATGGCGATACGCAGATGGATTCTCCGCGCCTGATTCTGCCGCATCCGCGCATGCATGAGCGCGCCTTCGTATTGGCGCCCTTGCATGAACTCGCCCCCGATCTGGTGCTGCGCCAAGGCCCCGTATCGCAATTGCTCGCGGGGCTGTCGGATCAGTGGGTGCAGCAGCTGGACTGAATCCAGCGCTGCCGGCACCCGCCTTCACACGACTTGATTTTCTTTGAAATGCGCCACCTCTTCGGGGGTGAAGCCCAGCGACGCCAGGACGGCGTCGGTGTGTTCGCCCACGGCTGGCACCGGGTCCATGCGCGGCGTAAAGGCGTTGCTGGTGGCGGGTGGCACCAGCGCTGGCAAGGTGCCCGCGGGGCTGCCGACTTCGCGCCAGCGATCGCGCGCCTGTAGCTGCGGGTGTGCCCAGACGCCTTTCATCTCGTTCACGCGGGCATTGGCGATCTGGGCGTCTTCCAACCGCTGCGTGACCTCATCGATCGTCATGGCGGCAAAGGCTTGCACGATGAGGGCTCGCAAGGGTTCGCGATTCGCGGTGCGACGCGAGTTGGAAGAAAACCGCTCGTCATCGGCCAGCTCGGGTTGACCCAGCACGCGCTCGCAGAACACGCGCCATTCGCGCTCGTTCTGCAGGCCCAGCATGATGGTGGCGCCATCGCCGACGGGGAATGGACCATAGGGATAGATGGTCGCATGGGCGGCGCCCGCGCGCGGCGGAGGGGTCGCGCCTTCGTAAGCGTAGTAAAGCGGATAGCCCATCCATTCGACCATGCTTTCCAGCATCGATACGTCCAGGCGGCTGCCCTTGCCTGTACGCTGGCGCAGCAATAGCGCGTTCAGGATCGAGGTATACGCATACATGCCGGCGGCGATGTCGGAGATCGAACAACCAGCCTTGGCGGGCGCATCGGGCGAGCCCGTCACGGACACAAAGCCGCTTTCGCTCTGGATCAGCAAGTCGTAGGCCTTTTTGGTCTCGTAGGGACCGCCCTCGCCATAGCCCGAAATATCGCACACGATGAGGCGCGGGTATTTTTCGTGCAGCTGATCGAACGACAGTCCCAAGCGCTCGGCCGCACCGGGTGCGAGGTTTTGCACGAGTACGTCGGCCGATTCGAGCAGACGCTGCATGACGTCGCCCGCCTCGGGATGTTTGAGGTTAAGCGTGAGGCTTTCCTTGGATCGGTTGGTCCAGACGAAATGCGAGGACAGGCCACGCACGCGTTCATCGTAGCCACGGGCGAAATCGCCCACACCGGGCCGCTCGATCTTGATGACGCGCGCACCCATATCGGCCAGCTGGCGCGAGCAGAACGGCGCGGCGATGGCGTGTTCCAGGCTGATGACGGTGATGCCATCGAGGGGACGCGGGTTACTGCCGATATTGCTCATGCGGAAAACCTCAGTTGTGCCTGATGGGCCAGCGTGCCGTCGCATTCGGCCCAGAGTTCTGCCTGACCCGGCTCGACGACGCGGCCGGCCACTTCGAACGGCGTGGGCGCGATCAGCGGACGCAGACCACGGTAGGACAAATGATCCAAGCGCGCGTCGGGATTCGCTTGACGAAAAGCCGCCACCATAAATGTCGCGATCAGCGGCCCGTGCACGACCAGGCCCGGATAGCCCTCGGTTTCAGTGACATAGGGATGATCGTAGTGAATGCGATGACCGTTGAAGGTGACCGCGGAATAGCGAAACAGCAGCAAGGGCGAAGGCTCAATGGTCTCGCACCATTGCGAAGCTGGCGCGGGCTCCGTGCCTGTGAGCTTGGGCGGCGACGGCTGCCGGTAGACGATGTCCTGCTCCTCCTCGATCGTCAGTGCGCCCTCCTGAAGGTAATGATGCCGCACCGTCACGAACAGCAAGGCACCCGTGCGGCCGACTTTTTCGCGTACATCGATCACTGTGGAGTTGCGCTCGGCGGCAACGCCCACGCGCAACGGCGAGTGAAAGGTCACCCGACCGCCTGCCCACATGCGATTGCGATCGTCGGCGGGCGGTAAAAAGCCGCCACGCGCGGGGTGTCCATCTACGCCGATGCCGTCTGCTTGCACCGGCTTGATAAAAAACGCCCATTGCCACAAGGCCGGCAACGCATCACCGACGGCGGGGGCCGGTTGGCCGAGCGTCGCAGCGATACGCGCGGCATGGCCCACGTCGAGGTTATCGGCGACTGACTCGCTGCTGCCAATCCAATCGGCGGGGGTTGTAGACGTCATGTAGTGCTTCCTAGGCTAGGTACGGAGTGGCCCATAGCATGCGCGGGCGTTCGGGTATTGTGAATTCGTATTTATACAAGACCGTGTTCAATGGCCTGGAATTCACTCCAAGGCGATGTTGACTGACGGGTATGGGAGGTTTGACGAGCCGTTTCCCGTAAAGAAGCGCCGGAGCAACATAACGATTACGCGCGATCTGTCGGGGGGAGCACGAGCCAAAAAACGGCCGCACAATCTGTGCGGCCTTGGGCGCGAAGGGAAATCGTGTGGCTAGGGCGACGAGCGTAAGCTCGCCCGCTACGCCCGCCCCACGCTTGAGACGCGGCTTACGCCACAGCGACCGGGATCTTGCCGATACGCGCTTGCCATTCCTTCGGCCCGGTGTTGTGCACCGACGTGCCTTCGGAATCGACCGCCACGGTGACCGGCATGTCCTTGACATCAAACTCGTAGATGGCTTCCATACCCAGGTCTTCAAAGGCCAACACGCGCGCCTCGCGAATCGCCTTGGACACCAGGTAAGCCGCGCCACCCACGGCCATCAAGTAGGCCGACTTGTGCTTGCGGATCGCTTCAATCGCGACCGGGCCGCGCTCGGACTTGCCGATCATCGCGATCAAGCCGGTCTGCGCCAGCATCATCTCGGTGAACTTGTCCATGCGGGTCGCGGTCGTGGGGCCTGCGGGACCGACGACTTCGTCGCGCACGGGGTCCACGGGACCGACGTAGTAGATCACGCGATTCTTGAAGTCCACCGGCAGCGGCTCGCCCTTGGCCAGCATGTCTTGAATGCGCTTGTGCGCGGCATCACGGCCGGTCAACATCTTGCCCGACAACAGCAGCGTCTGGCCGGGCTTCCAGCTGGCGACCTCTTCCGGGGTCAGGGCATCCAGATTGACTTGCTTGGACTTGTTGTAGTCCGGCGCCCAGCGCACTTCGGGCCATTCCGACAGCGCGGGCGGTTCCAGGCGAGCGGGACCGGAGCCATCGAGCTCGAAATGCGCGTGACGGGTAGCCGCGCAGTTGGGGATCATGGCCACGGGCTTGGACGCCGCGTGCGTGGGGAAAGTGTTGATCTTCACGTCCAGCACGGTCGTCAGACCACCCAGGCCCTGCGCGCCAATACCGAGCGCGTTGACCTTTTCGTAAAGCTCGATACGCAGTTCCTCGAGCTTGTTCTGCGGGCCGCGGGCCAGCAGCTCGTACATGTCGATGTCTTCCATCAACGATTGCTTGGCCATCAGCATGGCTTTCTCGGCCGTGCCGCCAACGCCGATCCCCAGCATGCCCGGCGGGCACCAGCCAGCGCCCATCGTGGGCACAGTCTTGAGCACCCAGTCCACCAGCGAATCGCTGGGGTTGAGCATCACGAACTTCGACTTGTTCTCGGAACCGCCGCCCTTGGAAGCAATTTGCACATCGACCTTGTCGCCCGGGACGAGTTCGACATGCAGGATACAGGGCGTGTTGTCGCGCGTGTTCTTGCGCGCGAAGATCGGATCGTCCAGCACGGAAGCGCGCAAGGGGTTGTCCGGGTTCGTGTAGCCACGGCGCACGCCTTCGTCGCACAGCTCTTGCAGCGTGCGGTTCGTCTCGAATCGCACGTTCATGCCCACTTTCAGGAACACGTTGACGATGCCGGTGTCCTGGCACAGCGGACGCTTGCCCTCGGCACACATGCGCGAGTTGGTCAGGATCTGCGCCATCGCGTCGCGCGCGGCCGGGCTTTCCTCGCGCTCATAGGCGCGGGCCAGGTGGCGGATGTAGTCAACGGGATGGTAGTAGCTGATGAACTGAATGCCGTCAGCGATAGACTGTATGAAGTCTTCTTCTTTGATCAGGGTAGACATGAGTGCTTGAGCGAAAACAACGAAAGGGGAACAGGCGGCCACGGTAGCCAGCCGCCCGGATCAATCAGGTATTTTAGGTCCAGCGTTGCCGGCCTTATTTGCCCTGCCAGACGGGCTTGCGTTTTTCGGCGAAGGCGGTGGCGCCTTCCTTGGCGTCGGCCGAGGTAAAGATATGGGAAATCAGCGGGCGCTGGCGATCGAACATGCCTTCCTGGTCCCAATCGACGGCTTGCGCCACCACGCTCTTGGCCGTTTGCACTGCCAACGGACCGTTTTCGACAATGATGCGCGCCAGGGCGAGCGCGCCCTCGAGCGCCTGGCCGGGCTCGGTCAGACGATTGACCAGACCGAAGGCATGGGCACGTTCGGCGGTGAACATATCGCCCGTCAGGATGATTTCCATGGCGATGTGATAGGGCAGGCGGCGCGGCAGACGCAGCAGACCGCCAGCGCCGGCAACCAGCCCACGTTTCACTTCAGGCAGCCCGAACTTCGCGTTGTTGGCCGCGACAATCAGATCCGCCGACAAGGCCATTTCGCAGCCACCGGCCAAAGCGAAACCCTCGATCGCCGCGATCAGAGGCTTGCGCGGCGGACGCTCGGTGATGCCGGCAAATCCACGGCCCGGAATATTCGGACGCTCGCCTTTCTGTGCAAAGGCCTTCAGATCCATGCCAGCGGAAAACACGCCGCCCGCGCCGGTCAGAATACCGATGCGCGCTTCGTCACGGTTATCAAGGTCGTCCAGCGCGGCGGCCAGCGCCTGCGCGGTTTCCAGATTGATGGCGTTTTTCGCCTCTGGACGATTGATGGTCATGACCTGGATACCGTCAATGAGCTCGACCTTGACTAACTCAGACATGCTAGATCCTCTGCTGATGGGCGCGGCGCCCGGAATAGATGGGGAACGACTCCGAATCATACGATTATCCCAGCCTCCGCGAATTTACAAATAGTAATGCTCTTGCACGCGTCTTGCGCGACCAAAGATTCCGGGTATGCTGCGGCCTGCCATCGTCCACTGCGGACGGCTTGCACAGCGCCTTGCCGGCGGGCCAGTTAAAATGGCCGCCTTTCCCGCCAACATGGGGCCTACACTGCCACGGCAGGCCGGGCTGCCCGGCGACCCGAATTCCAAGAATCTTATGCTCACCTTTCAGCAAATCATTCTCACGCTCCAGGATTACTGGGACAAGCAGGGCTGCGCGCTCTTGCAACCGTATGACATGGAGGTCGGCGCGGGCACTTCGCACACGGCGACGTTCCTGCGCGCCATCGGCCCGGAGCCCTGGCGCGCCGCCTACGTGCAGCCCTCGCGCCGTCCTAAGGACGGCCGCTATGGCGAGAACCCCAACCGCCTGCAGCACTACTATCAATATCAGGTGGTGCTGAAACCCGCGCCGCCGGAAATCCTCGACTTGTATATCGGTTCGCTCAAGGCACTGGGCATCGACCCGACCGAGCACGATATCCGTTTCGTCGAAGACGACTGGGAAAACCCCACGCTGGGCGCCTGGGGCCTGGGCTGGGAAGTCTGGCTCAACGGCATGGAAGTGACGCAGTTCACCTATTTCCAGCAGGTCGGCGGCCTGGATTGCAACCCCACGACCGGCGAGATCACGTATGGCCTGGAGCGTCTGGCGATGTATCTGCAGGACGTGCAAAGCGTGTACGACCTGGTCTGGACCGAGGGCGCCAATGGCCGCCGCGTGCTCTATCGCGACGTGTTCCATCAAAACGAAGTGGAGCAGTCCACTTATAACTTCGAGCATTCGTCGGCCGACATGCTGTTCGCGCATTTCAACGACTACGAAGCCGAAGCAAAGCGCCTGATGGACGTGCCGCTCGCCCTGCCCGCCTACGAGGCAGCGCTCAAGGCCGCGCATACGTTCAACATGCTGGATGCGCGCGGCGCCATCAGCGTGACCGAACGCGCCGCCTATATCGGCCGCATCCGCAACCTGTCGCGCGCCGTCGCGCAGGCCTATTACGATTCCCGTGAACGATTGGGCTTTCCGATGCTGGCGAATCGCCGCAACGAGGAGGCTGCCTGAATGACAACGTCTACCCGCCCCCTGCTGGTCGAACTGCTGACCGAAGAACTCCCGCCCAAGGCCCTGCACAAACTGGGCCAGGCTTTTGCCGAAGGCCTGCGCGCCACCTTGGCCAAGCATGCGCTGCTCGATGACGCGAACACCGTCACCGCCTTCGCCACGCCGCGCCGCCTGGCCGTGCGCCTGTCGCATGTGCGTGAACAAGCGCCGGATCAGGCCTACGCCGAAAAGCTGATGCCCGTGAAAGTCGGCCTGGATGCCGAGGGCAAGCCCACGCCCGCGCTGACCAAAAAGCTCGCCGCCAAAGGCCTCGAAAATATCGATCCGGCTACCCTCGCCCGCGAATCCGACGGCAAGCAGGAATACCTGATCGCCCGCGGCACCGCGCCCGGTGCCAAGCTCGCAGTGGGTTTGCAGGAAGGCCTGCAAGCCGCCATTGACGGCCTGCCGATCCCCAAGGTCATGCAATACCAGTTGGCCGATGGCGTGACCACGGTGAAATTCGTGCGCCCTGCGCATCGCCTGATCGCACTGCATGGCGCGGACATCGTGCCGGTCGCCGCGCTGGGCTTGACGGCAGGCCGCAGCACCCAAGGCCATCGCTTTATGTCCAGCGGCGTCATCGATATCGCCGATGCCACCGCCTATGAAACCACGCTGGCCAAACAAGGCCGCGTCGTGGCGTCGTTCGAAGCGCGCCGCGACGATATCCGTGCGCAGCTGCAATCGCACGCGGACAAGCTCGGCGCGACGCTGGGCGATGACCCGGAAGTCCTCGCGCTGCTGGACGAAGTCACCGCGCTGGTGGAACATCCCACGGTTTACGTGGGCCAGTTCGAAGAACAGTTCCTGCAAGTGCCGCAGGAATGCCTGATTCTGACCATGCGTCTGAATCAGAAATACTTCCCGCTATTCGATCCGGCCACGGGCAAGCTGACCCACCGTTTCCTGATCGTCAGCAACATGCAGACGGACAACCCCGTCCACATTGTCGAGGGCAATCAGCGCGTGGTGCGCCCGCGTCTGGCCGATGCGCAGTTCTTCTTCGAGACCGATCGCAAGACGCCGCTGGCCGCGCGGGTCGAACAGCTGGGCAGCATCGTCTATCACAACAAGCTCGGCACCCAGCTCGAACGCGTCGAACGCGTGCGCGCGATTGCGCGTGGCGTGGCCGAGCAACTGGGCAGCGATGTTGCCGCCGCTGATCGTGCCGCCCTGCTGGCCAAGGCCGATCTGGGCACCAACATGGTGGGCGAATTCCCCGAGCTGCAAGGCGTCATGGGCGCTTACTACGCGGCCGGTGACGGCGAATCCCCCACCGTGGTGCAAGCTCTACGCGACCAATACCGTATCCGTCTGGATGCGCCGGTCAATGCCGAGTCGCTGACCGCCGCGATCCTCTTTATCGCCGAACGCGCCGAGACGCTGATCGGTATCTGGGGCATTGGACTGGCGCCTACCGGCGAACGCGATCCCTTTGGCCTGCGCCGCGCCGCGCTCGGTTTGATCAGTGCTTTCGAGCAACTGGCCGCCGGTGGCTGGCTGGCCGCGAGCGCGAACGGCCCCCTCTCGCTGGACGGGCTCCTGACGCTGGCAACGGAAACGTTCCCCGCCGGCAAGATCCCAGCCGACACCCTGGCCGAAGTACGTACCTTCATCTTTGAACGGTATCGCAATCAGCTCGCGAGCGACTTCGACCGTAACGCGGTCGATGCCGTCATCGCGCTGGCGCCGCCGCTGCATCAAGTCGCCGCGCGCGTGCGTGCCGTCACGGCATTCGGACAGTTGCCCGAAGCCGCGAGCCTGGCCGCTGCCAACAAGCGTATCGGCAATCTGTTGAAGAAGGCCGAAGGCGAGATCGGCTCGGTGGACGCCTCGCGTCTGACCGAACCGGCCGAACAGGCCCTGGCCAGCGCCGTGGCGACCCTGCGTCCGCAGGCCGAAGCGCAGCTGCAAGCGGGCGATTTCGCGGGCAGCCTGAGCACGCTGGCCCAGGCGCGCGAGCCGGTCGACGCGTTCTTTGCCGATGTCATGGTCATGGCCGAAGACCCTGCTGTGCGCGCCAACCGGCTCGCATTGCTGGGTCAACTGCATGGTCTGATGAACCAGGTGGCCGATATTTCGAGGCTGGCCCAGTGAAGCTCATCATCCTCGATCGCGACGGCGTCATCAATCAGGACAGCGACGAATTTGTCAAAAGTCCCGAGGAATGGATCCCCCTGCCGGGCAGCATGGCGGCGATCGCCCGGCTGTCGCAGGCGGGCTATACCGTGGCCATCGCCACCAATCAGTCGGGGCTGGCGCGTGGCCTGTTCGATACGGCCACGCTCAACAATATCCACGCCAAGCTGCACGCCGAGGTCGCCCAGGCCGGTGGCATCGTCGATGCCATTTTCATGTGCCCGCATGGCCCGCAGGATGGCTGCGACTGCCGCAAGCCGCTGCCCGGCATGTATCGTGACATCGCGCGCCGCTATGACATCGATCTGACGGGCGTGCCCGCCGTGGGCGACTCGTTGCGCGATCTGCAGGCCGCGGCCGCCGCGGGCTGCCAGCCTTGGCTGGTGTTGACCGGCAATGGCCGGAAAACACAACAAGGCGAGTTGCCGCCGGGCACGCGGGTCGCAGCGGATCTGTCGGCCGTGGTCGATGCGCTGTTGCAGGAAGCTTGAGCATGGCCTGGCTGCGTTCAGCGTTATACATGGCGTTCTTGATCATCACGGTGATTCCGTACGCCTTTGCCTGCCTGCTGTGGTCGCCTGCGCCTTTGCACTGGCGGTATAAGCTCACGATGGGCTGGCCGCGCATGGCCATCTGGGGCGCCCGGTTCTTCTGCGGCATCCGCTGGCGCGTCAAGGGCGCGGAGAATCTGCCAGACGGACCGGCGGTGTTGTTGTCCAAGCATCAATCCGCGTGGGAAACCTTGTTTTTCCCGGCTCACATGCCACGCGAAGTCTGCTTTGTGTACAAGAAAGAATTGCACAAAGTACCCTTTTTCGGCTGGGGTCTGGCGCTGCTGCGCATGATCCCGATCGATCGGGCCAAGGGGCGCGATGCGTTCGAGCAAGTCATCAAACTTGGTCAGCTGCGCATGAACGAAGGCCGCTGGCCACTGCTCTTTCCGGAAGGCACGCGCGTTGCCCCCGGCAAGACGGCGCGGTTCAAGGCCGGTGGCGCGATACTGGCCTCGCGCACGGGCGCGGTGGTGATCCCCATCGCGCATAACGCGGGCGAGTGCTGGCGGCGCAATGCCTTTATCAAGCGCCCCGGTCTGATCACCGTGTCAATCGGCCCCGCCATCGCCTCGCAAGGCCTCAGCCCCGATGAGTTGAACGCGAAAGTGCAAGCGTGGATCGAAGGGGAAATGCGGCAGCTCAATCCCGAAAGGTATGCCTCAGAACGGTCAGCTTGAATTGTTGTTCTCGCCTCCCGCACCTGTGACGCCTGCCGCGCCAGACGTCACAGCGGGACCGGCCGCCGGCACCACCGCCATCATCGTCACGCCTTGCCCTGCCACGCTGCCTGCCGGCGCGCGCTGGCGTGAAGTCAAAACCGAGCAACAAACGATCGGATTCGTGCTGCTGCGTTCGCGCCGCCGCAGCATCGGCTTTGTCATTACCGACGACGGCTTGCGCGTGACCGCGCCCAATTGGGTGACCTTGACCCAGATCGACGAAGCCGTCCGGGAAAAGGCGCGCTGGATACTGTCCAAGCTGCGCGATTGGCATGCGCGCCGCGAACGGCTGGCGATGGCGCAAACGCGCTGGCAGGCCGGCGGCGAATTGCCCTATCTGGGCAAACGCATCGTGCTCGATCTCAGTCCGCAAACACGTCAGGCTCGTTTCTCAGGCGATGTGGAGTCGCCGCAGGATGGCGATGCCTTGATCCTGCCCTTGCCGATGGACGCCGAGGATGCGCGTATTCGTGACACGGCGCAGGCCTGGCTGCAGCAGCGCGCGGGCACCTTGTTCGGCTCGCGCCTTGCGCATTTTCTGCAGATCACCGGTCTGAAAATTCGCCGCTGGCGGCTGTCTTCGGCCGCCACCCGCTGGGGCTCGTGCACCAGCGATGGCAACATCATGCTTAACTGGCGCCTGATTCATTTCGCTCCGTCCATCATCGACTACGTGATCGCCCACGAACTGGCGCATCTGCGCGAGATGAACCATAGTCCGGACTTTTGGGCCGAGGTCGGCCAGATCCTGCCCGGTTTCGAGGAAGCCAAGCGCGTGCTGCGCCAGCATGATCCCGCGACCCTGCCTCAGTTTTAGAGACCGCCATGGAACTGCGCCAGCTACGTTACTTCGTCAAAGTGGCCGAATACGGCAGCATGGGACGCGCGGCCGCTGATCTGGGCGTTGTGACCTCGGCGCTAAGCCAGCAGATCAGCCGGCTGGAAAGCGAGCTATCGACGCGCTTGCTGATTCGCACTTCTAGTGGCGTGGTCCCTACTGATGCGGGGCTCGCTTTTCTGCGGCAAGCCCAGCTCGCGCTGCGGCACGCCGATGGCGCGGCCCGGGCCGCCAAGGCATCGCGACTCAGCGGTGAAGTCAACGTTGGCTTGCCTGCGACGACTGCCTCGGTGCTCGCCGTGCCATTCATGCAGGCCATGCGCGATCGCTACCCCGAGGTACGTGTCCATCTGATCGAAAGTCTGTCGGGGTATCTGACCGCGATGCTCAATTCGCGCCAGCTTGATCTCGCGGTGGTGTTTCGCACCGAGACCGCGCGCCGCTGGAGCACGCTGCCCTTGATCGAGGAACGGCTGTTTCTCATCGCCCCGCAGGACATGCCCGGCTTGCCGCCGGAAGGGCCGGTTCGTTTAAAGGACATTGCCAAACTGCCCTTGCTCATGCCCAGCGCCAGCCATGGCTTGCGGCTGCAGTTCGAGGCCTCGTGCGCCCGGCTGCGTATCGAGCCGAATCTCGCGGCGGAAATCGATGGGTTGGACGTCTTGATGGACCTCGTGCGCAGCGGCTTTGGCGCCACGATTCAACCGGGTGCCGCGACCGTGCGCCTGCGTGGCGAGGCCCTGGCGGTGCGACAGATCACCGACCGGCATCTGCGGCGCTCCAATCTGCTGGCCAGCGTCTCCGATGACGAGCTCTCGCCCGCGGCGCTGGCGGCCCGCGTGCTGCTTGCCCAAACCGTCGAAACTCTGGTGCGCGACGGGGCCTGGCCCGGGGCGACCCTTCACAAATCGTGAACGCCCATTGAGGGAATGGGTCTGGCGTCAGACCCTGCCTGGCCCTATAGTGCGAGCCTGACTTTACAGGCTCATACTCATGATAGACGTACTGGTGATAGGCGGTGGCAATGCCGCACTATGCGCAGCCCTGATGGCGCGCGAGGCGGGAGCCAGTGTCCTGATGCTCGAAGCCGCGCCCAAAGAATGGCGTGGCGGTAACTCCCAACACACGCGCAACCTGCGCTGCATGCACGATGCGCCCCAAGACGTGCTGGTCGATGCCTATCCCGAAGAGGAATACTGGCAAGACTTGCTCAAGGTCACGGGCGGCATTACTAATGAACACCTCGCTCGCCTGGTGATTCGCGCCTCGTCCACCTGTCGGGATTGGATGCGCAAACATGGCGTGAATTTCCAGCCGCCATTGTCCGGCGCGCTGCACGTGGCGCGTACCAACGCGTTCTTCATGGGCGGCGGCAAAGCGCTGGTCAATGCCTACTATCGCAGCGCCGAAGCGCTGGGCGTACAGATTCGCTACGAGTCGCCGGTCGATTCGCTGGAACTGGACAACGGCCGCTTCGTGGCCGCGCGCGTGGGCAACGAACGCATCACGGCGCGCGCCTGTGTGCTGGCCGCGGGCGGATTCGAATCCAACCGCGAGTGGCTGCGCGAGGCATGGGGACAGAACGAGCGCGGCGAATGGCCGGCCGATAACTTCCTCATCCGTGGAACCCGTTTCAACCAAGGCGTGCTGCTGAAGTTCATGATGAATGCGGGTGCTGACATCATCGGCGATCCGTCGCAATCGCACTGCGTGGCGATCGATGCGCGCGCGCCCTTGTATGACGGTGGCATCTGCACGCGTATCGACTGCGTGTCGCTGGGCGTGGTGGTCAATCGCGAAGCCAAGCGCTTTTATGACGAGGGCGAGGACTTCTGGCCCAAGCGTTACGCCATCTGGGGCCGGCTGACCGCGATGCAGCCGGGGCAGATCGCCTACTCGATCATCGATTCCAAGGCCATCGGTCGATTCATGCCGCCCGTCTTCCCGGGGGTGAAGGCAGATACGCTGCCCGAACTCGCGAGCAAGCTCGGTCTGGACGAAGCGCAGTTCATGCAAACCATGAACGAGTACAACGCATCCTGCCGCGTGGGCACGTTCGATCACACCTCGCTGGATGATTGTCACACCGAAGGCGTCACGCCCGCCAAGACGCACTGGGCCCGTCCGATCGACACTGGTCCGTTCTACGGCTACGCGCTGCGCCCGGGCATTACCTTTACCTATCTGGGCCTGAAGGTCGACGAGACCGCCGCGGTTCGATTCAACGACAAACCCAGCGACAACCTGTTTGTCGCCGGTGAAATGATGGCCGGCAACGTGCTGGGCAAAGGCTATACGGCTGGCGTCGGCATGTCGATCGGCACGGCATTTGGCCGCATCGCCGGCACGCGCGCCGCCCAAGCGGCGCTGGCGCAACGCGCCGTAGGAGCACAACGTGAAGCAGCTTGAAGCCCTGACCCAACAGGCCCGTGACGCCGCCGCACCGGCAATGATGCCGCGTTCGGCCAGCGCCGCCGTGACGGAACAACCCGTCCATTTTCACGCCAAGGGTGCGTCCATCACGCCCGCCACGCTGACCGACGACGAGACCGAAGTCGCACGCGTGATGCAGATCTGTAACGCATGCCGGTATTGCGAAGGGTTCTGCGCGGTGTTCCCGGCCATGACGCGCCGGCTGGAATTCGGCAAGGCCGACATCAACTATCTGGCCAACCTGTGCCATAACTGCGGCGCCTGTCTGCACGCGTGCCAATACGCGCCCCCGCATGAATTTGGCGTGAACGTGCCCCAGGCCATGGCCAAGGTTCGCGTTCAGACCTATAGCGACTATGCCTGGCCAGCTGCGCTGGGCAAGCTGTACAAGCGCAATGGTCTGACGGTGTCGATGGCCGCGGCTGCCGCGCTGGCGCTGTTCCTGGTGCTGACCGTCATGATCAATGGCAGCCTGCTGCATGCGCCGTTGGCGGGAAATTTCTATGCGATCTTCCCGCACAACACATTGGCGCTGATGTTTGGCGTGGTGTTTGTGTTCGCGATCATCGCGCTCGGTATCGGGGTAACGCGTTTCTGGCGCGAGGTATCCCCAGGCAGCGCCTCAGGGGCGGCGGTCGCGGAAGCCACGCACAATGTCCTGCGCTTGAAGTATCTGGATGGCGGCCATGGCAAGGGGTGCAACAACGCCGATGACGCGTTCACGCTGCTGCGCCGGCGTTTCCATCACCTGACCTTCTACGGCTTCATGCTGTGCTTTGCCGCCACCTCGGTCGCCACGCTCTACCACTATGCCTTTGGCTGGGAAGCCCCGTACCCGTACTTCAGCCTGCCCGTGATTCTGGGCACGCTGGGCGGCATCGGCCTGCTCATCGGGCCGGCGGGTTTGCTGTGGCTGAACGTGAAGCGCCATCCGCTGCAAGGCGACACCGCGCAACGTCCCATGGATCGCGGATTCATCGCGCTGCTGTTCTTGATCAGCCTGACCGGCCTGCTGCTGCTCGCCCTGCGCGATACGCAGTTCATGGGCCTGCTGCTGGCGATCCACCTGGGCGTGGTGATGGCGCTGTTCCTCACGCTGCCCTACGGCAAGTTCGCTCACGGCATCTATCGCAGCGCATCGCTGTTGAAATGGTCGATCGAAAAACGGCAGCCGGACCCGCTGAAACTGGGTTCTGACTGATCCGTCCCTGACGGCTGCCCCTCGGGGCAGCGCCAGACATCGCGCGGCGTTTTCTGCATTCGCAGGGAACGCCGCGTTTGTTTTGCTACGATGTCGATGTGGGCCACGAGCCTTGTTTTCAATTAGAAAAAGGAATTCCTCATGCGTCTCTTGCATACCATGCTGCGAGTCGGCAATCTGGACAAGTCGATCGACTTCTACACCAACGTACTGGGCATGCGCCTGTTGCGCCGCAAAGACTACCCGGAAGGCAAATTCACCCTGGCTTTTGTCGGGTACCAGGACGAGAGCGAAGCGGCCGCGATCGAGCTGACCTACAACTGGGACACCGATCACTACGATCTGGGCACGGGCTATGGTCATATCGCCATCGAGGTCGATGACGCCTACGACGCCTGTGAAAAGGTCAAGCAACGCGGTGGCAAGGTCACGCGCGAAGCCGGCCCGATGAAGCACAGCACCACCGTCATCGCCTTCGTCGAGGACCCGGACGGTTACAAAATCGAATTCATCCAGAATAAAAACCGCGTCGACTAAGACCCGGCACAGCCCGCCATGATTCATCCCATCCTGAAAATGGGCGATCCGCGCCTGTTGCGCATCGCTCAGCCCGTGCAGGCCTTTGACACGCCGGAACTCGACGCCCTGATCGCGGACATGTTCGAGACAATGGAACACGCGCGCGGGGTCGGCCTGGCCGCGCCGCAGATCGGCGTGGACCTGCAGGTAGCGATCTTCGGGTTCGAGCGCAACGAGCGCTACCCCGATGCGCCGGCGGTACCGCAGACCGTGTTGTGTAACCCGGTCATCACACCGTTATCGGACGAACGTGAAGACGGCTGGGAAGGCTGCTTGTCCGTGCCTGGCATGCGCGGAATGGTGTCGCGTTACCGGCATATCCGATACAGCGGCTACGATCCCAAGGGCGAGCGTATCGAGCGCGAGGCCGAGGGTTTTCATGCGCGCGTGGTGCAGCACGAATGCGACCATTTGATCGGGCGCTTGTATCCGTCGCGCATCGAGGACTTTTCGAAGTTCGGTTTCACCGAAATTCTGTTCCCCGGGATGGATCCAAATCAGGACGACTGAGGCGGCGGTTCAGGCACCGCCATCCGTCATAGCGGCAGAAACGACAAGGGGGCAGACATCCAGCGATGTCTGCCCCCTTGCTCGTCAGGCTCTGGTTAATCCAGCGCGCGGTTGCGCGATTCCACGTCGACCAGCTTGATCGCGATCGCGCCCACCACCAACATGCCCGACAGCACGAACAGCGACAGCGTGAACTGTGTGGCCATGATCGGGGCAATCAGCGCCGGGGCGAACAAGCCGCCCAGACGCGCCATCGCGCCAGCCATGCCCATGCCGCTTGCGCGCAGATCCGTCGGGTAGACCTCGGGCGTGAACGCATAGAGCGCGCCCCACGTACCCAGCAGCGAGAAGCTCATCAACAGCGTCGAACCCACCACCAGCGGTACCGAGGTGCCCAGGCTATACAGCAAGCAACCCACCGCGCTGAGCAACAGGAAACCGATCAAGGTCGGCTTGCGTCCGAAACGCTCGACCGCATAGGCCGACAGCGCAAAGCCCGGCAACTGTGCCAACGCCAGCACGATCAGGAATTCCTGACCACGCATGAAACCCAGCCCTTGGGCCGAGAGTTTGACCGGCAGGTACACGAACACACCGTAGTAGGCGATGGATATCAGCATCCATGCGGCAAGCAACGCAATCGAGCGGCGCGCCAGACCCGGGCTGAACAGCGCGAGCACGGACTTGCGCTCCATGCTTTGCGGCTCCAGCGCGGAGATCGTGACGGGCTTGCCGTTCGTGGCAGCCACGCGCTCAAGCACGCGAGCGGCCTCCGCGCCCTTGCCGGTTTTGTTCAGGTACAGCGGCGACTCAGGCACGTAGAAACGCAACACCACACCCACGATCGCCGGGATGCCGGTGACAAAGAAGATCACGCGCCACGCATCGTCACCATAGGACGCGGCGAACAACGCGAGGATCGCCAGCAGGATGGTGCCCACGGCCCAGAACGACTCCAGCCACACCAACCAACGGCCACGACGTTGCGCCGGCAGGAATTCCGCCATCATCGTGTAGTCCACAGGCAGCGTGCCACCCACCCCGATACCGGTGATAAAGCGCAAGACCAGCAGCCAGGTGAAATCCGGCGCGAATGCCGACGCCACACCCGCGCAGGCATCGATAATGACAGCGAGCATCAGCACGGGACGCCGGCCGATACGGTCAGCCAGCCGCCCGAAGACGAATGCCCCGATCAGCATGCCAACAAAAAACATCGTGCCGGTTTGCAGCGCTTGAGGAATGGTCAGACCGAAGGTCTTGGCAATCGATGGCGCACTGAATCCGATCGACAACACCTGCATCGCGTCGGCCATCCAGACCAACCCGAAAATCACAAACAGCCGGTACTGGAATTTCCCGACCCCTACGCTATTCAACCCTTGTTCAATCGTTATTGTTGATCCTGCCATGGCTACTCCTACGCGGTTTGGCCGTTGCTCGTCTCGCGCTTTCGCGCAGTTAAATAATCAGGCTCAGTAATGCAGTGGCATGCCGCATCAATGGGCTTGATCCCGTATTCGACCGATCAACGCGCGGCTATCGGTCCACTCAGGTTCTTGCGGCGCAAAACGCGCCCTTAAATAACTCAACAGATCCTGCACTTGATCATCGTCCAGACTATCCTTGAATCCAGGCATGTAGCCCAGCTCGTCATTGGCCGGATTTTGAATTCCATGCAGAATCACCTGCACAAGATTGTCTGGTGTTGCAGCGTACAGGTTCGTGTTCGTCGACAACAAAGGCTTGACGCCGAAGAGCGTGGGCCCGGAAGAGGCCTCATGGCAGACCGCGCAAGCGTTTTGATAAATACGTTCGCCATTGGCCCGGCCCGCGAACACGCGCGCGCTCGCGTCGGCGGTCAGCGTCTCAGAGGCTGCGGCAGGCTTGGGGCTGCCAGGCAGATTCAGCAAATACGTCGCGATGGCGCGCACGTCCGATTCGGGCATTTCGGCCAACCCATGTATCACCGGTGCCATCGGCCCCGCGGCCACGCCATGGTTGGCGGAATAACCGGTGCGCAGGTATTGCACCAGCGAATCTTCGGTCCAAGGGCGCGCGCCCGTGGCCAGACGATTCAATGCCGGGGCCTCCCAGCCCTCGGCCTCACCGCCGGCCAGATAATTCTCTATTCCGGTCTTCTCGGCCCCCAACGCGTTGCGCGGCGAGTGGCAAGCCGCGCAGTGACCCGCACCCTGCACAAGATAAGCGCCACGATTCCAGGCGAGCGACTGCGTGGGGTCCGGCTGATACACACCCGAGTCATGGAAAAGCACATTCCATCCCGCCAGCAGCCCGCGCATGTTGTACGGGAACGCCAGCTCGGTCTTGGGCGGTTCGCTGCGCACGGGCGGCTGCACCATCAGATAGGCGTACAAGGCCTGCATATCGGCATCCGTCATTTTGGCGAATGCCGTGTAGGGAAAGGCGGGGTAAAGCTGCCGCCCGTCGCGGTGCACGCCCTCGCGCATGGCGCGTTCGAACGCGCGATACGACCACTGTCCGATGCCGGTCTCGTTATCCGGCGTGATGTTGGTGGTGTAGATGGTGCCAAACGGCGTGTCCAGCGCCAGACCGCCAGCATTCTGCTTCCCGTTGGGCGCGGTATGGCAGACCACGCAGTCGCCGGCGGCGGCCACCAGCCTGCCGCGCTCGATCGCTGCGGCGGAATATAAAGAGACATCGGGGCCTGCGGTAGGGGCGATAGCCGGCTTGAGCGGCCACGCCATGGTCACCAACCCCGCCACGGCGCTTGCCCCGGCGGCGAGCCATACGCCACCGCGCCGTAGCCAGCCGAGTGACGCTGCATCCTTTGCGAGCGGCGAGGTGCCAGCGAGCTCGTCGCGCAGTTTCGCCGCATTGAACGGCACTTCGCGCAGGCGCACACCCGTGGCGTTGAAAATCGCATTGCCAATCGCGGCAGCGGCGGGCAAGGTCATCACGCCATCGAGCGCGAGTTGACCGCTATCGATAGGCCTATCTATCGCCGTCTCGCCTGCCACCTGCAGCGAGGACGACGCCACATCAAAATCTGTTTGTGCGAAACTCGCGCCCGCGCCGGCTGCGCCCCAATCATCAAAGGACGCGGGAGCCTGCAACAAGCGCCGCGCGGCGTTTAATAGCAGCGGGTCCTGTTCGCGAACCGTTGCTTGCTGGGCAGTTTGCAGGGACTGGCTGTCGTGGCCAACCACCAGGCGCGTCACATCGACGCGTCCCGTTTTGGGTTCGACTTCCACTTCGACGACCCAAGCTGCCCAGGTCTCACTGCCGTTCTCGGTCGTTTCAGCGTCACGTACATGCGCGGCGGCAAAGCCTCGTCCGCGCAGTACTGACGTGGCGCCATCGTCATGCCTACGGACCGTCAATGCCGAATCGGCTGCCCCGGCCTCCGGCTTACTGGTTTCTTCATGCGGCAGCCGTGACGCCTCGCGCGGCGCGCCCAACGCAGCCCAGTTCGCTTGCTCGGCCACACGCTGCGTGAGGGTCCGGGCGGGCCCGGGCGGTAACTGCGCCAGCCGATACGCCACCGGATCCGCTTTGGATTGTGCCGCCTGCTCATCCAACCAGGTTTCTTGCGCGAACACCTGCAAGGCCTCAAGCTCGGCGAGCGAGGCGTGCGTTAGGGGTCCGCCCGAATCCAAGCCAGCCGGCGCCTGCACCGGCGAATCCATGACTTGCGGCCAGGCCACGGGATCGGCATGCATGGGCTGGCTGAGCAGACGCGCGAGACTTGGGCGTAGCGCCCAGGGCGTTTCAGATATCCATGCGGCGTCCGTGGCGGACACCGACGGCGAGGTTGCTCCACCGGTGGTATCCGCATGTTGGCGAGATGGCGCCGTCGCCCTACGATGCAATCGGATTTCGGCGCCCTGGCCCACGCTGCGTACCGGCAAGCGTACCGGCCGACCGACCGCGCGCGACAGCAGGCTCGCATCGGCCGCAGCATCCAGTACATCCAGCGGATGCGAGCGGTGTGCCACACCCGACTCAACCAGCGTGATGCGTTCAGGCGCCAGCCCTAAAAGCGCGCCGAGTTCAGCGCGCACGATTTCTTGATATGACGGGGGGCAGGATAGCCACACCGTTGCATGGCTGGACGAAGACCACGCCGTTACCGACGGGTTATCTTGCCCAGCTTGCGGCATTGTGTGCCAGGTATAGGCGGGTGCATCGCCAGCGGTCGCTTCAACCGAAGCGCGATTGGCCGCGATGTCGCGCGATTGCCAGTGCACCCGCAAGGCTTCGGCGGCCTGGCGGGCCTGGACGGCCGAGACGGCCACCACCCCCACGTAGTTCGCCAAGCGCACCACCTGCACGACGCCGGATTGCGACGATCCCGCGTCGATATCGATATCAATGAGCTGCGTGCCCAGATAACGCTGGCCATCCCAGCGCATTTTGGCCGGACGCACCAGCGCGCCATGCAGAACGCCCTCAGGCACAGCTACCGGCTGCGCCTTGCTGACGTCGATGAGATCGGCGCCGCTCACAGCTCTTTATCCTTGGAAGGAGACGCGATAGAAGCTTGCGCACGCAGCACGGCGGCTTCACGCGCGGCCTCCAGAATTTCCAGATGCGTGCCACAACGGCACAGGTTATGACGCAGCTCTTGCCGGATCATCGTTTCGGAGGGATTGGGATGACGCCGCAACAAGGCCTCAACCGTCATGATCATGCCATTGAGACAATAGCCGCACTGCGCAGCCTGACAAGAGATGAAGGCTTGTTGCGTCGGTCCGGGGCAACGGCTGTCGCCCAGCCCCTCCAAGGTCGTGACCTCGCGGCCTACAGCGCCCTTGACCGGGATGACACATGATCGCGCGGCTACGCCATCGATCAGCACGGTGCACGCCCCGCATTCCCCGAGACCGCAGCCGTACTTCGGACCGTTCAGGCCCAAGTCGTTGCGTAGCACCAGCAATAGCGGCGTGGCCGCGTCCGCCACAACCGCACACGCCTGACCGTTGACCGATAACGAAATCGTGTCCGGGTGATCTGCAGCGCTTGAAGCGACGGCGTGGCGGTTCATGACGAGGGCCCTGGATAAAAAGGTGAGAGCTTACGCCGCCTTGGACTTCGGGTCGACGAGCGGCACACTGAACACGTCGTAACCGAAGCACCACGAAGGATCTTCGTTCGTGCGCAGCCAGGTGTTGTCATGCGAGATACGCTGCACCTTGCTGGCGCGCTCGGCACGGTTGGCTTCGTACAAGTCGAAGGCGAGTTCGTAGTTGTTCACGCCCACTTCCTTGAAGCAACGCGCCAGCATGGCGGCGTCTTCGATCGCCATTGCGGCGCCTTGCGCCATGTGCGGCTTCATCGGATGGCATGCGTCACCCAACAGCACCAGACGGCCACGGCTCCACAACGGCAGCGGATCGCGCTCGAGAAGCGACCATTTGGTGACCTCCACCGTGGCCTCGATCAGCGCTTGCACGGTGGGGTGCCAGCCTTGGAAGGCCTCGCGCATTTCGTCCTTGCTGCTGGGCAACCAACGATCTTTCAGGTCCCACTCTTCGACCGGCACGCCGGTCACGTAATAGAGCTCGTCCTGCTTGCCAGTGACGAAGTAGGTCATCATGTGGCGATCGTCGCTCCACCACTTCACGCACGGGTCGAAAGGCAGCATGCCGTCTTTGACTTGCGGGGTCGGGAACACGGCGCGGTGTGCCAGATAGCCGGCGTACTTTGGAGGCTCGGGTCCGAGCAGTTCCTCGCGGATACGCGAGTTCACGCCATCGGCGCCGACGACGAGGTCAGCCTCGGCCATGGAGCCATCGGCAAAGTGCAGATGCACCACATCGCCCTTGTCCTCGACTTTGACCAGATGCTTGTCAAAGCTGATCATGCCATCAGGCAGCGCGTCGATCAGCAAGGCATGGAAATCGCCGCGATGCACGGTGAGGTAGCTCGCGCCATATTCCTTGACCGCATAGTCGCCCAGCGGGATCTGCGCGAGCACGTCGCCCGTCTGCCAGTGACGGCTATACCAGAATTCCGGATGCGAACCCTGCTCGTTCAGCGCGTCCTCGATACCGATACGGCGCAGAATCTTCATCACGTTGGGGCCGACGTGGATGCCGGCGCCCTGACGCGAGAACGACGGCGCCTGCTCATAAACGTGAACGTTATACCCTTGCTGGGCCAGCAGCGAAGCAGCGGCCGCGCCTCCCAGGCCAGCGCCGATGACGGCGATTCGAGGTTGTGCGGACATACAGAAAACTCCTAGCAGTCAAAAATTCGCGCCGACGACCGCAATGTCAGGGGTCGGTTTGAGGATTATCAATACAGCGTATACGCTCTTTTTTTAAAATTTACCGGCACCCAGAATGAAACACAAGAATTCAATGCACAATCTATCTAGGTGTTTTCCCTAGAGTTTTCTGGCCGCTACAGCGCATTGCGGCGCGCTGGCAATTTCTATATATTGAGCGTCTACGCTGTATTTTTTGAATACGCCCACATGGATGCCGCCCGGAGACCGGGACGCTCCGTGCCGACCTCTTTCCTCTGGAGACTCAAGTGCCCACGACGCAAGCGTCCCCCTCCACCTTTCTCTACGGCGCCAACGTGCATGCCAATGGCATCCGTCAACACTACCTGCGCTACGGCGGCCAAGACGGCGCGCGCGCGAATCGTCCCGCCATCGTGCTGATCCCAGGGATCACCAGCCCGGCTGTCACCTGGGGCTTTGTCGCCGAACGGCTGGGTCAGCATTTCGATACCTATGTGCTGGACGTGCGCGGCCGCGGTCTGTCGTCGTCGGGTCCTGGTCTGGACTATGGCCTGGATGCGCAAGCCGCTGACGTACTCGCCCTGACCGAGGCGCTGGGTCTGACGCGCTACGCCTACGTGGGCCACTCAATGGGCGCGCGTATCGCGGTACGTGCTGCGCGCACGCAACCGGCCGGCCTGACGCACCTGGTGGCCGTCGATCCTCCGGTATCCGGCCCCGGCCGTCGCCCCTACCCGGCCAAGTTGCCCTGGTATGTAGATTCGATCCGCCAGGCCACGCACGGCATGGATGCCGAGGCGATGCGCGCGTTCTGCCCGACCTGGACCGAGGCGCAGCTGCGTCTGCGGGCACAATGGTTGCACACCTGCTATGAACCGGCCATCGTGCAGAGTTTCGAGGATTTTGGCCGCGACGATATTCATGCGGATCTGCCGAAAATCCAGACGCCCATGCTGCTCATGACCGCTGAACGCGGCGATGTCGTGCGCGACGAGGACGTGGCGGAATGGCAGAAGCTCGCCGGCCAGACTCAGCATGTGCGCGTGCCGGATGCCGGGCATATGATTCCGTGGGATAACGAGGAAGGTTTCTACGCCGCGTTCGGTGATTTTCTGGGTCAGCGCCTGGACGCTGTACGTTAACGCATCGCCTCACGTTGCTTGCGGGGGCCAGCCCCCCCTCTCTCGCTATTTGGAGCCCGCCATGTCCGTCAGCGATATCGATCTGATCCACGCCTGGAAACAGGTACTTAAACTGTCCAAACTGGAAGCCGGTCAAACCGTCACCGTGCTCACCGGCGCCGATACGCATCCTCAGACCTTGCGCTGCGCAATCGCCGCGGCCAGCGACATGGGCGCGCGCGTCAATCGCCTGGATTTGCCCCCCGTCAATGCCGAGAAGTCGCTGTCTCGTGATTCATTGGCCTATCTGGGCACCACGCCACTGACCGGCAATCCCGCCGCCATCGCCGCGCTGAAGGCCAGCGATCTGGTGCTGGACCTGATGACGCTGTTGTTCTCGCCCGAACAACACGACATCCTGAGCAGCGGCACCAAGATCCTGCTGGCCGTCGAGCCGCCCGAGGTCCTGTGCCGGCTCGTGCCCACCGAGGCCGATCGCGCACGCGTCATCGCCGCGTCCGAGCACATCAAAGCCGCCAAGGAAATGCACATCACGTCCGAGGCTGGCACGGATCTGCGCTGCCAGCTCGGCGAATTCCCCGCCATCTGCGAATATGGCTTTGTGGATGAGCCAGGACGCTGGGACCACTGGCCCAGCGGCTTTGTGCTGACCTGGCCTAACGAAGGCCAAAGCCAGGGTGTCGTCGTGCTGGATCGTGGCGACATCCTGCTGCCGCTCAAGGAATACGTCAACGACCCGATCAAGCTCACGATCCGCGACGGCTATGTCCGCGCGATCGAGGGCGGCTTGCAAGCCGAGATTCTGCGCGAATACATGGCTTCGTACGAGGACCCTGAAGCCTACGCGGTGTCGCACGTGGGCTGGGGCCTGCAGCCGCGCGCGCATTGGTCGATGCTGGCTCACTACGATAAAGAATCGCATATCGGCATGGATGCCCGCGCGTTCGAAGGCAACTTCCTGTGGTCCATGGGTCCCAATAACGAAGCCGGCGGCAATCGCACTACCGCTTGCCACATCGATATCCCGATGCGTAACTGCTCGGTTCGCCTCGACGGCCAGGCTACCGTGATCGATGGCGTGGTTCAGGATAAAGAAGGCCTCGCGCGCGCCGAGCGCCGCAAACAACTCGTTGGAATCGTGCAATGAACACCGTCTCGACTCAAACCATTCCCACCGACGGCGTCAAGGGCGACGTCTCCGCCTATGCCCGCCAGGGCTTTGGCACCCCGCTGCCTTTGAAAGCGCCCTTTGGCCTGTTGATCATCGACTTCGTCAATGGATTCGCCGATCCGGCGGTGTTTGGTGGCGGCAATATCCCCGAAGCCATGGCGCAGACCGAACACCTGCTCGCGCATGCACGCGCGCAGGGCTGGCCAGTGGCGCATAGCCGTATCGTGTTCGCCGACGACGATGCGGACACGAACATCTTCTGCCTGAAAGTGCCCGGCATGCTGACCTTGAAAGAAGACAGCCCCGCGAGCCAAATCGTCCCGCAGCTCGCGCCCGCGCCGGGCGAATACGTGGTACGCAAGAGCACGCCTTCGGCGTTCTTTGGCACCATGCTTGCCCCCTGGCTGGCACAACGCGGCGTGCAGACCTTGCTGGTTGCCGGTTGTGTGACCAGCGGGTGCGTGCGCGCCAGTGTGGTCGACGCCATGCAATCCGGTTTCCGCCCCTTAGTGGTGTCCGATTGCGTGGGCGACCGAGCCATTGGCCCGCACGACGCCAACTTGTTCGACATGGCGCAGAAATACGCCGCGGTCATGCCGCTGGCGCAGGCCATCGCGGACACGCAGGCTGTCTCGCGTTAAGCAATCGCGTTGCCATGAGTCTGCCCTCGCCCAAATCCCTGCACGATGGGTTGTTGAATCAACAGGGCGTCCTGTTGATTGTCCGTGACCCAGTTGCCCCACCCAAGCCCGCGCCCGGGCAACCCGGGGCGCCCACGGATTATGTGCCGAAAACGCCGGAGATATTCATCGCAGTGCTCGATGCACCCGAAGCGCCTGGTGGTTGGCGGGTGCAAGCCTTTAACGGGCATGTGGATCTGGGCACGGGCATACGCACTTCCCTCGCGCAGATTGCGGCCGAGGAAATCGAGGTCCCGTTCGAGCGGCTGGACATGGTGCTCGGCCATACCGAGGCCGCGCCAAACCAAGGCCCCACGATAGCCAGCGCCACAATACAGATCTCGGCAGTACCACTGAGGCGCGCGGCCGCGCAAGCGCGCGAGCATTTGATAAAGCTCGCGGCCGAACATTGGCAGGTGCCTGTGCATGCGTTACAAGCGCGCGCGGGGGCCATCGTATTCAAGGATGCGTCGGACACACGCAGCTTGCACTACGGAAAATTGGTACGCGGCCGGCATGACCGACTGACGCTTGCCGAAGATGTGCCTCTCAAGCCTGCGTCATCCTACGAGATCGTGGGCAAGGCGGCCAACCGCGTCGACATCCCGGCCAAGGCGACCGGGGAACTCACCTTTGTTCATGACGTGCGCGTGCCCGGCATGCGGCATGGCCGTGTCATTCGCCCCCCTTATCCGGGACGCGATGGCGGGGACTTCATCGGGCATAGCTTGATCGCTGTCGATGAGTCGTCTGTCGCGCATCTGCCGGGCAATGTACAGGTCGTGGTCAAAGGCGACTTCGTCGGTGTGGTGGCGGACCGCGAGGAACAAGCCATCGCCGCCATGCGGGCTCTGAAGATCCAGTGGAAACCTGTACCACCCGCACCAGATTTGAGTGATCTGGAGACCGCGCTACGCGCGAACCCCTCCGAGCCGCGCCCGCTCCATCGACAAGGCCAGCCCGATGAAGTGCTAGGCGCGACGCCGCCTGCGCACGCGCGCCACGTCGTGCGCCGCAGCTACGTCTGGCCCTATCACATGCATGGCTCGATCGGCCCGTCATGCGCGGTGGCCGACTATCGAGATGACCGTTTGATCATATGGTCCGGTACGCAGAATCCGCATATGCTGCGCACCGATCTGGACCGGTTGCTGCAGCTGGGCGAAGGCAATATCGAGATCATCCGGTACGAGGCGTCTGGCTGTTATGGCCGCAATTGCGCCGACGATGTGTGTGGCGATGCCGCGCTGCTCGCCATGGCCGTGGGCGCGCCCGTGCGCGTGCAACTGACGCGCGAACAGGAACATCAATGGGAGCCTAAAGGCACCGCCCAGCTGATCGACTTGCAAGCCGCCACAGACGCAGACGGCAATCTGCTCGCCTATGACCTCGGCGTACGATATCCGTCGAACGATGCGCCCCTGCTCGCGCTATTGTTGACCGGCACGATCTCCAATCAGCCGCGCACCTTGCAAATGGGTGATCGCACCGCGATGCCGCCCTATCGTTACCCTAATATGAACATCGTTTGCCATGACACGCCGCCGTTGGTGCGCGCATCATGGCTGCGCGGCGTGTCGGCACTGCCTAATGTGTTCGCGCACGAAAGCATGATCGACGAACTGGCGCATCTGAGCGGCGCCGATCCGCTTGAATATCGGTTGCGGCATCTGGACGACACGCGCGCGCGTGACCTGATTGCCGCCGTCGGCGAACGCGCGCAATGGCGCCCACATACACACGGTAGTCGGGGCGTTGCCGGCGTGGATGGCTTGTTGCGCGGACGCGGCCTGGCCTATGCGCGCTATATCCATAGCAAATTCCCCGGCTTTGGCGCGGCATGGGCCGCCTGGGTGGTGGACATCAACATCGACCCGCTCACCGGTCGTCTACGCGTGGACCGTATCACCGTGGCCCAGGATGCCGGCATGATGGTCAATCCCGCGGGCGTGCGCCATCAAGTGCATGGCAACATCATCCAGGCCTTGAGCCGCACTCTGCTCGAGCAGGTCACCTTCGGCCCGCAAGGTGTCACCAGCCGCGAATGGGGCGCCTACCCGATTATCAACTTCACCGACATACCCGAGGTCGATGTATTGCTGATGCCACGACAGGATGAACCGCCGCTCGGTGTGGGTGAATCGGCATCATTGCCTTGCGCGCCTGCTATCGCGAATGCCATTTTCGATGCAACCGGACTGAGGCTGTGCGCCCCTCCCTATACGGCTGAAAAACTCCGCCAGGCTTTGCAAGCATTGCACAGAGAACCTCATCCGGTCACGTAGCCTGCGTCGTCATAACGCGGCGCCGTTCGGTGAATAATCCTGCTTTAATATCGATCGTTGCTGTAACAACCTAACCCACTGACTGATCCGACTTATCACGCGCCTATGCCGACCACCCCGCCTCGATCGAATGAACCTACGGCAAGCCGCTCGGACAGCAACGTGGCGTCATATCGGTTTTCTTCTCAGGTCGGCCACTTGTTGCGCAGGGCTTATCAGCGGCACACCGCGCTGTTCCAGCAGTTCATCCCAGACTCCAAGTTGACCGTCGCGCAGTTCGTGGTCATGTGCGCGCTGCAAGACGATGGTCCAGCCTCGATCGCCAGTCTCGTTAAATCGACCGTCATTGATCAGGCCACCATCCGCGGGGTGGTGGACCGACTCAAGAACCGGGATCTCATCAGCCTGCAGGCGGATCCCGCCGACCGGCGCAAGGTGATGGTGACCTTGACAGACGCGGGGGTTCAGCTCGTCACCGAAATGCGGCCGTTCGCTCAAGCGATCACTGAAGAAACCTTCGGCCCGCTGAACGAGGCCGAACGCGTGGCTTTGCTGTATCTGCTGAGAAAAATGATTGACGCGGACGGCAACGAGAAGCAGCCGGCGTCCATCGCCTCCGGTGCGGACCTCGTGGCGCCCACAACGCATCACGGCTGAAACAGCACCGACACCAGGCCGCGCAATCCGCAGGACAAGACCACGCTCGATCAGCAACCTCGCGTATTCACATACAAGCTATAGAGTCCTTTCCCGGCCGCCATGAACAACCGATTGCCTTTGGCGCCGCCAAAGCATAAATTCGCACAGCGCTCGGGCAAGTGAATATGGCCGATAGGGGTCCCGTCGGGCGAGAATACCCGTACGCCATCCAGCGATTCATCTCCCATCCCCCACCCGCACCATAGATTGCCGTCAACATCGCAGCGCATGCCGTCGGCGGTACCAGGGCCGCAGTCGATCAGATCATGCCCATCGGATAAGGTGTCGCCCGTCACTCGATACACTCTGATGGTGCGATTCGGTACCGCCCGGGAAGCCACTACATACAACAGGCTTTCGTCCGGGCTGAAACACAATCCGTTGGGGCCGGCGATATCATCGGCCACCATACGGACGGCTCCAGAAGGATCAATACGATACACACGCTCGGGCAACTCCGATTGCGTGCGGTTGCCTTCGTAATCACTGTTCAGACCAAAGGGCGGATCGGTGAACCAGATCGAACCATCCGATTTCACCACCACATCGTTGGGTGAATTCAAGCGTTTGCCCTCGTACCGGTCGGCCAGCACCGTGATGCGTCCGTCATATTCGGTACGCGTGACGCGGCGCGTCTCGTGTTCACAACTGATCAGCCTGCCTTGGCGATCACGCGTATTGCCATTGGCATTGCCCGATGGCTCCCTGAATACGGATATATGGCCCGATGTGTCGTCATAGCGCAGGATGCGATTGTTCGGAATATCGCTGTATAACAAATACCGGCCATCGCCAAACCATACCGGCCCCTCGGCCCAGCGCGTGCCCGCGCCCAACATTTCCACGGCCGCATGAAACAAACGGTACTTATCAAAGCGCGCATCCAGGGATTGAATGCGCGGGTCCGGATACCGGCCACTCACCTGCCATGAAGGGTCAGGCGCGAACAAGGGATGAATGAGATGCACGGTCATGCTGCCACATGGTGGCCAAAATAGGCCTCTTCAAGACGAGTCTGCAGATCCGCTTCCCGAGCATTGGCCTGCAGTACGATTTCCCCATGCGCCATGGCATATACCCGATCCGCCAAGGCCAAGGACTTTTCCACCAACTGTTCGACCAACAACACCGAGGTGCCGCTGTCTCGCAAACGCGCCGCCACTTCGAATACACGATCGACCAGGACGGGCGACAAGCCTGCAGAGGGCTCATCCAGAATCAGCAAGCGCGGCCGTTTTACCAAGCCCTGAGCCACCACCAGCATTTGCTGCTGCCCACCGCTCAAGGCACCGGCGCGTTCTTTGATCTTTGCGGCGATCTCGGGAAAGAATGCCAACGCATCCCGAATACGCGCCTGGCGCTCGGACCCGCCAATGTCATATCCGGCCAAGGCTAGGTTGTCATGTACCGACAGCTGCGTGAAAACATGATGCCCTTCGATCACGTGTACCAGCCCGGCCTGCGCCGCATCTCGTGGCGTCGAGCCCCTGAGGCTTTTCCCGTCAAACCACACATCACCCGACATCCAGGGCAGCAGGCCGGACAACGCCCGCATCAGGGTGCTTTTCCCCGCGCCATTGGGTCCCAGCAGCGCGACAATCTCCCCTGGCCCGACGACCATATCAATATCATGCAGGATCTGAATCTTGCCGTAGCCGGCATTCAGGCCCTGCACCCGCAGCAAACCATCATGCGCCGAGGTATGCACTGACCACCTCCTTATGCGTTCGAATTTCTTGTGGTGTTCCGCTGGCCAGCACCGCCCCAAGGTTCAGGACCGTGACATGGTCACAGATATCAAAAATCAAATCGGCATGGTGCTCCACCAATAGCACAGCAGTCCCGCAGCGGCTGATCTCCTTGATGATCTCGCCCAACCGCTTGATCTCGTCGCCCGTCAAGCCCGCCGCCGGCTCGTCCAACAGGAGGTATTTGGGCTGCAGCATCAGCGCACGTGCCAGTTCGAGAAAGCGCAACTCGCTGTGCTGCAGGCGATCGGCACGCACATGCGCCACTTGCGCCAGTCCGACCGCCCGGACTGCCGCGAATGCCAGATCATGCAGCCTGCGCTCGTCGGCATGATGGCGCCCCAATCGGAATAAGGCTTCCATGAAGGAGCCCTGGGCGCTGGCATAGCCACCGGCCATGACGTTCTTCAGCACTGAGGTATCCCCGACAATACGAGGCGTTTGATAAGTCCGGGCAAAGCCCCGCGCCGCACGATCCAGCGGGCGTCCCAGCGGCAGCCGCTCGCCATGTTCAGTGATGCTGCCCTGCTGGGGCTGGTAATAGCCCGAAATCACGTTAAGTGTCGTCGTCTTGCCACTACCGTTGGGTCCGATGAGGCCATGCACCTCGCCCCCATTGATGCGCATACTCAGCCCATCGATCGCCTTCACGCCGCCAAATGACAGATGCAGGTTATCCAATGAAATCTGCCCATCACGCGGGACCTCCGCCAGGATTTCACGCACCGCATTCAAGTCCGGCTGGATGCGACGATTCCCGGGTAGCGGCCTGCGCCCCTCGAAATCCAACATCGAGGCGATGCCGCCGGGTATCGCCAACACGATCACGAGCAGCAACAACGCATACAAGAAGTTGGACCACGCAGCCAATGGCGCCGCGACCTCGGGCAGGATGGTCAAAATCACGGTACCCAGCAAGGGTCCCAAAATCGAACTGCGCCCTCCAATGAGGATGGAGATAAAGAACAGTACGGACAATTCAAAGGTGAAAGCTTCGGGCGTGATATAGGTCTGTAGCGAACTGAAGAGCCCGCCGGCGATGCCCGCGAGCACACCCGCAAAGACGAATACCGCCGCCAGTAACTTGGCTTTTGATATACCAAAGGCCTCTGCCGCGACCTCCGCATCCCGTATGGTGATCAGCCCGCGCCCGAAGCGGCTATGCGCGATGTTGGCCGTTAACAATGTCGCCAGCGCCGCAAAACCTAAGCATAAGTAATACAGCCCTTGGTCCGAATCGAAGGGTGCCGGCATCGCCGGCCCCGGCACGCCGATGCCGCCGCCCGTCACGGATTCCCAGGCCAACGCGATCTGCGTCACGATGGTCGCGAACCCCAGCGTGGTCATGGCGAAATAGAACGTCCGCAACCGAAGCGCGGGCAGTCCCACCACCAATCCGACCACACCACCCAAAGCACCCGCGGCCGTCAACGCGGCATAGGGCTCCCACGGTTCGGACACATTACCGTTGACCAACACGCTGGCCGTATAGGCGCCCACGGTTAGCAGGGCAACATAACCAATTGCGAGTTGCCCTGCATAGCCGACGATCAGATTCAGGCCAGATACCAGAACCCAGTAAATCGCCGCGCGTGTGGCGATGACGGTCCAGTAGGTATTACCCAACGCGGGTAACGCGACGGCGAGCGCCAAGAGCACCAGGAACGGCAACAAACGCTTGAAGTTGTGCCCTGTGCCCGCCTTCGAGCTCGGCAAGACCGCCGGGGCACTGTCATAGGTTTTAGCGTGTGCGCTCATCAGACCCTCCGTGCCGAGCTAGAGCCAAAGATCCCTTGTGGCACCGCCATCAAGACCACGATAAAGACCACAAACACCGCGACCGAAGAAAAAATTCCGCCCACGGTAAAGTTCGCGGTCTGCTGGAATAAGCCCAGCGCCAGTCCGCCCAATAGCGCACCACGATTATTTCCCAACCCGCCTAACGCCACAGGCACAAAGCCATAGAAGTTCAACAGCGGCCCGTTGGCAAAAAACGCCAGCATCAACTGCCCCGCCGCGAACCCAGCGACACCGCCGATGACGCCCGCCAACGCGTAGCTGATGACACGCAGCCGGCGTTCGGGCAGGCCGATGGAGCGCGCCGCGAAGTTGTCTTCCGCCACCGCGAGGAACGCCAGCCCAATGAGGGTGCGTCGATATAAATACTCCAGGCCCAATACGACAAGCACACAGGCCACCACCGGCAACCAGAACCGTTCATCCATTGGTCCCGATCCCCATGCAAGTAAACGCGGAAACGGCTGCGGCTCGGTGCCCCACTCGATCGCGGTCACCTGTTGGATCATCAGCGCCAACGCCAGCGTCGACAACACGTACAAGTGCTGATCGAGACTCTTGAGCACCGGACGCACCGCGACAAACTCGGTTATCACACCCACCAATGCGCACAGCGCGAGCGTGAGGACGAATGCGACGGGTCCCGGCATCCCGAGGCGCAGCATGAACAGCGAACCGAACACGCCACCCAACATACCCAACTGCCCCGCCGTGAAGCTCATCACGCGGGACGTTGAGTACATGGTGTTGTACGTAATTCCGATCAGGGCATACACCGCTCCGACCGCCAGGCCGGAGCTGATAATTGAAGCCAGCATAACAACACCCTCTCGGTCTTAGATATAACCCGGCGCCAACGCAAAAGTGCCATCGCGCGCGGACTTGGCTTCCGACATGACGACTTCGTCAGTGGGATAACCGTTGTGCTCCGTCGGCGAGTAGGTGTAGGTGCCGAAAAACCCGGGGTACGCCTTCAGCGTGTTCCAGTAGGCGATGATGTCCTCGGATTTCGAGGAACCCGTGGCGCGCACCGCCTTGGCCACCAGCTCAATCGCGTCATACCCGGCCGATACCCACCAGTAAAGCGTGTCCTCCAGGCTAACCTTGCCCTTGACCATGTCAATAAACTCTTGCGAGTGTGCGGGCAGTTTGCCTTGCGCGTCATAGCTGGCGCTTCGGTAACCCACGGCATATACCTTGTCCCAGTTCTCTGGCTTCTCGATCAGGGTGCGCAACTCGCCCGATGCCAATGAGGGATGCCCGACGAAGGCGACGTCCCAACCCATATGGGCGCGCGTGTTGAACAGCCGCGCCTCCATTCCGGTCGATACGCTCCAGACCACAATCACTTCAGCGCCCGCGTCGCGAGCGCGCGTCATATCCGGCGACATATCGGTTTGCGTAGCATCGATATTGGCGGAATAAACAACCTGGGCACCGTCCTTCTTAAAATTCGCCACACATGCCTTGGTGGCGCTCACTCCATAGCCCGTGGTATCACCAATGACGGCGATCTTGGAATACTTGCGCACTTTCAGGCAGTAGTTCCGCACCGCGTCATCCCACTGGCTGTTCGACGGCGCGATACGAAAGGCGTTGGGGTATTTCTCGGTGTTCACCAGGCTATCGATCACGCAAGGATGAATGTTCGCGATCTTGGCACGCGCCATGATGGGGGTGACCGCCAGCGATTCACCGGAGTTGGTGGGCCCCCAGATCGCATGCACTTTGGCAGAGTTGATCATCTCCTGTGCTGCATTCACGGCCTTGGTGGGATCGCCCTGCGTGTCGCGCGTCACGATCACAATCTTGCGACCGTTCACACCGCCCGCCGCATTAATCGTTTGCGCGGCGAGTTCCACCCCTCGGTTAAAGCCCACGCCTGGCGCCGAACTCGGCCCGGTCAATGCGGCAAGCCAGCCAATCTTGAGGTCCTCATTAGCGGCCAATGCCAGTTTTGGTAAACCCAGCGCCGAAGCGCCCCATACGCCTGCGGCGCCCACGATAAAGTTACGGCGAGAAACGGTCATCTTCCTGTCTCCTAAGAAGTGTCTATCGGGAGCCGCGCGGGTTACCCCTGTCTGCGGTCCCGTTCGTTAACCACGGCCAGACTTAACGACTTCGCGCCTCGAGATGCGCGATACGTTCCATATCGAACGTGAATCCCCACCCGGGACGCTGCGGCACGATCGCCATGCCATCCTCGAATTCGAGACGCTCCTGATACAAATCGGAGAACCAAGGCATGTACTCCAGAAACGTCGCGTTCGAGAGCCCACCCAGCACTTGAATGCTCAGTTCCGGAAACAAATGGCTCGACACCGGGATATCGTAGGCGGCGGCCATATTGGCGATGCGCACAAACTCCGACACCCCGCCGGAGCGTTGCAGATCAGGCATCAGAACATCGGCGCTACGCAGTTCAATCATGCGCCGGAATCCATAACGCGCGTATTCGGTTTCACCACTGGCAATAGGCGTATCCAGGGCAGCGGCGACGCGCGCCACCCCCTCCAGGTCCCACGCGGGCAGGGGCTCCTCGAACCAGGCGAGCTGATACTCTTCCAGCATCCGACCCAGTCGGATTGCCTGCGCCTCGTTAAGGCCTTGATTGGCATCGGCCATCAGTTTGACATCGGGACCGATCGCCTCGCGCACGGCGCGCACCCGTCGGATATCCACCATGGGATCGGAAGAGCCCAAGCGCATTTTTACGGCGCGGAATCCTTGCTCGACCATCGTTTGCGCATCGCGCGCCAGCTGGTCAATGCTGCGATGCAGCCACAATCCGCCGCTATGATAGGCCGGCACCCGATCCTGCGCGCCGCCTAGCATCCGGTACAAGGGCAGACCCGCCGCTTTTGCCGCGGCGTCCCATAATGCGCCATCGATCGCCGACATCCCCATGACCGGGATGCCTTTCTGGCCGAAGAAATTCATATCCTTCCAAGCGCGAGCCCAGAATGCCCCGATATGACCCGCATCCTGTCCGACCACCAGATCAGCCAATTCATCCACCATCCGATGCAGTACGGCGGTGCGCCGGTTATTCAAGGTGAACACAAGGTTTTCACCGATCACGCCTTCGCTGGTGTGCAGCCTCACCACCACGACGCCACAAGTCTCGATCGGCCCCAGCGCGCTGATGATGGGCTCTTGCAAAGCGACCTCTATCGGTCGCGTTTCCAGTTTGACGACTTTCATACGTGCACCTCGGCTTCGGTAATCCGGTTAACGTCCCCGACGCGATACCGCGACATCAGCTCGGGATGGGGGTCACAGCCCAAGCCTGGACCTTGGGGCACGCGCAACATGCCATCGACAGCATGTACATAGGGAGCAAAGGGGTTAGCCTCCATGTCCATCCACAGCACTTCGATCAACGGCGAGTGCACGAGCGCGGCGCCAATATGCAGCGTCGCAATAAATCCCGGGCCGAAATACGGTGAATGGGGAATCACACGCACCCCGTGGGCATCGCACAATGCCGCCACCCGCATCGTCTCGCCAATCCCGCCTATCTTGGTGACGCTGGGTTGAGCGATATCAATCGCCCGAGCCTCCAACAAGGCGCGAAAGCCCTGCAGTCCGGCCACGTTTTCGCCGGCGGCAATCGGAATGCCGCAGTCACGCACCCTCGCCAGTCCGCGCGCATCCTCGGGCGGCCAGACAGGCTCTTCAAACCAATACATCTTGTCGCCCTGCATACTGCGCGCCATCTCCAGCGCATCGGGCACGTCCCACGCACAATTGACGTCCATCATGATCTGTACGTCACGCCCCTGCACGGCCTCTTGGGATCGCAACAGCGCCTCGCGCGTTGTTTCATGCAGTTTGACGTAGCGAAATCCCCGGTCCGCGGCCGCCCGCGTATTGCGCGCCGCAATATCGGCGTCGCCGTAAGCCAGCAAGCTGGAGTAAGCCTCCAGCTGCGCGCGGCTGCCGTTGCCCAGCAATCGATGCACCGGCAGTCCGGCCCGCTTGCCCAGCAAATCCCACAACGCAATCTCGATGCCCGACCAGGCGTAGACATAACAACCATTGCGGCCCAGCAGGTGGGTGCTATGCAGCGTGCTGCGTGTCAGCGCCGCGATGTCCCCGGCATGTTTGCCGATCACCAGCGGCGCCACGATGGTGTCCAACGCCGCGCGCGTGGCGGGTATCGCGGCGTGCCCAAACGCCTCGCCCCAACCGACCAACCCGTCCTCTGTCTCCACCCGGACCAGCAATATCTCCAATCGGTCCCATAACTTCCCGGCAAACCGGGCATAGGGGCCGCCCATATCGAATGGCAAAGACACCACTGACGACTCGACCGACACTATCCTCATGCATGCGCTCCTCTTCTTATTTCTGGTGGCGTGGGCGCCGAAGGATCTCGGTTCTGTCGTGTTGATTGGCGCCGCTAAGTGCAATGACTGTATAAGCCGGGCCGTACAAAAACAATCTAAGCAGACTAATTCAAAGATAAGCTAGACTTAAGTCGCATAAGTGCCGCGCTGATGTAGCGACAGTCTCGACGACCGGCAGCACGAGCCGACTGACACGCGCGCGGCTCACATAACGACGGCACCCCGGAGAAGACACAATGCACTTGACTGTTCGTCAGATGGAAGTCATTCGCGCCGTCAGTCGCCACGGCAGTGTGGCCGAAGCTGCCGCCGCGCTAGGCATTTCTCAACCGGCCGTCAGCCTGCTGTTACGAGAGTGCGCGCTGCACGCCGGATTTCCCTTTTTTGTGCGCAAGCGCGGACGACTACAGGCGACCCGCGAAACGATGGAGATCATGGGGGAGCTGAACCGCATCTTCGACGGCATCTCGCGCGTCAACCGACAGGTCGAGGATATGCGGGAGCTGACCGAAGGGGCCATACACATCTCCACCGTCCCGACGATTGCCGAAAACCTCTTGGCCCCGACCAGTGTTCGGTTTCGCGAAGACTGGCCGCAGATTCAGATATCGGTCATCGCCACGGACAATGTCAGCGTTTCCGATAGCGTGTTCCAAGAGCGCGCGGACTTTGGCATCGTCCTGTCACCGCTGAGCCAGGATGGACGCATGATCGAGGGACGCCTCATCGATTTGTGCGAAGCCGAGCTGGTATGTGTCGTGCCCGAAAACTGTCCGCTGGCCAAACTGCCTGTGATCACCCCGCATGACCTGGTGGACTATCCCCTCATATCGTTTGACAAGAATCTGCCGCTGGGCGCTTTGATCGAAGAAAGCTACCGCATCGCCGGCGTCAAAAGAAAAATCGCCCTGGAGGTCACCTTAACCGCCGTCGCGTACTCCCTGGCCAGATCGGGAGCTGGCGTGGCGATCATTGATCCCTTCTACTTGCTCACCGGCCGCAATCAGGGTGTCGCCACCGTCCGTTATGAACCGCGCATGCCGGTCAAGGCTCAGCTGCTTTTACCGAATAACACGCCGCTATCGCGACAAGCGCAACTCTTTGTCGCGGCGCTAAAAAAGACGGCCGTGTCTCTTAAAGACTCCCTGCCTCAAGCCCAGGTGATGCGCGCGACCGCCGCCAGCACTTAGCCCCTCACACCCATGGGACGGGCTTATGAGTCGCGTTCAAACTCGCCCGGCATAAAGTCATCCACCGCGACCACCTGGCTGACCGCGTCTTGCGCGGCTTCGATTTCGCGAGCCTGTTCATCAGTAATCGCCCCCGCCTGATACGCCAGCCGCCAATCCCGCACGCCCTCGCGCTTTAACCGGTCGAGCAGCGGTTGCACCGCATGCACCAACGCGAAGGCGCGCTCGAGTTGTGCGACCGCATCATCGCCCCGGCCCCGCTGCAGATCGGCCACGACACGGGCACGCGTGGGCGATGGCGACAACAACAGCTCGGCACACTCTCGCGTCAACGCATCGCTCGGGCCCCTGTTCAAACGTACCGGCAAGACGATCGCGCGCAGCGCCCATGCCAGGGGACGTTGCGGCAGATTCGCCAGGACCTGATCGAATCGGGTCTCCAGGCGCGCGCAGCCGTCGTCCATGCACCATTGCACCAGGGGCAAGTCCGCCTGACAGCGACCATCGTCTTCCCATCGCTTGAGCACCGCCGACAATAGGTACAGCTCAGCCAGGATATCGCCCAGACGCCCCGACAGCATCTCGCGCCGTTTGAGCGCACCGCCCAACACACCCATGGCGACATCCGCCACCAACGCGAACGCCGACGCATAGCGGCTCAACCGCCGATACTGCCGCGCGATCGGGCCGCTAGAGGGCGCGCGAGTCAGCAGCCCGCCGGTCCATGCCCGCCCCCAGGCACGAAAACCGTTCTTGACGCTATGCGTCAGATGCGTCCAGAACACATCGTGAAAGGTCTGCAGACCGCGCGCTTCATCCTTGTCCCCCAACGCCAGGATTTCGCGCATCAGATATGGATGCGCGCGGATGGCGCCCTGCCCGAAAATGATCAGGCAACGCGTCAGAATGTTCGCGCCCTCTACCGTGATGGCTATGGGCAACGCGCGATACAAGGACCCCAGATAATTCGATGGCCCGTCTATCACCGCCTTGCCGGCGTGCACGTCCATCGCATCATTGACCGACTCGCGCATACGCTCGGTCGCGTGATACTTCATGATCGCTGACACCACAGCGGGTTTATGCCCCTGGTTCAACGCCGCGCAAGTCAATCGGCGCGCCGCCTCGACCATATAGGCATTACCCGCCAGTCGGCCCAGCTTTTCCTGCACGCCTTCAAAGCGCCCGACCGCGATGCCAAACTGCTGACGCACCCGCGCATACATGCCGGTCACATGGGCGCTATAGACGGCGGCAGCGGCCGATAGCGAAGGCAAAGAGATCCCGCGCCCTGCCGCCAGTGCGCTCATCAGCATTTGCCAGCCGTGGCCGGCTTTGCCTGGCCCGCCGATCAGCGCATCCAACGGTACAAAGACGTCTTTGCCTTCGGTTGGGCCGTTCTGAAATACCTGCATAGACGGCAAATGCCGACGGCCGATCGTGACGCCAGCGGAATTGGTCTGCACCAACGCGACAGAGATCCCGATGTCGGTCTTGCCACCTAGCAGACCATCGGGGTCCTGGAGTTTGAACGCCAGACCGAGCACGGTGGCAATCGGACCGAGCGTGATATAGCGCTTGCGCCAATTGAGGCGAATCCCCAGCACTTCTTGCCCATCGACGACCTGGCGGCACACCACGCCGGTATCCGTCATGGAGGCCGCGTCCGAACCCGCCTCGGGGCTCGTCAGGCCAAAACACGGGATCTCCGTGCCGTCGGCCAGACGCGGTAGCCAGTAATCCCGCTGTTCGGGCGTGCCGAACTGCAGCAGCAGCTCGCCTGGGCCGAGCGAGTTAGGCACCATCACCGTCACGCCGGCCGTGACCGAATACGCGGAAATCCGGCGCACGATCTCCGAATGCGCATACGGCGAAAAACCCAGGCCGCCGTAGGAGGTCGGAATAATCATCCCGAAAAAGCGGTGTTCGCGCAGGAACTGCCACACGGCCTCGGGCAGATCGCCGCGACGCCAGGTGATATCCCACTCGTCCAGCATCGCGCACAGCTGCGTGACCGGCCCATCCAGAAACTGCTGCTCGGCCTCCGTCAGCGTGGCGCGAGGTACGGCGAGCAATTTATTCCAGTCCGGATCTCCGGTGAACAAATCGGCGTCCCACCACACATCGCCCGCGTCGATGGCCTCGCGCTCCGTGTCCGACAATCCTGGCATTGCCTTGCGCGCCCAGCGAAAGGCAGGCTCCGAAATGCGCCGACGACGCCATGCGTTGAAGTCCATATGCAACCTTTTATTCACAGTCTCCGCGTATCCCTATCAAGCATACCGAATTGACGCTCCCTGCACATGGGATGAATCCCCTATATCCGGCCAAAACGCACCGTCTGCCCGGCTCGCACCCGAGTTACAGGCGGGCAGAACAGAAATCGGTGCGCGTTGGGGCAAGTCTGCGACAATGAGCGTCGCCATGCACGGCACGTTAACGCTGTCTTCGTCTTCGTCATGCTCAATAAACTCTGGTTGGGATTTTTTCTCGCGGCCGCCGCCGCCGCGCTGCATCGCTGGCTCTATATCGGTGATCCCGAAGTGTTCCGCCAGATCGTCGGCAGCCTGTTTGACATGGCGCGCATCTCGGTCGAGGTCATGGTGCTGCTGTTTGGCACCTTGACACTGTGGCTAGGCTTTCTGCGTATCGCCGAGGCCGCGGGTCTCGTGGAAAAACTCGCGGTGCTGCTGGGACCTTTATTCGCGCGCCTGATGCCCGAGGTCCCGCGTGGCCATCCCGCCATTGGGCTGATTACCCTGAATTTCGCCGCCAACGGTTTAGGCCTGGATAATGCCGCGACGCCGATCGGGTTGCGCGCGATGCGCGAATTGCAGACGCTGAACCCCAGCCCGGAAACCGCCAGCAACGCGCAAATCCTGTTTCTGGTGTTGAACGCATCTTCACTGACGCTATTGCCGATCACGGTGTTTATGTTTCGCGCGCAGCAGGGCGCTGCCGATCCCACCATGGTGTTCCTGCCTATCTTGCTAGCCACCAGCGCGTCCACGGTCGCGGGCTTGCTGTCTGTCGCGCTATGCCAGCGCCTGAAACTCTACGACCCCGTGGTGTTAGCCTGGCTGGGTGGTGCCGCGCTGCTGCTGGGCGGGTTCATGGCGATGCTGGCCGGGATGTCTGCCGTGGCCATCGCCACGCTATCGTCCTTGATGGGCAACCTGATGCTGTTCGGCATTCTGCTGGCCTTTCTGATTATCGGCGCCTACAAGCGTGTCCCCGTCTACGAAACCTTTATCGCGGGCGCGAAGGATGGTTTCGATGTGGCCAAGAGTCTGCTGCCCTATCTCGTGGCCATGCTCTGCGCGGTAGGCGTGCTGCGCGCCTCGGGCGCGCTCGATATCGCGCTGGACGGCATCCGTTGGCTCGCGCACGCCATTGGCTGGGATACACGGTGGGTGGATGCGCTGCCGACGGCCCTGGTGAAGCCGTTTTCCGGCAGCGCCGCACGCGCCATGATGCTAGAGACCATGAGCCATTTCGGTGTGGACAGCTTTCCCGCGCTGCTGGCTTCCGTCATGCAGGGCAGCACCGAAACGACGTTCTACGTGCTCGCCGTGTACTTCGGGTCGGTCGGCATCCTGCGCGCGCGCCATGCAGTGGGGTGCGCGTTGTTGGCCGATCTCGCCGGCGTACTGGCGTCGATCGCGGTGTGTTATTGGTTTTTCGCGTAACTCAATCGTGGCAATTCCACTGCGATGTTGCCCAATCTGAGTTCGTCGAGGGTTGTCATCAGTCCATAGATTGTTCCGACAAATGCGGCGGCCACGGGAGGCGTATACGCAGGGCCATGTGGACTAAAGCGCGCCGTTGCGAACGCCAGACCCGCACCTACAGCGGCTGCAGGTAACGCGCCCCAGTCGCACTTCCCTTGCATCATGGAGCCGGTGGTATGGCCGAGAAAGCCGCCTATACCTCCTAACATCGCCAAATATGCCTCTTCCATACCACCGCCGACGCGCGAAGCGTCGTGTAAAGAAATTGTTTGCATCGTGTTTCTCCAAATGGTTAATGGTTAGGTTGGCGAATCGAGTCGCCGTCTTCGGTAGCGCTCACGCCCTGACAATCGACATGCTGGGAGCGTTGGTGGCTGAGGTGTCGTTATGTACCACCGGCGCGCTTGAAAAGCCGAAATCGATGGCGCTATGCAAAGCGCCAGCCAGTGCGCTGGCAGCGACAGCGTGCCCCGGGGACATGAGGCTGCTCGGGACGCCAGGGACGTAGCTGGCAATGGTGGGTACGACCCATCCTGTGCAGACTTGCTGAATCACCCCCGCGGGCGAGCAGCCCCCCAGAAGCTGCGATCCGAGCACATAGCCGATTGGGGCGCCAAAACTACCGAATAGAACGAGGGACATGCGGTCGATCCCCCCCGAAGCACGCTCCAAATGACATAAAGAGATTTCATGCATCGTTAACTCCAACCTTGATGTTGTACGGGCTTGCGAACTTATCTTGCTAACAATGCGGTGTCCCGCCACGCCAATTCGACGCTGGAGGCACCGCATCACCGGCTTTATAGTTGTGTCAGTTCAGCCCAAGTTCGGAGTTCGCGGTTGATGCGAGAAACCAGACTGCGCGAAGGCTATGCGCAGTCATTACGCTATGCGAAACGCGTAATCCCGCCTTATTCCACAACCAGGATTTTCATCCCGTTGGTCCCACCGCTATCGCGGTAGGAATCGCCCTTGGTCAGGATCACCCAGTCGCCCGGCTGCACACGGCCACGTTTTTTCAGTTCGCCGATCGCCGCGTCGCTCAGTTCCGACGGGTCATATGCCGATGGGTCGAACGGCACCGTATATACCCCCCTGAACATCGCCGCGCGATGTTGCGTGTGGTGATGCGGGCTATAGCAATAGATCGGCACCGCCGAACGGATGCGCGACATAATGAGCGGCGTATGGCCGCTTTCGGTCAAGGCGATGATGGCTTTGACACCGGGGAAATGGTTGGCCGCATACATGGCCGCGAGTGCGATCGTCTCATCGCAGCGCGTAAACGTTTCGCCCAGGCGATGATGCGACTTCATGCTGGTGGGATGCTTTTCCGCGCCCAGGCACACGCGTGCCATCGCCTGCACCGCTTCGACGGGATATTTACCCGATGCGCTTTCAGCGGACAACATGACCGCGTCGGTGTAATCCAGCACCGCATTGGCAACGTCGGATACCTCTGCACGCGTGGGTAATGGACTGGAGATCATCGATTCCATCATCTGCGTGGCGGTGATGACCACTTTGTTCAGCGTGCGCGCGTGCTGAATGATGCGTTTCTGGATGCCCACCAGTTCCGCGTCGCCCACTTCGACCCCCAGGTCGCCACGCGCGACCATGACGCCATCGCTGGCGCGGATCAATGCGTCCAGGGCTTCGTCATCGACGACCGCTTCGGCGCGCTCAATCTTGGCGACAATCCACGCGTCGCTGCCGGCGGCGCGCAGCAATTGGCGCGCTTCGTCGATGTCACTGCCATAACGCGGGAACGAGACGGCCACATATTCCAATTCAAGTTCGGCCGCCACCAGAATATCGGCGCGGTCCTTATCCGTCAGGCTCGGCGCGGACAAGCCCCCACCACGACGATTAATACCCTTGTTGTTCGATAACGGGCCACCGACCGTCACCGTCGTATGCACGGCATCATCGACAATGCGATCCACAACCAGCACCACGCGGCCGTCGTCGAGCAACAGCTCATCGCCAGGCTTGCAGTCCTGCACCAGTTCGGGATAGTCGATTCCGACAATCTCTTTCGTGCCCTGGTCTTTGGGGTGACTATTCGACAGCACGAACTTATCTCCGACATGCAACTCGATCTGCTTATCGGTAAAGCGCGCGATACGGATCTTTGGCCCTTGCAAGTCACCCATGATGGCGACATAGCGACCTTGCTTCTCGGCGGCTTCGCGCACGAGGCGCGCGCGCTCGCGGTGATCGTCGGCCGTGCCATGCGAGAAGTTCAATCGCGCGACGTCGATGCCCGCACGCACCAGGGCTTCCAACTGCTCGGGCGTGGACGTCGCGGGCCCTAGCGTGGCGACAATTTTGGTGCGACGCAATACTGACATGAATCACCTCTCTGACATTGACAACGAACGACCTATGGTACGACACCCTCGCATGATTGATGAGATATGGCGTACAAACCCGGCGGGCTCTGCGGGTATTATTAACGCGTTTCATTGACTGCGCGCGATCCCAACTCCTTTTATCTGACTCTCAACGATCAACGTGAAAATCGTCATCGCTCCCGACTCGTTTAAAGAAAGCCTCTCTGCCCCCGACGCAGCCGCTGCCATCGCGCGGGGTGTCAAGCAAGCGTACCCGGATGCGGAGACGATATGCATCCCGATGGCCGACGGTGGCGAAGGCACGGTAGCCGCGGTGCTGGCGGCAACCGGCGGCCAATGGCGCACGACCCGCGTACGCGGCGCGTTGGGCGAACCCATCGAAGCCTCCTGGGGTTGGCTCGATGACGCCACGGCCGTGATCGAAATGGCCGCGGCGGCGGGTCTGGAGCAAACACCGCCCGACAAACGCGATCCCATGCGCGCCAGCAGCGGTGGCGTAGGGGAGCTCATCCTCGCGGCGCTCGATGCCGGGGCGCAGCGCATTATCCTGGGCTTGGGGGGTTCGAGCACAAATGATGGCGGCGCGGGCCTGCTTGCCGCATTAGGCGTACGTTTCTTGGATAGCAATGGCAGCACCCTGCCCTGCGGCGGTGCCGCGCTGGCAAACCTCGACCGGCTGGATATGTCGAAGCTGGATGCGCGGTTGGCGCAAACCCGGATCGAGATTGCCTCCGATGTCGATAATCCGCTGTGCGGCTCGCAAGGTGCATCGGCGATTTTTGGCCCCCAGAAGGGCGCCACAGCCGAGCAGGTCAAACTGTTGGACGACAGCTTGCGGCGGTTTGCCGATGTCTGCGCGCGCGACCTCGGGCGAGATCTGCGCGATGCGCCCGGCGCGGGTGCGGCGGGCGGTCTGGGGTTTGCCGCGCATGCATTTCTAAACGCGCGCTTTCGCCCCGGCGTCGAGGTAGTGGCCGAACTCGGAAATCTGGCGCAAGCCATGGCGGGCGCGGCGCTCGCCTTCACCGGCGAAGGCCGCATGGATGCGCAGACCTTGCGGGGCAAAACGCCCGCCGGTGTAGCGCGTATCGCCGAACGTGCAGGCGTCCCGGTGGTCGCGCTGGCAGGTTCGTTAGGGGCGGGTTACGAGGAACTGCATGCCGGCGGCATCACGGCCGCGTTCAGCCTGGCGCCCGGGCCCGTGACGCTGGAACACGCCTGCGAAAACGCTGCCCAGTACTTATGCGATCGTGCTCGCGACGTGATGCAGCTGTGGCTGGCCGCTGGGAAACGCAGGCTGTAAACGCGCAGGCTGTAAAGGGCTGGCCGGCACGAGCCGGCTGTCAATGCCTGGCGGGCTATCGCGGGTGATAGGCCGCTGAATATCGTCCACGACGAGGCTGATCCCAACCGTTACGCTGCAACCACTCCCGCTTCCACCAACGCATCGGTCATGCCGATGAACTTCTCGACAGAGACTTCCTCGGCTCGCGCGGTAGGCGCGATATCCAGCACTTCCCAGGGAACCTGCGCGGCCCAATCGCCCAAGGCCCGTCGCAGCATCTTGCGCCGCTGCGCGAACGCGCGCGCAACCACAGTCTCCAGTGCCGAATCGCTGACCGGTCGCAGACGGTCAGCGGGCAATGGCACCATACGCACGACCGCCGACACCACGCGCGGCGGTGGATCGAAGGCTTCCGGCGGCACGTCGAACAGCTTCTCCATGCGGTAGCGCGACTGCAGCATGACCGACAGCCGGCCATAGTCGGCGGTTCCCGGCTGCGCCACCATGCGATCGATCACCTCACGCTGGAGCATGAAATGCTGATCGCGCACGGTATCGGCCGCGCCCATCAGATGGAATAGCAACGGACTGGAGATGTTGTAGGGCAGATTGCCCACCACCCGCAGACCCTCGCCCAGCGCCCCGAAATCCACCGTCAAGGCATCGGCCTCGATCACGGTCAGGCGCTCGGCGGGATGTTGGCGACGCAGCCGCGCCGCCAGATCGCGGTCGATCTCGACCACGGTCAGGTGCTTGAGGCTGCGCAGCAAGGGCTGCGTCAGCGCCGACAAACCCGGGCCGATCTCGACGATGTGATCATCGGCGGCGGGCGCAATGCCCCGCACGATCCCTTCGATCACGCTATCGTCGGTCAGAAAGTGTTGTCCGAAACGCTTGCGCGCCTGGTGCTTGCTCATGAATGCACTCGATACGCTTAGCGGTTGTTCTGCTCGATTTCCGACTGCTTCTCCAGACGGTTATCGATGTAAGCACCATTGCGCAGCTGTTCGAGCCAGTCTTCGAACGCGGGCTCCGCGCGACGCTCGAACAAGATCTGACGCGCCTGCATGCGCTGCAGTTCATCGCTGACATCGTGTTCGCGACGCTCTTCGACCTGGATCAGGTGCCAGCCAAAGGGTGACAGCACCGGCTCGCTGATGCCTCCGACCGGCAACGCATTCATGGCTTGTTCGAACGCGGGCACCATTTCGCCCGGATTTACCCAGCCTAGATCGCCGCCCTGCGGTGCGCTACTGTCTTCGGAATACTGTCGTGCCATGTCAGCGAATTTCGCACCGCCATTGACGACACGCTGGCGAATCTGCTGCAAGCGCTGACGGGCCTGATCGTCGCTCATCACGGCGGAAGTCTTGATCAGGATATGGCGCGCGCGCGTCTGCGTCACCTGCACCGGCCCCTGCTGGGCAGGCATGCCCGCGCCCGGCTGCTGCATCATCGGCGCCTGCTGCGGGGCCGCCGGCTGCGCGGGTGCCGATCTGCCACCGGTACGGTCGAGCACGGCGAGAATGTGAAAACCGTTGCCGCTCTGAATCACCTCACTGACCTGACCGGGCTGCAACGACGACACGGCCTGCACAAACAGATCGGGCCAGCCATCGATCGGCCGCGCGCCCATCACGCCACCCTGCAGAGCCTCAGGTCCGTCAGAAGCCTCGGCCGCCAAACTCGCGAAATCCGCGCCTTGTTTCAGGCGTTGCAAGAGGCCTTCGGCCTTTTTACGCAGCGCGGCCACCTGCTCGGGGCTCGAACCCTCGGGCACACGCACGAGGATTTGACCCAGCGCGATCTGCTCGGGCCCCGCCTGAGTCTGAGCTTGAGGCCGCGCGGCCGGCTGACCTTGCATGACGTTACCGCCAGCACGAGCGGCAGGATTATTCTGCTGATCGCGCAGGAACGCATCGATCTCGGCATCGCTGATCACGATATTGGAATCGACCGCGCGCTGACGCAAGCGATTCAGGCGCAAATCACCAGCCAGAGATTTGCGATATTCCGCCCAACTGACACCGCCTTTTTCGATTTCAGCGCGCATGGCCGGCACCGTGATGCGGTTGCGCGCGGCGATCGATTCAATCGCCTGATCCACTTGCGCATCGTTGATGCGGATGCCAAGTCGGTCTGCCTCTTGCGACTGCACGCGCTCGAGAATCAAGTTCTGCAGCACCTGGCGGCGCAGAATATCCTGCGGCGGCACTTGGATGCCCCGCTGTTTGAGCTCCGCCATGGCGCTTTTGGCGGCCGCGTCGACTTCTCGCAGCGTGATGACGTCCTTGTTGACTACCGCCGCGATGCCATCGACCATCTGTTCGCCCTTGGCGGCAGGCTGTGCGGCGGCGCCGGTCTTGGCCGGTGTCGCGCGTGGCTGGGCATAAGCCGCAGACGCAACCGCGCACGCCGTCAGAACCAGCAGATTACCGGAGAGCCGGCGCATAGTATGCAAGCGACGCATTATTCATACCTTTCAAATTTCGATCCCTGTGCGGGCTGTGGCGACACAGCCTGATAGCCAGGGATGCTCTTGTTCAACAGGTCCATCGGATTCGTTCCGAGCGATCCCAGCCCACTTAGTTCCAACTGGAAGAACACCGTGGAGTTCGACTCGGTCGCCGAGACGGCATAGCGCTGAAATACCACACGGCCCGTCCAGCAGCAATCGCCTTTGTACTCAAGTCCCGCGATGGCCTGGGTCACACGCGGGGACTCATTGGTCGAATCCGCGATCGTCGATTGAGGCACGGAGCGCAAGGAATAATCGATCCGGCCCACGCCATAGAGACGATCCGTGAACGGCCACTGAAACGCGAGACTGATTTGGTTTTGTCCGCGCGGCTGATAGAGCGCACCCACCGGCGAGGGATCACGTTGATAACGATACGACAGCGCGACCGACGTCAGGCGCTGAGGACGCCAGCGCGCACTGACAAGCCCGCGCGACCAATTGTTGTCGTACGGGTCGTATTGCGCGGCCACCTCGGTGCTCAGCGTGTCGGTCAACGCGGCGCTGGCGGCAACCAGAAAATCGGACCGGACGTTACGATCCTTGCGCGGCGTTTCGTCCGGCAAGGTCACGCGCTGGTCTTCGAAATAAAGCCGCTGCCCGCCAGACAGCGAGATGCGCTCGAACCCGGTATCCGCATCCAGCCATCGCGTCGTCAACGCGGCCGTCAGCTGGTTCGCATTCGCGATACGATCCCAGCCGCCCACATAGATGTTTTCCGAGAACGCTTGTTCAAAGCTGAAATCCGCCAGCGTGGTGTCATAAACCGGCAGTTTGCTCTGGTCGCGATACGGCACGCGCAGGTAGTACAGACGCGGCTCCAGAGTCTGGATGGAATCATTGCCGAACAGCTTGGTATCGCGCTCGAACACCATCCCGGCATCCACCGACATGATGGGCAGGGCGCGCGACATATCGCGCGACCGGTTCTGCACGTCGTACCAGTCAGTGTTGTACTGCGTGTAATGGAAGCCGACCTTGGGCACGACGTACCAGCCCGCACGGCGAATAGGCATCGCCGCCGTCAGATATGACTGCAAGCGATCGCCATCCTGACCCACCCGGTCTCCCTTGTAAACGGGGCGCTGAAAGCGCACAGCCGAAGATGTCCACTCCAACTCCAGATTGTTCAGATCGTAGCGCGCGCCCTTTAAGGTCAATTCGGGCATCTTGTTATACGGCGGCGTGACCGGCGCATCCGGATCCTGCAGCGTCTGATACTTATAGACTTGCGCGGTGGCCTGCCAGTATTTGTTGCCCCAGCCGACGAGGCCGCGTTGAGGCAGATACGTGGTCGACGCATCGTTGAGCCCCATCGACGAAAAATCGCGGAAGTAATTGTCGTCGGACACCCGGGCGTAATCCCAGTCCGCGTAGAAGCCGCCACCCAGCGTCTGCTGGTGACGCGAACGGAATAGCCAGCGTTTCTCGCCGGTCTCCCAATCGTCGCCCAGATAGGTACCGAGCAGGCTACCGGAATAACTCTCGCCCAGATAACGGAACTCGCCACCGAGCTGCATGCCACGCTTGCTCAGGTAGCGCGGCTGCAAGGTCGCGTCGTAGTTCGGAGCAAGGTTGAAGTAGTAAGGGACCGACAGATCCAAACCACTTTTGCTGCTGACCCCATACGTCGGGATCAAAAAGCCAGACTTACGTTCTTTTTTGACCGGGAACGTCAGATAAGGCGACGCCAACAACGGCACGCCCTTGAAATACAGCACGCCGTTACGCGCGACGCCTTCGTTCTCGTCGAAGTCCAGATCCACCCGGTCCGCATCGATATACCAGGAGGGTTCCGGACAAGGGCAGCCGGTATATCGCACCTGTGTCAGACGCAGCTGCGATCGGCTGAAGATCTCTGCACGATCCGCGCGCGCCGAGCCGCCACTGGCGCCGATCCAGAAATTCGGCGACTCGATTTCGCCGCTATCCGTATCGATGTTGTATTGCGCGGACGGCCCGGTAATCAGCGTCCCGTCGCGCATCATGCGCACATTGCCCTGCAAATCGGTCTGCCCGGTATCGCTGCGATAGTCGATCCGCTCGCCCTTGACCACGCCATCGATACGACGCACCTCGGCCGCGCCGCTCAACGTGAGATTGGAATCGGGATCACCCTGGATCTGATCGGCCTGCAGGTACGACGCCGCATCGTCCTGGGGCACGTTGCGTACCCTCAACCCCGTCGAGCTGCGCAACTGCAGCGAGCCTTGCGTCGCCGCCGTCCCAGGGGTGGTGCCGGAAGACGACACGGTACCCTGGGCATGCACGGCCCCCGCCAGGGTGACAGCAGAGAGGATCAACCACCGGACCATACGCACCGTAAACGCATACCTTTCGACGAAAACGCCCACCGCGATGAGACCGTCATCAACGGCGAACAGGGCCCGGCCACGACACGCACGCGATCATGCCTGCCAGGGGGAACGACCCGGTATTATAGAGAAGGCGGACGCGAACCTACCGAAGGCTCGCGTCGGCATTGAAACAGAAACTCTACCGCACTGAGAGACGGCCCTCTTGAGCACCGATCACGACTCCCGCCTGAACCAGGTTCGTACTTGGCTCCAATCCCTGCCCGCCGAGCTGGCGCTGGCCCTGGATACCTTGCAACCCGCGTCCAGTGACGCCAGTTTCCGCCGCTATTTCCGCCTGCGCGCGGGCGACCGTACGGTCATCGTCATGGATGCGCCGCCCCCGCACGAGGACGTGCGTCCGTTCTTGCACGTGGGCGACCTGCTGCGCGAAACCGGGCTGAACGTGCCCCAAGTCTTGGCGCAAGACGCCGGGCAAGGCCTGCTGTTATTGTCCGACCTGGGCCGCGACACGTATTACCAGCGCATCCAAGACGGCTTGCCGGATGCCCAGCTGCAAACCCTCTACCGCGAGGCGCTGGCCGCGCTTGTGCGCATGCAGCAGGCGCGAATCGACGGCCTGCCGGCGTATGACAGCGCCCGCCTGTCCGCCGAGCTGACGCTGTTCCCTGAGTGGTATGTCGGCAAGCATCATGGCCTGGAGCTGGATGACAAGACCTCGGCGGCGCTGGCACGGATATTCGACTTGCTTTCTAAGACCTGCGTCACGGACCAACCCGTTCTGGTGCACCGCGATTTTCATTCCCCGAACCTGATGGTGTGCGACGACCCCGCGTATGGGCCGAATCCAGGTGTACTGGACTACCAGGACGCGCTGGCCGGCCCCATCACCTACGACCTGGCGTCGCTCGTGATGGATGCCCGCACGACATGGGAGGAGCCGCAGCAGCTGGATTGGGCCGCGCGCTATTGGGACATGGCGCGCGCCGCCGGCCTGCCCGTAGACAGTGATTTCGCCGCCTTTCACCAGGCCTATGAATGGATGAGCCTGCAACGCAACCTGCGCATCTTAGGCGTATTCGCGCGCCTGCATCATCGCGATGGCAAGTCCTCATATCTGAACCATATCCCGCGTGTGAACGCTTATGTGCGTCAGGTCGCGCAGCGCTATGGCGTCTTTGCACCGCTTTTGCGACTCTTAGACCGGATCGACAATCGCGAAGTCAAAGTGGGGTATACGTTCTGATGCGCGCCATGATCCTGGCGGCCGGACGCGGCGAGCGCATGCGCCCGCTCACCGACCATACGCCCAAACCCCTGTTACCGGTGGCCGGCAAGCCGCTCATCGTCTGGCATCTGGAACGGCTGGCCGCCGCCGGATTCCGGAACATTGTGATCAATCACGCCTGGCTGGGCGAGCAGCTGCCCGCGCAGCTGGGTGATGGCAGCCGGTTTGGCGTGAGCATTCAATACTCGCCCGAGCCCGCCGGCGGCTTGGAGACGGCCGGCGGCATCGCGCAGGCCTTACCATTACTGGGCAAGGAAGCATTCCTGGTGGTCAACGGCGACATCTGGTGCGATTGGGACCCCGCCCATGCCCTCGCGCAGCGAGAGGCGATGGACCGGTCACACGCGGACGCATGGCTGCTGCTCGTGGACAATCCCGAACACCATCCGCAGGGCGATTTCTATCTGGCGCCCAATGGCTGGGTCCAAGCAGAACAAGCATCCGCAGACGTCGCCGGGCTGCCTGATGCGAAGTCGCGATTGCCGCGCCTGACCTTTGCGGGCATTGGGGTGTATCGGCCCGGGCTGTTTACCGCGATTCCCGCCGGGGCGCGCGAGCGCCTGGCGCCCATCCTGCGTGCCGCGATGGCCCGACCCGGCGTATTGGGCAGCCATCACGTTGGCGGCTGGACGGATGTGGGCACGCCCGAGCGCCTCGACGTGCTTGATGCGAGACTGCGCGCGGCGGGGTGAAGTCGCAACTAGATTTGTCTAAAATGCCCGTCTCGCGCTACAACCGTTATCCTCTAGGGTTTTGAATCGGCACCTGGCCGGTTACTCACGCACACAAGGTTTTTCAGAATGGGGATGTTCGGACGCTCACAACGAGCTGTATTCAAACCATCGGTCTACCAACCGGGCAAGCGCCAGCGACGCATGCCGCGCTGGCTGGGCGTGCTGTTGGTGGGAATGGGCCTGGGCGCGGGCGGCGTGCTCTTCCTGCAGGCCAATTACGGCCCGACCCGCCTGACGGCGGAACAATCCGAGCAATTGCAATCTGAACTGAACGCCGCCAATGTGGACCGGCAGCGTTTGCAGACGCAATTGAGCGAAGCGACCGCACAGCGCGACGCCATCGAGTCCACGCGCGACAAAGCCACCACCGAGCTGAATGAGGCGCGGACGCGTCTGCAGCGAGCCGAGCAAGCGCTGGCCATTTTCCAGAACCTGATCCCGCCAGACCCCCGCGGCACTGACATCGGGGTACGCGCCGGATCGTTTAGCCGCGCGCCGGGCAAGCTGAGCTATCAAGTCCTGCTGATGAAAGACAGTAAGGGCAATGAATTCAAGGGCAGCTTGAAACTGGCGGTGCAAGGCACTTACCGCAATGGGCGCTCGGGCACCGTGGAACTCGACCCGATCGAGGTGACCTTGGGGCGCTACCAGGTCGCGCAAGGCACGGCGGAAATGCCAGAGGGCTTTACGCCGAACGCCGTACGCATCCAGGTGGTGGACCCCTCCGACCGTCAGCAGGCCATGCGCCTGTACTACGTACGCGGCTGACCGATAACGCGATGATGTGCGTCGCCCGCCGACCCTCAGGTTGGCGCGCGACGCACATCATCGCGTAGAAGTGTACGGCCGACGTCGAGTCAGCCGAATCCGCTTTACTGCACCGCGTACAGATAGACTTCCACGCGCCGGTTCTGAGCCCGACCCTCGGCTGTCGAATTGTCCGCGATCGGGTCGCGCGCGGCGCGGCCCTCTATGGTCATGCGGTCTTGCGCGATACCTTTGCTCGCCAAGTACGTCGTCACACTACGCGCACGGCTGTCGGAAAGCTTCTGATTGTGTGCTTCCGAGCCGGTGCTATCCGTATGGCCCACCACCTTGGTGCGCAATTCGGGATGCTGCGCGAGCGAACGCGCGACACTATCGAGTACGGGCAGCAACTCGGGTTTCAGCACGGCTTTGTCCGTGTCGAACGAGACGTTACTCGGAATATTGACCTTCAGGCTGCCATCGGGCATTTCCACCACATCAATCCCCAAGGACGACGCGCCGGATTGCTGGACGTCTTGCTTGACGCCGGACCAGTTGTAGCCAACCAGACCACCCGCGACGGCGCCGAGGCCCGCGCCGATGGCTGCTCCCTTGCCGTGTCCAATCAGCGCCCCAATACCCGCGCCAGCCGCGGCGCCCACACCGGTGCCAATCGCGGTGTTCGTGCCTTGTTGCGTGGCGCAGCCCGTGACCAGCATGGCCGCAAGCGCAATGGCGGTGATTCGGGGAAGGTTTGTTTGTATTTTCATAACGATCTCCACTCGCGGGATTCAGTAAATCAGGCGGCTGCGATAGATGCGCGAATAACAGCCTGATATCTACCCTGTGACTCCCGAAGCGCCAACGTCGCGCGGGTTAAGCAGAAGTAGACCGCGAAATCCTAGCAAGTGAGAGACCCACTGTTACGACTGTTTGTAACCATTCCAACGCCAATGCAATTTCGGTTTGCGCGGCGCTAGAGGCCAAATGCATACGATGGGCCCTCCGTGTCCACGCCGTTCCTGCTAGCAAAAGACCGGAGAGCCGGGTCTGCCTTACATCATCGCTCGGCGTACCCTTCCGGCACGTATGTTCCCTGCGCGGACTCGTCCGCTGGCACCTGCGCGAGGCTGCCGCGCACGCCAAGGATGTTGCGGCGCGCATTGTCGAGCAGCGGCCCCGAAATCAGGGACGCCGCCTGTGCAGAGATAGGCGTGGCCACAGCGATGGCGGCCGCCACAACGCAAGCCAGGCGCGAAACTTTGCAACGCAGGAATAGAGGTAAATAAGTCATAACGCACTCTCTCTAGTAAGTACAACCGACACTCGCCGGCACGTTGGATTCTCCGGGCCGGCCGTCTTGCCATGCCCAGAGAGCCTGCAGGCTAGTGAAAATTGGGGGTTAACTCCCATTACAAGCGTGGCGGCACGGACCTCTGCTGCGGGCAAATCCCTCAATAACGCGGGCTATACACGCCCTCATGTCTGCTCGCGCTAAGCCCGCCAGTGGTTGTAAACAGGACTGATCCACGCCTGACGACGGGGCTCCGCGATCCGGCTGCCGGGGAAGCCGCCCCCTCGATAGATCCGCCGGGCCGCTTATGCATGACCATCTATATAGCTTTTACTTATATGTAAAGCGCATATCAGTGTTTCACGGCAAGTTTGTAGGCACCTAGAATGGCTTTGTGTAGGCAGCACTTACACCATTGTGTGAGCTGCTCACACAACATTTTTAGACGCGGCTTCCATGATCATTCCCACTGCACTCTCTGCCTCGGCAATAGAAGGAAACGCCCCGATCAGCTTCGGTGACGACGCATACTCGCGCCTGCGCAGCGACATTATTTCTTGCCGCCTGCCGCCCGGCGCGTTCGTGACCGAGCCCGAGCTGATGCAGCGCTACGGGATTCGTAAAGCCAGCGTGCGCGTTGCACTGGTGCGACTGGCCCACGAAGGCTATATGCAATCGCGCCCTCGCAAGGGATACCAGATCACGCCGATCACCCTGCGCGACGTCGAGGAAGTTTTCACGCTGCGCGTGCAACTCGAGCCGCTGGCGGCTCGATTGGCCGTGGGCCGCGTCGACACCGCGCATTTGCGCGAACTGGAAGCCGCATGCCGCCACCATGACCCGGCGCTGCCGTTGAGCGAACACATCCAGTCGTTCATGCATGCGAATAAAGCATTCCATCTGGCGATCTCGGCCGCCTCTGGCAATGAACGTCTGCATCGCACGCTGGAATCCTTGCTGGACGAAATGTCGCGCCTGGTAGCGTTGGGATTTGGCGTGCAAAAGACCAAGCCCGAAATCAAGCACGATCACAACGCGTTGATTGACGCGTTCGAAGAACAGGACGCCAAGCGAGCCGAAACCATCGCCCGCCGGCACATCGAAACCTTTCAAAGCATGACGATGGAAAAGCTATATGCAAGCCTGGCGCAAACCGGTGCAGCTATCCCGTTTACGGGTGCGGGGAACTGGCGATGAATGTGTTGAGCCCCGACGCCCTGACGTCTGACAGCCGCGCGCGCAGCAATGCGCCCACCGTGCTGGACGTGCGGGCGCTGAACAAATACTACGGCAGCTTGCAGGCGCTGCGGGACGTGTCCTTCGATGTGCGGCGCGGTGAGGTCGTGGCGCTGTTGGGCGCATCGGGCTGCGGCAAAAGCACGCTGCTAAACATCGTGGCGGGGCTGGATACCTTCGATAGCGGCACGCTGGAGATCCAGGGCGTGCCCGCGGCGCAGTTTCAGCAATGGCATCAACTCGCCTACATGTTCCAGGAAGACCGCCTGCTGCCGTGGCGCACCGTCAAAGAAAACGTCGAGTTCGGTCTGGAAGCCATGCATCTGTCCAAACAAGAACGTCATGCACGCGCCGAACGCGCATTGCAGGTCGTGGGGTTGGGAGAATTCGCGCGCTCGTGGCCGCATCAATTATCGGGCGGCATGCGTAGCCGCGTGGCCTTGGCACGCAGTCTGGTCGTGGAACCTTCGATTTTGCTGATGGACGAGCCGTTTTCCAAACTGGACCCGCATACCCGCAGCCAAATGCATCAGGAGCTGCTACGTATTCAGGGCGAAACTGGCGCGACGATCCTGTTTGTCACGCACGATGTAGAAGAAGCTGTCGTATTGGCCGATCGCATTGTGCTGCTCGAACCGCGACCCGGCCGCGTCAAACAGATCGTTGAGGTCGACCTGTCGCGTCCGCGCGTACCGACGGACCGCGATACCGCCGAGCTTACCCGTCAACTCCGTCTGCAGGTCACACCATGAGCAACGGCTCCCAACGTTCCATCTGGGTCGTCGTGGCTCAACGTGTCGCGCTGGCGGCGATCTTCGTGGCCATCTGGGCCTTGGCTGCCTCGCGTATGCCTGCGTTCGTGTTGCCCGGTCCGCTAAAAGTCTGGCATGCGATGCAGTCCTTGTTCGGCACCGCCACCTTTGCCCATGATGTGGGCATGACGCTATATCGCGTAGTGATGGGCTTTCTGCTGGCCACGGTCGTAGGTACGCCGTTGGGGCTGTTGCTCGGGTCGAATCGTACGCTAGCCAGCTTTTTCGAACCGCTCCTGTCGGTCACCAATACCGTATCGTCGGCCATCTGGGCCGTGTTCGCCATCATCTGGTTCGGTATCTCGAATGCGACCACGATCTTCGTGGTGTTCATGACGGCCATGCCGCTGATCTTGACCAACGTATGGCAGGGCTCGAAGAACGTCGATAAACAGCACATCGATCTGGCGCGCAGTTTCCGCATGACGCGCACGCAGATTCTACGAAAGATCTATCTGCCCACCATCTTGCCGTATTTCTTTTCCGGTGCGCGCCTGGCGTTTGGCTTTGGCTGGCGCGTATCGTTGGTGGCCGAAACGTTGGGCTCATCCGATGGCATCGGTTATCGCCTGCGGCAGGCCGCCGATCTGGTACAGACAGACCAAGTGTTCGCCTGGACCTTAATGCTGGTCTTGCTCATGCTGGCGCTCGAAGGCGGCATATTAAAGCCTCTGGAAAGACGCCTGTTCCGCTGGAAACCGCTCTAAATCAAGGAGTTCGACATGAACGGAAAAAAATTGCTTTCGGCCGGGCTCGCTGCGGCGGCCTTGCTGACCAGTGCGTCGGCGTTCGCCGCCGACAAGGTGCGTATTGGTTATTGGAGCAGCGGCGTGAGCCTGGGCTATGGCTCGGTGCTGGAAGCCACTGACTTTCTGAAAAACCAGGACCTCGATGTCGAGTTCGTGCGCTTTCCGGACGTGAATGCACCGCTGCGCGCGCTGGCCTCGAACTCGATTGACTTCGCGTTTGGCGCGCCCGCCGCAGGGGTCTTTAGCAGCGCCGCGGAAGGCGTGCCCGTCAAGGTGGTTGCCGCCACGCAGCCCGCCGATGTGCAATTCGTCGTGCCCGAAGGCTCCCCCATCACCTCGCTGGAACAACTGCGAGGCAAAAAAGTCGGCATGTCGCCCGCAGGCAGCTCAGTGGCCGTGATCGCTGGCGCAGTGCTCGATGGCAACTACGGCATTAAAGCCAACGACTTCTCGTTGGTGGGTGGCAATGAAGCTCGTCTGGCGCAGTTTCTGGCGCAAAAACAGGTCGACGCTTCTGCTTTGCGCTCTGTCACCATTGCCCAACTCAAAGACCTGAAGGTCACGCCACTCGGATCATTCGCCGACGAATGGAAAAAGCTGACCAAGACGGACTCGGTGCCCTATATCGGTATCGGCACCGTGCGCAGCGAGTTCTTGGAAAAGCACCCCGAGGTCGTCGCCCGCGTTCTGGCGGGTCTGCGCAACACGCTGGCCTGGGGCGATAAAAATCGCGATGAAGTCGCAACGATTCTGCAGAAATCGGCCAACCTGCCGGAGGCGGACGCGCGCGTCTATGCCGGGCAATGGTCGCAGATGAACCGCGTGGCTTTCGAGCCAGCCGATATCGACACGCTCAAGCGCGAGCACGAAGTCTTTAAGGCCAGCGGCATGATCAAGGGCGAGCTGCCGGCTGACCTGTTTGTCACCGGCCCGTACGAAAAATCCAAGTCCATTCAATAACGACTACCGAAGAGAGAGTAACCATGAGCAAAACGATGAAAGCCCTGCTATTGAGCGAACACGGTGACCTGGACAAATTGCATGTCGTCACCGACAAACCCGTGCCCACGGCGACGGAAGGCCACGTGGTGATTCGTGTGGGTGCGTCCTCCTTTAACTATCACGACGTGTTCACCGTGCGCGGCATGCCCGGCATCAAAGTGCCGCTGCCCGTGGTGATCGGTCTGGACATGGCCGGCGAGATCGTCGAGGTCGGAGCGGGCGTCGAAGGCTGGAAAGTCGGCGACCGCGTGCTGGTCAACCCGCTGAACCGCTCCAAGGGCCTGATGGGCGAAATGCTCGACGGCGGCATGGCGCAATATTGCCTGGTGTCCGCACCTCAGCTTATCGCCCTGCCGGACGCCGTCAGCTACGAAGACGCAGCCGCCTTGCCGGTGGCCTACGGTACCGCGCACCGCATGCTGATCACGCACAACACCGTCAAGGCCGGCGACCGCGTGCTGATCCTGGGCGCCAGCGGCGGCGTGGGTACTGCCTGCGTCATACTGGCCAAGTTGCTGGGCGCCGAAGTCATCGCTTGCGCAGGCAGCGACGCCAAGGGCGAGCAGCTGCGCAAAGTGGGCGCCGACCACGTCATCAACTACCGCGAAACCGACTTCTCCAAGTGGGCCATCGCGCAATACGGCAAACCGCAACGTCGCACCGACGAAGGCGGTGTGGACGTGGTGATCAACTTTACCGGTGGCGACACCTGGGTGCCTTCGCTCAAGTGCATTAAGCGCGGCGGTACGCTGCTCGTTTGCGGCGCGACGGCCGGCCACGATCCGAAGGAAGATCTGCGCTATGTGTGGAGCTTCGAGATCAACATCAAGGGTTCGAACAGCTTCTACGACGACAACCTGAAGGCACTGCTGGATATGGTTGCCGATGGCAGCGTCAAGCCCGTCATCGACCGCGTCGTGCCGCTGGAGCAAGCCGCCGAAGGTCTCGCGCTGATCCGCGACCGCGAAGTGCTGGGCAAGGTCATTGTCACCCCCTGAGCTGACACGGCGTTCGTATCGTCCAAACTATTTTTGAGAAGCAACATGAGCGAAAACACTCTCCCCAGCAAAGAAGACGTCCAGGCGCGCCTGCGTCGCGGCCCCTATCACCAATGGCTGGGCATCGAAGTCCTGTCGGTCGGCGAAGGCGAAATCGAGCTGTCGGCCAAATGGCGTGAAGAATGGGTCGTGAACCCCGAAGGCGGCTACACCCATGGCGGCATCCTGGCCGCATTGGTTGACCTGACCGCCGACTGGGCACTGGTATCGCAAACGGGTCGTGGTGTGCCCACCATCGACCTGCGCGTGGACTACCACCGCCCCGCCATGCGCGGTGATCTGCGTGCCAAGGGCAAAGTCATCAAGGCTGGCTCCATCTCCATCGCCGAAGCCTACGTGTATGACTCGGAAGGCAAGCTGTTGGCCAGCGGCCGCGGCGCTTACTCCACGCCGAAACCCAAGGCATAAAGCACCTGTGTCCCCTGCTCGCGCGGGGGACGCGCCGCTTCAGGCAAGCTCTTCATTCCGGTTCACTGTCACGCAGTCCCGCATCATGACAACTCTGAAAAATCTGGGCGATCTGATCGATCCGCAAGCCGACCCGCAACAAATCGCCCTCATTGGGCTAGATGGGCGCGTGGGCGCCGCGGCTGTGCCGCGCACCTACACCTACGCCGATGTGGACGACATGGCTCGCGGTGTGGCCCAGGCGCTGCGGCAACAGGGTTATCAGCCCGGTGATCGCATCGCCGTGCTGGCGGCCAACTCCGTGCCGTATATCGCCACCGTGCTGGGCATCATGCGCGCGGGGTTGATTGCCGTGCCGGTGAACTACAAATTTCCGCCCCCCACCATCGAGTATGTGTTGAAAGACTCGGGTGCGCGCTTGGTACTGCATGACATGGCACGTGCCGGCGCGGTGCCGGCTGGCATTCCCAGCCTGGCGCTCGATACGGCAGCGTTTGATGTCTGGCGTGCCGAAGGCAGCGCCCCGTCGTATGCGCCCAGCGCCGACGATACTGCCCTATTTCTGTACACCTCCGGCTCGACCGGCAAGCCCAAAGGCGTGCGTTTGTCGCACGCAGGACAGTGGTGGACCGTGCAGACGCGCGTGCAAGCCACGCCGCTCAATGCGGAACGCGCGCTGATTGCCGCGCCGCTCTATCACATGAATGCGCTTGCGCTGGCCTTTCTATCCCTGGCCAGCCACGCCACCACAGTGCTGCTGCCGCAATTCACAGCGGCCGCCTACATCGATGCCATTGGTACGTATCGCTGCACCTGGCTGACCGCCGTACCGCCGATGATCGCGATGATGCTGCGCGAACGCGAACTGCTTTCGCGTACGGACTTGTCGTCAGTCAAAGTGATCCGCATGGGCTCTGCCCCCGTGAGCGCGAGCCTGCTCAAGCAGATCCATCAGATCTTCCCCGCCGCACGTGTCATCAACGCGTATGGCACCACCGAAGGCGGACCCGTTGTGTTCGGCCCGCACCCGGACGGTCTGCCGGCGCCCACCATGTCGGTCGGTTATCCGCATCCGCTGGTCAGCGTCAAACTCATCCCCGGCCCGCAAGACGGCCCCGATCAAGGCATCCTGGCTGTACGCAGCCCCGGACTGATGCAAGGCTATCACCAACGGCCGGATCTGGCCGCGCCCTTTACCGAAGACGGGCACTACATCACTGGCGACGTATTCCGTCGCGATACCAATGGCTTTTACACCTTCGTCGGCCGGCGCGACGATATGTTCGTCAGCGGCGGCGAAAACATCTACCCCGGTGAAGTGGAGAAGATGCTGGAGCAACATCCCGCGATTCAGCAAGCGGCGGTGGTCCCGGTCGATGACGACATCAAAGGAACCAAGCCGGTGGCGTTCGTGGTCGTGCGCTCCGGACATCAAGTCGATGCAGAAGAAATCAAACAGCACGCACTGGCCAATGCGCCCGCATATCAACATCCGCGGCGCGTTTGGTTCGTCGATGCTCTGCCACTGGCATCCACCAACAAAATCGATCGCCATCAACTGTTAGCCGACGCCGCGCGTCGGCTGGCCCAAGAAGCACAGAGCAAAAGTTAAAAATTGGTGCGAGGCGTCCATTCACAACAGCCTCGCACCCTACTCACAGGACTGAGAAGGAATCATCATGCGCTTTACGCTGCTTACTCTGACCTCCGCGCTGGCCGCGCTCGCCCCCTTGACGGCCGCGCACGCCCTGGACGAAGTTACGGTCGCCCTGGCCATCCCACCGGCCGTGCATGACGGCGCACCCTACGCGGCGGCCGAAGAGCTCGGATTCTTCAAAGACGAAAATCTGAGCGTGAAAACGATCGTGTTTCAAGGCGCGGGCGCGTTGCTGCCACAAGTCGCCAGCAAACGCGTGACCATCGGCTATCCGACCTCGGAACCCGTAATCTCCAGCTATTTCAGCGGCAAGGACGTGCTGCCGCTGCGCTACTTCTATAACGGCGTGCCCACCAACACCATGGAATTCGCCGTCTTGGAGGAATCGCCGATCAAGACCATCACCGATCTGAAAAACAAACAGATCGGCGTGGGCGCCCTGACCTGGGGCACCATCCCGGGTGGCCGCGCCGCGCTGCGCACGGCGGGACTGACCCCCGGTAAAGACGTGGACTATGTGGCTGTGGGCGCCCTGGCAGCCGGTTTTCAAGCCCTCAAGGCTGGCCGCGTCGATGCGCTGAACTTCAACAGCAGCTGGAACGATATGCTCGAAATGTCGGGCACCAAGATCCGCCGCGTCGCGTATCCCGAGGTCTTCAGCGAGACGGCCGGCAACGGCTTTATCACGCACGTCGACAACTTCCGCGACAACCCGGATTTGCTGGCCCGCTTTGGCCGGGCCTACACCAAGGCTCAGATCGCCTGCCAGGCGAACCCGGAATATTGCGTGCAAGCCTTCTGGCGCGCCAACCCGCAGGCCAAACCCGCCGATGTCGCGCCGGAAAAGGCACTGGCCGATGCCGCAACCCTGCTGTCGCGCCGTCTGGACCGGGTGCTGAACAAGCGTGATGGCACGCCGCGCGTACCGGGCCAATACGATTTGACCTCGATCAAGGCGGGCATTCAGGCAATGGCCGATGCCGGTGAGTACCCTTCGGCCAATGTGCCCGTCGAAGACATTTTCTCCAATTCGCTGATCGAGCAGATCAACAATTTCGACGCCAACGCCGTGCGCGAAAAGGCCCGGAGTGCTAAATGAGTCAGCCGAACATTGAGGTCACCCCCGTCGATGCCGCAGTTGACGTCCGCCGCAGCGTGCGCCTGAGCGGATTTACCGCGGGCCCTGTGACGCTCGTTGCGACGTTGTCGCATCCCGATGGCAGTACATGGCACAGCACCGCTCAGTTTGTCCTCGACGAGACTGGCATTGTCGATCTGGATATTCAGGCGCCGCAACAAGGCGACTGGGACACCCCGGACGCGATGGCTACCGTGTGGGCAATGCGTCGCCAGTCGCTGCCCACCGAACTGGAACTCTCCGAGGAAACCAACGCGCTGACGATACAGCTGTCGGCCAGCAATGATCGCGGTGAAAAGGCACAGACGCAATTCATCCAACGCTTTATCGTCGATGGCGTGACGCGCCGCGAGATCGCCGAAGCGCAGATCGTGGGAACCTTGTTCACGCCGGCCACGCCGGGCCCGCACCCTGCCATCATCGTGATGAATGGCTCCGGCGGCGGGATTCCACGCCAACGCGCGGCACTGTATGCCGCTCGGGGCTATCAAGCGCTGGCGCTGGGCTATTTCAAAGCCCCGGGGCTGCCGGACACTATCGGCGATATGCCGCTGGAATATTTCGAACGCGCGCTCGATTGGGTGCACCGGGAGTTGAAACCCGCCGATGGCTTCGTTGCCATCACGGGTCAATCGCGCGGTGGTGAACTATCGTTATTGCTTGCTTCGCGCTTTCCCGAAAAAATCAGCGCCACCATCGCTTATGTGCCCAGCTCGGTTATACACGGCACGCTGCGCGCGGGCTTTGCCGGTCAAGCGCCGGACTCCTCCGTCTGGACATGGCAAGGCAAGCCCTTGCCCAACGTCTGGCAGAACAATCCCGATGTGGACTGGAGCGCTTTTGATCAGCGGCCGGAAGATGGTCGCCCGGTACGTCAGGAGCCTGCTTTCCATACGCCCATGCGCAACGCCGCCGCCGTGGCCGCCGCGCGCATTCCGGTTGAGCAGATCCGCGGCCCGGTCATGCTGATCTCGGGCACGGATGATGGATTCTGGCCGTCCAGCTGGTATAGCGAGCAAATCGAGCAGACCTTGCGCGAGCACCAGCATGCCTGGCCGGTCGAACATGTGCGTTGCGAGGGTGCGGGCCACGCCATCGGCGTACCGAACCTGCCGGCCACGCTGATCGCCAAACCGCACCCGGTAGGCAAGGTCGTATTAAGTGGCGGGGGAACCGCCGCGGCTAACGCCACGGCCAACCGTGTCTCGTGGGCCCGCGTGCATGAATTCCTCGCCCAGGCGCGGCAAGCTCGCCACGAAGCAAGCGGCAACAAGGGACAGTAATGAGCGCCAGTTTGAACCTGCAAGGCGTGGGGTTGACCTACCCCACCCGTAGTGGCGTGATCGAGGCATTGCGCGATATTGATTTGAAGATTGAAGACGGCGAGTTCGTCGCCGTGCTCGGGCCTTCCGGCTGCGGCAAGTCCACCATGCTCAAGCTCGCAGCGGGTTTGCTGCCGGCGACGTCGGGCACGATCGATCTGGGCGGCGAACGCATCACCCGCCCGAGCCGCCGCACCGGTGTTGTGTTTCAAAAGCCCAACCTTTTGCCCTGGAAAACGGTGCTGGACAATGTCTTGCTGCCGGCGACGACGTTAAAGCTTCCAACAGGCCCCGCGCGAGAACGCGCGCGCGCCCTGCTCGAGCTGGTCGGACTCGAAGGCTTTGCCAAGAACTATCCCTATGAACTGTCGGGCGGGATGCAGCAACGTGTTGGGATTGCCCGCATGCTGCTACCCGATCCCGACTTGCTCTTGATGGACGAACCCTTCGCCGCCCTCGATGCACTGAGCCGTGAAGCTCTCACCCTGGAGTTGCAACGTATTTGGAGCACGCAGAAAAAGTCCGTTCTCTTCATCACGCATAGCATTCCCGAAGCGGTCTTTCTGGCCGATCGCGTGTTGGTGATGTCGCCCCGCCCGGGTCGCATCATCGAGGACTATCGCCCAGACCTGCCGCGTCCTCGTACCCTGGAAACGCTGAACGACGCGGACTTCACCGCGGCCTGCCATCATCTGCGCCGCCATTTCACTCATGAATAAACGTTTTGATATCACCGCGCTTGTCTACCCGTTGATCAGCCTGTCGGTGCTGGTGTTGGTGTGGCATTTCGCGATCCAGCTGTTTGCCATTCCCGACTATCTTCTGCCGCCTCCCTCGGCGGTGTTCTCTGCCCTTTATCAAGGCTTTGCCACCGGCTCACTGTGGCCACACATCTGGGCCACCCTGTCCGAAACGCTCAGCGGCTACGCAATAGGCTGCAGCCTGGCTATCGTGATGGGGGCATTGCTGGCGGAATCGCGTACGTTTGAACGGTTTCTCTATCCCTTGTTCATCGGTATTCAAGCGATGCCAAAGGTGGCGCTGGGCCCGATCATTCTGGTGTGGTTTGGCTTTGGCATGGCGTCGAAGGTCGTGCTCGTCGCGCTAGTCTGCTTTTTCCCTCTGTTCGTCAACACGATCAATGGGATCAAACGCACGGACCCGGAATTGTTAGACGCCTGCCGCGCGTTCTCGGCATCGCGCCTGTACATGTTGCTGCACGTCAAGCTACCGGCCGCATCGGGGGAGATCTTCTCGGGCTTGCAGATCGGTGTGTCATTGGCCCTGATTGGCGCCGTGGTGGGCGAATTCCTTTCGGCACAAGAGGGGCTGGGCTACTTGATTGCTTCCGCCTCAGTAAGCATGAGCCTGGCAACGATGTTCTCGGGCGTGTTGCTCCTGGCCGCGATCGGTCTGACCGGCTCCATGATCATGCGCGCGATCCATCGGCGCGTGGTGTTCTGGGAGTCGCGTTCGTCGGGAAAACGCCGGTAAATCGCCCTGCCTGCGCGGCGTGGCGCCGTGGCAGGCAGGCGTGGACGCGCGCACAGCGCCCCCGCGATCAGAGTGCGGGACCTTGCTCGTCGGATTCTGCTGCGATCAAACGCTGAATCGAACTCTGCATATGGTGCAGCGCTGCCCGACGCGCACCCTCTATGTCCCTGCGGGCGATCGCTTGCGCAATTGCCGCGTGTTCTTCATTCACCTGCTGAAAGAAATCCTCGCGACGCGCTTCATGCGTACGCGTGATCGTGATCACATCACGCAGCGCGTGCCCGATAAACTCCAGCAGCGAGGTCAACAACGGGTTCTGGGCAGCCTCGGCAATCGCCGCGTGAAAGGCCATATCCTCGGCCACGCCATCGCCGCCATCGGCCACTGCATCGTCAATCCGCCGCAGGGCGCGTTGAATCCGCGCGATTTGCTCATCCGTGCAGCGCGCGGCGGCAAGCGCCGCCATTTCGCTCTCCAGACCGCAGCGCACCTCTTGCACGGCCCGCGCTTCCAGCTCGCCACCTAGCGCATCGATGCGAAACGTATTGCGCTTGGGATCGAGCACCACGGTGCCGCTGCCCTGGCGCGTTTCCACCATGCCTTCGGACTTCAGGCGGGAAATGGCTTCACGCACCACCGTCCGACTCACGCCAAAGCGCTCGGCGAGCTGAGGCTCGGTCGGCAGCCGCGAATTGACGGGATAGGCCCCGCCCCGCACGAGCTGCATCAACTCTGCCGTCACCCGATCCGCCAATGTACCGCCCACCGGCTTACTGACTTCCCCCACTGGGCGTGCGCACATAGACTGGCTCCTGACGATATCAGCCACTGAACCAGCGCGCCGGAATAATGACCAGCGCCGGGAAAAACACGAGCAGGAACAGCACGATCAGCTCGGCGATCAGAAATGGCCATACGCCGCGCATCACTTGATCGATACGCTGCCTGGTCACCCCTGCCACGACGCTGAGCACGGTGCCCACCGGCGGCGTGATGAGGCTGATGGACATATTAATAATGAACAGAACGCCAAAGTATACGGGATCAATCCCCGCCTGCCGCACCAGGGGCATAAGCACCGGCGTGAGGATCAGGATTGTCGGCGTCATGTCCATCGCCATCCCCACCACGATCACCAGCAACATGATCGCGATAAGCAACATCGTGGGGTTATCCAGGAACGGCTCCATCATGTCGGTAATTGCACCGGGCAAGTCCGCCACAGTTACCAACCAGCCCGCGATCGAGGCCGCCGCGACCAGCAACATGATCACCGCGGTCGTGCGCGCCGCCGTCATGAACACAGCGTATAGCTGCGAGAGCTTGAGTTCGCGATAGATCACCGTGGACACGAACAGCGCGTAGACAGCAGCCACGACGGCGGCCTCCGTAGGCGTGAATACACCCATACGCAGCCCCACGATGATAATGACCGGCAACATCAGCGCCCAGCCAGCATCCAAAGTGGCACGCCAGAGTTCACGCGCACTCGCGCGGGGGCCGGGCTCCAGATCTTCTTTGCGTACGCAGAGCCACCACGTCAACCAGAGCGCCGCGCCGATATAAATTCCGGGCATGATGCCGGCCAGAAATAGCTTGGTGATCGATACGTTGGCCGCGACCCCGAAGATCACGAAGCCGATACTTGGGGGAATCACCGGCCCGATAATCCCCGACGCCGCCACCAAACCGGCCGACCGCGTCTTGGCATGGCCGGCCTTGACCATCATGGGAACCAGCAGCGCCGAGAGTGCCGCCGCGTCCGCCACTGCCGAGCCCGACAATGCCGACAACAAACATGCCGCGACAATCGTGACGTAGCCCAAACCGCCTTTAATATGGCCGACAACGACCATTGCCATATCGACAATCCGGCGCGACAAACCACCGACGTTCATGACCTCGCCGGCCAGCATAAAGAACGGAATTGCCAGTAGGGGGAAGTTATCCGCCCCCGCGATAAAGTTCTGCGCGATGATCTGGGCATCGAAAATGTCCAGATGCCACATCAGCGCTACGGACGATACCAATAGCGCAAAGGCGATGGGCATACCCAGCGCCATCGCGCCCAGCAGTGCCCCGATAAATACGAGCACGGTCATGGCTGTTTCCCCTCTGCCTCGGCGAGTTCGCGCTTCAAATTATCCAGTTCGGCTTTTTCTTCGGATTCGGTCACCATGACCAGCTCGTCGTCGCGCATACGGCCAGACAGCACCCGGTATAAGTCCCACAGCACCATGGCGCCTGCCGACACGCTAAACACAATGCCTACCATGTAGACGATCGCCATCGACCATCCTGTCGCCGGTGCCTCGACATGCAAGTTGATCAGCGTCTGCTCCCAACTGCCCGACAAAAACAACCAGAGCGTGGCGAGCATCAAGAGCTGACTTACAATCAAACAGACTTTCTGCCCCGCGACCGGCAAGCGGCGCACCAGAATTTCCACGCCCAGGTGCTGACGTTCGCGCAGCGCCACCAGCGCGCCCAGGAACACCAGCCAGACGAACAGCCAGCGCGACACCTCCTCTGAACTCGTGATCCCCGAGTTCAAGCCATACCTCAACACCACATTGCCAAACACCAGCACAACCATGCCCACAAGGCACAACACCATCAGCAGGCTCAGCATTCGGAAATAGCCGTCAATCAGCTTTTTCATGTGCGCTCCTTTACGTGGGCGGATTCTGCGCCGCCGTGGACGTCATGCCCATGCGCGCCATGTGGGCACGTACCACCGAGACATAGTCCTCATCCGCGACAAACCCCAATGCACGTGCGCGCACGGTTTCGAAATCGTTAGGCCACGAGGCCACGATACGCTCGACCGCAGGATCCGGTTCGTAACGGATCAGCTTCGTGACGGCATCACCGGCCGCCGTACGCAACGCTTCGATCATGCTGCCCACTGACACCGACAAGCCCGGCAGGTTTACCGTACGGTCATTGCCCAACAGCGCGCCATCGACTTCCAACGCATGCGCCAGATTGTCTATCGCACGATCGGGCGATTGCAGCCACATGCGCAGTTCAGGCGACACCGGGCACACCGCCTCTACGCCTGCCAAGGGCTCGCGAATAATGCCGCTGGCAAAACTCGACGCGGCCTTATTGGGCGCACCCGGGCGCACGGAGATCGTCGGTACACGCAGCGTAATTCCATCGATATAGCCCTTGCGCGTGTAATCGCCCACCAGCAACTCGCCGATGACTTTCTGCACGCCGTAAGAACTCTGAGGCAATGTACGCGTGTCGTCTTGCACCCGCTCGGGCAACGTGCCGCCAAAGGCAGCCACCGAACTGGTAAAGACAAAACGCGGCTTGGTGCCAAGCGCGCGCGCATGTTCCAACAGCGCCCGAGTGGCATCGATGTTCACACGCATGCCCAGATCGAAATCCGCCTCCGCCTGCCCGCTCACCACGGCGGCCAAATGGACGATAGCGTGCGTATCGGTGGTAATCGCGCGGGCGAGCGTATTCGGGTCCGCCACGTCGGAAACGATGCTTTCCACACGTGGGTCTTGAACGGGACACGGCACCAGGTCAATGGTGACGATACGGGTGACCGGTTTCCCGGCCACGCCGCTTTCGAGCAGGCGCCGCACCAGCATCGATGCCAGGAAACCACCTCCGCCGGTAATGGCGATCTGCATAATTGACTCCGATACTGACTTAGTTGGAAGAACCGCGAACTTTGTTGATCTCGACCATCATCTCGGCACCGAGGTCGCCGCCCAGATCCTTGGAGAACTTGTCGATCACCGGCTGCAGCTTCTCGCGCATGCGCTTGGCTTCTTCAGCCGACAACTCGTTGACTTCCATGCCGCGCTCCTTCAGCTCCGCCAGAAAGCGCGCTTCGCTTTCGCGCGAAATCTTGCGTTGATACTCGGACGCTTCGGCAGCGGTTTCCTTCAACAGCTTTTGCTCGTCGGGCGTGAGCTTGTCCCACACGCGCTTGCTGACCACCACGACATACGGCGTATAGGTATGACGGGTCAGGCTCAGGTACTTTTGCACCTCGTTGAACTTGGACGTGTTGATCGTGCCCAGCGGGTTTTCCTGACCATCCACGGCGCGCGATTCCAGCGCGGTGTAGACCTCGGGGAACGGCATCGGCACGGCATTGGCGCCCAGCGTATTGAACGTCTCGATGTAAACCGGGTTTTGCAACACGCGGACCTTCAGGCCTTGCATGTCTTCGAACTTGGTGATCGGACGACGGCTGTTGGTGATGCTGCGGAAACCGTTTTCCATCCAGCCCACGACTACCATGCCGTTGGCGTTCATCTTCTCGGCGATTGCATCGCCAACTTTACCCGCCAGAACGGCATCGACTTCTTGTGCCGTATTGAAGGTGAACGGCAGGTCCAACAGGCCGATTTCACGGACCACGCTGGCGATCGGCGACGAGGTGATGATGCCCAGCTCCTGCACACCGCCTTGTACGGCGGAGGTCATCTGCGTATCACCGCCGATGCTGCCGTTGCCATGGATACGCACCTTGATCTTGCCGCCGCTGCGTTCGGCCAACAGTTCCTGCCAGCGCTTGGCGCCCAGGGCGGCCGGGTGATCGTCAGCAATCACGTGGCCGAGCTTGAATGTGCGTTGCTTATAGTCGGGCGAATCAGCAGCGATCGCGCCGGCGGCGAAACATGCGGCGATCAAGCCCAGCGTATAGCGGCTCATTTTTTGACGGGACATAGCGAATTTCATGTGGGGTCTCCTAGGTGCTTATGGTTCGTGATGTCGTAGGTGCTGCGGGGTAAAACAGGTGACGCGGAATCAGGCGGCAATACCTGCCCGGCGCAAGTCAGCCAGCCAACCGAAGCTGTCGGCCGAGGCGCCCGTGGGCTTGTACTCGGCGCCGACATAGCCTTGCCAGCCCAGACGGTCCAGTTCGCGCAGTATCTCGACGTAGTTCAGTTCGCCCTGATCCGGCTCTCCGCGCGCCGGCGCGCCCGCGATCTGTACGTGACCGATCCTGTCGAAATGACGGCGCATGCGCATGATCACATCGCCTTCCTGAACTTGGATGTGATAGCAATCGAACATGATGCGCAGATCGCTCAAGCCTTGATGATCGATGATGTCCGCGGCCTGATCCACGCTATGCAGGAAGTACCCCGGCCGGTCGCGGCCATTCAGGGGTTCGATCACCAAAGTGGATCCGCTGCCCTCGGCCCAACGCAACGCCCGCTGCAGATTGTTGAGGTAGCAACGACGCGCGTCTGACGGCGACACGTGGCCGGCCAATCCGGCCATGACATGAATGGCCGGGCCGCCTACGGCATGCGCGAACTCCAACGTATCGCGCATGGATTTTTCAAACGCATCCTCGAAGCCCGGCAACGCCGCCAGTCCCCATTGAGCGCCTTCGCCCCACGGGGTGTTGATCCCGACCATCTTCAACCGATGCTCGGTCAACCAGGCGCTGATTTCGGCAGCGGAACCGTGTTCGTAGGGAAACCAGCACTCGACCGCATCAAAGCCAGCTTGTTTCGCGGCGGCAAATCGTTGCGCAAAAGGAAGCTCAGTAAAGAGGATCGAAAGGTTTGCGGAAAACTTCAGCATGATGTCCTGACTAAGGGCGAATTGGGGGAGATGCCGCGCGTTTACCAGCGTGCACCGAACGCTGTGCGCAGCTCGTCGATCTGTGCTTGCGACAGCGCGCTGGCATCAGTCATCAACCAGAGACGTGCGGTTTCCTCGAGCTCTTCGAGCACGGCCATCGCGGCCGCAGGACTGTCGTGCCAGACATTGGGACCCAATCGGTCCAGCATCACGGCGCGCAACGGCGCACCGGCGCGCTGCCCCTGGGCAATCGCATCGGCCACCAGATCGCCCACCTGTGCGTCACCCGGGCGGCGATACGGAATCAAAGGCACATGACCGACCTTCATCACGAAGTAAGGCGTAATGGGCGGGACGATATCCGACTCCCGCCACACACCTTTCAAGGTCAGCGCCACCAGGTGCGTGCTATGCGTGTGAATCACGCAACGCGCAGTCGGCTCGGCCGCATAAATCCTGCGGTGCAGGACGATCGTCTTGCTCGGGCGCGCGCCTGCGGGAGCATTGCCCTCCGCATCCACGCGCACCAGATCAGCCGGCTTCAGGCGTCCCAGACAAGCGTCGGTGGGCGTGATCAACACACTGCCATCTTCGAGTAGCGCGCTGATGTTCCCCGCCGTCGCGTGCACATAGCCGCGCTCGAAAAGCGAGCGCCCAACAAAACAGATTTCCTCGCGCAGGGCTGCCTCGCTCATACCGCCGCCTCGTTGTTCAACATCTTGAATGCCTTGATGAAAAAGTCGTCGCTGCCGAAATTGCCGGATTTCAGCGTCAGATGCAGCCCTTCGCCCGAGGCCGCCGGGCTATGCGCGTAGCACCATGGCACGCCGGGATCGATCTGAGGCCCGATCTGCATCCGATCGATATCAAGCGCCTGCACGCAGGCGCCAGAGGTCTCGCCACCCGCGACAATCAGCTGACGCACGCCGAGTCTGACTAAGCCTTGCGCCACGGCGCCCAACGTACGCTCGACCAATTCGCCGGCTTCTTGTGTGCCCAGACGCGCTTGAACGGCCTTGACGGATTCCGCGTCCGCGGTCGAATACACCATGACGCGCTCGCCCTGGTTCACGCGCGGCTGCGCCCAGGCCAATATGTCGGCAACCGGGTTCTCTGCCTGCGCGAGTTGCAAGGGATCTAATGGCAGCGCAGCGCCCCCCGCGTCGATGAACGCGCGCGTCTGCCGCTGCGTCGCCGCCGAACAACTGCCTGCCAATATCGCCTGCGCGCCCACCGCTTGCGGCAAACGCTGCGCGCTGGCGTTGGGTTCAAAACCCCACTGCGCCGGCAGACCCATGGCCAATCCCGACCCGGCTGTGACCAAAGCCATATCGGCCGTGGCCGCGCCCAGTGTCAACAAATCCTCGTTATCGATCGCATCGACAACCGCCATGCCGATGCCCTCTTGCTCAAGCTGCTGGAAACGCTGCTTGATCGCGAGCGCGCCCTGGCGCACAACACGATGGTCCACCAAGCCCACGCGCCGGCGGGACTGCGCTTGCAACACACGCACCAGATTCGCGTCGGTCATCGGCGTCAAGGGATGATGACGCATGCTGGAGTCGCTGAGCAGCACGTCTCCAACGAACAAGTGGCCCTTGAACACCGAACGCCCATTGTCTGGAAACGCGGGCGTCGCGATGGTGAACGACGATCCCACGGCATCCATCAGTGCCTCGGTCACGGGACCGATGTTGCCTTCGGGCGTGCTATCGAACGTGGAACAGTATTTGAAATAAATCTGCGCGGTAGGGTTCAGACCACGCAACCATTCGCACGCCCGCACCGACTCGGCGATCGCATCGGTGGCCGGCGTGGTGCGCGACTTCAGCGCCACGACGATAGCGTCGGCATCGACCTCGCCCGCGTCTTTCGGCACCCCTATCGTCTGAACCACGCGCATACCCGCGCGCACGAGGTTGTTCGCCACGTCCGTAGCGCCGGTGAAGTCATCGGCAATGCATCCGAGTCGCATTATGTCCCCTATTATTGAAATTCTGAGGAAGTGATAATACGTATTCGTATGATGATTTAGAAACTAGGGATTACCCTGGGTGCCATGATGCACAGTTTTACGCCGACCGCCTCACTTGTTTGAACGGGACCACGAACCGGTCCCGCTCCGAGGAAAAAGTGCGGGCGCCTCTACACCGTCAACAAGGCTCTCGTCTCGATAAAATCGCCAAGACGATTTAGGCCCGCACTGGACTTCATCGCACTCGCCACGCAGCGATACATAGCGCGGCTAATGGCTGATCATCCACGGACGGCTATTGGCGAATGTCTTGCTGCCATCGGCGGCCACCCGTGTCTTACCAGACCGCTTCGCGCCGCCACAACAGCCGCAGTTCATGCCGTGGCCAGACCGGGTACTGCGCGGCTCGTTGGCGCTGGCCTCATTGCGAGCCCTGGCGCGATTGATGGCCGAGGACAAGGCACCCAGCGCCGGTGCACCGCCCAAAATGCGCGGCGACGCCTCGCCACACGTCGGGCAGGCGGCGGGGGCTTGCCACTGCGCGAGCGGGCGCAGCGCCGAAAACTCACCACATGCGCGGCAGGCATAGTCATAGGTAGGCATGACGTCTCCTTACAGATCTGGCGAAACAGGCATATCAACGTCGCCGCTGATGAACTTGGTCGGGCCACTGGCCGAGGGCATGATGTCGAAGTCGAAAATCTCCGTTGGCAACCACAAGGTCGCGCACGCATTGGGAATATCGACCACCCCGCTTACATGCCCCTGCACCGGCGCGGTGCCCAGAATCGAATAAGCCTGCGCACCGGAATAGCCGAACTTTTTCAGGTATTCGATCGCGTTCAAGCAAGCCTGGCGATATGCCACCGTCATATCCAAGTATTTCTGGTTGCCCTGTTCATCGACGGAAATTCCCTCGAAGATCAGATAGTCCTTGTAGTTCGGCGTAATCGGACTGGGCTTAAAGATGGGGTTCTTGATCCCATACTTGTCCATGCCTCCCTTGATCACATTGACTCGCATGTGAATCCAGCCCGCCATCTCGATCGCGCCGCAAAACGTAATCTCGCCGTCGCCTTGCGAGAAATGCAGATCGCCCACAGACAAGCCACCGCCCTTGACGTAGACCGGAAAAAACACCCGGGACCCCCGCGACAAATCCTTGATATCGCAGTTCCCCCCATGCTCGCGCGGCGGCACCGTACGAGCCCCTTCGGCCGCGGCCTTCTCGAACGCATCGCCTTTTAGACGGCCCATATGCGCCGTCTTGGGCGCGGGCGGATTCGCCAACGGCGGCACACGGGTGGGATTCGTATCGATCAAACCCTGCTCACGCTTGTTCCACATATCCAGCATCGCCTGATCCGGCAAACATCCGATCAAGCCTGGGTGGATGAGGCCGGCAAACTGCACGCCCGGAATGTGGCGCGACCGGGTGAACATACCCTCGAAATCCCAGATCGACTTCTGGGCCAGAGGGAAATGCTCGTCTAGAAAACCTCCGCCATTCTTTTTGCTGAAGAAGCCATTGAACCCCCACAAGCTGTCCGGCTTGGCCCCTATATCCAGGAAATCCACCACCAGCAGATCACCGGGCTCGGCCCCCTCTACGCCCACCGGCCCAGACAGAAAGTGCACTGTCGTCAGGTCTACATCACGCACATCATCGGCGCTGTCATCGTTCTTGATTGCGCCACCGGTCCAGTCATAAGTTTCCAGCACGAAATCGTCGCCTGGCTTAACCCATACCGCGATGGGGATATCGGGGTGCCAACGATTATGGATATTTTCGTTCTCATAAGGCGATTGCTTCAGGTCGACTTCAATCAGGGTCTTAGGCATGACGATCTCCTCGGTGTCGCGGTATGCGAATACAGGTGGGTCAAACAGACAGATAGGCACTGATGGTTTTTTCGTCGACGTCCTCGCGCAAGTTCTCGTTCCGAGGGTTTGGCCGGGGGGACATCCAACACCGGGGCGGGCTTGGAATCAAGGCCAGCGCAAGGCGCCTGGAGATCGCCGGTAGAGACGCGATCCATAGAACTTCGCGCCTTGCGCGAGAACCTTGGCTTGATGTACTGATCATACAGCCCAACCAGCCCATTTGGGAATGCCATCACCACCGCAATGAAGAGCAAGCTAATCAAGAGCTGCCCCAGACCCGGGAAACTTTGAAGGGCGGCTGAAGAGATCCATCGACAGGTGTTCATCGATCCGATTTCTCAAAGCGTTGCCATTCGGTGGCGTTGAACATGGTTTATTTGGAGCCCGGTAAGAACCTCCAATCAACCCTTTCCCGCGGAGCCCATATGCGCGCCCCTGCCGTTAATGTCTCAAGCCAAGCCGCGTCCTTCCTTGACAACGTGAATGCCGACCCGGAACACCGTCCAACCAAGGGCTTAATCCTGGCCGCTATTATCGGAGACGAGGTACCTGACTTGACCGCCTTGATCGAAAGGCACTCCGATGACTTAGCTCAAATACGCTACGAAAGAGGCCTGACCGTACTGCATGTCGCGACCGATCACGGCAGCAACTCGATCACCAAGCATCTCCTCAGCGAACACCCGGATACGGTGAAAGAACTGATCAACGCCAGAGATGACACGGGGCGCACACCGCTAGTGTGCGCACTTTTAAATCCCGAAAATGACCCGGACTTGCTTCCCCTGCTACAGCTTGATGAAGCACAAAATTGCTATGCCCTGGCCAGAGTGCTGCAGCAAGACGACGTCTCAGAGGAAATTAAAGGCCACGCCGTGCAGCGGTTGACCAAATCGGGCGTCAATATTACTCAAGCCCTTGACGTTGCGGTCGAACATCAATGGCGTACCGCGATACGTTTGCTGACGGTTCTAGGCGCCCCGAGCTCTGAAGTGCTCAGTGCAGCGGCCATCGCCGGCGATAGAAAAAAAGTCCAGGCTCTCTCCTCTGAACCTTCAATAGTGGCGGCCGCCCTCGTCAAGCTAGCTAGCGCTAACCAGTCCGACGGCTTGACTCTTCTTTGCGCGCCCGACATTGGACCAGCGCATGCCCGAGTAGTAGCCCATGCGTTTTGCCATATTGCCGAAGACTTCAGGTCGGACGCTCCATCCACAATGCCAGGCACAATGGCGAAGCTCGTGCAGTGCATAACACCCACAATGTACCCAGAGTTCGCACGAATTGCCGCGCTTGGCAATATTGATGCGATAAAAATATTGGCCGAAGCCAAGGCGTTATTCGCCCTCAAAATAGAGAAAATAATCTGCGACGGGAACCTCGCGGCTATGCGGACACTGGTCGCGGCAGGGGCAACCGTCCCTATCGAAACCCAGGAAAAATTGTTTGCGCTTTTCACCAATGCGCTTCCGGGAACCCCACAGCTGAGGGCCGCCTGGCAAAATTACAAGCTGCTCTATGCTGTGGAAGCGGATATCAGCAACATGCCTCAACATGTTCGCGAGAAGATATCGAGGGAAATCGCCACACTCCGTGCTCATCCCTCGGCGCAGCTAGACAAGGCCCTCATCAACGTTATTAATCTGAAAGAGGTCGCACAAGTCAAAACGCTGATCGACCGAGGAGCGAAATGGGAAAATGCACTAACGGCACTGAACTCCGGCGATATGACTGGGGTACAGGTACTCCTTCATGCCGGCGTAGACGCCACCCAAGCGCTTTGTTATGCGGTTAGAAACCGGCTCATGGCTGTGGCAACCGCTCTGATTGAGGCAGACGCACGCTACGTACGCCATTTGGGCGCCGCCCCATGTGTTTCGCACCCTATCGTCGCCAGGGTCATCATAGATCTTATTCAGGAAAAGGATGACGCCTTTATGCAGTGGTTTATCCCGACGTTGAGCAATGGGACAAATGAACTGGTCTATGCTGCCCGGATGAAACATGTGCCATTGGCACAGACCCTGATCAACCTCCGGGTAAACGGGTCCGCCGCTCTGATCCACGCATTAGCGACCGGCGAATACGAGGCTGCGGGCCAATTGATTTCATGGGGATACGCAGATGTGGATACGGCACTCATGCTGAGCTTCCGCTTGGAGCAGCCTCAGATCCAGGCTCCGGTTCAGCGCATTTTGCAATCCCTCGGTGGCCGCTTATCACTCGCTCTGTTGCGGGCGGCCGAATCATGGCGTATCGATGCAGCAAAGAACCTGATTGCCCGTCACCCCGAGATAGGCCGATCCGCCCTGATGGACTTAAGCGGGGACGATAGTAACGTAGTGAAGTTATTGCGCCTCAGAGTCGTCGTGCAGTCTGGCGCCGATACGAAAACCGTCATTGCCGATCTGATACGCAACGGTTTGACCGTGAGCAGCAAGCGTAGGCTCCAGAGACTCGCCGATGTGGGGGTCACTGAAGCACAGGAAGCACTGGCGGGTCATGTTGTGACGCCTTAAGTCGCCTTCGGGGCGTACCCGAACGACAGTCTTCTTTCCCCGTCGCGCGCGGCGATGCGCGCGTCAATACAACACCGCGAGGAGTCGCGGTGTTTGTCTATATACGCCAGTTGAATCCGAAACTTATGAAATTCATCGAACTTTCGTAGGCTGGCTGTTACTCAATGCAGGTTTGCCCCCTGCGCCGGCGCGTTTACCACCCTACCTGAGGAAGCGGTCTATGTACAACCAACCCTATTCCCGTTCGTCGCCATCGTCGCCAACAGACAGTTTGTCTGCCAATTCAAGGACCGCCACGGACGATATCTCGCAGGCTATACGTGACGACAATTTGCAGGCCTTCACGAACCTGTTGCCCGCGACCAGGGAAAAGCGCCGGGAACACCTCGACCAAGTAGGCCTGGATTATCTCAGCACGGCTTTTCTGACAAGCAGCGATAGGATCGCCCTGGATCTTCTCGTCTATCATGAGTGGGACAGCGATCTACTCGATCGCAGAGATTCCTGCGGCAACACCTTCATCATGGATGCAGCCCGAAAAAATAACCTCATTTTGCTCGATGCCTTGATCAAGGCCGGAGCCCGGGAGGGCCTGCCGGAGGCGCTAGCGCATGCAGCGGACTTCGATCAAATGGAGGAGGTATACGAGGCATTGATCGACCTTAACAAGAAATATAACCCTTCCCTAGCGCTAAGGTTTACCGCGAAAAGCGATCAGCATCTCGAAGTATTCAAGCGGTTGCTCGAGGCCGGCGCGTCCGTGGAAAAACTGATAAGAACAACCCCTGCCGACATCATCGAACCGTTGATCAAGGTCGGCACCAAGGCGATCAAGTCCGAAGCGCTGACTTATGCGGTGGAGTGTGGTCATACAGACATAGCCAAGAAGTTGATCAACGCAGGCGGTACGGCATACCTACCGAAAGCGTTGGACATCGCGGCAGCACATGGTCATGCGGAAATAGTTCAGTCATTGCTTCGCACCGGTACTAAAACCGACCTGTCCCCAGCAGTGATAGGGGCAGCAACAAACGGCCATGCGGACGTGGTCAAAGCGTTGCTCGAAGCCGGCGCAACAGGTTACCTGCCTAGGGCCCTGGAGTACGCTGCCCAGGGCGGTCATACGAACGTAATCAAGGTGTTTCTCGAGGCCAAGGCGACGACAGGCCTCTCCAGGGCACTAAGAGAGGCGGTAATACATCGTCATACGGAAACTGCCAAGCTGTTGATCGATGCCGGCGCCGTCCCCTACAGGACGCTGGCAATCATCGCGGCATACAAGGACGACCCATCGCTAAAAGCTCGAGCCCTGCAGTTCATAACGGCGCAAAACGCCGACGCTTCGGACGCACTCGGTTTTGCAGCGGATGCATTTGATCCCGATGATTTAGTCATTGCATTCGCGCCATTGCTTTTGCTGGGCGCTCAAAGAGACAGGGCGTATGCTTTTCCAGAAATATTTACCGAGATTTCCGCACAAATACATAAAAAACATCCTTTGGATGTCGTGATGCGGGGAGCGGAGATCACGCCAGCGTTGCTGAGTTTAGTGAAAAGCGTCGGTGAAGCGACCATTAGAACGCATTCGCGCTTCACACTTTTCGAAGATATGACCGCGGCTGACATTTTTGTTAGAGAGGTTGCGGATACGACAGCTTTGTTGAAACTGGCCGAAAAGGAAGATACGGCATGCCTGAAGGAAATAATCGCGCTAAGCGCCGAGAAAGACCATTTGCACGACGGCTGGGAGACGCTGGCAACAAGAGGCTATATCGACACCATAAAATTACTGATCTCTACGAGTCCGTCACAGGCGGAACAACTCCTATACCGGTGCGCCAAAAACGGTAATCTGGCGGCGGCGAAGACTTTGATGGCGGCCGGTGTGCGCACCTCATATGCGCTGGACACCACCCTGAGCCAGTTGTACGGCCGCGATCACAATGCAGAACTGGCTGCGTTAAAGCTATTAATTGCGGCAGGTGCGGATTCGTCGACGCTGCCCGAAGAGATAAGCGCCAAGCTAGCCGAGGAAAACACCAGCAGGCAGGTTCTCTCAACAGATCATTCGGTCCTCCAGACCCTCTTAACGGCAGCGATTAAAGGGGACGCGATTGAGGTCGCCTCGATGCTCCCCAATGTCACCCCGCTTGTCGTTTTAAGATCGCTGCACAGCCAATCAAAGGCGAAGGAAGGCCTGCGCACCTTGATCAACGCCGGCTTGGATGTCCCCAAAGCACTGCTAGATTGCGTAAGGGCGGGGGATCGACTCCTGGCCCGCTTGTTAGCCAACAACGATGACGCTTCCGCGCGGACGCTCGTGCATCTGCTCAAAAGCACGGACGAACGCGATGAGGAAACCGCACGCGCGCTCATTCCCGCCGTGACGGACGGCGTAGGCGCATTGATTCAGGCGGCTCGAAGCAACGATCAAGATTTGCTAATGAAGCTGCTCGAGATGAAAGCAAACGGACCCAAAGCACTGCTGACATTATTGTCGGAACACCGTTACGAAGCGGCGGGGCGTTTGATCCAGTTGGACGTAGACGTTCACACGGCGCTGATGCTGACCTACCAGCTCAGCGATGATGAGCGGCCCAGCGACATTCGAACGAACCTGGAACTAATGGGAGCCAAATTCGATACCGCGCTCCAACGGGCCTTCGATCTCAAGGACACCAGAACCGCCGCAGCGATGACTCGTGAACTCTACCGAGATTGAGCCCACGTCAAACCGGCATTGACTTATCAAGACCCTGAGCGAGGATGAGCTGGGGCACATCGTGCTCCAGCGATCAAGCAAGGATATCCATAGCGCGGTGGTCGGTCGGCACGCCCCGGACAAGAAACACTATCCCATCGCTGCTTGCCGTCCTTAACGGTTTTATCGCCTGGTAGGCTGGTGAGTCATACCAGCGTGATGCATGCTCCATATCGGGAAACTGGATGACAATCAAGTCTGCTGTCGGCTCGCCCTCCAACGAAATATATGGCCCCCCATGAATAATGAATTGCCCTGCATACGGTTGTAGTGTCGAGTCGATTCGCTCGAGATAGGCGCGGATCTCGTTGTTCAGGTGCGTTTCGGAAAGGATGGCGACGGCATAAGCTGGCATGAAAGACTCCCGAGATAACGGCACTGACAGGTGCGCAACGCGCGATGCATTGCGGCGATGTGATGCCATTGTCGACCGCGCGATCCTCTGCGTCGATGACGTCGGAGGTAATCGCGTTGTATGTCATCCGCTGGCGTAATTCCAATCGCGCAGTGACCGGGATACCCATTGCCGGTCCCGCCGGCGCCGTGCCCCGGTGGCTGGCACCGAGAACACCCTTCTGGCGCCGCGCGGTCGCATCAAACGGATCAGCGGTCTCCTTGGCAAGATGCTATCTTGAAGGTAAACGTGTCGCGTGGCAGTTAGTCAGCATGGAGACAACATGGACCAACAAGATCCGGTCCGGCCGAGTGCGCGCGGCAGCCGCCACTTTGCCGATTTCGCCACGGCATTGCGCTACTGGCGTGACAAGCGTGGCTATACCCAGCTTCGGTTGTCGAGCGAGAGCGGTATCTCGCAGCGTCACATCAGCTTCCTCGAAAGCGGGCGCTCGCAGCCGAGCCGCGAGATGGTTCTGAAACTTGGAATCGTCCTCGACATCCCGCTGCGCGAGCGCAACGTGATGCTGTTGGCGGCAGGCTACGCGCCAGCCTATCGGGAAGGCCGGCTGTCGGACCCGGAACTGGCCGCCGTGAAACAGGCCTTGGATTTCATGCTGACCCAGCACGCTCCCTATCCAGCGTTGGTGGTCGACCGGCTGTGGAATCTCGTGATGGCCAATGCGCCGGCGACAATGATGATGCGCTGGCTGCTCGACATGCCGAACGACACCCCGCTGCCACGCGAGGGTGTCAATGTGCTGAAACTGATGCTCGATCCGAATGGTGTTCGCCAGCACCTGCTGAACTGGAAAGACGTCTGCGCTGACCTGCTGCATTGGATCCAGCGTGAAGCGATGAGCGACGGCCTCGGGAGCGAGGCGGCGAGCCTGCTTGATGAACTGATCGCATTGCCGGAGATCGGCGAAACGACCCGCTTGCCCAACCTCGATGCGCGCGCGCTACCCTTCTTACCGATGCAGATTCGAAAGGATGGAGTGGCGCTGAACTTGTTCACTTCCATTGCCACCATGGGCACGCCGCACGATGTGACTGTGCACGAGCTACGGATCGAATCGTTCTTTCCGGCTGACGATGGCACGGCGCGCTGGTTCCGTGAGCACGCCGCGGGCGCGTAGGACCGGGTTGCGCCTGGTTTCGACGCGGTACTGTCATACGAACATCGGTTACGCGCCGTCTAGAACCAGGCTCTACATCATAAACGGGGGACGACCAGCATTCATTAGACTTGTTTTTGCGAAGAACCTGTCTAAAGGAAACAATGCTGATGTCCCCAATCGATTCTAT
>NZ_WSJB01000017.1 GCF_009763255.1 Bordetella sp. 02P26C-1 | reverse complement strand
TTAATCACACCGTTCCAACCGCACTGAGCCAAGACTCTCATGCGGTAATTCTCAAAATTTCTGAACCCAAACGCCCGGCGCGAGAGCATTTCCATCTTCGTGTGAAAGCCCTCGGTAATCCCGTTGGATTTGGTGAACCGCCACATCCGCACGATGGGCTCGAGCCACGATAGTAACGTCGCCGCCAGCGCCTTGGCTGGACTTTGCTCGAACTGCCGGATCAGAGCCAGGAATTTCGGCAGCATTTTTTGTGCGCGTTTGGCCTTTAAGCTCTTCAAAACCAGAAATCCGTTGAGCTGCTGCTTGGCGAAATACAACGCCTGCAGCACCGGCATCTGCGCCAGATAGCGGTGCAGCGTTTCCTTCTGCATGGCGGTCAACTTCCAGCGATGACGACGCATCAGACTCAACAGCCCCCGGTTTTTACGACCCTCGGGATCGTGTTGTTGCCACAGCTTTAAGAAATGCTGGTTCACCAGTCGAATGACGTGGAAGCGGTCGGCCACAATCATGGCGTTGGGGAAGTGCTGTTGAGCGATCCGACGATAGGTCTCGGACAGATCCATCACGATCACGCGCACCTGTTCTTTACCCGGCAAACGCTTCAAATACCCGTGCAGGCTCGCTGCCGAACGCCCCAGCGTTACGTCAAAGACCTTGTGGTTCTTTAAGTCGACCAAGGTGGTGGCGTAGCCCTTTTTACGGCTGAAAAAATGTTCATCGATACCGAGCACCTGCGGGCAAGCACGCCCCGAGAGTTCGGATACGCGTTGCTTGACGAACGATTGATACCAGCGTTCGACCGTGGCGCTGCCGATGCGGTGAGTGGCTCTCAGCTTGCGCTGGCTGACGCCGCCTTCGTGAGCCTCGAATACCTCCAGCCGATAGGCCTCGGTCGCGCGCAGCCTGGGCCGAATCCCGGTAAACCGATGCCGGAAATAGCGATTGCAGTCGGTGCAGTGATACTTGGGCACACTCAGGTGCAGCACCAGCAGTTGATTACCCTGACGGGTGTGTTTGAGCGTGCGCCGATGGGTGGCCTTGATCCGCACCCGTGTGCAGGCGCAGTGGATGCAGGCCAGGTGTCGCCGGGGCGCGGCCCAGACGTGGATGTCCTGGGCTCGTTTGACTTGTTGGACCACCAGACCGGGTAACCCTAGGATAGAATCGATTGGGGACATCAGCATTGTTTCCTTTAGACAGGTTCTTCGCAAAAACAAGTCTAATGAATGCTGGTCGTCCCCCGTTTATGATGTAGAGCC
>NZ_WSJB01000016.1 GCF_009763255.1 Bordetella sp. 02P26C-1 | reverse complement strand
CGGCCCCACCGCCTGAACCCGTAAATTCGTGTTCGAGCAGCGAAGGAACGAGACTATACACGAATTTTGAGGCCTGTGGCAAATCGGACGAAAAAACTTCAAAGTTTTTGCCATCGCGGCGATTGAGGGGCGTACGCGAGATATTTTGCAGCGTGTAGAGCCGCTATAGACATGGCAGTTTGCTGGATCGTTGCTCCCTGGGCTGCCTCTGCCTACAGGCCACTCGGCGCCCTCCTCTATATAAGCACTATATAAATAAGAGCCCGTTCGTCTCTTACCTCTCCCCTCTATATAGCGAGAGCCCACGATATAGAGAAGTCACGATAGGGGCCTGGCTACCCCCGTCGGTGATTACTTCTTTAGCCGGTCACTATATTGTTTGCGGAACTTTGCGACTTTCGGCGCGATGACGAATTGGCAGTAACCCTGTTCCGGGTGCAGCGCGAAGTAGTTGCGGTGGTAGTCCTCGGCCGGCCAGAACTTTTCGAGCGGGCGTAGTTGGGTGATGATGGGTTCGGGATAAAGCTGCTGTTCCTCCAGCTCCGCGATGATGGCTTGCGCGGTTTCACGCTGTGCTTGGTCTACCCAGAAGATGGTGGATTCGTACTGAGGGCCCACGTCATTGCCTTGGCGACCCGGGGTGGTGGGGTCGTGTGTGGCAAAGAATACGCGCAACAGATCGGCGTAGCTGAGCGTGGCGGGATCGAATTCCACTCTGGCCACTTCGACATGGCCGGTGTCTTTGCCGCACACCTGTTCATAGCTGGGATTAGCGACGTGGCCGCCGCTGTAGCCAGGCTCGACAGCGAGGACACCGCGCAGGTCGGTGAGCACGGCTTCGACGCACCAGAAGCAGCCGCCGCCGAGGATGGCGACCTGGGTCTGCGGCTGAGATTGGGATTCGGCCATATCGATGACTCCTTGCTTGCGACGGATTTCCGTCGGTCTGAATCTGACGGGTGTGATCTCGGACTAGCCGGACCGATGTCGGGCTAGACGGAGGTAATCTAATTACTCTAACTATATAGGGGTTCGGCGTAGCCGTGACGTCAGGGCCGCGAGGCTGGCAGAGTCAGGATCCATTGCGCGAGTTCGCGCGCCTCTTGTTCGCTGACCTGCCCCTGTGCCGGCATAGGCACGGCGCCCCAGACGCGTTGTCCGCCAGAGCGAATTTTGCCGGCCAGATATTGAACGGCGGCGTCTTTGTCATCGCCGGCGGCGTAGCGCTCGCCTATGCTGCGCAAAGGCGGGCCTACACGTTTAACGTCGACCTGATGACAACCCATGCAGGCCTTGCGCTGGGCCAGGGCCATGCCGGCGGCGGTTTGGTCTGCGTGAACAGCGGACGGGATAAGCGCTGCCGCCCCCCATGCGCACAGAATCGCAGCTTTCCACCAAGTCTTTACCAACATCCTACTACTCTCACCAAATTAAAAGGGTGCACATGTCATGCACCCTTGGACACGACAACCCAATCAGGGTTCAAATGCGTCGGTCACCGCTCCACGACTCGCACTGCTAGCCAGCTTGGCGAACTTTGCCAATACTCCCCGGGTGTAGCGCGGAGAGGGGGCCACCCAAGCCTGGCGACGCGCCTGCATCTCCTCATCGGAGATATTGAGCTGTAAGAGCAGCTTGTGCGCATCGATGGTAACCGAATCGCCTTCCCGTATCAGCGCGATGGGCCCGCCGACGAAGGCCTCCGGTGCGACGTGACCGACGACCATGCCCCAGGTGCCACCTGAAAATCGGCCATCGGTGATCAGACCGACGGTCTCGCCCAGGCCCTGCCCGACCAGCGCGGAGGTGGGCGCTAACATTTCGCGCATGCCGGGGCCGCCCTTGGGACCTTCGTAGCGGATCACGACGACGTCGCCATGTTGAATGCGGCGATCCATGATGGCGGCCATGGCTTCGTCCTCGGAATCGAAGACGCGGGCCGGACCGGTGATCACCGGGTTTCTCAAGCCAGTGATCTTCGCCACACAGCCTTCGGGGGAAAGGTTGCCTTTCAAGATAGCAAGGTGACCCTGGGCGTAGAGCGCGCGATCAATCGGCATGATGACGTCCTGGTCGGCGCGCGGCACGCTGGGCACATCCGCGAGCGTTTCCGCAATCGTCTTGCCGGTGATGGTCATGCAGTCCCCATGCAGCAGGCCCGCGTCGAGCAGGATCTTCATGACTTGGGGAATGCCGCCCGCGCGATGCAAGTCGGTGGCGACGTAGCGGCCGGAAGGCTTCAAGTCGCAGATGACGGGCACGCGGCGGCGAATGCGCTCGAAATCGTCGATGGTCCATTCGACTTCGGCGGCATGGGCGATGGCGAGAAAATGCAGAACGGCGTTGGTGGAGCCTCCGGTAGCCATGATGACTGACACAGCGTTTTCGATGGATTTGCGGGTAATAATGTCGCGCGGGCGCACGCCGCGACGCACGGCGTCGACAAGTACGCGGGCCGACTCGGCGGCGGAGGCGACTTTTTCGTCGTCCTCGTTGGCCATGGTGCTGGAATAAGGCAGGCTCATGCCCAGGGCCTCGAAGGCGGAGCTCATGGTGTTGGCGGTGTACATACCACCACAGGAACCCGAGCCCGGGATCGCGCATTTTTCGATTTGCTTGAATTCGTCTTCGTCCATGCGGCCCATGGTGTATTCGCCAACGGCCTCGAATACGGACACGATGGTCAGGTCTTTGCCCTTGTGGTGGCCCGGTTTGATGGTGCCGCCGTAGACGTAGATACCCGGCACGTTGCTGCGCGCCAGGGCGATCATTCCGCCGGGCATATTTTTGTCGCAGCCACCGATAACCAGCACGCCGTCCATCCATTGGCCCTGCGCGGCGGTCTCGATACAGTCGGCGATGACTTCGCGGGACACGAGCGAATACTTCATGCCTTCGGTGCCCATGGACATGCCATCGGAAATGGTGGGCGTGCCGAACACTTGCGGGTTGGCGCGTGACTCACGGATGGCTTGGATCGCGGCGTCGGCGAGGCGTTGAAGACCGCTATTGCAAGGCGTGATGGTGGAATGGCCGTTGGCCACGCCTATCATGGGATTGTTAAAGTCCGACTCCTGGTAGCCTAGCGCGTAATACATGGCGCGGTTGGGCGCGCGCGCGACGCCTTGGGTGATATGGCGTGAACGGTCGTTATCCGGCATTGTGTGTCTCCGTGTTGCGTATTGATATGAGCCCTGAATGGGCCGGCCTAACACCGGCCATGCCGGTTATTATCGACGCATTCTTTTCTAGCATGGCGGAATATGCTGCACCATCCTGAATTTGACCCAATTGCGCTGAGTATTGGCCCGGTCGCCATCCATTGGTACGGCCTGATGTATCTGGTGGGCTTTGCTCTGGTGTATGTGCTGGGCCGATGGCGTCTGACCCGAGGTCATACTAGCGCGCTCACGCCACGCGACCTGGAAGACTTGATCTTCTATAGTGTTTTAGGGGTAGTCCTAGGCGGGCGCCTGGGCTATGTCTTGTTTTATAAGCTGGATTATTTCCTCGCCCATCCCTTGCATGTCTTCTATCTGTGGGAAGGCGGCATGTCGTTTCACGGCGGACTGATCGGGGTGATCGTCGTCCTGATGCTGTTTGCGCGCAAAAAGGGGCTGTCGTTCTTTACGGTCAGCGATTTCCTGGCGCCCTTGATCCCGCTGGGGTTGGGCGCGGGACGTCTGGGTAACTTTATCAATGGCGAGCTGTGGGGCCGGCCCAGTGACGTGCCTTGGGCGATGGTGTTTCCGCAATCAGGCACGGATGTGGCGCGTCACCCGTCACAGCTGTACGAGCTGGGTCTGGAAGGGATTGTGCTGTTTGCCTTGCTGTGGTGGTTTTCCAGCAAACCCCGGCCGACCGGGCAAGTCAGCGCGCTGTTCTTGATCGGGTATGGCGCTTTTCGCTTTTTGGTGGAATACACACGCGAACCGGACGACTTTCTGGGATTGCTGGCGGCCGGCCTCTCCATGGGCCAGTGGCTATCGCTGCCCATGATCGCCGCCGGCATCGCGTTGTTCTGGTTTAGCGCAAAGAAACCTTCCCGCTGACGGACAACGATACCGTCACATCGTCAGCCTGCAGCGGCACATCGGGTGCGCTGTCCAGGCTGGCTTTGGCCATGGCCTGCATCGGACGCGGGCCTGGCATTGAAACACCGCCCCCACTGAGCTCAAGCTGCTGCAGTTGGTAGCTCTGATAGCCGAAGGCCTGAGCGGCCGCCTCGGCACGGGCCCGAAACGCATCGGCGGCTTGTTTGAGCAATTTCTCTTCGGCGGCTTCTCTGGCCTGACGCGACAAGGTAAAGGCGATCTGGGAGATAGCGACCTTGTCGGAGAGCTTGGAGGCTAGCGCCGAGGCGGCGGCGAAGTCCTGCGATTCGAGGGTGATTTCGCCACGCGCGCGCCAGTTCTGGATTTTGCCTTTGTCGTCGGTATAGGGCCAGACGTTGTAGCCGCCGGTATGGACCTGGACGCCATTGGCGCCGTCGGTGCGTTTGACGGCTTCATCCAGCACCGTACTCAAGGCACTGGTGGCCTGGGCCTGCGATTCGGCGTCGAATTCGGCTGCCAGGGTGATGCGCACGACGTCTTGGGACACTTCCATCGAGGCGGAGGCTTGCAGGCTTAGTTCGGGCGCGGCAGTGGTCCCGGCGGACTGCGCTACAGAGGACGCCTGAGGCGACTGGGCAAAAGCTGACGGCGCGACCGCCATGGAAAGCACCAAGCAGCACATAGCTGCGGCACGGTTCAATGAAGACACGCGAAGAGAGTGCATCATGATAAGCCTATGGGGGGAAGGAACTGAGGCCGGAGCGGACCTGAGCATTTTGCTCAGGTCCCCTGGCATAGATGCCCCGCGTGTGCCGTCTAGGCCGGCATCTCGAACCCTGAGGTTCAAGGTGGTCGCGATCCGTTGAGCTTCGGGTCAGTCTCGAAACTGCAAGACCATCACGCCCGCTCACCATTCACGCAACCGATATGCCGTAAGACATAGGTTCAGAGAATGTATGGCCAAGTCACGAGCACTGCAGGGACAAACTGGAAAATCTTAGACACCTTGCTGCTGGTCGGCCCTGTCGGGGCCGAGGCTACGACGCATGTCAGCCCTGTTGAGGCAGCGCTTCGTCGAGCAAGGAATTCATGTGTTCAATTCTACTCTTGAACTCACCGACCGCCAAACCACCCAGCGGACCGTCGGGCGCTTTCATGGAAAGCAGCTCGCCAGCCACATGCAGCGCGGCCATGACGGCGATGCGTTCGTTGCTGGTGACCTTGCCAGATCCCTGGATGCGCAGCATCAACTGGTCGACATGGCGCACGGCGGCAAGCAGCGCGGGTTTTTCTTCGGTGGAGCAAGCGAGTGAGTAATCGCGCCCCAGAATGGTGACATCAACACGTTCCATCACGGTTGCGCTCCATGGAGTTGTTCAGGCGCCGGCGCACCGGGCAGGCGCGCGAGCACCGAATCGATGCGTTCGCGTGCGGCCACGGTGGCCACGCGCAGACGCTGCAGCTCGGTGTCTTTTACGGTGATCGAACGCAGGAGTTCCGATTCGCGCGCTTGAGCGCGGGCTTCGATAGCTTGCTGTTCGGAGATGGCTCGGGCCAGTTGGGCACGCAGATCGATTTCTGCCTGCCGCGCCTCGGCCAGCAGGTCGTCGACCGCGCCATCATGTTCCTGCAGCTTTGTCTGCAGGGTCTGGATTTCTACCTCGTGCGCCTGACAACGCTGCTCGAGCGTGCGCTGAGCGGCTTGGCTCTGGTCGAGGCTGGTACGCAACATGTCACGCTCGGCCTGAAGGTGCCGGGTGAGTTGCACGAGTTGCCCGATACGGGCAGAGAGGTGATCTAGGTCTTGCAGCATGGGCGCTATCGTAAACCATCCGCGCCTCGATCGGGAGGCCGTACGCATGGTGAGAGAACCGGCAATATCCTGTAGAACTTTTGCCCGTGTAAGCGCCGCTCGTTAGTCGTGGCTCAAACTGGGATAACTGGGGCCAAGACGTTTCCGGAACCTTTCAGCGGCTTTCGCCTGTCTTTCTATTTACTTTCATTTTGCTTTCATTTTTTGGTGATGAGCGGATGAAGTTACAACTTGCAGGCCTTTTCTAGGGAAAACCCCATCGGCATCTCGGGCAAGTTGGGTTTGCATGGCCGGACCCCTTCGCTACCATGCGCGCTGCTTAAAAAAGCACTTCATACGAATCAACCGCAACACAGAAGTGCCGTTTTAGCGCCGTTTACGAAACGGCCTGGCTTTAACCCACATGCTGTAAATAGGAGTAGACCATGCAGCTACGCAATCGGCAGGATTTCTGGTCGGGGGTGATGTTCATCGCCCTTGGACTGGGAGCCTCCTGGCAAGCGACGAACTATCAGATGGGAACCGCGGCCCGCATGGGACCGGGATACTTCCCGTTCGCGCTGGGCATCGTTCTGGCCCTTCTGGGCGCGATCGTGCTTCTGGGGTCCTTGAGCAAGAAGGCCACGGAAACACATGTCGATAAGTTCGACTGGCGTATTACCTTTTTGGTGATCGGATCGGTGGTGCTTTACGCACTGATCTTGAAGCCGCTGGGCGTTTATCTCTCGGTCTTTGTGTTGGTGGTGGTCAGCAGCTTTGCCAGCCATGAGTTCAATCTCAAGGTGGCAGTGGCTAACGGTATCTTCCTGGTGGTGTTCTCGTACCTGGCCTTCATCAAGGGCTTGGGTCTGATTTTCCCGCTGTGGCCGTCGTTTCTGGGCATGAACTAAGGAGTCATCGGCCATGGAATTGTTTGATAATTTGATGCTAGGTTTCTCGGTTGCGTTTACGCCCGAAAACCTGCTGTACGCGCTGCTCGGTTGTATTCTGGGTACGCTGATTGGCGTATTGCCCGGTATCGGCCCCGTGCCGACGATCGCAATGCTGCTGCCGATCACGTACGTGCTGCCCCCGGTGGCCGGCCTGATCATGCTGGCGGGTATTTACTACGGTGCTCAGTACGGCGGCTCGACGACTGCGATCTTGGTGGCGTTGCCTGGGGAAACCTCCGCGGTGGTGACGGTGTTGGACGGTCACCAGATGGCGCGTAACGGCCGTGCGGGTGCCGCACTGGCAATCGCGGCGCTGGGTTCGTTCTTCGCCGGCTGCGTGGCCACGCTGTTGCTGGCTGGCTTTGCGCCTCCGCTGGCGGAAGTCGCCTTCAAGTTCGGTCCTGCTGAATACTTCTCGCTGATGACCCTGGGTCTGGTGGGTGCGGTGGTGCTGGCTTCGGGTTCGCTGCCCAAGGCTATCGCGATGATCATCCTGGGCCTGTTGCTGGGTATGGTGGGTACCGACGTGAACTCGGGTGTGGCCCGCTTTGACTTCGGCATTCCGGAACTGCAAGACGGTATCGACTTCGCTATCGTGGCCATGGGCGTGTTCGGCTTTGCCGAAATCATGACCAACCTGGAGCAGAAGGAAAACCGCGTCGACATTACCGACAAGATCGGCTCGCTTTATCCGAACAAGCAAGAGTTCCGTGAGGCTGCTCCCGCAGTGGTTCGTGGCACGGTGCTGGGTTCGATGCTGGGTATTCTGCCTGGCGGCGGCGCGGTGCTGTCGTCGTTTGCCTCCTACACGCTGGAAAAGAAGATCTCGAAGAACCCCGAGCGCTTTGGCAAGGGCCACCCCGCAGGTTTGGGCGGCCCCGAGTCGGCCAACAACGCCGCGGCACAAACGTCGTTTATCCCGCTGCTGACGCTGGGTATTCCGGGTAACGCCGTGATGGCGCTGATGGTGGGCGCGATGACGATCCACAACATTCAGCCGGGTCCGCAGGTGATGAGCAGCCACCCGGAACTGTTCTGGGGCCTGATCGCCTCGATGTGGATTGGTAACCTGATGCTGGTGGTGTTGAACCTGCCGCTGATTGGCCTGTGGGTCAAGCTGCTGAAGGTGCCCTACCGCATTCTGTTCCCGGCCATTCTGGTGTTCTGCACGATCGGTGTGTACTCGCTGAACTACAACACCTTCGATATCTTCACGACGGCGATCTTTGGTGTGATCGGCTATGTCTGGTCGAAGCTGAAGTGCGAAGGCGCCCCGCTGCTGCTGGGTCTGGTACTGGGACCCATGATGGAAGAAAACTTCCGTCGTGCCCTGCTGCTGTCGCGTGGTGATTTCATGACCTTCGTGGAACGTCCGCTGTCGGCATCGCTGCTGGCGGTTGCGGTCTTCATGGTGGTGCTGGTGGCTCTGCCGTCGATCCGCAAGAAGCGCGAAGAGACCTTCGTCGAAGAAGACTAAAGCGACTGTCATTCCGTCCCTGTGACGGAAGACGCATCCGGATGCCAGGCCCCGCGAGGTGCCTGGCATTTTTCTTTGGAGCGTCCAGAAAATCGGCGTTCGCCACTGCGCGATCGGCGCAGTTGCGGTAACGTTCACACTTTGACATTTGACCTGCACATCCGGAGACACTGTATGGCATCCATCGGCACCAAGGACTACGACAAAATCACCCCGAAAAAAGTCGCCTTTCTTGGCTTGGGCGTCATGGGCTACCCCATGGCCGGGCACCTGGCGAAAGCCGGACACGAGGTGACGGTTTATAACCGCACGGAAGCGAAGGCAAAGGCCTGGGCCGCCGAATTTGGTGGCTCCAGCGCCGCCACGCCGCGAGAGGCGGCGGTAGGCGCGGAAATCGTGTTTGCCTGCGTGGGCAACGACGACGATCTGCGCAGTGTGGTGTTGGGCGAGGACGGTGCGTTCGCGGGCATGTCCGCGGGCGCCGTGTTTGTCGACCACACGACGGCTTCCGCCGACGTGGCGCGCGAGCTGTACGCGAACGGCAAGGAACGTGGTTTGCAGTTCGTCGATGCGCCCGTGTCGGGCGGCCAGGCGGGCGCGGTCAACGGCGTGCTGACCATTATGTGCGGCGGCGAGCCGGCAACGTTTGATCTGGTCAAACCCGTCGCGCAGGCGTATGGCCGTGCGGTGACGCTGGTGGGCGAGCCGGGCGCGGGTCAGCTGGCGAAGATGGTGAATCAGGTCTGCATCGCGGGCATTGTGCAAGGGCTGTCTGAGGCCGTCGCGTTCGGGCAGGCGGCCAATCTGGATATGAAGCTCGTGCTGGATGTGATCAGCAAAGGGGCGGCGCAGAGCTGGCAGATGGAAAACCGGGGCGCCACGATGGTCGATGGCAAGTTCGATTTTGGCTTTGCAGTGGATTGGATGCGCAAGGATCTGAGTCTGGTGCTGGCCGAAGCACGCCATAACGGTGCGCGTTTGCCGCTAACGGCGCTGGTCGATCAGTTCTATGGGGATGTACAGAAAGCGGGTGGCGGACGCTGGGATACGTCGAGTCTGATCACCCGACTGCGCGACTGAGCGACTGAGCGGGCGCGGCCACATACCGCCCCGCCCTGCACTTAAGTCATGGAAGAAAAGTCCGAGCCGGGCAACGGCGTTTTCTGACCTGCCGTGGCGCCGGCGCCCACGCCGGTAGGTAGTGCCATGGGTAGCCAGAGCACGGCACACAGGCCGAGCCCGCCCTGCGCATTGGGCTCGCCATCACGCAGGACGATGTCGCCTGCGTTGCGGCGCGCGTAGGCGCGTGCAATGGCCAAGCCCAGTCCCGATCCCGAGGACACGGACGAGCGGCCTGAGCCCAGCCGGTCGAACCGGGCAAATGCGCGAATGCGAGCCGATACGTCGATGCCTGGGCCGTTGTCGGAGATGGCCACCTCGGCGCGATCACCCACCATCCTGCCGGATACGGTGATGCGCGCCCCCACTGGCGCGTAGTGAATCGCGTTGTGCAACAAGTTGGACAAGGCCTCGTGGATTTCCGCCTCGCTGCCGAAGACGGGCAGCGTGGGGCGGGTCTCCAGGGGTGCACGAGGGTCTCCCCCGCTCGAGGCGCCGATGGTTTGGTCCGCATCATCAGAGGAGCGCGGCGCGAGCAGGTGCAGTTCGTCAGCACTTGTCGTTTCGGCAGAAACCCACCCTAGGTCCTGACGTTTTTCGTGTGACAGCGGCAGATACTGCAGCACGACATTTCGCGCGACCTCATTGAGATCCAACAGCTCGCGTGGCTGCGCCTCCCCCTGGCTGGCATGCGCCAAGGATAAAAGCTGTTCGGTCAAACGGCGAGTGCGCCCCAGTTGCTCCACAATGGCTTGCAGGCCTTCCCGGGCGCGCTGGGGATCCGGTTCGCGCAGGGCGTATTGCGCTTGGGTCAGGATAATGGCAAGCGGGGTGCGCAGCTGATGCGAAGCGTCGGCGAGAAACTGTGCCTGCTCATCAAGGACGCGCCGGTGCCGTTCGATGTGGTAGTTAACGGCATCGACCAGCGGGATCACTTCGCTAGGTACGCGCGAAGCATCCAGGGGCGTCATGTCCGCCGGAGAACGGCTACGAATGTCATTACGCAGCCGATTCAGCGGCCGCAGCGACCAGGTCACGCCCCACCACACCAGAATGGCGACCAGGGCCAGCATTCGGGCATCGCGTAGCAGCTCTTGGCGCTGGGCCGTCTCTTCAGCGTGTAGACGCCGCCCGATGCTTTCGGCAACCAGGACGAGGACTTGACGATGCTGACCGCGATAGTAGAGATCGCGCAGGATAGCGACTACCCGCACAGGATCATCCCGATAGACGCTATTGAAAAACAAAGGCTCGCCGCGCGCCGATGGCCAGACGGGTGGGCGCGGCAGTTCGGGCATACCGGCCAAGGTGCGGCCCGAAGGGGGCACGACGTCGGACCCTTCAGGCTGGGGCGGGATCACTTCCTCGATGCGAAAGTATTTACGCAGCCCGGCCTTGGACTCGAGAATGACTTGGGCATAGACCGGCGTGGTCACGAGCAGTTGGCCATCAGGCGTGAATTCGATGCTGCTTTCGAGTACGCGGGCCGGCTCCAGCAGCGCGCTGTCGTACGCTTCGTTGGTGATGGCGGAAAGCGTGCGGTAATCGTTCCAGCTGTCAATGACGAGCAGCAGGATGATCCCCGGCAAGAGCAGAGTGATCAGCAGCGTGCGGATGCCCAGAGGCAGCCGGAATCGGTCACGCCCCGGCAGTTTCACTGCTGCTGCATTCCAGCATATAGCCTAAGCCGCGAACTGTGACGATGCGTACATCGCTGCCAGCGAGTTTCTTGCGCAGGCGGTGCAAGACGACTTCGATAGCGTCCACGCTGGACTCGCTGTCCTGGGTGAATACTTTCCCGAAAAGTTGGGCCTTGTCGACGGGGTAACCGTTGCGGGTCAACAGGACCACCAACGCGGCGTGCTCGCGCGGCGTCAAGAGCAACAATGCGCCGTCCAAGGTGAAGGCGCGGCTCTCGCCGTCGTAGGATAAGGACCCGCACTGCAGGCGCGGCTGTTGCCGGCCACGGCTGCGTCGAACGAGCGCGGCCACGCGCGCCTCGAGTTCTTCGAGGGCAAAGGGCTTGGTCAGAAAATCGTCCGCACCCAGGTTCAAGCCGCGTACGCGGTCCTGCAGCGCGCCTTGCGCGGTCAACAGCAAGACGGGCGTGCGATCGTCGCGCCCGCGCATGTCCCGCAGCACGACGAGACCATGCTTGTCGGGCAGCCGGAGATCCATGACGATCGCGTCGTATTCGTTGGCGGCCATCAAGGCCTCGGCGCTGCGGGCATCGGGCGCGTGGTCAGGCGTAAAGCCGCTTTGCGCCAATGCCCGAACCAGCCACGAGGCCATTTCGAGCTCGTCTTCAACCAGCAATATGCGCATGGCCGTCAGAGTCGGCAGAGACAGTCTCTGGCACGCGCGCCGGGCCGTGCACGCGCTGTCGCAGATAACGCGTCTCGTGCTGGCGGCGGAACAGAATGCCGGATAGCTCGTTCAGCGCCAGGGTGTAGACCTCGCGCTTGAACTCGATCACCGCGTCCAGCGGCACCCAATATTGGCTCCAACGCCAGGCGTCGAACTCTGGATGCTGCGTTGCACGCAGGCATACGTCGCAGTCGCGCCCGATCAGACGCAACAAGAACCAGATCTGCTTTTGACCTTTATAGTGCCCACGCCACTCCCGCCGGACAAAGTGGTCCGGCACGTTATAGCGCAGCCAATCGCGTGTACGCCCCAAAATACGGACATGTTCAGGCCGTAAGCCTATTTCTTCGTGGAGCTCACGATACATGGCCTGCACGGGGCTTTCCCCGTGCTTGATGCCACCCTGCGGAAACTGCCACGCGTGTTCCCGGATCCGCTTGCCCCAGAAGACCTCGTTTTTACCGTTAACGAGAATAATGCCGACATTGGGACGGTAGCCTTCACGATCAAGCATGGCCACCCCCACCGAATTCAATACAATTACAGTTGATTATACGTACCCGCAGCCACCTTTAACTATGCGCGCATCTACCTATCACATTAATACGCTGAAAGAAGCCCCCTCCGAAGCCGAAGTCGTCAGCCACCAGCTGATGACCCGCGCGGGTATGATCCGCAAACTTGCGGGGGGTATCTACACCTACATGCCGCTGGGCTTGCGGGTGATCCGGAAAATTGAAGCCATCGTGCGCGACGAGATGAACGCCGCTGGCGCCATCGAGCTGTTGATGCCCGTGGTGCAGCCGGCCGAGCTATGGCAGGAATCTGGCCGCTGGGTGCAGTACGGCCCGGAGCTGCTGCGCATGAAGGACCGCCATCAGCGCGATTTCGTCTTGCAGCCGACCTCGGAAGAGGTGATCACCGACATCGCGCGCAATGAAATTCATAGCTATCGTCAGCTGCCGCTGAATTTCTACCATATTCAGACCAAGTTCCGTGACGAGCGCCGCCCCCGATTCGGGCTGATGCGCGGGCGGGAATTCACGATGAAGGACGCCTATTCGTTCGATCGCGACGAGGCGAGCGCGCAGCAGAGCTACGACAAGATGTTCGACGCCTATATGCGGATTTTCGCCCGTCTGGGGCTGGAATTTCGCGCGGTGGCGGCCGACACGGGCTCGATTGGCGGCACGCGCAGCCACGAATTCCAGGTGATTGCCGATACGGGCGAAGATCTGTTGGTTTACAACCCCGAGACGCAATACGCCGCCAATATCGAATTGGCCGAGGCGCCCTGCCTGCTGGCCGAGCGCGCGGCGGCGTCCGAGGCGCTGACGCTCACCCCGACGCCCGGTGCGGCCAAGTGCGAAGACGTGGCCGAGATGCTGGGCCTGCCGCTGGAACGCACGGTGAAATCGCTGGTGTTGGCGACCGAACCGGAACCGGGCAAGGTTCAGATCTGGCTCTTGATGCTGCGCGGCGATCATGAACTGAACGAAGTTAAAGCGGGCAAGGTGCCGGGTCTGGACGGGTTCCGTTTTGCCTCGGAAACCGAGATCGTCGAGCATTTTGGCTGCAAGCCGGGCTATCTGGGCCCGGTCGCCACCGCTAAGCCGGTACGTGTCGTGGCCGACCTGACGGTTGCCAACATGTCCGATTTTGTCTGCGGCGCCAATCAAGAGGGTCACCACTACACCGGCGCCAACTGGGGCCGCGATATGCCGGAACCGGAATTGGTCGTGGATCTGCGCAATGTGGTCGCGGGCGACCGCTCGCCGGACGGCGTGGGGACGCTGGCCATTCAGCGCGGCATCGAGGTGGGCCACGTGTTTTTCCTCGGCACCAAGTATTCAGAAGCGCTCAAGGCCACGTTCCTGGACGAAACCGGCAAGCCGGCCACGCTGCAAATGGGCTGCTACGGTATTGGCATCACCCGTATCGCGGGCGCGGCCATCGAGCAGAACCATGATGGCCGTGGGATTGTGTGGCCACGGGCGATCGCGCCGTTCGAGGTCGTGATTTGCCCGGTGGGCTGGGGCAAAAGTGAAACCGTTCGCAACGAAGCCGTAAAACTCTATGACGAGCTGAAGGCCCGCGGCGTGGATGTGATTCTGGATGATCGTGACGCCCGTCCCGGTGTGATGTTCGCGGAATGGGAGCTGATCGGTGTGCCGCTACGTGTAACAGTTGGAGAACGCGGCCTGAAAGAGGGTGTGGTGGAATTGCAGGCCCGGCGTGAAAGCGAAGCGGCCAAGATTTCCGTCGAATCCGCCCTGACTCAGGTGCTGGACAAGCTGGAAACGCTGTAGACTGCCGGGCCGACTACCAGGCACGCCCAACCGAGCGACTTGTCATTGTGATTGAATCGAAGTCCAACGAGGCGACCCTCCAGATCCGTGTCTATTACGAGGACACAGATGCGGGTGGGGTCGTCTTTTACGCGAACTATCTGAAGTTCTTCGAGCGCGCGCGCACGGAGTGGTTGCGCGAGCTGGACGTGCAGCAATCCGCGCTCGTCGAAACTGAAGCACGCATGTTTGTCGTGCATTCGTTGGACATGTCGTACCGCAAGCCCGCGCGACTGGATGACCTGATCACCATACGCAGCCGTATCACGCAGCTTGGCCGCGCCTCGATCCATTTCGAGCAGCGCGCCGAACGCGATGGGGAACTGTTAGCGCATGGCAATATTCAAATCTGCTGTGTCGATGCGATGAATTTGCGTCCGAAAGCCCTGCCCGCTGTCGTACGCGAGAAACTGGAACCTATTCAGGAATAACTCATGCAAGTCTCCAACGACATGTCGTTGATTTCGCTGGTCACCCAGGCCAGCATCCCCGTCCAGCTCATCATGTTGCTGCTGCTGGGCATTTCCATCATGTCCTGGACATATATCTTCGCCAAGCGAATGGCGCTCAAGCGCGCGCATGCGCAGACGCGCCGTTTCGAAGATGATTTCTGGTCGGGTGGCGACCTGTCGATGTTGCAGCAGGCTGTCGCCAGCCGCCGCGACGAGCATGGGGCGCTGGCGCGTATCTTCGACGCGGGGATGACGGAGTTTCTGAAAGCGCGCCGCACGCAAGGCGGTGATGTCAATGCGATCCTGGACGGCCCGCGCCGCGCGATGCGCGCGGCCTACCAGCGTGAGATGGATGCGCTGGAATCGCACTTGAACTTCCTGGCTTCGGCAGGCTCGGTGAGCCCGTACATCGGCCTGTTGGGTACGGTGTGGGGCATCATGCACGCCTTTATCGGTCTGTCGAATATGCAGCAGGCAACGTTGGCGTCGGTGGCGCCGGGTATTGCCGAAGCGCTGATCGCCACGGCGATCGGCCTGTTCGCGGCCATCCCCGCTGTCGTAGCCTACAACCGCTATACGCACGATATCGACCGGCTGTCGATCCGGTTTGACAGCTTTGTCGATGAGTTTCTGAATATCCTTCAACGCCAGGTGCGCTAATGCCGTCATTACGCTCGCACGGCCGCGCGGGCCGCAATATGAAGGCCGACATCAACGTCGTGCCCTACATTGACGTGATGCTGGTGCTGCTGGTGATTTTTATGGTCACCGCGCCCTTGATCACCCCGGGCCTGATCAATCTACCCTCGGTGGGCCAGGCCTCGGAAGTGCCCGCTACGCCGCTCGAAGTCCAGATTTCGGAAGACGGCCAGGTGGCTTTGCGCATGCGTGAGGCCGGCGCCACTTTGCAGGACATTCCTCGCGACCAACTGATCAGCCAGGTGCGTCAGCGCATCACCGCGGAGACACCGGTGGTGATTGCCGCCGACGGCAAGGTGCCGTACGAAACCGTGGTCAAGGTAATGGACGAGCTGCGCAGCAATGGCGTCACGCGCCTGGGTCTGCTGGTCGATCAAAGCGGTGGCGCCAACCAGACGACGACCACGACCGCGCCTACTGCGACCAAGCCGGCCGGCGGGCGATAACGCGTCGCCACGCGCCGCTTTGCAACGTTTATGAGTCGACCAATTATTCAACATAACAGCGCCGCGCCAAGTTCGCCCGCTGCGCAAGACAACCGCAAAGCATTGGGCCTGGCTATTCTGGCCCATTTGCTGCTGCTGGTTGCTCTGATCTTCGGCGTCAGCTGGCACACGGAGAACCCGGGGCCGGTACAAGTCGAGCTTTGGGCCGATGGCGTCACACCCGATGCGCGCCCGCCCGAGGAGCAACCGGACGAGCCGGATACTAAACCCGAGCCGCAACCGGAGCCCGAACCCGAGGCCGAGCCTGAGCCGACGCCGCCACCTCCTCCGGCGCCGGAGCCTGAACCGCAACCAGAGCCACCGCCACAGGCTCCCCCTCCCCCTACCGCGCAACCCGAGCCCCAGCCCGATCCCGAGATCGCGCTGGCCGAGGCCCGTAAAAAGCGCGAGGAGGAAGAAAAAGCTCGTCTGGCCGCTGAAGCCGCCAAGGAGAAAGCGCGCTTGGAAGAAGCGCGCAAGCTGGCAGAGCTGAAGGAGAAACAACGCCTGGAACAAGAGCGCAAAGAGGCTGAAGCTGCCGCAGCGCGCAAGGCTGCGGCAGAGAAAGCGGCAGCCGAGAAGGCGGCTGCAGAAAAAGCCGCTGCCGAGAAAAAAGCGGCCGCTGAGAAGGCTGCGGCTGAAAAGGCGGCTGCCGAAAAAGCTGCTGCGGAAAAAGCCGCCGCCGAGAAGAAGGCCGCGGCAGAAAAAGCGGCTGCCGAGAAGGCCGCCGCTGAGAAGAAGGCCGCAGCAGAGAAGGCCGCTGCGGAAAAAGCAGCGGCAGAGAAGAAGGCGGCCGCGGAAAAGGCCGCTGCCGAGAAGAAAGCGGCTGCGGAGAAGGCTGCCGCCGCCAAGAAGGCTGCCGCCGACAAGGCCTTGCGCGACGCCATGCGCGGCGACGTGCTGGGCGCGGCCGGGATTCCCGGCGGCACGGCCGACCGCAATCAACAAGGCGGCGGGCGCGATAGCGGTTATGGCGCCAAGGTCCGCAGTTGCGTTCGACCCGGCGTGGTGTTTGATCCGCCACCCCGTTCGGGCAGTGCGAACCCAACGGCGCAATACCGGGTACAGTTGAGTTCAGATGGAAAGGTTACAGGACTGAATCTGACGGGATCGTCGGGTAATGCTGTCTTCGACCGCGCGGTTGAAAACGGTATCCGTCGCTGCAACCCGTTCCCCAAACCGTCGGCCGGCGCGTACCCGTCCGTAATTGACGTTATATATCGCATGTATGACTGACAGGAGATTGATGATAATGACACCCGCCTACAGCCGCCCCGCGCGATCGGGGCTAGTGCGTGCGTACTGCATGCTTTTCACTCTGCTGACGGCCATCGCCCTGCTGGTTTGGCAGCCTGCTCATGCGCAACTGCGCGTTGATATCTCGGGTACCGGAGCCACCCAGTACCCGGTCGCGATCGCGGATTTCGCAGGCGATGATGAACAGGGCCGCGCGCTGGCCGATGTCATCCGCGCCGATTTGACGCGCACGGGTCAATTCCGCCTGATTAACGCGGCAGGCGCCGGATTGAACGTGGACTCGCAGGTGAACTACGACGATTGGCGCAACCGTGGCGCCGACTTCCTGGCCTACGGCAGCATCACGCGTGGTCCTGATGGTCGTTACGACGTGCGCTATCGCCTGGGCGACACGATTAAGAAAGGCCAGCTCGATGGCGTGGCGTTCTCCGGCACCGAAAAAGAACTGCGCCGTATCGCGCACCAGATCGCTGATCGGATCTATGAAAAGATCACGGGCGTGCGTGGTGTGTTCTCTACCCGTATCGCCTACGTGCTCAAGCGCGGCAATACGTATGAGCTGCAAGTCGCCGACGCCGATGGTCAGAACCCGCAAGTCGCGCTGCGTTCGCGCGAACCGGTGATCTCGCCGTCCTGGTCGCCCGATGGCAGCAAGCTCGCGTACGTGAGCTTTGAATCCGGCAAACCTGTCGTGTATGTCCATACGTTAGCTACCAGCGCTCGCGTACCGGTTGCGAACTTCAAAGGCAATAACAGCGCACCGGCCTGGTCGCCTGATGGCAGCAAGCTCGCCGTGGCCCTGACGCGCGATGGACTGTCGCAAATTTACATCGTTAGCGCCGACGGAAGCTCAAATGCGCGCCGTTTAACGCGTTCCCCGGGCATTGATACAGAACCGGTATTTACGCCGGATGGCCGCAGTATTATCTTTACGTCTGACCGCAGCGGTGGACCACAGATTTATCAAACAAGCCTAGACGGAGGCGACGCCCGTCGCCTGACATTTAACGGTAGTTACAACATATCACCCCGAATTTCCCCCGACGGATCCACGCTGCTGTACGTTTCCAGACGCGACGGTGCGTTTCGCATCGCCTCACTTGATCTTGCCACGGGCAACGAAACTCTTCTGACTGATGGTCGCGACGATCAGTCACCAAGCTTTGCGCCCAACGGCAAACAAATCCTTTACGCCGCGGTCCAGAATGGCCGCAGTGTATTGGCCGGTGTATCCAGTGATGGTCGAGTGCGCCAAACGCTGTCCGTATTGAACGGCGAAATACGTGAACCCACGTGGGGACCTTTTACCCGCTAAAACGCGAATGACCCTTCTTTGCAAAGGAAACATCATGAAGATGCGCATTGCTAAAAGCTTTACCATCGCTGCTATGGCTGCCGCGTTGGCCGCTTGCAGCTCGGTTCCCCTGGATGACCAGTCGGCTGGCGCCGGCTCGTCGGGCTCCGGCATGGGCGGCTCGGCCTCTGGCGAGATCCTCGATCCGTTCAACCCCCAGAGCATCCTGGCGCAACAGCGCTCTGTGTATTTTGATTTCGACAGCTATTCGGTGCCTGAGCAGTACCGTGGCCTGGTGGAAACCCACGCCCGTTACCTCGCTTCGAACCCGCAACAGCGCGTCCAGATCCAAGGCAACACCGACGAACGCGGCGGTGCGGAATACAATCTGGCCTTGGGCCAACGTCGTGCTGACGCCGTGCGTCGCATGATGACGCTCTTGGGCGCCACCGACGCGCAGATCGAAACGATCAGCTTCGGTAAGGAAAAACCCCGTGCCACGGGTTCCTCCGAAGCCGATTTCGCGGAAAACCGCCGCGCTGATATCGAATATCAGCGTTAAGCGATTCGCGCATTAGCTCTGCCGCGCGTCGGGACGGTCCAAGCGGCCGTCCCGACGTTTTTGTTTTCTAACTCTGGAAATTTCTATGCGCGCTAATGTCCCGTCCTTGCGTATTCTGGTTGTCACCGCCGCCGTGCTTGCCGCGACGCTTACCGCGCCGGCACATGCTTTTTCCGACGATGAGGCCCGCCGAGCCATTCTGGATTTGCGCGAACAGCTCAAGCGACAGAGCGATTTGAACGCTCGCGCACGCCTGCAACTGGCTGACCAAATGCAAGCCTTGCAACAAGAAATTACCCAATTGCGCGAGCAATTGGAGCTGGTGTCGCGTCAGCAGCCCAGTGGGGCGGCCGCGCAAGGCGCATCGAATCCGCAGGGCGTGACGGCAAACGATCCGAGCGAGCAGGCTGCCTACGACGGTGCCATCGATCAGTTCCGTCAAGGCGAATACAAAGAGGCTTCGGAATCGTTGGCCGCGTTTTTGGCGCTGTATCCCAACAGCCCGCTGGCGCCGACCGCCCGCTTTTACCTGGGCAGCAGCCGTTACGCGATCAAGGACTATAAAGGCGCTATTGAAGAGTTGACCCGCCTGGTTCAGCAGACCCCGAACGATCCGCGCGCGCCTGACGCGTTGCTGGTGATGGCGGGCAGCCAGATCGAGTTGAACAACCGCGCTGGCGCCAAGGCGTCGCTGGAGCGCATCGTCAAGACTTACCCGAATAGTCAGGCAGCCGAGACGGCAAAGAATCGTCTGCAGCTGCTGCAGTAAGCGTTGGCCCAGGCGGGGGCTTGATGCTTTCCCGCCCTCGCCGCCCGGCGCACTTTAGCGCCCGGCGACCGCCACCAAGATCCCGACTCCAATGACAATCAGCGCGATGCCCAAGAGCTCGCGCCGACTCGACGTATGGGCGAAGATGCGACGCGACAGTATTTGAGCAAACAGCACTTCGACGAGCCCCAAGGTTCTTACATTGGCGGCAGCGGTCAGGGCGAAGCCCAGAAACCATCCTTGCGAAGCACACGCTCCCAGCAAGCCACCCCAGATCGACGCGCGCCATGCCGCCATACAAGCAATCAACAGCGCGCGGTTAAAGAGCAGCATCCATACGATCAGGATCAGACTCTGTATGCCCAAGGACCACACCAGGGTCCAGGTGGATTGAAGAAAGAATCCGCCGCCATCCAAGACCAGTATCGCGCCGCGAAAGCCGATCGCCGACAAGGCGAAGAAAGCGCCCGAGACCAACCCGAACAAAGCGGGACGCAGGCTGCCTTTTCCGGTGGCCGAAGCGCCCTTGCTGGACATCAGCACCACGCCTAGCGTCGCCAACACAATCGCCAAAACCCCCGTCAGTGACAATGGGTCGCCCAGCACGGCGAAGCCGAATATGGCGACCTGAATCGGCTCGGTTTTGGTCCAGGCGGTCACCACCACAAACGACCGCTCGCGCATGGCCGCCAGCATCAACGCCGTGGCGGCAATTTGCGCCACCGCACCGCCAATCACGAACGCGAGAAATTCGCTGTTGATGCCGGGCAGCGGACCACCGTCAATCGAATAGACCACAGCCAGAAACAGCAGCGCGAACGGAAAGCCGAACAGGAATCGAACCTGGGTGGCGCCCAGCGTGCCGAGCGTTTCGGTCAGACTCCGCTGAACGGCGTTGCGCCCGGCCTGCGCGGCAGCGGCGGCCAACGTGGCGGGAATCCACAGCCACGTCCAATCCATCGCGGCGCCGCTCACGTGGCGCTGCCCGGTTGCAACGCGATGTCGGCTACGGGCGCGTCGGTCATGGCCGCAAGCTGTTGCGGGCTAAGCCGAAAGACCGCATGCGGATGGCCGGCAGCCGCCCATAGCACGTCGTATTGGAATAAATCCTGATCCAGCAAGGTCACGGGCCGGGTGGCGTGACCGATGGGACACACCCCGCCGATGGCGAAGCCGGTTTTTTCGCGCACGAAACGAGCATCGGCTTTGCCCAGGTCGCCGACAATGGCGGCGACTTTGGTCTCATCGACGCGATTGACGCCGCTGGTCACGACCAAAACGGGCGCGCCATCGGAGAGTCGGCGAAAGATAATGGATTTAGTGATCTGACCGACCACGCATCCCAAGCCCTCCGCGGCCTGCGCCGAGGTGCGACCGCTTTGCGGCAAGATCACGATGGGATGCTCATGTCCCAGCGTCTCGAGAAGCTGGGCGATACGTTGAGCTGATTCGGGTAACGCTGCGAGAGACTCCGCTGACATGACAGGCAATTCCGATTGGTCGTACAAAGGGTCGTTCGTGGATCGATCAAGGAGTTCGAGTGTAGCAGCGACTGTGCGGGCCACGCAGCGCTAGAATCACAGGCTGTCGTTTCCTGATCCTTGACATGCGCGCCGAACCCAAGCTTTCCCTGCAAACCGCACACATTAACGATTACGCCATGACGTATGCCGAAGCCGGACAAGGCACGCCCTTGATTCTGGTGCATGGCTCGCTCTGTGACTGCCGGTATTGGAAGGCGCAACTCGGGGGTTTGGGAAAGCATTTCCGGGTGTTGGCCCCGAGTTTGCGTCATTATTGGCCACAGCAATGGGACGGTGGGACGTTCTCCATCGACCAACACGTGGATGATCTGCTCGAGTTCATCGACATCGTGGGAGAAGGCGCCGCGCATGTGGTGGGTCACTCGCGCGGGGCACGCATCGCACTGGAGGCGGCATTGCGCGAGCCGCGTCGCGTACGCACATTGACCTTGGCCGACCCGGGCCGTCTGGCACCCGTGCCCACCTCGGACGAGCGCGGGGGGTTCAGGCAACGTGCATTGAAGTTGGTTGACGAAGGCCGGGTCGATGATGGCCTGGCGCTATTTGTCGATACCGTCTCGGGACAAGATACCTGGCGCCGCATGGTGCCGTGGTTTCAGGAGATGGTGCGGGACAACGCTTCGACCTTGCGCGCGCAGGCGTCGGAAATGTTAAAGCCCCTGCCCCGGGAACGCGTGGAAAAACTGGCCATGCCGTTGCTCTTGATCGGCGGTGCACTGAGCCCGGAACCGTATCCGGAAGTCGTACAGATGCTGTCGCAATGGCTGCCTTCGGCCCAAAAGGAAATCATCGCCGGTTCCTCGCATGGCATGAACCTGGGCAATCCTCGGGCCTTCAACAGCGCGATCGAACGGTTTTTGCTCTAGGCGTCGCGGCGAGCCTGCTCACAGGCTCAGCCACGGCATTACGCCTTGCCTTAGCTGTTGTCTTCTTTGACGCGATAAACCAGCACGGCGCAGGTTGCCAGCGACAAGACCTTGGCCGTCACGCTTCCCAAGAGGAGACGAGACAGACCGCTGCGGCCGTGACTGCCAATGAAGATCAGGTCGCAGCCATTGTCGATCGCGGCTTGCACCACACCTTCGGCCACATTGAAATTCGATACGGCGCTCGATTCGGCCTTCACGCCCGCGGTATCGGCACGGTCCAAGACCTGCTTCAGATACTTTTCGGACTGCTCTGCCGCGGCCTGGTCGTAATCTTCGTCGGTGATGGCGTAAGCCGCAGCCATGCCGTCGAACCCGATCGTCGCGGAAAACGGCTGGGTGACGTGCAAAGCCACAACCTCTGCATCGATCGAACGCGCGAACGTGATACCCGCGTTGGCGGCCTGTGCCGACAGCGGCGAACCGTCGGTGGGAATCAGGATTTTCTTGAACATCTTGCCTGCTCCTGGTTGCATATTAGGAACAAGCATCCTACCGGAAAAACCCTGCGCCCACAGCGCGGGCGCAGGCGGTTTGTTAGAGGAAAATCAAAGAGATTTATTTCTTCGGTTTTTCTTCCTTGACGCGGTAGACCAATACCGCGCAAGTGGCGAGCGACAGGACTTTTGCCGTGACACTGCCCAGCAGCAACCGCGACAAGCCGCTGCGTCCGTGACTGCCGATAAAAATCAGATCGCAGCCATTCTCGCTGGCGGCCTGCACGATACCGTCGGCGACATTGAAATTGGACACGGCACGCGACTCGGCCTTGATGCCGGCTGTGTCGGCGCGCGCCATCACGTGCTTGAGATATTTCTCGGCCTGCTGCGCCGACGCCTTGTCGTAATCTTCGTCCGTGATGGCATAGGCGGCGGCCATGCCATCGAAGCCGATAGTCGCCGCAAAGGGCTGGGTCACGTGCAGTGCGACGACCTGTGCCTGAATAGACCGGGCAAAACAGATGCCCGCATTGGCAGCTTGCGCCGACAGCGGGGAGCCGTCGGTGGGGATCAGGATCTTTTTAAACATTTCCCGCCTCCTGTCTGCTAGATGGGAAATGCATGCTACCGGAAAAAACCGGCAGCAACAGTCAGGGCTTTCCGCAGTATCCCGCGCGATCAGGAGAGCTGCTGAGAGGCGACAAACAGGTTCGTGCAGCGCGTACCGGTGCGGCAATAGGCCAATACGGGAGCCGGCAAGGTCTGGAGCAGTTCAGCGAAACGCGCGACATCATCGGCGGTCATGGCGCTGCCGACCACGGGCTGATATTCGACGTGCAAGCCGGCCTCGCGGGCGGCCGCCGATACGTCGGCGGCGGTGGGCTGATCCGGGCCACCCTCGAAATCGGGACGGTTGATGATGACGCTCTTATAGCCGGCCGCGGCTACGGCGGGCATGTCGGCGGCCGAAAGCTGGGGTGCGACAGCGAATAGCTCGGTCAAGGGGCGAATCGGAAGGTCGGACATAACAGTTCCTCGAGATGAAATAGGACAATCAAAGCCGGTTATAGACAATAGTCAGTATAGACTTGCGGCACCCCGCCATGCAGTTGCGTCATTGAGCCAGTACCCGTTTCAACATGGTCCAGATGGCGGGCATATCGACCATCGCGACGGAAAAGCGCAGCATGCTGGAGGTGGCCTGGGAAGGTGAAAACAGGGTGCCGGGCGCGAGTAGCAGACCATGTGGCGCGGCAAGCCGGGCCAGCGCCTCGGAGTCGCGGCCACAATCGGCCCAGACGAACATCCCGGCCTGCGGCACGTGCGGGATCGTGAAGCCGAGCCGGCTGAGTTGATCAACGCATTGTTCACGCGCGGTATTGACCCGGGCGCGGACGCGCTCGATATGCTTGCGGTATTGCCCCTCGACCAGGATGCGGTGGACGACGCGTTCACCCAGCTCGGGGGTGGTCAGGCCGCCCAGCATTTTGAGATCCACCAAGTGACTGAGCACCGGTTCCGGCGCGGCGATGTAACCGACGCGAAGACTGGCGGCAAGCATCTTGGAAAAGCCGCCGGCGAGAATGACGCGATTGAGCCGATCCAGCGCGGCAAGTTTGACGGCGCCGCCGGGGTGCAAGTCGCCATAGGTGTCATCCTCGACGACCCAGAAATCATGTCGCTCGGCGATACGCAAAATGTTGTAGGCCGCCCCGGCAGACAGCGTATGGCCGGTGGGATTGTGTACCGTCGGGTTGATGATGAACAGGCGCGGTTTATGCAGCGCGGCGAGCCTGTCGAGTTCGGCGAGATCCGGCCCGTCGGGTCCGCGCGGCACACCAAAGATGCGCGCGCCGAAGGCCGCCAGTCGGCCAAAGATAAGAAACCAGGCCGGGTCCTCGACCAGCACCGCATCGCCGGGTTGAACCAGATGGTGGGCAATCAGATCCAGGCCGTGCGTGACGCCGTTGGTGGTCACCAGGTGCCGGTCGGGGTGCGCGGGTATGCCCTCGGCCTGTAGCTGCGATGCCAGCTGTTGGCGCAGCGGCGCGTAGCCTTGCGGCGAGCCATAGGCCATGAACTGGCCGCGTACCGAGCGTCCCACGGCGCGCACCGCGGCCGAGACCATATCGGGATTCATCCAGTCTGCCGGCAAGAGCCCGGCCCCGCCCTGCATGGACGACTGCGTGGGTTCACGAAACATATTGCGCACGAGCCATGTGACATCGATGCGCGACGGAGGAAGGGCTTGCGCTTTACCGGCCTGTTCCGCCACCAGCGGATCACGACGGGCCGCGACGAAAAATCCCGCCCCTCGGCGTGACTGCACCAGACCGCGGGCAACTAGCCGGTCGTAGGCTTCCACAACGGTAAAGCGGCTGACACCCGCCTCTTGCGCCATGACCCGTATCGAGGGCAGACGCGTGCCCGGGCGTAGCCCCTGGTCATCAATCCGCCGCGCAAGGTTATCGGCCAACTGAGCGACCAGCGTCGCGTCGCCCTGCCGCACGGGCTGCCAGGAGATGGAAGTTTGGAGGTTGGCTGTCATGGTGTTTTGACCGGGCCAGTGCAGAGAACGTTCTGTAAAAGTGTACCGGTACTGTACTGCAGGGTTTACGTAGAGTGAGCGAATTCCCAGTCGCTTGCAATCCCTACCCCTCAGGAGTCTGAGCCATGTTGTCCCGATCCGCCCCTTGTCCCGCCCCCACGTTGTCGCCGCCCACTGCCTGGCAAGGCTACGGCTATGGACTGCTGGGCGTACTGATTTTTTCGCTCACGCTGCCTATGACGCGCGTCGCGGTCACCGAGATGTCGCCCTGGCTGATCAGTCTGGGGCGGGCGTGGCTGGCGGCCGTGCCGGCCATACTGATGCTGGTGCTCACGCGCAGCCGCCGGCCCACGCGCGAGGAATGGCCGGCAGTCATTCTCGCCGCGCTCGGTGTCGTGATCGGATGGCCGTTGACCTCAACCTTCGCCCTGACCACGGTGTCCTCGTCGCACGGGGCGGTGTTCAATGGATTGCTGCCTTTGTGCACTGCGATGTTCGCGGCGTGGCGCAGCGGCGAACGGCCACCACGCGCGTTCTGGGCCTGGGCGGGGGCAGGAGCGGTGCTCGTGATGGTTTACGGGCTGCAACAAGGCGCCGGCCGGTTTCAGGCGGGCGATGTGTGGCTGCTGGTGGCGGTGGTGCTGGGCGGCATGGGGTATGCTGAAGGCGCGCGTGCCTCGCGCACGCTGGGCGGCGCGCGTACGATTTGCTGGGCGTTGGCGATCAGCGCGCCAATTTTGACGGTACCTGTGATGCTGCTGCTGCGCGATGCGGCTGCCACGACCGGCTGGCCGGGAATGCCGGTGATCGGGGCGTTCGCGTATCTGGCGTTTGGCTCCATGTTTCTGGGCTTTTTCGCCTGGTATCGCGGCCTGGCGATCGGCGGCATCGCCCGGGTGGGACAGGTTCAATTGCTGCAACCGTTTTTGACCGTGCTGGCCGCGGCGACCTTGTTTCACGAGTCCGTGGAGCCCTCGGCGTTTGTGTTTGCGGTGGCGGTCATCCTGGTCATCGCGGGGGGACGGCGCGCCATGTTGAACTCTGCGCGGTAGAACGTGTCGATAATTAGGTGGAGGGCGTAGCCCTCAGTCGGTACGATGCGCCCCGCCGCCACCTTAAGCGCGTGGAAATCCGGTTTCCCTGCGCCCTACTCTGTCCCATTCACTCCGCACACTCTGCCCGCCCATGCTCCTGCCGCGCTTATTAACCTTTCGACGCCTGATTGTCGGCAGTGTGCTGGCGGCGGCGAGCGTCGTCGGTTGTACGCAGCTCGATGCCTGGCAGCGGCAGGCCATTTTCTCTGTCGAATCCGAGTCCCAGCGCTGGTGGAGCGAGCCGCCGGACGGCACGGAATCGTTCGAACTGGAGATTGCCGACGGCGAGCGCGTACACGCCTGGTATTGGCAGCATCCCAACCCGGAGGCACCGACCGTACTGTATTTGCATGGCGCGCGCTGGAATCTGAATGGCAGCGCCTTTCGCATGTCCGGCTGGACGCGAATGGGCTATTCCGTGCTCGCCATCGACTATCGCGGTTTTGGGCAATCGACGCCGCGCTTGCCTTCAGAGGAGTCCGCGGTCGAGGACGCTGCGGCGGCACTACGCGAGCTTGCCCGCCGTCAACCCGATCCGTCCAGACGCTTTGTCTACGGCCATAGCCTGGGTGGAGCGATTGCGATCAATCTGGCCGCGCGACCCGACATGCCGGAGTTTGCGGGCCTGATTGTGGAATCGAGTTTTACCAGCGTTGCCGCCATGCTGCGCACATTGAGATGGGGCAAGCTCCCCGGTGCGAGCCTGCTGGTGACGCAGCCGTTTGCCTCGGTGGAAAAGTTGGCGACGCTAAGCACCCCGATGCTGTTTTTACATGGCACGGCCGACCGGGTCGTGCCGCACACCATGAGCGATGAGCTCTTCGCCGCGGCGGTCAAGGTGCCGGAAAATCTGAAACGCGTCGTCAAAATCGAGGGCGCTTCGCATTCGGGTGCGATTCGCAGTGGCGAGGTCTACGAGAGCGCCGTTCGCGACTTTATTCAGGATGCGACTCGTGCCTATGCGAATGCGGCTGCCGTTCATCGGCCGGCACCCCCAGCGGGATAGGCACAGTCAGGGCCGCCGCGCGTTCAGTGTGCGCCTGAATCAGTCGAAGCATCCGCCTGCCGCCAACGGCTGGTTGAACCCAGATGGATGCCGAAAAGGTCCAATGCCCGACCCACGCTTTGCGTGACCGTCTGATCGAGGGTTTGATGCCCGTGATAAAACGCCGGCACGGGCGGCATGATGATGGCGCCGTTGCGCGTGGCCTGGGCCATCAGATCGATATGACCGGCATGCAGCGGCGTTTCGCGCAACAGCAGCACCACGCGGCGTCGCTCTTTCAGACAGACGTCGGCGGCCCGTGTGACCAGCTCATCGTTGTAGCAATTGGCGATGCCGCTCAGCGTCTTGATCGAGCACGGTGCCACCAGCATGCCGGACGTGATGAAAGAGCCCGAGGAAATGGCCGCACCGATGTCTTTATGGCTGTAGACCTCGTCCGCCAATTCGCGGACGGCTTCCAGCCGGTAGTCGGTTTCCTCGGCAATCGTGCGCGCGCCGGAGGACGTCACAATCAGATGAGTGCGGACGTCACTGACAGGCTGCAGGAGTTCGAGCGCTCGAATGCCGTAGATGGCGCCCGATGCGCCGGTGATGGCGATGATCAGATTTTTCATGAAAAACAGCCTGTCGCTGCAGCAGCTATGACGTTCACAGCATTCCTTTCTTCGATATCGGCAGGCCGACCGCCATAGTACTGCACCACATGCAACAGATTGGTGGCCGCTGTCTCGCTGGCATCAGCTGACGCGTTGTGGCCCAGACAATGAGCGAGCTGCCCTAACTGCGCCAACTCTACCAGCTCGGCTGCGATTTCCACGCTTTGCACCTTGGCACGCAAAGCATCGGTGTGATCATTGGGTGCGGGCGCAGGGCCGGTTTTCAAACGACGCCTGACGGCACGCAAGGGCAGCACGATCTCGCGGTGCCACTGCCTGATTTGAATGGCGGCTTCTTCGATATCTTGCGGCCGCATTGACCGTGCCAACCGGACACCCATCCAAGCGGCGAACAATAAGACATTGACGTCTAGCTGGACACGCTCCTGCAGGGTCAGACAAGCCTCCGACACGCCTTCACATCCATACAGCGCGATGGCATCCGAGGGTAAATCAAGCGGGATATCAGGCACCCGGCCTCTCCACGTGACGTTTATCTGCAAATGTAATGAAGACACGGCATGGGCCGCGGGCATGAATCCGCCGATCCGGAAAATGCATCGTGTCGCATTCGTTCAAACACCACCAGACATCTCTGCACATGGCGGTTTGCCCACTCTCGACTTTACCAAGAAAGGAAGAAGCAAACTCACGAGGCAGAGGCCTGTACGCTCGCGCCGTCCGCTTGGGGCCCGTCTCGGCCCACGACCAGCGCAAGCCCCGCCGTGACTCATTGGCCAAGCCCCCGGGCGGGTATATTGAGCGCCAAAAAACAAAAGGCCTAGCGAATTACGCTAAGCCTTTTGTTCTTTGGGTATCCTGGTGGGTGGTACAAGGTTCGAACTTGTGACCCCTGCCGTGTGAAGGCAGTGCTCTACCACTGAGCTAACCACCCAAAGAAGCGGAATTCTAGCACACGAAGTTTCAGCGTGCAAGCTATGCTTCGGCGGTGGCTTCAGCCGGTATTTCGAGCGAGCGCCAGACGCAGGCGCCGCCTACGGCCTTGTCGAGCGCGGCCAGATATTCGTCATGGGCCGTGAGTTCGTCGCCGCTGGCACGTAGCACGGGCAGGACGGAGCCGTCGAAAGCCTGCAGCGACACGCCGGCAGCCCCGCTGCCCGAGGTGTCGTCGACCTCGATCAGCAAGGCGTCCTGGCCGCGCGTCATGGCCAGCCACACCTCGGCCAGCAGTTGCGAGTCCAGCAACGCGCCGTGCAGCGTGCGATGGGCGTTGGAGATGCCCAAGCGGTCGCACAGCGCGTCCAGCGAATTGCGCTTGCCCGGATATAGCGTACGCGCGTGCAGCAGCGAGTCGGTGATCGTGGCACAGTGCTCCGACAGCGTGCCCGCGCCAATGCGCGCCAACTCAGCGTTGAAGAATTTCACATCGAACGCGGCGTTATGGGCGATGAGCTCGGCGCCACGGATAAAGTCGAGGAATTCCTGTGCGATTTCCGGGAATCGCGGCTTATCAGCCAGGAACTCGGTCGTCAGCCCGTGTACGGCAAGTGCTTCGGGATCGCTGTCGCGATCGGGATTCAGGTACAGGTGAAGGTTATTGCCCGTGACGACGCGATTGACGACTTCAACGCAGCCGATTTCGATAATGCGATGGCCCTGCGCGGGGTCAAGTCCGGTTGTTTCAGTATCAAAAATGATTTGGCGCATGAGGGCAGATTCGTAACGGATGGTATGCGTGGAAGATCCGTGGCACGGCGCGCGCCACAATCGCTAAGCGGCTATGTCCGTGCGCTGGCCAACCGCGGCTGGTCCGGTCTGGAGAGACAGCGGCGGTGACGGCAGCGGCGCACCGTATGATTCATAACGGATCGACCAGGAAAGACAGTAGTGTACCTAGCCTGGCGCCATCCTGCCTGTCGCACCACGTCGCCGAAGAGCGCCCCTAGCAACAGCCTTTTTCAACGGACACACGCCGTCACGCCGCGTGGCGGCGACGGCTTCTACTATGACCAGTGAAAGGTGAGGGGTTTTCCCCGCTCACCATCTCGCAGGAGGTCACCATGAGCCCTACCCCATTAGATAACCCGATTGCCAGCCCCAAGGGCGATCAGCGCCGCTCCGCCGCCGAGGAGGAAATGCTCGGCACGGGCAAAATGCCCATGCCGGAGGACACGCCGGTCGTCGCGGGGCAACCGCGTGATGGCCGTGTGCTCACGGAACCCGGCAATCCCGGCATTATCACGCCGGAGGACGATGAACTGGTGAACACGCCCAGCGACGAGTCTAAGCCGTAGGTTCGCACGGGCACCCGCGCATCGAACCGGCGCCTGCATGGCCCTGCGGGCCAGGGAATACCCATGTCAGCGGCCCAACGGCCGGAACACTATCCCGGTGCATTTCCCATAACACTACGAGACCGAGGGCCTACTGAGCCCTCGCGAAAACTACACGTGAGAGGTGTCGACGGTTTGCTGTGGCTTGCGTACTTTGGCGATCAGGGTGTAGGCGACAGGGACCACAAACAGGGTCAGCACCGTCCCCAACATCAGCCCACCCACTAGCACCCAGCCGATCTGCTGACGCGACTCGGCGCCCGCACCCGATGAGACTGCCAGCGGCAGCGTGCCCAGAACCATGGCGCCCGTCGTCATCAAAATCGGACGCAAGCGCATCACGCTCGCCTCTACCACGGCCTCGAACAGCTCGTGACCCTCATCGCGCAACTGATTGGCGAATTCGACGATCAGAATGCCGTGCTTGGTGATGAGGCCCACCAGGGTGATGAGCCCGATCTGGCTATAGATCGATAACGTCCCACCACTGAGCCATAGAGCCAGCAACGCCCCCGTCATCGACAACGGCACGGACAGCATGATGATGAACGGATTGCGCCAGCTCTCGAATTGCGCCGCCATCACCAGATAAATGAACGCCAGGGCCATGGCGAAAACCAGGTAGATACTGCCCGAGGAGTCGCGGAACTCGCGCGACTGACCGTCCAAATCCGTCTGAATCGTGGGCGGCAAGACCTCGCGCGCAACCTGCTGCATATGCTCGAGCACTTCGCCCAGCGCATAACCCGGCGCCACTGCGGCCTCGACCTTGACGGCGCGCAGGCGGTTGAAGTGATTCAGCGACTGCGGCGACACGCTTTCGTGTACCGACAGCAGGTTATCCAGCTGCACCATCGAGTTGTCCCGGGTCCGCACGTAGATGCCGGAGATATCAGTCGGGTTGCTGCGATCACGCGGTTGCACCTGAACGATCACGTCGTACTGTTCGCCCTCGTCCTTATAGCGAGTGACCTGACGGCCGCCCAGCATGGATTCCAGGGTGCGTCCCACCACATCGACCCCCGCGCCCACGTCCGCCATCTTGTCGCGATCGACCTGTACGCGCAGCTCGGGGGTGTTCAGGCGTAGGTCAGAGTCCAGGTTCACCAGACCGGGGTAGTCGCGCAGCGCGTCCATGTAGATGTTCACCAGCCGCGAAAGCTCGGGATACGAGGACTGGCTCATGATGACGAACTCAATGGGCTTGGAGCGCGCTGACTGGCCCAAGGATGGTGGATTGCTCGGGAAGGCTTTCACGCCCGGGATCGCGGCGAATTTCGGCTGCAGTTCGCGAGCGATATCTTGTTGTTTGCGATCGCGCTCTTCCCAGGGTTTGAGCCGCAGGATCGCCGTGCCGTCGGTCACGGTCGGAAACCCGATCGAGACTTGATAGGAGCCCGCGTCGTCGATCTTGGCGTAGTGTTCCTCGATCTCTTTCATGCTATCGAGCATGTAGTTGACCGTCGAACCCTCTGGCGAGGACACGATGCCGAAGATCACGCCACGATCCTCGATCGGCGCGAGTTCGCTTTTGACCACCGAGAACAGCACGCCGCTGGCACCCGCGAATAACAGCCCCACCACCACGATGACCGCGCGGTGCTTGAGTGACCAGCGCAAGGCGCGCCGGTAGCCATTACCCATGCCGTTGAGCCAGCCTTCGATGAGGTTGTAGAACCGATTATGGCGGGGCTCGTGACGCAGCAGGATGGAACACATCATGGGCGTGAGCGTCAACGCCACGAAGCCGGACACGAGCACGGCGCCCGCCAGGGTCAAGGCGAACTCGATAAAGAGTTTGCCCGTACGGCCAGTGGCGAATGCCAGCGGTGCATACACCGTGACCAGCGTGAGGGTCATCGCCACGACGGCAAAGCCGATTTCCTTGGACCCCTGCAGCGCCGCCTGCCGTGGCGGCATGCCGTCCTCGATGTGCCGATAGATGTTTTCAAGCACCACGATGGCATCGTCCACCACCAGACCAATAGCCAGCACCATGGCCAGCAGAGTCAGCGTATTGACCGAGAATCCAAACATGTACATCAACGCGCACGCGCCGATGAGCGAGACGGGGATGGTAACAATAGGGATGACGCTGGCGCGCAGGTTGCGCAGGAAGAAGAAAATCACCAGCACGACGAGAACAATCGCCTCGACGATGGTCTGCAAGACGGAATTGATGGAGCGCTCGATAAACGTCGACGTGTCGTACGCGATGTTGAGCTTCATCCCTTCTGGCAGCGTTTCGTTTAATCGTTCGACCTCGGCGCGCACGGCCTGCGACAGATCCAGCGGGTTGGCCGTGGACTGGCGGGTCAGGCCGATGTTGATGGCTGGCCTGCCATTAAAGCGGGAAAGAATCCGGTCGTCGGCCGCGCCGATCTCGACCTTGGCGACATCGCGGATACGCACGGGATAGCCCTGCACATTGGCCACCACGACATTGCCGAACTGTTCGGGAGTTTGCAGGTCGGTCGACGACACCACGGTGAATTCCCGGTCGCGCGACTCGATGCGGCCGGCCGGGATTTCGACGTTCTGGCTTTTCAGCGCATTCTCGACGTCCTGCACGGTGAGGTTATAGCCGGCGAGCTTGGCGCGATCGACGAAGATGCGCATGGAGGGTAATCGTTCGCCGTAGACGCGGACTTCTGCCGCGCCCGGCAACACCGACAACCGCGTCTTGATATAGCGGTTGATATAGTCAGAGGTCTCGATCACCGAAAGGGAGCCCGACTCCACCGCGATGAAAATGATCGGGGTGGCATCGGCCTCGACCTTGCCGATGATGGGCTCGTCGATTTCATCGGGCAGGAACCGCCGCGCACGCGAGACTTTGTCGCGCACTTCGGCCGCGGCGGCATCGGGATCGCGCGATAAATCGAATTTGACGTTGATCTGGCTGCGCTCGGTGCGGCTGCGCGAGGTCATGACGTTCACGCCCTCGATGCCGGCCAGTTGATCCTCCAGCGGCTTGGTCACCTGCGACTCGACCACCTCGGGCGAAGCGCCCTTGTAGGTGGTGTTGACCGAGACGATCGGCTCGTCGATGTTGGGATACTCCCGAACCGACAGGCGGGAATACGAGATCAAGCCGATGAGCACGATGATGAGCGAGAGCACCGATGCGAACACCGGCCGTTTGATACAGACCTCGGACAAAACCATGATTATTTCGCCGCTTGCGGGTTAGCCTGCTCCACTGCCGACGCATCGCGCGCGATTCGGACCGGCGCGCCATCAGCGAGTCGCTGGAATCCGGCGATCACGACTTTGTCGCCCGCTGACACGCCGGTCAGGATTTCGACTTGACCATCGCGACGCTCGCCCAGGGTGACTTCGGTTCGGTGCGCACGGCCGTCTTTGACGAGGTAGACGTACTGAGCTTGCCCGGACGGTGCCAAGGCTGCCTCGGGAACCGCGAGCACTTCGTCCGTGCCGAACAAGAGCTGCACGCGCGCAAACATGCCGGGCCGCAGCAAGGCATCGCTGTTGGGTACCACGGCGCGGATGAGAATCGAGCGTCCGCCCGATTCCACGAGCGGGCTGACGGCATAGACCTCGCCCTCTCGCTGCATACCGGGCAAGGCGTCGAGCCGCAGGTTCAGCGCTTGGCCGACGCGGATCTGGTTGAAGTACATCTCGGGCACCCGGAAATCGACCTTGAGCGGATGGATGGCCTCGATCGGCACCAGGTCCTGGCCCTGTCCGACGTAATCGCCGACCGACACATTGCGCAGGCCGACCACGCCAGCGAAGGGCGCGCGTAGCACCATTTTGTCGAAACGTGCCTGCGCGAGTGCGACGGCGGCCTGCTGGATTTTGAGATTGCTGGCTGACTCGTCGCGCGCTTGCTGACTGACAAAGCCCCGGCCTTGCAGATCCACGGCGCGACGGTAGTGTGTCTGGGCCAGCGCGAGGTTGGCGCGCGCCTGGTCGAGTTCGGCGCGCGCGACGGCGTCATCCAGACGGAACAAGACCTGGCCTTCTTCGACCGGCTGGCCTTCCTTGAAGTCGATGGCCTGGATGCGCCCTGCCACTTCCGGACGCAACACCACGGACTCATCCGAGCGCAAGCTGCCGACCGCGGCAATGCCGCGAGCGAGTTGCATGGGCTTGACCTCCGCGACCTCGACACGAACCGTCTCGGCGGGCTTGGCCGGTGCCGGGGCGGATGCAGCGGCCGGGGCGGCCGCGACCTGACCGGCGGGTGCTGGCCACCATCGCGCGCCCACAAAACCTAGCGCCACACCCGCGGCGAGCCCGACCGCGATAGCGGTCAGCATTACAGCTTTCTTCATGCGCAATTAATCAGAGCTTGAGCCAGTGGCGCCTTGATGTCCAAGGCCCGCTGTTGGTGAACAATTCGGTGAGGTGGCACTTTAGCACCCACGGTTTACACCTAGGCACAAATTTGTCCTAGTAGTTCCATCGGATGGCGAGGAATCCGGGTAATCCCCGATCTCGAGCCTGATTTCCCGGGGGGGTGTTATCGGCATGGGGGCCGTCGAACGGCTCAGTTGCAGCGCCGGATTGCGTCGGCCTGTCGTGACTCGCCCGGCACGCAAAGCGTTTCAGCTGGCCTTGCGCAAGCTCTCTACACCCATATTGGCCAGCGCGTCGGCGCGCTCATTGCCAGGGTCGCCCGCATGCCCGCGCACCCAGCGCCATTGCACTTGGTGACGCCCCACTTGTTCGTCCAGCGCCTGCCAGAGTTCGGCATTTTTCACGGGCTTTTTGTCCGCGGTGAGCCAGCCCCGCCGCTTCCAGTTGACGAGCCATTCCGTCATGCCTTTCATGACATATTGGGAATCCGTGTGGATGATCACCTCGCACGGACGTTTGAGCGCGCGCAGGCCTTCGATCACGGCGAGCAGCTCCATGCGGTTATTGGTCGTGCCGGCTTCTCCGCCATGCATGGTTTTTTCGTGCGAACCGGCGCGCATGAGTACGCCCCAGCCACCCGGGCCCGGATTCCCTTTACAGGCGCCGTCTGTCCACATTTCGACCTGTGGGCGATTATCTTGATGATTTTGCATGAATCCTACTGTTGAATCAGACCGAGCGCGAGCATGGCGTCTCGTTCAGAGTTTGTCAGGACCGGGTTGGCGGTTCACGACCACGGGCGCAACACGTGCGCGTCGCCGGCGCTTTTTGGATTTCCAGGGCGCGCCGACCAGACGCATCCCGGCCACGCGCTTGACCGCACACACGACGTAGACCGCGCCGCCGAACGCCCACCAGCGGCCTCCGTGGGCTTCCATGAAGCTCCAGCGTTGCAACCATTTTTCGGTGCGACACGCCGGCGCGTAACAGCCGAAACGGCCCGGCTCGACATCGAAGGACATCAGCTTGAGCCAGTCCTTTAAGCGTGGCAAGGATACCTGAGATGAAAACGGGCGCGGCAGCCAGGGCTCCATGCCTGGAGTGGCGTTACGCGCGCCCCACAGGCTCCATGGATTGAATCCGGACACCACCAGGCGGCCTTCTGGGACTAGCACGCGCTCGGCTTCGCGCAGCACGGCATGCGGCGCATCGGTGCATTCGAAGGCGTGCGGCAAGACGAGCAGATCGACGCTCTGCGTCTCGAAGGGCAGCGCGTCCGGCTGCGCCACTACGCAGCCCTGCCAGAGCGCTTTCTGCGAGTCCGAGGGCATCTGCGCGCCGACCCAGCCTTTAAAGGGCATGCGATTGTCATGCAACAGATTGAAGTCGGCCAAACCGACTTGCCAGGCGTAATAGCCAAAGACATCCGCGACAATCTTGTCGAACTGCTCGCGCTCCCACGCCAGGACATATTGCCCCGGGGGTGTCTGAAACCACTCGGCTAGTTCTACAATCGGCGGAATTTCCTCGGTCACGGCGACGTCCTCATATGATGCAAAACTTACCCGCGACGGATGGTGACGGCACGCTGCTGCCCCTACCCGCCTTCTCCGATAACTATATCTGGGCGATTGTGCGCGGCAATGATGCCGTGGTGGTGGATCCGGGTCAGGCCGGCCCGGTGCTCGAATACCTGGCGCAGCGCGGACTGCAACTGCGCGCCATTCTACTCACCCATCATCACAACGACCATGTCGGCGGGGTGTTGGAACTGATCGCGCAGAGCCAGGCCACGGTCTATGGTCCAGCCAGTGAACACTTGCCGCATTGCGATGTGCGGCTGGCAGAGGGTGATCGCGTCAGCTTGCCCCAGGTGGGGCTGGAGCTAAAAGTTCTGGATGTTCCCGGGCATACCGCCGGACACATCGCGTATTTCGGCCAGATCCAGGGACTCGATTCTCCCGTGTTATTCTGCGGGGATACCCTATTTGCCGGGGGTTGCGGGCGACTTTTTGAAGGCACACCCGCACAAATGCACGCCTCTCTGGCAAAATTCACACCCTTACCCGCCGATACGCAGGTCTGCTGTGCGCACGAGTACACGTTGTCCAACTTGCGTTGGGCCTTGGCAGTCGAGCCTGCCAACGTGGCTTTGCAACAGTGGTATCAGCGGGCCCAGCAGTGTCGCGAGCAAGGCCGTCCCACCGTGCCCACCACCATGGCGCTAGAGCTGGAAACCAATCCGTTCTTGCGCACCGATGTCGGCGCTGTCGTTCAAGCCGCCGCTCGGCAAGCTGGGCATGCGTTGGATACGCCGGTAGCCGCGTTCGCCGCGTTGCGTGAATGGAAAAACGACTTCAAGTGACAATGACCCGATGAATTTGCTACGACTTCTGCTACCTGTTGTTCTCGCCATCCTGGCCGGCTGCGCCGGCACCCAGCGCAATCCGGCGACAACGGCGACCTCGCCCGACAACAAGCAACAGTACGTCGCAGCCGATACGTCCCGTACCGTCGACCTGACCAGCCCGCCCAGGGACGCCTGGGACCGCATCCGCCGCGGTTTCGCCATCCCCAATCTGAATACCCAGCTTGCCGAGGAATGGACCGCGTATTACGCCGCCCATCCGGAATCGGTGCAACGCATGGCCGAGCGCGCTGGCAAGTATCTGTATTTCATCGTCGAAGAAATCAACCGCCGTGGTCTGCCGACCGAGCTGGCGCTATTGCCCTTCGTCGAGAGCGCGTACAACCCGACCGCGTTATCCCGTTCGCAAGCTTCGGGCCTATGGCAGTTTGTGCCGGCGACGGGACAGTATTTCAACCTCAAGCAGGACTGGTGGCGCGACGAGCGGCGCGATCCGATTGCCTCGACCTACGCGGCCTTGGATTATCTGGAAAAGCTTTTTGAAATGCAGGGCGACTGGTATTTGGCCCTTGCGTCTTACAACTGGGGCGAAGGCTCCGTGCAGCGCGCCGTGGCCAAGAACGAAGCGGCCGGGCTACCGACGGACTATCTGTCGCTGAATATGCCTGAGGAAACACGTAACTACGTGCCCAAGCTCCAGGCCATCAAGAATATCATCTCCAACCCGAAAAAATACGCGGTGGCACTGCCCCATGTCGGAAATTCGCCGTACTTCGCCATGGTGCGCAAAACGCGCGATATCGACCTGGAGCTGGCGGCTCGTCTGGCGGAAATGCCGCTGGAGGAATTCAAGGCGCTGAATCCGTCGTATAACCGGCCGGTCATCCGGGCCGAGCACCAACCGACGCTGCTGCTGCCGGCCGATCGGGTGGAAAAATTCAACGCCAATCTGCAAGCCTACAAAGGCGATTTGACCAGCTGGAAGGTCTATCAGCCGCGCCGTGGCGAATCGTATGCCGCGATCGCGAAGCGCTTTGGCGTGACAGAGACGGCGCTGCGCAGCGCCAACGGCGTGGGCCAGCGCACCAAGGTCGCCAGCGGATCGGCCCTGCTGATTCCGGCCGCCCCGCAGGGAGGCGTTCAGCTGGCCTCGCTGGAGACGCCGGTGGGCGCGATGCCCAAGGCTACGCGGGCCGGGCGTGCGACGCCGACCAAACGGCCCAATGTGCGCAACCACAAGGTCCGCTCGGGCGACACCCTCACGAGCCTGGCCCGACAATATGGCACCTCGGTTGATGCGCTCAAGGCCTTGAACAACCTCAAGAGCAGCAAGCTCAAAGTCGGCGCGCAGTTGCGCGTGCCGGGCACTGGGACGCGCGGCTAAGCGTTACGCTTAAAATAGCGGCCTTTCCGTACGGAACTCTAAGGACACGACTCATGGGCTTTCTCGCCGGCAAACGCATCCTCGTCACCGGGGTGCTTTCCAACCGTTCCATCGCCTATGGCATCGCCCAGGCCTGCCATCAGCAAGGCGCAGAACTGGCTTTCACCTATGTGGGTGAGCGCTTCAAGGACCGCGTGGGCGAATTCGCCGCTCAGTTCGGCAGTGACATCGTGCTGCCCTGCGATGTGGCCGAAGATAGCCAGATCGAAGCCACGATCACCGAGCTCGGCAAACGCTGGGACGGTCTGGACGGGCTGGTGCACTCCATCGGTTTCGCCCCTCGCGAAGCCATCGCGGGCGATTTTCTCGATGGCTTGTCGCGCGAGGGGTTTCGCATTGCGCACGACATCTCGGCGTATAGCTTCCCGGCCCTGGCCAAGGCAGCGCTGCCCTTGATGGAAGGCCGTAAAGCCTCGGTGCTGACGCTGACCTACCTGGGCGCCGAACGCGTAGTGCCGAACTACAACACGATGGGCTTGGCCAAGGCCTCGCTGGAAGCCAGCGTGCGCTATCTGGCTTCGGCGCTTGGCCCGCGCGGCATCCGCGCCAACGGCATTTCCGCAGGGCCCATCAAGACGCTGGCCGCCAGCGGTATCAAGGATTTCTCGTCGATCCTGAAGTTCGTCGAAGCGCACGCCCCCTTGCGCCGCAACGTCACGATCGAGGAAGTCGGCAATGTCGCGGCCTTCCTGCTGTCGGATCTGGCCGCGGGCGTAACGGGCGAGATCACGCACGTGGACGCAGGCTTTTCGACGGTGACCCCGGGCATGGAATAAGCCTGTCGGCATTGCACACAAGTGGCAGCCATCTGAACGGCACGCCGAGGGTTGGATGACCGTCCAACTTTCGGAGAGCAGTCAGATGGCTGCCTTTTCTCTTTCAAGCCGTCACACACGCCCACAATATCGCTGTCGGGAAACTGAACTTCGCCAGCAAGCGCCGGTCTGACGAGTTCGTGCCAGTCTCAAGGAGAGCCAGATGAGCGCCCGCCAGTTACTCGAACAACTTTTGCAATCCGGCCAAAGCCTCGCTCGCGACGCGAGTACGCGCGTGCAGTCGGCGACCTCCGACGGTAAAGCGTCGCCTTTCCTGGCTGGCCTGGGCAGCGGCGCGCTGGGCGCGGGTGCACTAAGTCTGCTGTTGGGCAACAAAAAGGTACGCAAGGTCGGCGGCAAAGTTGCCATGTATGGCGGCCTGGCAGCGTTGGGCGCCCTGGCCTATCGCGCTTATGGCGACTGGCAAAAACAACAAGCTGGGACCCCCGGGGGCCACGCCCCCGCCGCTGACGCCCCCGTCACGCCCGAGGCGTTCGCCCGTCTGCCTGCACCGCAGCTCGAACAGCACAGCACGGCCGTACTCACGGCAATGGTAGCGGCCGCCAAGGCCGATGGCCACATCGGGCCAGAAGAGAAACAATTACTCGAGACCGAGTTCGCCAAGCTTTCCAGCGATGCGAACGACCGCCAGTGGCTCGAATCGGAGCTGGCCCGCCCGCTGGATCCCGCCGCGATCGCCGCCGCCGCGAAAAGCCCCGAGATGGCCGCCGAGATGTATCTCGCAAGCCTGCTCGTGGTCGACGAGGAGAGCTTTATGGAACGCGCCTATCTGGATGAACTCGCGCGCCAATTGCAGTTGGCGCCCGATCTCAAAGCCCGGTTGGAAGCTCAGGTCAAAGCGCTAACCTGACCCGGTAGTCGCGCGGGCCGCATCGTCGCCTGCCCGGCGGCCAGCCGCAATGGGAATCGTGCGCCGCTGCGGTTGGCCGTTGAATAAAGCGAGCCGATACTAGAAAGTCCCCGGATACGCGCCGCCATCGGCCAGCACGTTTTGCCCGGTGATATACCCCGCCTGCACGCTGCACAGAAACGCGCAGATCGCGCCGAACTCTTCGGCATTACCCAAGCGCCGCGCCGGGATGGTCGCCGTGCGCGCATCGCGGACCGTCTCGACATTCTTGCCCGTTTTCGACGCGGTCAGCGCGATGTTCGAGCGCAAGCGGTCGGTATCGAATGAACCGGGCAGCAGGTTGTTGATGGTCACGCCCTTTGCCGCGATGCCGCTGCGGGCCACGCCAGCGACAAAGCCGGTCAAACCGCTACGCGCGCCATTGGATAACCCCAGGATATCGATGGGTGCCTTCACGGCGCTGGAGGTGATGTTCACGATGCGACCGAAACCCCGCTCTGCCATGCTGTCCACGGTCGCCTTGATGAGCTCGATCGGTGTCAGCATGTTGGCGTCCACCGCCTTGATCCATTGATCGCGGTCCCAGTCACGAAAATCGCCTGGCGGCGGGCCGCCGGCATTGGTGACGACAATGTCGTAGTCGCGGCACTCGGAGAATACGGCTTCGCGGCCTTGCTGCGTGGTGATATCCACGGCCACCGCCTTCACGAACGAATCGGGATTGGCGCGTTCCTGCAAAAGCTGAGCCCGCGCCGACTCCAGTGCCTCGGCGCCCCGGGCGACAATGACGACGTTGACGCCTTCACGCACCAACGCCAGCGCGCACCCATAGCCCAGGCCTTTGCTCGCTCCCCCTACCAAGGCCGTCTTGCCTGCGATTCCCAGGTCCATACTCACTCCTTTTTATGGAAACGGGCCGCCGTTGACGACGGCCGCGGATTTGAATTCTTTATTCAAGCATTAAAAATAGCACTGTCCAGCACAACGCGGTGTCGCGGCGCATGAACCACGGCGGTGCACTTAAGCTTCGATCATACCGATCGCGGCTGCTTATTTCTTTGCGGCTAGGGATCGATGTGCCACGTGCCTGCTCGCCGTCCAAAATCCGATACAGAGCACGGCGCTGCCAACCATGCCGCTGGCGAGCAACAGCGCGCTCTCGAACAGCAAGGGCGCGATGACGCCCGATACCGTGGCGAAAATCGTCATTTGGGCCGCGCTTTGCAAGGACGACGCCAAGCCGCGCATATGCGGAAAGATGCCAAGCACCATGACGGTCATACTCGGCAGCGCCATGGACATCCCCAGCGCGTAAACAAATATCGGCATTACTGCCCAGGGCACGGTGGCCTGCCAAAAGCTGTTGTAGACCAGGTTGAACAACGCGCCACAGGCCATCACGATCAACCCACACCGGATCATCGCGCCGGCCGGGACACGCCCCGCCAACTTGGAATTCAGCATGGAGCCGCCCACCATCCCGAGAATGAAGGGGATAAACAGCCAGCCGAATGCCGTCTCCGGCAGCTGCAGTATGCCCATGATGAAACGGGCCGCCGAAGCGATATACAGCGCAAAGCCGGAGAACGCAAAGCCCACGCCTAATACGGCTAAGAGAAATTGCGGATGACGCAAGGCCTGCAGATAGTTGCGAAATATCGGTCCCAGGCGCAACGGCTGACGCGCCTCGGGCGGCAGGCTTTCGGGCAAATGACGCCAGCAAACGGCGAGCAGCACCACGGTCAAGACGACCAACAGGATAAAAGTTGACCGCCACCCGGCATACGCATCCAGATAGCCTCCAACCACTGGGGCGAGGGCCGGCGCGAGGCTAAAGACCATCGTGATATTCGCGAATAGCCGCTGTGCATCGGCCCCACTGAACCGGTCACGCACCAGTGCCTGGCCGACCACTCGTCCGGCTCCGGCCGAGCAACCTTGCAGCACGCGAAAGAACAACAGCCAGCCGAATGACGGTGCGAACGCCGAGCCGATCGAGCCGATGCCAAATAGCACGAGCGAGAGGATGATGATGGGGCGGCGACCGAAACTGTCGGACAAGGTGCCCCAAAACAGACTCATGACCGCGAACCCAATCAGATACAGGCTAAGCGTTTGCTGCACCATCGACGGACTCGCCGAAAACTCGTTGCCGATGCTGATGAAGGAAGGCAGATAGGCGTCAGTCGCAAAGGGCCCCAACATCGCCAGACAGGCGAGAATGACGGTCAAGATTCGCAGAGAAGTCATCGATCCATTATGAAGAAAGACTGCCGCGGCCGATGGTGAAGCGCATTATGCCCAGGTGGTCACAGGCGTTCGGCAATATCAGTGGGAGACACGCCCGGAGCGGGCGAGGACACGGCGATTGTAAAGGGATGCAGCTTAAAGCCAGCTGTGAGGCTTGGATGGTGCGACGTCAATAACAGCGCCCCGCGCACCGCGAATCGACATCGGTGCGCCATGCCCTGTCCTACATCTTTTCGAGCCAGACAATGGGAGTGACGATGGATACCATGACCTGGATCGCGAGATAACCGAAAAAAGCGCCCACTCCGCCGTAGAACCCGGCCACAATAGCCGTAAACAGCGTAAAGACAGCACCAGTTACCAGACGCGCCAGCGTCAGCCAACCCGAACCCCCGGAGCGGCGCCCGTTATATTCCGCCACTCCCACACACCACGTCACGATCATCGAGATCAGGACGAGCAGACGCGCGGGATTCTCCAGCAGCCACGACCCTACTTCCACTAGCTGACTAACCATGCCTAGACCCTTGTTGAGTGGGCGGCCATTGTACAAGTCGTCATGCGCGCCGCTTGATTGGCGTGCCTTTGCGGCATAACGGTTTTAAGGTTTAATAGCCCCCTCGTGTAACGGATGTTACGCAACGTCGACGCATCTCAGCCTTATGTTGAGGCCCCGACGATGCAGGAATCACCAGAATGGGAGGTTGTTTGGGTCGCATCACTGACTGGCTTCGCGGCACGGGAGCCAAGCCAACGGGTAAATCGGCGCCAGCCGCGCCCCTTCGCCCCGCGGAGCCGCCCGCATCTGACGATTCACCCGCCTCTCCCCGCGACAGAACGCCACAGGCGCAGCCTGCACGGCAGCCGAGTGAAGTCCAGTCAACGTTGCTGCGTCAGCTCGCGGCCCGTCGCAAACAGACCGATACACCTGCGACCCATACGCCTCCTCCGCCGCTGACCGCGCCGTCTACCACCGAAACCGACAGCTCGCCCGCCGTGACCGTCGCTGCGCCGGGTTCGCCACGCGCCGTCTCCGAGCACCTGATGGCGCGGCTGCGCCGCAATGCATTGCCAGGGTTAAGCCGGGCGCCCGACGACCCTGCATCAGTACACGACACCAACGAACCGATGGATCCCAATACGCAAGACGTGTGGGAATTTTTCGTTATGCCGGTCGCGCAGCAAATTCAGGAACGCCTGAGCGTTAACGCGCTGCTGCCGGTATTCATCGTCGAAAACCCGTTTCCGCATTACGCGAAGAACTTGCGCAACGCGCTGGCCAACCTGTGCCCGGCATTAAACACCTATCAGCTCGACACGCGCGTGTCGTCCAATTTCCAGGATCTGGTGATCCGCATGGCCGAACAGCGCGCGTTCGGCATGATTCTGTTCTGCACATCGCGCAATCAACTGCCGCGCGAGTTCCGCTCGCTGGTGCGTAGCGATGGCTATCTCAGTATTCCAATGATGAATGCTGAGCGTTTGATCGAGTATGCAAAGAGCCGATATCCCGATGTGGATGTCAGTGCGGTGTCATCGGCCTGGGCCAGCGCAATCGGGCCACAAGAACTGTTATGCGTCAATACGCTGTCTGATCAAAACGACTGGCTTGCGGGCCTGCGCCAGTTGGGCGATCAGCGCATACAGGTGCAGTCGGCGGGCGCGTCCGTACGCCTGGACGATCTGCATGGTGTCGAATCGGCAAAGCGCTGGGCGCGTCAGCTCTTTAACGATGTACAGCTCGCCATGCGCAGCAAGATCAAATGGAAGGAAGTCGATCGCGGTGCCTTGTTCGCCGGACCGCCGGGCACGGGCAAGACAACGCTGGCGCGCGCTATTGCGCTCGAATGCGGTATCGCGTTTACCTCGGTCGCACCCGTCAAGGACTGGATGGTGGGCAACGGTCTTGATGAGTGCATTCAGCTGATGTCGGCAACGTTTGCCGCGGCTCGTCAGCAAGCACCCAGCATCCTGTTCATCGATGAAATCGACAGCCTGGGCAACCGCGAGAAGTTCTCCGGACAAAACGAATCGTGGAATACGGCATTCTTGAATGCGGTGCTCAGCGAACTCGATGGCTTTGACGACCGCGATCAGGTCATCGTGATTGGCGCGACGAACCATGCGGATAATGTGGACGCGGCGCTCAAGCGCGCGGGCCGGCTGGATCGGGTCATTCCCATCAGTCGTCCCGACGTGCCTGCTTTGAAGGCGATCTATCTCGCCAAGCTGCGTCCTTATGCTTATGAGATCTCATCGGAAGACCTGGAGCGATGCGCCGGTCTTTCGCTGGGATTGACCGGCGCCGATGTGGAACTGCTGGTACGCGGCGCACGTCGTCGTGCGCGCATGGACGGCAACCGCGCGATCACGGTCGATGATATTCAAGACGAAATCTTTAGCATTCCACCTCAAGCCGCACGTAAGCCCCTGCATGGCCCGCAGCTCGCGCGCACGGCCTATCACGAGGCAGGCCATGCGTTATTGGGATTGTTGATTCCCAGCTTGCGGGAACACGTGCAAATCGCCTCGGTCGTCTCGGACGATCAGGGCGCGTTGGGCTTTGTGGGCATCAAGAGCGCCGACCGCAATCTGACGCGCAGCGAATTGCTCGATCGAATCTGCGTCACGCTGGCCGGACGTGCGGCCGAGGCGATTATGTTCGGCGAGGACGAAGTCAGCACCGGTGCCGGCGGCTACACATCGACGAATGATCTGGCCGGCGCGCGCCGGCTCGCCGAAGCCGCACTTGGGGTTTACGGATTCAGTACATCCCACCCCAACTGGCACACGAGCTCTCCGGATGAGTCCGAGGCGCAAGCCTTGATCGCCGATCAATATGCGCGCGCCAAATCCATGTTGGAATCGCAACGCGATGTGCTGGTTGCGATCAGTGAACGGCTGCAGGCTGACCATGTGCTGGATCGCGAAGCGCTATTGACCTTCATCGAATCCCAGTCGTCATGAGCGATCATCTCAAGACAGAAGCGCAGGCCGTCGCTCAGTGGCTGGCGACCTTGGAAGCGTGGTATGCGGAGGTCGCGTCCAATAGCCATTATCAGGAACGCGTCTATTGCTACTTTGAAACGGGTGCGAACGCGGGGCAGATGGACTTTGCCGTGGCTTTGTCGCCTACGCCAGCCGATGTGGCCGCACAGCCTGCCGAGCCAGCCGCCGCGACACCGCCGCCCGAGACACGAGAGAACCGGTCTAAACCCACGCGAGCGGCATCTCTGGTGAATAACCGGCCGGCGGTAGCGAACCTGCTGCCTTCGCGGGCCGCCGCCCGTGGCCGGGTGGTGGTGCGTCGCCCCGCGCGAACGGATCTGAACGCGCCGACTTCGCCTGAGAGCCACAAATCCATTGCGCCGACTCCTGCGCGGGTCACCAGAGAAACGCAGCATCCAGGACTCAACGATTTCAAAAGCGCGGATTCCTACAACAGTTTCAACATCGATAACAACCTCGCCGGATACTCCTTCAAGATTGCCAGCAGTTCGGCGTTGAACGAAGACCTCTTGAAGTTGCTGATACTGTCTGCGCCGCCCAAAGAGACCAATGACTGCGTATCCTTAGTGGCCAGTTTGTCGCGCGACATCTTGAGTTCTGACCCGTGCTTTTGCACCGAGGGCGCGCGCTATGGAATCCTGCTACGCGCCGCCTTGATCGCCAAAATCACGGGCAGCAAGGCCAATCTCGCGCTATATATCAACCGGTTGGAAGACCTGCGCGCTCTGTTCGGTCAGGTAGGCGTGCTGCCGCTATCGACCACGCAACGCGCCTACCTGACGCGCGCGTTATGGCGGCTACTGGACGAAGTACGTGAGGCAGCGCCCGTGATCCCGGCGGAGATGCAAAACTTGCCCGGAGAACTTCGGCGCAGACTCAGCGAAGGTAACCGCTCGCCTGCGCGCGATCTGGGCGACCTCCTGTGGTATCGCTGGAATTTCACTTTGCCCGTGTGGATCAGCAAACATATCGCTGCCCTCACCCGCTGCGGGCACACGCTGGCCTTTGGTGCATTCGCGGCATTGCTGCTGCTGTCATTGCACCCGGGACTGGACTTTACCCCAGGCATGCTGGCGCCTTGGCTAGCAGGGCTGACGCACTGGCGTACGCACTTTCTGCCGGATGGCGCGACATTGGCCATCGCTTTGGCGAGTGCGGCGGGCGCAGTCTATGCGTTCTCGACCCGGCGCATGACCCTGCCCGAACGCGTGGCGCTGAGTATCAATGACAAGATTGAGACCGTACTCGATAGCAAGCTGGCCGACCTGATGAAGGCCAATATGGATGTGCAGATCGGACGTCTGGGCCGCGGCGAGCCGCCCGCGCTCACGCCCGAAAGCGTCGCGCGCAAGCTGGATGCCGCCTTTGCCATGAAAGACATGGTCAACAGCTACGAAAGCACCGTGCGCGCGCGCCGCCGCCATGTCGCCGCCGAAGTCAGCAAGGCGCAACACATCCGTCTGGAAAGCCATCAGCGCCTGCGAAATGCCGCACTGGGCGTAACGGCCAGCTTTGTGCTGCTGGAGATCGGCGGGCGAATTCAGGACCATCGCGATCTGCAGGCGGGTACGGATGCTTTTTCCTATCTGTATTGGCTTGAGCGCGGGAAACTTGACGCGAATGCACCCACCGCAACGCCCGAAACGCCAATCACCACACTGGATTGCGCTCGCACCGAGGTCGTGCAGCAGCAGCCTCCCAGTTCCGACTGTCTGAATCAGTGGCGAGACAGCGCGCTTGCGTCCTCTTCCCAACTATTGTTTCTGGTATTTTTGATCGCGATGCTGATGTTCGCGGTTCGCGTGATACGCCCCGTCGAAAAGCCAGACACACTCTAGAACCCCGCTTTTTTCACAGGAGCACCCAGTATGAGCCGCAGTATTGCCGAGGGCTTGACCCAGTATTTCCAGACCTTGCTCGACAGCGAGGGCTTTAACCGTGGGCAGGCCCAATGGGATGACTCCGCGCAGACGGCCGACCTGATCTTCAAGGTCGAAGGCCGCAACTACATCCTGATCGCCGATGCCGACGACCCCGATTTCGTGCGCCTGGTGTTTCCGAATTTCTGGCCGTTGGAAAGCGACGAAGAATTCGCTGCCGCTCTGCAAGCTATCTCCATGGTGAATGGCCGCTGCAAGGGCGCGAAGATCCATGCCAACAGTGCCAATGACAACATCATTGTGACGACCGAGTTCCTGATTTCGGCAACGGACCCGCAACTGCCCAGCGGTTTATTCGTGCGCTATATCCGCATGATCAATAACGCGGCCGACGAGTTTGCGCGCATCATGCGTGAGTTTTCGAATCAGGGGTAATGTCGGCACTGCGCTGGCTGCGTAGTGGCAGCTCGCGCAGGCAATGCCCTGCAACGCCTTCAAATGCCGGGCGCCCGTGCGGGACTAGACCTGGGTATAGCCTGGCGCTCCCAAGAAAAAACCTTTTTTGACGTGCCTTATTGCCCCCCCTCCGGTAAACTTCTGCTCCAAATTGATTCAAAAAATAAACAGGGGAAGTCGTCGGAAGCAGGCGTCGGCCCGGATATTGTGCAGTTCTAGCCGATAGAGGGCATGTTGAAAAATAGGCTATGTTCACTGCCGCTGGCAGGATTGATTGCGCTCGCTCTTGCCGGATGCGATGGCGGTGGCTCCCATCATGAGTCAGATCCCGCGCCGAGCCCGCCTCAGGCGTCCAACATTCTGTTCATGATCATGGACGACGTCGGCATCGATCAGATGGCCGCGTTTGGATACGGTGGCGCCACGCCGCCAAAGCTGCCCAATATCGGTGCGGTTGCCAATGCAGGACTGCGGTTTCATAACACGTGGTCCATGCCGGAATGCTCCCCTGGGCGCGCTTCCTTTTTTGTCGGGCGCTATCCGTTCCGCACGAATATCTATCAGGCCATCGGCCCGAATGATTTGGCGAACTCACAAGTCTCGCCTTATGACGTGACGGTGCCGAAACTGCTTAAACGCGCCGGGTATGAGAACGGCATGTTCGGCAAGTTTCATTTGGCGGGGCCCGAGAATAACGAAGCCGAAAACATGACGCCTCGCGTCTTGGGCTGGGATTACTTCTATGGGTGGATTGGCGGTTTGCCGGGGTCGATCGATACGACGGCGGGCGGGATCGCCGCGGAGAGCACGTATTCCTGCGGATTTGTTCCCGGCAAACATGCGGGCGGCACGGACTCTGGCGCCTGCTATCAGGCCGACAACAGTTGCCGCGAAATCACGCGTACCGCCTTATCCCAAGATGCCGCAGGGCTGCAGTGTCTGAGTTCGGGCGGGATCTTTGTGCCAGATGAAACCTGCGGCACGCCGCCGTCGAACCTGAATTTCAATCGCGAAAACGGCTACTACGTGTCCCCGCTGGTCATCATTGATGGCGACCATCTGGAACAAGTGCCGCTGAGCGATCCACGCTCGCGCCAGTATCGCACCACCACCGAAGCCGATGCCGCCATCGAATGGATCAAGTCCCGGTCCGGCGCCAAACCGTGGATGGCCACGGTCAGCTTCAGCGCCGCGCATACGCCGTGGCAACAACCCCCTGGGTCGCTGGTCGATGGCCCCGAGGATTTCGCGTCTGATGGGTGGAGCTGCCAGGCAACCGCGACCGGTCGCCAGCTGCAGAACCAGATGACCGAGGCCATGGATAAGGAGTTCGGCCGCATCTTGGTCGAAACCGGTCTGGCGAGCCGCGCTCCGGATGGCAGCTTGATCTACGATCCGAATGCCTCGAACACGGTGATCGTCATCGTGGGCGATAACGGCACGTTGGGATCGGCCGTGAAGCTGCCTTTTGTGGGATCGCAAGCCAAGGGCACCGCATATCAAACCGGGGTGTGGGATCCGCTGATCGTCGCCGGCCCTCAAGTCGTGCAGCCCGGCCGCCAAGTGGACCACATGGTCAATGCGGTGGATCTGTATCAGTTCTTCGGTGAAATCGCGGGCCTGGATGTGCATAAGGAAGTACCGCGCACCGTGGACTCCGTTGCGCTACTGCCATACCTGAGCAATCCCGAGCAATCGAGCTTGCGCAATATCAACTTTACGATGGGCGGCGTGAACTATCAGGCCAATGGTGGCCGAAACGCGCCGTGCGTGATCAACACGACCTGCACGCAAATTCCAACGAGCAAAGGTGTGTGCGAAGACAATCAGGGCGTCTATTGGGGCCCGGGTTATACCGACGCATCGGTGATTCCAAACGATGGTGAGGGTTATAAGATGTGCGCAGACGTCAATCGCGCGCTCTACAACGCCGGCCGCGACATGGTGGACATCATGCCGGAGACCTCCATCGCGGTGCGCAACGATCAGTACAAACTCGTGCGCAACACCACCCAGAATTTCGATCCGACAACCCAGGGCCGCAAGACCGACGTGGTCGATGAGCTGTACGAGATCAACCAAGCAGTCCCCGTGCCGCTGCTCGATACGCCGGATCGGAATCTGTTGGTGAACAATCCTGATGCCAACACGTTGGCCATCTATGACGAGCTGCGCGCGACCATGGATCGCATGCTGGCCTCGGAGCCAGCATGCCCCGGTGATGGCAACCGCGACGGCGTCGTCAATGCCCAGGACCTGGAGAACTGGCGCAAGATCGCGCAAAACTGGGGCCTGTCCAGTGTCTACGACTTTTTCGTCAATGGCATGCTCGACGGGCTGACCAACCATGTGGACGAGACGATTGTCCAAAATAACCTGAACACCACCTGCCCGCCTTCGTATGGCGTTTACTAAACGAGGCAAGCTCGCTGCCAGCGTGGCGGGCGTGGGCGTGGTTCTGGCGGCGCTGGCATGGGCGGGGACGGCGCTTTGGAGCCGCGACGCGAACAGCGTGCCTGTCCCTCACACCATCACCATCGGGGATGGCATCAACGGGCCGATAAACATGGCCTGGGTGCCGCCGGGCAGATTTTTAATGGGTAGCGATAGCAAGCTTGCGCAACCCAATGAACGTCCGGCACACCCCGTTCGCGTCAACGGATTTTGGATGGACGTCACGCATGTGACGAACGACCAGTTTGCGCGGTTCGTGCGCGAGACCGGGTATGTCACCACGGCCGAGCAAGTGCCGGATTGGGAGACCGTGCGAGTCCAACTGCCACCCGGCACACCTCGCCCGCCGGTGGGCGTGCTGGTACCCGGTGCCATGGTCTTTGTTGGCACTCAGGCGCCCGTGAATCTGGCCAATTATGCAAGCTGGTGGCGCTACATCCCCGGTGCAAACTGGCGTCAGCCACAAGGGCCCGGCAGCAGCATCGCCGGCAAGGGCGACCATCCCGTGGTCCAGGTGAGCTATGTCGACGCATCGGCCTATGCCAAGTGGGCGGGCAAACGCCTGCCCACCGAAGCGGAATGGGAGTATGCCGCGCGCGGCGGACTCGAACAGGCGACTTATGTGTGGGGCGATGAGCTGGAACCCGAGGGCCAACGTATGGCGAACTACTGGGATACGAAAGCACAGCGCTTTCCCGTGGTCAGCCCCGCTGCGGGCGGCGCCAACGCGACGGTGCCGGCGGAAACCTTCCCCGCGAATGGTTACGGGCTGCACGATATGACGGGCAATGCCTGGCAATGGGTCGCCGACTGGTATCGCGCCGATTACTTTGCGAGCCAGGCTCGTCAAAAGACCGACATCGACAATCCTAAAGGCCCCACGCAATCCTTCGATCCGTCTGATCCCGGCGTCCCTGCTACTGCGCCAAAACGGGTCATCCGCGGTGGGTCCTTTCTCTGCAACGACAACTACTGCCTGTCGTATCGGCCAAGTGCGCGCCAAGGCGCCGACCCTTATAGCCCGATGTCGCACGTGGGATTTCGCCTCGTGAGCGATGCCAAACCTCCCAGCGCATCGCCATCGCGCTGATCTTTTAGAAACTCATCTGATTGATCTCGATGATCGGCATCATCACCGCTAGCACGATGACAAGCACGATCGCGCCCATGATCAGAATCATCAATGGCTCGAGCAGCGCGGTCATGGCCATCGCGCGTCTCTCTAACTGTGCCGACAAGGTCTGCGAGGCACGCTGCAACATGGCCGGCAGCTCCCCCGTGCGCTCACCGCTACTGACGAGATAGGTCAAGAGCGCGGGAAACGTCCGCTGCGCTTGTAATGCGGCCGCCAGCGGACTCCCTGCCCGCACACGTTGCGTGGCGTCATCGGCGGCCTGTCGCAGCTTTGCATTGCTCAGCGTGCGGCCGGCGGCTTCCAGTGCGGCCAGGAGCGGCACGCCGCCGCCCGTCAGGATCGCCAGTGTCGCCGCATAGCGCGCCGTATTCACGCCAGAGACAAAATAACCCACCACGGGCAATCTCAGAATGGTGGCATGCCAAGATAGCTTGACCTGTGGCCGCCGTAGCTGCCAACGCCACAGCCCGAGCGCGATCGCCACGCCCAGCGCTGCCTGCGGCCCCCATTCCCGCACAGCATCGCTCGCGGCCAGCATAAAGCGCGTCAATAGCGGCAATGTCTGATTCGTTTGACTGAATGCGCCCACCACCTGTGGGACGACATAACTCAACAAAAACACCACGATCCCGATCGATACCAGCGTCACAATGGCGGGATAGATAAACGCCGTGAGCACCTTGTTACGCAGGCTGCTGCGCGACTCCAGATAGTCCGCGAGATTCTCCATGACCCGCGACAAATCGCCCGATGCTTCGCCCGCATCGATGAGGGCGCGATAGATGGCGGGGAACTCGACCGGATGCGCGGCGAACGCCTGCCCGAGCCGGTGTCCCGAGCGCACATCGGCCCGGACACTGGCCAACACGTCGGTCAAATGGCGGCCTTGCGCTTGTTCCAGTGTGGCACTCAGCGCGGTATCCAGCGGCAGCCCCGCGCCCAGCAAGCTCGCCAGCTGCCGCGTCATCCAGCACAGTTCGGCGTCCTTGATCCGCCGGTGTGTACGTAACGCGCTCTTTGAAGAAGCTGCGGGATGCGCGGCTTTTAAGGTCAGAGGCAAGAGTCCGCGCCCTCGCAAGGCCTGTCTGGCCATGCGTTCGTTTTCCGCCTCGATGAGGCCGTTCTGAACGCGTCCTTGAACGTCGCTGGCTTCATATCGGAACGCTGGCATGCTGTCTCGTAAACGCTGGATTAGGATTCATTCGTCACGCGTGATATCTCGGCCACGGTGGTCACGCCTTGCTCCACCCAGCGCCACCCGTCTTCATGCAGGCTGCGCATGCCACTATGCAAGGCTGCCTGCCGTAAGGCCTGTTCGTCACTGCCATCATGGATCAAGGCGCGGGCCGCATCGTCCACGCAAAACAACTCGTGTATGCCCGTGCGGCCACTGAAGCCCGTGTGATTGCATGCCGGGCAGCCCTGATGCAACCAGCTACCCGTGACATCGCAACGCGTCTTGCATTGCGGGCAAAGCTTGCGCACGAGGCGTTGTGCCAGCACGCCTTGCAGGGTCGAGGCCAGTAGAAAGGGCTCCACCCCCATATCGATCAAGCGTGTCACCGCGGAGACCGCGTCATTGGTGTGCAAGGTAGCCAGCACCAAGTGCCCGGTAAGCGACGCCTGCACTGCGATGCGCGCGGTCTCCAGATCGCGGATTTCCCCGATCATGATGACATCCGGATCCTGTCGCAGAATGGCGCGCAATGCCGTGGCGAAACTCAGGTTGATTTTGCTATTGACCTGCGTTTGCCCGACACCGGGCAAGTCATATTCAATCGGGTCCTCGACGGTGAGGATGTTGGTCGTATTGGTATCGAGTCGTCCTATGGCCGCGTATAGGGTCGTACTCTTGCCGCTACCTGTGGGGCCAGTGACCAGCACAATCCCATGCGGACGATGAATCAACGCATCGAGTTGCGCACGCACGTCCTCGGCCATGCCGAGATGATCGAGGTCGTTTTGCCCCTTGCCTTTTTCCAGCAAGCGCAGCACGGCGCGCTCGCCGTGCCCCGTCGGCAATGTCGAGACCCGTACATCGATGGGACGGCCGCCGACGCGTAACGCGATACGGCCATCCTGGGGCAATCGCTTTTCAGCAATGTCGAGGTGAGCCATGATCTTGATGCGCGACACCAGCGCATTGTGTAGCGCGCGTTGCGGACTGACGATATCGCGCAGCATACCGTCAACGCGGTAACGTACCATCGAATGCGTCTCGAAGATTTCGAGGTGGATATCGCTCGCACCGTCGCGGCTAGCCTGCGTAAATAGCGCGTTGATCATGCGGATGATCGGCGCATCGTCTTGCGAATCAAGCAGGTCCTCGACTGCGGGGATTTCCTGCATGAGTCGATCCAGATCCACTTCGCTGGCCGCCTCGTCCACGATGGTGGCCGCGTCGCCCGTCTTGGCATAAGCGGCAGTCAACATAAGATCCAACTCGGTGTCCGCCACCACCTGGTGAGGCAGTTCACCATGGCAACGGCGAATCTCGGCAAGCGCCCAGGCGGGCGTCAGTTCCGAGATCGTCAGCCGAACTCCCGCTGCCGTCGACGTTTCCAGCAGCACGCGCTGCGCCCGCGCCCAGGCATAAGGAATGCGCGGCTTCACAGGGGTTCGCTCCCGTTAGCCGCGCGCGGCACATTGGCGCTGACAGGCGGTATGGGCTGAACCTTGACCGCGGGTTCTGGCGGTGTCGCGGGCGCAGCGTCTTCACTACGCAAATCCAACAAGCCCGTACCAGGGTTGCGCGTGATCTCCGGCAGCACGCTCGAACCCAGGTTGGGTGCAAACCACGTAGAACGCTCCGGCAGACCATTCTGCATGGCACGCATATGGTTGTAGCGGTCCAGCGTAATGCTGGCATTGTCTTGCGAACTGCGTAAAATATGCGGCCGCAAGAACACCATCAGGTTGGTCTTGGTACGGCTGCGGCTCTCATAGCGAAAGAGGCTGCCCAACAGAGGAATCTTGCTCAGAATGGGCACGGCGTTGGTGGTATCGGCAATCGAGTCCTCGATCAATCCCCCCAACACGATGATCTGGCTATCATCGACCAGCACGTTCGTCTCGAGCGCCCGCTTGCGGGTGACCAGCCCACCGGCGGTAGTCGATGCGGCGGTGTCGATACTGCTCACCTCTTGATAGAGTGCGAGCTTGACCGTGCCGCCCTCTGAGATCTGTGGACGAATGCGCAGCGTGAGGCCGACATCTTCGCGCGACACCGTCTGAAAGGGATTGCTCGCGCCATCGCCCGAGGTGGTGTAGCGTCCCGTCACGAAGGGCACCGTGCGCCCCACCATGATGCTGGCCGCTTCGTTATCCAGCGTCAACAGGTTCGGCGTGGACAGAATATTCGCGCCCCCAGTGGACTCCAACGCGCGGGCCAGCACACTGAGGTTGATGATCTCTTTGCCAAGCACGTTCACCGATCCCTTGACCACGCCTAACGTCAACCCCTGCGCCAGCGCATCGATCGTGGTCGCGCCGTTCGGATTCAGACCGCTGCCATCCCAATTGGTACCGCCGAGAAAGGTCGATCCGTCCGAACCGAGACCGTTGCCGCCAGTCATCCACTGCACGCCAAACATCGCCTTGTTCTCGTCGGTCACCTCGACAATCAAGCTTTCCACCAGCACTTGCGCACGCCGTTGATCGAGCTGGTCGATGACTTCGCGCAAGCTGCGGTACAGCGGCGGCGGTGCGGAAATCAGCAGCGTGTTGGTGGTGGGATCGGCTTGCACCGTGGCGCCGCCAGCGGTGAATGCCACCGGCCGTGTGCTGACGGACGACTCCATGCCCATATTGGCGAGGCTAGAGCCAGAGTCAGAAAGCGAGGCATTCCGGTCCAGGCCCGCCATCGACGTGGGCGCGGGCGATGACGGCGATCCGCTGGTCGCCGGATTCATCGCTATCTCGCCCGACTGCGCTCCGCGCTCGGCGTTCTGTCCGCTCAAGACACCTCGCAACACCTCGGCAAGCTGGCTGGCCTGGGCATTGCGCAGATACACCACATGCAGATTGCCCGCGCGCGTGTCAGGGCTATCGATACGATAGATGAGCGTGCGCGCCTGGGCCAATTTTTCCGGACTACTCGCACGCAACAAGATGGAGTTGCTGCGCGGATCGGCCACGACGCTAATGGGTTGAGACCCACGAGGCGAGCCGGGAGCATTCAGCATTTGCGACACCAGCCCAGCGACATCCGAGGCGATGCCGTGCTGGACCGGCACGATATCGGTGCTGAACGAATCGGGCGTATCAATGCTGGCAATCACATCGGCGATCCGACTGAGGTTGTCGGCATAATCGGTGATCACCAATGTGTTGTTGGCTGGATAAACATTGATGGCATTATTCGGTGCGATCATAGGCCGCAGCACCGGCATCAGATTGGCGGCGTTTTCATAACGCAGCTGAAAAACGCGGGTAATCAGCTCTCCACTGTGCGGCTGAGGCGCAGTGGTTGGGCCACTGGTCACCGACATGCCTTGCACCTTGGCCTCGGCTTCCGGCACAACACGCGTGACGCCGTCAGACTCCACCACCGAATATCCCTGCATACGCAGCGCGCTCAATAGCATTGAGTATGCCGTAGCGCGATTCACCGGCTGTTCCGACACCAAGGTCAGCTTGCCCTTGACGCGAGGATCGACCACAAAGTTTCGGCCGGTGAAGTGCGCCAGCGCTCGAATGACGCTTTGCAAATCGACATCATTGAAGTTCAGCATGGTGTCGCCGTCTGCCGCGCCAGCACTTGTGCCGGGGCTGCTGGGCGCCATGGCCTGCGGTCGTACGCTGCGTGGCGGCGCCGGTTCATAGGAACGCCTGGGCGGCGTGTCCGCACGGCTGCGATTTGGCGCTGGCTCCGTTGGCGTAGCGGGCACTTCCCGCCATGCCGACCCCGTCGAGGTGTACACGATTAACGGTGTCGTCTCCTTGTTGTCACCGACTGTGCCGGACGGAGCGGCGCAACCCGCGATGGCACCTGCCATCGCCAACATGAAAGCGAGGCGCAGACCAGTGTACGTGGGCAAAGCGGCAGAAGAATGTTCCATGACGGTACCGGTGAGAGAAGCGCTAGCGTATGCTGAAGAGCGTTTGATCATTCTTTCCAGGGCCGATGGCGGCCAGCAAGTCGGTCAGGCGTGTACGGATATCTGAGGAGGCGTTGGGCTCGACCCGAGCAACCCCATCGAATTGGGTAGTGGTAGCGGTCATACTGCCCGCCCCCTCAAGCATTAAAGGGCCCTGCAGCGTCTTTAACTGCAGACGCATTCCGTCGGCGTCATCAGGCGTAGCAGTCAGCCGATAACTTCCCAAGGGACGAACCGTGCTCAACGCGGAAGTCGCCTGCCGCCAATCCATGTGCAATGGCGATGGAGCCGTTAACCGTCCGCGAAAATCGAATGTCAGCGGCGGCCACGACGCCCGCAGATCCCCACCCGGGGCGATCGCCGCCAGGCGGGCATCCACCGCGCCCAGTACGGAAGCGGGCATCTGCAATGTTTGCCCCGTGATCTTGAACCCCAGCCAGCCAGGCGAGATCTCGACGGGCCCGCCCAGCCACGCATGCGTCACGCGCAGGCGAGGCACGGGGAGCCAGGTCACTTCCCACGCCAGAGGATCGGGCAGCATACGGCGATGACTCGCCGACCCAATGATCACGTTGGCGCTTCCCGCCCAGAGCGTGCCGCGAGCCGCCACCACGCTTAACGGTGCATCCACAGGGATCGCCAACAGGATCCACCGTGCCGGCGCGACGATCAGTGCACTGATCAATGCCAATGCGACTAATGCCAGCCCTAGCCACACTCGACGTAAACCGATCATGAGGCCTCCTTCGGCATGGCAATGCGCAACATCCCGTTCACGCTACCTGCGCGTTGCCGACCGCCGATCGTGGAGCGCTCCAGCTCGACGTACTGAGGCTGAACATGCAACACATGGGGCAGATCCGCCAACCATTGCATGACGCGCGCCACATCAGCCTGATTGAAGGTCACGGTCCATTCTGTTGCCGCACCTGCATTGCTGTCAGGTCCCACGGTCACGCGCGCGACCGGCGCGAGTCCCGCGCGGCCGAGCGATGAGGTCAATTCCTCGGTCAGGTGCGCGTAGTCAGCACCGCCGGTTCGTTGACTCTTGAGCGCACGCGTTTCACGGATCAGTCCTTCGACGCGAGCCGCCTGTGCCTGCAGCTGCGGCAATTCCGCGCGCGATAGCGAGATGGTGCGCCAAGCTGGCTGTATCGCCCAACTCCAAACGAGCGCGCCGATGAGCACCGCCAGCGCGACGCGCAGCAGTCTTTGTTCACGGGGCGTGCGCACGCGCCACCACGCCGAGAGCTGCTGACGCAGGCGTTGAACCACCTGTCTGCCCTGTCGGTGCGCATGCGACGTTGGGGATTCGAATGGCGTACTCAAGAGCGCTCCTCGCTGCGTAGCGCCATGCCGGCGCGACGGACCTGCCAGGCGTTCTGTGTCTTGTCCCGGCGAACCAACTCCAGGCCTCGGGCAGCAAAGGCTTGCTTGACCGAAGCCTCGTTCACGGGAGGTGCGTCGCCGTCGACCAACACCACGGTCAACATGCCGGCGTCGTAGCGTAGCGACGCCACCTGTCCCGCTGCGAATTCCATCGCCGCTGCACTATCGGTCAATAACGACATGAAATCGTCATTGGTTGCTGCTCCCTCGTTCATACGAAGCTGATCCCGCATGTTCTGAGCTTGTCGCACCGGATCGATCACGACTTGGATCGATGGAAACGCCGTCCGTACGGCTTCGTCCATCGCCTCGTGAATAGCCCGTGTTTCGCCACGCACTTTCGCCGCGTAGAAGTTCAACCCCAACAGCCAAATCAATACAGCCGCGCCAATCCAGAAAGCGGCGGCGCGCCAAGGATGCGACGGATTGGCCGGACGGCAATCCGGTTGCGCCAGGGACCAGGACGGAAGCCGAGCCTGCCACCGTTCATCGACGGGCAACGCCAACGGCTGGGCGGGCTGTGCATCCCCCGGGGGTAATGCCAAGGCATGAGGCACCAACCGATCGACCTTCAACCCGGCGTCGGCCAGACAATGCCACACGCGCGCGATGCGCGCGCGCTCGGCCCAGGCCACACACACCTTGCCGTCGACAGCGCGCGGGCCGTGCGCGATGCAAAGCTCCGACACATCGCTAAGCGTCAGGGGTTCGACACTACTCACCACGGCGGCCGTCAACCGCCGTCCCGGCAAAGGAGGCAACGACAAAGTCATCACAATCGCATCGTCGGGATGCAGAATGGCATCGACATGATGAACCGACAAAACAGACACGAGCTGCTCGACAGGCAACTCACCCGTGCGCAGAATTTGCCCCTTGCGACTGAAGCACGCAAAGGCGACCACCGATTGCGGTATCACCGAGGCCAAAGGTGGCAAAGAGATTCGTAGTGTTGGTTTGATATCAGCCTCTCACCCAAACAATCACTGGCGCCGCATTGCCCTCGCGCCGAAGCAGGGCCTGCATCGACTGCGCCACGCCGCGACTGATGACTTCCCCAGAAACGAGAAACCACTCGCTGCGCACGTGAACCGGCTGCGCGGGGACAGCGTTCTCGACAGGCAAGCGATCCAGAAAGTCCTCGCTATCCGTAAACCACTGCCCCCGGTCGCGCTCGCGCACCAGATCGCGCGCCTGTGCGAGAGAGAGCCCCGGAACAACGGCGCTTAGCACCACCGCGCTGGCGGTGTTGACGTTGATACCGGTTCTGGCCGGAACGATGGTGACGTGCGGCGATAACGCGCGCAGCACGTCTGGCGTGATGCCTTCCATGCCAAGCAGATCCGACATTCCCGCCAACCCGGGCGCACTCGCGGGCCGGCCGGCAGCGCCTTGCGCGTCAGCCACACGCTGGGCAATCGATCGGGCCAGTGAGTCGGGCAAGTCCAATGCGCGCAGCACGCGTTGCAACACGACCAGATCCTGACGTTGCACCGTACCCTGCGCGGCCAGCCGCCACAGGTTCACCTTGCCCTGCTCGTCTTCAATAACGCCCGAGAACTGCCCGGCGCGCGCCTTATCCGGGCTCTGAATGTCCAGCCCCACGATGGGTTGTGCCCACATCGCACTGCTATGCGTAATGGCGCTGCCGCGAGCATCGCTGTGCAAAATCACGCGTGCCCATTCAATGCCACCACGCAACACACTCTGGGCCTCGGCGCGGTCGCGTTCTACCGTCAGGGTGTCGATCAGCAACGCCTGCCTGTCGAGAATCGCAGCGGCCGCCACCGATGCCGCCGCCACCACCACCAGCGCGGCGATGACCGCCATGCCCCGTTCTGCGGCGGGCGACTGTCGCTGGCTTCGGCGCGCCGGGGTTTTCAGCGAGATCCACATCATGGCAAGACCATCACTTTGCGATAGCGCTCGGTCTTGCCGTTCACTTCGCGTCCGATGGTGATTTCTAATCCGCTGGCCGACCGATCCGCGATCGAGGCGCGATCCGGGGCGGTCCAACCTTGTCCTGGGATCCACATGCGAGCGGAGAAATCATGCACGCTGGCCAGCATAGATTCACGGCTTGAAGCCGCCGGCAGCGGCAATGTACGTGCAGCCACACCCGACCACCGTTGTAGCGAGCCGTCGGTCGCTTTCCACACCACGCTCTGCCACTGACCGTCCTGGGCGGATCGCACGATAGCCAGTTGCGAATCGCCCCAGTGAATCCCCGATGGCAACAGCGCGCCATTCTTGGCTGCCGGGTTCCAAACGGGATGCGAGGACAAAATGGCAGGTCCGGCGTGCAGCGCGATATCGGTTTCGAGTTGCTCCATCATGCGCACCAAGGCCAAGGCATCATCGGCGTTGGCCACCAGATGGGCGTTGGCCCGCTCGACCGAATCCAAAGCACGCCACGAGATGACACTGAGTAGAGCCATCAGCGCTAACGCGACCATGACTTCGATGAGCGTAAAACCCTCCTGACGCGCGTGCGGTTTCCTCATGGCAGCCCCGACAGCAAGCCATGCACTTCGGCGACCACGGGCCCTTCGGGCAACCGTGCACGGACCGTCACTAGCCTGAGTCGGCTGTTGCCGGTGTTCTGGTATTCCTGCTCGCAGACCAGATTCAACGGACCCTGCGGACATGGCTGCGTTGCGCGCCCCGCAGTGGGGAAAGCACGCGCCAGGCGCAGCTCGTTCAAGACGTTTTCGGCCGCCTGGATACCCAGGCTGCTTTGCTGAATTCCCCGCGCATTGTTGGATGCGACTCCCACTGCCCTGACGGCGGCAGCCAGGGCGACGCTGACGATGGTGAGCGCGATCAACACTTCCAACAGGCTGAACCCTTGTTGCCGCGCGCGTGGTCTCACGACTGCACCCGATACTGGCCCGGACCAGCGCGCTCAATACGGACCCGGTGCGCGCCGTCATAGAGCTCGACAGCCTGCGGACCCGACGTCCACTCTGCGTTGAATGAGATGGCGCCCGCTGGCTCTACGTCGACCGTGACCGCATTCGGCGAGGACCATGTGCGCGGCCGCAACGGACTCGGATCGGCAAATGGGCGCGTGGCAGCTACGGGTTCGGAACGCTGCAAGGCCGCCGGCAAAACGCGCTGTCGCGGTTTGACAAGGAAAGCGTAACCTTGCCCATCGACCTTCCAGAGAATCTCGGCCCCGTCCCGACGGGCTTCGGCGTGTGCCGCCGCGAACAGCTGCGCCAGCCGCTGGCCATCCTGCCGCAACGCGCGCAAATCGCTGTCCGGCCAGACATTCACGCCGACCATGGTCGTCGCGATGGCGATGACCGCGACCGTGACCAGCATCTCTAACAGCGAGAACCCGTGCTGAACGGCACGCCACGAGCGCCTACCAGCTGCCGATATCGGCATTGATGCCCTCGCCCCCGGGCTTGCCATCGGCGCCCAGGGAAAACACGTCTACTTCGCCGTAGACGCCAGGGTTTAGATACTGATAAGGGTGACCGAAGGGATCGAGAGGCAAGCGATCCATGTACACACGCCCCTGCCCGCCCTGCCGCGCCAGCACGGCCAGTCCCTCCTCGGCCGTGGGGTAGCGGCCGTGATCCAGGCGGTAAAGCTTGAGCGCCTGCATGATGGCCGACACATCATGGCGCGCCGCCACGACCCGCGCCTGGTCCGGACGGTCAATCAGGCTCGGCACAATCAACGTGGCCAGCACCCCCATGATCACGACCACGATCATGACTTCGATGAGCGAGAACCCCGTCTCGCGTCTCCGTGCCCGGCACTGCTTAGGATGTTGACGGTGTTGCATCGAATACGCCTGGTTGCGTTGAAGTTCCGGTACGATGGCCTAGAATGACTGTATGTATCGATCGGTTAGGAAGTATATAAGACTGATGCACCCCTCTACCGACACATTCCTATCTGGATAAGTGAAAATTGAGTGCAACTAGTTCCAACGTTATGAGCCGATTGCGGCCTTTCGGTCTGAGCACGGCAATGGGATGGGCGTGGGCCCGCCTTGCGGGTATGGCGCTATGCGCAATCGGTGTCGGTGTCTGGGGCTCGTTGCTATGGGCACCCGCCCCCCGGCTCGCGCCGCAGGTGTTGCAAACGACACCGGATGAGATCGCGGACACGACCGCCGTGGCGCGCTGGTTCGGCGGCGAAGCGTTGAGGGTGCGTATCACCGTGTCTGGCCTGATCGCCAGCGGCAATGGAAAGCACGGCGCAGCGGTACTTTCCGTCAACGGTCAGCCGCCCCGTGCATATCGCGTCAACGATACCTTGGCCCCGGGCGTGACGCTGGTCGCCATATCGCCGACTGGGGTAACCGTGGATCAAGACGGCGCGCAAGAAACCCTGCTACCCCCTGCCAAACCGCCAGCCGGCAACAATGGTTTTATCGTGCTGCCAAAATAATTTCGGTTTTTGCCAGCACGACTTCGATTTTTTTTGTAGAATCTGCGCTTCGTTTTTTGGCGCCACGCTGAAAAACGAATCAGGCACCTATGATCCCCGATAGCTCAGTCGGTAGAGCGACGGACTGTTAATCCGCAGGTCGCTGGTTCGAACCCAGCTCGGGGAGCCATCTCTCTCTGCCTTGTCTGGCCGACATAGGCCAACGAGGCGATATCTCGCCCCGCACTTCAAATACATCAAATAGCGCTTAGCGTGTGCCGCAGTTCCTGGTAGCTGCGCAGCCCCTCTACGCCCAGTTCCCGGCCGATGCCGCTCAGCCCGAGGCCTCCCCAACACAGTTGCGGAAAGATGAGCTGGGGCGTATTGATCCACACCAACCCCGCGCGCAGCGAATATTGATAGCGCTTGGCCGCCGAGGCATCCGCCGTCAGTACGGTTGCCACCAGGCCATAGCGCGTACTGTTGGCGATTTGGATGGCTTCGTCGTCAGTGTGAAAGGACTTGACGCAGGCAACCGGGCCAAACACTTCGTCCGTCCAGAGTACGTTGTCGACATCGGGGTCGGTCACTACCATCGGAGGCAGGAAAAAACCCTTGCCGCAGCTTTCATCTAATCGACCGGAAAACGCCACCGCCGCGCCGTCGCTGATCCCGGCATCCAACATGGCCCGTACTCGCACCAAGTGAGACGCGGACACCAACGGCCCCATCGACACTCCCGCACGCATGGGCGGCGCCACCATCAGCGCGCCCACCGCAGCCTCCAATTTGGCCAAGAATTCGTTGTACACCTGGTCCTGCACCAGAATGCGTGCCGTCGCCGAACACATCTGCCCGGCATTGCCAAACGCCCCACTGACCGCTAGCGACACCGCGCTGTCGAGATCGGCATCGGCGCGCACAATGAGCGCGGATTTACCTCCCAGCTCCAACGTCGTGCGCTTCATGTCGTTGGCCGCTGCGCGCATCACGCGCTTGCCGACTTCCGTGCTCCCCGTGAAAGAGACCTTATCGACCAAGGGATGCTCGACTAGCTGTGTTCCCACCGCCGCACCGCCGTTGACCATATTGACCACGCCGTCGGGCACGCCGGCCTCGGCGAGCAGGCCCACCAGCATGTGCTCCACCGGCGACGTCAGCTCAGAAGGCTTGAGCACCACGGTGCAACCCGCCGCCAAGGCCGGCGCCATCTTCCATGCCGTGGTCACCATGGGAAAATTCCACGGAACGATGAGCGCGGCCACGCCCACAGCATCATAGTATCGCTGACCCGCCACCGTCTTATCGGGCAAGCTGACCGTCTGTGGCGCGAAGAGCCCGACGTCATCGCATAGCGCCGCGTAGTAGTCGAATGTGGCAACCGCATCGCTGACGTCCTGCTCGGCCTCCAGCGGCGGCTTGCCGCTCACACGCATTTGGGCACCGACCAGCCGATCGCGACTGTGCTCGATCAGTTCAGCAATCCTTTTTAGAATCTGGCCACGCGATGCCGGCGTCGTGGCCCGCCATCTCGGCAACGCGGTTCGCGCGGCGCGCACCGCGTCATCGATTTGCGCGACATTCGCGTGCTCCTGCCAGCCTATCACTACACCCGTCGCCGCGTTGTAGATAGGAGTAGTGTCGCGCACATCGACGGCGCGTTGGGCGACCCCGGCGATCGTGGCGCCCGGCAGGACAAAGGCGCCGTCATCAGCACGCGGTTCGAATATCGTCGTCATGAATTGTCTCGGATTAGCGGTAATGAACGCCCGGCATCACGCACAGCATCTCGAACGCAAGATTCGCGGCCACCAGCGCGGTGGTGCCAGCCTGATCGTATGGCGGAGAGACTTCGACCATATCGGCGCCAACAATGTTCAGACCTTTCATGCCACGGATGATCTGCAGCGCTTGATGAACGGTCAGCCCGCCAATCTCGGGTGTGCCGGTACCGGGCGCGAACGCGGGATCCAGGCCGTCGATGTCAAAACTCAGGTACACCGGGGTGTCACCGACACGCATCCGCACCGCGTCCATCAGCGCTACGAGCGAACGGTTCCAGCATGATTCGGCCTGCACGACCGTAAAACCTTGCTGTCTGCACCAATCGAAGTCCTCGGCATGGTAGCCCGTGCCGCGCAGACCGATCTGGGTGACTTTGGCGCAATCGAGCAAGCCGTCCTCGACGGCGCGGCGAAACGGCGTGCCATGTGCGATCTTTTCGCCCGACATCGTGTCATTGACATCGGCGTGCGCATCGACGTGAACGACCGCCACTTTGCCATAGCGCTTGTGCAAGGCACGCAGAATGGGCCAGGCGATCGTATGGTCGCCACCCAGCGTGATCGGGCGGCATCCATGGGCGACGATGTCGTCGTACGCTTGCTCGATCAGACGGATAGAGTCTTTCAAGTCGTACGGATTGATCGCAACGTCGCCAATGTCGGCCACTTGTAGCGAATCGAATGGCGCCGCCCGGGTGGCCATATTGTAAGGACGTAGCAATACGGACTCGGTACGAATCTGGCGCGGTCCAAAGCGTGTACCAGACCGATTCGACGTCCCCAGGTCCAATGGCACGCCCACAAAGCAGGCATCCAAGCCCTCTGCGCTATGGACTAGAGGAAGGCGCATCATGGTGGCAATGCCGCCAAAGCGCGGCATGTCGTCGCCGCCTAGCGGACGGTTAAACGGGTGGTGCATAGGAATAGCCTCCGATCATGTTGCACTATTGCATAGTGTTTGGGGCACATCGTATGCGTCTGGGGAGCTGCCTGGATCGCAAGGTTAGGATGTTTACATTGATGAGGATCGATGTGAATGCCACCATACATCGTCCGTGGCCGGACTAATCGCGCGCGGCTCCCCACATGATGAGCTCGCGCTTGGTCCGCACGCCGAGCTTGGCGAACGCCCGCTTCATATAGGATTCCGCCGTCGACGGTCGCACGCCGAGTATGGCCGCGGACTCGGGCACTGTCTTGCCACTGATGAGATGCACACAGGTCTCGTACTCTCGGCGAGACAATCCTATTTCCTCATCCTGGATACGGGCATTGAATTGCGCAAGCGGATGCACACTGACGTCGGTTTGGGCGACGCGTCTGGCGGCGCTGGTCGAGACATGCAATGCCAGCAAAGGAAACAAGAACTCTCCCACTTTGCGAAACCGGCCGAGCTCGGTCAGCGTAAACGCCGGCGTGTTCAACGCACGCTCGATTGCGATCGAATGCTGCACGTAGCGGGTACCATGCGCCAACACGCACTCATGCGCGATATGCGCGTCATCGAACAGCAGTTTGCGGAATTCCCCGGCGGGAATCGCCCCGATATCCCTCACGACCAATACGGTGCCGAGCTGGCCGCGGATACCCGAGAACAGCGGATCGATGGCGTAAAAGCGATCGTAGTAAAGCGTCATCGCTTTTGAAATCGAACTCAAGTCCATATCGACGCCGCCGCTGCCAACCCACTCGCAGCGAAAGCCTGTCGGCTGGTTCGCGTCTACGCAGGATCGTTCGATATGCACCGCATTCAAGGGCACGATATCGTGTAGCAGCGCGGTCAGGCAGGACACAAAGTTTTGTGTACCCACGCTATCGATGACCTTGCCGAGCTTTTCGAAAGACAGCGGGAAACTCGGCGACTCCTGCTGCGGGATAGATATCAGCATGCCAGGCCTTTCAGAAGTGCGATTCATCATAGCAGAGCCACGACGCAACCAATGACCGCGTGGCGACGGCACGGACGCCATCCCCCAATTGCCCTTTGCCCCCCTTGAGGGAGGGCACATTCCCGCACGGGGGCTGGCACTATGCTTGATCCACAACAATGAATTTAACGTGGCTCGCCCTCAGCAGCGAGCGACACAAAGGAAGTGCGATTCATGAGCAAGACCGTCCACGACATCAAGGTACTGGGCCCCGGCATGGGCGATTTCACCAGACTGAACTACGGCATGGAAGAAGGCGATTGGTGTATTACACAGGGTACCAATAAGTCCTACGTGGTGGGTTGGTGGGAAGGCAAGGTCGGCATGCTCGACTTTCCCGAGACGAGCGCGGATGAAGCCGTATGGCTGGTTGAAGGAAAGATCGCATTGACCGACACCGAGGGCGGACGTATCGAATTTTCCGCAGGCCAGGGCTACCTGCTGCCGCGGGGCTTTGCGGGACGCTGGGAAACGATCTCCGACGCCAAAAAGCTCTACGTGCTGCTCATGCCTTGAGGTTGAAGCGCTACCGCATCTATTACTGCCATACATCCCAACCCCGCACGACGACTTCACCCTTCTCGTTTAACGCCTCGATCCGCTATGACACTATCTCGCCAAACGGTACGCGCTGAGCCGGACACGCCAGCAGGCTCAACGCACAATGCGCCGCCCGTATTCCGCGCCAAGCGCCCCACGTTGAGCGTGCGAGAAGCCCTAGCTCGCACCAAGCTGTCTCCCTACTGGCTAGACAATCCAGAGCAGCCCCCTGCCCAACCGAAACTCACAGGAGAAATCACTGCCGACCTTCTGATCGTAGGCGGCGGCTTTACCGGGCTGTGGGCGGCGGTACAGGCTAAAGAGCAGATGCCGCAGCTCAATGTGGTCATCATCGAAGCCGACCGCGTTGCGCACGGTGCTTCGGGGCGGGCCGGTGGCATTGTTTCGACCTCGGTCATGCACGGCTTGCCCAATGCCGTCCGTGTATTTCCCAAGGACATCGCAAAGCTCGAGGAATTCGGTCAGCGCAATCTGGATGGTTTCGAGAAAACGCTAAAGCGCTACGGTATCGATGCCGATGTGGAGTGGAACGGCGAAATGACTGTCGCGGTAGACCCCGAACATCTCGCGCATCTGCGGGCCGATTACGAGTTGCACACCCAATACGGGCACAACGTCGAGTTGCTGGATGAACGCGCGACGCGAGAGCAGTTGAATTCTCCGCTCTTTGCGGGCGCGCTTTGGTCACACAATCGCAGCGGCATCGTGCACCCGGCCAAGCTCGCATGGGGCTTAAAGCGCGCTGCACTCTTTCTGGGAGTAAGCATCTATGAGCACACCCCGCTCGTCTCCTTTGTCGACGAGGGGCAGCGCGTTCGCGTCAAGACGCCTTCCGGCACGATAACAGCGCCCCGAATACTACTGGGTAGCGGCACCGCGAAGGTGGGCATTTCCGATATCAACAGGCGCGTCGTGCAAGTGCGCGACCATGTGCTGGCGACCGAGCCGCTCACCGACGAGCAACTATCTCGCCTCGGCTGGAAGAACCGGCAAGGCATCTACGACACGCGTACGCAGCTGAATTATTTCCGTCTGACCAAGAGCAACAACATCATCTTTGGCGGACTAGTGAGCTATCACTTCGACGGCGACAACAATCCTCGGCAAGACGCCCGGCGGGAAACCTACTACCGGCTCGCACAGGCGTTCTACAAGACGTTCCCTCAGCTCTCCGATGTCCGTTTCTCGCATGCCTGGGGCGGCCCTATCGATTATTGCTCACGTGGCTCGGTCTTCGCCAAACGCTACCTCGGTGGCAAGGCAGTATTCGTGGCTGGCTATACCGGTTTCGGCGTCGCGGCGAGCCGGTTTGGCGCCTCGATGGGCCTGAATCTATTGTTCGACCGCGACGCCCCTGAGCGCGACTTGGACATATCCCGGCTGGGTCCCACCTATATCCCCCCCGAGCCCCTGCGCTGGCTGGCGGCAAAGGTCACTTTCCACGCGCTAGACGGCGCGGATCAGCAAGGCGGCTGGAAGCGCGCATGGATCAAGGCCATCAAAGCATTAGGTTTCCCGATGTGAGGTCCGATCGTTTTATAGCCGCTGCCAGGACGCAAGCGGCGCATTGCTCAACATGCTGACCAGTCTGTCCGATCTCGATTTGCGCCTGGTGCGCGTGTTCCTCGCCGTCGTCGATGCGCGCGGTGTGACTGCGGCCGAGGCTACAGTCGGCGCACGCCAGTCCACCATCAGCTCGCAATTGTCCGTACTAGAGACCCGCATAGGTTTCGCGTTATGCGAACGCGGTCGCGGTGGTTTTCGCTTGACACCCAAGGGCGAACGCTTCGTCGTGCTCGCGCGCGCGCTCCTAGCGCAGACCGCGCAGTTCGTCGCGCAAGTTCAGCACATTGACCGCAAGCTCGTGGGCACGCTCTCCATTGGTATGATCGGCCATGCATCGCTTGACGAAAACGCGCGTCTGGCCAAGGCAATCGCAACGTTTCGGCAGCGTGATGAAGCGGTGCGGTTTCATATGCGGGTGGCAACCTCGACGGAACTAGAAACGCAGATTTTGAACCAACAGCTGGATTTGGCCATCGGCTATTTTTCCCATCGCGCAGACGGAATCGCGTACAGCAAGCTGTTCGACGAGCGTCAGGTCATTTGCTGTGGCCGCGGCCACCCGCTTTTTCATCACCGCGGGCAGGTCCAGATCGAGCATCTACGCGCACATCATTGGGTGTGGCGCACTTATCCTGTACCAGAAGAAATCGCCAGCATTAGCGAACGCCAGGTGACGGCGACCGCCGACAACGTCGATGCGGCGACCGTACTGATCCTCTCGGGCAGGCACATCGGTTACTTGCCCAAGCACCATGCCCACGCGTTCGAGCAGCGGGGACTGATCCGCGTGCTTAACGAAACGGCGTTTGGCTTCGACGTGCCGCATCAGCTGGCATCGCGACCCAGACAGCGCGACAACCCGATTGTCCAGGCGTTTTGCGAAGACTTGCTAGAAGCTTATGGCAAACAGCGCGGGAGCGCAGCTTCCTCCTCGCGCGATACATCGACAGACGGCAACGTCAACATCTGACATGCACGATGCTGCACGCCAGTGCGGCCGTATAGACTGCATCCGACTGCGAATAGCGCGACGTCAAAGCGCTCTGGCAAACACAAAGCCGTCAAAGTCAGTCATCAGTACAGGAGTGAGACACCATGCCGAAAAAAGCGCCTATCACGCAGATCGAGACCTTTGGCTTCGAGCGCATCCCGGACGCTTCGCGTTATGCCCGTCCTCGTGACGTCTTTCGCTTGCTGTTTGGCGGGTGTAATACGTTTTCGACCTCGGTCCTGGGAGCATTTCCCGTGTTGTTAGGCTTGTCGTTTCAGGCGGGCTTATGGGCGATCGTGGCGGGTGTATTCGCCGGCACGTTCATTCTCGCGCCCATGAGTCTGTTTGGCCCCCGCAATGGCACCAGCGACCCCGTTTCCTCTGGCGCGCACTTTGGCATCCACGGGCGGATCGTGGGCTCGTTTCTCGCATTGTTGACGTCCATCGCTTTCTTTTCGCTGGCCGTCTGGAGTTCAGGCGACGCGCTCGTGGGCGGTGCTCACACGCTGACCGGCCTGCCGGTCAATAACTGGACGCTGGGTTCTGCTTACCTGATCTTTGCGGTCCTCGTGCTCGTGGTGTGCGTCTATGGTTTTCGCTTCATGTTATGGGTGAACAAGATCGCCGTGTGGACAGCGAGCCTGTTGTTCCTGTTGGGCGCTTTCGCTTTTTATGATGTCCTGGATACGCATTACGCCGGTGTGCTGCAGCTGGGCACGCCGGGCTTTTGGGGCGCCTTCATCGCATCCGTGCTCGTGGCCATGAGCAACCCAGTGTCATTTGCTTCGACGCTGGGCGACTGGACGCGCTATGTGCCGGAGAACACGCCGCGCAGGCGACTCATGGCCTCCGTCTATGCCGCGCAGATCGCGACATTCGTGCCATTCTTTTTCGGCCTGGCGACGGCCACGATCATCTCTACGACTGCGCCAAGTTTCATCCAAGCCGACGACTATGTGGGCGGCCTTTTGGCGGTATCCCCCACGTGGTTTCTGCTGCCGGTTTGCCTGATCGCGATCATCGGTGGAATGTCCACGGGCACTACGGCGCTCTATGGCACCGGGCTCGACATGTCCAGCATTTTCCCCAAGGTGTTTGATCGCGTCCGCGCGACGGTGTTCATCGGCGTCCTCGCGATCGGGTTCATCTTTCTCGGCCGCTTTGCCTTTAACCTGGTGCAAAGCGTCTCGACGTTCTCGACCTTGATTTGCACCTTCAGCTGCCCGTGGATCGCCATCATGGTGATCGGCTATCTGCAACGACGCGGTTTTTATCTGGCTGATGACCTGCAAGTCTTTAACCGTGGCGGACGCGGCGGTCATTATTGGTTCACGCATGGGTGGAACTTGCGCGCGATCTGCGCGTGGCTGCCTGCAGCGTTTATCGGTCTGTCGATGGTGAATCTGCCGGGGCAGTTCGTAGGTCCGCTGGGCAGCCTGTTCGGCGATCTCGATCTCAGCGTGCCCGTGTCGTTCGTGACCGGCGGGGTGCTCTATCTGCTTGCGCTCTGGGTATGCCCGGAACCGGCCGCGGTCTACGGCCCGCGAGGAGGACGCTTTATCCGCGCGCCGGGAGAGCGCACTCGTGGCCACGTTCACAAAGCTGTCGCGCCATAGGCCTTCGCAACGCCAAACAAGTTCATATCTCGGGTAACCCGCCGGATTTCGGTGCCGGTATGGTGTCCCTCACCCTGCAGGAGAGTGAATATGCGCAGTAGCTACATTGCGATGGCGTTAGGGCTCGCTCTGGGCGTCTCATCATATGCTCATGCCCAGTCGCAACGCGAGGACACGCAGCCCCCTTCATATTGGACGCCCGATCTTGCCATCGGGGCGGATTTCGGCAGCGACAGCATGTTTCGCGGGCAATCTCAGACGCGCGGAAAACCCGGCATGACGGCGCAGGCGGTCGCTAGCCTGGGACCGCTATATGCCGGCGCGATCTGGATGAACCGCGACTATGGCAAGCACGATCCGACCACGGCCGAGACGGATCTGTTAGCCGGCGTTAGCCCCTCATATGGGCCATTTCGATTTGACTTCAATGCGCTACGCGTCCACTTCACGCACAACGCGAGTTCGGATTATTGGGAATACAAGGCGGGCGCGGAAACGGACTTGCCCTTGGGGATTACCGCAGCACTGAATTATTACCACTCTCCCAACTACTACAACGCTCATACCAAAGAAAACGTGTATGAGCTGACGCTGGACAAACCACTAAACACAAAATGGTCACTGTCTGGCTCCGTCGGCCTTGCCCGATTCACCGGTCACGACGCCCCAAACAGCTACAAATGGTTTGACGCTGGGATTGATTATCACATTACGCCGGACCTGAAGGCCGGGTTGAAGTACTACACCACCACGCTGGGCCGGGCCGACTGTGCGCCCGCCAACGCGTGCCATAGTCGTGTGGTGCTGGAACTGTCCTGGTCCACGACGTTGCGATCGCTTTTGAGCAAGGATTGATCGTTGCACCGAAAGCGATACGGCCCCGGGATGCGTTAGAGCGTCGCGGGGCCGTCGACCGTGCGGCCGCGTCAAACTAAGGGGTAAAGAGCTGAAACACGGACGTATCTTCCCACTTGTTCGAGCGATTTGCCGGAGCCGGTGCCGTACTGACTTCAGTGTTGAGCTGAAGCTGAATACTGAGATTCTTTCCGGCCTCCAGATATTGAGGCTGGACACGATCTCCCGCGGTCAGTTTCGTGAGGATTTTGTCCGGGTCCTGGTTTGACACCAACGAAATAGACTTGCCATCCAGCTGTGCGCTCAAGATGCGCAGGTTCACATTGACCTTGCTCTCGGCCGTTGCGGCCGACGCCGAGTTATAGGATATTCCAATCAGTTGCGGCGTCTCGCATCGAGCCGATAATGTCACTATGCGCTCACCAAGCGCCGCCTTGCCTTGATGCTCGCGGCTTAGCAGCTCTACGCGAGCAATCGAGCCATAATCGAGGACCCGATCGCTCATGTCCAACGAGCAGGACGACGACTGCGCCAAGCTTGAAACGCTGGTAGCACATAGTACCGCCAGCAACGCAAACTTTGGTACGCTGGTACCTACGTGGGGCGCACCGCGTGTCAGAACGTGAAAAATTCCCATGTCATTATCCTTGCGCGGGTAAGCGGCAGACCGCTTCCGCGGTTTCGAAGTACTTGTCCATATTCGGCTTTGCGTCGAGATCAAATACGAGCTCGCACTGTTTCGCGTCCGGTAGCTCGGCGTGCAGTGTGGCAGACGCATTGGCATCGGAAAGAAAAATCTTGCCGTTGTTGAGTACGGTCGTCACAAAGTTCCCTTTGGCATCAACGATCGAGGTACCTTTCGCCAGCACGCCTCCGTTGGACATGCTAGTATTCAGCAGTACGCGCCGAGTGCTGATCACATCGAAGTCGACATGCTGCACCGTTCCTCTCGCTGCCTCAAGTTCGCGAAAACCATTGTTCAAATCGACGTTTCGCGGCAGCGACGTGGTCGACACTTGCAGGCGGCTGGTTTGGAACGGCGCCAGATTGGGAACGACCGCTTGCCCTTTCATATCGGTCCAGACAGGGCCTTGCGAAGTGGCGATTTTCACTCCCGACAGGTTGCCAACTTTCGCAATCGCGAATGTGTCATAGATCGGATATGGCGATAGCGTCACACCTGAAGAATGCACCGCGACGCCGCCACGCACCTGGCCGCTATACATCGTGCTGGTGTTGCCGTTTCTGGCCACACCGAGGTTGGCTTGGAAGTAGCGCGGCAGCAGATTCAGATTGCCCGATATATTGGTGGATCTATCCGATTGGTCGCGTTCAACCGCAAGCGAATAGCCGACATAGTCATTGACCTGCTCGCTAACGTCGGCGCCAGTACGGGTCCGGCCATCAGTATGGTCCACATACGTGCGTACCGAGCGTGCACCGAATGGAATGCTCACAGAGAGTAAAGCGGTATTGCCGCTCGCGAATCGCCCGCCCGTACTATGCTGAAGATTGAGCGATACCGTTGCGGCTTTGAAAGCTTTGGTCCAAGAGCCGGTGATGAATTGCGTCTGATGACCATCGAAGGTCGTCGATCTCGAATACGATCCCGTCACACTGCCGAAAGTTTCGTCGGACCAGCCCAACGAGCCGGTAAATTGCGTACGATTGCGGGACAGAAACCATTTGCCCGCGCCCTGATCCGTGACCACGTCCGATAAATCACGGTAACCGGACGTTTGAATGGTGCCGCCCAGCCCGGCCGAAATGCTCCGCGTGATTTGCGTGCTGAGCGAAACGCTCGTCTGCGCGCCACCCACATGCTTGTCTGTCGCGTAGGACGTCACCTGCCTCGCGCTGATATTCGTTCCAGGCGTTAGAACGCGATTGGCGGCAACGCCGGCTGCGTAATAATCCGACGCGGCCATGACGCCTGCGGTGATATCGGTTTTGTTATCCAGCGACCATGTCCCCGTTCCGGTAGCCAGCAAGGGCTTGCGCGTGTTCGACCCCGAGCCATAGGGCCGATACTGCCCCAGCGCAACCGAGTAGCCAGGCACGCCCCCAAGGTTTCCCGAGGTCAGTTCGGCTGCGGGAACAACAAAGGTTCTTCTAGCACCATTGTTTTCGATGACGGAGACATGCAGATCGCTCGACCGGTTCAGGACGGGGATATCCGTCAGGGAGAAAGGCCCCTGGGGAACCACGGTGGAATAGATCAGCGTATCGTTCTGCCGCACCTCGATGCGCGCCGGCGAATTGGCGATTCCGTTGACTAACGCAGGCCGCGCACGCCGGCTTTCCTGCAACGCCTGCTCGGGTATGAACTGCACCCCAGTGATGCTGTCGCCGGAAAACAAGGAATTCGCGATGGAGATCTGGCCTGCCTGGAAAATCTGGCCCAGATCGGTAAAGGTCTTCTGCCCATATGCATACACATGGTCGAAACGCGTGCGGCCCGAGCTCTCGACATAACTTTGGCGACTGCGCAACACCCAATCGCCCGCGTTCAAGCCTACCTCGGATTGCAAGTATCTAAACTGTTGAGCTCCACCCCGAAATTGACTATGGGTCACCAGGGCGTCGTAGTTCAGCATCGCCGCCGTACCGCCTGTCGCGTAGCTGCGGTGTGGCTCCAACTCGGATCGAATAGACTCGGTCGGTACGATCAGCCGAACCTCCTCGCGCCCAGGATTGGGCTCGACGATCGACGTCGGATACTGATTCAAAAACTCCGTACATGTGACGTTCTTATCGGCTGATGACGGGGAGCGTAAGCGTAGGCCTGCACTATTCAGAAACTCCTGATCGAGGCAAACGTCTCCGTGCTCATCGAAGCGTGCCTTCACTGTACCGATGCGCCGATCGTTGACGAACACGGTCACATTGGAAACACCCGCTCGAAAGCGCGCCCCGTATTTAAAGTACTCGCCTACCTCTGTGCTCAGCCCGCGACTTTTGAGCGCGTCCGCGTCGAATTCCACCGTAGCGGGAGTCGCGTGCACGAGGCCGGCACTGCAACTCAACACCAACAGACTCGCGGACAACGACCCCATCGTACGCGCGCGCGCACGTCGCCATGATTGGCCTTGCTTGCAACGGCCAACGTTCGGCTTGATGGCGCGCACTCTAGGGTGCAGATCGAACAGATGTCCCATGTCGGTTATCGTCAGTGGGACGCTGACGTAGTCAGCTTGGCGTCATAGGTGCCGACCGAAAAACCGTAAGTCGTGGCGGGGGTAAATCGCACGCTCGCCAGTTGTCCGCCCTGCTCGCTGGGCAAGGGATAGCTGAATGACTGATTTGGCAGGATATAGGTACGACCTAAATCCAACTTCGCACCCGAGGGTTCCAACGAGGCGCCGGGACTTAGCCTAACGACGTACGGGCTCGGATTTTTTACGGTCAACGAGTTTCCGTCTGAAGTCCATTGCAGGCGCTTCCAAGGCTCCGAGTCCACTGCCAGGCCGGCGGGTCTTACGATCACGGGCAGGTTCTGCCGAAAGTTCACGTTGATCCTGACACCGGCTTCACTGTCTTTAGGAGGAATGCCGTCGAAGATCACGCGCCGCAGACGTTCGGTTTTTAACGGCGCTGGAGAGCTCACGATGAAGCGCACCAGTTGGGATTGCCCGCCTTCAACCCGTGCAACGGGGGGTGTGACGATCAACAAGTCTTCATCGTCTTCAGGGATGCCCTGAATAGAGGTGTAAAGCAGCGCTGGGGTAGCATCCGTATTTTGAACAGTCATGCTGGCCTCGCCAGCGCCTTCGCTGACAATGACCACAGAGGTTTCGGGGCGCATGCCTGCGGCCTGCGCTTGCGGCGCACCGAACGTCATGGCGAGCATCGCCATCGACGCTTGCAGTACTGCCAGTGGTAGTATCGATTTGCATGATGTATTCATTTTTTTAGTCGCCGAATCCCGGACCAACCGGGATAGGTTGCAAGAGCGATCTCGCGGAGCCCGGGCGCACAATCTTCAACGAGCCGAAATTGGTGCGCACATGGCTCCGCCAGCCTTGATAAAGGCCATCGAGATACGAAATTGGGAAACCGGTTCCACGGGTTCAACGAGCGTTGACCGTAGCAACCTCGCTGCCCGCAGGCGTCGGGACCCGCTTACAGATAGACAAGTTCGAAGGTCGTCAGACCATCGAGCTTGATTTCGCCCTTCAGAGGCAAAGCACTGGCCTTTTCGATATAGGTGGCGATTTTCACGTCGGTAGTGACGAGCTTATATGGCACCACTTCGCTACCGCTGCCGTCCCCAAACGCGGAAAATTTGTTGGCTGCGACTTCCGCGAGTTTGGCCGGGGTTTTCTCGGGTGAATCCAGTCGGAGGACATTGATCGCCTTGCCATCGCCTTTCGGGTTGACAAAGGTGACGGTATAAGCGCCGACATTGACGCCGCCGGCCTGGCCCAACCCGTACAAGTCGATGCTCGATTTGCCGGTACTCGTGATCGCAGTCCCTGATCGCGCGTCAGTGGGCTTTATCAAAAACAGCGTCGGCGCATCGCACGAGACTTGAATGTTCGCGCGAACATCGTTGCCAAGCTCCGTCACCTTGTCCTGATTTAACGAGCCGGAGGCGATCCTCCCATAGTCCACCGTCGTGCCACCAGGCATAGTAATCTGGCAAGAGGCAGGAAAGATGGTGCCAGTGACCTTCATCTGAACGGATGACGCCGCCGTGGCCAACATGGGCGAAAGCGCTGTCGCGGCAAGCGCGAGAGATAAGAAAGTACGTTTCATGTAAATTCCTAGAGAGTTTGTGAATATGCCTGTTGATACAACAACGTCGGCACGTGAGCATTTTCTCCAAGCGGGATGTCGTTTCGAATAAGACGTGTCTTGTTTTGAACCCTGCAGATGGATGACCTCAACCCAGGCTTGTCGCCGATCTGTCTCTGGACAAGGTCATGCTGCAGGATGTACTGAAAAAAGCTCTAAGGCCGACGCAGTGCGAGCAGCTCTTCGGCCACTTGATTGAACGCTACCGCGTAAGTGTGAATCGGGCAGGCCAGTTCTGTCAGCAGAGCCGGGCCGGTTGGTATCAAAACCTCAAGCCCAAAGTCCTTTACGCCCCACTCAAAGCCCGTATGCATGAGATCGCCGCACATTCGTGCGATACGGTTTCTGGCGTATCTATGTGCTGAGTCGTCGCGATGGTGGGTGCGTCAATCACAAGCGTATCTACCGCCTATACAAGGAAGAAGGATTGAATTTGCGCAGCAAACGACCATATCGTCGTAAAGCCGGAGCCCACCGCTTGTAGCGCCCCAAGCTGACCGCACCCGATCAGAGCTGGAGCATGGACTTCGTCTCGGATGCGCTGTTCAACGGCCAGCGGTTTCGCGCCTTGACCGTCTTGGACAACTTCACCCGAGAGTGCCTTGCCATTGAAGCGGGGCAATCGTTGACAGGTCAGGACGTCGTGCAGGTAATGACGCGCATTGCGGCCTAGCGCTGCATGTTGGCGCTTCGCATTCAAGCAGACAATGGCCCTCGTGATCTCGATCAAGAGGGAGGAGGCGGCCCGAATGCCATCAGCAATACGCGCCAACCTCACGGCACGATACCCTCGGCAGAGGCTTACATGTAAACGAGCTCGAAAGTCGCCAGGCCATCGAGCTTGATATCGCCCTTCAGCGGCAACGCACTAGCCTTCTCGATATAAGTCGTAAATTTCATATCGGCAGTAACGCTTTTATGAGCAGCATACTTTACGCCGCTCTCCTCGCCGAATGACACCAGTTCGCCGGGAGTGACTAGGGCCGTAGCGGTCGCCACTGTACTACCGACTGGCGTGCTTAACACGCGCGGCCTTTTCCCGGCGTCGTCAATAGGATCGACAAGATTGATGCTATAGGCTCCTATGTTCACGCTCCCCGACTTGCCCAAGCCAAAAAGGGTGGCAGGGCTCGAGCCCGCTACTGCAATTTTGGTCGCAGCACGTGCGTCGGAGGACTTAATCGCAAAAAGTGTCGGAGCGTTGCAAGTAACTGCAACCTTCGCTCGGACATCATCGCCGATTTTCGTCACAGTGTCTTTGTTCAGTGTGGCGGAGGCGATTCTTCCATAATCAATCGTTGTGCCACCGGGCATACTAATATCGCAGGCGGCAGGATAAATGGTGCCCGCTACCTTCATCTGAACCGATGACGCCGCCGTGGCCAACATGGGCGAGAGCGCTGTAGCAGCGAGTGCGAGAGACAGCAAAGTACGTTTCATGTAAATTCCTAGAGAGTTTGTGAATATGCCTGTTGATACAACAACGTCGGCACGTGAGCATTTTTCTCGAAGCGGGAGCTCGTCTCAAATGGGACGAGTCTCATTTTGAGGAGCCTATCCGGAATTTGTGGGCGAGGCATATCATGAGAGGTAAATCGCATGGATATGCCTCGCCCACAAATTCCGGATAGGCTCGCCAAGCTGCAAGTAGTATCATGCTTTGACACTCCCTTGCCCGGTTCAATGCGCGACACATCGGCCAATATTCCATCGACGTGCGAACCTAAAAACATGACGTGGTATCGGCCTATGTTGACGGCACCAGCCTTGCCCAAGCCAAAGCAGGCCTGGGGCACCGACACATCGTCCACAGCTGCCGTGCCGCTTCGTTCATCAATGGCCTTAAACTAACGACCGTGAGTGCGGGGCAGGTAATCTCGACTCTATCCCGCGATCCACCCGCACCTTCACTCGTTGACTTGTCTCCGTTCAGTTGGCTTGCGGGAATACGCCCCAGCATGACGTCATGCTCGCCAGATCAAGGCAGGCGCTCAATAAGACTCGCCTCTCTCTGCTCCATAGATAAATACCGCATCGGAAAGCTTGGCCGATCAACCCAAGCGGCCAGACAAACAGCGCCCTACTAAATAGGAGCCCCATGTCGTAATGAGACTAGTCTCATCGACTTGAACGGTATACGCTGCGACCATGTCGCCTGAAGCCATTCCCAAACCTAGACAACCCCAACTGTGCATTGATGACGGCATGACCCTGACGGCGTTATATCGCTTCGGTGTGAACAAACTATGAATCGAAATTTTTTCCTCTCGGCCTGGCAATCTTTGAGCTGTTTTATATGTAGTTAACCAGTACCGTCGATAATCTTTTTAACTGTTCGTCGGGCGCGGCGCGTCATAGTGCGATAGTCGAGGCGGCGGCGGGGTAGGCGACGGCGGCCGCCGAGGAACTCTGACCTCGATAAACACATGGCTATCGTCTATGGCCGACGAGCTTGATTCGCATATGACCGGCAGCTCCGCACGATGAGCCTGATCTCATCACTTGGACTGCACGCTCTGCGAGCATGATGCCCGGCCAAAACAATCACCCATCTCCAGAACTGCAATGGGTGGGTCGACTCCCTATTGCAACTACACATTAACTTGCGCGGCAGTGTGACGGCCCACCGGGCGGGCCAGATCGCGTTCGCATCGTCTTTTTGAGGAACCCTTTCGTGAGAAAAGCACTGATTGGATTTCTGATCGGGGCGTGGGCCCTGATCCCAGTTTCCAGCCAGGCGCAAGACGCGTCGACGAACTGGTTCCAACGCACCGGCGACCATCTCGAGAACATCTGGACAACGGGCTCTAATGATCTGTACATGAGCGGCTGGGCTTGGCATAACCGGTCCACCTACAGCGCCAAAAAGATACGCAGCTTCAATGAGACCGCTTGGGGCGGCGGGTACGGACGAAGCATTTACGATCAGGACGGTGATTGGCAGGGGCTGTACGCCATGGCGTTTCTCGATTCGCATCGCAACGTACAACCAATTGCCGGGTACGGCTTTCTAAAGCTTGCCCACTTGCCACATAACTGGCGCCTGGGTGCTGGATACACGGTGTTCCTCACGGCCCGAAAGGATATCTTCAGCTATATCCCCTTTCCCGGCGTATTGCCGCTGGTATCCGTCGGCTATCGAGATGCGGCGTTGTACGCGACGTATATTCCCGGCGGTGCGGGTGCTGGCAATGTCCTCTTTGCCTTCGGGAGATGGTCTTTCTAAGCCGAAGACGGTGAGTGTGTCGTCGGTAGCGCGAACCAGAACACCGCACCCTGACCCGGTTCATCGAGCAGCCGGATCTCACTGCGATGCAGCTGCAAGATGCGCTGCACGATTACCAGCCCGAGCCCACCGCTCTCGCGGTGTTGCTGACCCAGCGCCGACGCCCGCGTGAACAAGCCCTCGCGCAGCGCCGTCGGGATACCCGGGCCATTGTCACTGACGCGCACTTCCACTGCCTGCCCCGCGCTGCCCAGCCGTACCTGGATACAGGTGCCCGGAGGACTGTGCCGGATCGCATTGTCGAGCAGATTGGTCAGCACCCGCTCGATCATGCCCAGATCGGCACGCACGGGCTGCAGATCGCGCGGAAATTCCGTAATCAAACGCTGGCGGCGCGCTTCGGCTGCCAGTTCAAACTTCTGGATGACATCCTGCACCAACTCCTGCAGTGCAAAGGTTTCGAGATCCGGCTGCACCAAGCCGGACTCGAGACGCGCCAGTTCGAACAGTTCCTGCGCCAGGCGGCTGACCTTGCGGCTCTGCCCCAGGGCGATATCCAGGTAGCGGCGACGCTCGTCGCGGCGCAGTGCATCGTCTTTAAATCGCAAGGTCTCCAGGTAGCCGTGCAGCGATGTCAGCGGCGTACGGAGATCGTGCGAAATGTTGGCGACCAGGTCGCGCCGTTGCTGGTCCTGGCGTGTCAGTTCGCGCCACTGCTCGGCAATACGCTGCCCCATCTGTGCGAAGGCGCGTCTCAGCACTGCAATTTCATCGGCGCGCCCTTCGGTATCACCGGCTCGGTACAGCGCGGCAGCGGCGGCACCATCGCCATCAAAATTGCGCACGGTGTGCGTCAGTGCACGCAGGGGCCGCGTGATCAACGCAAATGCCACCAAGCCGGCGGCCAACCCCAGCAGTCCAACCAGCAAAATCGACAGCAGCGTCGTGCGTAGGACGGCGCTGCCCGACAGCTTCGCGGCCAGGGCGTCATGGGCTTCTCCTTGCAGCACGACATAAACATAACCGCGACCTTGTCCGTCGACACGGATCGGCGCGGCGCTGAACACTTTGCGCAGCGTTGAGTGCCGAGGATCCACCCCCAGGATGGGCAAGGGGTCGCCGTCCAGAAATCGTCGCACCGGTTCCAGATCGACTTTGCTCTGTTTAATGCGCCCGGGAGGCGCTGCCTCGGCCTCGATATGGCCGTCGCTGCCCAGCAGATAGACTTCGACAGAGGGATTGACGGCCATTAGTTGGGCGAACAACGTGCGCACGGACTCCGGCTTCCATCCCTCGGCGTCCATGAGCGCGCGACTGTCTGCAATGTGCCGAGCCAGATCGCTCGACAACTGTTGCACGACCTCTTGCTGATACTGGTCATTAGCAGCCACGTACAGCCATGCCGTAGCGCCGCAGCATGCCAACAACAACAGCGCGAACACAACCGAGAGCCGCTGGGTCAACGTCAGTCTTTTCATCAAGATTCTCCATCGTCCGGCGCAGCAAATTTATAGCCGCGACCCCAAACTGTCAGGATGCGGCTGGGCGTTGATGGATATGCTTCAATCTTGGCGCGCAGCCTATTTATGTGGGTGTTCACGGTGTGCTCGTAGCCTTCGTGCTGATAGCCCCATACCTGGTTGAGCAGGTCCATTCGCGAGAAAACCTTGCCCGGATGCCGCGCAAACAAATACAGCAGATCGAATTCACGCGGCGTCAGATCAAGTAGTCGTCCACTGACGACCGCATCACGCGCGATAGGATCGATCGATAAGTCCGCCACTTCCAGACGACCGGCATCCAGGCGGGCATTACGCTCCAACGCGTTCGCCCGGCGCAGCAGCGCCTTGATGCGGGCCACCAGCTCCAGCATCGAGAACGGCTTGGCAAGGTAGTCGTCAGCGCCGAGTTCCAGGCCAAGAATACGATGCACCTCGCTGGAGCGTGCGCTAGCGATAATGATGGGCGTATAGCGTGCCGCGGCACGAGCGCGCTTGCATATCTCAAGCCCATCAATGCCGGGCAACATCAGGTCCAGGACCAGCGCATCCCAGTGTCCCGATTCCAGCTGGCGCAGGCCAGCGTCGCCATCGGCTGCGTGCGTGACCGCATAACCTTCGTCGCGCAGGTGCAGTTGGAGCAGGTCTGCGATGTGAGCATCGTCTTCGACTATCAGTATGCGCTTGGACATGATGGTGGCAATTCAAACGAACGGGATGCCTATTATTGTCGCCAATTGCGGCCGAGGAGTTATCACATTTAATTTAAATTTACGTGAGGACTTCGCGATCAAGCGCGGGCCAAAATGCCTCCATGGCTACTCCACTGCATCCTCACTCACAGACGGGCCTGGCCGCGGGCACGCGGACCATCCATCCTGTCTGGCTACGTTTCACACACTGGCTAAACGCGCTGGCGGTATCGATCATGATCACCAGCGGATGGCGTATCTATAACGCGTCACCGTTATACGATTTTCGCTTTGCTGCGGGCATGACCCTCGGAGGTTGGCTGGGAGGTGCCTTGCAGTGGCACTTTGCTGGCATGTGGTTGCTGACTGCCAACGGCCTGTTTTATCTGGCCATGAACCTAGGTAGCGGTCGGCTGATCCGCCGTTTCTTTCCCTTGTCGCTTCGTGCCTTCGCGATAGATCTTACCGCTGCGCTGCGTGGCCGACTGTCGCATGCCGACCTACGGCATTACAACGCTGTGCAGCGTCTGGCCTATTTATTCGCCATGTTTGATATCGCCGTGCTGGTGCTATCGGGGCTCGTGCTTTGGAAATCGGTGCAGTTCGCCACATTGCGCACGCTACTGGGCGGCTACGACGCCGCGCGACACATTCACTTCATTGCCATGGCGTTGTTAAGCGCATTCATCGTGGTCCACGTGCTGATGGTGGCCCTGGTGCCGCGCACCCTGGCGGCCATGATCCGCGGCAGGTAGGAGAACCATTCAATGGGCATACGCAAACGCCCCACCTCACTCGGCCTGGACGCCCCAGCGATCTTGAAAGAGGCGCGCAAGCTGCTTTCCCGACGCATCGAGCAACCCACGCGCCGCGCCTTCTTGCAACGCACGCTGAGCATGGGTGGGCTGGCTCTCTTATCGGGTTGCAGCCTGAGCGATGAAGACAGTGTCGAGCAGGCGCTGGTGACCGTGTCCCGCTTTAACGACCGGGTGCAGGGCTGGATCTTCGATCCCAATCGCTTGGCTCCCCCCTATCCCGATTCGATGATCACGCGGCCGTTTCCCTTTAACGCCTACTACGGAATCGAGGACGCACCACAAGTCAACGAAGCCGACTATCGCCTGGAGCTGTCCGGCCTGATTGCCGACAAGCGGCCGTGGCGGCTGGCGCAACTACGCGCCATGTCCCAAGTAGATCAGGTCACGCGCCATATTTGCGTAGAGGGCTGGAGCGCTATCGGCAAGTGGGGCGGCGTGCGGTTCTCGGATTTTCTACGCACCGTGGGCGCCGATCTGCAGGCCAAATATGTGGGCTTCAAGTGCGCTGATGACTATTACACCAGCATCGATATGCCTACCGCCCTGCACCCGCAGACTTTGCTCGCCCTGACCTATGACGGGCAGCCTCTGCCACGCGAATACGGGTTTCCCATGAAGCTGCGTATGCCAACCAAGCTTGGCTACAAGAACCCCAAGCATATCCAGGCCATTTACGTGACGAACACGTATCCGGGCGGGTATTGGGAAGACCAAGGCTACAACTGGTTCGGCGGCAGCTGACAAATTTTCAACCCGCGGCAGCGCCGCAACACACTGGAGCTTTCACCATGAAAAAAAGCGCAATTTTTGCAGTCTCGTTGTGCATGGCCATGGCCGCCGGCAGCGCGTTTGCCGCCGACGGAATGCATAAGGACGGGATGTCCAAAGGCGGCATGTCTCAACACGCAGGCATGTCAAAGGACGGCATGAAAAAGGGCGAGATGAATAAGGACAGCATGTCCAAAGACCGCATGTCGAAAAGCGGTATGTCCAAGGGCGAAATGTCCAAAGATTCGATGAAGAAAGAAGGAGCAATGTCTCAAGACGGAATGAAGAAATAATCCTCGAAGGCACCTCGCCCAGACGTTCGTACCAACAGGCGCCTGGGCGATTAGTTGCAGAACAACCCAAGATAGACCTATTTTTATCAAGATTGCCCATGAAGAAAAAACTCGCTATCGTCGCGATGACACTATCCACCCTCACTATCGGCACTGCGGCGCACGCCGAGGAACAGACTTATGTGCCTCTCACGCAGTCCACGATGACGCGATCGGAAGTGCTAGCCGATCTCGCTGCATGGCGCTCCGCTGGCTTGGCGGACGAATGGCACAGCGAGCAGACGCCCGACATCGAAAGCCGCGAATATCGCGACAAGTTCGCGCGCTATCAGCAGCTGCGTATGCAACAGCAGTCCTCGAAAGGCAATGCTTAGCCGGGGTTCTGGCCTACCCGCGGCGCTAAGCGCCGCGTTCGTCTGTCGTCCGTATGGGCGACAACAACATTTTTAGTACCACCTCCAGGTTCTCCACGCGCGATCGGGCTCTCGTTTTCAGACAAATCCTATTCTATGGGGTACTAGGCGGTGGATATCGTTGAGAGGTGGCTTCCTCAGCCATTGAATTCAACGAACGGAGGTGACTAAATGAGAGTAATGAATCCGCCCCTTCATTCTGGGCCCGGTAGTTTGCATGGCAAATACCCGTCGTTGCGAGCAGGGGACTTCGCCTTGACCAAGTCGGTCCATTCCGAACGCCCTATACCGCTAGAAGGTCTGCTGACACAAAAGGCGCAGATTCAGCTTGGCAGGCTGGTACGCGGAGCTCGCCCCGGCGACATTCCGCGTGGTGGAGTGATTCCGAAGGAAGTTCATTATTTAGCCGTGCGCCATGGATGGTCCCTGCCCCGAGCGTGGCGAGAATATCTGTGGTTATCGAAAGCAGAAGTGGCCAAACGCGCAAAAATCAATGTCGACACCTATCACGCTTTGGAATCGAACTTCGCCAGCGTCAGCAAGGAAATAAAAATCTTCATCGCTTCGCTTTTAGGCTTGAGCGCGGAGCAGCTGGGCTGAACCCTTGTCGCTTGGTATGGATCCGTGGGCAAGGCCCATGGACGCCAGACTTCTCATGACCAGTGATGAGTGGTATAAGGCCTGGAGCGCCGCATCATGTTGATCGCTTTTTGCGTACTGTTGATATTGGCGGTCGGTGCCGCGCTATATTTTTTCACAGTCCGGCACCGGACCAGGAGAAAACTATCGCATCTGCGCTACACGCTTGAGCTGATTGGCTGGCTGTCGATCTTGACCCCAGTATTTTTATTTGTAATTTGTACGGCTTTACTTTAGAACGCGGCGGTGACAGCCCATTAGCAGTATCCGACCCGTATTCCGCGCGCGCCCCTTTTCGGCTGCATCACGTAGATGAATCGTTCACTGCTATGGTCAATAATAATCAGTATTTGCGCCGTCGCCGCGGTGGTGCTGGTACGGGCTTCCCAGCCGGACAGGGAGCCCACCAGCCATGGTCTAGAGACACTGAATAGTACGATCCACCTGTCGGCGGCCGATCGTAACCGGCTGCGCGACATGCCGGTTATTCGTGTCGGCTATGTACCAGATTGGCGACCGCTTTCGTTTCTAGACGGTGACGAAGTAAGCGGAATCGCGGGAGAGTACTTAAGAATACTGACCGAAACGCTGGGCATGCGGTTCGAGCTCGTTAAGGCGGACAGCTTGATGGACCTGCAGTCGCTCATGCTCAAGAACGAGATCGATCTGATTCCGCTCATGAGCCCGTTTCATTCGGCCGGACGTCGATTCCTCTTCAGTGAACCGTATTTGATGTTGCCCGAGGTGTTTGTCACCCGGTCGCATCCTAATGGCCCGGACATGGCCAGCGCATTGGCTGGCAAAGTCATTTTGACTGCCGCGCCGGAGCTCACCCAGCAGAAACTTCGCAACTTGGTTCCCGGGGCCAGCATATATGGCGTCGCAAACGCCATCGAGGGCTTGGATCTGGTCCGAGACGGCCACGCAGATGCTTACGTAGGCAACGTGGCGGTCGTTGATGCGCTGATTCGAGGGCGTTATCAGTTTTCGCTCCAGATCGCCGGCCAAGCGGGCACCGTCTTGCCATTGAGCGTCGCTGTCTCGGAACGCTACGCGTGGCTCATGCCGTTGGTGGATCGCACGCTGGATGCCATTCCCGACACCACAAGGCGGCAAATTCTGAATTCCTGGACGGCAGTCGTCTACGACCCGTCAAAGGTCAACTGGCGCCGTGTTGCGGAGACCTTGCTGCCTGCGGGGCTGGCCGCTGCATTAATTCTCAGCGCGCTCTTTTTCGCCTTTGTGAAGTATCGCCGAGAGGCCTTGCAAAGGCGCGAGGCAGAGGCAAAGCTCAATGCCGTCACGCGACATCTGCCCGCGGTGGTATTTCAAGCGCGCAAAGAAGGCGCAGACGATCTGGCATTCGATTACGTCAGCGGCAATTCTGCGGACATATGGGGTCTGGAGCCGGAAACAATGCGCGCCAATCCCTGGCTGTTCCTCGAGAGCATTGATGAACGCGATTTGGATTCCTTTCTAGCAGCCCAAAAACAGGCGGTAGAAAAGTTCGAGCCGTTCTTGCTGGAATTTCGCGTGCGCCGCGACGGGCAAGCCCCCCGTTGGATCAGGGGCAACGCCGTACCTACCCGTTCTGTAGACGGCGCGGTTGTCTGGTGCGGCTATTGGGTGGATATTTCGGACATCAAGCTTCAGTCGGTGGAGTTGCAACGGGCCCGGGACGCTGCCGAGCAAGCCGCTCAAAGCAAGGCCCACTTCTTGGCGACGATGAGCCACGAGATACGCACGCCATTAAATGGGGTGATAGGCATGCTGGAGCTCATCCGTCGCAGCGAGCTCCCGCCCGAGCAGGCGTCTATGTTGGCAACCATCGACGATTCGGCGAGCAATTTGCGGCGTCTGCTCGACGAGATTTTGGACATCTCGAAGATTGAGGCGGGCCACCTGCAGCTCGATATTCAGCCGGTCGACCTGCGGGCGATAGCGGCTGATGTCGTCCTGCTATTTAATGCCTCGGCGGTTTCCAAGGGCCTGTCGCTGACACTACGCGTGGACCAAGGTGTGCCCTGGCTGGTGCGCGCCGATGCACTACGTCTGCGCCAGATCCTATCGAACTTGGTTAGCAACGCGATCAAGTTCACCAATGAAGGCGAGGTGGCAGTGAGTATCACTGGTGCAGCCGCCTTGGCTGGAGCCGACATGACCACCGTACGGGTCATGGTCACCGATACGGGCATAGGCCTGGGCGACGCGACCGCCGAGGAACTCTTTGCACCGTATACGCAGGGCCCTCATGGGCACGATGCTGGCGATGCTCCTAGCGGCACCGGGCTTGGTCTGTCGATTTGCCGCAGAATTGCTGATGCGATGGGTGGCGAGATCACGTTGCGCGCGGGGCCGCAGGCATGCGGGGCGCAGGCGACCTTAACGCTGAACTTACCGATTGAAAAGCGCGCATTGATCGACAGCGTGCCCTATGCCGAGATCTACTTTGCGATAGACGATGCAGAGACAGATCAACTGCTGCATCGTTGTATGGAGGTACTGGGGTGCACGTCGCGGGTGCGTGGTCGATCGCGCGCTGAGGCGCTTCACGACGCGTCTTGGATTGAGTTCGCCTGTCACGCGGGAGAGTCGGCCCTCGTTGTTCGCGCGTCGGATCGGGCCGAGGCAGTCACCCTCCATATCGATGAGTCACTATTGCAATGGCGAGAGCTCTTAGCCTGTCTGCAAGGACATGACAGCGACTCGATGGCAGCGCCAGCAACCCAGACCGAGGTAAAAAATTACGCCTACGATGTACTAGTCGCGGAAGATCACGATGTCAGTCGACGCCTGCTCGTGAGCCAATTGCAAAAGCTCGGCTGCAATGTAACCGCGTGTGAGGACGGCGAGCAAGCATGGCAGTTTTTGATCCGTGGTGGCAAATTTGATGTGCTGATTACCGACGGTCATATGCCGAGACTAGGCGGGCTGGCCCTCTTGAAGCGTCTGCGCGAATCGGACGTACCGGCCTTGCGGCAGCTGCCGGTCTTGTTGTTGTCGGCGACCCCCCTACCCGTACCAGAGACCCCGGCAGGCAGCAAAGCAAGCACTGCGCTCTTGTTGAAGCCAGCCAAAATCAAGGACTTTAGCGATGCGTTCAATAAGCTCGCGGCTCAGCCATCCGCCATCGCATCAAACATTCGTGTCAGCGACTCGGTGACTTTACCACGAGAGACGGTATTGGAGTTTGTCGAGGCAATTCGCGCGGATCAATCCGTTCTGGAGAAACATTTAGCCGCCGACGACCGCCACGCGATGCGCAGATGGGTGCATAGGCAAGCTGGCCCATTGGCGATACTAGGTTTGAACGAGCTGACCGACCAGGCGGAGAATGTCGAACGCGCCTTGGACAAAGACCACCATGACGCGATCGCGGCGGTCATCGCGTTCAATCAAAGCTTATCGGAGCTAATTGCGCGAGTGACGGCATCCGCGGGCAGTTTGAATTAGCGCTCGAAATTATTCTGCAGATATTCGTACAGCTGGGCGTCATTCGTGAGGCCCAATTTCGCCATAGCAGCTTTTTTTTGTGCACTAATGGTTTTCTTGCTGCGGTTTAGCACTGCGGCGATTTCTGACACTTTCATACCGCTGCGCAGGAATCGCAGCGTCTCGATTTGCCGGGGCGACAGCACCGATTGCGCATCTTCGCAGTCAGAGTTGATTTGCGCTTCGCTGGTTTCCTCGAGCAGAGTCGCCAACTCGGGAGACAGAAAAGGACGATCCTTGATGGCGGCTTCGATCGCGAGCGCCAGGTGCTCATGTAGTCCGCGCTTGCCCACGATGCAGCGTACGCCCAGGGCTTGAACGCTTCGGATCAGCGCGGCATTGGTCAGCATAGTCAATACGACGATTCGGATGGATGGGTACAGCTGACGCAGGCGGCGCAGCAATCGCAGCCCGTCCTGCCCACCATCGTCCATGGCAAAGTCCGTGATGACGACGTCGACGTGCTCCGTACTGTGCAAAACGTCGAGCAACTCCCCACCTGATGACGCCTCGCCAACCAACCGGAAACGTATGGGCTGTTCCGCTAGAAACGCTTTTACTCCGACGCGAACAATCGGATGGTCGTCCGCGATCACAATATCTAAGGCCGACAGGCTCATCATCTATTCCATGTGTTAATCGCCCAGAGCACAGCTAGGCCCTTGCCAGGGTTGCTGCGTACTGCCGTAGTTCAATAATAAATGCATTCAATTTACCCTCGGAGGCGGCGTGTCTGCCCGTCCCTCGTCGCAAGGTCTTATATCGAACAACTGGACCATTTGATGCAGACTCGTCTGATCGAAATGCATGTTTCCTTACCTCATGCTATCTCAGCCGTTCGCGTAAAGACTAATTGAAGGTAATTATTTTGGCGGATATAACGTGAGACTTTCTATACTTTCCTCGAGCTGCACCTTATGAACGACACTCGCGCACTACGTATTCTCCTTTTTGTGAGCGTTTATGGTGCGCTTGCGTTCTACTGCATGACGCTTTTAGACCCTCGCGGCTATTCTAATATGCTGTGGCCGGCGGGTGGAATCGCGTTTGGTACGCTGATGGTCAGCCGCAGACGCGAGTGGCCTATGTGGATATTGCTGGCGGGCGCCTTGCATTTTGCCGCGGGCCTGTTCAGTGATCGTCCCATCAGTGTATCGGCGCTCTATTCCGTGGTCGACATGATCACCTTGCCCTGCGGCGCCGCACTCTGGCGCTGGGGCGTCAAGCATCGCGCGGAGGGGCTCGCGACGCCGCGCAACTTAGTGTGGTTCTTTGGAGCGATTGTCGTCTCCGGCGTCGTCGGTTTATGCCTTTGCATTGGAGGCCTGACCCTGGCGGGCTTCACGCCGACGACCTCGTGGGCCGTCTGGACCGTCGCCGAAATGGTCGGCTGTCTGGTGGGCGCACCGTTGGTGGTCACGTGGTCGCGATTCCAGGCCAAGATATCTGGCGACGCCAGCCTGCGCAGATTTTGGATTGGCGCCGTTTGGCTCGTGTTGTTGGTGGTGACCGCCACGATTGCGTTCGATGGTCCGACCGCTATCGCGGTATTGGGCAGCGCACGCTACGAACTATCCTATCTGCCGTTGCTTTTTGTCGTACTGCTGGCGCTCACATGGAATCAAAGCGGTGCCACGGTCGGGATTCTGATTCTTGCTCTGATCGCGATAGACCAGACCAATCAGGGCGAGGGTCCGTTCGGGATCATGAATACCTACCGAGATACCAGCCTGATCGAGGCACAGGTCTACATCGGAGCGGCAGCGATTCTGGGACTAATCATGTCCGCATTGATCGCCCATAGCCGCAAGGCGTATGACGCCATGCACGCCAGAAGCGTTGAAATAGAAGCAGCGCTCGTGGGCAGCCAACACCTCATGTATGTCTATGATCCGGCTGCAGGAACTCTCTCTTGGGAGGGAGATGTAGAGACAGTTCTGGGCATCCCACGGGCGAGCATTCAAACGCTCGACAGCCTGATGGCGCGTGTCCATGAAGCCGACCGGCCCGCTCTGCAGACCGCGCTGCAAGAGCGACTTTCGAATCCCCTGGCGCCGATTGTCTTGCCTGTCGAACGCTATCGATTCGCCGATGCTGATGGTGATTGGATCACGATTTCCCATGTTGGATCAGCCATCGCCGATAGCAATAACTCCGTGTATCGCGTGGCGGGTTTAATCAGCCGAGTGACAGAATCCCATGACCGACGCCAAGACCGATGAGACGCCCTCGCCGGCTACGGGCGTGCTGTTGATCCATGGCTTGGGCGGCACGCAATATGATCTGGGCGCGCTGCTAAAGGCGTTACAACGCGCGGGCACACACGTACAGGCTCCGACCCTGCCCGGTCACGGCACCCGGCCAGAAGACCTACTACACGTCAGCGCGGAAGACTGGCTCACGGCGGTACACCACAAGTATCAGGAAATGCTGCAAACCCACGAGACCGTACATATCGTGGGAATGTGCATGGGTTCGCTCTTGGCGGTCGAACTCGCCAAGCGCGTGCGTCACCAGCGCGGCAAGCTGGCCGTGCTCGCCGCACCCATCTATATCGACGGGTGGTCTACCCCCTGGTACCGCGGCGTGCGCCATGCGCTTAGCCGGCTGGATTATTTCTGCCGCCGCATCAAGATCATGGAAGAAGAACCGTTCGGCATCAAAAACAACTTGCTGCGTGCCATCGTCAAAAAGAAGCTCGACGCCGGCGAGAGCTTTCATTATGGCTGGGTGCCCTTGGCAGCGGTAAGGCAGGTGGATCGGTTGCGAGCATGGGTCACCCGCAACCTGGACCATATTCAGTGTCCGACCTTGGTCGTGCATGCGCGCGAAGATGAACTCACGTCGCTCAAATCCGCGCAGTTCCTGATGTCCCAGCTCACCCATGCCCCCAAGCAACTGGAAGTGCTGGAGAACAGCTACCACATGATCTGCGTCGACAACGATCGTAACCAGGTGGTCAAGAGTGTGTTGGACCACCTCGGCCTCGCGCCGGCGCGGCCTTCCGCGTCGCCGACGGAGAAAAACTAGCATCTAGCGTGCGCATTCTGGAGTTATAGATATGCTCGCGCATGGCATCGCGAGCTTGCTCGGGCTGCTGCTAGCGGATCGCGTTGTAGATCCGTTCGCGCCTTGTTGCACGCGCTGGTCAATGCGTCAATGATTATGACGCGACTCACCCCGTGTTTCCAAGATGTTCACATACAGCGTGGCTGGCTCCAGGCATGCGCCGCTGCCGTGCTGCCCGACCAGGCTGCGATAAATCTCCTCCCACGGAGTCTGGTTCTGCAACGTCGGCGCGACCCACGCGTCGCGCCTGCGGGCAAGCTCATCCTCCGGCAAAATCACGTCCACTTTGCGCGATTTCAGATCAATGCGAATCTTGTCGCCCGTCTTGAGCAGCGCAATACCTCCGCCGACAGCCGCCTCCGGCGAAACGTTGAGGATCGATGGGCTCGCCGAGGTGCCGCTCTGCCTGCCATCGCCGATTGTCGGCAATGTTTTGACTCCGCGCTTGAGTAATTCGGCGGGTGGCTGCATATTGACGACTTCCGCGCCGCCCGGATAACCGACCGGTCCGCAGTTACGGATAACAAGAACGGAGCGATCGTCGATATTAAATTCCGGATCGTCGATTCGCGCATGATAATCCTCTGGCCCCTCGAACACGACAGCACGACCCTCGAACACATCCGGGTTGTCTGGATCAGACAGAAATTGCTTGCGGAAAGCGGAATCGATCACGCTAATCTTCATCACGGCACTGTCGAAAAAGTTGCCCGACATGACGACGTACCCGGCCGCCTCTTTCAACGGATTGCCGAAGGCACGAATGACCGTACGGTCGGGCTCTGGCACTGCCGCAAGGTCTTCGGCCAGCGTACGCCCCGTGACCGTTCTGACCTCGGTATGTAAACGTCCCGCCAACATCAGTTCCTTCATGACCGCCGGCACACCTCCCGCGCGATGAAACGCCTCGCCAAGAAACCGACCGGCCGGCTGGCAGTCGACAAGTAGCGGAATCTCCGGCCCAAGGCGCTGCCAATCGTCAAGCGTGTGGTCTACCCCCATGTGCCTCGCAATTGCGACTACGTGAATCGGACAGTTCGACGATGCGCCGAGCGCCGCTGCGGCGACGACCGCATTTTCGAACGCGGCCTGGGTCATAATGTCGGACGGCCGCAGATTCTCGGCCACCATCTCGACGATCCTCTGCCCTGTGTGATATGCCATCCACCCTCGCTCGCGATAAGGCGCGGGAATCGCGGCACACCCAGGTAGAGACATGCCCAGGGCCTCGGCGAGCGAATTCATCGACAGCGCGGTGCCCATCGTATTGCAGTGGCCCACCGACGGTGCGGAGGAAGCCACCATGTTCATAAACGCGTCATAGTCGATCTCGCCCGTGGCGAACCTCTTGCGCGCATCCCACACGACTGTGCCAGAGCCCGCCAGACGCCCCTGGTACCAACCGTCGAGCATCGGTCCACCCGAAAGCACGATCGATGGAATATTCACGGTAGCCGCCGCCATCAGACAGGCCGGCGTGGTCTTATCGCAGCCGGTCGTGAGCACCACCCCGTCGATGGGATAGCCGTGCAGTATTTCGACTAGACCAAGATACGCGAGGTTGCGATCGATCGCGGCCGTCGGGCGCTTGCCGGTTTCCTGGATCGGATGTACAGGAAATTCGAGGGGAATTCCACCTGCGTCACGGATGCCGTCCCTGACTCGCTTGGCCAGGTCGAGATGATGCCTGTTACATGGCGCAAGGTCCGAACCGGTTTGCGCGATGCCAATAATCGGTTTGCCCGACTGCAGTTCCGCGCGGGTGATACCAAAGTTCATGTACCTCTCGATGTACAGAGCGGTCATGCCTGGATCGGCGGGATCGTCAAACCAGCGGCGGCTACGCAGGCGGGGACGACTCCCCGTGGCAGCCGACAGATGTTTTCCTGTCGTCATGGTACGCACGTTCCTTCAAAATTTTCAGTCGATCGGATTGAGGCGCGACACCCGATGCATTGGTACGGCTCTTGATTTCCGAGCGCATAAGCGTGGCGTGGCCACGCGCGTGCCCGCCGCGCCTACCTCGTTGCTACGGCAACTTCCGTAAGCAACGGGCGACCTGCGAAGTAAGCACTCAAGTTTTCGCGTACGAGAGCCCCCATGGCGGTGCGCGTTTCTCTCGTTGCACTCGCTTGATGCGGTTGCAGAATCACATTGTCCAGCTCGCGGAACTCCTGCGCGATATCGGGTTCGTTGTGAAAGACGTCAAGCGCGGCTCCGGCGAGCAGACGCTCTCGCAGGTACGTTAGCAAGACAGGCTCGTCCACGATTGCACCCCGGCCCACATTCACTAACATTCCGTCGCGTCCCAAGGCGTCGAGCACAGCTTTTCCGATCAGCCCGCGCGTGTCAGCATCAGCGGACGCACAGATCACAAAGAAGTCCACTTCAGCAGCCAGCGCGACCACATCGTCAAAATAGCGATATGGCACATCGTCGAAACGGCATCGATCGTGATATGCGACATCAAGCCTGAATGCCTCAGCTCGCCTTGCCACTGCGCGCCCCACGCGGCCGAGCCCCAATATGCCGACACGCTTGCCCCATACGCGGGTTGTCAGCCCCGGGCCTCCCTCGGGCCAGCGCCCTTGCCTCACGTAGCTATCACACTGCGGAATACGGCGAGCGCATGCGAGCAACAAGCCAACCGCCATGTCCGCGACATCTTCGGTTAACACATCTGGCGTGTGAGTCACCCGGATATTGCGGTGCCGTGCGTGCGCGAGGTCGATTGCGTCAAGCCCGACGCCAAAGCTCGCGATAAGCTCGAGATCCGGGAGCAAATCCATTGTCGCCGCGTCGGCGCCGTGCTCTCCATCCGTCGCCAGCACGCGCACACCTGGCCCGACAGCCCGAAGGAAGCTTACCTTGTCGGATGCTTCCCACAAACGGTGTACGTCATACGATTGTTCAAGAATCGCCATATCGGTCGGCGTATAGGGTCGAACAAGAATCAAGGGTTGCTTGCTCATAAGATGATCATCAATAGAAGGCGTCGGTATCTATCGTCGCTGCGTGCCGCCATCGCGGAAGCGAATGTTGCGTGGTATCGCATAGGCAATGAGTAAAGCCGTCACCGCGCAGGTCAGTGCGATCGTATAGAGACCCATTGATGCGCTGCCTGTTGCCTCCTTGACCTTCCCCACCATATACGGTGCGATGAGCCCGCCGATCTGACCGATCGAGTTAATGAGCGCCACACCCGCAGCGGCGGCCGCCCCCGTCAATACGCGCGCCGGGAAAATCCAGAAAATGCCAAAGGATGCGATCACGCCGGTTGCCGCGATCATCATGCCAATGACGAGAATCATCGTGTTATTTCCGTACGCCGCGCTGAGCACATAGCCGATTGCCGCCGCTAATGCGCATCCGGTCAGGTGCCAGCGGCGCTCACCCGTACGGTCCGAGGTCCTGCCCAACAAAATCGTGCCCACCAACGCGACGACGTACGGCAGCGACGTAATCAGGCCGATCATGAACGGATCATCGGTGCCCGCTGTCTTGATTAGCTGTGGCATCCAGAACAAAAACCCATAGATGCCCATGCACAGCCCGAAATAAATCAGCGAGAACAGGTACGTGACTGGCCGCTTCAGCGCCGCGGCGAACGAATGCGTGCTGTTGACTTGGGGATCGCGCGCCAGGATCTCACTCAGGCGCCGTTTCTCGTCTTGTGTCAGCCACTTCGCATCCTCGACGCGATCGTCAAGCACCAGCAGCACGATCACGCCGAGCAAGATCGACGGCACACCTTCCAGCAGAAACAACCATTGCCAACCCGGCAAGCCCTGCACCCCATCGAAGAACTTGAGAATCGCGCCTGAAACCGGCCCCGCGATAATGCCGCACAACGCGATACTGCCGAAAAACAGATTGTTGATTCGTCCACGTCGCTCGGCGGGAAACCACCGTGTGAAGTAATAGAGCACGCCCGGCACGAAACCTGCCTCCAGTACACCCAGCAGGAAACGCAAGAAGTAGTACGAATTTTCCGAGCGCACGAACATCATCGCGGCCGAGACGATGCCCCACGTAACCATGATCCGCGCGATCCAGAGACGCGGACCCACCTTCACCAGAATGGCATTGCTCGGAATTTCGAATAGCAGGTAGCCGGCAAAAAAAGCACTGGCACCGAGACCATAGGCAGCTTCACTCAGGCCGATATCCGACTGCATCTGCAGTTTGGCGAAGCTGACATTTACTCGGTCCAGGTAAGCGACGACGAAACAGGCGAGAATTAACGGAACAATACGCCAACTGACCTTGTTAAGAATTCTGGCCTCGTCGAGCTGATCGACGGGCTGTTCACCCGCCACCAATGATGCTTGCATTTTGTGTCTCCCATTTGTCTTGTAGTGCTGCTTATAACAACCCACGTCCAACGGCTACACCTGCTCGCGCTAACCACGCCCTATAAAAGGCATTGCGGTCGCCATGACCGTCATGAACTGAACGTTGGCGTCCAAAGGCAGGCTTGCCATGTAGGCGACCGAACGCGCCGCGTGCGACACATCCATCACCGGCTCAAGCGCACGTTCACCGTTCGCTTGAAGTGTGCCGGCGCCCATCTTTGCGGTCATGTCAGTCTGCGCGTTGCCGAAATCAATCTGACAAACCGCTATGCCGTATTGGCGTCCGTCCAGCGCGCAAGCCTTGGTCAAGCCGAGGACCGCGTGTTTGCTGGCGGTGTAATCGGCTGAATGCAATCGGGGCGCGTGCGCGGAGAGCGAGCCGTTATTGATAATGCGCCCGCCGCTAGGGCTTTGTGCGCGCATCTGTCGAAACGCAGCCTGCGTGCAAAGCAGCGTCCCCGTCACGTTGACATCCATTAACTGCTTCCACCGATCGATGGACAATGCCTCTACCGACACCCCTTCCACGCCCAGGCCCGCGTTATTAAAAAGGAGGTCAAGTCGGCCGAACGTCTGCCGCGTAACATCGAACAGTTGCTGCACCGATGCCGGGTCGCAAACGTCAGTGGGCACCGCGATTGCCCGAGCCTTCTCGCCCCCGGCTTCGCAATACTCATGCACCACTTCATTAAGCGCGTCTTCGCGGCGGCTGGCCAGCGCTACGCACCATCCATCGTCGAGCAATGCACGCGTAGTGGCTCGACCGATTCCCGTGCTCGCACCGGTCACGATTGCTACCCGGTTAAACGTCACGCCCTCTTTTGATGTCCCTCTCTCCATGTCATAGCCTCCTCTTGCTGGCGTGCGCGCCAGCGTATTTACTGTGTGGCAGGGCCACTAACGCTACGCAAGCTCGATCTTTCCATCGACGAGACGAGCGACGTGCCAAGGATTAGCTGCCTTTAGCGCCTCGGGCAACAATGCCTCGGGCATGTCCTGATAGCAGACCGGCCGCAAATAACGGCGAATGGCGAGGGTTCCCACCGAAGTCGAGCGACCATCGGCCGTGGATGGATAGGGTCCGCCGTGCACCATCGCATGCGAGACTTCCACCCCCGTGCCAAAACCATTGACAAGCAACCGCCCCGCACGCCGCTCCAGAACTGGCAGGAACGACCGCGCTGCCGGATAATCCGCCTCATCAAGATGCAGTGCCGCCGTCAGTTGTCCCTCCAACGATTCCATCAGTTCTTGCATGGCTTGCAGATCGGGACAACTTACGATCAGTGAAGCCGCGCCGAAAATCTCTTCCCGCAAAAGGGCGTGCTCGCGAAACGCCTCGACGGTGGTCGAAAAGAGCGCGCCCTGTCCCTGGTTCGCGCCGGCAGCCGGCTGCGCGCGCGCCACCGTTTGCACCTGCGGATGCGCAGAGAAGTTCGCTATGCCAGCTTCGAAGGCGCGGTGAATGCCCGGTGTGAGCATCGTTGCGGCCGGCGTACGAACCAATGCTTCCGATGCCGCAGCCACGAACCGGTCGAGCGCTGGCCCTCGCACTGCCAGGATCAACCCGGGGTTCGTGCAAAATTGACCAGCGCCCAGCGTCAGCGATTGCACGAATGCCTGGGCAATGGCTTCGCCACGCCGCTCTAGCGCATGAGGAAACAGAAGCACCGGATTGATGCTGCTCATTTCCGCATATACGGGAATCGGCTCGGGACGCGCAGCGGCGACAGCCATCAGATCCGTTCCTGCAGCGCGCGAACCCGTGAAACCCACGGCCTTGATACGCGGATCGCGCACGAGACCTTGCCCGATTTCGCGGCCGCTTCCAAACAGCAGCGAGAAAGTCCCCGCCGGCATACCGCAGTCCTCAACGGCCTGACGGATGGCCTGGCCCACCAGTTCGGATGTGCCGGGATGCGCGGAGTGCGCCTTGACAATCACCGGGCAACCCGCGGCGAAGGCGGCTGCCGTATCGCCACCCGCAACGGAAAAGGCGAGGGGAAAATTACTGGCCCCAAACACCCCGACCGGCCCGAGCGCAATATGCCGCAGGCGCAGATCGGGGCGTGCCAGCGGCTTGCGTTCTGGCTGCGCAGGATCCACACGCACTTCAAGAAAGTCGCCGGTACGCACCACGTCCGCAAAGATGCGCAGTTGCCCAACCGTGCGTGCACGCTCGCCTTCGATCCGTGCGCGCGGCAACCCCGACTCGGCCACGCAGCGCTCAATGAGTCTGTCGCCCAACGCGAGAATATTGGCGGCGATCGTATCCAGGAATTCCGCCCGGGCCTGCAAACTCGTTTCGCGGAAGCGATCGAATGCGGACCATGCGAGCTGGCAAGCGTCGTCCACATCCTCAAGCGTGGCGCCGCCGAAACCGGGTTCGAGGCGATCGCCGCTTGCCGCGTCCAATGCATACGACACCCCGTTGGTTCCGCGTCGCGCGCTCTGGCCAATCAATAGATTTCCTGCGATGTCCATTTCCATTTCCTCAATGGGGTAACTCGCCCCTTCGAATGCCCACCGTCGAAAAGCACGTGCGCGCCAGCGCCGCGCATCCCGGCCCTGCCACCCGCGCGCCTCAAAGCGAGGCTTCAAGCATGGCGCGGTAATCCGCCTCGGACGCCTCGCGCGGATTGGTCTTGTGGCTATGGTCCTTGAGCGCGCCCGTGATGATGTCCGGAAACATCGCGGGCGTAACGCCCAGTTGTGCAAGCCCAGTGGGCAAGCCCAGGCGCAGCGTCATCGCGCGCACCGATGAAGCCACCTCATTGCCATTGCTCAGACCCATGGCCATCGCGATGCGATCGAGCTTGTGCTCGTCGCGCACGGAAGGCGCTTCCTGGTTAAAAGCGAGCACAGCCGGCAGAAAGATCGCGTTCAGCGTGCCGTGATGAAGTCGCGGATTGATGCCACCAAGCGAATGGCTCAGGCTGTGCACGCAACCCAGACCCTTCTGGAATGCGAGCGCGCCCTGCATCGACGCGCTCATCATGTTCATGCGCGCGACACGGTCACCTGGCTCTCGCGTGGCACGCTCGATATGCCGCCAGGCGCGCCATAACCCATCTAGCGCGATTCCGTCCGCAGGCGGATTGAATGACGGGGCCAGGAACGTTTCGATGCAATGCGCGATGGCGTCCATACCCGTTGCCGCCGTCAACGCACTCGGCAAGCCCAATGTCAGTTCAGGATCGCAGATCGCAACGCGCGGCACCACGAACGGCGAGAGCACGCCCACTTTGCGGCCATCGTCAAGAATCAGGATCGCGCCACGGCCCACCTCGCTACCGGTCCCCGCCGTCGTCGGGACCGCGATGACCGGCGCGGTTTTCGCGGTAATGTTTGCCGCGCCGCCTTCGATCACAGCGAAGCGCTGCAGCGGACCGTCGTGGGTTGCGCAAACAGCCACCCCCTTGGCCAGGTCAATGGAGGACCCACCGCCCACGGCGATGATGCCATCGCACGCACCGGCCTCATACACCGCCACGGCCTCGCGCACGGCTGCCTCGTTCGGGTTCGGCGGTGTGCCGTCGTAGATCGTTGCGGGCACGGCGCCGGCTAGCGCTTCGAGCACGGTATCGATAATGCCTGCAGCGCGCACCCCCTTATCCGTGACGATCAAGGGTCGGCGTATGCCCACGCGTTCGCACTCACTCTTGAGCAAACGGACAGCACCGAAGTCGAACTGAATCTGCGTGATGTAGTTGATAAGAGGCATGGCAATAAGCTTTAGTTATAATGAATGAATCGATGAAAACAGCGCCGTGGCGTAGGTTGCCCGACCGTTTGGACTCATGCTGCTCTGTGACGCCTGAAATGTCTGCGTGGACCCAGTATAGGAAAAAGGTTGCCGCGCAGTAATTGAGAAGATCTGATACGGGTATAACTTTTCTTCAACCCATGATTCCACCGCTCAATTCCATCGTCTCCCGACTGCACCTGAAGCAACTACGGCTATTGATCGCGCTCGGTGACCACGGATCCCTGTTCAAAGCCGCGCAGCAAGTGGCACTGACACAGCCGGGCGCCAGCAAGGCATTACAAGAAATCGAAACCACCTTCAACACGCCACTATTCAAGCGCACCAATCGCGGGCTCGAACCCAATGAGGCCGGGCATTGCGCGATCCGTTATGCGCGCGTGATCTACACCGAGCTATCGCAGATGCGCGAGGAGATGGTGGGAATCCAGGGAGGGCGGGTGTCGGTCGGGGTCATCATGGGCGCCGTGCCGCTCCTCACCGATGCGATCACGGCGCTCAACCCGGAGCTGTCGGTGGAGATCGTGGAAGACACCAGCGCAGCCCTGCTAAGCCTGATCGACGTGGGCCGTCTAGATCTCGCAATCTGCCGTACGACAATCAGCCAAACGCCACAAATTTACGATTCGCTCAAGCTACAGGACGAAACACTCGCGGTGGTTGCCAACGTGGAGCATCCACTCAGGCGTGAGAAGCGCCTTACGCTACATGATCTCTCGCAATATCGTTGGGTGGTGTATCGCGCCAACATGCCGATGCGCCTGCTTCTCGAGCGCGAGTTTCGGGACGCCGAAATTCCCTTCCCAAGGCATCTGCTCGAAACGACTTCCGTGTTCGCCACTTTGGCGATTTTGCGCAGCAATCCGTCATTCGTCGCTCTCGTGTCCATCGACGTCGCGCAGTTTTTCGCGCGCCACGACATGACATGCATCCTTTCGCTGGAGCTGGCCTCCCGCAGTGAGCCCTACGAGCTCGTCACGCGAAAAGGCGCGTCGCTCTCACACGGAGCACAACTGCTAATCGAAGCGCTGAGACGGAACCAAGACATCAATCATTGAAGTGCGCGCTCGAACCGGAGATCGTTCCTTCTGATCCAAACCAATTCTCTGGGTCAGAGCCAGTTCTGCTGGTTAATCAGCCGCGTGGCGGACATCCATGACCGACGCCAAGATCAATGAAGCGCCATCCATCACGGGTGTGCTGCTGATACATGGCTTAGGCAGTACTCAATGTGATCTCGGGGCGCTTTTGAAAGCGCTGCAACGCTTGAGCAATCTCGGTCAGACCCCGATTTGTCGGGTCACAGCACGCGACATGAAGACCTGTAGGAGGGCGAGCTGTAATGGGGCCAGGAGCGGCCTGATATTCTGGCGCGCGCCCGGAAGCAAAGAACGACGGCCGCCTCCCCGCGCCATGCTCCCGACCCACGTCGGCCCGCATCAGCGCATAGGTTTCGCTGAGGGCGGGTAGTCCAACTCGCCGAATGTGACCAGTCCAGCCGCTTTAGCTTGCAACAGCTCTTCGCGTACCTGACTCGTGGTTTTGCCGGGCCCATTTTGGCAGGCTCGGATCACCGGTTGTTCGCTATCGTCCTCGATTGCGTTGCAGACGTTTGCGCGGTGGGGCTCACGATCGTCCGATTCGCCGGGCTGTGCCTGGGCGTACGATCCAAAGCTGATGACGGCGGTGAGGAAAAAGGCTTTCAAATTTTTCATGACGACTCCCATACAGAGTGCGTGTCGCAGCACCCTATCCGAATAAAAAGTAAATATCGATATGCGCGCTCGTTTCAGGGCTTGCGCATCAATCTGTCGAGATTCCAGGTATCGAGAAACGCGAGGACTCCGGTGACCTGACCATTGGCCATCGTCAGATACCACGCATACGTGTTCTCGTAGGAAGTCCCGTCCTTTGCGGTGGCAACGCCATCCCAAATGACGACGACCTGGTCGCCTTGCGCCACGATATGCCTGACTCTAGGCGTGATCGAACCCAACAGTTGGGCGTGAATGGGTTGCACCGCCTGCTCGACCAAGGCACGCTTGGACTCATATACGTTTGATACCGGGCTGACACCTGCCACTTCCCAATTCGCATCATCCGACAGCAGATCAAACATACTGCCTTCGCCTCTGGTCCACTTGTCGAATGAATCCGCGATCAAAGACGCATTGCGACTCTCCTGCGTTGAAGGCGTCGAGGTGGCTTGCGCCACGCCCGGGCCCACCGCAGCCACTATCAATGCCAGCGCGCCTACGGCAAAGTCCCGAATCAGCGAGACGCCAGTCCGCAACGATCCGTCGTGGCATGGAGTCATTTTTGCTTACCTCCGGGCGTGACGGCATGCTGTGCGATCACTTTGGACAGCGCCTGAGATGCGGCGATAGCCGGCGGGAAGCCTGAAGTGACTGTCACAAGATAGATCGCCTCTTTGAGCTCCTCAGCAGGAACGCCAATGTTTAGGGCATACCCGGCGTGCACACTCATCATGCCGGTCTCTCCCATCGCGGCGAACGCAGCGACTGCGGCAATCTGCCGGGTGCGATCGTCCAGTACTGTGCGGCCCCAAACATCACCCAAGGCGTAGGCCTCGGTGGCATCGGCCAAAAACGGGAATTCGCTTCTCATGGCCTCCAGCACCGGTTGGCTGTTGCCTCGATTCAATTTTTTATCACGGCACTACCCTGATCGCGTCGAGCTTGCAGATCGCCCGTATCGGCCATCGCGGTTGTGGCCAGAGTGAGAACCATCGCCAGCGCCATCGGCACGCTGCGCGTCACGAGCTTGAGTGTTTTCATAAGATTTCCTTTTCAGTCAGGTAGGCGAGCGGTGCAGTCAGGCGCTCGCGGTGGGACGCACCACGATGTCGCTGGTGTCGACGCCGTCGGGCTGATTGATGACATGCGCGATAGCGGCTGCAATGGCCTCGGGCTTCAAGGCAATTTCACGAAACTTCTTCATCGCTTGGGCGGCGACCTCGTCCGTGATGGTGTCAGCCAGCTCCGACTCGACGACTCCTGGATAAACGCAGGTCACTCGCAGCTTGTCGTTCTCCTGACGCAATCCGTCAGAGATGGCGCGTACCGCGTACTTGGTGGCGCAGTACACCGCCGCCGTCGGGACGACCGACAAGCCACCTATCGACGAAATGTTGATGATTTGCCCGCTGCCGCGCGCCGTCATCGACGGCAGTACGGCTGCAACGCCATACAGGACGCCGCGAATATTCACGTCTATCATCTGGTCCCATTCATCGACCTTAATTGCGCTCATCGGCGACAGCGGCATCACACCGGCATTGTTGATGATGACATCGATGTGTCCGTAGCGCGCGAGCGCCACATCAGCAAAGGCCTGCACACTGGCACGTTGCGTGACGTCAAGCGCGTGAACGTCGACCCGGCCGCCCTTTGCGCGTATCTCCGCGGCAAGACGTTCGAGTCTATCGCTACGCCTTGCCCCTATCACGAGTTGATGACCTTGGCTCGCGAGATAGGTGGTGCAGGCCGCGCCTATGCCACTGCTCGCGCCCGTCAGCAGAATGATTTTTCCTGGTTTAGTACTCATGGGTAGCCCTCTCTGGCAGTTAGACGGTTCGGTCCTGAATCAAGCACGATGCCTGTCGCGCCATGACCGTCATGCTACGGAAAAGGGGCCCTCTCGCTAAGGTTCGTTTCTATTCGATGTTTGCCTAAACCTATTTTCCTGCTCGCTTTTAAGTACCAGGCACGCCTATTCCTTGACGCTTTGCTATCATCCTCTACACCTGCCAATGACGCGAATACGAGGGGAATATGGCAACCCAATTAGCGCGGATGGTCGCATTGACCAAGCAGCTCGCCCCTGCAGAGGGCTACACCGAGACGCTGCTCAATGGCGTCACGATAATGCGCAGCAACCGCCCGTTGACACACACTCAGGCTCTGTATGAGCCGAGCATCGTTATCGTGCTGCAGGGTCGTAAACAAGGCATGCACGGGGGCAAGTTATACGTCTATGACGCGCAACACTATCTGGTACTTTCGGTACCTTTACCCTTCACTACAGAGACACAGGCCAGCGAAGCAGAGCCGATGTTGGGCATTGCCTTACGTATTGACCCGAGCATTACAGCGGAGTTGTCCGTGGCCATCGAAGCTGAAGAATCGCCCCACTCGGTACCGGCTACACTCTACGCCACAAGGCTGGACGACAAACTGCAAGACGCCACGCTACGCTTGTTGGAAGCGCTCACGTCGCCGCTCGAAGCTAAATTGATCGGACCGTCCATATATCGCGAAATCACTTATCGCGTGCTCATCGGCGAACAGGGCGGGTCTCTGCGAGCGGCCTATCAGCAAGGTACAAATTTTGGCCGTATCGCAAAGGTACTCAGGCGCATTCATACCCAGTACGATCTCGATCTGGATGTCGCCACCCTGGCTGGCGAAGCGCACCTGAGCGTACCCGCCTTTCATGCGCACTTCAAGGCCGTTACAGCGACCTCGCCCATTCAGTACATCAAAGCGATACGCCTACATCAAGCCCGTATGATGATGATACGCAATGGAATAAGCGCGGGCAGTGCAGCCGAGCAGGTGGGCTATGAGAGCCCTTCGCAATTCAGCCGCGAGTTCAAGCGTCAGTTCGGCCGCAGCCCCACTGACGAAGTGCGCCATCTCAAAGAAGTTATGGCGTTAACGCCGGCGACGCACCGTCGCGAAAACAGCAGGCGCACTCAACATCGATACCCACACTTGCGTGAAACAGCAAGAACGCTCCCAAAACTGGCTGGATAACAAAAAGCGGCTCTACATCATAAACGGGGGACGACCAGCATTCATTAGACTTGTTTTTGCGAAGAACCTGTCTAAAGGAAACAATGCTGATGTCCCCAATCGATTCTATC
>NZ_WSJB01000015.1 GCF_009763255.1 Bordetella sp. 02P26C-1 | reverse complement strand
TAGAATCGATTGGGGACATCAGCATTGTTTCCTTTAGACAGGTTCTTCGCAAAAACAAGTCTAATGAATGCTGGTCGTCCCCCGTTTATGATGTAGAGCCAGGCAATCTGCCCGGGCTCGCCTGATCAATGACCGCATCCTGACAGCAAAACCCTGCTGCATTGCTACGAATATGCAGGGTCTCGTCCGTACAGGGGTGTCGGAAGCGCAGTTCAGCAGCGTGTAGATGGAGTCGCTTGTCCAACGCTAGGACATGTGCGGGGGCATACAAGGGATCACCCACGAGAGGCAGCCCGACATGGGCCATGTGTACACGCAATTGATGCGAACGTCCGGTGATGGGCTCAAGCCATATCTTGGTACAGCCCGGTAGCGTACCGGCCTGGTCGGGATGGCGTTGGAAGCGCGTTTGACTCGGCTTGCCTACGGTGTAATCCACTTTTTGTAGAGGGCGACGCTCCCAATCGCAGATTAACGGTGCATCAATAAGGTGCCATGCGCCATCCGGTGCTTGCTCGACTTCGCCATAGACAGTAGCTATGTAGCGTTTAAAGATTTCACGCGCGGCAAAGGCATCGCCAAGACGGCGCTGCACTTCTTTCGAGCGTGCAAATATCAAGAGACCGGAGGTGGCCATGTCCAAACGGTGCACTACCAGCGCATCCGGCCAATACAGCAGTGCTCGATGCGTCAGGCAGTCTTGTTTGTCAGGCCCTTTGCCGGGTACGGAGAGAAGTCCTTCGGGCTTGTCGAGCACCAGCAAATGTTCGTCTTCGTAAAGACACGTGGGGCGAGGAAATGCCAGCAAAATGAGTTAGAAACTAGAGTGAACAGGCAGCCTCGATCATATCCACTAATCAAGAAGACCGCTGCCGTGTCAGCCATCAATCCGCGCAGACTCACGGTGGCGGAGGCCGCCTTGCCTTCGGCCTTCCGGTTGGCGAGAATAAATCCCGCGAATATGAAACAATAGGCCGCTTTATTCAAACTGGAGAAATTTCCATGGGCAACAAAATCGTTACTGAAGCCGACCGCAAGCGTACCCCCGCTCCCGTCGCTCCGAAGGGAGTGACCTTTACGACGCAAGGCCGCGGCCAGCGCGTGAGCCGCGAGCGTGGTTCGCACACCCACCACAAGAAAAACCCGGGCAAGCGCGCTCACTCGGGTTAATGTTGCGGTGGCCAGCCACCGGCATTCTTCCGCCCGACCGGCAGGGCCGCTGACCCTGCCCTTGGGTCTTACCCGCGAGTAGGACCGGGAGGGCTCCCCTACTTTATTCCTTCATGCCAAGAGTCCACCCGTGACGTCCGTTCCGGAATCTTGGGAATCTCGACATCTGAGTTGGACAATCGCCCTCTCGGCGATTAAATGGCCTGCGTGACGATGGCCTGAGCCGCTTGCCGCAAACTATGGCGGCGGACCATGTAAAGACCTGCAAGACCTCACTAGCTGACAGTCCTGAACGGACTGTACAGCGGGTTTTTATGCACTGCAAAATTTTGTGCATAATAGCGCCCCCTTATCGGATATAAACAAAGTGGTTCTCAAGCCACCTCCGGATCAACTCAAGAGGAACCTATGCGGTCAGCACCTTCCACCATCATCAAGAAACATTGCAATGCGCTCATCGCCGCCGGACTGGTCATGATCTCGTCCGTGCTCGCGCCAGCCGCTCAAGCCGCGGATTGGCCGGAGAAGACCGTGAGTATCGTTGTACCGTTCCCGGCCGGCGGCTCCACTGACGTGATCGGCCGTATGCTCGCCGAAGGCCTCGGCCGCCTGCATCCCGACACCAACGTGATAGTGGAAAACGTCCCCGGCGGCGCGACTCTGCCCTCGGTGTTCGCCACGATCAAGGGGGGTGAAAACGGCAACAAGATTCTGATGTCCGCCGAGACCAGCCTCTTTATCAACAAATACTCCTTCAAAAAGCCGCCCTACGACGCGGATGCCGATCTGGCCAGTGTGTCGTATCTGTATCGCACGCCGCATTCCCTCTCGGTTAACCCTAACTCCGAGTACAAGACCTTTGCCGACTTTGTCGAAGCCATCAAGAAGAACCCCGGCAAGATTTCCATTGCGGTCAACGTGATCGGTGGTTCGGCCCATTTGTCGTTGGAGCGTTGGAAGCAGGCGAACAATCTCGACTTCGAGATCGTGCCTTATAAAGGTGGCGTTCAAGCAGCCAGTGACTTGATGGGCGGCCATATTGATGCTCACGTCGATGTGCTGGGCAACACCTATCCGTTCGCCGTGGGCGGAAAAGTGAAACCTCTCGCCATTCTGCAAGACCTGAAAGTCAGCGAGTTTCCCGACGCCGTACCCCAACGTGAGGACAACCCGACCGATCTGACGGTGCCCTCTGTCCTGATCTTGACCGTCAACGGCAAGACCCCGAAAGCGACCATCGACAAGATTTACGAATCGATCAACAAGGTCGCGCAAGAAGAGGCGTTCGTGGAGAAGATGAAGACGCTTCAGTTTGAACTCATTGCCGCGACCCCTGAAGAAAGCGACAAGTTCCGAGACACCGCTTCGGGCGAGTTCAAGAAGATGTTCGAAATGTCCGGTTTGCCCCAGAACTAACGAAGCCAATGAAAACAGCAGAATTCAAAAAGCTTGACGGGCTGGACCTGTCGAATTTATTGGCGCAACGGCAAACCACGCCTTACGAGCTGATGCAGACCTCCATCGAGCTCGCCACGAAGCTCGATCAGGAATTCGATTTTCTGTGTCATGAGCAGTTCGACGAAAGCCTTGCACTGGCGCAGAACTGGGAAGAGCGCGGCGCATTTCGGGGCATCCCGTTCCTATTGAAGGACTCGGGCCTCGCATCACGGCGTTTTCCGTCGCATGTGGGCTCTGCCCTGTTCAAAGACAGCAAGTACGCGGTGGACTCGTTCCTGGCAGAGCGCTTCGAAAAGGCGGGCTTTATCGCCTACGCGCGCACCACGGTGCCCGAGTTGTGCATGGCGCCGACCACCGAAGCCACGGTGTATGGGAAAGTCACCAAGAATCCCTGGGATGTGACACGTTCGCCCGGGGGTTCCAGCGGTGGTGCCGCAGTCGCCGTCGCGACTGGCGTCGTGCCAGTGGCCCATGGCAGTGACGGCGGTGGTTCTATCCGTATTCCCGCTGCATGCTGCGGCATCTATGGATTCAAGGCGTCGCGGGGTGTGGTGCCCATGGGCCCACTGCGCGGCGAAGGATGGGGCGGCCTGGCGGTCGACGGCGTCCTGAGCCGCACGGTCAGAGACACGGCTGCTGCGATGGACGCCATTGGTGGCTATGCGCCGGGATCGCCCTATGCCGCGCCGGTATTCGAGCGGTCGTTCATGGACGCTGTGCAGCCCAAAGCGTTTCGCAAGCTACGCATCGGTGTGTGGCGCGAGACATTCGGCGGCGTCACGACCGATCCAGAGGTGTCCGCAGCCCTCGAAAAGACGGTGCAAATCTGCAAGGACCTGGGCCATGAAATCGTCGATCTGAATATTCCAGAATTCGACTATCAGAGCTACATCAAGGCACATACCAACGTTCTGGCGGGCAATATCGTAAATAGCGTCGAGGCAAAACTGCAGGCTAGCGGCCAGACCTTATCGACGTCGGATCTGGAACGTGCGATCTACACTGGCTACGAATATGGAAAAACCCTGTCTGCCCGCGACTATATCGAGGCGGTCAACACTTTCCATGCGGTCGGTCGCCTGATGTCTGGTTGGATGCAGTCCATCGATATCCTGATGACTCCGGCGCTGTGCAAGCTGCCGGCCAAACTGGGTGAACTATCCATGGACCGGGACTTCTGGGATCTCAGGAAGCGGGTGGGGAATTACTCTTGCTTCATGGCGATCATCAACGCCTCCGGACAGCCTGCGGCTGCCCTGCCTACCTATTGGACGGGCGAAGGGCTTCCCGTGGCAACGCAGATCATTGGTCACTTTGGCCAGGACGATGTGGTGCTACAGCTCTCCGCGGAAATCGAGTCGACCAAACATTGGCGTCCTTTCCACTATGAATACCAAGTCTGAGTGATCAGGCGAGGTTTCAGTGGCCGCCCTATTCCCAGACGGGCGCGAACACGTTCTTAGTACTCACGTACGTCACACCAAGTGAGTTAGTTGGCAATATCGGTCCGCAGGGACCGGTATTGCCGCTGCCACTGTGGTAAATCACCATATAAGCACTTGATCGGGATGCTCGACCATAAAGCAACCACGTGCGTCGTTTTTCGGCTATAAACTAGCCGAAATCCATTTATTGTGACGATATGAAAGTATTCAAGGTATTCCTGATTTGGCTTTTTGGCCTGTCCTGTGGCCTGTCGATCGCGAGCTGGTTGATCGCCAACGAACGGATCGGCGATGCCATTGTTTTTGTGTATTTTTCCAATGGCTTCGCTTTATTGGCGCTGGTCGCCTTGATGTATGTGCTGCTGAACAAAGCGTGGAAGCATACAAAGTTGTAGACCCGACGTAGCGTTTTCGTGCCTGGGATGGCTCATTAGTCTGGAATCAAACGCTTTCCCATGCTGATGACAGCATCTTGACCAAAGCCCAGGCTTTCGTAAAAGCTTTGCACGGCCAGGTTGTCTGAGCGGACTAACAGGTTGATTTTAGGGCAGCCCATTGCCAACAGCCTGGACTCTATTTCCCGCATCATTGCCGTGGCATAGCCGCGCCGCTGAAACGCGGGGGCCACGGCCAAATAGTTGACCCACCCGCGATGGCCGTCGTAGCCGCCCATGAGCGTTGCGACAATCGCGCCTTCTGCTTCGCCGACCAAGAACAGGTCCGGCTGTACGGTCAGTTTGCGCGCGACGTCCTTGGCGGGATCGTTCCAAGGCCGTGTCAGGCCGCAAGCACGCCACAGACCGACGACATCGGCTTCGTCCGAAGGCCGAAACGACTGGATGGTCAATGAAAAATCAGTCATGGTCATTCCTTGAACAAGAAATGAAGACCTTGCGATACACGGCGGCATGGGGAATCTGGCAAACAAAAGGCCACGTGTGTATCGTGGCCTTCCGGGAAGAGGCACCGACTCGGGGCGCCTGAATGTGACTAGCCACTCAACTTAGATGTCGAGGGCCTCGTCGGTGGGCTGCCAAGCAGGCGGTAGCGATTTTCGCGTGGGTCATATGGGAAGAATACCCCATACAACCCGCGCATGTCTGCTTGCATCTGCCTAACAATCAGGCAACCTGCACCAGTTCGCGTTCGTCAGCGTACTCGTCAAGCGCCTCGGAACCGAGCTCGACCGCCTGATTCCACGGCCGGTCGCCTTGTTCGTCTTTCACCCTGGTTGGCAAGCCCATTTTATCCAGCAAGTTCAACAACGGACGGGGCGGCAGTTCCTCCACATTCATCATGCGACGCGTGTCCCAGATACCCTGAGCGATAAGCATGGCCGCTGCGGCCGCGGGTACGCCAGCAGTGTAAGAAATGGCCTGGCTGCCGACTTCGCGGTAGCAGGCTGCGTGATCGCAGACGTTGTAGATCAACAGGTCTTTCTGGCGACCGTCCTTGAAGCCGTGCACTTTGTTGCCGATGCACGTATAGCCCTGGTAGGTGGGTGCGAGCGATGCGGGATCCGGCAGCACGGCCTTGACGACTTGCAGCGGCACCACGGATTGACCATTAGGCAATTGAACGGGGTCGACGGACAGCAGGCCCAGCTGCTTGAGCACCGTGAAGACGTTGATGTAGTGATCGGAGAATCCCATCCAGAAACGGATATCGGGTACATCGAGCACGCTTGATAGCGAGTGCAGCTCGTCGTGGCCGGTCAGGTAGGTGGTCTGCTGGCCCACGACGGGCAGGTTCCACTCTTGGCGCACCTCGAACATCGAATTGGCTTTCCACTGACGATTTTGCCAAGACCAGACCGTGGCGATGAACTCACGGAAATTGATCTCGGGATCGAAGTTGGTGGCAAAGTAGCGGCCGTGCGAGCCGGCGTTGGTATCGATGATATCGATGGACGAAATCTTGTCGAAATAGTCATCGGCTGCCAGGCGCGCGTACGCGTTGACGACGCCGGGATCAAACCCGATGCCCAAGACCGCGGTGACGCCGGCGTCGGCGCATTCCTGACGGCGTTTCCATTCATAGTTGGCGTACCAGGGCGGCTGCTCGCATACCTTGGCGGGGTCTTCATGAATGGCAGTGTCGATGTAAGCCGCGCCCGTGTCGATGCAGGCGGAAAGCACCGACATATTCAGAAATGCCGACCCGACGTTGACCACGATCTGAGCGCCAGTGTCACGGATCAACTGCGAGGTGGCCCGGATGTCCAGCGCATCCAGGGCGTGGGCATTCAGTATCCCGGGCTGCTGCATGCTGCCTTTTTCATGCACGGACTGGATGATAGCGCGACATTTTTCCACGGTGCGCGAAGCGATATGGATATCGCCCAGCAAAACATTGTTCTGCGCGCATTTGTGGGCCACGACATTGGCGACGCCGCCGGCTCCGATGATGAGGACATTTCTTTTCATCTTTCGCACTCCCTTTGCAACCAGTTAATGAGTCAGGCCGGCCTAGCCGCCTAAGCTGTCGACGTAATCCTGATAGGTAAATGAACGCGCGAGGCGCACGGTTCCATCCAGTTCCTTGACGGCGATGGATGGCATGGAAAGGCCGTTGAACCAGTTCTTTTTAACCATCGTGTAGCCCGCCGCGTCGCGGATGGACACGCGCGAGCCGGGTTCGAGCGGCTCCGGGAAGTCAAACTCGCCAAAGACATCGCCCGCGAGGCAGGTCTTGCCACAGATCATGTAGCGATGCGGACCGGCATTGGGTTCAACGCGTGCGTTGAGGCGATAGATCAGCAGGTCCAGCATATGCGGCTCGGTGCCGCTATCGACGACGGCGATGTTCTTGCCGTTGTGCAGAGTGTCCAGCACGGTGACTTCGAGCGATGCGCTGTTTTGAACGACGGCCTCGCCGGGTTCGAGATAGACCTGTACATCGTAGCGTTCAGCGAAGGCACGCAGGCGCTGAGCCAAGGCGTCCAGCGGGTAGCCAGGGGCGGTGAAGTGTATGCCACCGCCCAGGCTGACCCATTTAACACGCTGCAAAAAGCGTCCGAAGCGCTCTTCGGCCTGCGTGAGCAGCTCGTCAAAACGCTCGAAGCTGGCGTTCTCGCAGTTGTTATGGATCATGAATCCGTCGAGCTGATCCACGACGGACGCGATTCGCTTGACGTCCCACTCGCCCAGACGGCTGAATGGCCGGGCGGGATCCGCGAGGTCGTAGGTGGACGAGCTGACTTGCGGATTCAGACGCAGGCCGCGCGGGATGCCGGCTGCCTGCGAGGCGTAGCGCCCGAACTGCGAGATGGAGTTGAAGATGATCTTGTCGGCACTGGACACTGCCTCGGCAATCTCGTGATCGGCCCAGGCGACGCTATAGGCGTGGGTTTCGCCACCGAACTTCTCGCGTCCAAGCTTGAGCTCAAAGAGCGACGAAGACGTGGTGCCATCGAGATATTCGCGCATCAAGTCAAATACCGGCCAAGTGGCAAAGCACTTTAACGCCAGCAAGATCTTGGCGCCGGATAACTCGCGTAGTCGGGCTGCCTTGCGCAGATTTTCCTGCAAAGCAGTCTTATCGATAAGGTAGTACGGGGTCTGGATCATGACGTAAGCAATTCGATGCGAAAGCAACCTCCGCTCGCGCGCAAAGCCCGCGATGGGCGTCGATTGTCGTGGTGATCAGAAAATGGCCGCGCACGCCGGAAACACGCAGCAAATCGCATTGCTGCGTCGTGACCGCATGCTCGAAGCCTCGAGCGCTGGACTTAGCTCGGCATTCGGCCGCTATACATCTGTATCTGCACAGCGTGCGGCAGAACGAATTTTTGCTGTCGTGCGTTGGATAAGGTCGCAAGCAAACCCACTATGCGGCGGGCGATAGTGTGGATGGCGCGAACAATATGGTGTCGCTCTGAGCGACAAATGCGATCTTCCGTTTGGGAGGTGTTCAGAGCAACTGAGACGATCCCCAATTGGAAGAGGGCGTCGATCGACATGGCGTCCTCTCCAACCAGCAGACTAAAAACAATAACATCGTGTATCGCGATGCGAAGGGTAGTGTATCTTAGCAAACAGGTCGCTGCAACGGCGCCGCCCTCCCCGCCACCCGTCCACACCGAGCATACGTTCATTCTCCAAGCTCGCGCGTGATTTTTTCGGCCTCGCGTTTGAGCTCGGCATAGATGAATTTTCGACGTTCGGGGTCCATGCGCCCGTAGTGCGCGGCGATGCTCAGCGCGGGCATTGACCCGAGCCTGGATAGCACTGCGCGACTATAACCATCAGGACACGCTCGGGAGAGCCGGGCTGATCAGCCGACCGTCGCGAGCCGCTGTCGGGGCTATACAGAGAGATCCGGTGGGGTGCCCTCGTAGGCGGCTTGCAGCAAGGCAGACAAAGCATCACGTTGCATCGGCCGCGGATTCCAGTAGGGCTGTGCCATCACCAGATCCACTGCTTGATCTACCTGGTGGGATTGCAGGCCAATATCACGCAAAGCGCACGGTACGCCCAAATCGCCTACCAGTTTGTACAGGCTCGTCGCGGCAGGAGTCTGCGAATCTCCAAGGGCGCGCGCGATGCGGTCCATGGCCTGAGGTGCCGCTGCACTGTTGTATGCCATGGCATAGGGCAGGATGATCGCATGCGTTTGCGCGTGCGGCAGATTAAAAGTCCCGCCCAGGGTATGGCAGAGTTTGTGGTGCAGCGCCATGCCGACATTCCCCAAAACCGTCCCCGCGAGCCACGCACCATATAAACAGTCACTGCGTGCCAGACTGTCTAACGGTTGAGCCACAACGCGACGCAGACCTCGGGCCAGCGCACGAATCGACTCTTCTGCGAGAAGGCCCATGATCGGGTTACCGTCGCGCGCATACAGCCCCTCAGCGGCGTGCGCCATGGCATTGAGCCCACTGGCCGCAGCCAGCGCCGTGGGCAGACCCGCGCTCAAATCGGGGTCGTAGATGACCGAACGCGGCAGGACGCGGACATCTTTGCCCGTGGTTTTAATGCCGCCCTCCGTCATTCCGTAGATGGGTGTCATCTCTGAGCCAGCGTAGGTCGTCGGCACGGCGACGATAGGCAGACCACACTCCAGTGCTAAGCCCTTTGCCAAGCCCGTGGTCGAACCGCCGCCGATCGCAACCGTACAGTCGGCCGAGAGTCGCCGCGCGACCTCGGCTGCGTCACGCACGGTCGCGACGGGCACATGCATTTTGGCCTGGTCATACACCCCCACGCCACGGGCACCCAATAGCTGCAAAGCCAACTCCGCTATTGGGCGCTGATTCGGCGTGGACAACACCAACACACGGCTCCCGCTCAGTTGCTCGACTTCCGCCTCCAAGTGGCGCAGCGCGCCGGTGCCAAACACCACCCGGGCGGACTGTGCGGTATAGACAAATTCATGCATAGATACTGTCCTGTGCTAACGCCCGCCCCTCGCGGATACCGGGTTAGTTCACCTGAGCGCCGGATTTCTTCACCAAATCCGACCATTTAGCGATCTCGCTCTGCTCGAACGCCGTCAGGTCGCGCGTCGACTCGCCGCCTTGCTCAACACCTTGTCCACTCAAGCGTTTGAGCACTTGCGGATCGGACAGTGCCTCGCTTGCTGCTTTACGCAATGTCGCCATCACCGGCTCCGGCGTTGCCTGCGGCGCATACAACATAAACCACGCTACCAGATCGAAATCACTGCCAGTCTGCTCAGCGATGCTGGGCACATCGGGCGCGGCGCTGCTACGGTTGGCGCTGGACACCCCGAGTGCGCGGAGCTTTCCGGATTGAATATGCGGGAGTACCGCAGCGGGATGATAGAACATGAACTGCACCTGGCCCGACATTACATCCGAGACCGCCAAGCCGCCTTCCTTGTAGGGCACATGAACCATTTCGCCCCCCAATCGCGACTTGAGCAACTCCCCGGCCAAGTGGCCCGAGGTGCCACTGCCAGCCGATGCGAATGCGACACCCTCACCTTTGCTCGCGGCAGCACCGAGATCCTTCAGTGTTTGAATGCCTGACCCGCTACCCGTGACCAGAAACGTCGGCGTCTGTCCGACGAATGCCACCGGTTCAAAATCCTTCACAGGATCGTAACCGGGGTTTTTGTACAAAGCCTGGTTAATCGCATGCGTGCCCACCGTACCCATGACCAATGTGTAGCCATCGGCCGGCGCGCGGGCTACCTGAGTAGTCCCGATCGTACCCCCACCACCGGCTCGGTTTTCGACGACGATTTGTTGGCCCAAAGGTTTGGACATGGCCTCAGCGACGATGCGGGCGATGGTGTCGGTGGTCGTTCCGGGACCGAACGGCACGACGATGCGAACGGCACGATCGGGAAATGTCGCGGCTTGAGCAGACATGCCGACCAGGCCGAGCGTAGCCAACGCCGCGCCGATCAGAGTACGGCGCAGTTTTCCCTGACGAGATAGCGGATTAAATTTGTGCATGGTTGTCTCTCCTGATTGTTGTGATTGCGACGCGCAGCGAGGGCGCATCGCCCGTGTTGGCGCTATGACTGCGCCTTCCCGAATCCCGGGGGAACTTCACCGTGGTACTGCAATTCGCGCGTAGCTTGATACGACAGCGCAAAGCCGATGGGAGCCTCCTGCTCCTCGGTCAAATGCGCAATGAGACCAGCCGCCCGAGCCAAGATTGGCACTCCCTTTAGTGCCGATAGCGGAAACCCAATACCCAGCAGTACGGCTGGAATTGCGGCCGACACATTCAGGCGCAAATCCTTGCCCACCACTTCGGGAATAACTTTTTCAACCGCTTCGGCAATAGCGATGTACTGCAAACCCGCTGCGCTGTCACGCGCAACCTCAAACAATCGGGCCACGCGGGGGTCCCGCTCTTTGTGCAGAGGATGCCCATAGCCTGGAATTGCTCGCCGCGCCGCGCGATACTCTTGGACGACCACACGTGCTGCCTCCAGCAGATCTCCGTCGCGACCGGCGCGAGATTCGATCTCATGAAACAGTCGGCCCGCCGTTTCTGACGCGCCCAAGATCACTGAGCCGCAACCCAGAATCCCTGCCGCGACAGCTCCCTGAAGCGCGTCCGGTGCGGCTGCCAAGGTCATACGGCTCGCTTGCACACTCGGCACCAGTCCGTGCTCGGCGATGGCCACCAACGTGGCATTCAACACCGCGCTGGCGGCCGAGTCGGGACGACGCCCCGTGACCAGCAGATAGAAATAATCTCCAAAATCCATCTTGCCAATCAGGTCCTGACACAGGTCAGCACCGCGCACGACAATGGTGTGTTCGTCGGACGTGCAGATCGCAGTGCGTGGTACGGTTTCCTTGCCGATTTTCATGACATCTCCTTGTTTTTGTAATGTGACCGAGCGCGTTCAGGCCAGGCGTGCACGCAATGCCGCACGGATCTCGTCGTTATGCTCGCCCAGTGTGGGTGGCGGGCGCACCTCAGTAGGCCGCTGCCCGTCGAACGAGACCGGAGAACGCACCGTTTTCCAAGGGCCACGTTGGGGATGAACCCCTTCGATCTCGAGTTCCAGATGGCGCGCTTGCGGATCTTGCAGCGCTTCACGTGTGTCATACATGGGTGCATGCGGCACGTCGAGCGCTTGCAGACGCTCGCACCACACAGCCCGTGGTTGCGCGGCGAAGCGCTGGCCGAGCAAATCAATCAGGTCTTCCTGATGGGTGATTCGGCCCTCGCGCGTCGCGAAGCGCGGATCATCAAATAGACCCGGCCACTCAATTGCCTGCGCCAGGCCACGCCAGAATTTTTCGGGCGATGACATGTGCAGCGCGATCCATTTATCGTCGGCACACCGCAGCGTGTACGACTGTGACACGCTGGGGCGGCTATAGGGCCCCATGATTTCGCCTTCGGACAGGAAATGCGTGAACGCGTCCAGATTGAAATGGCACATGGCCTCAAGCATGGACACGTCCACTCGTCTGCCCTGCCCGGTTCTCGCACGCTCGACCAAGGCGCCCAGAATTCCATAGGCCGCATAAAATCCCGTCAACGAGTCGGCAATGGCCGGGCCCACCACACGAGGGTTTGCCGGATTGACCAACAGATTCAGAAAACCGCTGGCAGCCTGAGCCACCGTGTCATACGCTGGCCGGCCTGCCGCTGGCCCGGTCTGTCCAAAGCCACTGATCGCGCAATAAATCAGTCGAGGATTCATCTCTCTGAGCCGATCCTCCCCCGCACCCAGACGCTCGGCAGTTCCGGGGCGGAAATTCTGAATGTACACATCAGCGTCTTGGATCAATGCATCGAAGACTTGGGCGTCCTCAGGGTCCTTGGTATCGAGTTCGATGCTGCGCTTATTGCGGTTATAGGTCTGGTAATGCGGGCTATACAGTCCGCCCTTGAATGCGCGAAACGGATCGCCAGTCTTCGGCTGCTCGACTTTGATCACATCTGCACCCAGATCAGCCAGCAACATCGCTGCCGCCGGCCCCGTGATAAACGTGCCTTGCTCAATGACCTTGATGCCCTCTAACACTTTCCCCATGGGAGCTCCTGACTGCATGTCTTAACGTGCCGTAAGACTATCCAGCCTCACCTAAAGATGGAAATGATTAATTTCGACGATTATCATTGACCGCATCGATCATTGGCGCACCACACCATGGAACTCAGGCACCTTCGTTATTTCATTGCCCTGGCGGGCTCACTGAATTTCACCCGTGCAGCAGAACGCGTGCACGTCACTCAGTCGACGCTCTCTCATCAAATCCGCCAACTCGAAGAAGAAATCGGCCAACGACTCTTTGACCGAGTAGGCAAACGCGTCGTCATTACCACAGCCGGAGATACCTTCCTAGCCTACGCCACGCGCGCCCTGCGCGAGATCGACCAGGGGCTCAGCGAACTCAAACATAGCGCGGCGTCAATGACCGGCGAGCTCCGACTAGGCACCACGCACACCTTTAACCAGAGCTTCATCCCGGATTGCGTCGCCCAATTCCTGCTCCACAATCCCACCATGAAGGTCATCATCGAAGAGCTCACCGCCGACATCATCGTCAGCCAACTCGAGCAGGGCCAACTGGATCTCGGCGTCGCCTACCGGCCCGAATCCACCAGTGGCCTGACATTCGAGCCGCTCTTTAACGAAGAACTGAGCCTCATCGTCTCCCAGACCCATCCCTTGGCCCGACGCAAGCGCATACGCCTGATTGAACTCCATCGAGAATCGCTGGTCCTGTTGCCGGCCAGTTTCTCTACCCGGCGACTCCTGGATGAGTGTTTCGCCGCGGCCGGCGCAGAGCCCAACATCGTCGCCGAGATCAATACCGTCGCAGGCATGCTCGGCATGGTCATGCGCCTGCCCGTCGGCTGCATTGCCGCCGCCAGCGCCATCCCGCCCAACCCTTCATTGCGCCTCATCCCGCTAGAGGGCCCCACGCCCATGCGCACACCAGGTCTGCTGTTTAACCCACGGCTACCCCAGACTCGCCCCGGCTTGGCCTTTGCAGGGCTCCTGCGCAAACACGCCGCCAAAGCCGGCGCGCGGGTGGAGTAAAGGCGATAAGGGTAATAAGGTCGTGGCAGCATGGGTGGATCATTCCAACTGCCTCGATATATGCCCGGCCAGATCCATCAGCCGAGGAATCAGCCTGTCGCGCAGCAGTTCCTCTGTGATCAAAAATGATGGACCGCTAATCGACGCCACGACCACGTCCGAGCCGCCTTGCCAGGAAATCGGCGTAGCGGCGGCATTGACGTCGGCATTCCACTCGCCCAGCGACACACAATAGCCATCCCGCTGGTAGCGGTTGAGTTCCCTGTTCAAGGCCTGGAGGTCGGCAGGCTCGACCGCAGGCTCGCCCTTTTGCTTTAGCGCGGCCACGAGATATTCACGTTCGTTGACGGGCAGCGCAGCCAGGAAGGCTCGCCCGATAGAGGTGCTCAGGATCGGCATGCGAACGCCGCGCCCCATCCTGAGTGTCATGGTCGTGTCGCTGCAGCAAGCCTCCAGGTACAACATCGACAAACGATCTCGCGTGGCTAGCGAAATCAATGCGCCTGTGGCGTCCGCGAGCGCCTGCATATGCGGACGCGCGATTTCCGCCACGCGCAAGTTAGCCAACGCCGAGTACCCCAGCGCCAGCACGGACGGCCCGACTGAATATTCCCGATTCTTGGCATCGTGCCTGAGATAGCCAAGCTCGACCAAGGTTTTTGTCAGCCGCGAGATGGTGGACTTGGGTAGTCCGGTATAGGCCGCCAACTCGCCGTTGGACAGGCTGGGCTCGCGCGCAGAAAAGCATCGCAGTATCTCCAGCCCTCGTGCCAGCGCCGCCACGCCAGAGACCGCTATGGGTGCATCTTGTTCCGCCATACGGAATTAATAATGGTTTTAGTTCGATAAGTGGAATAAATCTGTCGATATACTACACGGCCCGGGACCACATATATCAAAACAATCAGGCCCAGGCTTTTTGGCATAGCGACCAGGAAGTAAAGAAAAACGAAAGCGATATTGCACGGCAATTGGTCTGTTCATTTAATCTTTAAAGAGAGACACCTGTGAAATCTCACGGCAAATTTTTGAAAACCGGTCTGTTGACTGTTTTATGTGCATCGGCTTTTTCGCTTCCCGCAGTGGCGCAAGTGAAAATCGGTGTGGTGAATAGCCTGAGCGGTAACTTCGCCGCCTTTGGCCAGCGCTACAACACTGGCATGCAGGTCGCGTTGGAGGAGATCAACGCGAATGGCGGTATCAATGGCGAGAAGCTCGAGCTGATCACGCAAGATGACCGCTCGGACGCGCAAAGCGCGTTGGCGGCGTTGGAATCGCTAAATAAGCAGGGCGTGCCGCTGATCATCGGTTCGTATGCCTCGGGCATCACGGGCCCGATGTCGAAGGTCGCCACGCGTCAGAAGCTGCCGCTGATCGTGCTGGGCAGCGCCGATGACTCGATCACCAAGCCGGGTTCGAAGTGGGTGTTCCGTGCCAAGCACAACTCCACGATCGTGGCGAATGTGTATTTCGACTATTTCGACTTTCTGCGCAAAAGCAATCCGGACATGAAGAAGGTCGCGGTGATGCATGGCAATGGCGCGTGGCCCACCTCGGTGAGCGAGGAAGGCGTGCGCCAAGCGGAAAAACGCGGCTATGAAGTCGTGGGCAAGCAAGCCTATGACCAGGGCACGACGGACTTCCGTCCGATCCTGAACAAGTTCCGCTCGGCGAATCCGGATATTCTGTTGACCAGCTCGTACGCCGATGACGGTATCGCGATTGCGCGTCAAATCAAGGAAGTGGGCCTGAACACCAAGGTCGTGGCCATTGATACGGCGTCGTCGATGATGAGTTTTATCGACCAAGTCGGCGATAAATCCGAGAACATTGTGTCGGCCGTGAGCTGGAGCCCGGACGTCAAGTACGAAGGTACCCCCGAACTGGCGAAGCGTCTGAAGGAAGCTGCCAAGGAAGACCCGTCTTTCTACGAGGCCGAAGGCTATCTGGCATTGACCGTGGCCGCGGATGCGCTGCGCCGTGCCAAGTCGACCGACCGCGAGAAAGTGCGCGAAGCCCTGGCCGCGACGAACCTGAAGACGCCGGTCACCGACGTGACGTTTGAAGAGTTCGATGGTTTCACGGGCCAAAACCCGATCAAGAGCGTGATCATCCAAATTCAGGATGGCAAGCACGTCACGGTCTTCCCCGAGAATCTGGCCTCGCAAAAAGCCAAGCTGTCGAACTAAGTCTGCCTCACGACAAGAAAGCGTCACAAGCGGCAAAAAAACGTGCTGCATGTGGCGCTTTCGGCACGCGTTCGACCACGTACCAAATATAGCCGGTGCAGCTAGCCGGCCAAAGGTTTCACAATGGATTACGTTTCCTTATTTCAGAACCTCTCTAACGGGGTTCTGATTGGGGCTGTTTACGCCTTGATTGGCGTGGGCCTCACGCTGGTGTTCGGCGTCATGCGCACGATCAACTTCGCTCATGGCGATTTTGTGGTGTTGGGCATGTATTTCGCCGTGGTGATGAATTCGCTTTTCGGGTGGGATCCTTATCTCACGCTCGTCTTCGCGATTCCGCTTGGCTTTATTGTGGGCGCGTTGATTCAGAAGCTGATTCTGACGCGCGTGATCGATGCCAAGCCAGAAACGATGATGCTGGCGACGCTGGGAATCTCGCTGGTGATCGGCAACCTTCTGCTGCTGACGTTTGGCGGTGAGCCGAAGTCGGTGCATGTGTCTTATGCAGCTAGCACGGTGTCGATGGGCGAGATCCGCGTGTCGGTCGTGCTGCTGCTGGCGGGCCTGGCGACAGTGGCCGTGATCGGTGCGCTGTACCTGCTGTTGAACAAGACGGAAGTCGGCCGCGCGATCAAGGCGACGGCAGAGAACCGCTTGGGCGCGGAGCTCGTGGGCATCAACACCAAGCGCATCCAGGCCATCGTTTTCGGCTTGGGGATTGCCTTGGCCGTGACCGCGGGCGTGGCGCTCATTCCCCTGTTGTTTGCTTCGCCCGTGACCACGGGTGCAATGTTTACGCTTAAAGCGTTCGTCGTCACCGTGTTGGGTGGCCTGGGCAATATCGGCGCCGCGATCATTGGCGGACTGTTGCTGGGCGTAGTGGAAGTGATGGGTGCATCCTATCTGGATTCCGCGTACCGCGATGCCTATGGTCTATTGGTCTTCCTGGTGGTGTTGTTGGTCAAGCCCGAAGGTCTCTTTGGTAAAACGGTGAAGCGCGTATGAACAAGCAAAGTCTTATTCTGGCGGCGCTGGTCGTCGCGGCGGCCTGCTATCCCCTGACGGGCGACGCCTTTATTACGGTCGGCATTTCCGTGCTGTTGTTCACGGGGTGGGCGACGTCGTGGAATATCCTCGGTGGCTGGGCCGGACAGTTGAGTCTGGGTCACGCCAGCTTTGTTGGTCTAGGCGCGTATTTCGTCGCTATCGGCGCATCGGAGTTCGGTTGGGCGCCCTGGTGGTCGATGCTGATGGCGATGGCTGTGGCAGCGGTCATGGCGCTGGCCTGGGGCAAGCTGACGTTCGGTCTGCGTGGCCCTTACTTCACGCTCTCGACGATTGCGATCGCGGAGATTCTGCGATTGGTGGCGATTAACGAAGGTTGGCTCACTGGCGGCGCGTCCGGGGTGTTCATCGATGAATTGCCCGAGCCGTTTGGCGTGGACCTGTTCGACAAGACGACGCAATACTATCTGGCGCTCGTCTACGCTGCGCTGACGATCGCGATCACGATTTATATCTCGCGTCGCAAGTTCGGTTACCAGCTCAAGGCCGTACGCGATAACGAAGAAGCCGCGATGGCGGCGGGGATCAATCCCACGGTGATCAAGCTGAAAGCCTTTGTCGTCTCGGGCGTTTTGACCGCGCTCGGTGGCGGCATCTACGGGATTTTCCTTTCGTTCATCGAGCCGCACATCATTTTCAACTTGCTGTTCTCGGTACAGATCGCATTGACCGTCATTATTGGGGGTCGTGGCACGATCTGGGGCCCGGCGGTGGGTGCCGCACTGTTGGTGATTTCGGGAGAAGTCTTTAGAACGACGTTTGCACAAGCCAATATGCTGCTCTATGGCGTGCTGATATTGGTGGTCATCCTCATGTTGCCGCGCGGCATCGTTGGCGAGTATGCGCACAAACTGATCAGGAAGAAATATGCAAACCGTGCTTAAGGCTGACAATATCAAGGTGCAATTCGGCGGCCTGATCGCCGTGAACAACGTGTCGCTGAGTCTGGAGCGCGGCCAGGTGCTGGGCCTGATCGGGCCCAATGGCGCGGGTAAATCGACACTGTTCAACGCTGTCACGGGCTTTGCGCCGGTGAGTTCTGGCACCGTCACGTTCCTAGGTCAGGATGTCACGAAGCTGCCTCCGTATGTGCGCACGCGGCTCGGCATGGGCCGCACGTTCCAGACGGAACGCCCTTATGAGGAAATGACGGTTCTGGAAAACGTGCTGGTGGCGGCGTTCTTGAAGCACCCGCAGCGCAAGGAAGCCGAACGCGCCGCGCTGGACGCGCTGACAAAGGTCGGCCTGTCCGACCGCGCGAATCAACTGTCATCGGATCTGAACCTCGCCCGCCTGCGCCGCCTGGAGCTGGCGAAGGCCTTGGCGTTGCAGCCAGAGGTGCTGTTTCTGGACGAGATCATGGCGGGCTTGAACCCCCCTGCCCTGAAGGAAATGATCGAGCTGCTGCGTACCTTGACCGCGACGGGTGTTTCCATCGTGATGGTCGAGCACATCATGGAGGCGATCATTCAGCTCGCCGACCATGTGATCGTGCTGGCAAGCGGGAACAAGATCGCGGAAGGCGCGGCCACAGCGGTCATCAGTGATGAGAAGGTCATCGAGGCCTATCTGGGCACGGATTGATGGAAATGAACCAAAACGATGAAGTCATACTGAAGGTCGAGAGTGTCGACCTGGGCTATAGCGCACTGCAGGTTGTGTTCGGCGTTTCGCTGGAGATCAAAAAGAACGAGCTGGTTGGCCTGGTAGGCGGCAACGGTAGCGGCAAATCGACGATCTTGCGCGCGGTATCGGGAATGATTAAACCGTGGCAAGGCCGTATCCTGTTCAAGGGCGAGGAAATCCCCGGACTGGCCCCGCACGAGATGGCCGAGCGCGGCTTGGCCCACGTACCGATGGGCCGACAGCTATTTCCTAACTTGACGGTCAAGGACAATATCCTGCTGGGGGCTTATCTGCCGCGCCTGCGCGCCAAGCGCAAGGCGAATCTGGATAAAGTGTTCTCGCTGTTTCCCGATGTGGAGAAGTTCGCGAATGTCGAGGCCGGATCGCTGTCGGGTGGTCAGCAGCAGATGGTGGCCATTGGCCGCGCGCTGATGTTGGAGCCGGATCTGCTGTTGATGGACGAGCCTAGCCTGGGGCTGTCACCGTTGTACGTCAAGCAAGTGATGCAGACGATCCGGCGCGTGGCAGACCTGGGGTTCCCTGTGCTCCTGGTGGAGCAAAATATCAAACAGGTGCTGCAGTTCAGTGATCGCACCTACGTGCTGGAAAACGGCAAGCTGGTTCTGGAGGGTCCTTCATCGACGCTGGAAGGCCACCCCATGATCAGAAAAGCTTACCTCGGGCTGTAATCGCGAGGCATCACGCAAGTGGATGATTCTTTTTCGGAGAATGCAGTAATGAGTGATTTACCGGTAGATCCGTTCGCGGAACGCGGCCTGGAAGGCTTCGCACAGGACTTCCGCGCGGGCAAGGTCACGTCCGAAGCGGTGACGCGGCAGTATCTGGAACGTATTAAGCAACTCGATCCGAAGCTGGGCGCGTTCGAGACCGTAGCCGGGGAAAGCGCGATTGCCACGGCGCGCGCCATGGATTTGCTGATGCAGTCCGGTACGGATCTGGGACCTTTGATGGGCGTGCCCGTTGCGATCAAGGATGTGTTCGTGATCGCCAACATGCCGGGCCCCAAGGTGGGCTCGAACATCACCTTGCCGGATGTCCTGGGCACGGAGGAAGCGACGTTTATCAAAGCACTGCGTCGCGCAGGCTGCGTGTTTCTGGGCCAGACCAAGGCGGTGGAATTGTGCTTGGGTATCACGGGCCATTCCGCCCCGCGCGGCACCCCGTGGAATGCGTCCGATCTCGAGAACCATCGCGCACCGGGTGGATCGAGCTCCGGATCGGGCGTGGCGATGGCCGCGGGGCTATGCGCGTTTGCCATCGGGTCAGACTCTGGTGGCTCGGTTCGGGTACCAGCGGCATTCAATGGCGTGTTTGGGATCAAGACGACGGCGGGACTTTGGCCAACGGATGGTGCATTCCCGCTCGATCCGCGTGTCGATTCAATCGGGCTGCTGACACGTTCGGCCAAGGACGCGCTGCTGGCGTTCAACACGATTTCCGCCGTGCTGTTCGGTTGCGAATACGATGCACGCCCCACGGGCGTACGGTTGAATCGTATGTGCTTTGGCGTGCCGCAGAATCATTTCAACGAGAACGTCAACGCGCAGATCAGTGCCGCGTTTAAGCAGGCCAATGAAAAACTCGCCGGGCAAGGTTGTTTGCTGGAAGACATCGTCGTGCCGGAGGCGCCGGAGCGAGCTGGCTATTTCCCCGTGTCCATGCCGGCCGCGCTGCTCTCGATTTTGGGAAAGGACAACTTTCTCGCGCAGAAACATTTGATGGATCCCGTGATTGCCAAGCGCATCGAATCGGGTTTGGAATCCAAAGCCTACGAGTTTCTGGCGTTGGAAGACAAGCGCACTGCCAGCCGCAAGAAGGTCGAGGAACGATTTACCGGTTTTGACGCGTGGGTGAGCCCGACGACAGCCGATTTCCCGCCTTTGCTGTCCGAGCTCGAAGACCCCGCCAAGGGGCTGAGCCTGGCCTTGGGCATGACGCAGAACACCCAACCCGCCAACTATCTGGGACTCTGCGCGGTGTCGCTGCCGTTGCCGGTCGAGGGTCTGCCGATCGGCTATCAGCTCATGGGCGCACCCAACACCGACCAGCGGCTGTTGGAAATCGCCGTAGCGGTCGAGGAAGCGTTCAAGGCTGGTTGATGGCAGGATTCGCGCATCCCGAGGGCGTCTGATCACCGGACGCCATGACGAAAAAAAGCTGACCCTCGGGTCAGCTTTTTTCTGCGCGTCTACCGCCACACGCCATACGGCGCGGCCCGCTAGGACTCCCGCATTCACCCACGCACGCCGGAGGTCACGAGAGGCGGGCTGACTTTTGAGCTACTAACCTTGGGCGTCGCCCCTTGCGCTAAAGCATCACGGGTGGAAGAGTCTGGCAGGAACTCAGCGATTCCTACGTACATACGCAATACGGTAAAGACTATGGCAAGACTGAGCCCGGCGACAGGCATGGCATTCTCTATATGGTGCGAGGCGAGTTTGAACGTCAATCCTCCAGATCATCGTGGGATGCGCCCCATGCGAGCAAACGTTCCGGCACCTCTTTATACGACTCCACAGACCTGACCGCGTCGAAGTGGCCACAACATCTACTCTGGCTGCTTGAAGTATAAAGAATAAAAATGTGCGGCTAGAACGATGAGAGTGGTAAGGCGCGTTTGTGAGCCAAGTTGTCGCCAAAAGACGACGTGGCGCCTGTCTGAACGCCACGTCTGACCGCCATCAAGACTTAGAACGGGACCGCCAACTTCAACGATCCCGCATGGCTTTTCGCGGACGAGGAGAATTCGCCGTCGTATTGCACGCGCATACTTGCGCCCTTGCCGCTTAGCATCTGCAAGCCCAGACCGACACGCCGTACGACGCTGTCCATCGGCATGGTCGTCTGGAACGTGCCACTGCCATTTGGTGCCCCGTCCAGACTTGCCTGGGTGGTCCAGCCGTCCACGGACGACAGCAGCAGACCCGCGTAGGCAAACGGCCGCAAGACGATGCCTTTGGGCAGTTCCATGCGCGCGCCGACTTCGAACGCGGGCTCCAGGCCCAAGACGAACTGTTCGCTGCTCTGGACGTCCAAGCTGAGTGCGTCGCCAGATTCCTGATAACCCGGGACCCGGGCATACTGGCCGGTTAAATCGACGAACGGTTTGACGTAGAGCTTGCCATTGGTGAACGTGCGGGCCGCACGCAGCCGCGTTCCCACCGTCACCACATCGGGATGCGATCTGGCGCGCTCTTCATAGTTGGGGATGCTGAGGGAGCGATCCATGTCGAAAGACCCGTATCCCGCGCTCAAGGCTGCCGAGTAGGTCCTCGGGCCGTCTTCGCGTTTGAGCACGAGACCGGCATACCCCGCATCGCCGTCGCCCTTGACACGGCTGTCGTCGCCTCGCACTTGCGCCGTCTGGTATGCCACCGAGCCTCCCAGAAACCAGTGCGGCGCAATCTCGCGTTGACCGCCGAACTGGTACGTCACGGTGTCGTACGAATACCCCGATACCGTGCTGTAGCCGTCCTGGTTGGTACTACGGCGGCTGACATCACCCCAGACGCAGGATTGTTCCTTATAGGGCGCGTTTGTGTCTGTCCACGTCGGGCAGGACATCATCGCGCGTGTAAAGCGCCCCATGGCCAACTGAGATTGCGCGCCCGGCACAAGTGTGACACCAGGAGATAGATCGGACATGCGCTGTTGGTATGTGGCCGCCCCCGCACGCGCGATTGTGTCTAGCGTCGCGTAGAACGTGGCTAGCGCGGGCGAGCCGCCCGCGTCCCACCCCTCTTGAAGATGTCCGGCGACGCGTTTCTGATTCCCGCGCAACTGCATGTCTTCGGCATTGAAGTTGGCGCGGGCGACAAAGAGTCGAGTCGCGTTACCGGCATTGCGAGTGGCATAGTCAAAAAGGAGGGTATCCAACGGCGTTAACGTGCCCGTCGGGGTGCCACTATCCGACGTCACGATAGCGAGCTCACGCCGCGAGAGCAATGCACGCGATAGCACCGTCAGTTCACCATCGAGGTGAACATCGCCGCTGGCATGAATCGCGTCAAACTGCTGAGTATTGAAGTCAGCGCCGAGCTGCAGCATGCCGTCGGATGTCTGCGTCAACGAACCCGTGTGTGTCGTCGCCGTGTATTGGCTGCGCGCCACTCCTGGCACATCAGCCTCAACACCGCCTAACAGAACGCGGCCGCGATTGAGCAACTGCCCGTTAAAGGTCGCGCCCGGCACGTACAGGCCGTCGTTGATCATTGTGCCGCCGTTCAAGCCGACAGATCCGAACACGCGTCCCTGATTGGACACATCGAGTGTGCCGCTGGTCGTGCGAAGCGCCGCTAAGCTGGACCGTGGCACCCGTAACCGCCAGTTGGTGCTGAGGGTTCACGATCATTCCCCCGCCTCCACCGACACTTTGCGCGACGATGCCAAAGGCGTTGTTGCCAGCAGTGGCGATGTTCATTCCGGCGTTATCGGAGAGAGTGACGGCGCCTCCTTGAGATCCGCTTTGTCCTCTCGCGCTCGAGACCGAGAACTCCACCGGGGGCAAGTTAAAACCGCTGGCGTCAGCAACGACGTGCGAACCAGCACCTGCAAAGCCGCCTCCGCCCCCCACCGACTGCAGCGCAATACCAAACGCGGCTTCACCGTGCGTAGTGATGGTAGAAGGACTCGAGTTGGCGACGACATTGACGATGCCGCCGTGGCCGCCTGCGTCTGCACGGCCGTCCGCACGCATGCCCAGGGTAATCGACCCTAGGAAAGCATCCGAACCGTCAACAGCGTGTCCACCGCCCCCGCCCACGCTCTGAGCCATGATGCCGGAAGCGCCGAATCCCGAGGTTGTGATGGACGCACCGCTCAACGACGTCGTCACATCACCGGCATGCGCGCCCCCGCTGTCCTGAGCGCCCAATGTCATGCGTGTACTCACCGAGTATTTCGCCGGATCGATCCAGCCGGTCCCGGTGGCGAGCGCGCTACCGGCCTTGCCGCCGCCTCCGCCGACACTTTGGGCCATGATGCCGTTAGACCAGTCGCCTTCGGTGAAGATCGTGGCGCCAGCATTCAGCTTGATATCGACTGCGCCGCCCCGGTTATTGCTGCCTCCCGTCTCGCCTAGCGTCAATGTATTTTGGAATGATCTTGCGGATGATTCCTCCGGCAGATCGCGCAGCATGTCCGCGACCTGTTGAGCGACATTGCTTGTATGTGCGCGCGCGAGATCGGCAACGATGATGGGATTATCAAAAGACGCATCGGAGCCGGCCGAGCCGCCTTGTCCGCCCCCGCCGCCGATGGATTGAGCTTGCAGCGCGGCCGCATCGCCGCCATGGGTGGCGATCACACCGCTGATGACGGCTTCGACGGCCGCGCCGCTGGCGTTTGCTCCTGCCTCTCTGCCGAGAGTGAGCGTCATGCCACCGGGTCGGGAAGTCCGCGCGCCCAACAAGGTGAGCGAACCCCCTTGAGCCGAGCCGCCCCCGCCGCCAATACTCTGCGCCAGTACACCGATCGCGCCGGACCCCCAGGTCTGCACGATCCCGGTTGGCAGTACGCCGACAGTGAC
>NZ_WSJB01000014.1 GCF_009763255.1 Bordetella sp. 02P26C-1 | reverse complement strand
AGCATGGTCGCCGCCGGTGGAAATATTGGACCCCTGCAGGATCATGGACACCGTGCCAGCATTACCGCCATTACCGCCGTTACCGCCCTGCCCCCCGAGTACCGCGACGAAGTCACTGCCCGTACCGCCGCCCCCGCCCAACGATTGCGCAAGCACGCCCGTGGCGTATTGGCCGGACGTACTGATCGAGACCCCTGGCTCTGTCACGATCTGGACGTTCCCGCCATTACCGCCAAAGCCGCCGCCTCCGCCGGTGCCTGCCAGCGCCGTGCCATCACCGCCGTCACCGCCCTGGCCCCCCAGGCTTTGCGCCACCACCCCCAGTATGTTGTCGCCGCGCGTGGTGACAGAGCCGGAATACATGTTGACCGTCACGGGTCCGCCCGTGCCGCCATTGCCTCCCGAATGATCCTTGGACGGTCCTGTGCCACCCTTGCCACCGGCTGCCCGCGCAATGACCCCCGCTCCCTGCACCATGGCATCGCCATTGTTGGCAGCCACATCGACGAGGATGGACCCGTAGGTATCGACCGTGACTTGTTGCGTCCAGGCGGCCGAATTGCCCCCGCCCGCGCCACCATTGTCACTGTTATCGGTGGAGGTGGTGCCATCCCCGCCTACGCTTTCGGCCTTGATGCCAAAGACTTTTGCATCATCCCAGGTCTGCCAATAGCTGGCCATGTCACCGTGATGCTGCACGAGCACCGTACCGCCCGTGCCCGCGTCGCCATTGTTGTCGCCGCCTTGCCCGCCGATTGACCCCGCGTAGATCGCTCCGCCAACCGCATTGGTGTACAACCGCGCCGCGCTGCTGCCGAGATTGATCGTGCCAGAGTCAACCACAGTGACCGTGCTCGCATTACCGCCCGCGCCGCCAATTTGGTCGCCGTAATTCAGCACAGGGTTGTTCTGGTCGCCGCCCATACCGCCGATGGCGGCCGCATAGATGCCGTACAAACCGGCATCAGAAGGCACCGCCGTGCTGTTCATGGACAGAACACCCGTGCTGTTGTTCGTGACGGTCACCGATTGCCCCAGACCGCCGTGGCCTCCGTTGGAATCGTTATTACCATTATCCGGGTCGCCCGCGCCGCCCACGGAACGGGCCTGGATCAAGCTGTTGAAGGTGTTGCTGGTGGACCCGTTGTAAGTGATCCGGGCATCGTTCGTGATGGTGACAGTCCCCCCATCACCGCCCGCTGCCTCGTCATGGCCTTGACCGCCCACGGCAAAGCCAGTCACCACGCCGGGTGTGCCGAAAAATCCTGGTGCATTCTGGCCCGGGCTGACGATGGTCGAATCGGCCGACAAATCCAGTGACTGAGTGATGGTTACCGCCGGACTGGCGCCGCCCGGCTTACTATCCTTCGTTCCCGCGTCGCCAGCACATTCTGTATAGAGATAATTGCCATTCGGCGGGTTATCCCCGGCATTGGACAGACATTCTCCGGCTTGCGCCGCACTTGAAAACGTGCCGCCATAGGCGCCTAGCGCGGAAAGGATGGCCAGATACAGGGCGTTTTGGCGCTTCAGAACGGAATGGGGCACAAACACGGACTGGTTTTTTCGGGTTGTTTTCATGAGAGTCCAGAAGCCTGGACAGACGTACTTCAACCGTTCGAACCAGGCGTGCAATGGCAAATGGCTGTCCGATTATGCGTATCTAGTATGCAATGACACAACATTTTTCGGCCGTTTCTAGTGATATCCCTGACAGAAATGGGCGCAGGTTTTGTCATTTTTGGATACATATTGAACGCGGAGCAACGCGAGCGGGAAGCGGGCCGGCAGTTGGCAACCCCGGAGGTTTGTAACCGGCCGGCAATGGGCGTCCGTGGGACAACCGGATCTGACACGGGCAGAAACACCAGTTGCAACCTGTGCCGTGTGGAACCTCGGGCGGAACCTATCATCTAAGCATTATGCCCCGGGGGGCCGGGGCACGCGATCCCGGCCGCGGCTGGCGCCGGGAATGTTGGAGTATGCCCATGAACACGAGCCATAAACCCTCGCGTCTGGCCGGCGCCCTGGCTGCCGGCTGTCTGGCTTTTGCTACCTTGTCGGCCGTCGCTCAGAACTTGCCGGCCTTACCGCCTGTGCAGCAACAAGGCCAGGTTGAATTTCTGACTGGCGGCTTCGGTGCCGATGAATCGAACGCCATCAAGGCCGCCAGCAGCCAATATCCTCTGGCGCTGACCTTTTCGTCGACGCAAGGCGGAGCCTATGTCGCTAATGTGAAGGTGAGGATTACCGATGCGCGAGGCAACACCGTACTCGACACCACGGGTGGACCTTACGTGCTGGTGAAGCTGCCCGCTGGCCGCTATAAGGTCTCGGCCACGTTCAACGGTAAAGAGCAGACGCGCCAGCTTTCCGTACCGCGCAGCGGCACGGCACGCGCAGGTTTTACCTGGAATACCTGATACCCCTCGGCCGACCGAAACGATGGCACGGCAACTGTCATCCGGCCGGCCAGGCGCGAGCCAGGACAAATTTGACATCCACGCCGACCGGGAGCTCGCCCGCGATACCGGTCGGGAGTCCCAACCGACTCGCCACGAACGCCTGCGCCACGGGTGCCGGGGCGTGGCGGATCAGCAGGGCTGCTTGCCATAGTCTCGCTAAACCTGCAGCCCAGCCGCGCGCAAGCCCGGTATCGGCGGCCTGACTTTGCAGCTGGGCGTTCATGTGTTTTTGCCACGCCGCCCATGCGTGATCGTATTCGCGAAACGCCCCTCGCGCGCCATCGAGTTCGTCGTGCAGCGCAGCGAGGCACGCGGAGTCGCGCTGTAAGGCGCGCAGCACGTCCAGCGCCATCATGTTGCCGGAACCCTCCCAGATGGAATTCACCGGGGCCTCGCGGTATAGGCGAGGCAGCGGACCGGTCTCGACGTACCCATTACCGCCCCAAACCTCCATGCACTCCGCGATCGCTGCGATCGCACGTTTACAGACCCAGAGTTTTGCGGCTGGCGTCCCCACGCGTAACAGCGCAAGAGAGGCTGGATCATCTCGTTCATCAACCGCGCGAGCCAGACGCAGGGCCAGCACCGTGGCAGCTTCGCTTTCCAGCGCCAGATCTGCCAACAGATTGCGCATCAGCGGCTGATCCGCCAAAGGCAGGCCAAACGCCCACCGATGCGTAGCATGATGCGCGGCCTGCACCACCGCCTGACGCAGCAGCGCGGCGCTACCTAGCACGCAATCCAAGCGCGTCATTGCCGCCATTTGCAGCAGCAACGGCAATCCGCGGCCAGGCTCGCCCATCAGCGTCCCCCAGGCCTGTTCGAATTCCACTTCCCCGCTGGCATTGCTGCGATTGCCCAGCTTGTCTTTCAAGCGGCGGATGCGCACGGCGTTGCGTCCGCCGTCAGGGATCCAGCGCGGGACGAAGAAGCATCCCGGTCCATCCTCGGTATTGGCGAGCACCAGATGCGCATCGGCCTGCGGCACCGAGAAAAACCATTTATGCCCGGTGAGTCGATAGACTGCCCCCCTTTTCCCTTCACTCACCGGATCGGCACGCGTTGTAATGGCGCGCAAGTCAGAGCCGCCTTGCTTTTCCGTGAGCCCCATTCCTATCAGCGCGCTGGTTTTACCGGGCAATGGCCTGTCCGAAGCATCGTAGTCGGGCGACGCCAGTGCGGGTAGCCAGTCCCTCGCGAAATCCATGGCGCCCACCGGTTCTTGCTGTAATAGCGGCACCGCCGCGTGGGTCATCGTGGTCGGGCACAAGGTACCGGCCTCGACCTGACCTTGCATCAGATAAGCCGCCGCACGTGCCACCTGTGCGCCGGGCGCCGGATGGATCCATGCCTTGCTTTGCAGCCCGCGCGCCACGATGCCCGCCATCAGGGCATGCCAGGCTGGATCGAACTCGATCTGATCCATACGATGTCCGCAGGCATCGTAGCCCTTCCAGAGTGGCGGGAAGCGATTGGCGCGCTCACCTAGGGCGAGGGTCGTCGCCCGCCCCAACCATGTCCCATGTTCTCGCAAGACCGCCTCAAAACCGCTCGCCCCTTCCCGTTGCACAGCCTCGCGCAATACCGTATCAGTGTCGTAGAGGGAATAATCTTCGAGCGGAGGTACCTGATTGACGACCTCGTGGGTCTGGAACGGTGACATATGGCCTCCTCCCGTATAGGGATACGGTGGTTTATCACCATAAGCATCGTTTAAATTGCGAGGCAACACAACGTACGGAGGTTTTCCTGGTCGCGCCGGTCTGGCCAGCTTTACGAAAATCTTTGCCGACACTTATGCGGCCAAGAACGTTCGGATGAACAACGTGCTGCCCGGCTGGATCGACAGTCTGCCCGAGCGTGAGGAGCGGCGCACCAACGTTCCCATGGGTCGATATGGCAAGGCCGAGGAAATCGCCGCCACCATCGCGTTTCTGGTGTCAGAGGGTGCGGGCTATATCACCGGCCAGAATATCCGTGTCGATGGCGGCCTGATGCGCAGCGTGTAATAACGCGGGAGCGGGCTACATGCCGGCTCGCTCGAGCGCGCGCGCCAAATCGTCGATCAGATCGTTCGGGTCCTCGAGTCCGATATGCAGGCGGACCACCGGCCCGCGCTGACTCCAGTCCGTCACACTACGCGCCTGGGTCATATGGGCCTGGGTCACGAGACTTTCATGGCCTCCCCAGGATGCTCCGATACCAAACAGTTCCAGGCTGTCGATGAAACGGTCGACGGTGGCCTGCGACGTGCCCGGAGTCAGTTCGAAGGAAATCAATCCATTCGTCCCCTGACAATCGCGTTGCCACAAATCGTGGCCGGGGTGCGAGGTCAAAGCCGGACAGAACAGGGTTGTCACCCCGCGTTGACTGGCAAGCCATTGCGCGACCTTCAACGCGTGCCGCTCATGCATGGCCAGTCGCGGTATCAGTGTTCGGATACCGCGCAATACCAGCCACGCATCGTCCGGGCTGACCGTCATGCCGAACGCATCGCAACGCTGCGCCAACGGCTCCCAGGCGTCTCGGGTCGTGGCCACCGTACCCATCATGACGTCGGAGTGTCCCGATAGATACTTGGTGGCGGCCATCACGGAAATATCCGCGCCCAGCGCTAAAGGCCTGTACTGACATCCCGACCCCCAAGTATTGTCCGCCGCCACCCACGCGCCCCTGGCATGGGCGATCTCGGCCAGCGCGGGCAGATCGCACATCTCGTAGACCAGCGATCCTGGGCTTTCCACATAAAGCAACTGCGTATTAGGCCGCCATTTGGCCTCGACATCGCTACCGTCGGCTGCGAAAAATGAGAACGCGATGCCATAGGGTTCGAGAAACTGATGCGCCAGTTGGCGCACCGGCTGATAGGCGCTATCGGAAATCAGCACGTGATCACCCGGGCGCAGATAACTGAGCAAGGTCATCGCAATCGCTGCCAGCCCGGTGGGAAGCAGGCGCGTGCGGTACGCGCCTTCGAGTTCACTCACGGCGTCTTCCAGCGCAAAAGCAGTGGGCGTGCCGCGCGCGCCATACGTGAAGAGCCGGTCGTGACCGCGTCGCTCGCGCATCTCGCGTTGTTGCGCCGTGTTCTGAAAGACCACGGTGCTGGCTCGCACGATGGATGGATTGACGGCGGATCCGCCCTCATAGCGCGGCGCCTTGCCGGCCGCGACTAAGCGGGTCTGTAACCCTTTATTTGACATGTTTGTTCATCCTGCCGCGGTATGGGCGTCGTGTCACGGCACGGCGGTTTGCTTGCAGCAACACGACGCCGACTTTGCCTCAATCCACCTTTGCACCTGCGAGTTGTACAACATGTGCCCAACGTTCAATGTCTTCACGCACCTGTCTATTGAAGTCTTCCGGCGAACTGGCCACGACCTCGCTGCCGCCTTCGACGATCAGCCGGCTGACTTCGGGCGAACGCAGTGTGCGGGTGATGGCTTCGTGCAAGTAGGCCACGCGTTCCGGTGGCGTCCCGGCCGGCACAAAGAATCCATACCAGTCTTCAAAGCGCGCGCCTTTCAAACCCAGTTCTTCCAGCGTGGGCACCTGCTTGAAAACGCCGATGCGCCGCGGGCTGGTTACGGCCAATGCGCGCAATTGCCCGCTTTGGATCAGACCTGCGGCGGACGAGGTGGACGTCACCAACGCGTCGACCTGTTTACCCAGCAGATCGTTGATGGCCGGCCCCGCGCCCCGGTAAGGGATATGGGTCAGCGGAACGTCATGCTCCTTGGCCAATACCACGCCCACCAAATGCGACAGCGTACCGTTACCCGGGCTGGCGTAGGTGAGACGGCCCGGATTTGCTCGCGCTTGCGCCACCAGATCCTTGAAATCCTTGATAGGCGAGTTCGCGGGCACCACGATCGCCAGCGGTGCCGCGTTGACCTGCGTAATCGGCTTGAAGTCTTTCAGCGGCTCGAAGCCCGCATCGCTATAGAGGGCAGGATTCACGGCCATTAGCGACACCTGGCCGGTCAACACGGTATAGCCATCTGGCCTGGCCGTCGCCACCGCCTTGGCGCCGATGTTGCCGCCCGCGCCGCCGCGGTTCTCCACAACGGCCGGTTGACCCGTCGCCTCCATCAAGCGCGAAGTCACCCAACGCGTTGTGGCATCGTTACCGCCGCCGGGGGGAAACGGCGAGACAAACCGGATAGGCTCGGTTGGGTAACCGTCGCGCGCGGGCAAGGGCTGGACAGACTGCGCATGGGACAACGTCGCGATTGCGGTGCAGGCGGTCGCCGCACCCAGCATGATCAACCGAGTGAACCGAGATCCAAACATCATCATTCTCCTGTTTATCGTGGACTTTTATGATTCCGCGTCGAGCAGATCGCTTATGGCTGGTCAGCTATACGTAGCGGGCAGAGAAAAATTGCCGCGCTCCGAGGCGTCGAGTTGCGCCACCAGCCCGGTTTCCCATGCGAGGTATTGGCGGGCGGCCTCCTTGTTGCCGTCATGCCGGTCGTGCACGAAGAACAGGTAATCGATGCATTCTTCGTCACTGGGGCGGTCGGGCGTTGATACGACGGCATGGCCGGCGGCCTGCCAGGCCGCCATCCCGCCCTCGAGTACCAGCACCGCGCGATCAAGTTCGGTGGCCGCCAGCTGCGCTACTGCCAGCTCGTCGGCGACCAACACAATTTCTCGGTTTTCATGGCGCAAATCGCTTGCTAGACGGGGCCGGATCGACCAGCGGGCGCCGGGGATATGGGCTTTGCGGTACTGCATGCCCGCACGGATATCGACCACGGCAACGTCGTCCTGCTCCATCCGTCTTTTCAACTGAGCAACCGTGATAGGCGCTAGCGTAGGCAGATCAGATTCCACCTGCGCCTGCAAGGCCAGGCCGCTGGACAGACCATCGATCAGCACGTTGGCATCGTGCCCCATCTGACGTAGCCAGCTGGCGACCACCGGCGCACGCACGCCATCGTTGTCGAATATCACCAGGCGCGCCCCGCGCACGCCCACGTATTGATCAATGGCTTGAATCAGCTGACCACCGGGCGTGTGTTGCGCGCCGGGCAGCGAGCCTGCCTGAAATTCCTCAGGCGTGCGCACATCACAGAGAAATAGGGTGCGAGTGGCGTCGCCTTCCCAATTCCGCACGGTCTGAGCGGTGACGTAAGGCACATCGAAGCGTTCAGCCAAGGCCCGAGCTTGCGCAAGCAAGGCCGTGCTGCCCGTCTCATCGCCATAACGTTCGCTACGGCCGTGCTGCAGAGGCAGATCGGCCAAATACCACCCCTGCGTACCATTTTCCAACGCGTACACCGGATTCGGTATGCCCAAATTAATCAGGGTCTGGGCCCCGATGATTGATCGCGTCCGGCCTGCGCAGTTGATGACAATGGGCGTCGTGTCATCGGGCACAAGATCCTTGATGCGATAGGCCAGCTCGCCATTCGGACAGCAGACTGCGCCTGGAATATTCATCTTGCGAAACTCGGCCGTTGGGCGTCCATCGAAGACTGCCAGCGGCTCACCGGCCGCTTGCTTGCGCGCAAGTTCCTGCGCGGAAATGCGCGGCGTATGGTAAGCATGCTCGACCAGTTCACCAAACGTTTTGGACGGCAGATTCACGCCCGCAAACAGCTTGTAGCCAGCCTGGGCCCAAGCCCGCGTCCCGCCTTCCAGAATCATGACATTGACATAGCCGAGCGCCTCGAGACGTAGCGCGGCGCGCGTGGCCACGCTTTCAGATTCCGCATCGCCGCTGTCATACACCACCACACGGATCGCCTTGCGCGGCACGAGACGATGGATGTCCAACTCCAGCCGGCTGTACGGCAATGGCGTGGCATAAAACAGGTGGGCTTCGCCGAACTGGCCATGCTCGCGTACATCAAGCAGGGCGATCTCCCCGCCGTCATGCAGCGCGGACTTCAAATCAACAGCGGTAATCGTTTTGGACATGGAATACTTAAGAAAAATAGGCGAAAAGAGTCCCCCGCGCGCCGCCTGGGCGCGCGTCTATAACGCAACTCAAATGGGGGCTAGCGGTGGCTAGCGGCGCGTCTGCACGCCGATATCCATCTGCTTGCAGGTGCCGGCGGCGAGGTCATAGCTCGTGCGTTCCGTCAGCGTCTCAAGCGCGCGACCGTACATGTGCAAATGCCGGATCACCTGTTCGCCCTGAATCTCTACGGAATGGATGTCATCTGGCATCAGTGCGATACCACGGCCCGGTTCGACCACCACAAGCTGGGTCTCGCGCAGCTTGCCCACACCGGGGACAGAGCCATCGTCTATTCGTTCATAGACCCGGTTGTGCTCGGTGCCCTCGACCGCCGCGATACAGGCCCATGTCGTGTGGTTGTGCGGGACGATGCGTTTGCCGGGACGCATCACGTTCAAATACAGCGCATAGGTCTGGTCGGGATCTTCCGAGATCAGATAACGGTTCTGATATTCGCCCGGCTCTGGCGCCGGGAAATCCCCATCGTTCCAGAACTCGCGGTTTGCCGCCAAGCCCAGCAGTTGCTCCAACACGACGGCCAGGCTGTCCCGCGTCGCGGGGCCGGAACCGATTGCAGTTTTCATGGCGGATATCGCCGCGGTGACCGCCTCTTGGCGTTGCGCAGTCTTCGTAGTCAAGACAAGCTCCTCTTCATCAATGAGGCTAACTTTAGCCTTCCGACCGGCTGACAACAATGCAACGCTAGGAATAAATATATAAATATAATTTAAGTATGGAGACTCTCGAACTCGATCTGCTGCGCACGTTTTCCACCATCGTCAGCAAAGGTAGCTTCGCTGCGGCGGCGGTGCAGATGGGCCGGTCGCAAGCCGCTATCACACAGCAGGTCCAACGCCTCGAGGACCGCGTCGGCTATCCTCTCTTTGAGAAACAGGGTCGACAGAAACGACTGACGGAACACGGTCAACGATTGCTCGGTTACGCGCAGCAGTTGCTGGCGATCCATGACGAAGCATGGCGCAGTCTGCAGCAACATGCGCTGCAAGGTCTGATTCGTATCGGTGCCCCGCACGACACGGCCGATACGATGTTGCCGCCGGTCCTGCAGGAAATTACCCTTGGCTTTCCCGGCGTGCAGTTCGAGCTGCATATCGGTCGCAGCCCATTCTTGATGGAATCGCTTAAAGCGGGGGAAATGGATATCGTCATCTCTAACCGCGACGATCCGTCGTTCGAAAGCTTCGTGCTGCGATCCAGTCCCACCGTATGGCTGTGTGGCGCCAACTACGGACATGACCCGGCCAAGCCCATCCCGCTGGTGATGGCCGATGGCCCAAGCATATTCCGCCGTATCGCATGCGATGCGCTCGACGCCGCCGGCATCGAGTGGCTACCGCGGCACACCTCGACCAGCCTGGCCGGCATCCGCTCCGCATTGCGTGCCGGACTCGGTGTGACGGCCCGGGGCGTGGAGCAGCTGGATCCGGGGCTACGAGTATTAGGAGCCGGTGACGGCATGCCCGCGCTGCCCGATCTGGTGTATCGACTTTATGTCCGCAGCCACGTGGTCAACCCGGTGATACGTCAGATTTTCCAACGTCTCAGAACGCGGATGACGTTCGCCCGGTAATCCTCCGTTCGCCCCTAATAGCCCCTTTAAAGCCCGCCGCGGGTCGGTTCCATACGTGCCCCCATCCGGTCACAGCGTCGCACCGGCCAGACAAGTCAGTATTAAAGATGTATATTCAATACATCTTTAAAGTTTTTTAAGCGACACAGGAGCTGTCTGCATGTTGAGCCCGGAAATTCGCGCGCTGGTGAAATCTACCGCGCCTGTTCTTCACACCCACGGCAAGGCACTGACCACCCACTTCTATGCCCGTATGTTCCGTCACAACCCGGAACTCAAGCAGATATTCAACCAAGGTCACCAGCAAGGCGGACAGCAGCAGCAAGCCTTGGCCACGGCCGTGGCGGCCTACGCGGAACATATCGACGATCCTTCGGTACTGGCGCCGGTGGTCACGCGCATCGTGCACAAACACGTCAGTCTGGGCATCCGCGCCGAGCACTACGCGATCGTCGGCAAGCATCTACTCGCATCGATTCGCGAAGTGCTGGGTGAAGCCGCGACTGATGAACTCATCGACGCCTGGGCCGCCGCCTACGGACAATTGGCCGACTTGCTGATCGCCGAAGAATCCCGCCTGTATGCCGAATCGGCCACCAAAGAAGGCGGCTGGACCGGCTGGCGCGCATTCCGCATCGACCGCAAAGTCCCGGAAAGCACGGAAATCACCTCGTTCTACCTGGTGCCCGCCGACGGCGGGACGGTGCCCGACTATCGGCCGGGCCAATACATATCCCTGCGCGTCTACGTCCCCGAGTTAGGCCTGATGCAACCGCGTCAGTACAGTCTGTCCGACGCACCGGGCCAGGGTCATCTGCGCATCTCGGTCAAGCGCGAGGACGGTGTCAACGGCGCGCCCGCCGGCAGCGTATCGAACGTGCTGCATCAGCGCATGAACGAAGGCGATGTCGTCGACCTCGCGCCGCCGCAGGGCGATTTCATGCTCGATGATCAGCGCGACGCACCCGTGGTGTTACTCAGCGGCGGCGTGGGCCTGACGCCCATGGTGTCGATGTTGAATTATCTGGTGGCGCGTGACGATGGTCGCCAGATCCGTTTTGTACATGCATGCCGCGACAGCTCGGTGCATGCGATGAAGCAGCACGTCAACGCCGTGGCGCAGTCGCGCCCCAACGTGCGCAAGTTCGTCTACTACGAAGCCATCGGCGCCCAGGACCAACCCGGCATCGACTACGACTATGCTGGCCGCATTGACCTGCATGCGATCCGTGAAGCTGCGGTGCTGCCCGATGCCGATTACTACCTGTGCGGGCCGCTGCCCTTTATGCGCGAACAGCGCCGTGCGTTGGTGGAACTAGGCGTGCCCCTACACCGCATTCATGCGGAGGCGTTCGGCACCGGAGGGCCGGGCGAGTAGCGGTATAGTTCCGCCTATGCAATTGACCCGATACACCGACTTCGGCCTGCGCGTCATGATGTACCTGACGCAGGCCGGCGCGCGCGAAACACCCGTGACGATCACCGAGATTACCGAACGCTTCGCGGTGTCGCGTAATCACATTGTCAAGGTGGTGCACTTTCTGGGTCAGCAAGGCTGGGTAGCCACCACACGTGGCAAGGGCGGCGGTCTGCGACTCGCCCGCCCGCCCTCGACATACCGGCTCGGCGACCTCGTGCGAACGCTGGAACACCAAAGCATGCTGGTCAACTGCGCAGAGCCGCCTTGCGCGCTGGCGGGCATGTGCCGATTGGCCGGCGTACTAGCCGACAGCCTGCAGGTTTTTTTCGATACGCTAAACCAGCATACTCTCGCGGATCTGGTGCGCGCGCCCACGGGCGAGGCGATCGTGCAGTTGTACCGCTCGCCCTACTAGGGTCCCAACACGCCCTCGACAAACGCTTCGGTCTCTTTGTGCTGCGCTTCGCTCGCCGTATCGATATACATACTGCTCACCGCAATCGACGCATGACCTAAGTTGTCCCGCACGCTTTCCAGACCCACGCCGCGACGCAAGGCATGCGTCGCATGCGTGTGACGCAGCCAATGCGTGCTGGCCCGCGCGAACACCGCCGAGGCTTCCTTATCCTGCCCGAACGCCCAGTCCGACACGTCCCGGAAGCACTCCTTCAGGTGGATATAAATCGCGTTCTCGGACAAGGCCCGCCGCGAATCTTCGAGCGCGGCAATCAAAGGCAGTTCGCGCGGCAAGTCCAACACGCTGTCGAACTGATGTCCTCTTTCTTTTAAATAATCGTGCAGGGCATTCATGACCGGTCGCACAAAGGGCACTTCGCGTTCGCGTCCGCCCTTGCCGACCACATGCAGAAACCAAGCGGATTTCTCCCCAAAGTGCCGCAGACGCAAATCGCCCAGCCGGGCCTTGGCCACTTCGCTGCGACGCAAGCCAGTGGCATATAGCAACATCATCAAGTATCGCAACCGCGTGGCCGCCAAACCCGTCGGCAATGCCCCCAAATACTCGCGCACCATGCCCCACTGCTGGAACGACAAGCTGCGATGGGTGGGCTTCATGTTGCCGCGATCCATGCGCGGCAGCCCCTCGAACGGGTTGCTATCCAGATACCGCTGCCCGACCAGCCAGGAGCACATCCCCGACAACACCTGAACCGCATAGGCCACGCTGCGCGGGCTTAGCCCGCCTTTCACAAACGGCCGCCACGCGGCATGAAAGCGGTCATAACGTCGATCCGCCACCCATAGCGGCGCGGGCTCCGGCCGCGCCAAGAACTGGACATAGTCGGCGACGTCTTGTGTGTTCAGGCTGGAAAACGCCCGGCGCTTGGCAAAGATCGCCCATAACAATAATCGCTCGGCTTCCTTTCTATAGGCGCGTTCGGTATTGGGCTTGTTCACATAAAGACGCAGCCACGCGTGGATCGCCTCCAGGTCGTTGTGCACGTCCAGCTTGTTGCGCGCCGCGGGCATGCGATTCGTGCCCTGGCTGCCGTCGAGCATCGTCGGGCTGCGGAATTTTTCCAGAGGAACGATCGCGCCTGCCGGCGCCATCAAGGGATGACGCTCGCGCCGTTGGTTGCGATAGGCGCGCATCGGCGTCGTCGCATAGCCATCCAACGCGGTGGCCATGTCACTGCCTTGGAAAAACGCGACCACTTGCGTCGCGCGTTTTTCCCCTAGCCCCGGTATCAGCGCAAACCACCGATAACCACGATGGTTCATGAAACGCACCAGATCTTGCAGCGTGTTCAACCCGGCGCTCGTCAATCTGGCCGCAAGCGGCGCATCAAACCAGCCGTCGATCTGGTCCTCCGGCCGAGGCGGCTCGGCGATCTCCGCGGCGAGGTCATTAATCAGCCGGATTTTCTTTTCTAGCAGCCGCGCATTGCGCAACAGCCGCCGGTCCACCGGGCCGGGTTGCGCGGCATCTTCGGGCCCGTACTCATCCTCGTACATCAAGAGGAGTTCGGATTCCGAATAAAACCCGGCGGGATCGACCTCGTCCCGGTACTCTTCCAGCGAAGGACGGTAGCGCGCCGGCGGATCATCGACGGCCGTGGCAGGCAATTTGGATGACAGCCGCCCGCGCGGGATGCGCAGCAACGCAGCCGCCCCGTGCTTGCCCCGCCGTTTGGAGGCTTGCACCAGTGCGTCCTGCACGGCTTGTAGCGTTCGCTTCGCCGCCGGCAGGCTGACCTCGGCACCCAGGTAACGCACCGCCAGCTCGGACAACTCCAAGCTGGACTCGAATGCGGCCCGGAAAAACGCCACCTGCTGCAGCCCCAGTTTGCGTACGACCACGTGCTCTCCCCTGCCCCGTTCAGGCAGTCCTTCATGAATGTTCCAAGTCGGAACATCGCGAATTCCCTCAAGTCGGCGTCGTCGCAGCACCGCCGCCCTCGGGTTCGCGCCGGTTGTTATTCTACTGGGAAGCGTGTAACAGGCGAGGCTCACAAGCGTCCCGCTTTACGATGGGCATTCTGCCTGGATAACCTGCAACCATGATTTCAAGGGAAAGCAATGAGAAAACTACGCAGTGTGCTCTATGTACCGGCCGCCAACGAAAAAGCGATGCGCAAGGCAGCAACGCTATCCGTCGACGCCGTCATTTTTGACCTGGAAGATAGCGTATTCCCGGAACAGAAAACCTCGGCCAGAACCGGCCTTGCAGCATTCTTGGCTCAGGAACGCGCAAGCTACCAGGATAAATATTTGGCGATCCGCGTCAATGGCAGCGATACGGAATACTGGAAGGAAGACCTCGCCGTCGTCGCCGACATCATGCCCGATGCCGTGCTGCTGCCAAAGGTCACCGCAGCGCAGCACATAGCCCTGACCCATGCTGAGCTGTCTGCACGCGCCATTCAAACACCCAAAATATGGGCCATGATCGAGAATCCACTGGGTATCCTGCGCCTTGAAAGCATCGTAGAAAATGGCAAGACGTTTGGGCTGGAGTGCCTAGTCCTGGGCACCAATGACCTAATCAAAGACAGCGATATAGAGCCAGGAAAAGACCGCAGCAACTTGATTCCCTGGTTTAGTCACGTGATGCTCGTGGCTAAAGCATTAAACGTGACGGTGATCGACGGGGTCTTGAATGACATCAACAATGTCGAACTGCTCCAAGCTGAGTGCAATATGGCCCGCGCACTCGGCATGAACGGAAAAAGCATCATTCATCCGGCTCAAGTAAACACCGTGAACAAGGCCTTCAGCCCCGACGAGGAACAAATCGCATGGTGGCAAAAGATCGTCGCGGCTTATGCTCAACCGGAGAACCAAAACGCCGGGGTTATTAACCTCGATGGGACGATGGTCGAGCGATTACACCTGGAGATCGCCGAGCGAAAGTTGCGTCAATTTCGCTAACCCGCCAAGGCGAGCGAGATGGGTGCTTTCGCCCCGCCCGCCCGGATAGCTCTCGACTCCGCTTGATGTGCGCGCGCAATGAGGATGCCTGCAGTGCTTTCACAGCTTCCCGGGCAGGGTCTGCCGTTATCACTACTGCGGCAAGGCCTGCGCCGCGTCTGTCATCAGCCGCCGCCCTATGTAGTGGAGAATTCCTCCGTTTTCATAATAGGCCGCTTCCAATGGCGTATCGAGCCTGCACAACAGCTCGATCGTATCTTGCGAGCCGTCGGCACGGGTGATGACGCACTCTACCTGACTCCTTGGGCCGATATTCTTCCATCGCAGGATGTCAAAGCGTTCCGAACCATCCAGACCAAGACTAAGACGATTGTCGTTCGCCGTGAACTGCAGGGGCAATACGCCCATACCAATCAGATTTGAGCGGTGGATGCGTTCGAAGCCTTCCGCCAAGATCGCCCGTACACCTAGCAACTGCGTACCCTTTGCGGCCCAGTCGCGCGACGACCCCGCGCCATAATCCTTTCCGGCGATCACGATCAAGGGCACGTGCTCTTTGCGATAGCGTTCGGCCGCCTCATGCACCGGCATTAGCTCGCCATCCGGCATGTGCCGCGTCCAGCCGCCTTCACGTCCATCGGCCATCTCGTTTTTGATGCGAATGTTCGCAAACGCGCCCCTGAGCATGACGTCGTGATTGACCCTACGCGCAGCGAAAGAATTGAAATCTTCGCGCTCGATCCCCAGGCCGCGCAGATACAGGCCGGCGGCGGAGGTAGGAGTGATGGTGCCAACTGGCGAAATATGGTCCGTCGTGATGGAGTCGCCGAGAATTAATAACGGTCTCGCACCCTCAAGACTCGGCCGTTCGGGGAGTTCGTGAGCCAGCGTATTGAAAAATGGCGGCTCTTTCATGTAGAGGCTGGAAGGGTCCCATTGGAACGTATCCGATTGATCGACGGGCAACGCCTGCCATCGCGCCTCGCCTTCGAAGGCATCTTTATATCGTTCACGAAAACGCTGCGGGTCGAGCGCCGTCGTGACCAAGGCGGCGAGTTCTTCGGGATCTGGCCAGATATCTGCCCGAAAGACCGGCTTGCCTTCGGTAGAGATCCCGATCGGGTCTTTCTGAAAATCGATCCGCATGGTGCCGGCTAACGCATAGGCAACCACGAGTGGCGGCGAACACAGGTAGTTGGCACGGGCCAGTGGATGAATACGCCCTTCAAAATTTCGATTGCCCGACAACACGGCCGTGGTGATCACCTCGCTGTTCTCGATCGCCTCAGACAGATTTGCGGGTAACGGGCCGGAATTTCCCATACACGTGGTACAGCCGAAACCCACCAATTGAAAGCCCAGTTTGTCCAAGCTCTCTTGTAGACCGGTAGCCGACAGATAGTCGACGACGACTCGCGATCCCGGAGCCAGCGAGGTCTTGACCCACGGCTGGGTGCCAAGACCGAGTCGCACGGCGTTGCGCGCCAACATGCCGGCGGCGATCATCGTGGATGGATTCGAGGTGTTGGTACAACTCGTGATGGCCGCGATCACTACATGACCATGGTCGAGCGTCCACGCTTCGCCCTTGACTGGCACCCCAGCCGCCGGCAAGACCGGAGCGCCCTGCAAAACGTCCTTGGCGAAACCGGCGGCGGATTCACTCAGCAAAATACGGTCCTGAGGCCGCTTAGGCCCGGCAATGCTGGGCAGGATCTCCGAAAGATCGACCTCGATCACCTCCTCGTACTCCGGCTGCGGCCCATTCGGGTCATGCCACAGACCCTGCATGCGCGCGTAGTACTCGATCAGCTCATTCGACTGCCCACGATCGGTTTGAGCCAGATATTGCAGCGTCAGAGCATCGAGAGGAAAGAACCCCATCGTGGCCCCATACTCCGGCGCCATGTTCGAGACCGTCGCCCGGTCCGAAAAAGGCAGACTGGCCAGCCCCGGCCCGAAATACTCGACGAACGCCGCCACTACCTTGTACTTTCGCAGGCGTTCGGTAAGCGTCAGCACGAGGTCAGTCGCGGTCACGCCGGGCCGCAATTTACCTACCAGTCGGCAGCCCACAACGCGCGGCAAAGCCATGGTGATGGGCTGCCCCAACATCGCCGCCCCGCCTTCGAT
>NZ_WSJB01000012.1 GCF_009763255.1 Bordetella sp. 02P26C-1 | reverse complement strand
ATAGAATCGATTGGGGACATCAGCATTGTTTCCTTTAGACAGGTTCTTCGCAAAAACAAGTCTAATGAATGCTGGTCGTCCCCCGTTTATGATGTAGAGCCTCGCTTCTGGCGGCCACCTTCAGGCGATCCATGCGTTGGAATAAGGGCAAGCGGTTCGTAAACTTGCTTTGCATATTTTTATTTCAAATAGCATTCTTCTCCTACATAATGCAGGAAACATGTTGGAAATCTCTAGTTGCATAGATTGCTGCAGACCTTAGTTTTAGCTGCATAGTTATCACGAGTACGCAGTGGCATGTGACGGGATTCCGTTTTCTGTTTACGGAGACGTCTTTGCCCCCGCCCAAGAGCAGTTCTGTTGTTCCTTCCTGGCGCGCTGCGCCGCAAACCGGGCACGTCAGCCCCAAAGTTCCCTTCCGCGTGAAAGCCTCTGTGGCGGCCCTGTGGCTGCTGCCGTTGGCTGCCCACGCGCAGCAAACCGACAAGGCGGAATACATCCGCAATGCGGGTTCCGATGGGCGCAACGCTTCAACCTTCCGCGGTTCCACGGCAGGCGGAAATGCGAAAGACGTCAGTTATTCCCAGGCTGCTTCGGTCGACCGGCAGGTGTCCGGCGCGGCAGGCGCCATCGTCATGCGTTCCGAAGGCGGTCATGGCGGCAACGGGCATAACGGTACCGTGGCTGACACTGCCGGCTCAGTCGGTGGGGCAGGCGGTGCAGTAAACCTCTCGTTGCAAGGGCGCATTGCCAACAACACCGCATTTGGCTATGCGGCGGAGCTGGTGTCGTCGGGCGGCGACGCCGGTTCGCGCCGCAAGGGCGGCGCAGGCGGGGGGGCGGCAGGCGCCATTACGCTCAATGCCAAGGACGCAGTCGTCGAGGGGCAGGCCTCGAAAACCGCTGGCATTTTGGCGTTGAGCCGCGGCGGCGAAGGCAATAGTGGCTATGAAGCCGTCGGCATTCGCTGGTCTGGGAGTAATGGCGGCAACGCCAACCGGGTGCAGGCGCAATTTAGCGGTCGGGTGGAGTCGTCAGGAGCCGCCATCACATTGCGTTCCGAAGGCGGCGCAGGCGGGACGGTCGCTGGCGGAATTATTCAGACCACCAAAAGCCATGGAGGCACGGGCGGTAACGGTGGCGATGTACTGGCAGATTTGACCGCGCAATCAGGCGGCACGGTCAGCGAGATTTCGACGATGGGTTACGCCGCTTCGGGTTTAGTCGCGCGCAGCGCGGGGGGCGCCGGTGGCAGTGTCGGCGGCACAAGCTGGCTTAACGGCGCGGACGGAGGCTCCGGGGGCAACGGGGGCAATGTCCGGGCGAACTTGGATGGCGTCAGGATCGAAACCGCCGGCGCTGCATCCACCGGGGTCTTGGCCGAAAGCAATGGCGGTTCGGGGTTTTGGGGCGGTGGGTCCGCTCTGGCACGGGGCGGGATGGCAGGGTCCGGCGGTGACGGCGGCGATGTATCGGTCTGGTTAGGCAGCCGCGCGTCGATCACGACATGGGGCGAGGAAGCCACCGGCGTGCAAGCTGTGAGCCGGGGTGGTGGCGGCAGTAATGGCGGTAAGGGTGGGATAATTTATTCCCCGGGTGCCGATGGCAGCTCCGGCGGCAATGGGGGGAAGGTCAGCCTGATCAGCGAAGCCAATATCCAGACGACTGGCAGAGACGCCCACGGCTTGTACGCTGCGAGCCTTGGCGGCGCGGCGGGCGATGGCGGGTCCGGCCTGGGATTTTGGTCGGTAGGCGGACATGGCGGGGCGAATAGCCGCAGCGGTACGGTGGAGCTCAGGAATTTTGGCACCATCCACACGAAAGGCGAGGGCAGCCACGGCCTGTTCGCGCAGAGTGTCGGTGGGGCAGGTGGCCAGCAGACGGCCGCGGGCCAGGCCATGCTGGGCGGAGACCCGCAGGCCAATAGTCCGGGTGCGCACGGATGGGACGTCCAAGTATCCAACCTGGGCAATGTCACGGTCGAGGGTAAAGCCGCCAAAGGCATGCTGGTACAGAGCATCGGCGGTGGCGGCGGTAACGGCGGCAGCGTGACCGGCATGGTGGCCATTGGTGGCGATGGTAAGTCCAGTGGCGACGGCGCGTCGGTCAACGTCTATAACTCGGCCACCATCACGACGCACGGAGAACTCGGCTACGGAATCCACGCACAAAGTATCGGCGGCGGGGGTGGCGCGGGCGCGAGTTCCCTCGCCGTGGGCATAGGTGCGACCATAGGTGTAGGCGGTAAAGGCGGCGTAGCGGGCAGTGGTGGTCGCATCAACCTCGCCTTGGACAAGTCCAGCGCAATCATCACTAAGGGCGATGACGCCATGGGCGTCGTCGCGCAAAGCATTGGCGGCGGCGGCGGTGACGCCGGCACGGCGACAACGTTGGGCTTGCATCTCTATCTGCAATCGCTGGGCGGCGACGGCGCTGCGGCGGGAAATGCCGGGACGGTCTCCTTGGACACCGACGGCGTCATCGACACACAAGGCAAGGGAGCAGTTGGATTGCTCGCCCAGTCGGTGGGCGGCGGTGGCGGTATTGGCGGTAACTCGACCGGGGCTGGCGTTACCATTTTCAGCGTTAGTGTTGGAGGTTCGGGTGGCGCTTCCGGGAACGGCGATTCCGTGAGGTTGACTAACCGCGCCAGCATCTCGACCCGTGGCGATGACGCGCATGGTGCGTTACTGCAGAGCATCGGTGGGGGCGGCGGCGCTGGCGGGGCTGGCGCGGCGATCGCCATGTCGGTCTCGCCGAAATATTCCGGTAGCGCCGCCATTGCCGTGGGCGGTGCCGGCGGTAATGGCGGCGCCGGTGGCGCGGTCCAAGCGACGAATCTGGAGCAAATCCGCACGGCGGGTGATGGGGCACGCGGGCTGATTGCACAAAGTATCGGCGGCGGAGGCGGCACCGCAGGCACGGCCCGCGCATTCAGTTTTTCCGCTTCCACCGGGTATGACGTGTCGCTGGCGATCTCTATTGGCCGCAGTGGAGGTAACGGCGGCTCGGGCGGCGAAGTCAAGGTCGACAACCAGAGCGTGATCCAGACGCAGGGTGAGCACGCCACGGGCTTGCTGGCCCAAAGCATCGGCGGAGGCGGCGGTCTCGGCGGCGGTGCCGCCTCGCGTGCAGTCGCCTACGGCGCGACCAGTTTTGCGGGCGTGCTGTCTATCGGCGGCAAAGGCGGTAGCGGCGGCGATGGCGGTGCGGTGGAGGTCAGGCATTCGGGCGATATAGCCACGGCCGGCAATGGCGCCATTGGTCTGATTGCTCAAAGCATTGGCGGCGGCGGCGGGGCTGGTGGATTGACGCACGGTGACACCCGTGCTGACAACGGCAGAGTGGCCATCGTGATCGGTCGCAAGGGCGGCGACGGGGGCAACGCGGGAACCGTATCATTGACGCAGGCTGCCAGTGGCACCATCGTAACCTCGGGAATTGCCAGCGATGGTGTCCTGGTGCAAAGCGTGGGTGGTGGCGGGGGCGCCGGGTCCTCGTTGGGCGATAAGGATTTCCCGCCCTGGCCCGCACCGCCTCCCTATCCCATGCCGGACCCCGAGCCTTCGCCCGAGCCAGCGAAACCTAGCTATAAAGGGGCGCTCTCCATTTCCTTGGGCGGTGACGGCGGCGAAGGTGGCGTCGGAGCCGCTGTCACGGCCACCAATGCCGGTACAGTCGTCACGCACGGAAGGCAAAGCGTGGGCATGATCGTCCAAAGTATTGGCGGCGGCGGTGGCCGTAGCGGCACCAGTTCCGCTTCCGCGCCCGGTGGTGATCTTTCCTTAGCCCTGTCATTGGGTGGAAAGGGAGGAAAAGGGGGCGAAGCGGGCGATGTGACCGTCAACCAGCACGGCACGATACAAACGCTGGGTCGCGAGAGCACTGGCCTGCTTGTTCAAAGTATCGGCGGCGGCGGGGGAATTGCCAGTTCCAGCGAAGCGGGTGAGGGCGCAGCCAAGCTGAGTCTCGGTTTGGCGTTGGGCGGGGCTGGTGGCACGGCCGGGCATGGCGGCAAAGTCACAATCGCCCATAGCGGCACTATCCAGACTGCCAATGGTGACGCATTGGTGGCGCAAAGCATTGGGGGTGGCGGTGGCGCCGCGGGGTTGGTCAGCGCAGGCGTCTCGGCCGATAGCGTAGATGCCATAATTGAATGGAAGGGCCCACCGCAAGGCTGGTCGCTCGCCACGACCATTGGCGGTAGCGGCGGCACCGGAGGCGATGGTGGCGAGGTCAAGGTCACCAACAGCGGCACGATTCTGGCTCAGGGCGATACCCACGCTGGCGCCGTTGTGCAAAGTATTGGCGGCGGGGGCGGCACGGGTGGCGCGGCCACGGCGTCCTACACCACGTCCCGTCTTGCCATCACGCCGGTTCATCAACTCTCGCTGGCGGTTGGCGGCAGCGGCGGAGCCGCCGGTCGCGGCGGCAATGTGACCTGGACGCAGGATGCGGGTGGCCAGATTCAAGCCACGGGAAAGTTCGGCGACGCCGTGCGGCTACAAAGCGTGGGAGGCGGTGGCGGCGTGGGCGGTAGCACCAGCGTCGGCACGACCATCAAGGACTACGACACGAAAGTCAAAATCGATTTCGCGACCCTGGCATTGTCGGGTGCGTCGAGATCCAGCGGCCCCGGCGGCCTGGTACAAGCGACCAATGCGGCTGGCTCAAACGTCGTGACCCTCGGCGAGGGCGGTGTCGGCGTCTTGGCACAGAGCCTGGGCGGTGGCGGCGGGATGACGCACGCCGTTTATCAGGAGGGCATCAAACGGGCCAAGTTGGAACTCGGCGGCGGAACCGGGGCGGCGGGCGAGGTTCGCATCAGTCAGCATGGCGCGCTCCAGACAGCGGGCAATGCCGCGCACGGGATCCTGGCGCAGAGCATAGGCGGTGGCGGCGGTGTGACCCGGATCTTTGGTGTGCGAGATTCGTCGCCCCAGACCACGTTCAATGCCAAGACCGCAGGTAATGGTGATGCCAACAAGATTGACATCGGGATGGACAGAACGGGCAGCATCACCACCTTGGGTGACGGCGCGTACGGCATCCTGGCGCAGAGCATCGGCGGCGGAGGCGGGTATGTCTACACCGGCTGGAATGGCGTGACCACGCAGGGCCCCCAATGGGCCACGCTCACCAGTAAAAACGCGGGTGTTGGTAATGGCGCGGCGGTGAACGTGCGCGTTGACGGCTTGATCAACACGAGCGGCGCCGGTGCACCCGGCGTTTTTGTGCAAAGCATTGGCGGCGGCGGTGGGCTGGTTGATGACCTGGCAGGCCGCGCCGGCCATGAGGGTACGGGCAGTGGTGGACCGATCACCGTGGATGTGGGCGGTACGATTCAGGCCATGGGCGCGAACTCGTCGGCCATCTTTGCACAGAGTCTCGGGTCGCAGGCCGATTCGATCACGATCAACGTCAAAGACAATGGCTTCGTGTTGGGCGGATCGGGTAAAGCCGCGGGGATCGAGCTGTCGGGCGGCAAAGACAACCGCATCACTATCGGCACTGGCGCGACAGTGCGCGCGTTGTCTCGCGTCGCCGTGCGATCGACGACCTACGAGCAGACCACCCAGATTGACAACTACGGCACGCTGCAGGGGTCAGTGCTTCTTAATCAGGATCTGCCTGGTGTGGTCAACAACTACGGCATTATCAAGACCGGCGAAACCATGGCGTTGAGCATGGGCGATATGTATACGATCGCGCCGGGGTTGCTGACGAACCACGGTTTGCTGCAGGTCGGCGGCAACAGAGACCTGGCGACGACTTTTGTCAGAGGCGACTTCAGGCAAGAGGCCACAGGTACTTTCGAACCCAAGGTCGACTTCAGGCTGAGCAAGGCAGATGTCTTGACCGTCGGGGGTACCGCGTATCTGGATGGCACACTCAACGTGGGGGGCCGTAACCGTATGCCGAGTGAGCCTGTGCAGGTCTTCGACGCGCGCAAGAGCCTCACGTTGGCAGATGGTTTTACTGTCGAGAAGTCCGAGGTTTTCGAGTATCCGCTCATCAGAGAGGGCAATACGCTGTTGGTGGGCATCAGTGCGGATTTCACGCGCAATGCCGCCGAGCTGTCGGAGGAGCAGGTCGAGGTGGCTCGCTATCTGGGCCGTAAATGGACAACGGCCGAAACCGCGTTAGCGTCACAACCTTCTGGTTCCGCTGCGCGCAGCGACGGCGCCACACCGCCTGGTGCCGAGTACGCACCTGTCTTTGACACGGTCGCCGAGGCCCGAGATACCCAGGCCTATGCGGATGTCCTGGATCAAATTGCTAACGATGCCATTCAAGCGCCCGTCGCGATCGTGCCTTTGGCCAATCGTATGTTCCTGAATCGCTCGATGGCTTGTCCATCGGTCGATAACACCCAGGCCGATGCGCAAGAGCAGGCGTGTTTCTGGGGCGACATTCAGGGCAATTGGCTCAACCGCGGATCGCGTCACCATGATTCCGGCTTTGACTATCGTTCGGTCCGTTATATGTTCGGTGGTCAACGCCCCTTGGGCAATGGCTGGGTGGCTGGCGGTGGCGTCTCGTATGAGGATGTCAACGGTAAGGCGATTGATACGCCGTTAAAGACCTCGGGACACAACATCAGTGGTGTGGCGTTCCTGCGGAAGATCCACGGTCCTTGGTCATACGCGGCTGCGGTGAGCGCGGGGCGCGGTTCCTACGATACGCAGCGCGCGATCCGCACGGTCGATGGAATCGTGCAGCCGCATTCCGATTGGAATAGCTACTTCGCCGCGCTGCGCTTGCAAGGTGCCTACACACATCAGATGGGCGACTACTACGTCAAGCCCTCGATGGATGTCGATGTGATCTATCAGCGGGTGCCTTCATACTCGGAAAAGGGCGGTGGCGCGTTTAACTTGGCATTCGATGGCGCAAGTGATGTGCGTGCCATGATCAGTCCCTCGGTCGAATTTGGGGGGCGTATCGAAACCGCTGGCTTGTCGCTACGTCCCTACATGAGCGTGGGCGTCAACTGGATGCCGGATAACGACTGGTCCACGCACGCTCGACTGAAGGTCGACCACACCGGCGATAGTTTCCGCCTGTCGCAAGCGCTGCCATCGGTGTTTGGTGAGTATCGCATCGGCATGGATATTGAGACCCAGGAAGGCATGGTGCTGCGCGCGGCATGGCGGCAACGCTTGGGCGATCGCTATAACGATCGTTCGGTGCAGATGCTGTTGGGAATGCGCTTCTAGGCTTTAGTATGATGCGCGTACGTATAACTTTTGTTGACGCTTAAACCACTATGGATATTCGCCCGATCACCGAGCACGATTTCGAAGCTTGGCTGCCGCTTTGGAAGGGATACCAGACGTTTTACAACGTTGAAATCCCGGAACACGTCACCGCCAAGACCTGGAATCGTTTTCTAAACCCTGATGAACCCATGCACGCTGCCTTGGCGTTTCACGAGGGTCGCGCTGTCGGGATGGTGCATTGGATATTCCATCGATCCTGCTGGACCGAGGGCGATTACTGCTATCTGCAAGATCTGTTCGTCGATCCGGAGCTGCGGGGTACGGGCCATGGCAGGGCGTTGATCGAGCATGTGTACGCCCAGGCGCGGGAGAAGCAATCGCCTCGGGTGTATTGGCTGACGCACGAGAGCAACCATACCGCGATGCAGTTATACGACCGCATCGCGGATCGTCCGGGCTTTGTGCAGTATCGCAAAGCGCCCTGAAAACGAGGGGTTTTGCGTAGCCAGGACCCGGCGTCATCTACGAAGGTGCTAGCGGTTGATGTCAATCAACCGCTAGCCAGACCTCTCGACGGCGAGGTCCTGATTCATCACGATCAGACTTGGCTGAGCGCCTGCTCCAAATCTTCCATCAGATCATCAATATGCTCGATGCCGATGGACAGGCGCACCATGCCTTCTGTGACCCCCGCTTTGGCGAGCTCCTGCGCATTCAGCTGACGGTGCGTGGTCGACGCCGGGTGCGTGGCCAGTGATTTTGCGTCGCCGATGTTGACCAGACGCGTGAACAGTTGGAGCGCATCCAGGAATCGCGCGCCGGCTTCACGGCCGCCATCACCTTTCAGGCTAAACGACAGAATGCCCGATGCGCGCCCGCCAGACTGCTTTTGGACGATAGCGTGATCCGGATGATCCTTCAGCCCGGCATAGCGGACCCATTCCACCTTGGGATGTTTTTGCAGGGCTTCGGCGATTTTCTGGGCGTTGTCGCAAATACGGTCCATGCGCAGCGCCAGCGTCTCGATGCCTTGCAAGATCTGAAAGGCGTTCTCCGGCGAGATCGCGGCGCCCATATTGCGTAGCGGGACGACACGCGCACGGCCGATGTAGGCGGCTGGACCAAGGGCTTCGGTGTAGACCACGCCGTGGTAGCTGACATCTGGCTCATTGAGTCGCTTGAACCGTTCCTTGTGTTCGGCCCAGGGAAATTTGCCACTATCGACAATCGCCCCGCCTACGCTGGTGCCGTGTCCGCCCAGATACTTCGTGAGCGAATGCACCACGATATCGGCGCCGTGTTCGAACGGGCGCAGCAGATAGGGCGAAGGCACCGTGTTATCCACGATCAGGGGCACGCCATGCGCGTGGGCCACATCGGCTAGCGCACGGATGTCGGTGACGTTGCCTAGCGGGTTCCCGATGGACTCGATGAATACGGCTTTGGTCTTGTCGTCGATCAACGCGCCAAAGCTCGCCGGATCGCGGGGGTCGGCAAAGCGTACTTCGATCCCTTGCTGGGGAAAGGTGTGAGCGAACAGGTTGTACGTGCCGCCATACAAGGTGCTGGCGCTGACGATATTGTCGCCAGCTTCGGCCAAGGTCTGAATCGCGGCCGTGATGGCGGCCATGCCAGACGCCACGGCTAGCGCCGCGATACCGCCCTCCAGCGCCGCGACGCGCTTTTCCAGCACGTCGGTCGTGGGGTTCATGATGCGCGTATAGATGTTGCCCGGGACCTTCAGATCGAACAGATCCGCGCCGTGCTGAGCGTTGTCAAACGCATAGGCGACTGTCTGATAGATGGGGACCGCCACGGCCTTGGTCGTGGGATCGGGGCTGTAACCGGCATGGACGGCAAGTGTCTCTATTCTCATATTTATAAAAAGTCAGGTTGTCATTAGCAGGATGCCGAAGGCGCGATTCGCCTGCGATTCCTCGGTCTATTATCGTCCACCACCGCGTGCAGGGGAACCTGTCGGGTGCTATCGATAATGTAGGAACGCAACTTGCTGCCGGCTGCCAGTCAACTCTAGCCAGCCGGAGCTCCCTCATGTCGGTACTCGTTTCCCCCACATCAGTCTCCGAACAAAACATTCCGATCACGCTCCACGTCAATGGCGAGGCTCGGACATTGACGGTGGATCCACGCGCCACGCTTCTAGACACCTTGCGCGAAAAGCTAACCCTGACGGGCACCAAAAAAGGCTGTGATCACGGTCAGTGCGGTGCCTGTACGGTGCACGTGGATGACCGCCGCGTCAATGCCTGCTTGGTATTGGCCATCTCGGTGCAAGGGCAGAAGATCACCACCATTGAGGGCCTGGGTGGCCCAGAGTCGCTGCACCCTTTGCAAGCCGCTTTTGTCGAGCACGACGGCTATCAATGCGGCTACTGTACGGCCGGGCAGATCATGTCCGCGGCCGCTTTGCTCCAAGAACCGTGTGGCGATAGCGATGCAGACATCCGCGAAATGATGAGCGGCAATATCTGCCGCTGCGGTGCCTACTCGAACATTGTGGCCGCGATTCAAGACGTGCGTACCAAAGGGAAAAGCCATGCATAGTTTTGAATACACGCGTGCTCACGATCTCGATGCCGCGCTGCGCTTGGCGCAGGAGCACGCGCACCAGATACGTTTTTTAGCGGGTGGAACGACGCTCATTGATCTAATGAAACTCGATGTCGAGACGCCTTCGCATGTTGTCGATATCAATGGCTTAGGCCTGGACCGGGTCGAGCAACTGCCCGATGGCCGAACGTTGATTGGTGCGCTCGTGCGCAACGCGGACCTGGCGAATGATGCGCATATTGCCGATAGGTATCCGGTGCTATCCCAAGCGCTGCTATCCGGCGCTTCGCCTCAACTACGCAATATGGCGACGACCGGTGGCAATTTGCTGCAGCGCACTCGCTGTGTGTATTTCCGCGATCGTGCGGCGCGCTGCAATAAACGCGAGCCTGGCACGGGTTGTGATGCGATTGAGGGGCACCATCGCAATTTGGCGGTATTGGGTACCAGCGAACATTGCATCGCCAGTAATCCTTCTGACATGAACGTTGCGCTGATGGCGTTGGACGCCACGGTGCATGTGCAGCATCGGGCCGGAGAGCGCGCCATCCCGATTCGGGAGTTCTATTTGTTGCCGGGCGACACCCCTCATCGGGAAACGGTGCTGGAGCCCGGCGAGATGATCACCTATGTCGGCTTGACACCGCTGGGCGAGGGCACGCATAGCTGCTACATCAAACTGCGCGATCGGGCTTCTTACGAATTCGCGTTGGCCTCGGCCGCCGTCGTGCTGCAAGTCCACGATGGCCGTATCGCGAAGGCCGGCATTGCCCTGGGTGGGGTCGGGACGCGCCCATGGCATAGCCCGCAGGCCGAACAAGTGTTGTTGCATCAAGTCCCCACGCGGTCGCTTTACGAGCAGGCCGCGCAGGCCGCTTTGCAAGACGCCATCCCCTATCGCGAGAACGGCTTCAAGATCGAGCTGGCGCGGCGCTGTCTCGTGCATACCCTGTCCACCGCCCTGCCACCGCAATAAGAGGAAGCGCATCATGGCTCAAGCTCAACTGGCCAATCCGGAGGCGATTGGAAGTCCTTATGCCCGCATCGACGGCCCCGTCAAGGTAAGCGGGGCAGCGCGCTACACAGCGGACTTTAATTTGCCCGGGATGGTATATGGCATGCCGGTATGCGCCACCATCGCGCACGGACGCGTGGTGTCGATAAACACCGCTCGCGCGGAGTCCATGCCGGGCGTGCGCGTGGTGCTGCATCATGGCAACCGCCCACCGCTGTACCGTGCCGCCAGCGGCTCGATTGACGAAAGGCGCCCGCCACTGGATGACGATCAGGTTCGATACTACGGACAGTATGTCGCCTTTGTCGTGGCAGATACCTACGAGCAGGCGCAGGCAGCGGCGAATGCGGTCCAAGTGACCTATGACGCGCAATCACCCGATGTCTCGCCACCCGCAGACGAAGACACCCCCAACACGGAAAGCACGCGAGGCGATGCGCAAAGCGCCTTTGCGCAGGCAGCCGTACGTATAGATGCGGTGTACTCAACGCCCGTCGAAACGCATAACTCCATCGAGTTGCATGCGTGTGTCGCGCATTACGATGACGATACCCTCACGCTCTATGATGCCACGCAAGGCGTGGTCAACCAGCGTGACGTGATCGCCCAGATGCTCGGTATGGGCATCGAAAACGTGCGCGTGATCTCGCATTATTTGGGCTCGGGATTTGGCGGCAAGCTCTGGCCGTGGCCGCATTCACTGCTGGCAGCCGTGGCGGCCCGCATGCTCGGCCTACCCGTCAAAGTCGTCATCAGCCGGGCCATGACTTTTCACAGCGCGGGCCATCGTCCCTATACGCGCCAGCATCTGCGCTTGGGCGCTACGCAGGATGGGCGCTTGGTGTCGATACAGCACCATTACCTGAGCCAGGCGTCGATACGCGACGATTATCGCGAGGGTTGTGGCGAGCCCACGCCGCGCATGTACAGCACGCCTAACTTGTCGGTGTGTTGGGGCATGCCGAGGCGCCACGTCGGTGCGCCCACCTCCATGCGCGGGCCGGGCGCCGTGCCCGGCATGTATGCGCTCGAATCCGCGATGGACGAGCTAGCCTGGGCGTTGAAGATGGACCCCATCGAGCTGCGGCTTAAAAACGAGCCCGATCATGACGAAGGCAAGAATTTGCCTTTCTCTTCGCGGCATCTGCGCGAATGTCTGGAGCAAGGCGCTGAGCGTTTCGGCTGGCACCGTCGCCAGGCCGAAGTCGGCACGATGCGTCAGGGCGACGAAGTACTGGGCCGGGGCATGGCGGCCTGTACGTGGCCTGCGATGCGCATGCCTAGCGAAGTCCGCGTGACGTTACACGCTGACGGCACGGCGCGAATACTCTGCGCCACACAGGATATCGGCACGGGCACATACACCATCCTTGCCCAGCTACTCAGTGCCGAGACCGGCATCCCCCTTGATCGTATTGAAGTGGGGCTGGGCGATACGCGACTGCCACCCGGCCCCGTGTCCGGCGGTTCCGCGGCCACCGCGTCTATTGTGCCGGCAGCGCTGTCCGCCACCCGTAAAGCCGTGCGGGCCGCCATCAAACTGGCCACTAAAAAGGACGCACCGTACGCAGGGAAATCTGCTGACGATCTGGTCATGCGTGACGGACGTCTCGCGCTAAAGCACGATCAGAACGACCCCGGCGTCCCTGTGGCAGAGATATTGACGGATGCCGGCGTAGTCAGTGTCGCGGGCGAGGGGCAGGCCGATACCGGCGCGGACGCGAAGAAAAAATACTCCATCGCCTCATACGGGGCTCACTTCGTCGAAGTCGCTTGGCATGCCGCGACGGCACGCCTACGCGTCAAGCGGGTGGTCACCGTCATTGATGGCGGTCGAATCCTGAATCCGCGCACTGGCCGTAACCAGATCGAAGGCGCGATCATCATGGGCATAGGCATGGCGATGCTTGAGCAAACCCATTACGACCATCGCTCCGGCGCGCCCGTAAACAGCAACCTCGCGGATTACCTGGTCGCCACGCATGCCGACGCACCGCAGATCGACGTGTCATTTCTCGACTACCCCGATGTCGTCTGGAACGAGGTGGGCGCGCGCGGTATCGGCGAAATTGGCCTGGCCGGGTTTGCCGCCGCCGTGATGAACGCCGTCTATCACGCAACGGGCGTACGCGTCAGAGACTTGCCCGTGAAGATCGAAGACTTGATAGGGGCCGCAGTCCAGGCGTAGAGTGTCATTCGACCGTTATATCTCGATAGCCTGTTTTGTCGTCACGTTTGCCGGGAGAGGGAAGTTCGGCAACTACTGGGAGAGGGGCAATGCGTAGGTTGAATAAAAAGGTCTCTACATGGCTGGCATGTGGACTGGTGGCGCTGTTGGGAGGCTGCGCCTCCACGGGAGGCGACAAACAAGCCACCCTTGATATGCCGGGGTTGTCGCAGCCAGTCGAAATACTGCGAGATAAATACGGTGTCTCGCATATCTATGCGCAGAATCAAAACGATCTCTTCTTTGCGCAAGGATTCAGCGCGGCACGCGACCGGCTGTGGCAGCTCGACCTCTGGCGCCGTCAAGGTGAAGGCAAGATGGCCGAGCAGTTCGGCCCGCGCTTTATCGAACAGGACCGTGCAGCGCGACTGTTTTTGTATCGTGGTGACTTGCAGACCGAGTTCGCCAGTTATCACCCCGACGGTCAGGCGATCCTGACCGCGTTCGCGCAAGGGATCAACGCCTATGTCGATTGGGTGAAAGCCAACCCCGATCAAATGCCGCCAGAGTTCAAGCTCACAGGCACCGAGCCCGGCTACTGGAGCCCCGAAACTTCGTTGATCCGTCTCTACGGCCTGACCCGGAACCTGACCGCGGAGGTGAAGCTGGCTCAGCAAATCGCGGCGCTGGGTGTGAACAATGTGCAGGCGCTTGGGGTCTATGAGCCGCCCATTGCGTTGCAAGTGCCCGCCGGTTTGAACGTGGCCCAGATCAGCGACGCCGTACTGGCAAACTACAAGCTCGCCCGCGATGGGCAGAAGTTCGAGGCATCGGATTTCCCGCGCAGCCCCTTGGCTGCGGAAGAACGCGAAATCCTGGCCAATACACTGTCCGCGAATCTGATGGCATCGCTGGATCCGGATTTCGATGCCATGGCCCCGCGATATGAAAGCAATAACTGGACGATCTCCGGGCAGCGCACCGCGTCTGGACGGCCTATCCTGGCGGGCGATCCCCATCGATCCATCGCCATGCCCTCATTGCGCTACATGGTCCATTTGAATGCTCCCGGTTGGAATGTGATCGGCGCTGGCGAGCCCGCGCTGCCCGGCGTATCGATGGGGCACAATGAACGCATCGCGTTCGGCTTGACGATTTTCGCGTTCGCGGACGAAGAAGACCTCTACGTTTACGAAACCAATCCCGCCAATCCCAACCAGTATCGCTATCGCGGCGGCTGGGAGGATATGCGTACACTTAACGAAACCATCGACGTGCGCGGTCAGCAACCCGTCACGCGTCAATTGAAGTTCACCCGTCACGGTCCGGTGATCCATGAGGATGCCGCAACTCATAAAGCGTATGCGCTACGCGCTGCCTATCTCGAGTATCCGGGGACTGCGGCTTATCTCGCCAGCCTGCGCTTGAATCAAGCCCAGAACTGGGATGAATTCGTCGCCGGCATGGAACGCCACTACACGCCTAGCGAGAACATGGTCTATGCCGATGTGGACGGCAACATCGGCTGGTTCGGTGGCAGCATAGCCCCGATTCGTCCACGCGCGGACTGGTCGGGAATGCTGCCGGTGCCGGGTAATGGCGAATTCGAATGGAGCGGATTCCTCGATCCCAAAGCGCTGCCCAAGGCATTCAATCCACCGGAAGGCTATATCGCCACGGCCAATGAATACAACCTGCCGGCCGACTATCCCTACAAGGATATTTCGAACCGCACCTGGGCCGAACCGTATCGCGTGCAGCGTATCCGCGAAGTTCTGGCCGATGCGCAAGGCCTGGACCTCGAGACCTCGCAAAAGCTGCAGTTCGATAACCTCTCCATCCCCGCGCGCACGCTCACGGGCTATGCCAAATCGCTCAACTCCACCGACCCGTTGGTGGGCGAGGGGTTGCGTCTGCTGAAAGACTGGGACGCACGCACCGAGGTCGATTCCGAGGCCGCTACCGTGTATGAGTTCTGGCTGCCGGAGGTGGTCAAGCGTGTCACCGAGCTATACGTGCCCGCGCAAGGGCACAAGGCCTATGGGGAACTGAAGACCATCAAGGTGTTGGAGAAGCTCGCCACGCCGGATGCGGCCTTTGGTCCGCGCCCCGAACAAGGTCGCGATGCCCTGTTGTTGGCTGCGTTGGGCGACGGTATGCAGAAGCTGACCGCGATGTTGGGCAACGACTCGAGCAAGTGGGAATGGGGCCGTCTGCACCATATTCAGTTCGAGCATAGCTTGGCAAAGATGCTGCCGCCGGACACGGCCAAGGCCTGGAGCACGCCACGTTACGCGGTCAGCGGCGACAATGACACCGTTCACCGCGCAACGTTCCGCAAGTCGGATTTCCGTCAGATCAGCGGCGCGTCCTACCGTCAGGTGATCGACGTGGGCAATTGGGATAATTCGCGTATTCAAAATACCCCGGGCCAATCAGCCGACCCGCGTAGTCCGTACTACCAGAATCTCTTGGAAGGCTGGGCAACTGGCAAGTACGTGCCGATGGCCTATAGCCGCGAAAAGGTCGAGAGCGAGTTGGGAGATAGCCTCGTGCTACGCCCTGGCGCGGCCCGGCAATAAGCGTGTGTAGGGCCTCGCCCTCGCGCGCGTGCCGTGGCAAACCGGTGTCGAGAGCTGTCATCTCTCGGCATCGGCGCACTCAGATGCGCCCGGAGGCTGGTGTTCACCTCGACGCGTCGCCCAGGCGGCGCGTTTTTCGTTGGTCTCTAGATCCATCATGCAAAGGCGGCCGTTCATGCCTGCGTGCGGCGACCCGATTATCATCGCGTTTTCCCAACAAGTTAACGTCACGATGCAACAGTCCCATCTCTCTCCGGTTCCTCTGCCTAAATCGCATCGGCTGCTCAATCATGGCCCCACGGTGCTGGTGTCGGCGTCGCATGAGGGCGTATCCAACGTGATGGCGGCGGCATGGGCGTGCGCGCTGGATTTCGATCCTCCGAAGTTAACCGTGGTGATCGACAAGGCCACCGCCACGCGGCCATTGATCGAGCAAAGCGGTCGTTTCGTCATTCAGATTCCCACGGTGGCCTTATTGTCTGCAACCAGTGCGGTGGGCTCGCGTAGTCTGATTTCTGATCCCACCAAGCTGCAACATTGCGGGATAAGCCTGTTCGATATCGACGGGCGTGATATGCCGTTTGTGCAAGGGTGTGCCGCTTGGCTTGAATGCAAGCTGATCCCGGAGCCGCACAACCAGCAGGTCTACGATTTATTCATCGGGGAGATCGTGGGCGCCTGGTCGGATACCCGGGTGTTTCGTGACGGCCACTGGGCTTTCGAATCGGCGGATTCCTCGCTACGCAGCCTGCACTACGTGGCCGGCGGGCACTATTACGCCATCGGCGAGGCGCTCCCTGTCCAGAAAGACCTGTCCTAGCCGCAGTGCAGAATCGCTCACGAATGTTACTTCTTGCGGATTCTCGGAGTCAGCCATTCCGCACGACCTCGGGTATGATCAAACTATCGTTTCAACCCCACTCAGGAGTATTTCATGACGACACCCGATGCAGGAAAGAAAGCTGAAGAGTTGATCGACGAGGGCGCGGCCAGGGCCAAAGAGGTCGTGAGCACCGTGTCTCAAAAAGCCGCCTCCACCCGCGCGAAAGCCGAGGAAGCGCTGAGCGACGGGCAAGATATTGTCGAGAACGCGTTGGTCTGCGCCAAGGACATGGTGCGAGCCAATCCGATCGCCAGTCTGGCGGTGGTCGCCGCGGTAGCGTACTTATGCGGGCGCCTGCGTTCCTGACATCGATCGGGACACGGTGATCGAAAGGTGGCCTGCTAATTCGGCAAGCCGCCTTTTTTATGGCCGCTTACCGCCGCGGACGATCCGGCGGCATCACGCTTTGATGGTGCAGCGCGAGCGTTTGCCGGTCTTCGATGCTTGATAGCGCCAGCGCCACCACCATCCCAATGATCGCGCCCAGCATCGTATCCACGACACGCTCTGGCGCGAGCGTCGTGATCGCGGCGTTTGGTGCGGCCAAGTGGGTCATCAATAAGGCCATCGGCGTCACCAGCGCCTGAGCCAGCCCATAGTTAAATCCGATGACGACTTCCGTGCAGAACTGAAACATCATCAGCGCTGCGATCAGAATCCAGATCGAAGGATCCTGCTCGAGCAAGAGCCACGCGATCAGCGCGCCGAACACGGTGCCCACCATCCGTTGCAGCGCGCGGTGCATGCTGATGTGCAGATGTCTGCCTTGCATGACGGCCACCGTGCCCATAGCCGCCCACGCGGGAAATTGCAGCCCCAGATGGTCCGCGATGAACACCACTGCCAGCGCCGCCAATGCCATGCGCAGCGTCATACGCCACAGATGACTCATGGGCACATCGGGTTCCACTGGCAGGCCAGGGCGGTCATTGGGCGTATGGCGCAGCCGCTCGCTCAGTATGCACACGAGCCATGCAAACGCCCCGGCAATAGCGGTCGCCGCGGTACGCTGTGCGACCTGTTCGAGCGTCAGCGTGTCAGTCATCGACGCGCCTACCGCAAATATGAAAATCAACGGGCCCGGCGCGCCGAACTTGCCTTTGAAACAGATAAAGAGATAGGCGCCGCAACTCACTGCCAGCAACATTAATTGCGCGCTGTGCGACCAGCCCGCCCATGCTGTCGCCGACATTGCCGCGACGGCCACGGTTTGCCAACACGCGCATTGCAGCACGATCGCAATGCGGCTGCGCGTAGGGGCAAATCGCCCGAACAAGGCGACCAGCGCCCCTAACGACGCAAAGCCCATCAAATGCGACCAGGGCGAAAGCTGAAACGCCGCCAACGCAATGCCCGCGGCGATCGCGGCCTGCAGGCCGGCCAGGGCCGAGTTGCGCAGCGAGGCTTGCTTGCCAAGACGCACGCTTTCGGCGATGCGGGAGGCATGCAGCAGTTGTCGCGCCGCGTCGCGTCGCGACGGTGCAGAGGGAGTCGATATCGGTGGTTTATATTGCATGGAATCGATGATCGACCTGACAACGACCGTGCTAAACGCACGCGGGCACAGACGCCGCGTCAAAGTGTTAGCCGAACCGAAAGGCCGATAGCTGTGTTTCTAGAACCACTTCAGAATACACCTTGGATCCGCGGTCTGTCCCCGCAGCGCCTGCGACCACCATCAGCGGCATCAGATGTTCTTCCTGCCCGGCGGGATGGCAATGGTAGGCGTGGGGCGCCTGGCTCCAATCGCACAATGCGCGGGTACGCTGTTCCGGCTCGGCCTGCACCGCTTGCGTCAGCCACGCATCGAAAGCTTGCGACGGGCCCGTATATCGCGGGTCGCCATAGCCGCGCATGTTATGAAAACTCATGCCGCTGCCCACGATCAATACGCCTTCGTCGCGCAGCGTAGCCAGTGCTTCACCCGCGCGAATGTGCGCGGCAGGGTCCAGATCGCGACGCAGCGACAGTTGCACAACGGGGATATCCGCATTTGGGAACATCAGCTTCAGCGGTATGAACATGCCGTGGTCAAAGCCGCGTTCGGCATTTTGCTCAGCCTCCAAGCCGGCTGCCGACAGGAGTACCGCGATGCGCTCCGCCAGTGCAGGCGATCCCGCAGCGGGATACTGCAGCTCGTAGGTGGACGGGGGGAAACCGGAGTAGTCGTAAATCAGGTCGGGGTGCGCCCCGGCCGTCACGCTGAAATCCTTGGTGCGCCAGTGTCCTGATACCAACACAATCGCGCTGGGGCGCGCGGGCAGCGTAGCGGCAATTCCCCGCAAATACGCGGCCATACGGTCCCACGTATTGGGAGGGTTCCAGTCCATGAAGAAGCAGGGCCCGGCGCCATGCGGGATGAACAGTGTGGGTTGCGCGGTGCGCCCGGGCGCAAGGGTCGGGGTGGTCATGATGAATCGCTGATCGGTTAATGTGATATCACTATATATTTACCCTTTCGAAGAAGGAATATGCCTTTTCGGAACAAGACTTCCAATCCTTGGTGTTAACTGATGCTCGACCGATTCACCAGCATGCGGGTATTTATCCACGCTGCCGAGCAGGGCAGTCTGTCTGCAGCCGCTCGCGCTCTGGCAATGTCGCCCGCGATGGCGACCAAGCATCTGGATGCGCTGGAGGCACGTCTCGGCGTCAGGCTCATGCACCGCAGCACCCGCCGGCTGACGCTGACCGACGTGGGGGTCGACTATCTCGAAACGTGCCGGCACATTGTCCAGGCGCTGGAGGAGGCCGAGCTCGGCGTCTCTGCTCAGCGCACCGAGGCCGTTGGCAAGTTACGCATGAATGTGCCGCTGTCCTTCGGCTTGCGGTTCATCGCGCCGCGTCTGCCGGCGTTTAGTCAGCGCTATCCCCAGGTCGAAGTGGAACTGGGTTTGAGCGATGCGCAACAGGATCTGCGCGAAGGTGGTTGGGACCTGGCTATTCGTATTGGTCATCTGGCCGACAGTTCATTGAAGGCGCGGCGGCTCGGCGATTGTCCGATGCGCGTGTGCGCTGCGCCGGAGTACCTGGCACGGCATGGCACGCCCAAGCGCGCCAGCGATTTGTCGGGGCACAACTGTCTGAGCTATACCTTGTCGTCCGCGCAAGGACGTGGCACTTGGTCTTTTGGGCGGCAGGGCGAGCTACGTGTGCCGGTAAAGGGCACGCTGGTTGCAAACAACGGCGACGCACTGCTGGCCGCCGCGATCGGCGGGCTGGGCATTATCTATCAGCCTGATTTCATCGTCGCGGATGCACTGGCCGAGGGCAAGCTGGTGCCGCTCGATCTCGATCAACCGCCGTTGGATCTGGGTGGTCTGTATGTTCTCTTTCCGCACGATCGCCGCGCACCCGTGAAAGTGCGCGCCATGATCGATTATCTGGTGGAGATTTTCACGCATGGCACGAGCCGTTGACGGCGGGCAGGCGATGCTATGTCAGAGGCAGAGAGACCAGTAAACTGCGGCTTTAAATACTGGATTGGAGCTCGTGATGAAACGGCTGGGTATCGCGGCAAGCCTTTTGCTGCTTGGGGGATGTACGACGGGCGACAAACAAGCGCCAGCGTCAGTCGGGATGGCCAACCCCGCGTCGGTGTACTGTGCTGAGCAGGGCGGCAAGCTGTCCATCGAGAATCGACCGGCCGGCCAAGTTGGCATCTGCACGCTACCCGACGGTACACAAATGGAAGAGTGGGCTCTTTATCGCCGCGATCATCCGCAGAAATAACGCCGCTCGCACGGGCTTGCGCGCTCGAACGCAGCCGCAGCGCGCAACAGTTCGGCATCCTGACGGAATCGACCGACCAGTTGCAGGCCAACCGGCAAACCGTCGCTCGCCGTGCCGCAGGGCACGCTGATCGCCGGGTGTCCGGTCATGTTGAACACCATCGTCCACGGAAACCAATTCGCCCGCAAATCCTCGTACGGTTTACCATCGATGTCGATAGGCTGAAACAGATCCTGATCTATCGGCAGCGCGGTGCGCGAAAGCGTGGGCGTGACCAGAAAATCCGCACGTTGCAACAGGCCTTGCACGTGATGAAACAGCGCCGATCGCGCGAACATGGCTCGCTGATAGTCCACGCTGCTAAACGCCTGCGCCGATTCCACCTGACGGCGGAATGTCTCGCTAAATAGTGCGGGCTCGCGCGTCACCATATCGATGAACCGTGTTCGCCACACCGTGTGATTCACCGTGCGCCAGACGGGCTCGATATTAAAGGCCGTGGCGTCAAAGGATTCAAGCTGCGCGCCCAGCGCTTGCAGGCGCTGTAATGCCGCGTCGAAGGCGCGTTGGACATCGGCGGCAATCGGGCGTCCTGGCGGCACGGCGCAATACAGCACGCGTTTGCCTTTCAAGTCGTCCGCCGTGCGTACCGCGTCGACATAGTCGGGTTGGTTCACCCCGATGGACCACGGATCGATGGGGTCTTCACCGGCCATGACCTGCAACATCATCGCGGTGTCTTCCACCGTGCGTGTCGTGGGCGTCACGTAAGTCTGGTTGCCGTACACATCCTGGGCCTGGCTATGCGGAATTACACCCAGGCTTTGTTTTAGTCCGACAACGCCATTGCACGCTGCTGGAATACGGGTCGAACCGCCGCCATCGGATGCCACGGCCAACGGCGCGATCATTTGCGCGGTCGCCACGGCTGCGCCGCCACTGGAGCCGCCGCTTGTGCGCTCGGCACTCCAGGCGTTACGGGTCTGACCGAATAGCGGACTGCGCGTCAGTGACTGGCAACCGAATTCAGGCGTGGTCGTCTTACCGATCAAGATCGCCCCGGCCGCACGCAGCCGCGCCACACTGACCGCGTCATGATCGGGAATGTTGTCTTTGTAGGCCAACGTGCCGAACGTCGTGCGGACATCGGCGGTGTTCACCAGATCCTTGACCGTGAACGGGATGCCATGCAGCGGCCCCAGCTCGCGGCCCGACATCACATCGGCTTCGGCGTGACGCGCCTGCTGCATGGCGCGTTCGCCACAGATCGTGATGAAGCAGTTGAACTCGGGTTGCAGCCGATGCGCCCGCTCGAGCGCAGCGCTGACGATTTCGACGGGGGATAGCGATTTACGCTGGATGGCGCGAGCTAATTGCGCGGCGGTCATCGCGCAGATCGAATCGTTCGTGGTGGATATCGTCATGTTCAATCCATCTTGATGCCGGATTCTTCGACCACGGGGCGCACGGCTTCGCGCTCTTGCACGATGCGTTGCGAGACGGCTTTGGCCGGCATGGGCGAGACCACCAGTCCATTGTCCAGCAAGCGTTGACGCAGAGTGGGGTCTTCAGACGCCTGGATAAAAGCCTTTTCCAGCGCGGCGACGGTCGCATCGGGTGTGGCGGCCGGCACATAGATACCGTACCAACTGGTCGCGGTGCGATAGTCGGGGATGCCTTGTTCGGCAATGGTCGGCACGTCGGGCAGCGTGGACAAGCGTTTGGTGCCGCTGATGCCCAGGAACTTGATCTTGCCGCCCTGATACAGCGGCATCATGCTTGCCACAGCATCCCAGCCGATCGAGACCTCTTGGCTTGCCACATCGATCAGCATGGGGGCGGCACCCCGATATGCGACGGGCTCGATGCGCAAACCGTGATTTTTATTCAAGGACAGGGCGCCCAGGTGCCCGGAACTGCCCAAGGTCGCGAGCCCCAGCGTTGTGGGCTTCGGCTGCCGTTTGGCCCATTCCACATATTCGACGATATTGTTGTAGGGCGCGTCGGCCGCCGCCACCACGGCAGTGGGGATCTCGACTAATGCCGCCACGGGCCGCAAATCGCGGTCCGCGTCGTAATTCAGATTCTGATACGTCAGCGGCAACAGGGTGAAGAGCGGAGATCCACCCAGGTACATGGTCAGGCCGTCCGGGGCAGCGGTTTTCACGGCGTTCAGCGCGATACGCCCCGAGGCGCCCGGCTTGTTATCCACCAGCACTTTTTCGAAACCCTGATCCTGCAGCGCCTGCGCGTAAAGTCGCGCGGTGGTGTCGGCCGCACCGCCCGGGGCGAATCCCACGGTGATGGTCGGCACGCCTGCAATAGCCGCAGCCGATTGCGCATGGCCCGAGGCGCTTGCGATGGCACAGGCTATGGCAGCGCCAGTCAAGATAGCGCGTGTGAGGTGGGAAATAGACATTGAAGTATCCTGAGTGTGGACCGAGAAGTCCGACCCGCAGCGGCCACCGTGGCCCATCGCTCGTCGGCGAATAGCGTCCATATTAATGGACGCCAGGGCAGGTCAAGCGCAGAACCAGACGAGCACGCGCGCTGATATAGCGGCGTTCAACCTGGCATAGAGGAGTCGAACCCCTGCGGAGGAACGTTCAACTCCTGACGCAGAGGAGTTCAATCCAGAAAGGCGAGTACGCCTTCGGCAGCCGTGACGCCGCTAGCCAGGCAGGCAGTCAGCAAGTAACCGCCCGTTGGCGCTTCCCAGTCCAACATCTCGCCTGCGCAGAATACGCCCGACAGGGCGGACAGCATGAGTACATCGGCGGTGGCTTCGAGCTTGACGCCACCGGCGCTGCTGATCGCTTCGTCAATGGGCCGCGTGCGCGTCAGCTGCAATGGCAACGCCTTGATGCGGCGCGCCAGCAGCGCCATGTCAGCCCAGGCAGCGGCCTCGGCGCACTCGCGCAGCAACAGGCTTTTTGCGCCCTTCAGCCCTAATCGGCTTTGCAAATGGCTGGATATCGAGCGTGCGCCGCGTGAATGGGCGACCTGTTCTAGCACCTTTTCAACAGAAACGTCCGGCATGAGGTCCACCCAAACACGGGCTTGTCCCTGTGCGTCTATGGCATCGCGCAAGGGGGCGGAAAGTGCGTAGACCAAACTGCCCTCGATGCCGCATTCGGTCAACACGAACTCACCACGCCGCCAGGGGCCCGGCGCGCCGGCGACGTCCAGCGCCATCGCCACGGATTTCAACGGTTGACCGGCGCCGCGTTGACGTAGATGCTCGCTCCAGTTCGCCTCGAATCCGCAGTTTGCCGGCCGTAGCGGCGCGACATCCACGCCTTGTTGTCGCAGGCCGGGCACCCACGTTCCATCAGAACCCAGTCGTGCCCAGCTCGCCCCGCCCAGGGCAAATAAGGCTGCATCCGCGCATACTTTCAACTCACCCTGAGGCGTGTCGAAACGCAGAGTCGCCGGACTAGCGGGTTCGTCTTCGGCCCAACCGATCCAGCGGTGCCGCATATGAAACCGCACGCCGGCTGCGCGCAGGCGCGAGATCCAAGCGCGTAGTAGGGGTGCGGCCTTCATTTCACGCGGGAACACGCGTCCCGAGGTCCCGACGAAGGTCTCGATCCCCAGTCCATGTGCCCAGTCACGCACTGCTTGGGCGTCCATACGCCGCAGCCAGTCTGCCACCCTGGCTTGCCGTTCCCCAAACCGGCTTTCGAAAGCCTCGGCGGCTTCGCTGTGTGTCAAGTTCAGCCCGCCGCGGCCCGCCAGCAAAAATTTGCGCCCCACCGATGGCATACGGTCGTAGATATCAGCCAGCACGCCGTGGCGTGCAAGCGTTTCGGCAGCCATCAGGCCGGCGGGGCCACCGCCGATAATGGCAACACGGACGGACGGCTGGGAGGGAGCGAGTGAGTCAGACATAAAGCGGAAAATGGGATTGGCCTACCGCCCCTAGGCCAGGGGCGAGACCGGAGGCGCATGATTTTCGCATGGCCGAGCCGTAGGACTTACTGTGCGGGCTTTGCCGCCAGACGCGATTGGCGCGCGAGCAAGGTATCGAGCTGATTCGCGAACGATTTTCGGTCGGCCTGACTGAACGCCGAGAATCCGCCCGTGTCGATGCCGTTGGCGCGCAATTCTTCCATCATGTCGCGCATCGTCAGGCGCTCGCTGATCGTCTCCGGCGTATAGCGTTCACCGCGCGGATTGAGCGCCATGGCGCCTTTTTGCAGAACCTCGGCAGCCAGCGGGATATCTCCGGTAATGACCAGATCGCCCGCCGCCGCGTGTTGGACGATATATGCGTCAGCCACATCAAAACCGCGCGGCACCTGCACCGCACGAATCAGCGCGGATGGTGGCGTACGTAGCATCTGGTTCGCCACCAGCGTCAACGGAATCTGCCAGCGCTGTGCGGCGCGATACAGGATGTCCTTAATCACGGCCGGGCAGGCGTCGGCGTCGACCCAGATGTGCATGGTCAGGCGTCCAACGCCTTTTGCAGCAGTTCAGCCACCAGCTCGTTGGTTGAAATGCCACGCTCCTGCGCCAGTGCGCGCACGCGGTCGCATTGCGCCTGTGTCAGTTTCAACGGAAACGGCACCAGACCAGCGGCCTGATCTTGTTTGCGTTGCTCACGGCGATCGACGCCGGACCCACTGCCTAGGCGGCCAGAAACGCCGGACTGCTTCAATTGGCCGGCGAGTTTATAGGCCTTGTTTCTTTCAAGTTCAAACTTGTTCATGGGGGTCCGTAAAGGGTGGCGAGAATTGCCGGGTGTTAATGCAGGTCGCTGGGTAGTAGCGGTTCAATAGCGGCCCACAGTTCGTCGGGCGCCTGGGCTGTCGCATCGGCAGCCCAGGTGGTGACATCTTCATCTTGCCCCAGATAGCCATACGCGGCTGCAACGGCAGGCATCCCCGCCGCGTGCGCGGCTTGAATATCGCGCAGGTCATCGCCGACATACACACAGCGGTTCGTGGGAAAGCCTGCCTGTTGTGCGGCGTGCTGCAAGGGTAGGGGGTGCGGTTTCGCATGCGCGGTGGTGTCGCCACATACGACGGTGGCGCTGTGTTCGTCCAACCCGAGGAATTCCACAATCGGCAGCGTCAGGTGCGTCACCTTATTGGTGACGATGCCCCACGCCAGCCCGCGCTCGCGTATGCCGGCCAGCAATTCCGCGATACCCGGGAATAGCCGACTATGCTGCGTCGACCCGGCGGCGTAATCGGCCAGGAATTGCAGACGGGCGGCTTCATAATCCGGATGGTCCGGCAAAAATCCCAGCGCGACGCGTAACAGCCCACGCGCGCCTTGCGACGCTACGGGACGCAGTTCTTCGTACGGCAGCGGCTCCATGCCACGGCGCGTGCGCTGGCGGTTTGCCGCGGCGACGAGGTCCGGGGCGGTGTCGGCTAGCGTGCCGTCGAAATCAAAAAGTATTAGGGCGCTCATTCGGGTTTGCGGGTCGCCATCAGGTAGTTGACCGACGTATCGGCGGACAGGCTGTACACCTTGGTCAATGGGTTGTATTCCATTCCGCGCATGCTGACGCCTTGCAAACCGGCTTGGCGTACCGACGCAGCGAGCTCGCTCGGTTTGATGAATTGATCGTGGCTATGTGTGCCACGCGGCAGCAGGCCGAGAATGTATTCCGCGCCCAGGATCGCGAAGAGAAACGACTTTACGTTGCGATTCAGCGTCGAAAAGAAGACCCATCCGCCCGGTTTAACCAGCTGCGCGCAGGCGCGCACCACGGAGCCGGGGTCGGGGACGTGCTCAAGCATTTCCATGCAGGTCACTACATCGTAGTGACCCGGCTGCTCGACGGCGAGGTCTTCGACCGCGACGGCACGGTATTCGACCTTCACACCGGATTCCAGGCCATGCAGGCGCGCGATTTTCAGCGAACGCTCGGCCAGGTCGATGCCGGTGACCTTGGCGCCAGCCACGGCCATACTTTCAGACAAAATGCCGCCGCCGCAGCCTACGTCCAGCACGGTGCGGCCAGCCAGCGCGCCGGCGACTTCCTGGATCCAGTTCAAACGCAGCGGGTTGATCGCGTGCAGCGGCTTGAACTCGCTCTCAGGGTCCCACCAGCGAGCGGCCAGGGCGGCGAATTTATCCAATTCGGCCTGGTTGGCGTTAACGGCGGGGCGAGTGGTAGCGGGTGCGGAGTCGGTCATGGGCATCAACCATTAGGGCGCGCGTTCACGCCTGGGTGGTCCAGCCGCCAACATACCGCGGCCGGAATGAAAAAAAGGGCCTCGCAAGCGAGGCCCTTCATTGTAGCGGCTAGCGCGTCAACTATTAGTTGCTGCGGCTACCGACAATCTCGATTTCCACGCGACGGTTCTGGGCACGGCCTTCACGCGTCTTGTTCGAGGCGATGGGCTGTGCTTCGCCCTTGCCTTCGGTGTAGATGCGGTTCGGGTCGATGCCACGGCTCACGAGGTAGGCCTTAACCGAAGCGGCGCGGCGCTCGGACAGACCCATGTTGTAGGCTTCCGTACCGATCGAGTCGGTGTGGCCCACAGCGATGATGGTTTCGAGGTTGATGGCTTGAGCTTGCTGGGCAACTTGATCCAGCAACTGACGGCCTTCCGGCTTCAGGGTGGACTTGTCGAAGTCGAAGAACGTGTCAGCGTTGAACACGACCTTGCTTGCCATCGGAGCCGGCTTGGCAACCGGAGCTTGGGCAACAGGTACGCCATCGCAGCCCGGGATGCCGGTGGCCGGCGTCCAGAAGGCATCGCGCCAGCACAGTTCGTTCGTACCGTTCATCCACACGTCGCCAAACGGATTACGCCAGTTGTCCACCGTTTGCGCGGATGCAGCACCGGCAGCCGTAACGGCGGCGAAGGCGAGCGCCAGAGCGAATTTGGAGGGTTTGTTCATGTTTCTCCTCGTTGAGCTTGAAGCTGGATAAGTGACTCGCAGCGAATCCCCGCCGCATATCAGGAAACGGGGTCAGTATAGCAATGCTCGGAAAGGGTTCAAAGAATCGCTACTGAGTCTCCTGCGTGCTGGAAACAATCTTAAGGCATTTGATCCGCTTTGGCTCCCCTGACGAGGGGCATATGGCCCGGATATAGGCTTTTAATTGGTCTTGCGCGTCTACGATGTTGGTTTCGCGCAACAGGGCGCGCTAATAACCAGATGTAACGGGGGCTGCCGGGATATCCCCTCGTCTAAAACCGCCTTGGAGCCCCGGATGATAGAATTTCCCGTTTACCCAACCGGGTTCTCTTACTCGAACAGTCGCTATATATATGGATTCCTTCGCCAAGGAGACGCTTCCGGTATCGCTGGAAGAAGAGATGCGCCGCAGTTACCTTGATTACGCCATGAGCGTGATCGTGGGGCGTGCGCTGCCAGATGTGCGCGACGGCCTCAAGCCAGTGCACCGACGCGTGCTCTACGCGATGCATGAACTCAACAACGATTGGAACCGCGCATATAAGAAGTCCGCGCGTATCGTTGGTGACGTGATCGGTAAATACCACCCACACGGAGACCAATCGGTCTACGACACCATCGTGCGGATGGCGCAGGATTTCTCCATGCGCTACATGCTCGTGGACGGGCAAGGTAACTTCGGTTCCATCGACGGCGATAGCGCCGCGGCGATGCGTTATACCGAAGTGCGCCTGGCCAAGATCGCGCACGAGTTGCTCGCCGATATCGACCAAGAAACCGTCGATTTCGGACCTAACTATGATGGTAGCGAGCAAGAACCGCTCCTGCTGCCGTCGCGCCTGCCTAACTTGCTCGTTAACGGCAGCTCGGGCATCGCCGTGGGCATGGCCACGAATATCCCGCCTCACAACCTGCAAGAGGTCGTGGACGGGTGTCTGTATTGTCTGCGCAATCCCGAATGCACCGTCGATGAACTGATCGAGGTCATCCCGGCGCCCGATTTCCCGACGGGCGGCATCATCTATGGCATGTCCGGCGTGCGTGAGGGCTACCGCACCGGTCGCGGCCGTGTCGTGATGCGCGCCAAGGTCCATTTCGAAGACATGGAAAAGGGCAACCGTCAGGCCATCGTGGTCGACGCCATTCCCTACCAGGTCAATAAAAAGACGCTGCAAGAGCGTATCGCCGAGCTGGTCAACGAAAAGAAGATCGAAGGCATCGCCGATATCCGCGACGAGTCCGACAAAGACGGTATGCGTCTGGTCATCGAGCTCAAGCGCGGTGAAGTGCCCGAGGTCATTCTTAATAACCTCTATAAGAATACGCAGCTGCAAGACACCTTTGGGATGAACCTGGTGGCGCTGGTCGACGGCCAGCCGCGCCTGCTCAACCTGAAGCAGTTGATCAGCTACTTCCTGCAGCATCGCCGCGAAGTGGTGACGCGCCGCACTGTATTCCAGTTGCGCAAGGCCCGCGAACGCGGCCATGTGCTCGAGGGTCTGGCTGTCGCGTTGGCGAACATCGATGACTTCATCGCGATCATCAAGGCAGCCCCGACGCCGCCGGTAGCGCGTCAGGAGTTGATGTCGCGCTCGTGGGATTCGTCGCTGGTGCGCGAAATGCTCTCGCGTGCGGACATGGATGCGGCGGGTGGACGCGCGGCGTTCCGTCCGGACGATCTGCCCGACAGTTTCGGCCTGCTTGCCGATGGCAAGTATCGCTTGAGCGAGACGCAAGCGCAGGAAATCCTGAACATGCGTCTGCAACGCCTGACGGGTCTGGAGCAGGACAAGATCGTTGGCGAATACAAAGACGTCATGGCTACCATCGCCGATCTGTTGGACATTCTGGCCAAGCCCGAGCGCATCACGACGATCATCAGCGACGAACTGCAAGCCATCAAGGCCGAGTTTTCCACCTCGGCCAAGGACACGCGCCGTTCGGAAATCGAACTGAATGCGACCGAGCTCGATACCGAGGATCTGATCACCCCGACCGACATGGTCGTGACCTTGTCGCACACGGGCTATATCAAGAGCCAACCCTTGTCCGAATACCGTTCGCAGAAGCGCGGTGGCCGTGGCAAACAAGCCACCGCGATGAAAGAGAACGATTGGATCGATCAGCTCTTTATCGCCAACACGCACGACTATCTGTTGTGCTTCTCCGACCGTGGTCGTGTGTACTGGCTCAAGGTCTGGGAAGTCCCGCAAGGCACGCGCAATTCGCGCGGCAAGCCGATCGTCAATATGTTCCCGCTGGTCGATGGCGAGAAGATCACGGTCGTGCTGCCGGTCAAGGAGTTCAGCGAAGATCGATTCGTCTTCATGGCGACCTCGCGCGGTACGGTCAAGAAGACTCCGCTGTCCGATTTCTCGAACCCGCGTAAGGCCGGCATCATTGCAGTCGGCCTGGACGAGGGCGATTATCTGATCGGTGCGGATCTGACCGACGGCAAACATGACGTGATGTTGTTCTCCGATGCCGGCAAGGCCGTGCGCTTTGACGAGAACGATGTGCGTCCGATGGGCCGCAACGCGCGTGGCGTGCGTGGCATGACCCTGGAAGACGGTCAGCAAGTCATCGCATTGCTGGTGGCGGGCGACGAGTCGCAGAGCGTGTTGACCGCGACCGAGAATGGCTACGGCAAGCGCACGCCGATTACCGAGTACACGCGCCATGGTCGGGGCACCAAGGGCATGATCGCGATTCAGACCTCCTCGCGTAACGGCAAGGTGGTGGGCGCGGTGCTGGTGATGCCTTCGGACGAAATCATGCTAATCACCACGGGCGGTGTGCTGGTGCGCACGCGTGTGGGCGAGATCCGCGAGATGGGCCGCGCCACGCAAGGCGTCACGCTCATCAGCGTGGACGATGGCAGCACCTTGTCTGGCGTGCGTCGCGTGGTCGAAAGCGATGCCGACGACGAAGTCGAAGATGCGGATGCGCAAGCCGATGCGTCTGCCGAGGCTGGCGCGTCGGATGATTCGAGTGAACCTACGGAGCAATAATGGCTCGTCCCTGGAACTTTTCGGCCGGCCCATCGGCCTTGCCTGAGGCGGTGCTGCAGCAAGCTGCAGCCGAGATGCTGGACTGGAACGGCAGCGGCATGTCCGTGATGGAGATGAGCCATCGCGGCAAGCACTTCGTGCAGATCTGCGATACGGCCGAATCCGATCTGCGCGAACTGCTGGGCGTACCCCCGGACTACGCCGTGATGTTCATGCAGGGCGGCGGCCTCGGTGAAAACGCCATTGTGCCCATGAACTTGATTGGTCGCCGGGGCTATGCCGCCGCCGATTTCGTGGTGACTGGGCACTGGTCCACGCGTTCCCATAAAGAGGCCGGTCGTTATGGTGACGCGCAAATCGCCGCCACCAGTGGCGTGGCGACGGTCATCGACGGTCGCGAGCAGGCGCCGTTCTCCTGGGTGCCTCCCGTGGATTCGTGGAACGTGCGGCCCGAGGCGGCTTATCTGCACCTGTGCAGCAACGAAACCATTCACGGCGTGGAGTTCATGGATTGGCCGGACATGGCCGCGCTGGGCGCGCCCGATGTGCCGCTGGTCGTCGATGCTTCCTCGCATTTCTTGTCGCGTCCGATGGATGTGACGCGTGCCGGTTTGATGTTCGCGGGCGCGCAGAAAAATGCCGGCCCGGCTGGCGTGACCATGGTTGTCGCGCGCCGCGATCTGCTGGGCAAGGCCTTGCCCATTTGCCCGTCGGCCTTCGATTACGCCAACGTGGCGGCCGAACACTCGCGCTATAACACCCCGCCCGCGTACGCGATTTATATCGCCGGTCTGGTGTTCAAGTGGATCAAGGCCCAAGGCGGCGTGGCGGCAATGGAAGCCGCCAATCGCGCCAAGGCCGATCTGCTTTACGGTTATCTGGACAGCACGGCGTTCTATCGCAATCCGGTGCAGGCGTCTGTGCGTTCCCGCATGAATGTGCCCTTCGTATTGCGCGATGAATCCTTGAACGATGCCTTCCTGCAGGGCGCGGAGGCTGCGGGTTTGATGCAGCTCAAGGGTCATAAGAGCGTCGGTGGCATGCGCGCTTCGATTTACAACGCTATGCCCCTCGAAGGGGTGCAAGCCCTGGTTGACTATCTGCGAGAGTTCGAACGCCGTTATGGATAATTCCCTGCAAGCGAAGCTGCGCCCGTTGCGCGAGCTGATCGATACGATAGATGCTCAGATTCTGGAGCTCTTGTGTCAGCGCGCCCGGGCAGCGCAGGATGTTGGTGAAGTCAAGCATGCGGCCAACGCCGACGGCCCGGTGTTGCGGCCGGAACGCGAGGCCGACATCATTCGCCGCCTGCAGCAGCTCAATCGCGGGCCGTTCCCGCGCGACGCCATTGCGTCGGTGTGGACGGAGATCATCTCCGCTTGCCGTGGACTAGAGCGTGGCATGACCGTGGCGTTTCTCGGCCCGCGCGGTTCTTTTTCCGAGCAAGCCGCGTATGAGCATTTCGGCCGCTCCGTGCAGCCGCTGCCGTGCCCGTCGTTTGACGAGGTATTTCGCGCGGTCGAGGCTGGTCAGGCGGATGTCGGCATGGTCCCCGTGGAAAATTCCACCGAAGGCGCGGTCAACCGCACGCTGGATCTGTTGCTCAATACGCCTACCAAGATCCTGGGCGAACGTTCCCTGGATATCCGTCATTGCCTCATGACCCAGTCAGGCACGATGGAAGGCATCACAGCCGTGGCGGCGCACCCGCAGGCGTTGGCGCAATGCCAGGGCTGGTTGAATCGCAACTATCCCGGCCTGGAGCGCATTGCCGAATCCAGCAATTCTGAAGCGGCACGCGTGGCCAGCGAGAATCCCACCATCGCCGCGATCGCAGGCGAAACGGCGGCTCCCGCATGGAACCTGCAGATCGTCTCGGCCGGTATCCAGGACGATCCGAACAACCGCACGCGTTTCCTGGCGATCGGGGATTTCCAGCCGCTGCCCAGCGGCAAGGACAAGACCAGCCTCATCATGGCGGTGCCCAATCGCGCGGGTGCGGTCTACGACATGCTCGCGCCCATGGCGGCCAACGGTGTGTCGATGACCCGCTTCGAGTCGCGTCCCGCCCGTACTGGCCAGTGGGAATATTATTTCTACATCGATGTACAGGGGCATCGCGACGACCCGCAAGTGGCGCGCGCGTTGGCCGACCTGCAGTCGCAAGCGGCGTTTCTCAAGATACTGGGTTCGTATCCGGCACAGTAATACGCGGCGCGGTGCAGGTCACCGCGCCGATTGCCATCCCGGTGTCATTCCCGTCGTCGATCCTTATTGCTTCACCCCGTCTTTTGGACCCGCAGCGCCTGAGCTGCCATTCGCCGTCACTATTTCGTCTCGCGCACTTCCATGAACTCCGCACAAAAGTCGTTGACCGCTCCCGCCCACGTTAGCGCCATTGCTCCCTATCAGGCAGGTAAGCCCATTGAGGAACTGGCTCGCGAATTTGGGCTGAATCCGGCCGACATCGTCAAGCTCGCGTCCAACGAGAATCCCTTGGGCATGCCGGCCTCCGCGCAAGCTGCCTTGGCCGCCGCCAGTGCATCGCTGGCACGCTATCCGGATCCTAACGGCTTCGATCTGAAGGCAGCGCTGGCCAAGCGTTACGATGTGCCCGCAACCTGGATCACGCTGGGCAACGGTTCGAACGACATTCTGGAAATCGCGGCGCTGGCGTTATTGGAGCCAGGTACTTCGGCCGTTTATGCGCAGCACGCGTTCACGGTTTATCGTCTGGCCACGCAAGCGCGCGGCGCGCGTCATATTCAAGTTCCGGCGCGCGACTATGGTCATGACCTGAACGCCATGTTCGAGGCGATAGCCGACGACACGCGTTTGCTGTTCATCGCGAACCCGAACAATCCGACTGGCACCTTCGTCCCCGGCACCGAGATCGATGCCTTCCTCGCGCGTGTTCACGCCGCGCATGGCGACCGGGTCACGGTAGTGTTGGACGAGGCCTATAACGAGTACCTCGATCCCGAGCTGCGCTTCGATAGCGTAGCGTTGGTGCGCAAGTATCCCAATCTGATTGTGTCGCGCACGTTCTCCAAGGCCTATGGTCTGGCGGGTCTGCGCGTGGGCTTTGCGATTGCGCAGCCCGTGTTGACCGATCTGCTCAACCGCGTGCGTCAGCCGTTTAATGTGAACACCTTGGCCCAGGCCGCGGCCATCGCCGCTCTGGCCGATACCGAGTATCTGGAACGCGCTTACGCGGTGAACAAGGCGGGCAAGCAGCAGCTTTCGCAAGCCTTCGAAAAACTCTCGCTGCGCTACGTGCCCAGCTACGGCAATTTCGTGCTGGTGCATGTGGGTGACGCTGCGCGCATCAACCTGGAATTGCTCAAGCGCGGCGTGATCGTGCGTCCCGTGGCGGGTGACGGATTGCCCGAGTGGCTGCGTGTGTCGGTCGGTTTGCCCGAAGAAAATGAACGCTTCATCGCGGCACTGACTGAGATTTTGTCGGCATGATGACGCAAGGGGGCCGTGGCCCCATGATTTCCGTGCTGGCCGTGGTCGGCGTGGGCCTGATCGGCGGTTCGGTTGCCCGTGCATTGCGCGAGGCAGGGCAGGTCGGGCGCGTGCTCGGTGTGGGCCGCAATGCGCAGACGCTGGCCGAAGCCCAATCGCTAGGTTTGATCGACAAGGCGGCCACGCCCGAACAGGCCGCCGCCCAGGCCGATGTGATTTTGCTGGCAACGCCTGTCTCGAGTATCGCGCCCATGCTGGCGAAGATGCGACCGCATTTGCGTGCCGACACCGTGGTCACTGATGCGGGCAGTACTAAATGCGAGGTGGTTCAAGCCGCCCGCGAGGCGCTGGGCGAGCGCGTGGCGCAGTTCGTGCCCGGGCATCCCATCGCCGGCGCGGAGCGCAGCGGCCCTTCCGCAGCGGATGCCGCGTTGTATCACGATCGCACGGTGATTCTCACGCCCATGCCTGAAAACGCGCCGGCAGACGTTGAGCGTGTGCGTGCGCTCTGGCAGGGTTGCGGGGCTCGCGTGATTGATATGGACGCGGATGCGCACGATCGCGTGCTGGGTTCGGTCAGTCATATGCCGCACTTGCTCTCGGCGGCCTATATGGCTCAGGTCGCGCAAGCCAAAGACGCCGAGCTGCGTCTGGCGATCGCGGGCTCGGGTTTTCGCGATTTCACGCGGATCGCTGCGGGTTCGCCCGAAATGTGGCGCGATATCTTTTTGTCGAATCGCGACGCGCTGCAATCGGAGCTCGCGGCCGTGCGCGACGTCCTGGATCAGTTTGAAAGCGCCATGATGCAAGGCGATGGTCAGGCGCTGGAGGCGCTATTGGCGCAAGCGGCCGACGCACGCCGCAATTGGCGCAAGGAGTGAGTTTCATGAGCGCACAGGCATACCTGGATTTACCTCGCGCGCATCGCGCCAGTGGGGAAGTGGCGTTGCCCGGTTCCAAGAGTATTTCGAATCGTGTGTTGCTACTGGCCGCGCTGGCGGCTGGGCAGACAGAGATCTCGGGATTGCTCGATTCCGATGACACCCGCGTCATGCTCGACGCATTGCGACAGCTGGGCGTGAACATCACCGAACACGGCCAAGGCCGCGTCACGGTGGTCGGAGCGGGGCGCTTTCCGGTGAAAGACTCGCAGCTCTTTTTGGGCAACGCCGGTACCGCGTTCCGTCCGTTGACCGCAGCGCTTGCCTTGATGGGTGGCCACTACCGTCTGAGCGGTGTGCCGCGTATGCACGAGCGTCCCATCGGGGATCTGGTCGATGCGTTGCGTCAGTGGGGCGCCGATGTGGAGTATCTCGGGCAAGAGGGCTACCCCCCGTTGCAAATTGGCGTCGGTACGCTACGCGCTGATACGGCCGCCCGCGTGCAGGGATCGGTGTCCAGCCAATTTCTGACTGCCTTGCTGCTTGCCGCGCCGATTTTGACCCAGTCGAGCGATCGGCCCGTCGTCATCGAGGTTGTCGGCGAACTCATCTCCAAACCCTATATTGAAATCACCCTGAACCTGATGGCGCGTTACGGCGTGCAGGTGCGACGCGATGGCTGGCAGCGATTTACGGTGGAGGCTGGCGCCTCGTATCGCAGCCCCGGCGCGATCGCCGTCGAGGGGGATGCTTCGTCGGCGTCCTATTTTCTGGCGTTGGGCGCGATTGGTGGCGGCCCGGTGCGGGTCACGGGCGTGGGCGAGCAAAGCATTCAGGGCGACGTCGCCTTTGCGCAAACGTTGCAGGCAATGGGTGCGCAGATTACGTATGGCCCCGATTGGATCGAATCACGCGGTGTCTGTGTCGATCGCGGCGAACGGCTCAAAGCTTTCGATACCGATTTCAATCTGATTCCGGATGCTGCCATGACGGCGGCCGCGCTGGCGCTATTTGCCGATGGCAAGTGCCGCTTGCGTAACATCGGTAGCTGGCGAGTCAAGGAAACCGACCGGATTCACGCCATGCACACCGAGCTGGAAAAACTGGGTGCGACGGTGGCGTCCGGCCCCGATTGGCTCGAAATCACGCCGCCGGCTGACAACGCCTGGCGCGACGCCCATATCGGCACATGGGATGATCACCGCATGGCGATGTGTTTTTCGCTGGCTGCGTTTGGGCCGGCTGCCGTGCGGATTATGGAACCGGGCTGCGTTCGCAAGACGTTCCCCGAATATTTTGATGTGTACGCCGGGCTAGTCACTGGCGCCAATGCGAACTGATATGACTGATCTATCTGTCACCCCGGGCGAGGGACTGGCTCCCGTGATTGCCATCGACGGTCCGACGGCCTCGGGCAAAGGCACCATTGCGCACCGGGTCGCGCAAGCGCTGGGATGGACCACACTCGATAGCGGTGCCTTGTACCGCTTGACCGCACTGATGGTGCTGAATCGGGGCGTGTCGGCCGATGACGAGGCCGCGGTGGCCGATCTGGCGCGCCACCTCGATGTCCGCTTCGATGGCGAACGAATTCTATTAGAGGGTGAGGACGTCAGCGGTACGATTCGTCAGGAGCAGGTGGGCAACATGGCTTCCCGCATCGCCGCGTACCCCGCCGTGCGCCAAGCTTTGCTCGACCGTCAGCGCGCCTTCCGGACCTGGCCGGGCCTGGTGGCCGATGGCCGGGACATGGGCACGGTGGTGTTTCCGGACGCCGGCCTGAAGGTCTTTTTGATCGCCGACGTAGAAGCGCGCGCGCAGAGACGTTGTAAGCAGTTGATCGACAAGGGAATTCCTGCTAATCTTGACGACCTTCTGCGTGACATGCGCGAGCGCGATGCGCGCGATATGCAACGCAGCGTAGCGCCTCTAGCGCCTGCGGCTGATGCGAAAGTGCTGGATTCGTCGGCTCTGACGATCGAGCAGACTGTAGCGGCCGTGCTGGATCTCTGGAAGGCGCTTTGACAGTTTGTCGCCCTGTTGGCGACGGGCGGCGGCAGACATCCGGTCTATAGCCGTTGGCAGCCAGCAGGTTTATTCACTCCACTGTCGCGGACAAACCGCTTCGGTGTGTTTTTAATGGCCATTTTGGCCCCATGGATTTCAACTCAATGTCTTCCGTTTCCACTCCCGCCACCGGCGGCGAAAGCTTCGCCGACCTCTTCGCAGAAAGCCTCAAGAGCCAGGACATGAAGTCCGGCGAAGTCATCAGCGCTGAAGTCGTGCGCGTTGATCACAACTTCGTCGTCGTCAATGCCGGCCTGAAGTCCGAAGCGCTGATCCCCCTGGAAGAATTCCTGAACGACCAGGGCGAGCTGGAAGTGCAACCCGGCGACTTCGTCTCGGTGGCAATCGATTCCCTGGAAAACGGCTACGGCGACACCATCCTGTCGCGTGACCGCGCCAAGCGCCTGTCGGCCTGGCTGCAGCTGGAAACGGCCCTCGAAAACGGCGAGCTGGTTACCGGCACCATTACCGGCAAGGTCAAGGGCGGCCTGACCGTCATGACCAACGGCATCCGCGCGTTCTTGCCCGGTTCGCTGGTCGATCTGCGTCCCGTCAAGGACACGACCCCGTACGAAGGCAAGACCCTCGAATTCAAGGTCATCAAGCTCGATCGCAAGCGCAACAACGTCGTGTTGTCGCGCCGCCAAGTGCTGGAAGCCAGCATGGGTGAAGAGCGTCAAAAACTGCTCGAAACGCTGCACGAAGGTGCCGTGGTCAAGGGCGTGGTCAAGAACATCACCGACTACGGTGCGTTCGTTGACCTGGGTGGCATCGATGGCCTGCTCCACATCACCGACATGGCATGGCGCCGCGTGCGTCACCCGTCCGAAGTCCTGCAAGTGGGTCAGGAAGTCGAAGCCAAGGTCCTCAAGTTCGACCAAGAAAAGAGCCGCGTGTCGCTGGGCGTCAAGCAGCTGGGCGAAGATCCGTGGGTGGGTCTGGCTCGCCGCTACCCGCAAGGCACCCGTCTGTTCGGCAAGGTGACGAACCTGACCGACTACGGCGCGTTCGTCGAAGTCGAAGCCGGCATCGAAGGCCTGGTGCACGTCTCCGAAATGGACTGGACCAACAAGAACGTCGATCCGCGCAAGGTCGTGACCCTGGGCGAAGAAGTCGAAGTCATGGTCCTGGAAATCGACGAAGACCGTCGTCGTATCTCCCTGGGCATGAAGCAGTGCCGTCAAAACCCGTGGGAAGAGTTCGCCACCAACTTCAAGCGTGGTGACAAGGTCCGCGGCGCCATCAAGTCGATCACCGATTTTGGCGTGTTCGTCGGTCTGCCTGGCGGTATCGATGGCCTGGTTCACTTGTCCGACCTGTCGTGGGCCGAGACCGGCGAAGAAGCCGTTCGCAACTTCAAGAAGGGCGACGAAATCGAAGCCGTGGTTCTGGGCATCGACACCGACAAGGAACGCATCTCGCTGGGTATCAAGCAGCTCGAAGGCGATCCGTTCAACAACTTCGTTGCTACCTACGACAAGGGTGCGGTGGTTCCGGGCGTGATCAAGTCGGTCGAAGCCAAGGGCGCCGTGGTGACCCTGTCGGTGGACGTCGAAGGTTACCTGCGTGCTTCCGAAATCTCGTCGGGCCGTGTCGAAGACGCGACCACCGTGCTGAAGGAAGGCCAGAACGTCGAAGCCATGATCGTCAACGTCGACCGCAAGACGCGTTCGATCCAACTGTCGATCAAGGCTCGCGACAACGCCGAAACCGCCGACACGCTGCAACGCATGTCCGAAGCCAGCGCTTCGTCGGGCACGACCAACCTGGGCGCGCTGCTCAAGGCCAAGCTGGACCAACAGCGTAACGACGGCTGATAGTGACCAAGTCGGAGCTGATCGCCGCTTTGGCGGCCCGCTACCCCCAGCTGGCCGCCCGCGACACCGATTACGCGGTCAAGACCATACTGGATGCCATGGCCCAGGCTTTAGCCTCGGGTCAGCGCATCGAGATTCGTGGATTTGGCAGCTTTTCGCTGTCGCGGCGCTCACCCCGCATCGGACGCAACCCCAAGTCGGGCGAGCAAGTGTTGGTGCCTGGTAAACAGGTGCCGCATTTCAAGGCCGGCAAGGAGCTGCGCGAGCGGGTGGATCTGGCGGCTGATACCCAAGGCGCGGTGTCGTCTGATGATATTTCAGATGACTCGATGCCTACCCTGATGGGCATGCACGCCATGTGATCAGGGCTGTATCGGCTGTCCCGATAGAGGTATCTCACCCCCTGGGTGTCTCACGACATCCAGGGGGTTTTGTTTTATGGGGCGCAGAGCAGGGTACTCGCGCGCGGAGTTGGGCCGCTTCCGCTTACAATCGAGTGTCTCGAATTCTCTGGAGCATGCGCCATGCGCTACCTAATCTGGGCACTGCGATTGCTCGTCTTTGTTGTGGTACTGATGTTCGCCCTGAAGAACACCGGCCCGGTCGAGGTCAACTTCTATGGTGATCATGTGCTGCAGGACGTGCCGCTGATCGTAGTGATGCTGGTGACTTTTGTCGTTGGCACGATATTTGGGCTGTTGCTGACCGTGCCGGCCGCACTACGCCGGCGTCGCGAAGCCATGCGCCTGCGTCGTGAGGTCGAACGCCTGCAGGCTGCCGCCGCGGGTACGACCCCTGAGATTGCGCCGGAAGCGATCGCGCCGATGTCGCCGCTTTGAGTCGCGCCATTTTTACCGCTACGAACTTGAGCATATTGCGTGGACTTTGAACCTTGGTGGTTGATATTTGTACCGGTGCTGTTTGCACTGGGGTGGTTGGCAGCGCGCTTTGATTTCCGGCAGATGCTGCGCGAAACGCGCACGCTGCCCGATTCGTATTTCAAGGGCCTGAACTTTCTGCTTAACGAGGAGCCGGACCGCGCCATCGACGCGTTCGTCGAAGTGGCCAAGTTGGATCCGGAAACCACGGAGTTGCACTTCGCGTTGGGCAGCCTGTTTCGCCGGCGCGGCGAAATGGAGCGCGCCATTCGCGTGCATCAAAGCCTGTTGAGCCGTTCCGATCTGCCCGAGGCCGAACGCGAGCACGCGCAGCATGAGCTGGCACACGACTTTCTGAAGGCAGGAATGCTCGATCGCGCCGAAAGCGCTTTCGAACAGCTTAAAGACACTCGTTATGCACTGCCCGCGCTGCGTTCGTTGATCCGTATCTACGAGTCCGAACACGATTGGCCGCGCGCGATCGAGGCAGTCAAAACCCTGCAGGGCCTTGTCGATGAGCCGGTGCCGCAAATCGTGCATTACTACTGCGAGCAGGCGCAGACGGCGTTGACGGCCAATCCATTCGATGCCGAGGCGGCGCATGCCGCGCTCGATGCGGCAGACCACGCGGCAAAGCTCCTAAAGCAACCCGATACCTCGGGCAAGCCCGCCCGCGTCCGCAGCGCCATGCTGCGCGCACGGCTCGCTCAGCTGGAGGGCGATGCCAAACGCGAACGTCTGTATCTGGAATCCATCCTGGCTGACGCGCCCGAGTTCGCCGGTCAGGTGGCCGAGCAGCTGCTGGCGAATTATCGTCAAGCAGGGCAGGCTGCCGAAGGGCTTGAATTGCTGCGCGGTCAGTACGACCGTTATCCCTCGCTGGATTTGTTCAACGTCGTATTTCGCGAGCTGCGCGTGCAGCAGGGCGCGACCCCGGCGTGGGCGTTCGCGCGGGCAGCGCTACGGCATCATCCGTCTCTTCTGGGTCTGGACCGTCTGTTGGAGGCGGAACTCAGCAGCGCCGACGCGCAGCAGCCGGGCGACGAGCAAGGTCCCGTTCCCGGTGCCGATCTCAGTCTGTTGCGCAGCCTGATTCACAAACATACCCAGCGTCTCGATCGCTATGCGTGCCGCAACTGCGGCTTCCAGGCGCGGCGCTATTATTGGCAATGTCCGGGGTGCAACGGCTGGGAAACCTATGCACCGCGGCGTTTGGAAGAGCTTGAATGAACGCACTCCCTCTGGATGCGATGGCCCGATCTCGCGTGCTCGTCGTCGGTGACGTGATGCTGGATCGCTATTGGTTCGGCGAAGTCGAACGTATTTCTCCCGAGGCGCCTGTGCCCGTGGTGCGCGTGGCGCGCCGCGAGGACCGTTTGGGCGGCGCCGCCAACGTGGCGCGCAATGTCGTGGCGTTAGGCGGCCATGCCACCCTGATCGGCCTGGTAGGGACCGACGAGGCTGGGGGAAGCATCAGCCGTCTGGCCACCGAGGCAGGCATACAAGCCGATCTGGTGGCCGATGCCGAGAATCCCACCACGTTGAAGCTGCGTGTCCTGGGCCGCCAGCAACAATTGTTGCGCGTGGATTTCGAGCAAGCGCCGGAACCGGCAACGCTGGACGATTTGGACACGCGGGTCGCCCAGCAATTGGCGCAACACGATGTGTTGGTACTTTCCGACTATGCCAAAGGCGCGCTATCGCGCGTCCAGTCCATGATTGCAATGGCACGGAAAGCAGGTGTGCCTGTGCTGGTGGATCCCAAGGGCGACGATTACACGCGCTATCGTGGCGCGACCTTGGTAACCCCGAACCGGGCCGAGATGCAAGAGGCCGTGGGCCGTTGGACCACGGAGTCGCAGCTCACTGAACGCGCGCAGAAGCTGCGCGAGGAACTGGACCTCGAAGCGCTGCTGGTTACACGCTCCGAGCAAGGCATGACATTATTTACGGCGGCCGGTCGCTCACATGTCGATGCGCAGGCGCACGAAGTTTTCGATGTGTCGGGCGCGGGCGATACCGTGTTGGCAACGCTTGCGACCATGCGTGCCATCGGACAGCCGTGGAACGATGCGATGCGCTGGGCGAACCGCGCCGGTGGCATCGTCGTGGGCAAACTGGGCACATCGATTGTGACCGCCGCAGAATTAGCAGGAGTATCCCAATGATCGTCGTGACAGGCGCCGCCGGCTTTATCGGCAATAATCTCGTGCGTGGCCTGAACCGCCGCGGCATTACCGACATCATCGCCGTCGATGATCTGACCGAGGGCGACAAGTTCCGCAATCTGGTCGATTTGCAGATCGCCGACTATCTCGATAAGGACGAATTCCGTCGCCGGGTGCTGGCGCGCGAGCTGCCGCCTTTGCGTGCGGTACTGCATCAGGGCGCGTGTTCGGACACCACCGAGCGCAATGGCCGTTACATGATGGATAACAACTATCGTGTGACGCTCGAGCTCTTCGAATATTGCCAGGCGTACCGTGTGCCGTTTCTGTATGCCTCGTCGGCCGCGGTGTACGGCGGCTCGTCCGTGTATGTCGAGGACCCTGCGAATGAGCGGCCGCTGAACGTCTATGGTTACTCCAAACTGCTGTTCGATCAGGTGCTGCGCCAGCGCATGTCGAGGCTGACAGCCCAAGTGGTGGGCCTGCGGTATTTCAACGTCTATGGGCCGCATGAACAGCACAAGGGCCGCATGGCCTCCGTGGCTTTTCACAACATGAATCAGTTCCTCGCCGAGGGGCATGTGCGTTTATTCGCCGGCTGGGATGGTTATCCCGATGGCGGTCAAAGCCGCGACTTTATCTCGGTGGACGATGTGGTCGCGGTGAATCTGCATTTTCTGGATCATCCCGAGACTTCCGGGATTTTCAACTGCGGTACCGGCCGGGCGCAACCGTTTAACGATGTGGCGATGGCTGTGGTTAACGCGCTGCGTGCAGAGCAGGGCGAGCCGGCCTTGTCGCTCGAGGAATTGGTCAAGCAAGGCTTGCTGCGCTATATCCCGTTCCCGGATGATCTGAAAGGCCGTTATCAGAGCTACACCCGTGCCGATGACTCGCAGCTGCGCGCGGCCGGCTTTACCGCGCCCATGCGTGACGTGCAGACGGGCGTGACGGAGTACGTGAAATACTGGCGTGCCCGCCAGGGCTGAAGCGATCTCTAGGGTGTTTCCCTGAGTGATCATTTCGTTCACTCGGGCACCCTGACGCTGATGCGTGCTGGCATCATGGCTCTCCACGGGCGGATCAATCGATCCGCCTTCATTTTTACGGAGAGGCTACGCCATGATGTCGAAACCCCCAGCGCCGCACTCATCTCATGATCACCTCGTGTCAAACAGACGCTTTGGCGTGCGTTGGCCGTTGGTGGGCCGCGGACGCCCGGTGCGCCCGTCCAGGTCGGTTTCGCTTTTGCGAATCGTCAGCATTATGACCCGTGTGCTGAGCCTGTGCTGGTTGTGCGCAGCGGCCACGCTGGCCCACGCGCTTGACGCGAACACGGCCACGGCGGCGCAGTTAGAGACCCTTAACGGCGTGGGCCCACGAACCGCGCAAATGATCGTCCAAGAGCGCGAACGAGCCGGCCCCTATGAATCGCTGGAAGATCTGTCGGACCGCGTTCGCGGGATAGGCCGCAAGCGTCTGGCGCGCTTGCGTGACGCCGGGCTGACCGCAGGCGGTGGCATGGGCGCAGCCAGGGTGATCACCCCTAGTTCGATCGCGTCCCCGCATTTTGCGCCCGCGCTGCCGCCAGTGACGCCTGTGCCAGCGGGCACGCCATTGCCCGCACCAGTGACGACTGGGCGATAGGGATATAGCGCTCTTTGCCTGTGGCTGGCGACTGTTCCGATTGCCGCCCGCTAAGCCCCAGGGTCCACAGGCAGGAATCCCTGCCATCAACCCGACTTTTATCCCTGTCGTCAGGAAAGCGCAGGTATGATGGATTTATGGCTACTTCCTCCTATCCCACCATCGAACAAACCGTCGGCAATACGCCGCTGGTCCGTCTGCAACGCATTCCTGGCGCGGTGGCGCACTCACGGGGCAATGTCATCCTCGCCAAGCTGGAGGGCAATAACCCCGCCGGCTCGGTTAAAGACCGCCCCGCGCTATCGATGATCCTGCACGCCGAAGAGCGCGGCGAAATCGCGCCGGGCGACACCTTGATCGAAGCCACCAGCGGCAACACCGGCATCGCGCTGGCGATGACCGCCGCGATGCGGGGCTATCGCATGATTCTGATCATGCCGGATAACCTATCCGTCGAGCGCCGGGCCGCGATGGCGGCTTACGGCGCCGAACTGATCCTGACGCCGGCCAGCAAAGGTGGCATGGAATACGCGCGTGATCTCGCCATGTCGATGCAGGCGGAGGGCAAGGGCAAGGTTCTCGATCAATTCGCGAATCCCGATAACCCACGCGCCCACATCGAGGGCACTGGCCCCGAAATCTGGACGCAAACCGCTGGCCGCGTGACGCATTTTGTCAGTGCGATGGGCACAACGGGCACCATCATGGGGGTGTCCACGTATTTGAAGTCCTGCAACCCCGCAGTACAGGTCATCGGCGCGCAGCCCGCCGAGGGTTCGCAGATACCTGGGATCCGCAAATGGCCGGAAGCCTATTTACCCGCCATTTTTGACCGCAATTTGGTGGACGCCTACGAGTCCATCGAGCAAAGCGAGGCCGAATCCATGGCCCGGCGACTGGCAGCGGAAGAAGGCATCTTCGGCGGCATTTCCTCGGCCGGTGCGCTGGTGGCGGCGCTACGGGTATCCGAGCGCGTCGAGAACGCCACCATCGTTTTTATCGTCTGCGATCGCGGCGACCGGTACCTATCGACCGGCGTGTTTAACGAGGCATCCTAGCTTCGAGCTCGCTGGCCAGATCGCTGACGGCGGTGGCGTAGAAGTAGCTGCGGTTGTATTGTGTCAGCGCGTAGAAATTAGGGGTCGCCGTGCGATATTGCACGGTCCCGCGCGCTTCTTCGACCAGATCCACTACCCCGAGCGGGCGTTCCTGCCAGCCGGCGGGCCCGGTACCGGGCGACAACCTTGCCCCCGCCGCCTGTAGGCTTTGCCAGGTCTGCGTGGGCGTGAGCCCACCCGTGGCCAGTGCCGATGGGTCTGCGGGCAACTGCACGGGGACGAACACCGGCAGTCCGCGCTGCCAGCCATGTTCCACCAAGAAATTTCCCACTGACATGACGGCATCATCGACACTCTGGGTCAGCGCGATCCGCCCGTCCTGGTCTCCATCTACCGCGTAACGCATGATGCTGCCCGGCATGAATTGCGGCATGCCGATGGCGCCGGCAAAGGATCCCTTCGCCTCCATACTGAGGTTACCGTTTAACGCCAATACGAGAAAGTCGGCCAGCTGGCCACGGAACATTTCCGCACGCTCGGGCCGTTTTGGATCCGGATAATCGAAGGCCAGTGTCGTCAACGCGTCGAGAACGCGGAAGTTGCCCATGTTGCGGCCATACAAGGTTTCCACCCCAATGATCGACACAATAATCGACGCGGGCACGCCATACCGCTGAGCGGCTTGGTTCAATAGCGTCTGGTTTTTCTGCCAGAACTCAAGGCCCCATTTGATGCGCTTGGACTCGACAAAACGCGCCCGATAGGTGTTCCAACTGCGCCAGATCTTTTTGCCCGGCGGCGCGGGTGCGATCAGGCGGGCGACCGTCGGGTTGTATTGCGCACTCGATAGCGCCTGCACAAGCGGCGCGAGAGGCAGGTTGCGCTCGCGGGCCAACTCCTCGGCAAAGGCCGAGATCTCCGGACGCAGCGCCGACGGCGAGGTCGGCGCTGCGGGCTCCTGCGTCACAGGCAGCGACGGCCCGATGCGGGTGGGTGCGGCCGTTGTGGCGTTTAAACCCGCCGAAAGCGGCGTGGCCTTGGGAGATTTGGATGGCGCGGTGTTAGCGCAGCCGGCCAACCCCAAAAACACCACACCTATTTGCACGAATCGCCGACAGATGAACATAATCTTCCTTATGGAGACCATGTATCTTACTCATCCGTCGTGCAAACTGCATGAAATGGGCAGTTGGCATCCTGAGTGCCCGCAGAGGCTCGATGCCATCACCGACCAGCTGCTGGCCAATGGGCTGATGCCGTTTCTGACGGAACAGGACGCGCCGCCCGCCACGCGCGAGGCCATTCTGCGCGTCCATGGCGCGAAATATCTGGACAGCTTGTACGCACAGTCGCCGCAAGAGGGATATGCCCAGATCGATCCCGATACGCTGATGAACCCGCACACCATGGAGGCGGCCTTGCACGCGGCCGGGTCGGGGATCGCGGCGGTGGACGCCATCATGCAGGGGCAGGCGGCGAACGCTTTCTGTGCGGTCCGCCCGCCTGGTCATCATGCTCGGCCCAACCAAGCGATGGGTTTTTGTTTTTTGAACAATATCGCTATCGCCGCCCGGCACGCTCTTGAGGTGCACGGGCTCAGCCGCGTGGCGATCATTGATTTCGATGTGCACCATGGCAATGGCACGGAGGACGCTTTCGCCGGCGACGAGCGTGTGCTGATGTGCAGTTTTTTCCAGCATCCGTTCTATCCCAATAGCGGCACGACAGACCCCGCCGTCAATATGGTCAACGTTCCCGTTCCCGCCTATACCGGTGGTGATGTCGTGCGGGCACTGGTCAACGATGTCTGGCTGCCGCGCCTGCACGCGCACGCGCCCGAATTCATCTTTATCTCGGCGGGATTTGACGCCCACCGCGAAGACGATATGGCACAGATGGGCCTGGTCGAAGCCGACTATCGCTGGATGACGGAGCAAGTGATGGAAATCGCCGACCGGTACGCCCAGGGCCGCATCGTCAGCATGTTGGAAGGCGGTTACGATTTATCCGCCCTGGGGCGCAGCGTCGTCGCCCATCTAAGAGCGCTCACAAAGTTGTAGAATCGACAAATTGTGCAATGCGGGACCGGCGACTGCCGGTCTGTTTATCTATAGCTAGGAGGCTGCTGGATGAAGGTGCTCGTACCTGTAAAGCGCGTCGTCGACTACAACGTCAAAGTACGCGTGAAATCGGATCAGACGGGCGTGGATATCGCCAATGTGAAGATGTCCATGAACCCGTTTGACGAAATCGCCGTCGAAGAAGCGACCCGCTTGAAAGAGAAGGGCGCCGCCACCGAGGTGGTCGCTGTCTCCGCTGGCGTCGCTCAGTGCCAGGAAACCCTGCGCACGGCCATGGCCATCGGTGCCGACCGTGGCATTCTGGTTCAGACGGACGTGGAGCTGCAGCCCCTGGCCGTGGCAAAGCTCCTCAAGGGCCTGGTCGAAAAAGAACAACCCCAACTCGTTATCCTCGGCAAACAAGCCATTGACGACGACGCCAACCAGACCGGCCAGATGCTGGCCGCGCTGCTGGATTGGCCGCAAGCTACGTTCGCCAGCAAGGTCGAAGTCGCCGGCGACAGCGTCACCGTGACCCGCGAAGTCGATGGCGGTCTGGAAACGATCAAGCTCACGCTGCCGGCCATCATCACGACCGACCTGCGTCTGAACGAGCCGCGCTACGTGACCCTGCCCAACATCATGAAGGCCAAGAAAAAGCAGCTGGACACCGTCACGCCCGAAGAACTCGGCGTCGATGTTGCCCCGCGCCTGAAGACGCTGAAAGTCACCGAACCGCCCGCCCGCAAGGCTGGCATCAAGGTGGCCGACGTGGCTGCGCTGGTCGACAAACTGAAGAACGAAGCGAAGGTGATCTAAGATGACGACGTTGGTTATTGCCGAACACGACAACGCCCAGCTCAAGGGCGCGACCCTGAACACCATTGCTGCCGCCGCCAAGATCGGTGGCGATGTCCACGTGCTGGTCGCTGGCAGCAACGCCCGCGCGGTGGCCGATGAGGCCGCCCAGGTCGCCGGCGTCGCCAAGGTCCTGCTGGCCGACGGCGCGCAATTCGCCGATGGTCTGGCTGAAAACGTGGCCGCCCAGGTGCTGGCCGTGGCCTCGGGCTACAGCCACATCCTGTTCCCGGCGACTGCCTCGGGCAAGAACGTGGCTCCCCGCGTGGCCGCCAAGCTCGACGTCGCGCAGATCTCGGACATCATCGGCGTGGAGTCCGCCGACACGTTCCAGCGCCCGATCTACGCCGGTAACGCGATCGCCACCGTGCAATCGGCCGATGCCGTGAAGGTCATCACCGTGCGTACGACCGCGTTTGACGCCGTTGCCGCTACCGGTGGCTCGGCTGCGGTCGAAGCCGCCGAAGCCGTCGCCGACTCGGGCAAATCGTCCTTCGTCGGTCGCGAAGTCGCCAAGAGCGATCGTCCCGAGCTGGCTGGCGCCCGCGTCGTGGTGTCTGGCGGCCGTGGCTTGGGCAGCGCCGAGAACTTCAAGATCCTCGATCCGCTGGCCGACAAGCTCGGCGCCGCGCTCGGTGCCTCGCGCGCCGCCGTGGACGCTGGCTATGCGCCCAACGACTGGCAGGTCGGCCAGACCGGCAAGATCGTCGCCCCGCAGCTGTACGTGGCCGTCGGTATCTCCGGCGCCATCCAGCATTTGGCCGGCATGAAGGACTCCAAGGTCATCGTGGCGATCAACAAAGACGCCGAAGCGCCGATCTTCGGCGTGGCCGACTACGGTCTGGTGGGCGATCTGTTCACGGTGGTGCCTGAACTGACGAACGCGCTGTAATTCAGTCGTTCTACGCAGGTAGTCATCGCGCGGTCCACGCGCAAACGCCTGGTGTTGCTAGTCAACGCCAGGCGTTTTTTTTGGCCGTTAACGGGATATCGACGGCGAAAGTGAGACATTAATAGCACGCAAGGCCGAGGCCGCGATCGATGCGGAGCGCATACTAGGCACAATACGGCAGGCCCATTTTCCACATGGACGCCGAGCCGTACAAACGCCATACGGTCTGTTTCCAATGTTGCCACAGCGACTTGCTCGAGATTCGTTTTTAAACGAAAATGACGGTATACCGGATTGAGCATTATCTGACTGCCGACGATCATGATGACATGTACATGGTTTGGCTTAATCGATTGCGTGACCGTCAGGTCAAGATCGCGGTGATTCGCAGAGTGAATCGAATAGAGCAAGGCAATTTTGGCGATCACAAGTTTTGCCGTGACGGCGTCTGGGAGCTGCGCGTGGATGTCGGACCTGGCTATCGCATCTACTACGCACAAGTGGGCAAGCGCGTCGTGCTGTTGCTATGCGGCGGCGACAAACGAACCCAGAACGCCGACATCGAGCGTGCCGTGAGCTATTGGCATGACTGGCAGAAGAGGGATGACGATGAGAAGTAAAGGACATGACGAGGCAATGGCCGAACTTTATCGCAATGATCCCGAGCTGGCGCTCGATGTGGTCAATGGCATTTTGGAGGATGGAGATCAGGCGGAACTCCTCACGGTACTGCGCCAACTGACACAGGCTTTCGGTGGTGTCCAGGCCGTGGCAGAACAGGCGCAGTTACATCCGACGCAGCTCTATCGGACGCTTTCGCCTGTCGGTAATCCTGCATTGAAAAGCTTGACCGCTATTCTCAAGGCAATGAATTTGCGCCTTGCCGTCCAGCCACTGGAATCGTCGAGCTCGCATACAGTGACGACTGCCGATTTGCAGTGACTTGATTCACGGCGTGGTCCCCAGCGGGCGCATTAAACCGCAAAGGTTTAACATCAGTCCAAAGCACTAACCGCAACTGGAGACACCATGCCGTACGTTACCCCGCTGCAGGATTATCGATTTGCCTTAAAACTCGCCGGTTTGGACGAGGTGCTGGCGTTGCCCGGCTATCAGGAAGTCACGCCCGATTTGGTCGACGCCATTCTTGACGAGAATGCCCGTTTCGCCGAACAGGCTATCGCGCCGCTGAATGTGGCCGGGGACATAAAGCCGGCACAGTGGCGAGACGGCCAGGTGACGACGACGCCCGGCTTCAAGCAAGGGTTCGCGGATTACGCCGCCGCTGGCTGGCAGGGGTTGCAGCACCCGCCCCAGTGGGGGGGGCAAGGGCTGCCCAAGCTAGTCGCCGCAGCGCCATGCGAAAACCTGCAGGCCGCTAACCTCGCGTTCTCGTTGTGTCCAATGCTCACCGATGGCGTGATCGAGGCGCTGTTGACGGTAGGGTCCGAGGCGCAGCGCAAGGCCTATATTCCGCAGCTGATCGCTGGCAAATGGACGGGCACCATGAACCTCACCGAGCCGCAAGCGGGCTCGGATCTGGCGCAAGTCGCGACCCGCGCCGTGCCGCAACCAGACGGCACCTATCGCCTGTCGGGACAAAAGATTTTCATTACCTACGGCGAGCACGATCTCGCCGAGAACATTATTCATCTGGTATTGGCGCGCCTGCCGGATGCGCCGGCTGGCGTCAAAGGCATCTCGCTATTCATCGTCCCCAAATTCCTCGTCAACGCGGACGGCTCGCTCGGTCCGCGTAATGACGTCTGGTGTGCATCGCTAGAGCATAAGCTCGGCATCCATGGCAGCCCCACCGCTGTCTTGCTTTATGGTTCCGGAAAGGGCGATGTCGGTGAAGGCGCAGTGGGCTATCTGGTTGGTGAGGCCAACCGAGGCCTGGAATACATGTTCATCATGATGAACGCCGCGCGCTTCGGCGTGGGGCAACAGGGCATCGGACTGTCCGAGCGCGCCTATCAGCATGCGCTGGCGTATGCGCGCGAGCGGGTGCAGGGCCGCGCCGTGGAAGGGTCGGCGGGCCCGGTTGCGATTGTCCGTCACCCGGATGTGCAGCGTATGTTGCTGACCATGCGTGGGCTGACCGAGGCCGCGCGTGCCATTTCGTTCGTGGCGGCCGCCGAGCACGATAAGGGCGCGCAGCATCCCGACGCGGCCGTGCGCGCGCGTGGTCGTGCGGTTTATGAGTATCTGGTGCCTGTAGTCAAAGGCTTCTCTACGGAAATTGCCGTCGAGGTGGCCTCGCTTGGTGTCCAGGTACACGGCGGCATGGGCTATATCGAGGAAACCGGCGCGGCGCAATATTACCGGGACGCGCGCATCCTACCGATCTACGAAGGCACGACAGCCATTCAAGCCAACGATTTTGTCGGCCGTAAAACGTTGCGAGACGGCGGGGCAACGGCGTATGCTTGTCTTTCTGCCATGCGCGAAACGCTAGAGGCCTTGCATACCGAATCGGGGCGAGCCGCGGCCGATGACCGTGCCGGCTTGCAACTAATGCGCGATAACTTCGACCTCGCGATTCAAAACTACGAGTCGGTGGTGGCGTACATCCTGGAGCGAGCGCAGTCGGATATCCGTGCCGTGTATGCGGCGAGCGTCCCCTATTTGATGCTCGCCGGAATCGTACACGGAGGCTGGCAGATGGCCCGCGCGGCGTTGGCGTGCCAACATGAAATCGCGGCCGGTTCCACCGACCCGTTCTATCGCAATAAGTTGGAAACCGCTTTGTTTTACGGGGCGCAAATTCTGCCGCGGTCCTTGTCGCTGTCTGCTGCGGCGCGCGCGGCGCACGTGGCAGACCGCAGTGCCACCCAGTCCGATATAGCTGCTGGTTATTAAACAATGCTGTAAACGTATTTCCGGTGATACCGCATTGATGTGAGAATCGTTGGCATGAGTCTTGCAGACCGCTAGCCATGCTGGTTAGCGGCTACCACCGCTAAGGAGATATCCATGACCCAACTTCGACTCGGCGACCTCGCTCCGGATTTTGAGCAGAATTCGTCTATTGGCCCGATCCGTTTCCATGAGTTCCTGGGAGATAGCTGGGGCGTGCTGTTTTCGCATCCGGCTGATTTCACGCCGGTGTGCACGACGGAACTGGGTTATACGGCTAAGCTCGCCGACGAGTTCGCCAAGCGCAACGTAAAGGTGCTCGCATTGTCCGTCGATGGCGCGGATTCCCACAAAAAGTGGATCGAGGACATCAACGACACGCAGTCCACGCAAGTTAATTTTCCCATCATCGCGGACGAAGACCGCAAGGTGTCCGAGCTGTATGACATGATTCACCCGAACGCCAACGCGACGCTGACCGTGCGTTCGGTGTTCATTATTGACCCGGCTAAAAAGATTCGCCTGATCATTACTTACCCCGCGAGCACGGGTCGCAATTTCAACGAAATTTTGCGGGTTATCGATTCGCTGCAACTGACCGATAGCCACAGCGTGGCCACGCCGGTGAACTGGCAGGATGGCGACGACGTGATTATTGTGCCTTCGTTGCAGGACGAAGCGGTGATTCAACAGAAATTCCCGAAAGGCTACAAGGCAGTGCGTCCTTACCTGCGCATCACGCCTCAGCCGAATAAGTAAATGACCCATGATGGGGGTAGTCGCGTAGTGCGGCGCTCCCATCAGGTGCCGCTTGCGCGCGCTTGCCCAGCGCGCGCTTTTTTATGCGCGTGCGATTCGCGTAGTCACGTCGTTCGATGTGGCTCGCGTGACACACTGAAGAACATCAGTTCCACAGCAGCGGTTGCTGGGCATGCAAGGCCCATTCACCTATCTTGCCCCTCGCCGAGCGGAGCCTTGCCAAGGTCGGACTCGTCTCATATTTCTTCCAGCGATGAGCAATCAAAAAAAGCATCGTTCCGTTTAATACGTACGCACTGCACACTTGCATCCAACCATCTTCCAAACAGGGTGCAACGATGCAGTACAAGAAAAAAGTGTGGACCACGCTCGTGGCGATTGCGATGACATTCACGCTGGGTCTGCCGGCACAGGCGCAGGACAAGCAAACACTATTGAATGTCTCGTACGATCCCACGCGTGAGTTGTACCGCGCTATCGATGAAGCTTTTGTAAAGCACTACCAAGACAAGGCGGGCGTGAGCCTCAATATCCGGCAGTCGCATGGCGGGTCGGGAAAGCAGGCACGCTCAGTGATTGACGGACTCGATGCGGATGTCGTGACGCTGGCATTAGCCTATGACATCGATGCGATCGCCGCGAAAGGCCTGCTGCCGCAAGACTGGCAAAGGCGCTTGCCGCTGAACAGTTCGCCCTATACCTCGACCATCGTGTTCCTGGTGCGCAAGGACAATCCCAAGAACATCCGCGATTGGAGCGACCTGACCAAGGACGGCATCGAAGTCATCACGCCGAATCCCAAGACTTCGGGCGGCGCGCGTTGGAACTATCTCGCGGCCTGGGCATATGCGCTCGCGCAAAACAATGGTGATGAGAACAAAGCGCGCGAGTTCGTTGCTGAACTGTTTAAACACGTGCCCGTGCTGGACACCGGCGCGCGCGGATCGACCACGACGTTCGTCGAGCGTGGCGTGGGCGATGTGCTGCTAGCCTGGGAAAACGAGGCGTTTCTCGCACTCGAAGAGCTCGGCCCGGACAAGTTCGATATCGTCGTGCCCTCGATGTCCATCCTGGCCGAGCCGCCCGTCGCGCTGGTGGATCGCAACGTCGATCGCAAGGGCACGCGTGCGGCTGCACAAGCGTATCTGGAATACCTGTATACCCCAGAAGCGCAGGAGATCATCGCGCGCAACTTCTATCGTCCCACTGATAAGCAGGTCGCGGAGAAGTATAGCCAGCGATTCCCGCAGGTGAAGCTGGTCACTATCGACGATCCGATATTCGGCGGATGGCAAAAGGCGCAGCAAACGCATTTCAGCGATGGCGGCACGTTCGATCAAATCTATCTGCCTCAGGGCAGGTAAATCAAGCGGGACGCGAGCATGACTACTGCCACGATGGGTATTCCGCCAGTCGCACCCGCGCCGCTCAGATTGCGCAGGCGTCCTGGCGTATTGCCGGGGTTCGGCCTGTCGATGGGCTTTACTGTTGTCTATCTGAGTCTGCTGGTGCTGCTGCCGTTGGCAACGTTGCCGCTCAAAAGCGCGAGTCTGGGTTGGGAGGGCTTCTGGCGCGTTGTGAGCGCGCCGCAAGCCGTCTATTCGTATCAATTGACCTTCGGCGCGGCATTGACCGCGGCGCTGGTTAATCTGGTGTTTGGCCTTATCGTCGCCTGGGTCCTCGTGCGCTACGAGTTCCCGGGCAAAAAGATCTTGGATGCGATGGTCGATCTGCCTTTCGCATTGCCGACCGCGGTGGCGGGGATCGCCTTGACGGCCCTGTATGCGAAGAACGGCTGGCTTGGCGGGCCACTGGAACAATGGTTTGGCATCAAGGTGGCGTTTACGCCGATTGGTATTGTGGTGGCGATGATCTTTATCGGCATTCCTTTCGTTGTGCGCACCGTACAGCCGGTGCTTGAGGATGTCGAACAGGAAATCGAGGAGGCGGCCGCCAGCCTCGGCGCGGACCGATGGCAGACGGTGCGCCGCGTGATCTTGCCGACGCTTGCGCCTGCATTGTTGACCGGCTTTGCCTTGTCCTTCGCCCGCGCAGTAGGCGAATACGGCTCGGTGGTGTTCATCGCGGGCAATCGGCCGATGGTCACCGAGATCACGCCGTTGTTGATCATGTCCAAGCTCGAACGCTTCGACTACGTAGGCGCGGCGGCGATTGCGACCGTGATGCTCGCCATCTCGTTTGCCATGTTGTTGCTCATCAACCTGCTGCAAGGATGGCAAGCACGGCGCGGCAGGAGAGTCGCATGACCGTCAGACATACCCGCCCTGACCATCTGACAGAGCCGCGCTGGGTGCGTGGCATTCTCCTTGGTGTGGCCCTGGTTTTCTTAGCGCTGTTCTTACTGCTGCCATTGGCCACGGTGTTTGTCGAGGCGTTCCGCAAGGGTTGGAAACTTTATCTGGCTGCGGTGACCGAGCCGGATGCCGTCAGCGCGATCACTTTGACGCTATGGGTCGCCGCGATCTCGCTGGTCATCAATATGGTCTTTGGCGTGTCGGCGGCCTGGGCGATTGCGAAGTTCGAATTTCGCGGAAAACAGCTGCTCATCACGCTCATCGATTTGCCGTTTTCCGTGTCGCCCGTGGTGGCGGGGCTGGTGTTTGTCTTGTTGTTCGGATCACAGAGTTGGCTATGGCCAACGTTGCAGGATCACGATCTGAAGATCGTCTATGCCGTGCCGGGCGTGGTGCTGGCGACTTTGTTCGTCACCTTCCCTTTTATCGCCCGCGAGCTGATTCCGCTGATGCAAGCGCAGGGCAGCGAAGAAGAGCAGGCCGCGTTGACCTTGGGCGCGAGCGGATGGCAGATCTTTTGGCGCGTGACCTTGCCCAACATCAAATGGGGGCTGTTGTACGGCGCAATCCTGTGCAATGCGCGAGCGATGGGGGAATTCGGCGCGGTGTCCGTGGTATCGGGCCATGTGCGCGGGTTGACCAACACGCTGACGCTGCACGTCGAGATTCTGTATGGCGAGTACCAGTTCGCCGCATCGTTCGCAGTGGCTTCACTGCTGGCGTTACTCGCTCTGCTGACGCTGGTAATCAAGAGCATTGTCGAGTGGCGCAGCGCCACACCCGCCGATGCCTTGGATCCCTTTGAAACAGCAGCTGCCCCGATTGCCGTGTCGCGGCCGGCAACCGCCTGAGGAAGATTGAATCATGAGTATCGAAGTCAAAAATCTCTCGCGCCGGTTTGGCAATTTTCGCGCGCTCGACAATGTGTCACTGCATATCGAGACGGGCGAGCTCGTCGCGTTGTTGGGGCCATCGGGCTGCGGCAAAACCACGCTGCTACGCATTATCGCTGGACTGGAAACCGCCGATAGCGGCAGCGTGTTGTTTTCCGGTGAAGACGCGACAGGCGTGGACGTGCGCCACCGCCGCGTGGGGTTCGTGTTTCAGCACTATGCGCTCTTTAAACACATGACCGTGTTCGAGAACGTAGCGTTCGGTCTACGTGTCATGCGTCGTTCCGAGCGCCCCAGCGAGGCCCGTATTCGAGCCAAAGTGCACGAATTACTGAATCTGGTGCAGCTCGATTGGCTGGCCGATCGTTATCCCGCGCAGTTATCGGGAGGCCAGCGTCAACGGATTGCCTTGGCGCGCGCGCTCGCGGTCGAGCCTCAAGTGCTGTTGTTGGACGAGCCGTTCGGTGCCCTCGATGCCAAAGTGCGCAAGGAGCTGCGCCGTTGGCTGCGTCGGCTGCATGATGAACTGCATGTCGCCAGCGTGTTCGTCACCCATGACCAGGAAGAAGCACTCGAGGTCGCCGATCGCGTCGTGTTGATGAATGCGGGGCATGTCGAACAAGTCGGCACGCCGCGCGAGGTATGGGAACACCCGGCCACGCCATTCGTATACGGCTTTCTGGGCGACGTTAATCAAGTGGCCGGGCATGTCAACGATGGCATTTGGCAGGCACATGGGATCGAACTTCCCGCGCCCGAGTTGCATGGCGCTCGTCAGCAAGAGGCCGTCGCCTATGTGCGTCCCCATGAAATCGATCTGGCGCGCAACGACGGCGGTGGGCAGGGCATACCGGTGCGACTGCGCCATGTGTATCTGGCGGGTCCCAGTGCTTATCTGGAGCTCGAGCGTCAAGATCGTCAGGACATGATCGAAGCGCAAGTGCCCGAGCAGCTATACCGCGAACTTCAACTCAAGGAAGGTGAAAGCCTGCTTGCGCGCCCACGTCGCGCGCGCGTTTTCGCCTCGGCATGACGATGACAAACTCCAATCTACAACCCGCCGTCGCCCAGCGCTGGCAAGCATTGCAACAGACCCTGGCCGACATTGTGCACCGCTATCCCGATGCCGCGCTCGCCTCATCGCTGGCGGCCGAGGACATGGTATTGACGCATGCCATTTATGACTCGGGCTTGGCGCTCGAAGTATTCACATTGGATACCGGGCGCTTGCATCGCGAGACCTTGGATATGCTGGACACAGTGCGCCAGCATTACGGCCGCGAGTTAACCGTATATCGGCCCGACGAGGACGCCGTGCATGCTTATGTGCGGATACATGGGGCCCATGCGTTCTACGAAAGTCTGGAACTGCGCAAGGCCTGTTGCCAGATCCGCAAAGTCGACCCCCTCAAGCGTGCGCTCGCGGGGCGTCGCGCATGGATCACCGGCCAGCGCCGCGAGCAAGCTGCCACGCGCGGCACGCTTGCCGAGCAAGAGCAAGACCCGGTCTTCGGGCTCTATAAATTCAATCCGCTGGCATCCTGGAGCCAGGACGATGTCTGGCATGTCATCCGCGCGCTGGGCATTCCCTATAACTCCTTGCACGATCAAGCCTATCCCTCGATCGGTTGCGAGCCCTGTACGCGTGCTATCCGTCCCGGTGAGGACGTCAGGGCAGGGCGGTGGTGGTGGGAAAGCTCCGACGCGAAAGAGTGCGGCCTGCACGCTGGCAACCGCGTCATCCCGGTGACTGCCGCGCCGTACAAAGCAACATCTGTCTGAGAGGAAAATTATGTCCGTCGTTGTTCATCGTAGCCATCTCGACTGGCTGGAATCCGAAGCGATCACCATCTTGCGCGAAGTGGCGGCCGAATGCGCACGGCCGGTATTGCTGTTCTCGGGCGGCAAGGATTCGGTCGTGCTGTTGAGGCTCGCTGAGAAAGCCTTTCGTCCGGGGCCATTTCCGTTTCCTCTCATGCATATCGACACGGGTCATAACTTCGATGAGGTGATCGCGTTTCGCGACGAGCGTGCCGCCGAACTGGGCGAGCAGTTGATCGTGCGCAGTGTCGAAGACTCGATTCGACGCGGCAGTGTGGTGCTGCGTCAGGAAAACGATTCGCGTAACGCCGCGCAAGCCGTCACGCTGCTCGAAGCGATCGAAGAATTCGGCTTCGACGCTTGTATCGGTGGCGCCAGGCGCGATGAGGAAAAAGCACGCGCCAAGGAGCGCATTTTCTCTTTCCGCGACGCATTCGGTCAGTGGGACCCGAAAGCGCAACGCCCCGAACTCTGGAATCTGTTTAACACCCGCGTGCATCCAGGCGAAAACATGCGCGTGTTTCCGATCTCTAACTGGACCGAGCTGGACGTATGGCAGTACATCCATCGCGAGGCGTTGAGACTGCCATCCATCTACTACAGCCATCGGCGTGATGTCGTGCGGCGCAAGGGTCTGCTGGTACCCGTGACGCCATTGACCCCGCCACGCGACGGTGAACAGGTCGAAAACTTGTCGGTGCGTTTTCGCACCGTGGGCGATATCTCGTGCACCTGCCCCGTGGCATCAGAAGCAGCCGACCCCTTAGCCATCATCGCCGAAACCGCCGTGACCGACATCACCGAGCGTGGCGCGACCCGTATGGACGATCAGACTTCCGAGGCGTCCATGGAGCGGCGCAAGAAAGAAGGCTATTTTTAACTGGTAAGCGGATAACGACATGAACGCTGTGAATGACTCTTTTCTGCCCGCCGCCGACCATGGTGTATTGCGCCTGATCACTGCGGGCTCGGTAGATGACGGTAAATCCACGCTGATCGGGCGGCTGCTGTATGACAGCAAGGGCGTGTTCGCCGATCAGCTCGATGCGATCTCGCGGGCCAAATACAAGCGTGTCGCCGGCGATGGCATCGACTTCGCCTTGCTGACGGACGGCCTGGAAGCCGAACGCGAACAAGGCATCACCATCGATGTGGCATATCGCTATTTCTCGACCCCGTTGCGTAAGTTCATCGTTGCGGACGCACCCGGACACGAACAGTACACGCGCAATATGGTCACGGGGGCTTCCACGGCCGATGCCGCCATCATTCTGATCGATGCGACCCGGGTTACCGATGGACAGCTGCTGACGCAGACCAAGCGGCACAGCACGATTGCGCATCTGCTCGGTATCCGACACATCGTGGTCGCGGTCAACAAGATGGATTTGATCGGCTGGGATCAGACTGTGTTCGAGCGGATTCGCGCGGCCTACGCCGATCTCGCGGCCCGACTGCAGATTGAGCAGTATCACGTCATGCCCATCTCGGCGTTGGAAGGCGATAACGTCGTGAATCGCTCAGCGCATACGCCTTGGTATGACGGCCCACCACTGCTGATGTTGCTGGAGCAACTAGGTGTGGACGCCGCTCCCGTCGAGCAGCCTTTGCGTTTCCCGGTGCAATGGGTGCTGCGTCATGGTGGGGCCCGCGTCGATGATTTTCGTGGGTATGCGGGGCGTATTGCCAGCGGCGAGTTGCGTCCCGGAGACGAGGTGGTGGTGCAGCCCTCGGGCGTGACGGCGCGCGTGAAGTCTGTTTTGTCCTTCGACCGGGAAGTCGATGTCGCGGTGGCGGGCGATTCCGTGACTGTCGTGCTCGACCGAGACGTGGACGTCTCGCGCGGCGATGTGCTGTCGCACGTCGCCGCTCCCGCGCGCGTCGGACGCGATTTCGAGGCCGAGGTCTGCTGGCTGGATGCCCAGGCGCTCAATCCCGCTCGCAAGTACTTGCTCAAGCAAGGCACGCGACTCACCTCCGCTAAAGTGCGCGAGGTGCTGACGCGGCGTGACATCCACGAGCTGCAGGAGGTGCCAAGCGGCGGGGAGTCCCTGAGTATGAATGACATCGGCCGCATCACATTCTCGACGCGGGAGGCCTTGGCGGTCGACGCCTACGCGGACTTGCCGGCCACCGGCGCTTTTATTCTGATCGATGCGGCCACGCATCAAACCGCAGCGGCCGGCATGTTGCGATAAATGCGCTGTGCTCCACTGTTGTTTTTCTGCGAGGGCGGGGCACATTATCGCTTTCCCCAACTCCTCCTAGGGGCGCGCAAATCGGACGCGCCGTGGCGGCCTGGCTTGGAGTAAAGTGACATTTCGCTCAACGAGCGAACTTGGGGCTTGCCGAAAGTACTGTATTTATGTACAGTACTTTCCATGGCACGCACCAACGTCGTTTTCTCCGCCGGTACTGGGTCCCCGGCTGCCGCCCCCGCCGCCTTGCGCGGTCGGGGAGCGGTTACTAATGTCCGCCACCGCTTCGAGCAAACGGAGCGCGAGCCGGCCGACGACGGCTGGCACGGCGATCAGGATTCGGCGCTACTCGGCGGCTCGCATGGCTGCGAGACAGGGGCCAGAACTGTAGAGCTCCAACCGAATCCCCAGACGACCGTCGCACCCGAGCAGGCGCGCAAGCTCTTATCGCGCAACGATTCGCCGGATATTCCCTTCGATGTGGCGGTCAACACCTATCGCGGGTGCGAACATGGCTGCGTCTATTGCTATGCGCGGCCGACGCACGCTTATCTTGGCTACTCCCCGGGCTTGGATTTCGAAACCAAGCTGGTAGCCAAGACCAATGCGGTGGACGTGTTGCGCGCCGAACTTGCGCGCCCGGGCTACCGGGTGTCACCGATCAACATCGGCTCAGCGACCGACGTCTATCAACCGATCGAGCGCCAGTGGCAACTGACGCGCGGCGTGCTGGAACTGCTGCTGCAGACCCGGCATCCGGCAACGATCGTGACAAAGAATGCACTGATCGAGCGTGATCTCGATCTGTTGCGCGCGCTCGCTGAGCAGCGGCTGGTGACGGTCTACATCAGCATCACCACGCTGGATAGCGACATGGCGCGTACCTTGGAGCCACGCGCTTCCGCGCCTTGGCGGCGTATCCAGGCGGTGCGCACTCTCGCCAATGCCGGGATCCCGGTCGGCGTTCTGGTCGCCCCGGTCATCCCGTTTATCAACGACGAGTCACTCGAGCGCATCCTTCAGGAATCCGCGCAAGCGGGGGCCTGCTACGCCAGCTACACCGTGATACGCCTGCCTTGGGAAGTCCGCGCGGTGTTCGAGCAATGGCTACACACCCATTTCCCCGACCGCGCTCAGCGCGTCCTGCATCGTATCGAAGACCTGCGCAATGGCCGCCGGAATGATCCGCAGTTCGGCACGCGTATGAGCGGCACAGGTCTCTGGGCCAATCTGCTGCGCCAACGGTTCAACCTGGCCGTGCGCAAGCTGGCTCTGAATACCACCCGGCCCCAACTGGCCACGCATTTGTTTCAAGCCCCCGAGGCGGCCACCGCCCTGGGAGGCGCGGCCGCAGCGTCCTCGGTAGCGGGCAACTCACGCCGCGCCCGCGGCGCTACGCCGATGTCGCCTTCCCCGCAGTTAACGCTGTTTTAACCGGAGTCTCACATGTCCACTGCCACGCTCACTTCCGATTCCGATCTCACCGTCCCATCGCGGCTGTCCATCTGGGCGCCCGCCAGACTGGTACAGATGGTGGCCACGGGGCTACGCCGGCCGGCACGTTGGCCGTTCTCTGCAGGGCGAGGTCGGGCCCACTCGGTATGCATGCCGCCCGCCACTGCGCCGGAACTCCTGGAGATTCCTCAAGCCGACAGCGCACCCACATCAGATGCGCCGGCGACAGGCGAGGCCGTCCACACAGCGCCGGCCTCCACGGGTCACGCGCACGTCGCCGGACACGCCAAGGCCGAGGCAATCCACCTGGAAGGTCTTGCATTACACAGCCAATCCCTCGGCACGGCCTATGCCTGCCAGCCGGCGCTGAGCTTGCGTCAGAAAGTGGTCGATATCCTGCTGGTTGCCGTGTGGGGGGCGTTGATTCCAGGGCTGATGTGGCTGGGCGCGGCTGCTGGGTTCTGACGCGACGCTTAGCTGAGTTAACTCGATCCCAACAAAATTACGCCCGCCAGGATAGCCAAACAGCCTAGCAATCGGCCAACGCCAACTTTTTCGCGTAGCAGGAACATCCCGGCCAGGGTCCCCAGCATCATGGACATTTCCCGCGCTGGTGCGACGAGGCTTAGCGGTGCGCCGTTGCGCAATGCGTAGAGCACAAGGATGTAGCCCAGCGGCGACAAAATTCCCACCATCCACGCCAAACCCCAGTAGCCACGCATGGCTTCCCAGTTTTGCGCCCGGCGGCTCAGGATATGGGGGGCCATGATGACGCTGCGCGTGGCACAGGTGAACCAGTCAAACAGCACGGGCATCAGCAGCAGCACTTTGACGCCATAAGCGTCCACGACGGTATACGCCGCGATAAAGAGCCCGATCAGCACGCCCCAGCGTACGCCGACCCAGGCATGGGGCTGGCGAAATAGCGAGAGCCTGCCCTGCGTGGCGATCAGCAGCACTCCACCGACCACGCACAGCATGCCGATAATGCCGGTGGTAGTGGCCGGCTCGTGCAACAGGATGAATGCACCCATGGTCGATAGCAGCGGCCCGGTGCCCCGGGCGATCGGATACACCACCGACAGATCCGCCACCTGGTAGCCACGCTGCAGGCATAGACTGTAGGCCAGGTGCAACAGTCCCGAGGCGAAGATGCACAGCACCACTGGCCAGGTCCAGTCCATCCCCTCGGTCATCAAGATCCATAGCACCCAGGGCGCGTAGAGCAATACGGAACACATGCCGTAAGCAAACACGAAAACCGGCCCCACCATGGCGGCGCGCTTTGCCAGCAGATTCCAGGTGGCGTGCGCCATGGCCGCCAAGACGACTAATAACAGAGATGCGTAAGACATGAATGCTGCGGCTGCTGCGTACGACAGTTTTGTGACAAGAAGCCGGACAGCGTACTGCGAAAACTCCGTCCGTGGGGAAAGCCGCCCGCTGATATGCCTAAATGCTTGATTTGATGTAGAATGCTGGGTTTACCACAACCCTCATCCTCTGCTTGCGTCTCGCTTATCGGGTACGGGCTCACGCCACGGATCCACGCTAATAAACCGCAAGGCATGATGATTTTGGAGTTCTTATGAACCTCATCGCTATCCTGGAACAGGAAGAAATCGCCCGCCTGACCGGCGACAAGACCATGCCCGAGTTCGCCCCTGGCGACACCGTGGTGGTCAGCGTCAACGTCGTTGAAGGCACCCGTAAACGCGTTCAGGCTTACGAAGGCGTCGTGATCGCCAAGCGCAATCGCGGTCTGAATTCTTCCTTCATCGTGCGCAAGATCTCGTCGGGTGAAGCCGTCGAGCGTACGTTCCAACTGTACTCCCCGCAAATCGCTGGCATCGAAGTCAAGCGTCGCGGTGACGTCCGTCGCGCAAAGCTCTACTACCTGCGCAACCGTTCGGGCAAATCCGCTCGCATCAAAGAAAAGCTGGTCATCAAGAAAGCCAAAGCGGCTTGATTGGACCCGGTGTGATGCCTGCTTCGGCAGGCTTGCACCACGCTTTACGGCGATTCGGGTTAAAAAGGCACCTACCAAGGTGCCTTTTTTATTATTCAAAGCTGGTATGCCTGACCCTTCGTCCCGTCCTCGCCGCCCTCGCGTGGCCGTACCGTTTGATCCCGCCTCACAGCCCTGGCAACCCGCCGATATCGGGCTCACCGCCGTGCCGGAGCGCCTGTTGACGCCGGAGTCGCTGCGCGAGGTCTTGAGCCAGGACGGACCATGGCCACAGGACCCGCTGGGTTCGACCGAGTATCGTCATCCCGGCCGAGAGGGGCCGCCTGTTATGGCGGCTGTGTTGGTTCCCCTGGTGGTGCGCCCGGAAGGGGTCAGCGTGATGTTGACGCAGCGCACTGCGCATTTGTACGACCATGCGGGCCAGATCAGCTTTCCGGGCGGGCGCGTGGAGACCTACGATGCCACGCCCATTGCGACGGCCTTGCGCGAGGCTCAGGAAGAGACGGGCCTTGCCGCCGAGTATGTGGACGTACTAGGTACGATGCCGGACTATCTGACTTCCACCGGCTTTGCCATCACGCCGGTACTGTCCTTGGTGCGGCCGGGGTTCACATTGGCCCCGGATGTGTTCGAAGTCGCCGAGATTTTCGAAGTGCCCTTGGCGTTCCTTGCCAACCCCGCGAATCATCGCCTTTATCGCGGGCCGTTGCCAGATGGGCGCGAGCGGCGCTATTACGCCATGCCTTGGCAAAAGTATTTCATCTGGGGGGCGACGGCCGGTATGTTGCGCAACCTCTACCATGCCTTGCACCACGGCTTAGTGGCCGGGGAAGGGCATGCGCAAAGTGATGCTGCCTAAGATTATGTAGCAGGCGTCATCGACCGCCGCCGAAGTAGGGCGGTGACGCTTCGCACACACGATGCTGCGCAATGGGCGCGGGCAGCGGTGCGCGATGTACGCCTGTTAATCAATACCGCTGCTGCGCCGCCTCGCTCTCTTCGAGGATGCGCTGATAAAGCGCATAGCGACCCGGATCGATTTCTCCTGCTTGTAACGCTTCCACCACCCCACAGCCGGGCTCGCGGCGATGCGTGCAGTTATAGAAGCGGCAGCGCTCGATATGCTGCGTGAATTCGGGAAAGCCACGCAGGATGTCGGTCCCGGAAAGATGCTGCAGCCCGAAGGCCTGGAATCCCGGCGAATCGATCAGGTCCCCGCCCGGAGGCGGCAGATGATACAGGCGCGTGCTCGTGGTCGTGTGCCGGCCCATGTCCAGCGCGGACGAGTATTCCCGCGTCGGCGCATCGGCGTCCGGAACCAGCGCATTGAGCAGCGTTGATTTACCCATGCCGCTTTGACCCAGTAATAGCGTGGTCTTGCCGATCAACCGCTGCCCGAGTGCCGCGAGCACCGTTTCCCGATCCAACGCGCTGAGTTCAATGACCGGTACACCCAACGCACGGACGGCGGCCAGTCGTGCACGCGCGGCTTCCAAACCGTTCTGGATATCCACCTTGTTCAGAATGATGATCGGCTCGATGTCCGCGCTCCACGCGCCGGCCAACGCGCGTCCCACCAGATCGTCGGCAAAAGTCGGCTCGACGGCCACGACGACCAATAGTTGATCGACATTGGCCGCGAACTGCTTGGTCCGCATTTCGTCCGACCGGAACAATAGATTGGTGCGGGGCAAGATTGCATCAATGGCGCCCTCATCGCGGCCCTGCGGTGCGATGCGTACCCGGTCGCCTACCGCGGCCCCGGCCTTTTTGCCGCGCGGGAAGCAGTGACGTTGCGAGCCGTCGGGGAATTCCACCACATAGTGGCGGCCGTGGGCCGAGATGATGCGGCCTTCCAGAAGTTGGGGAGCGCTCATGCGGTCTGAGTCAGGTGGCGGATACGCACGGCGGCGGGAGGATGGCTGTCATAAAAGGCGGAGTGCACAGGGTCCGGGGTGAGGGTCGCGGCGTTGTCGTCGTAGAGCTTGACCAGCGCCGCGACCAATTGCTGGGGCGAGCTCTGGCTGGCGGCGTAGCGATCCGCCTCGAATTCATCGCGACGAGAATACCAGCTTGCAACGGGCGTGAGCATAAAGGTGAACACGGGGATCACCAGGAAAAAGAGCAACAACGCCATCGCATCGTTGCGTCCGTCCAGACGCGGCACGACACCCAGGCCCTCGTAGAACCAAGGCTGCTGCGCGAGCCAGCCCAGTGCGGCGAAAAACACCAGCGCGGCGATAAAGCTCAACACGATACGTTTGACAATATGGCGTTTGGCGAAGTGGCCCAGTTCGTGCGCCAGGACGGCTTCAATCTCATCGGCGTTCAGACGAGACAAAAGCGTGTCGAAAAACACGATACGGCGTGATTTGCCAAAGCCCGTGAAGTACGCATTGCCATGCGCCGAGCGGCGCGAGCCGTCCATGACGAACAGCCCATTCAAAGCAAATCCGCAACGTTGCGCCAGTTGACGGATACGGTCAGCCAGCGCTGCGTCCGTGAGCGGCGTGAACTTGTTGAACAGCGGGGCGATGAAGGTGGGATAGATAAAGAGCAGCAGCAAATTAAACGCCGTCCATAAGCCCCATGCCCACAGCCACCACAAGCTGCCAGCGCTGGCCATCAACCACAATATGGCTGCCGCGAGCGGGGTGCCGAGGATCAACGCGACAACGAGTCCCTTGATCAGATCGGAGACGAACAGCCCCGGCGTCATGCGATTAAATCCAAAGCGCGCCTCCAGCCGGAACTGGCGCCATAGCGTGAACGGCAGCCCGAGCACCCCCAGCAGCAGCGCCACGCTACCCAACAGCAGCAGCTGCCGCAGCAGATCGTGCGAGGTGATTTGTGCAATCGCCATGTCGATGGCTTGCAAGCCGCCCATCAAGGTCAGCGCCACGAGGATGGCGGCGTCATATACTCGTTCCACCATTCCCAGCCGTACGCGCGCGGCGGTGTAGTCCGCAGCGCGCTGATGGCTGTGAAGTCCGATACGCGGCGAAAACTCCGGCGGTACTTGATCCCGATGGCGTGCGACATGGCGGATCTGGCGCGCGGCCAGCCATTGGCGCACGCACAGATCGGCGACGAGGAAAAAGGCAAACAGTAGGGTCAGAGTATTCAATGGCACGAGATAGGCGTCACGTATGAGAAAATGCAGTGTTTTATAGGCAAATTATATGGCTCTGAACGAGAATCGCCTGGTCTGGCTCGATATGGAAATGACCGGGCTCGACCCATCGAAGGAACGCATCATCGAAGTCGCGGTGGTGGTCACCGAGCCCGACCTGACGGTGGTGGCTGAAGGCCCCGTGCTGGTGGTGCATCAGCCCGACAGTCTGCTGGACGCGATGGATAACTGGAACAAGTCCACGCACGGCAAAAGCGGCCTGATCGACAAGGTGAAAGCCTCGACGCTGACCGAGGCGCAGGCCGAGCAGATGCTGCTTGAGTTCCTGTCTCAACATGTGCCGGCCGGCAAGTCGCCCCTATGCGGCAACACCATCAGCCAGGATCGCCGCTTTATGGTGGCCTACATGCCCGAGTTGGAGCGGTTCTTCCATTACCGTAATCTCGATGTCAGCACGCTCAAGGAACTGGCGCGTCGCTGGGCGCCTGCGGTCTACAAGGGCTTCGAGAAAAAGAGCAAGCACGAGGCGCTGGCCGATATTTACGAGTCTATCGAAGAACTGAAGTACTACCGCGAGCATATGATGAAGATCTAGGCTCGTGGGACGGTTTTCCTCCGAACCTCCCGAAAACGTCTTCTGATAGCGCCGTATAACGCTCGTTATCGCGGCCGGCTATCTGTTCCAGATGGCGTTCAGAGGCATTAAACAGTCTCCAATAGAGCTGGCCGCACAATATTCTGGCGGCATGGCCGGGCCAGGGCTCGGGCAACATGGGCACGGGCAGCATCGGGTCATGCAGAACGATTCGCCGCCAGGTGTGCAGCAGCAGCATGCGCGCGACAAAGGCGTCAGCGGGATCAAGATCGCCCTCGATCAACTCCGCTAGCGGCGCGAACCGCAGAATGAACTCCTCGTACTGCGAGGCCACGTCGTCCAGATTCCAGCTCTGGGGTGCAAGGCTCGCAATGGGCAATCCGCCCGCCCCGGCCAGATCCCGCGCGCAAAGCACGAGCGCCTTGTCCGGGATGCCTAGCTTGTCCAGGATCTCGTGCGCCGTGTGCGCGTCGGCTTGCGGGTGTGCGAACAAGCCCGGGGCAATCATCGCGAAGCCTTCCCAGGCGAGCTCGCGGCGCAGCTCCGTGCGCTCAGATAGGCCTTGATTGCCCAGACGCGGCAAGGCAACCAGCGTCCAGTCGCCATCCCAGGTCTGCGCGGGGCCGACGTAAATCCGTTGCGAAGCATGCGCGGTGCGCCGCCGCCCCTGATCCGATAGTTGATACAGGCTGCGCCGCCCGTGACGTTCCGCCTGCAGCCAGCCCTGCGCCACTAGCCGAAATACGCTGGTGCGCAGCAGCCGTTCATTGATACCCAACGGCTCCAGCAACTCAATGATCGCACCCAACCAGATTGCCCCGCCGTGGCAGGCCAGCGCATCCCCCAGAAAACTCACGCACAGCGACTTGGCGCGCGGCGGGTTTTCGTCTAGCTGACGGTCAAGAAACTGGCGCAGAGCGGACGGTGAATGGGCCATCGGCGATCAAGGGTGGTGGGATGTGCGACATGATACACATTTTGAACGTGATACTAAAATATCTTTGACAATCGTTTTTTTGTATTAAATAATCGTCCCAGCAGAGTCAGAACATCGACCGCCGCAATCGCCCCAACGGGGCGCATGTGATACAGGAGACCAACATGTATGCACAGCTCGTGGACACGGGTGTCAAGCAGGTGCGCAGCGCCGACCAGCTCAGCGGTCCGGAGCAGGAATTCCAACGTCGCGTCGACGAAGGCGTGCGCATCGAGCCGCAGGATTGGATGCCCGAGGCGTACCGCAAGACGCTGATCCGTCAGATCTCTCAGCATGCGCATTCGGAAATCGTCGGCATGCTGCCCGAGGGCAACTGGATCACGCGCGCGCCGTCGCTCAAACGCAAGGCGATCCTGCTGGCTAAAGTGCAGGACGAGGCGGGGCACGGGCTGTATCTCTATAGCGCGGCCGAAACGCTGGGCGTATCGCGCGGCGATCTGGTGGACGATCTGCTGGCCGGGCGTGCCAAGTATTCAAGCATCTTCAACTATCCCACGCTGACGTGGGCCGACATCGGCATGATCGGTTGGCTGGTCGATGGCTCGGCCATCATTAACCAGATTCCGCTGTGTCGCTGCTCGTACGGTCCGTATGCGCGCGCGATGGTGCGCGTGTGCAAAGAGGAGTCCTTTCATCAGCGCCAAGGCTACGACCTGCTCATTCAGATGTGCCGGCATGGCACGGACGAGCAGAAAGCCATGTGTCAGGACGCGCTGAATCGCTGGTGGTGGCCGGCGTTGATGATGTTTGGCCCGCCCGATACCGATTCCCCCAACAGCGCGCAATCGATGGCGTGGAAGATCAAGCTCTTTTCCAACGATGAGCTGCGCCAGAAGATGGTGGATCAGACCGTGCCGCAGGCCGAGTATCTGGGTCTGACCATCCCCGATCCCGATTTGAAATGGAACGAAGCGCGCGGGCATTACGACTTTGGCGAGATCGACTGGTCCGAGTTTTATGCCGTGCTGAAGGGGCACGGCCCCTGTAACCAGGAACGTTTGCAGGCGCGTCAGCGCGCGCATGAGGAAGGCGCCTGGGTCCGCGATGGGCTCATGGCTTATGCCGATAAGCGAGCACAGCGTCAGGCGGCGTGACCGCATCGATTCATCACGAGGGATTCGCATCATGAGTAAGGAATGGCCGCTGTGGGAGGTATTCATCCGCAGCCAGCATGGTCTCGCGCACAAACACGTCGGCAGCCTGCACGCGCCGGATGCTGAAATGGCAATCAATAACGCGCGCGACGTCTACACGCGTCGTAACGAGGGACTAAGCATTTGGGTGGTGCGGGCGTCTGACATCGTGACGAGTCAGCCCGCTGACAAAGAACCGCTGTTCGACCCAGCCAACAACAAGGTGTATCGCCATCCCACGTTCTTCCCAATGCCCGAAGAAATCAAGCACATGTAGGGAGAGCACGATGGATCGCGCTTTATTTGAAACCTTGCTGCGACTGGGGGACTCCACGCTGATTTTGTCCCAGCGTCTGTCGGAATGGTGTGGGCATGCGCCCGCGTTGGAAGAGGATCTGGCGATCACCAATACCGCATTGGATTTGCTGGGGCAGGCACGGCTCTGGCTGACGCTGGCCGGAGAGGTCGAGGGTGCGGGGCGTGATGAAGATGCCTTGGCGTATCTACGTCATGCCCACGAATTCCGCAATGTGCTGCTGGTGGAACGTCCCAATGGACATTATGGCGATACGCTGGCCAGGCAGTTCTTGTTCGATGTGTGGCACTACTTTTTTTTGCAAGAGCTGACCCGGTCGAATGAGGAGCGGATCGCGGCGATCGCGGCCAAGTCGGTGAAAGAGGTCACCTATCACGTCAGGCGCTCGTCCGATCTGGTGGTGCGCCTGGGCGATGGCACCGATGTCAGCCACAACAAAATGCAGGAGGCGATTGACAGCGCCTGGCGTCATACCGGCGAGCTGTTCATCGACGACGAGATCGATCGTGAAATGGCGCAGCGCGGCGCGGGCTGTTCGCTCGCGGCGCTGCAAGCGCCGTGGTATGACCATGTGCGTGAGGTATTGGATGAAGCCACGCTGGTTATGCCAAGTCAAGACGACGCCATGCACGCTGCGCATCGCGGTGGACGGCAGGGACGGCATACCGAAGCGCTCAGCTATGTGTTGGCGGAAATGCAATCCTTACCGCGCGCGTATCCCGGGGCCGTATGGTGAACGCCATGGCAATGCCCGACGTCCAAGAGGTGATGACCTGGCTCGATCAGGTCCCCGATCCCGAGATCCCCGTTCTGTCGGTTGTGGATCTGGGCGTCGTGCGCGAGATTGCATGGGAAGACGACGTCTGTGTGGTGACTATCACGCCGACTTATTCGGGTTGCCCGGCCATGCGTGAGATTTCCGAGGATATCCGGCGTGTGTTGCTGGCGCATGGCGTGAGCACGGTGCGTATCGATACGCGTTTGGCACCGGCCTGGACCACGGATTGGATGTCTGATCGGGGCAGGGCGGCTTTACGGGGATACGGCATCGCCGCGCCAGTCGAACGCGCGATCGATATTTCCGGCATTACTCGACGCCGCGCCGCCCCGCAGGTGAGCTGCCCGCATTGCGGATCGCGCAACACCTATGAAGTGAGTTTTTCCGGGTCAACGGCATGCAAGGCGCACTACCGCTGCAACGCGTGCCGCGAGCCATTCGATTATTTCAAAGCCCACTGAGCCCAAGCTGTCGCCTCATGAGCCAGAATCTATTTCATCCGTTAAAGGTGGCATCCGTCGCACGCAACACGCGCGATGCCGTAGTCGTCACCTTTGATCTGCCCGTTGAACTACGTGACGAATTCGCTTTTCGGCCGGGGCAGTATTTAACGCTGCGTACCGAGCTGGATGGTACGGAGTTGCGTCGCTCGTATTCGATTTGCTGTGCACCGGACGACGGCGTTTTGCGTGTGGCGATCAAGAAGGTCGACGAGGGCGTGTTTTCCTCATGGGCCAACCACGAGTTGCAACCCGGTCAGGTGCTGGAGGTGATGCCGCCCGCGGGCAACTTCACCGTGGAATTTTCGCCAGCACATCAACGTCACTATGTGGCGTTTGCGGTGGGTAGCGGTATTACGCCTGTCCTGTCGCTGGTGAAGACCGCGCTGGCGACCGAGCCCCATAGCCGGTTTACCTTGTTCTATGGCAATCGCGCCTCGTCCTCGGTCCTGTTTCGCGAAGAGATCGAGGACATCAAGAACACCTATATGGAACGGTTCTCGCTGGTCTACATCATGAGCCGCGAGACGCAAGATATCGAGTTGTTCAATGGCCGGCTCGATGGCGATAAGGTCGATCAGTTGTTATCGGTGTGGATGCCGCCCGATGCAATAGATTATGCCTTTGTCTGCGGGCCGCATACGATGATAGATAGCGTGGTGCAGCGATTGCAGGCGCGAGGCGTGCCGAAATCGAATATCAAGTTTGAATTGTTCGGCGCGCCCGATGGTCCGCGGTCCCTGCGCACGGGGCGCGAGCAGCGGACAGCACCGGGAAAAGGCCAATGCGAGCTGACCGTCATTCAGGATGGCCACAGCCGCAGTATTGTCATCGAGAAGAACCGCGATAGTGTCCTCGATGCGGCGATGAAGCAAGGCCTGGAGTTACCTTATTCCTGCAAGGGGGGCGTCTGCTCTACCTGCCGTTGCAAAGTCATTGAAGGCGAAGTCGATATGGACGCGAATTTTGCGCTGGAGGATTACGAGGTGGCGCGCGGCTTTGTATTGAGCTGCCAGAGCTTTCCCGTCAGCGATCGTCTCGTCATCGACTTTGATCAAGAAACCTAGAACGATATTTAACGGAGACCCACTGTGTCATCAGATTTTTTTCAACGTCACGAGCCCCTGCTAGAGCGCGCAGTTGAAGCGGCCGCGTCGCGCGGCTACTGGAGCGCTTTCGCGGAGTCGCCGAGCCCGCGCCATTATGGCGAAACCGCCAACGAGCAAGGCCAGGCGGCGTTCGAGGCGTTACGCGGCAACGAATTCCCCTTGGCATTGAATGGTGCAGATGGGCAGGTGGGCGACGAGCAATCGCCATTTGGTTTTGCGCTGGATATTACGTACCCGCGCGTGCCGGCGACGACCTTGGTGAAACAGGCCAATCAAGCCTTGGCGCAATGGCGTCGCGCCGGGCCGCGCGCATGGGTGGGGGTGTCGCTGGAAATCCTGGCGCGGCTGAATCAACGTAGTTTCGAAATTGCCTATGCCGTTCAACATACGACCGGGCAGGGTTTCATGATGGCGTTCCAGGCGGGTGGTCCGCATGCGCAGGATCGCGGCTTGGAGGCGGTTGCCTATGCCTGGCAGGAGATGTCACGCATTCCCGGCGTGGCATTGTGGGAAAAGCCCCAGGGCAAGCACGATCCTATCAAGATGGAAAAACATTTCACCATCGTGCCTCGTGGTGTCGCACTGGTGATAGGGTGTTCGACATTTCCCACGTGGAATGGGTATCCCGGTCTATTCGCCAGTCTCGCCACCGGCAATACGGTCATCGTCAAACCGCATCCGGGGGCGATCCTGCCGCTGGCGATGACGGTGCGCATCGCGCGCGAGGTGCTGGCCGAGGCGGGCTTTGATCCGGATGTCGTACAGCTGGCCGCGCATGCGGCCGACGAGGATACGGCGAAGACTTTAGCACTGGATCCCAGCGTCAAGATCATCGACTTCACCGGCAGCAGCGCCAATGGCAACTGGCTTGAACAGCATGCGCGTCAGGCTCAGGTGTATACCGAAAAGGCGGGCGTGAACCAGGTCATTATCGACTCGGTGCAGGATCTGAAGTCGGCGGTGAGGAATCTCGCTTTCTCTCTGGCCTTGTATTCGGGGCAGATGTGCACGGCACCGCAAAACATCTATGTTCCGCGTGCGGGTATCCAGACAGCTGAGGGTCTGGTGAGTTTTGACGAGGTCGCGCGGGCGCTTGCCACGGCGGTGGAAAAGCTCTGCAGCGATCCCGAGAAAGCGGTGGAGATTACCGGAGCCATCCAGAACCCCGGTATCGCCGAGCGTATCGATGCGGCGCGTGCATTGGGCTTGCCAGTGTTGACGGACAGTCGCGAGCTGACTCATCCGCGATTTGCACAGGCGCGGATCCGCACGCCGCTATTGCTGCAGGCCGAGGCGGGCGATGCCAATATCGAGCGAGAGTGGTTCGGTCCGATCGCGTTTGTCGTGGCCACGGATTCCACGGAACACAGCATCGAACTTGCGCGCGAGAGCGTGCTACGTCATGGCGCATTGTCGATGTCCGCCTACACGACGGATGAGTCGGTGGCCGCGCGGATTCAAGAGGCCGCCGAGGTGTCGGGGGTGGCGCTATCGTTGAATTTGACCGGGGCGGTCTTTGTCAATCAGACGGCTGCGTTCAGCGACTTTCATGGCACGGGGGCAAATCCCGCGGCCAACGCGGCCCTGTCGGATTCGGCCTTTGTCGCCAATCGATTCCGCGTGGTGCAAACACGCCGTCATGTCTAAGGGTATCGCCATGACTTATCAGAACATCCTTTTTGACTTGTCTGACGGGATCGCTCGCCTGACCTTGAATCGGCCAGACAAACTCAATAGCTTTACTGCGCAGATGCACGAGGAAGTTGCCGATGCCTTGACGCGTGTGGAACAAGATGGCGCGCGCGCCCTCGTGTTGACGGGAGCGGGACGTGGGTTTTGTGCGGGCCAGGATTTGAGCGAACGTCGGATGGGCCCGCAGGATGGACCTCCGGATTTGGGCGCGACAATCGAGAAGTTTTACTCTCCCTTGGTGCGTCGGCTCCATGCCTTGCCCTTGCCCGTCGTGGTCGGAGTCAACGGGGTAGCAGCGGGTGCCGGCGCGAATCTGGCGCTGGCCGGAGACATTGTTATCGCGAAAGAGTCGGCCAGCTTTATTCAGTCGTTTAGCCGTCTGGGCTTATTACCCGACACGGGCGGTACGTTCGTGTTGCCACGATTGGTAGGCCGGGCTCGCGCATTAGGGCTATCGCTATTAGGTGAGAAGCTTTCTGCGCGTCAGGCTCAAGATTGGGGATTAATCTGGCAATGCGTGTCGGATGCGGAATTCGAGCAAAGGCTAGAGGCTTTGGCGAAGCACTTTGCCAGCGCGCCAACCAAAGGCCTGGCCAGCACCAAGGCGGCGATTCAAGCAAGTCTGCAGAATGACCTGGATACGCAACTGGATCTCGAACGCGATCTGATGCGCGAATTGGGTCGCAGCGACGATTATGCAGAAGGCGTTGCCGCATTCCTCGATAAGCGCGAGCCGCGATTCAAGGGGCGGTGATGAACGACATGAATTTCACTTCCGCTCCGACCAATGCCGTCGTGCCCGAAGAACCTCAAGCGCTTGCCGAGGCCGTTGGCGAGGCGATGTTTGCGGTGGATGCAGCGAGCCAGGGCTTGGGCATGCGTGTGGTGGAAATGGCACCGGGTTATGCGCGTCTGACCATGCGCGTGCGGCCAGAAATGTTAAATGGGCATCAAACCTGTCACGGAGGTTTTATGTTTTCGCTGGCGGACAGCGCATTCGCGTTCGCCTGTAATTCACGCAACGTGAGTACCGTGGCGTCGGGCTGCACCATCGATTTCGTGGCACCGGCATTCCCGGGCGATGAGCTGACAGCGGTCGCGCAAGAGCGCTCCTTGTCCGGGCGTACGGGCGTTTACGACGTCACGGTCACGAATCAAGATGGCAAAACACTCGCGTTTTTTCGCGGGCGTTCGTATCGCATCAAAGGTCAGATAGTCGGCACACCGACAGTTTAGGAGACAAGTATCATGTCCATCGCCGTGAGCAAGCCCGGTCTGGATCCCATAGAACACGCCAGCCGCGATGAGATCGAATCCCTCCAGCTGCAGCGGCTGCGCTGGACGCTGGCGCATGCCTATGAGAATGTGCCGCACTATAGAAAGGCGTTCGATGCGGCAGGGGTGCACCCGAGTGATCTGAAGCAGTTAGCGGACATCAAAAAATTTCCCTTCACCACGAAGAAAGATCTGCGTGATAACTACCCCTATGGGATGTTCGCGGTGCCGCGCGAGAAGGTGTCGCGGATTCATGCCTCCAGCGGCACGACAGGCAAACCCACTGTGGTGGGATACACCGCAAAGGACCTCGACAACTGGGCAGGCCTGGTGGCGCGTTCGATACGCGCGGCTGGCGGCAAGCCTGGTGACATCGTTCACGTGGCGTATGGCTATGGCCTCTTCACCGGGGGGCTGGGTGCGCATTACGGAGCGGAGAAATTGGGTTGTACCGTTATCCCGATGTCGGGCGGGCAAACGGAAAAGCAAGTCCAGCTGATCCAGGATTTCCGCCCCGATATCATCATGGTCACGCCTTCGTATTTCTGCAATATCCTCGAAGAGCAGCGCCGCCAGGGTCTAGACCCCCGCGAAAGCTCGTTGCGTATCGGGATCTTTGGCGCGGAGCCATGGACCGGCCAGATGCGTCAGGACATCGAGGCTGCGGCTGCGATCGATGCGGTGGATATCTATGGTCTGTCTGAGGTAATGGGGCCTGGAGTGGCCAGCGAGTGCGTCGAGAGCAAGGACGGCCCGGTGATCTGGGAGGATCATTTCTATGCCGAGATCATCAATCCCGATACGGGCGAACCCGTGGCCGACGGAGAAACAGGAGAGCTCGTGTTTACGTCGTTGACCAAGGAAGCGATGCCCATCATTCGCTACCGTACCCGCGATTTGACGCGTCTTCTGCCGCCCACCTCGCGCAGCATGCGGCGTATTGGCAAGATCACCGGTCGCAGTGATGACATGCTGATCGTGCGTGGTGTGAATCTGTTCCCAACACAGGTTGAAGAGCAGGTCCTCAAGATTGCACAGCTTGCACCGCATTATCAACTGGTGCTGACTCGTAGTGGTCATCTGGACGAGTTGGAGATTTTGACCGAGGTACGCGACGAATATGCTCACCTGACTGATGCTGAGCGTGAATCGCTAGGCAAACAGTTGCAGCACGCGGTGAAGTCTTATATCGGCGTAAGTGCGCGGGTGCGGGTGTCTGAGGTCGGGGCGGTCGAACGCACACTGACTGGCAAGGCTCGCCGGGTGATAGATAAGCGTGCGCGTAATACCTGATTGAATACCGGGACGCACACAAGCCGAGGATTTCGAGTCGGCTTGTGTGCGTTCAACCATCGATTGTCATGGAATGGGAAAGCCTTAAAGCAACCCTTGCATTTCCTTGGCGACCGCTACCGCCGTCTCTTTGGGTAACTGTACGCCATTCTTCACAGCGATGATTTCCGCCATCAGGCTCACAGCGATTTCCGCGGGAGTCTTGCTGCCGATGTACACACCGATCGGACCGCGCAGACGTGCCAGCGTGGCCTCGGTTTCGCCGAAATGCTCAATCATCCTCTGCCGACGCGCCGCGTTATTACGCCGCGATCCGATAGCGCCGATGTAAAACGCCGGGCTGCGCAATGCCTCTAACAACGCGAGATCATCCAGCTTAGGATCGTGCGTGAGGGCAATGATGCAGCTGCGGACGTCGGGACGGAATGCGTTGACTGCATCGTCGGGCATTTCGCTGGTCATGTGCACCTGGGGACCGGACCAGGTGGCCATATATTCGCGTCTAGGATCGCACACCGTTATGGCGAATCCGTTGAACGCTGCGATGGTCGCGACATATTCCGTCAGAGATCCGGCACCGATGAGCAACATGCGGTAGCCCGGACCCAGCGTGTTCTGCATGAAATCATCAGTGATCACGAGTTCATGCGTGGTATCGGTAGACTCCAGCGTCACACGCCCCTCAGCCAGGCTGACCGTACGGCGCAGCAACTCGCCTGCATGCAGCCGCGTTACCACGGCGTCCAGCGATTCCAGCGACAAACGGCATTCAAGCAGCAATTCCAGCGTCCCGCCGCAGGGCAGACCGAACCGGTGCGCCTCATCAGCGGTGACGCCGTAGGTGACGCGTCGTGTGGCCTCGTCGGGCAGCCCCGAGCCCCCGAATGCCGTTGTGTAGGTTTGGATGAGGTCGTCCTCGATACAGCCGCCCGAGACGCTGCCGACAGCGCGGCCGTCCTCATTAAGCGCCATCATCGCGCCCACCGGCCGGGGCGAAGAACCCCATGTCCGTATGACCGTGGCAAGCAAGACACGGTTGCCCGCGCGCAGCCAGTCGCGCGCGGTACGCAGCACCATTACATCGATGTTGTCCATGTCGAAAATATATCCGTACTGAGGCGATTCGAGGGTGACGCCAAGCGGGTCTGAAGCACTTTATCATGTTGCACGACCCGCGCACCGCGCGGACGGCGCGATGCCTGGAGCTAACCGTCGCCAAGCGCACGCAGACGAACAGTGGGCAGATCGGCAACCCCGTTACGCCTGTTCCTCCATCCCCAGCATCTGCGCCAGACTCAGCTCATCCTTATCGGTATCAAGCTTGATATGGCTCTCCAAGTCACGCAGATGATGGTCCATCTCGGCGATGGCAAGGTCGACTTTTCCTTGTTCCAGGTAATCGACAACACGCGCGTGTTCGTCATGCTCGCAGGTGGCGTTGCCCGGTGGCTGAAAGATCGCGACAACCAGCGAACAGCGCGAGATGAGTTCCATAAGATAACGCGATAGCAGGGGATTGCGAGACAGCTCGCCCAACTTCAGATGAAATCCGCTCGCCAACCGTGCCCATTCGGTCTGGGGCGCATGATGCATGGCGCGCTGTTCGTCGCGCAGCTGGCGGCGTAGCATCGCATAGTCCGCACGCGTGGCCCATTGCGCGACCAGTGGCAGAACGGCCGCTTCCAGTGCTCGCCGCGCCTCGAATAGTTTGCCGACTTCGTCAGGGGTCGGCATGGCGACAATGGCGCCACGGTTGGGACGCAGCTCCACCACGTGGTCATGTGCGAGCCGCTGTAACGCTTTCTGCACAATGCTGCGGCCCACTCCGAAGAGTTCGCATAGCGCTGCTTCCGGCAGTTTGGTGCCGGGCCGCAGTCGTTGGCTCATGACGCCGCTGACCACGGATTGATAAATCCGTGTCTCCGCAGCCTCGTGGGATTCCTCGGCACGGGTTTGCAAGGCAGGGCGGCTGCGCCGGGTCTCGCGCGGGGCGTCAGCCATGGCCGCACCCTAATGCGTTCAGTTTTTTACCCACGGCAACGGCGAGTCGTATCAGCGCGAGGTCGCTGCCGGCCGGCCCCAACAGTGACACGCCTGCCGGCAAACCGTTCTGTGCAATAAACGGAATGTTGACCTGGGGCAAGCCCGCCAAGCCCGCGACGGAGGTGATCCGGAAGGTACTGGCGCGAATCGCATCGACGGTCGCCGCATCGGCGCCGCGTTCGATCGCGGGGCTGGAGGCCGACGGGAGGATCGCGATGCGATTCACACCCAGCACATTGCGCACCTGCGCCTTCAGCTTGGTTTCTAACGATCGGGCTTGTTCAACGGCCTCGACGCTGATGTTGGCGGCGGCTTGCCAGCGTCCCTGGATCGCCTCTGCGAACGTCGGGCGGGCGGATGTGATCCAGTCCTTGTGCGTTTGCCAGGCGTCGTAGGCCGAAACCGTGATATAGGTTTGTCGCCAAATCTCGAGTTCCGTGTCCGAGCTGGGCGCATAGCTGACCGGCAATGAAAACTGCGTGCTTAATGTGTCAATGACGCGATCGATCAACGGCGCGAATAAGGGTTCGGCCTGCGCGCATGCGTCTGTCAGCACCACGGCATCGCGCCAGACGGGTTCGTTCGAATCGTTCAGCAGAGTTTGACCGACGCGTTCGAAGACGTCCGCATCGGCGGCTAACCACGTCATCGTGTCGAATAAGGGCGATAAGGGCACCACACCTTCGGTACTAAGCAAGCCATGCGTGGTGCGTAGGCTCCACAGGCCACAATAACTGCCGGGCACGCGCGTGGAGCCCCCGGTGTCCGTACCCAACGCGAAATCCACCAATCCGGCAGCAGCCGCCGCAGCCGAACCACTGGAAGATCCGCCCGTTACGCGATCCGGCGCCCGCGTATTGAGCGGTGCGCCATAGTGCATATTGTCGCCATGAATGCTGTAGGCGAGTTCGTCCGTAATTGTTTTGCCATGCAGCGTCGCACCCGCGCCAAGTAGCTGTGCGACTAAAGCACTATGCGCGCTGGCCGGTGCGTGGGTATCAAGCCAGGTCGGGTTTCCCGCGCCGGTGCGATGGCCAGCGACGTCGAATAAGTCTTTAGCGGCGAAGGTCAGCCCACTTAATGGGCCTTCGGAAACCGGGGCAACAGTGAAGCGGCCATGCGGCACCCAGGCGCCCACGGTGTCTTCAAAAGGCAGAGCGTTAGTTGTTGACGAGTTCATACGGCAGTCGCTTGATTCAATTGAGTGACATGATCGCAGATGGCGCCTGGCGTAGTGAACCAGATTTCATCACGATCACGATAGGCGGCAATATGGCTGAGCGCGCGGCGCAGATATCGCAGACGGTAAGGTTGGCCAACGAGATACGGATGCAGCGCGATGCCCATGACCAGAGGCTGTTGGCGCGACTGTTCAAGCATCTCGTCGAAGTTGTCGATGATCAATTGCGCGAAGTCTTTGCCATCCATTTGTCGCGCGACGATCATAGGAATGTCGTTGACCTCCTGGGGATAGGGAATCGACCAAAGCTGCCCGCCCCGGCGCGTGCACAACTGTGTGGGCTGATCATCATGGCACCAGTTCAAGGTGTAGCGATAGCCCGATTCCGCCAACAGATCCGGCGTCAAATGCGATTCCGCGATCCAGGGCGAAAGCCAGCCCGTGGGCCGCACGCCGACGCCGCGCTCGAACCGATGGGCGCAACCCTGCAACAACGCGCGTTCGGCGGCTTCGCTATAGGCGCCTTGGTGTTCGGCGTTGGTATGTCCATGCGCGATGATCTCGTCGCCGCGTGCCACGCAGGCTTCGATGAGTTCGGGGCAGTGGTCCAGGATGGCGGTGTTGGCGATCACGCCGGTCGGCAAACCGAGATTGTCAAACAAATCCAGGCAGCGCCACGCGCCCACCCGGTTGCCATACTCGCGCCAGCTATAGTTCAGCACATCCGGTTCGCCAAAGCTCGCGCCGAGCTTTGCTCCCATGCCGGATCCAAACGCAAAGTGCTCGATATTAAAGCCGATATACACGGCCAGGCCATTGCCCTTGGGCCAACGGTAATGCGGGCGTCGATGAATCGCGCTATAGCCAAACCTGGTATGGCATTGCAGTGGCGCAAAGAGCGCGTCGGCGTCATGCTGCAGATCGACGTGCTCGCTCATAGTGTTGCTAATCCTGCTTTAACCAACAGCCACTCCGCGGAATCGTTCCACACGTCCATTTCCGTGATGAGACCATCACGCACGACGTAGCGATCGACATACCGGTTCCCTTCGAAAGGCGTGCCGTCCAGCCATTCACCATACAGGGTGCCACGGTTGTAGACGACCGCGTACGCCGGCGTTGCACCCATCACCACATCGGTGGACTCGAAGCGCTTTTTCACCCACGCATAGCGTGACTTGTTGAATGCGGTGCACTCCGACGGGTCACGCATCGCGCGCCCGCCGGTGAACCGGATGCGCAGTTCGGGACTGACGTAGCGGCGCGCGCCCTCTGGGTCGGGCTTCATCAGCGTCGTCAAATAAGCGTCGACCAGGGCTCCCGGATCGGCGGGAAGGGCTTGCATGTCCTGTTGTGGTGCGTTTTGCATCATATGTCCCAGTGAGTGCGCCATGTTGGTGCATGAGTTAAGGCATTGTGGTCGTCGTACCGTGCCGCAATCCGTGCGTCCCCACGCACTTGGCTGCGAGGAAAGCACCAGATTGTCGGCAATCTTCACGGCTGAATTGACGACAAATCACTATGGAAGATCAAGCAAAGTGCATGCCAACGTCACAGCATTTTTAAAAAATTGGCATGGGTTTTGCTTGAGTGACCGTGCAGGCCCACCACATCACGGCCTTCTATCTCGATTACTTTTGGGAGTACCCCATGTCTCGTATTTCTCGCCGCTCCTTTGTTTGCACTGCTATTGCGTTGTTCTGCGCGGGCCTGGGGGCTGGCGCTCAAGCTGCCGAGCCGATCAAGATTGGTTTGATCACGGCGTTGTCCGGTCAGTCGGCGTTGGCCGGCGAAGCGATCACGCGTGGATTGACGGTTGCCATCGACGAGATCAATGCCGCGGGCGGTTTGCTGGATGGCCGCAAGCTGGAACTCGTGCGTCGCGATGACGAAGCGAACCCGGCCAAGGGCGTCGTGGCGGCACGTGAACTGATCTATAAGGAAAAGGTCGCCGCGATCTTTGGTGGACTGGATACCCCTGTTTCGATGGCCATCGTCCCGTTGGTCAATCAAGCCAAGGTGCCTTATATCGGTCCCTGGGCAGCGGGTACTGGCATCACGAAGAACGGCGCGAACCCGAATTACGTGTTCCGCGTCTCGGCCGTCGATGAGATCGTTGACGCAGGCATGGTGGACTACGCCCAAAAAACCTTCGGCACTTCGAAGTTTGGCCTCATCATGGTGAATAACCCGTGGGGTGAATCGAACGAGAAAGGCGTGGTGGCGGCGCTCGCAGCCAAAGGCATGAAGCCCGTGGGCAGCGAAAAATTCGAAGGCAACGATGTGGACGTGGTGCCGCAGTTGACGCGCCTGAAGGCGGCCGGCGCTGACACCTTGTTCCTCGTGGGCAACGTCGGCCCCTCGGCGCAGGTGGTGAAGTCGCTGGATCGCATGGGCTGGAAGGTGCCGGTGGTGTCGCACTGGGGCCCTGCCGGTGGTCGCTTTACCGAACTGGCCGGGCCCAACGCCAAGAACGTGCACTTCGTGCAAACGTATAGCTTCTTTGGCCCGCAATCGCCCGTGGGTGAAAAAGTCGTGGCTGCGCTCAAAGCCAAGTATTCCAATATCAAAGGCCCCGAGGACATCACGCCGGCCGTGGGCGTAGCCAATGCATATGACGCGATGATGCTTACCGCACTGGCGATTCAAAATGCAGGCTCGACCAAGGGCGAGGCCATCCGTGAAGGCTTCTACAAGATTGCCAACTACGACGGCCTGATCAAGCAGTACAAGCAGCCGTTCACCCCCGAGCAGCATGACGCCCTGACCTCGGACGACTACGTGTGGGCGCAATTCATCGACAACCGGATTCTGCCGGTTGGTCTATCGCAGTAAATCGGGCAGTCAAGCGGAGTATGTGATGCAGTCTATAGCGGCGCTCATTACGGGCCTGGGCCTGGGCAGTATGTATGGTTTGATGGCCCTGGGATTCCATGTGACCCATTCCGTGTCGGGCACGGTGAACTTTGCGCAGGGCAGTTCGATGATGCTTGGCGCGGTGCTGTGCTTTACCTTTGCGCAGACGCTGGGATGGGGTATGGGTCCCGCCATTGTGTTGGCGCTGCTGTGCTGCGCGCTGTATGGTCTGCTCGTGGAGTTTCTCGCGGTGCGCCCGTTCGCATCGCGAGGGTCCAATGCCTGGCTGATGTCTACCGTGGCGTTAGGCATCGTGTTGGACAACATCGTGATGCACACCTTCGGTAAGGAGCCGCGCAGTCTGCCATCGCCGCTGGCGGTGTCGCCGATCGATATCGGCGGGCAGGGTCTGGGCGTGTACCCGTTGCAGCTGGTGATTCCCCTGATTGGTTTTGCGTTGGCGGGCGCACTGCATGTGGTCGCGCGCCGCACGCGATGGGGTACCGCCTTGCTCGCCGTGGTGCAGAACCGCGATGCGGCCCGCTTGATGGGTATCCCCATCAAACGCGCGGTCGCGGCCGCGTTCGCGGTGTCGACGGTTTTCGCCGGTGTGGCCGGCATTCTGATCGCGCCGCTCTTTAACGTTAATGCCGATATGGGCACGTTGTTTGGTCTGAAGGCCTTCGCGGTGGCCATTTTGGGCGGTATCTCCAGCGCCTGGGGCGTGATGATCGCGGGACTGATCTTCGGCATTGCCGAGGCGCTGATCACTGTCACGTGGGGCTCGGGTTACACGCAAATCATCACGTTTGCCTTGGTTATTGTTGTGTTGGCAGTGCGCCCCAACGGTCTCTTCGGTCGGTCAGAGGTCAAGAAAGTATGAAGCACTCATCATTAGTCGCGGGCGCTGCGGCGGTTGCGCTGGTCCTGGCATTGGCGTTCACGCTCAATAGCTATTATGTATTCGTCCTGGCCAGTATCGTATTGATTGCGATCGTGGGTATAGGCTTGAACGTCCTCGTTGGACTGACTGGCCAGGTCTCTTTTGGTCACGTTGGGTTTTACGCGATAGGGGCATACACCGTTGCGATATTGACGACCAAGGCGGGTTGGAATTTTTGGTCCGCCTGGGCAGCGGGGACCTTCTTTGCCGCCGTGCTGGGCACGCTGTTGGCGTTGCCTGCGTTACGCGTCAAAGGCCCCTATCTGGCCATGATCACGATCGCGTTCAGCTTTATCGTGCAGCACGCCATTGTGGAAATGTCCGGCCTGACAGGCGGGCAAAACGGCATCATGGGCATCATGCCGCCGCAATGGATTGATAGCTGGAGTCCAGAACAAACGATGACCGTGCTGGCCCTGGTCTCTGCGGTGGTGCTGATGCTGGCCTACGTGCGCCTTGCGCGCGGGACCTGGGGCGCGGCGATGCGCGCGGTCAACGATAGTGAGACCGCTGCGCAGTCCATCGGCTTGAATCCTCTGGTCGTGAAGGTCGTCGCGTTTACGGTCTCGGCGGCCGCGGCCGGCCTGGCTGGCGGCTTGTTCGCACCCTTGTCTGGCTTCGTGACGGCCGAGACATTCAGCTTCATGCAGTCCATCCTGTTCGTGCTGGTCGTGATTCTTGGCGGTGCTGGTACTGTGCTGGGTCCCATCGTGGGCGCCTTGGTGGTGGGCTTGTTGCCCGAGTTGCTGGCGTCGCTCGAAAGCTATCGTCTCTTGTTTTTCGGCGCATTACTGCTGGTCGTATTGTGGGTAGCCCCCGATGGGGTGGTCGGGTTGTGGCGTCAGATCTTTCGCAAGCACAAATCGGATCAGGCACCGGCTGCGATGCCCGCAACGGAGAACGTGGCCCTGTCCAAACGTGAACGCGCGACGCTCGCGGCCGAAGGCCTGGGCATCACCTTTGGCGGTGTGCGTGCGGTGAGCGATCTGTCCATGCATGTGCCGCCGTCGAGCGTCACCAGCTTGATCGGTCCGAACGGCGCGGGCAAAACCACAGCGCTCAACATGCTGAGCGGGTTCTATCGTCCCTCTATGGGTGCGGTTCGCTTGGGCGACAAAACATTGTCGGGTTCTCCTGCGTTCCGTATCTCTCGCGCGGGTGTCGCTCGTACCTATCAAACCTCGCAGTTGTTCGGCACGCTCAGCGTCGAAGACAACATTGCACTCGCGATGTGCCGCGGCCGTCTGGGTGGACTCTTCTCGTCCGCGCGCTATCACGCCCCATCGGTGCGCCAGCATGCCCGTGCGCTGCTCGCCTTTTGTGGATATGAAGGCTCACCGTATATCGCTGCGGCAGGTCTGGCGCATGTAGACCGCCGCTTGGTGGAAATCGCGCGCGCGTTGGCAACAGACCCCGATGTACTGTTGCTGGATGAACCCGCCGCGGGCTTGTCGCGCGAGGATAAAGATCGCCTTGCCGCACTGCTGCGTCGTATCGCAAGCATGGGAGTGGGCGTGGCGCTGGTCGAACATGACATGGCGCTGGTCATGGCGATTTCCGATCAGCTGGTGGTATTGGATGCCGGTAAGCGTCTGGCGGTGGGCACGCCGGCCGAGGTGCAGAATGATCCCGCGGTGAAACAAGCTTATTTAGGCGAATCGCTGGACGCTCCCGTGCGCGATGCCAAAGCGCCACGCGAGCCGGGCAAGGAACTGTTGGGCGTGGACAGTCTGGTGGCTGGCTATGGCGCTGAACCGGTGCTTCACGGCATCAGCCTGCATGTGCGGGCGGGCGAAATGGTGGCGTTGCTGGGCGCCAACGGCGCGGGTAAATCCACGTTAATGCGCACCCTCTCCGGGCTGCATCGCAGTCAGTCGGGCGCGATGCATATAGACGGCCATCAATTGGAAGGGCGGGGCGCGGAGGAGGTGGTGGGTCTCGGTCTCGTACTGGTGCCCGAAGGCCGTCAGGTATTTCCCGAACTGTCGGTTCTGGACAATATCCGGCTGGGGGCATTCCTGGACCCGACTGATCGAGAAGCGCGTGTGGAAAGCATGTTGCAACGTTTCCCGCGTCTGCGTGAACGTCTGCATCAGCGTGCCGGCTTGCTCTCTGGTGGGGAACAACAGATGCTGGCGGTGGCACGCGGTCTGATGAGTCGGCCACGCGTGCTGTTGCTGGACGAGCCTTCGCTGGGTCTTGCGCCCAAAGTGATCGCGGAATTGTTCGCGGCCTTGGATCGCTTGCGCGACGAGAACATGACCATCTTGTTGGTGGATCAGATGGCGGGTCTGGCCCTGGCCTTGGCGGATCGCGCTTATGTGCTCGAGGGCGGACACGTGGTCGCTGAAGGCACTGCCGCGCAGATCGCCGCCAACGATGATCTTGCACAAGCCTATCTTGGTGGGCATGCCTGACAGGTGGGCGCGTATCGGACGCGCGCTACGATCCGACGACGGCCGACTTTTGCCGCCGTCGGGTCGTTCCCCGGAGTGCGCAGCGTTCTATGATCACGGGATCATCTGACACATAAAGAGGTCGAATGTGGACGCCCGCGACATCATCAACACCTTGGGCATGCAGCGCCACCCCGAAGGGGGCTGGTTTGTTGAGACGTTTCGAGACACGCAGGGTAATGGGCGCGCGCATTCGACCGCCATCTATTACCTGCTGGAAGCCGGAGACGCCTCACATTGGCACCGTGTGCACGACGCCGCCGAGGTCTGGCATTTCTACGCGGGCGATCCGCTGCTGCTTAGCGTCTCCGATGGCACCACATCCGAAGACATTACGCTCGGTATTGACCTCGCACGTGGTCAACGTCCGCAGGCCGTGGTGCCGGCCAATTACTGGCAGGCTGCACGTCCGTTGGGACGTTTTACCCTGGTGGGCTGCACCGTCGCGCCGGGGTTCGAATTTTCCAGCTTCGAGATGGCCGAACCTGGATGGCAGCCGGCACGCGGCTAGGTAAGCCTCGCAAGCGTCACAGGCTGGCGGCTATGGACGCCTGCGCGGTTGTCGATTGCGCGTGCTCCTGAAGCAACTGCAGAAAGACATCACGCGCCGCCGAACTCGTATCAGTGCGCCAGATCAAATAGGTTTTCAGTACCGCGAACTCAGCTCCCATGGGCCAGGCTTTGACGGTGTGATGTCCTGGCATGCTCTCGAGCATGGAACGCGGGATGATGGCCACACCACCCCCTGCGCTGATACAGGCCAGCATGCTGTGATAGGACTCCATTTCGCGCACCTTGCCCGGCACCGCGCCGTCGCTGGCGAGCCATTTGATCAGATGATGGCGATAAGAACAGTTTTCGCGGAATCCATAAATGACCGCGCCCGCTACATCCTGCCCTCGTGTGACGGGGCCGTGCTGTGACGAAGTAATGATCAGCATTTCTTCGTCGAATACGGGCACGCCCGTCAACGAAGGATGATTGATAGGGCCATCGACCAACGCGGCGGCGAGTTGCCCGTCCAAGACGCCCTGAATCATGGACCCTGACGGCCCTGTCGTTAAATCCAGCTCGACCTGTGGGTAGCGCTGGTTAAAGGCCGCCAACAGCCAAGGGATACGCACGGCCGCCGTGCTTTCCAGTGACCCGAGGGAAAAACGGCCGGCCGGAACGTCTCCGGATAACGCGCGGCGCGCTTCCTCGACCAGTCCGAGGATGCGATTGGTGTAGCCCAGAAACATATGTCCCGCCGGCGATAAGCGCAAACGGTTGTTCTCGCGGATGAAGAGGGACACGCCTAACTCCGCCTCCAGTTGTTTGACGCGGGTCGTCAAATTGGACGGCACGCGATGCAAGGCCTGGGCAGCCAACGCCACCGTCTTTTGCTGCGCGACGGCGCGAAACATTTCCAGCTGGGCGAAATCCATAATGCTCTCGGATTGTGAATGAGTTGCTGAATATTATTCACTTTTCGGTAGTTTCTCGCCAGGGTATGTTCACGCTTTACCCATCTCGTTCGAGGATAGGAGATCAGATCCATGAACAAACCCACCGCTGCCATCTCGGTCAACCCCGCCACCGGCGAACAGTTGGCGACTTACCCTTTCGAAACCGCCGCGCAGTTGGAACAAGCCCTCGCGCGTGCTGCCACGGGATTCGCCACATGGAAGCGCACGCCGCTCGCGCAACGTGCCGCGGCCATTACACGGTTGGCTAAAGCCCTGCGCGACGATATCGATCGCCTGGCCGGCATGATCACCGCCGAGATGGGTAAACCCATCACGCAGGCGCGCGGCGAGATCGAGAAATGCGCGGGTATGTGCGATTGGTATGTGGCCAACGGCCCGGCCATGCTGGAAAACGAACCCACGGCGGTGGATAACCAGAAAGCGTGGGTGGAATACCACCCGCTGGGTCCTATCCTGGCCGTGATGCCGTGGAATTTTCCCATCTGGCAAGTCTTGCGCGGCGCGGTGCCGGCGCTGCTTGCCGGCAATACTTATGTGCTCAAGCATGCACCGAGTGTGATGGGCTGCGCCTACCTGTTGCGCGAAGCCTTTGAGCGCGCGGACTTGCCGGCCGGCGTGTTCGAAATCATCAACGTAGACAACGATCTGGTCTCCGCGGCCATCGTCGATGATCGCATCGCCGCCGTGACGTTGACCGGCAGCGTGCGAGCAGGCGCGGCAATTGGCGCGCAGGCCGGCGCGGCATTGAAAAAATGCGTGCTTGAATTGGGCGGCTCGGATCCCTTTATCGTGATGGCGGACGCCGATCTGGACGAGGCGGTGCAGGCAGCGGTGATTGGTCGCTTCCAAAACTCGGGCCAAGTCTGCGCGGCAGCCAAGCGCTTTATCGTCGAGGACGCGATCTACGATGCGTTCACCGAGCGTTTTGTCGCCAAGACCCGCGAACTCATCATGGGAGATCCGACAGATCCGAAGACCTACATCGGCCCCATGGCGCGGTTCGATCTGCGTGACGAGCTCGATAAGCAAGTGCGCCGCACGATCGAAGAGGGCGCAACCTTGCTGATGGGCGGCGAAAAAGCCCCGGGCGCGGGCAACTACTACAAGCCCACGGTATTCGCCAATGTGACCTCGGACATGACGTCTTTTCGCGAAGAAATGTTCGGCCCGGTAGCGTCCATTATCCGCGCGCGCGATGCCGAGCACGCGGTGGAGCTGGCCAATGACAGCCAGTTCGGCTTAACCGCCACGGTGTACGCGGGCGATCCGCAGCGCGCCTTGGAAATCGGTGCTCAGCTGGACGTGGGCGGCGTGTTCGCCAACGGCTATAGCGGCAGCGATGCGCGCGTGCCGTTCGGGGGCGTGAAAAAAAGCGGCTTTGGCCGCGAGCTCTCGCACTTTGGCGTGCGCGAATTCTGCAGCGCGAAGACAGTATGGGTGGGGCGTAAGTAGGCTTGATGGCGGTAGCGTGGCCGACGCGTCACGCTGCCGCATCGTGCTGCAGTATCAGACCGCTTTACCAAGCCGTGCAGGAACCGCGCTACGAGGCGAGTTACTTAGGGCTGCCAATAACTGAAGTCTATTGCTTCATTTTGAAAATAGACATTGTTGTTGGTCATTCCTGATCCAGACATCTTTCTCGTAGTGCGTCCCGTGACTATCAATTCAAATACTTTTTCCCATCTCTGGCCCGCTGGCCATGCGACCGCATTGCCCCTTGACGCGGTCACGCCCCTCGACGATTCCGAAGAATGGGATTACATGGAATCGTTGCGTCGGGCTATCGAAGAAGGTAACAAGGGCACGTTAAACACGCTTTTGCAGCAGCGCCCCGATTTCGATCTCTCCGAACCTCTGAATGAAGGACATCCCGCGCTCTATCAGGCGGCTATGACGGGCAATGTGGAGATTGTCGAGATCCTGCTTCGCCATTGCGACGCCAGTCCCGCGGTGCTCGCCTCTCCCGGCAACGACTTTGACGTGATGAGCCCGCTGGCCATCGCCTATTTGCTCCAGCATCGTGAGGTAGTTGCGTTACTCTGCGAGGCGGGAGCGGAGGTCAACCAACCGGATGACCAGATAGGCGGGACCCTCCTGTGTCTGGCCGCTGCGCGCGACGATGTGGTGATGTTGAACGTTCTGCGCGCAGCCGGCGCTGATCTGGAATTGATGGGTGTTAACGGCAAGACACCCTTGCTTGCCGCGGTGTCAGGAGGCAATGTGCGGGCGGTCAAGGTGTTGCTCGAGATGGGCGCCAAGATCGATGGTCCCTATCCCGAGGGGCGTGCCCTGTTTACCGCGATTGAACGCGCGGACGCCCACATGGTTGAACTCGTGCTGGACCTGGGCACGCCCGTCAATATTCGTAATCCGGAGACGGGGCTGACGCCATTGTTGACCGCCATCCGTGCCCAGAAGACAGACGTGGTGCATCTGCTGCTGCAGAGAGGGGCGGACGTCACGGCCAGGGACTATCGGGGCTATAGCGTCTTGCTGAGTGCGATGGAGGCCAAAGCGCCGGAATTGGTCACCTTGTTCGCCGCGCACCCCGACGTCGACATTGCACGGCGGTCGCATCACGCGCTAAGTAATGCAAGAGCGCCTGAAAGCGCCCCATATTTTCAAAGCGATACGCAATGTTTGGTGAATAATGCCGGCCGCGGCAGGTTTTTCTATTCCGAAACGGCCCTGATGGTTGCGGCCCGGTTGGGTAACTTGCCGGCGATCAAAGCGTTCCTTGACGTAAAGCGCACGCCCGACCCCGACCGCAATCGGAACCTGCTCCACGATCCCATGCGGCTGTTGGACGAGCCAAACGACCAGCGATCGACGGCGCTGATGCTGGCCGTGCAGCACGGGCATGCCGACATCGTGGCGGAGCTCAGCGCGCGCGGCGCGAATGCAAACCTGTGTTCAATCGACGGCAAGTTTCCTTTGCTGGTTGCGATCGAGCGCGGGGACGATGCGATGATCGAAGTACTGCTTGCCAGCGGCGTTGACGTCAATGCGTCATCGCGTCCTGATCGAACGACCGCGCTCATGAGGGCAGTGGAGCGGGGGAGAGTCGATCTTCTTCCCGTGCTATGCAGCAAGGGTGCTCAACTTGATGCCCGGGATGCCGACGCTGGCACGGCGCTGACACGGGCGGTTTACCTCGGAAATCTGGACGCCGTCAAAAAGCTGCTGGAGCTGGGCGCGCAGCCTGGCCCGGGGCCACGCGCTCGTCAGGTACCTCTGATTCTCGCCGCCATGAAGGGCCGCGCTGATATTGTCGCCGCGTTGATCGAGGCGCGCGCGGATGTGAATGCACGAAGCCTGCGCCATACCGCATTGATGGTGGCGGCTGGCTACAACCATCACGAGGTCGTGCGAATCTTGATCGCCGCCGGAGCGGACATCATGGCCACGAACGGCAACTGGACCGCCAAGCAAATTGCGGCCAAGCGAGGCGCTTGGGCGGCTTATCGGTTATTACTGGAGGCCGGAGACCTCACCGGCGCACGAAAGCGGCGGCTCTAAGTGCGGTAATTGCGTTGGCTATTGCGTGCCAAGGGGCGGGTGTGTCACGGTGCTCGTTCAAAGTCTGCCCAGCAAGTCGTGAGAATTCAACAGCTCATACACGATAGCGGGATTGCGATCCAGCCCGCGTCGCACAGCGGCGGGGATGGTTTGCCGTGTCTTGCTGCATAGTCCCGGCATGGGTGCGACTTCGATCTGCAGGCCGCGCACGGTGCGCACTTCGTTCGCACCGGGGTGCACGGTTAACGTGATGCCCAAGAGCGCATGCAGGCGTTCCTGCATGCGCCGCAAATCGTCCAGGCTCGCCAGATTTTCCAGGCGCAACAGCAGCTTCTTTTCTTCCTGGCGCGTCAGGCGCAGTATGCGTATATCCGCGCCCGGCGTCTCCAATAGCCGATCATGATCGCAGATACAGGCCCCGGGCGGGCAGGGTTGGCGGATAGGAAACGGTGCGTTCATATCAGCTGCCACGGTAGCACAGAGCGATCCTCATCCCAAGGCATGCCGCCTATTTGGCATACACCAGATCGCGCAGCCCCAGCGACAGTCCCGGCCAATAGGTGATCACCAGCAGGCAGGCGATTACCACCAGCACAAATGGGATCAGCGGCCTGACCAGGCGCTCAAGCGGGACTTTGCCTACCGCACATGCGGCGAACAGATTCACGCCGAAGGGAGGTGTAATCATCCCGAGCGCCAGGTTCACCACCATGATGACGCCGAAATGCACCGGCTCGATGCCGAACTGCATGGCGACCGGCAGCAATAGCGGGGCCAGCACCACGACAGAAGCGGATGTTTCGATAAACATGCCAATAACAAAAAGCGCCGCATTGACCCCGATCAGGAACGTCGTCTTGTCGTGGAACAGTTGCGCCAGCCACGCGCCCAGCGCGTCCGGCACGCCCGCGCGATTGAGCAAAAAGCTGAACACGCCCGCGTTGGCGATGATGAACATGATCACCGAGGTCGAAATCACCGAACGGTGTAGCGTGTCGGAGATCGTGCGCAGGCTGAGCCGCCCGTAGACGAACTTCCCAACCAGCACGGCGTAGACCACGGCCACCACCGAGGCCTCCGTGGGCGTAAAGATGCCGCCATAGATGCCGCCCAGGATAATCACGGGCATCAACAAGGCCAGCCACGCCCGTTTGAATGCCGGCCACAGGGGCAATCGCCCTTGCCCATCGAGCTTGCCGAGGTTGTTGCGCTTGGCGTAGAGCCAGACATAAAGCATCAACGCGCCGCCAATCAGTATCCCCGGCACCACGCCCGCGATAAACAGTTCGCCCGTTGAAGTGTCAGTAGACACGGCAAACAGAATCATCGGAATCGAAGGCGGAATCACCACGCCTAGCTCCGCCGCGCTGGCCTGTAGCGACGCAGCGAAAGGCGCGGGATACCCATGTCGCACCATCGCGGGAATGAGGATCGCCCCCACGGCGAACGTGGTGGCGACGCTCGAGCCCGCGACGGCCGCAAAGATCATGCAGGTCAGCACGCAGGTGCAAGCCAGCCCGCCCTGGATACCGCCCACCACGCTCTTGGCGAATTCCACCATGCGTTCCGAAATGCCGCCGGCTTCCATCAGGTTGCCGGCCAAAATAAAAAACGGCACCGCCACCAGCGGATATTTATCGAGCGCGGCATACAGTTGCTGCGCAATCACCAGCCAGGGCAGGCCGGCGACATGCACGCCAGTCACACTGGCCAGACCGATGGCGACCGCAACGGGCACGGACAGCCCGAAGAAGATCAGCATCGTGAGAATCATTAATTGCGACATGACAGATAGCTCGGATGCAAAGCGTGCCGGGAAACGGAATCAACCCTGTGCGTCATTACGAACCGGCGCGGGTTCGTCGGCGCCGAGCAGCCAACGCATCAAGACCGCGATAGCGGCCAGCGTCGCGCCCACGGGGATGGCGAGATAGATCCAAGAAATCGGGATATCCAGACTCGGTACGTTCTGAAAGCGCACGCGATAAGTCATTTGCCCGCCAATCCAGGCGATAAAGCCCAGAAAGCCAATACACGTCACCGCGATGACGTGCTGCAGCCACCGTTGCCGTCGATTCTTCAGCAGGTTCTGCAGCAGTTCCACACTGATCATCGCGCCATGGCGAAACGCCAGGGAAATGCCCAGCAATACGGTCCATATCAGCAAGGCGCGCGTGAGCACCTCGCTCCAGTCGGCGGGCGACTGCAGGATAAATCGGGCGATGACTTGATAGAACGCAGCGCCCGCCGAGGCGACCAGCAGCAACTGCGCGATGACGGACACGACCTTAAAGAGGACGCGTTCGGTGATACGGAGCATACGCATGGGATTCCAGATGCGGATGGGGGCGGGATAAGAAACAGGTCAAGCCATGCGAACCACGTCATGCGCCTGGCTTGACCCGCCTGCAACGATTACTTCGTATTCCGGATCGAGTCGATCAGACCCTTATCGTATTTTTTATAGTATTCCGGATATACCTTTTCCACTGCCGCGGCGAAGGCGGGGCCATCGACATCGGTAGTGACCTCCATGCCTTCGGCGCGCAATTGGTCCACGCCGGTTTTCTCGATGTTATCGACAAAATCGCGCATGGCTTGGGCGGATGCCTTGCCGGCTTGCCTGAACTGCGCTTTTTGCTCGTCCGAAAGACTGTCGTAGACATTCGGCGACATCAGCACCAGCGCGGGGCCATACACGTGCCCGGTCAGAGACAGGTGCTTCTGGATTTGCGACAGCTTGGCGGACGTAATCACCGACAGCGGGTTTTCCTGGCCGTCGATCGTGCCTTGCTGCAACGCGGTCGCGACCTCGGGCCATGCCATGGGCGTGGGCAGAATGCCGATCGCGCGGAACGCGGTGATATGGATCGGGTTTTCCGTGGTGCGGATCTTCAGGCCCTTGGCATCGGCCGGCGTTTTCACGGGACGGACGTTATTGGTCAGATGGCGAAAGCCCTGTTCGCCCCAGGCCAGCGCGACGATGCCCCGGTCGGGGAATTTCGCCAGCATGTCCTGGCCGATGTCGCTGTCGAGCACCTTGCGCGCGTGATCCAGATCACGCAGCAGGAACGGAATGTCGAATACGCCGGTCTCGGGTACGAAGTTCAGCGTGGCGCCGGTCGAGACGATGGCCAAGTCGATCGTGCCGATTTGCAGGCCCTCGATCACCTCGCGTTCGCCACCCAACGCGCTATTTGCAAACTGCTGCACTTTGTATTTGCCGCCCGTCGATTGCTCGATGGACTTGGCAAAGGCATCGGCGCCCGCGCCATAGTGCGAGTTGGTGGACAGCGCGTATGCCATCTTCAGCGTGTTCTGCGCGGCGGCGGGCAGCGCGGCGGTGACAGCGCAGGCAGCCATGATGGTTGCGGCGAGCCAAGTCTTGCGCATAGTGTCTTCTCCTTTATTTGAACGAATTCTGATGTCGTCGGTCGCATGTTACGCCCTGCGCGCATGATAGCGGGATTCAGCTGACAAACCACCGATAAACCCGTGATTGGTTACCATTGAAGAATGATGGATTTCCCTGATTCCGACCTTGCTGGCCGTCCTGTGATCGAAAAAAATCGAACCCCTCGCCCTAGTCTGATGGCCACGCTGCGCCAGGGCGCGCGCATGATGTGGCGCGACGCCCGTGCCGGCGAGTTGCGGCTCTTGATATGGGCATTGGTCGTGGCGGTCGCGGCAGTAACCAGCGTGGGATTTTTAGCCGACAGGGTAGGGCAGGCGCTCACACGCGATGCCAGTCAGATGTTGGGGGCGGATCTGCTGCTCGAGGCAGATGCGCCGGTGGCGCAGGATCCGATCGATGCCGCGCGGCAGCGTGGGTTAGAGGTTTCGCGCACCTGGCAGTTTCCTTCCATGGCCAGTGCGGGCGATGCGGCGCAACTCGTCTCGGTCAAGGCGGTCGAGGTGGGATACCCCCTGCGCGGCAGCCTGCGCGTGGCGGCTGATCCCGTTACAGCGGGACAAGTCACCCATGACATCCCGGCCGCAGGCACCGTATGGGTGGACGCGCAGCTGCTGGCCTTGCTGAATATCGGGGTAGGCGACACGCTGGGGCTGGGGGACAGTCGCTTTCAGGTGTCGCGGGTGATCACCTATGAGCCGGATCGTGGCATGCAGTTCGTCAACGTCGCGCCGCGCGTGCTGATGCGCGCCGACGAATTGGAGGCGACCGGTTTAGTCACGCTGGGTAGCCGCGTCGGCCACGCGCTGTTGGTCGCGGGTGATCCGAACGAGATGTCCGCCTACTCCTCCTGGTTGCAGGGCCACCTGCAAAAAGGGCAGAAGATCGCCACTGTGGAATCGGGTCGGCCCGAAGTGCAGCGCACGCTCGACCGCGCACAGCGCTTTTTGGCCCTGGTGGCGTTGCTGGCGGTCTTGATTTCGGCGGTGGCCGTTGCGCTGGCCGCTGGGCGTTTCATGGTGCGTCACCGCGATGGGATCGCGGTGATGCGCTGTCTGGGTGCCGAACAACGGCAAATCACCCTGATGCTCTTCGCTGAATTCGTGCTGGTTGGCTTGTGCGCGTCCGCTGCGGGTGGCCTGCTCGGTTATGCGGTGCACGAGGGCTTGGTATACGCACTCGGCAATTTGATCGACACCGAGTTACCTGCGCCGTCGCTCATGCCGGCGCTGCAAGGGCTGGTCACGGGCATATTGCTGCTGTTGGGATTCGCGCTGCCCTCGTTGGCGCAGTTGCGTCATGTGCCGCCCGCGCGCGTCTTGCGGCGCGAAGCCGATGGCGGGCGCTTGCGGGGAGTGCTGGGTTACGCGTTGGGCGCCGTGGGCTTCGCGCTCTTGATCTGGTGGTTCGCCGGGAATGCGCGGCTCGGCGGCGTGGTGGCGGCTGGCTTTCTTGGTGCGTTTGGCGCTTTCGCTCTGGTGGCGTGGCTATGCGTGCTTGCCCTGGCGCGCCTGCGGGGCTGGGCGGCAGGGATGCCCACGCTGCGGTTTGCGTTGGCCGGTGTGGTGCGTCGCAGGGCGGCCACCATCACGCAGGTCTGCGCGCTGGCCGTCGGACTCATGGCGTTGCTGCTGCTCGCGATGACCCGGACCGACTTGGTCGCGGGCTGGCAGCGTACCTTGCCGCCGGATGCACCCAATCGGTTTCTGATCAATATTCAGCCAGACCAACGTGAGCCCGTGCAGAATTTCCTGGCCACGCATGGGATCGATCATCCGACGTTGTGGCCCATGGTGCGCGGCCGGCTGGTCGCCGTCGATGGCCGCCAGGTCGGCCCGGACGACTACGACGAGCCGCGGGCCAAACGCTTGGTCAATCGCGAATTCAACTTGTCGTACGGCACACAGTTGCCGGCCGCCAACCGCGTGGTCGATGGCCGATGGCTGAACCCCAATGCGCCAGAAGTTTCCCTCGAGGCCGGACTGGCGAAATCGCTGGGCATCGGTGTCGGCAGCGTACTGACGTTCGATGTCGCCGGTCAGCCGATAGACGTCACGGTAGCGGGCACGCGCAGCGTGGACTGGGACTCGATGCAGGTCAATTTTTTCGCGGTGTTGTCACCGGTGGCCTTGCGGGATGCACCTCAGAACTGGATTACGTCCTTTCACCTGCCGGCCGACCGCGCCGATCTCCCCCGCGAACTCCTTAAGCAGTTTCCCAATCTGACCGTGTTCGATGTGGGCTCGATTCTGAGTCAACTGCAATCCGTGCTGGATCAGGTGATCACTGCCGTCCAGCTATTATTCGTCTTTACCCTGGCGGCCGGCGTGCTGGTGCTGTCGGCGGCGCTGACGGCTACGCGCGATGAACGCATCCGCGAGGCCGCCGTGCTGCGTGCCCTGGGCGCCACGCGCAGCCAGCTCGCCCGCGCGCAGCGCCTGGAGGTCTGGGCCGTGGGCGGGCTGGCCGGTTTGCTGGCGGCCGCAGGGGCGAGCGCGATTGCGTGGGCGCTGTCGACCTACGTATTCGATTTCCGTATCACGTTGAGCCTGTGGCCCTGGTTGGCGGGCATCGGCGTGGGCATACTGGCCGCCTGGGGCGGCGCGGCCATGGCGTTGCGCGGGGTGCTGCGCACGCCTCCTTTATTGACGTTGCGACAGGCCGGATGACGGCCGGCATGTTGGAAACAAAATCCGGTGCGAGCGTGTCGCACCGGCTAGCGAGATTGTGATGACCTCTACCCGGGTGCAACCCACGACCGAATCTTTGGACAACTCGGTCACCTTGTTTGAAACCCTAGGCGGCGAGCCTGCGATTCGCGCGCTCGTGGACCGGTTTTATGACCTGATGGAAATGGAATCGGACTTCGCCATTTTGCGCGCCGCGCATGGGCCGAGCCTCGATTCGGCGCGCGACAAGCTGTTTCTGTTTCTGTGCGGGTATTTTGGCGGGCCGAATTACTACATCGAGCGTTATGGCCATCCTCGGTTGCGCGCGCGCCATCTGCCGTTTTCGATTGGCATCGTAGAGCGCGATCAGTGGCTCGCTTGCATGGGCCGCGCCATGCAGGACGAAGGCTTCCCACCGGAACTCGTGGACCGCCTGCTGGAGGCGTTTTTCGGCACGGCTGACTGGATGCGCAATCGTGACGGCTAAACGCGATATCGACGCGGATACGCAGTCGCTTTCCTGGTCAGGGGCGCCCGCGGGGGCCATGCTGTGCAGCGCGCGCGTCGGCTCAGCGAGCCCGGATCTGCTGGATCCCGCCCACTACGGCGATCATGCGCGTCCTGTCGACGCGGGCGGGCGCCAAGCCGCGTGGTTTGTCGAAAAAGACGGCTGGCACGGCGTGCTGCGCGGTTACCGGCGCGGCGGCCTGGTCGCACGCTTGAGCCGCGAGGCCTATATTTGGCAGGGCGAATCGCGCACGCGCAGCTTTCGCGAATATCGCCTGCTGGCTTGGATGCGAGAGCAGGGCCTGAATGTCCCCGCGCCGCTAGCGGCCGCCTATTGGCGCCACGGATTGACCTACCGCGCAGCGATCCTCGTGGAACGAATCCCCGATGTCCGTCCACTGGCCCATTTGCTGGACGAACCCGTATGGGAGGCCGCCGCCCGCGCCATCGCTGCCATGCATCGCGCGGGCGTCTGGCATGCGGATCTGAACGCCTTTAACATTTTGCTCGATGCTCAGGGCTTGGCCTGGCTGATCGACTTCGACCGAGGCACTCAAGGCGGCGTGTCCGAAAGCCAGCGTCGCGCCAATCTGCTGCGTTTGCGCCGTTCCCTGGAGAAAGTCGGCGGCGAGCGCGGTCTGGAATGTTGGGAGCGTCTGGAGCGTTCTTATCAGGCGCTATATTGACGCTACCGCTGTCATAAACAGGAAAATCGGCTCCGCCGCGGGCCGGACCTCGCCAAAAAGGCATTATCATTTTGCCCTTTGGCAAATTTCGCATTCGTCGAATGCGGCAAGGGGCTCGCAATGAAGAAATACGCGGGGATGCAGTGGGCGCTCGGGGCGACGCTGGCTGTTGCTGCGATATCGAGCGCCTGGGCAAAAGACCAGGTCGTGAACGTTTATAACTGGGCGGAATACACCGCGCCCGACACCATCCCCGGCTTTGAGCGCGAGACGGGCATCAAGGCGCGTTACGACGTCTACGACAGTAACGACACCTTGCAGGCCAAGCTGCTGACCGGTAAATCCGGCTACGACGTGGTGGTTCCTTCCACCCATTACGCGTCGCGGCAAATCCAGGGCGGCCTGTATCAGAAACTCGACAAATCCAAGATTCCCAATTGGTCGAATCTGGATCCGGACATCATGGCGCTGGTGGCCTCGATCGATCCGGGCAACGAGTATGTCATTCCCTGGGGCTACGGCACCAATGGCCTGGGTTACAACGTCACCAAGGTCAAGCAGATCTTTGGCGATGATGTCGATCTGGCCAACTGGGACATGCTGTTCAAGCCCGAAAACGCCGCGAAACTGAAAGAATGCGGCATCTCCATGCTCGACGAAGCCGCGCAGGTGTTTCCGGCCGTCCTCAAATACCTGGGCAAGGACCCCAACAGCGAAAATCCCGACGACTACAAAGAGGCCCTGGCGCTGCTCAAGCAGATCCGCCCCTATATTCGTCAGTTCAGCTCGTCCGGTTATATCGATGAGCTGGCGGTGGGCGACTTGTGCATGGTCTATGGCTTTTCGGGCGACGTGATGATTTCGCGCAAGCGCGCGCAGGACGCTAAAAAGCCCTACGAGATCAATTACTTCATCCCGAAGGGCGGCGCGCCCGCTTGGTTCGATGTGATGGCGATCCCCAAAGACGCCAAGAATGTCGACGAGGCGCACGCCTTTATCAACTACATCGAGAAACCCGAAGTTCACGCGGCGATCACCAACACCATGTTCTATCCCAATGCCAACAAGGCGGCGCGCGAGTTCGTGGTCAAGGACGTAGCGGATAACCCGATGATTTATCCGCCGGCCGATGTCGCCAAATCGCTGTACGTGATCAAGGCGCAACCGATGAATATTCAACGCCTGCAGACTCGCATGTGGGCGGAACTCAAGTCCGGACGATAGGCATCATGAGCGATAGCCGTTACACGGCGCAGCATACCGGTGACCCTGACGAATTCGTCAAGGTCACCGAGCTGGTGAAGATTTTTGGCGACGTGGTCGCGGTGCGTTCGGTCAATCTGAGCGTCAGGCGCAATGAGATTTTCGCGCTCTTGGGTAGCTCCGGTTGCGGCAAATCGACCTTATTGCGCATGCTGGCCGGGTTTGAGGAAGCCACCTCGGGCCAGATCATGCTCGATGGCGAGGACATCACCCGCGTGCCGCCGTATCGCCGGCCCGTGAACATGATGTTCCAGTCGTATGCGCTTTTCCCGCATATGACGGTCGAAGCCAACGTCGCGTTTGGCTTGAAGCAGGAGGGCGTCGATCGCGCGGAAATCCACGATCGCGTGTTCGAGGCGCTGGACCTCGTGCAAATGGCCGGATACTCGCGCCGCAAGCCGCATCAGTTGTCGGGCGGCCAACAGCAGCGCGTCGCGCTGGCGCGTAGCCTGGTCAAACGCCCCAAGCTCTTGCTGCTGGACGAGCCCATGTCAGCGCTCGACAAGCAGATCCGTCAAAAGACGCAGATCGAGCTCGTCAAAATCCTGGAACAAGTCGGCGTGACCTGCATCATGGTGACGCACGACCAGGAAGAAGCCATGACCATGGCGCATCGCCTCGCCGTCATGACAGAGGGGCAGATCGTGCAATGCGGCACGCCGCAAGACGTGTACGCGTTCCCGAACTCGCGCTTCGTGGCGGGCTTTATTGGATCGACCAATCTGCTGTCGGGCACCATTGTCGTGGATGAGCCCGATCATGTGGCGATCGAATGCCCCGAGCTTTCGCGCACGCTCTACGTCAGCCATGGCGTGAGCGAGCCGCTAGGCATGGAGGTCCATGTCTCCATCCGCCCCGAGCGCATGGTCGTTACTCGCGCGCAACCCGAGGGCGACTACAACTGGGCGCATGGCATGGTCAGCCATATGGCCTGGATGGGTAGCTATGCCCTCTACCAAATCCGCCTGGACTCCGGCAAGGTTGTCGAAGCCAGCGTGCCTAGCTTGCAGCTCACGCAGTTCGATGCCCCCGGTATCGACGAAGAGGTCTACGTGAGCTGGGATGCGGATAGCGCGACGGTGCTGGCATCATGAAACGGCTGGACCCGCGTAATCTGATGCCATCAGGTCGCACGCTGGCCATCGTGCCGCCATTTATCTGGCTGGCGCTGTGCCTGCTGATTCCGTTTCTGCTGGTACTGAAGATCAGTTTCGCCGAACTGGAATTCGGCATTCCGCCTTACACGGCGCTGGCGGAATTCGAAGATGAGGCTGTGCGATTCAGTTTGCACCTGGCCGGCTACATCCGACTGTTTACCGACAGTCTGTACCTGCAAACGTATTTGAGTTCGCTGAAAATGGCGGCGGTCACCACCGTGTGCTGCGTGGTGATCGGCTATCCGATTGCGTACTACATCGCGCGATCGTCGCCATCGATACGCAATCTGCTGCTGTTGGGCGTGATACTGCCGTTCTGGACTTCGTTGCTACTGCGCGTCTACGCGTGGGTGGGCATTCTGCGCAACGACGGCCTGCTCAACAAGTTCTTGATGAGTCTGGGCATTATCTCCAGCCCGCTGGAGATTTATCGCACGGATCTGGCGGTATATATCGGGCTGATCTATGCCTATCTGCCATTCTTTATCCTGCCGTTGTACGCCAATCTGGTGAAGATGGATCTGCGTTTACTTGAAGCCGCCTATGACCTCGGCGCGCGCCCATGGCAGGCATTCTGGCGCATCACCGTGCCGTTGTCCCGCCCGGGTGTCATCGCGGGAGCGATGCTGGTGTTTATTCCTTCCGTTGGTGAGTACGTGATCCCCGAGATGCTGGGCGGCGCGAATACGCTGATGATGGGCCGCGTGATGTGGAACGAGTTCTTCAATAACGCCGACTGGCCGATGGCTTCGGCCGTCACCTGCATCATGGTGCTGCTGTTATTGGTGCCGCTTGCGCTGTTCCAGTACAACCAGGTGCGCCAGCAGGAACTAAGCACGCGGGGTCGAGCATGAAAGGGCCCAATAAAACGCTGCGTGCCCTGGTGCTAGGCCTGGGCTACTTCTTTCTGTATGCGCCTATCCTCAGCCTGATGGTGTTCTCGTTCAACGATTCACCGCTGGTGACCTCGTGGAGCGGATTCTCGCTGCGTTGGTATAGCGCGTTATTTCAGGATAGTGCGCTGCTGAGCGCTGCCTGGCTGTCGTTCAAGATCGCCGTCTTCACGGCGACTGCGGCGGTCGTCATTGGCACGTGGGCGGGCTACGTGCTGGGACGCATGGGTCGTTTTCGCGGGTTCACGTTATACCTGGGCATGCTGAGCGCGCCCCTGGTGATTCCGGAAGTCGTGCTCGGCATCTCGCTCTTGCTCATGTTCGTGGAAATGCGCACGCTCTTTGGCTGGCCGGCCGACAATGGGGTGTTCACGATCTGGGTCGGACACGTCACCTTGTGCGTGGCCTATGTGGCGGTCGTGCTGCAAGCACGTATCCGTGATCTGGATCGTTCGCTCGAAGAAGCCGCGCTCGACCTGGGGGCGACGCCGCTCACGGTGTTCTTTCGCATCACCTTGCCCATGATCGCGCCCGCATTGATGGCGGCCTGGCTGCTGGCGTTTACCTTGTCGCTCGACGACGTGGTCATCGCCTCGTTCCTGTCGGGCCCGGGCTCGACGACGTTGCCGATGGAAGTCTTCTCGCGCGTGCGTCTGGGCTTGAAACCCGAAGTCAATGCGCTGGCCACGATTTTCATCTTGGTCGTCGGCGTATGCGTCATCATCATGAATCGCCTGCAGCAGCGCAGGGAAGAGGAGTCGAAGTGAAGCAGCAAGCCACCCTCTACGGTCTGACCAAGTGCAGCACCTGTGTGAAGGCACGCGAATGGTTGAAGTCCAATAACGTCGCCCACGGGTTCATCGACTATCGCGACCAGCCCGTGCCCGCCGAAACCTTGAAGGCGTGGGCCGGCAAGTTGGGCGGTTGGGAAAAGCTGGTCAATCGCGCTTCCATGACCTGGCGCAATCTGGCCGATGATCGCAAGACCGCGCAGACCGATGCAGAATGGACGCAGTTGATCGCTGAATATCCAGCCCTCGTGCGCCGGCCTGTCACCGTGACGCCAGACGGCGAAGTCAGCGTCGGCTTTTCCGAAAAACGCTACACGGAACGCTTCGCTTGAATATGACACGCCAGCCTGGCCCCGCGTTGCCCGATGCCTTTTTCGATCGCGACGCCTGCCAGCTGGCGCGTGATCTGCTTGGCAAGGTTATACGCCGACGCCTGGGCGATCTGTGGCTGTCGGTTCGTATCATCGAGACCGAGGCGTATTACCTGGACGAGAAGGGCAGCCATGCCTCTCTGGGCTACACGCACAAGCGCCGCGCGCTGTTCATGGATGGCGGCACGGTCTACATGTACTACGCGCGCGGTGGCGATTCCCTGAATTTCAGTGCGGGCGGGCCGGGTAATGCCGTGCTTATTAAATCGGCTTATCCCGTCACCGATGCAGTCTCCGGCCCAGAGGCGCTGGCGCGCATGCAGGCGCTCAGTCCCGACGCCAGAGGCCTGCCTCGTCCGCCTACACGTCTGTGCGCGGGGCAAACACTGCTATGTCGCACGTTGGGGTTGAAGGTCCCCGACTGGGACGCAAAACGTTTCGATCCGGATACCTTTTTCGTCGAAGACATCGGGCAATCGCCGCAGCGCCTCATTAACACGCCGCGTCTGGGTATCCCGCCAGGGCGTGACGAACATCTGCGCTACCGCTACGTGGACCCCGAATACGCGCCTTATTGCACACGCAATCCGCTGCGCCGGGGCCAGCAGGCTGGTCGCGATTACGATTGGGTTGATCGCGACGGCGTCATTTTGGCCTGAGCTTCATCGTACTCGCGCTGAATGCGTGCCCGCCAGGCCGCATACTTGCGCCGCATACGACGGTCGTTCAGGCGCTTGCTCCAGGCATACAGCGGAATCAACGGCAATACGCCAAAGCCATCGATCAAGTACATGCCCGGTTTTCCGTCGGCATTGCGCCCCAGCGCGATGTTCTTGGCCGACAGATCGCTGATCACGACGTGAGCATCAATCAGCTCCTCGAAAAACGCATCCAGCTGCGCGCTGAGTTCCGGCGTCATGCCGCCGCGAGCCATCAACTTTGCCAGCGTGGGCGCCAGAGCGCCATCGTCTCCGGTGATCTTTTCGACGAGTTGCCCCAGACCCAGCGACGTCTGCGCCAACCCGACCACGCGCGCCATGGGCACCTGCCACGCCTGCGTGGGCGTGGTCGTGGTGGTCACATATTCCGAAATCTCGTCCAGATACACGCGATAAGCGCGATCGCGTTGAAACTGCTTGTAGAAACGCTTGAACGGCTTGCGCGCCAGATAGGCGTTGTAGGCATCCAGGTTCACCACTTTCACCAGCAGGGAAGGCTCGGACGGATGCTGGAACACATAGCGATCGGCGCCCTTGGCGAGGATCTGCGCGCCGGACAGATCTAAAGGGCCGAACACTTGGTTGAAGTGACCTGCGCCAGCCCCGGCGATGTGCGCCCTGGCGGCCATTGCCGTGGCGGCCAGCGCCGTGGTGGGCTGGTGCGTGGAAGCTCCGGAAGAAAAGGTGTCGGAATGCAAAACGATATCGGATTGGTCTGGTATTGCGTCATTGTCGAAGGTCTGCGCTTCCCGTGCAACTTCGCAGGGTAAAGGCGGCGACTTATTGGCACGCTTTACCAGGGGGACCTCCTCATGTTGAACAGCCGGGCATCGACCCTGCGAACCGCAAGTTCACCTGGTCAGCCCGCCTACAATAGCGCTTTCAGGAGATCGCTTTTGTTTGACACCATCGCGTGGACTCAGGTTTTGCCGTGGATAACCTTAGGTATCTCGGTGCTCGTCCTTCTCTTCGTTGCGCGCCTGTCGATGCGCCGCTCGGACACAACGACGGTCGAAACCGTGTTGGACAGCCTGGACCGACTCGAGCGCGATTTGCGTATCGAACTCGACGACATGCAGCGCGGACTGCGGGCCGAGTTCTCCGAATCCGCACGCGGATTGCGCATGGAGCTCGCGCAAAGTCAGGAGGCGCTGCGTGCCGTGCTGTCGCGCGATGCGCAGGCCGCGCGGGCGGAATACGCACAGTCCCTGACACGATTCTCGACCCAATTCAGCGAACGGCTCGAGGGCTTGGTCGCCATCAACGACCGTCGCATGCAGGAAGTGCGCCAAACCGTGGATCAACGTCTGCAATCGCTGCAGGCCGACAACGGGGCGCGGCTAGAGGAAATGCGCCGTACGGTGGACGAAAAGCTGCACGCGACGCTGGAACAACGCCTGGGCGAATCGTTCAAGCTCGTCTCCGATCGCCTGGACGCGGTCCACAAGGGACTGGGCGAAATGCAATCGCTTGCCGCCGGCGTTGGCGATCTGAAGCGCGTCCTGACCAACGTTAAATCGCGTGGCACCTGGGGCGAAGTCCAGCTGGCCCGCCTGATCCAAGATGTGATGACGCCGGACCAATATGCGGCCAACGTCAAACCCGTGCCCGGCAGCGACGCGGTGGTCGAATTCGCCATCCGCCTGCCCGGTCGCGCCTGCGGCTCGGATCCTGTATGGCTGCCCATCGATGCCAAATTTCCCAAAGAAGAATACGAGCGTTTGATGGACGCCTACGACGCCGCCGATGCAGAGTCCGAACGCAGCGCCGGTGCGGCGCTCGCGCGCGCCATCGAAATCCAGGCGCGTCAGATTTCGACCAAATACATCGCGCCGCCTTACACCACCGATTTCGCCATTATGTTTCTACCCACCGAGGGCCTGTATGCCGAGGTGCTGCGCCGCCCGGGTTTGATCGACAAGCTGCAGGGCATGCGCGTTAATGTATCGGGGCCGAGCAACCTGGCCGCGATGCTCAATAGCCTCCAGATGGGCTTTCGTACCCTCGCCATCGAGCAGCGTTCGTCCGAAGTCTGGCAGGTGCTGCGCGCCGTCAAAACCGAGTTCGCGAAATTCGGCGAGTCGCTCGCCAGCGTGAAAAAGACCCTGGACACCGCCAGCAGCAAACTCGGCCAAACCGAGGTCCGTACCCGCGCGATGCTGCGTAATTTGAAAACGGTCGAGGCATTGCCCGACGACGAGGCCACCAAGCTGCTGGGCGAGGATTGAGCTGACGCCAGTGCGGGTTTGCCGCGCTCAGTCCGTCTCTTCTGTAAAATTTCTCCTGCAGGCGGCGAGGTTTCCCCTGATCCCGCGCCACCGGCCCTTTATGAACTCAACGCGCGCTCCTGGCGCGCTCGCGCACCATGCTCACTCAGCAAGAACTCAAGCAGCAAGCCGCCGATGCGGCGCTCGCCCTGATCGAACCCCTGGTTGGCCCCGACGTCATCATCGGCGTGGGCACCGGGTCCACCGCCGACCTTTTCATCGACGGTCTGGCCCGTTTCAAGGGCAAACTGGGTGGCACGGTCGCCAGCTCCGAACGTAGCGCCGCTCGTCTGGCCGGTCACGGACTGAAAGTCTATGACCTGAACGAGGTGACCTCCATGCCCGTATACATCGACGGCGCCGACGAGATCGATGGCCGCCTGCACATGATCAAGGGCGGCGGCGCGGCGCACACACGCGAGAAAATCGTCGCTTCCGTGGCCGAGCGATTCATCTGCATCGCCGACGAATCGAAACTGGTCGAACGCCTGGGCAAGTTTCCGTTGCCCGTCGAAGTCATCCCCATGGCGCGCGAATCGGTCGCACGCGCGCTCGCCGCGCTGGGCGGTAAGCCCAAGCTGCGCGAAGGCGTGACCACCGACAACGGCAACATCATTCTGGACGTGGCCGGTCTACAGATCGATGACGCGCCCGCGCTGGAGCTCATCGTCAACAATATCGCTGGCGTCGTGACCTGCGGCCTGTTCGCGCGTGTCGGCGCGCACGTGGCGCTGCTTGCCACGCAAAACGGTGTGCGCCGCTTGGACCGCGACTGAGCGAAACCCCGCTTCGGGACTGGCCCCGGCGACGCGTTTCATATTCCTGTCACAATCCCGCCATAACCTTGCGGGTCGGCAGGCCCCTCTATTCGTTTCCAATATAGGGTGAAAGCCATGTACAAACCGACGCAGGGAGTCCGGATGACGGAGCACACCAACAAGCAGTTCGAGGCCGATCTGGCCAGCGTCCGCTCGCAGTTTCTGCAAATGGGCGGCCTGGTCGAGGCGATGATTCAGGAAGCGGTGCAGGCCGTGCCGACGGGCGACATGGAGCTAGTCGAAAAGGTCCGCGAGCGCGAGAAACTCGTCAATCGCCACGAGGTCGAGATCGACGAGCGCATTAGCCTGATCCTCGCCCGTCATCAGCCCACCGCGATCGACCTGCGCACGCTGCTCGCGGTCTCGAAAATGCTCACCGATATGGAGCGCTGCGGCGACGAGGCAGAGAAAATCGTCAACGCCGTGCGGCGCATGGTCGAGGCCGATCAACGTTTCATGCCTGTGATCGAGCTGCACCATATGGGCAGCAGCGTGGTCCGCATGCTGCACGAGGTGCTAGACGCCTTTGCCCGCCTGGACCCGATCCAGGCCGCGCAAGTCGTGCGCAAAGACAAAGAAGTCGACCGCGAGTGGAAGAGCACCCTGCGTAACCTCATCACCTACATGATGGAGGACCCGCGCACCATATCCCGGGCGATCGATCTGGTGTTCATCGCCCGCGCGCTGGAACGCATCGGCGACCATGCCAAGAATATGGCGGAGCGGGTGATTTATCTGGTGCGTGGCGCCGATGTGCGCCACACGGGTGCCAAGAATGCAGAGCGTCAGGCTCGCGGGGAATCGGGGGAAGCAGCATCCACATAACGGCATGTGGATGCCGCGTTTCATCACGCCGACGGCGGCACGAAGCCCTGGGCTTCCACGCTGCCATCTTCGAACAAAAAGCGTTCCATCTGCTGCTGCAGATATTTGCGCGCGCGGGCGTCTGCCAGATTCAGGCGGTTTTCATTCACCAGACGCGTCTGCACCTGTTTCCATTCTTCCCAAGCTTCCTTGGAAATGCTTTGCCAGATACGCGTGCCCATTTCGCCGGGATAAGGCGGAAAATCCAGCCCTTCGGCTTCGCGTTTCAGTTTTACACAGTTGACGGTACGGGACATGTTTCGCTGCCGAGTTGAAATAATGGACCTGTCATTTTACCGGCCCTGGCGAGCGAACGGGAATGGCGGTCCTGGCAGGCGCAAACGAAGGGCACCGCATGCAGCAGGCTATGGCGCAGACATCTCTGCGCCATAGCAAGCCGGTTACAGCTTCTTAATGAAAATCATGCTGTTGCGCGAACGGTTGTAGTGGCTTTGCCGATCGCGCGGCAGATCCGAGATACCGCCTTGCACGAAACCACGCTTGATAAACCAATGCGCCGTGCGCGTGGTCAGCACGAAAAGACGTCGCGCGCCAATGGCCCGCGCCCGCGATTCCATGTGTCGCAGCAGGATTTCGCCTTCGCCGGTGCCTTGCCATTCCGGGTGCACAATGAGGCAGGCCATTTCGGCCATATGGTCTTCCGGGTAGGGATGCAACGCCGCGCAGCCATAAATCACGCCATCGTGCTCCAGCACCGTGAAATGTTCGACCTCGCGTTCGATCACACTGCGCGGGCGCGGGACCAGCGTGCCGTCGGCTTCCAGCGGCTCGATCAGGCTGAGGATCGCGCCGACATCATCCAGCGTGGCCGGACGCAGATCGTCCAGCGTGTCTTCCACCACCATCGTGCCCACGCCATCGTGGGTGAAAATCTCCAGCAGCACGCTGCCGTCCAGCGAGAACGGCACCAGATGCGCGCGCGCCACGCCGCGTTTGACCGCCAGCGACGCATGACGCAGATACAAGGTGGTGTCTTCGTCCAGCTCGCCCTGTTGCAGCAGCGCATCCGCATCGGCGCGTGCCAGTTCCGTGTCCACATCGCCGTCGGGTCCTAGCACGCCCGGCGAGGCCGACAAGAAAATCAGCTTCTCGGCGCGCAGCGCCACGGCCACGCTGGTGGCCAGGTCCTCCATGGCCAGATTGAACGCATCCCCCGTGGGCGAGAACCCCAGCGGCGAGAGCAGCACCACCGACGAACCTTTCTCGATAGCGAACTTCAGCGCATCCACATCGATCTTGCGTACCTGACCGGTGTGCTGATAATCCACGCCATCGACCACGCCCGTAGGACGGGCGGTGACAAAATTCCCGGAAATCACGCGGATGTGTGAATGCGACATCGGCGTATTGGGCAAGCCCTGGCTAAATGCCGCCTCGATGTCCAGGCGAATCTCGCCCGCGGCCTCTTTCGCGCATTCCAACGCGGCCGGGTCTGTGGGCGCCATGCCGCGGTCAAACTGCTGCGTAAAGCCCTTCAGCCGCAACTGTTCATTGACCTGGGGGCGTGAACCATGCACCAGGATCAGACGGATGCCCAGCGCGGACAGCAAAGACAAATCCTGGACCAGCGCATTGAGCGCGCCGGCCTGCACCAGCTCGCCACCAAAGCCAATCACAAAGGTCTTGCCTCGGAAAGCATGCACGTACGGCGCCACCTCGCGGAACCATCGGACAAACTGGGCCGGGGCGAATTCGGGGGCTTCTTGGGCGGAGACGGTGTCGGGTTCCTGATCGGACATGATGGGAGGGTGCGGTTCCTTAAGGATGTAGGCACGCTCGCAGGCGTGGTCGGTACCGCAAATAAACGGTACTGCGCGAAATTATATGACTCCCGGCCGCCCCCCCGTCCGGCGAGGCCGGCACAAGTTTTTATAATAGGTGTTCAAAGGATAAATCGTACATGCCAGAAGTCCCCCGTCCGCCCGCGCGCGGCAACCAGGCCCCACGCCCCGAACGGCCCATTCCCGCCATCACCTATCCCGAGGACCTGCCCGTCAGTGCCCGGCGAGAGGAGATCGCGCGCGCCATCGCCAATCATCAGGTGGTGATCGTCAGCGGCGAGACGGGCTCCGGCAAGACCACGCAGCTGCCCAAGATCTGCCTGGAACTCGGCCGTGGCCGCCAGCGCATGATCGGCCACACCCAGCCACGCCGCCTCGCGGCCACGTCGGTCGCCAAGCGTATCGCCGAGGAGCTGAAGTCGCCGCTGGGCGAGATCGTTGGCTATCAGGTGCGCTTTAACGATCGGACCGGCCCCAATGCGTCGGTCAAGCTGATGACCGACGGCATCCTGTTGGCCGAATCGCAGCGCGATCCCTTGCTGCGCCGATACGACACGCTGATCATCGACGAGGCACACGAACGCAGCCTGAACATCGATTTCCTGCTTGGTTATCTGAAACAGCTGCTGCCCCGGCGTCCGGACCTGAAGGTGATCATCACCTCGGCGACCATCGATGCCGAGCGCTTTGCCAAGCATTTCGGCGCATCTGACGACAAACCCGCGCCCGTCATCGAGGTATCGGGACGCCTCTATCCGGTCGAGATACGTTACCGCCCGGTCCGCGAGGAAACCGATGACGAGGAATCCTCTGCCAGCAACAAGCCCAACCGTGAACGTCTGGCCGGCGACGAAGAACGCGACCTGATCGACGCCATCGTCGATGCGGTTGATGAATGCGCGCGTCATGGCCCGGGCGATGTGCTGGTCTTCCTGCCGGGCGAGCGCGAAATCCGCGAATCCGCCGAGGCCCTGCGTAAAAAACACCCCGCTGGCACCGAAGTGCTGCCTCTTTACGCGCGTCTGTCTCAGGCCGAGCAAGAGCAGATCTTTCATCCACGCACCAATGCGCGGCGCATCGTGCTGGCCACCAACGTCGCCGAGACCTCGCTGACGGTCCCCGGCATCCGCTTCGTCATCGATAGCGGCCTCGCACGCATCAAACGCTATTCCTGGCGCAACAAGGTCGAGCAACTGCGCATCGAGCCCATCAGTCGCGCATCGGCCAATCAGCGCGCGGGCCGTTGCGGTCGCGTTGGGCCAGGCGTGTGCATACGGCTTTACGACGAACAGGACTTCAACAATCGCCCTGCATTCACGGATCCCGAGGTACTGCGTTCCTCGCTCGCCTCCGTGATCCTGCGGATGAAGTCCTTAAAGCTCGACGACATCGAACAGTTCCCCTTTGTCGAAGCGCCACCGGGACGCGCTGTGGCCGATGGGTATCATTTGCTGCAAGAGCTCGGCGCAATCGAGTTGGCGTCAGCCTCCGATGAAGACGACGAGACCAGCGCGGTATCGCGCACGGGCTCATCCTATGTGCTCACGCACACGGGCCATGAACTGGCGAAACTGCCAGTCGACCCGCGCATCGGCCGCATGATCCTGGCCGCGCGCGAACAGCAATGTCTGGCGGAAATGCTCATCATCGCTGCCGCGTTGTCGGTGCAGGATCCGCGTGATCGCCCCATGGCCGAGCGCGAAGCCGCCGAGGCCGCGCATGCCAAGTTCGCCGACGACAAATCGGAGTTTCTATCCTTTCTGAAACTCTGGCGCTGGTACGGCGAACAGGTGCAGCACAAGGCATCGCAGCGCAAACTGGTCGCTTTGTTGCGGCAGAACTTCCTATCGCCCATTCGTCTGCGCGAATGGCATGATGTTCACACTCAGCTGTCGGCATTAGTCGGCGAGCAGGGGTGGCGCGTCAACCAGACCGAGGCCACCTATGAACAACTGCATCTCGCATTGTTGTCGGGCTTGCTAGGCAATATCGGATTCAAGGGCGAAGAGGGGGGCGTCTATCGTGGCGCGCGCGAGATTCGTTTTCACATCCATCCCGGGTCGCGCCAGGCCAAGAAGGGTGGGCGCTGGATAGTCGCCGGCGAACTGGTGGAAACGACGCGGCTGTATGCGCGTACGGTTGCACGTATTGAACCGACCTGGATCGAACGCATCGGCGCACATCTATTGCGTCGCCAATGGTCCGATCCGCGCTGGGAAAAGAAAGCAGGGCAGGTGGTGGCAAATGAACGCGCCACGCTCTATGGTCTGGTCATCTACGCGGGCCGCCGCGTGCATTACGGCCGCATTAATCCCCAGCACGCACGCGAGCTCTTCATTCGTCAGGCCTTGGTTCCAGGCGAAATCGATACGCGTCTGCCGTTCGTTGCGCATAACCGCAAGCTCATCGCCGGTATCGAAAAGCTCGAACACCAGACACGTCGTCCCGACATCCTCGTCGATGACGAACTGATCTACGCGTTCTACGATCGTCAGCTTCCCGAAGGCATTTCGCAAACCGCCACGCTGGAAAAATGGGTGCGTGGGCTGGACAAAGCACAGGCCGCCGCCCTGATGCTCACGCGCGACGAACTGATGCGTCACGAGGCCGCCGGCGTCACGACCGATGTGTTCCCCAAGCAGGTCGAATGGCAGGGCGTTACCATGTCGCTCGACTACCATTTCGAACCGGGCTCGCCGCGTGATGGGGTCACCTTATCCGTACCCTTGTTCGCGCTTAACCAGATCGACGCAGCACGCTGCGAATGGTTGGTGCCGGGCATGTTGAAAGAAAAGGTCCATCTGCTGTTGAAGTCCTTGCCGCAGAAACTGCGCCGTCATTGCGTGCCGTTGCCAGACTACGCGGCCGGATTCTACGACCGCTGGTACGACCGGCTTTCCGATCCAAAGCTAGGCCTCGTCGACGCGATCATCGCGGATATGTGGGATCAGGTTCAGGTGCGTCCCGCACCGGCCGACTTCAAGCTGGAGACCTTGCCCGCGCATCTGTTCATGAACTTCAAGGTCGTCGATGAGCACGGGCGCATGCTATCCGCCGGCCGTAACCTGGCGCAGCTGAAAGCCGAATTCGGCAAGCAGGCCCAGGCGACCTTCCAGCAGCTCGCGGGCCGCGATGCCGTCGTGGCCGAAGCCTTGGCTCACGAAAACCTGACCTCGTGGTCGTTCGGCCCCTTGCCGGAAATCATGGAGATCAAACGGCGCGGTCAATCCGTCATCGGATATCCGGCCCTGGTGGATCGCGGCACGCATTGCGACCTCGACGTGTTCGACGATCCCGAGGAAGCGCGCCGCCATCACCGCGCGGGCTTGCTGCGCCTGTTCCGCATCGGTCTACGCGAGCAAGTGAAGTTTCTGGAAAAGAACCTGCCAGATCTGACGAAGATGAGCATGCTCTTCATGAATCTGGGCACGCAGGAAGAACTGCGCGATCAAATCATCGACTGCGCATTGGCGCAAGCCTGTCTCGCTGAACCGTGGCCCGCCGATGAACAGGCCTTTGAGGCGCGACGGCAGGAAGGCAAAGGGCGCCTGGGCCTGCTCGCGCAAGAAGTCGCGCGCTTGTCGCATGCCATCCTGACGGAGTATGGCGCCTTGCAGCGCAAGCTGCCTCAAGCAAAACCGCACGCGGCGGCCTATGCCGATCTGCAGCAACAGATTGGTGCGCTCGTGCCGAAATGGTTTATCCGGGACACCCCTTACGCGCAGCTCACGCACTTCGCCCGCTATCTGAAGGCCGCGGTCGCTCGTATCGACAAGCTTCGCGCCGATCCCGGTCGCGATGCCCGCTTGATGTCGGAGATGGCGCCACTGCTCACGCAATACCAACGCGCCCGCGCCGCGTTGAAAGGCGCCTCTGACCCGAAGCTCGACGAGTTTCGCTGGCTGCTCGAAGAGCTGCGCGTCGCGTTATTCGCCCAAGAGCTGCGCACTCCCATGCCGGTCTCGGTCAAGCGCCTGATGAAGTCGTGGGAATCGATGCGCAGGTAGGGCCTGCAATTCGCGTGCGCCGGGGGGACTGGCGCACGACCCACCGCATCAGGCAAGTCCTATTTCCCACGTGCTCACACACGATGCCCGCGGGATCCACACGACCTATTGGACACTCGGTCCACCCATTCAATATGCGCTCCGCGTTCGCTGCATCGTCTCAGTGAACAGAGGTGCTGCCAAACCACCGAGTGAGAAAATGCAGGTCAATAACATTGCTGGTGGCATGCCGCCACCATCCCCAATCGATCCGACACAAGTTGCGGATTGCCCTGAGCCGCTGATAAGCCGATTCGCGAACGCCGTGCAGTCGGATGACCCGGTTGCGCTGAAAACACTCCTCAGATCGTCGGCAGACGCGGCCCGCATCGCGGCCGAGCTGGAAGTGGCCGAGTATTCGCCGTTGCATGACGCCGCTGCACGTGGCATGACGGACTGCCTGAAAGTTATGTTCGATTACCTGCCGTTTCGAGTCTGGAATTTTCGGACCGCGGAGACACAGAAAACGCCGCTGATGCTCGCCGTCGAAAACGGGCACGCGGCATTTATCGATGAGCTTTCCAAACAGGCAAAGTGTCGCGCGTTCCAGATGGATTTGACGTATCAAGCGGGAAAGACCGCCAAAGCCGATTTCGGATGCGAGCAGGCGTCCGAACCTGCCAGCCTTGCTGTCCGGAACAGCATCATCAACGCGCGGGATCATGACGGCAACACGCCGATCCTGTTAGCGATTCAAAATAAACATTTCGAGTGCGCCCGCCTATTGCGCAAGGAAGGGGCAGACCTGAGCGTCACGAACCATTATGGCGATGGAGTAGGTAGCTTTGCCACGGATCCAGATTCCGTCCCAGAGTACGCATACGGACAAGCCGGCCACGACTATCGCGCGCCAGACGGCACCATCATGAACGTGGAATTCTTCAATACGAGGCCAGCGCGTTCGGCGGGGTGTTCGTTGCTATAGAGCTGCCGGGAGCAACTCCAGCAGGCAAATCGCGATCCAGCGCCATGCGCTCTGCGTCTAATAGTGCTGCGCGCTTTTGCGGTTCCGCGATCATGCCACGTTCGACGTTCAAATATTTACGCACACCTTGGTGCAGTCATTCGGTCTTTGATGGGTGACTGCAATATCAAACACCCTGGGGGTTCATAATGATAGAAGCTAAGAATGTGATGCCGAGCGTGGACGGCACGTACGTCCCATTAGACCTTGAGGCTCAAGATCAAGAGCCGCGGATAGAGCACGACGCGCGTGTGGAGAGTTTGAGCAAGGAATTGCATGAATATGTGCAGCTCGATAACGCTGACGCCGTCCGAGACCTGTTATCAAACGATGGTAATTTAAAGTTGTTTGTCGAAGGTCTCTATCAGTCACCGTACTCATCGTTGCATTATGCCGTCGACAACGCGTGCGGTGATGTCTTGGTGGTCCTGTTGGACAAGCTGCCGCTAGATGTTTGGCTCTTGCGCACCGAGGAATCTGGGCGTACTCCTTTGATGCTGACCGCCGACAAGGGCAAGGGTGAGCACCCCTACAGTGATGGGAGCCTGCTTGATATCCTGATTGAGCAAATTAAGTACAACCGGTACTGGCCCACCGACCGTTCTCCCGATTTGGTGACGACGTTTGCCTGGGAAGACAAGTGGACCGGGACGCGGAATGAGGGAATTGCCGCCATAGTCAACGCCACAGACCTGACAGGCAATACGGCGCTGCATTTGGCATTCGAGCGAGAAAATTGGGAATTCTGCGCCAAGTTGATAGCTGCCGATGCCAAGACCGACATCGCAAACGACGAAGGAAAAACGGTGCATGCATTGATGCAGGGTTTGAGCGCTGACGTCCGGTTATTTCGTCTTATCGAGGATTGCTCTACCGTCTCTCTACCCCAGGCTATCAGAAGTTTGTTTCTTGATTGGGCTTAATTGCTATTGCTGAACGTAAGTCCACGTCACGTCGTTAGGGCGCTGGATCCGTCACTCAATGGCCCAATCCGATGAGTGACGGATGCCGCTTATTGGTTCCCTTCAGTTAAGCGGAAAAGAGGCGTACACGCTACAGATAGTGGGTAAGGGTGAGCCTTGTCGGCAAGGGTTCGTAGCCAATGACAACAGTACGGTTTTCAGAAAAACAATATCTGCTAATAGAAAATCGCACTGTAGTTAGCAAAAAAATAGCGACATAGACACATACCAACAGAGGCGCTTGCTACCGTTTTGCATTCTTATGCAACCCGCTTGTGCAACATAGGCACGCAAAATAAGGCTCGTCCGATTTTTTTCTAATTGAGATTGGGTCGCGCTTCGATTGCTATTCTGAGCGGGTGCGGAGCTTATGGCGAATGATCGCTCGCCCGCACACAGGGTTCTATGTTTAAACCCCATGAATGTTCAGTCAATAGCGAGAAACCGTCGATGATCCACCATGATCCTGTGCCTCCCGTTTCCTTCAGAGCCTCAGTCAGGACGGGTAGGGAAGTCTTGCAGCAGCAGGAGCTCATTCGTTCCCTGGCTCAGCATGTCAGTCACGATAATGCCGAGGGCATCAAAGAGCTGCTTTGTGATGACACAAACACCAGCGCCATCGTGGAGGCGATCGGGGAATCGCCTTTTTCTTCGTTGCATTATGCCGTCGCGCGCAACAAGACTGCCGCATTGACCGTGTTGATCGACAAACTGCCGCTCACGGTTTGGAATCTGAAAACGCTGGAGTCGGGTCAAACACCGTTGATGCTGGCGGCGGAACAAGGGAACCATGAGATGGCGCTGCAGCTGTTTCTGAGGCTGCATACGTATGTTTCGGAGCGCAAAAGAGACTTGCACCATAATGGTGACACGCAGCTTCGGGCGCTGGCCAAGGTCTATGGTTGCAGGGGCGACGAAACAAGCGTGGACCAAAGTGTGTGGCAACGCATCGTCAACGCACGTGACCGCGAAGGCAACACTCCATTGCTCTTGGCCGTCAAGAACGGGCATCTCGCCTGCTGCAATATGTTCCTCGCGTTGACCGCCGACCCCGAGATCCGCAATCAGCGCGGCGAAAGCGCACGGAGCCTGGTGCTCCAACAGCCAGTGGGGTCCGAGATGCGCTTGCTCTTGGATGGTACGGGGCCCGCCCACGAGCAGGTCTATCCCGTGCGGATACGGCGCGCCGTGCAGGAGTCTCCTCATCATGGCGGCCTCACGCCCATCCGATTTGCGCGCACGCCGTTCCCCCGTGTGTGAAGCACGTAGGCCGGCTACGAGCGGTTGCTGAGCCTTCGCATTTGTCTCGTGTTTTCAGACTGATCCACGTGTTCGACAAAGGCGGGAATTCAGATAATAGGGATCCGCATATCAGCGAGCTTTATTGAGGCTACTATGATGCTTGATCCCTTAGAGGCCGCATTTAGTACCGCGGCACGTCCATCTTCGCTGCTGCGCCACGATAACCTGCACAGGTCGCAGGGGCGGCTGACGCGATGGCGTCAGCGTTCGTCAACGCGCAGTTGCAGAATTGTCGCGATACGCGTCGCAGCCAAGCACCCAGCGAGATGCCGGCATCCCGTCCGCTCGCGATGAAGGAATGCTCGAACGGTGACGCTTCCGGTGAGTGAACGAATAGCGGTGCTGCCAAAAGAGCATGCAAGGATGATCGCGCTACCAGTTAGCGCGTCATCCTTCTAGAACCAGGCAGCAAGGCCCGGATGTCGGTTTAATCCTTCAGCGTGGTCAGATCGACCTGTTCGGATTTGCCGTAAAACTTCACGCCAATATGAATACGGTCGCGGCCCTGCGCGCGGCGGTGCCGGTTGGTATCGCGCAGCGAATACACGCAGCCGCAGTATTCCTGCTGGTAAAAATTTTCCCGCTTCGAGATTTCGATCATCCGCTGCGAGCCGCCACCCTTGCGCCAGTTATACGTCCAGTAAACCAGATCGTCATAGCGCGACGCGGCCCGTTCACCGCAGCCGTTGATCTGGTTCATGTCCTTCCAACGCGAAATGCCCAGCGAGCTGGTGATCGTGTCAAATCCATGCTCATGTGCATACAACGCGGTGCGCTCAAAGCGCATGTCGAAACACACGGTGCAACGCTCGCCGCGTTCGGGTTCGTTCTCCAAACCCTTGACCCGGTCGAACCAGTTATCCATGTCGTAATCCGCATCGATGAACTCGATGCCGTGTTTTTCGGCAAACCGGATATTCTCCTGTTTGCGGATTTCGTATTCCTTGACCGGATGAATATTCGGGTTGTAGAAGAAAATCGAATACTCGATACCCGACGCATGCATGGCCTCCATGACTTCGCCAGAACAGGGCGCGCAGCAGGAGTGCATCAGCACTTTGCGACGGCCGGCGGGCAGTTCGAGTTTGGGACGCACAGTTTCGGACATGGCTTGGGTGGGGTCGTAGCGGTAAAAGGCCTTATTTTACGATGATTTAGCGTGACAAGGCGGCGGCGCCAAACACCGTGTCCCATAACGCAGTCACGGCTGCGCGTTCCTGCACCAGGCGGTCTTGCGGCACCCGTGCCTTCTCGACGCCTTGCAGCCGCAAGGCATGCTGAGTACGCCGTAAGGTTCGATAGGCATCGCCGGCTTGCTGCGCCAGCTCAGCCGGAATGAGCCCCGCCTCGCCTGCCAGGCGCAGCAATGCGATGTTGCCCAAGTTATTCACCAGCACACGATGCGTCGCCGAATAGCACAGCACCAGATATTGCGTGACGAATTCCACATCGACCATGCCGCCACGATCGTGTTTCAGGTCGAAGTCGCCGCTGTGATTGGGATGCCCCGCGCTGATCTTGTCGCGCATGGCGAGCACTTCGCCACGCAGTGCCTCGACATCGCGCGACTGGATAAGGACCTCGGCGCGGATGCGTTCGAATCTGGCGCCGACCGTAGTGTCGCCTGCGGCATAGCGCGCACGGGTGATGGCTTGATGTTCCCATGCCCATGCGTGTTGCGACTGATATTGCTCGAATGCCTCGACCGATACCGCTAGCAGCCCGGCATCGCCGTCGGGTCGCAAACGCAGGTCGACTTCGTACAGGCGTCCAGACGAGGTCATGGTGGATAGCCAGGAGGTCATGCGACGACCGAGCTTGGCATAAACCTCTGCGGCATCCTCCCGGGGGTCGTCAAACAGGAACACCAGATCCAGATCAGACGCGTAGCCCAGCTCCTTGCCCCCCAGCTTGCCATACGCGATCACGGCGAACTGCGGTTGCGCATCGGCGAGTTTATTGACCAGAGGCCAGACGCGGCGGATGGTTTCCGCAAGCAGCATATCCGCCAACGCCGATAACTGATCGCCTAGCGCCTCGACCGTCAGTTCGCCTTCCAGATCCTGGGCCAATAGTTGAAAGCTAGCCTGACGCTGCACATCGCGCATCAGGTTCATTTGCCGTTCAATATCGGGGCTGCCGTCGGGCAGTACGCAAGCATCCAGATCCGCCGTGAGCTGACGCGCGATCTGCGCGAAGTCCAGCGGTTCGAATAGCGTGCGCCAGTCGATCAGGCTGTCCAGCAGCAACGGGTGCTGATTCAGATATTGCGCAGCCCAAGGGCTGGCTGCGACCATACGCGCCACGCGGGCCAGTGTGTCGGGATATTCCGCCAGCAGGGCGAGATAGGCGCTACGCTGGGCGATGGTTTCGATCAGGTCCAACAAGCGCGCGGCGGCATGCTCGGGCGCGCTCGTCTGCGCAGCGGCATGAATCGCAGCGGGCAGCAAGGTGTCCAGCCGGCGCCGGCTGCTGTCGGGCAGGGTGCGGATACGATGACTGTTCAACAGCGATTCCGCTCGCCGCAACAGGTCGTCGGCTTGCTGACCGAACGCGTCCTTGATCTGTTCTGCCAGGCGGCTCTCGGCATCGTGCTCGTCGCGATCGTCGGTTGAACTGTCGGCGTGCGCGCTGTTGGACGCGTCGGGCTTTGCGTCGTCCACATCGCCCATGCCCGCCAGGCGGAAGGCATTGCGAAAGGTCTCGCTCACGAAGGCACGATGCTCGGACAGCGTGCGCTCGAATTGCGCCGCGTCCAAACCGAGAGCAGCCGCAAGCCTAGCTCGCCCTTCGGTATCGCCCGGCAGCAGATGGGTTTGCTCGTCCTCGCGATATTGCAGCGTATGTTCGACCCGGCGCAGAAACCGATAGGCCGCCTCGAGCCGTTGTGCGTCTTCTTCGCTGATGAGGCCGGCGTTGCATTCGGCATGTAACGCATCGAGCAGACCGCGTCGTTGCAGCGCGGGCATACGGCCACCGCGCACAAGCTGCGACAGCTGCACCACGAATTCAATCTCGCGGATGCCGCCGTCTCCGAGCTTGATGTTGTTCGCGCTATCGACGCCATTGCGCGACAGCGCGCGGCGTTGCCAGTCCTGCCGAATGCGCTCGCGCAACGCCCGCAGCGAGGCCAGCGCGTCGAAATCAAAATATTTGCGATACACAAAAGGGACGCGCAGGCTTTCGAGCTGCTGTGCTTGCGCCGTGTTGTCGCTATCGGGAAAGGCCTGTGCCGGCATCAAGCGCGCCTTGAGCCACGCGTAGCGCTCCCATTCGCGGCCCTGCGCCACCAGATAATGTTCCAGGGCGTCCAGGCTCCATGCTGGCGGACCCGCATCCCCATCGGGTCGCAAGCGCAAATCGGTGCGGAAGACTTGCCCATGTTCGTCGGCCTCGGACAGCACCGGCATCATCCGGCGGGTCAGGCGGCCATAGAACTCGTGATGGCTGATGCGGCGTGGCCCATCGGTCTCGCCTTCCTCGCCATAGAGCATGATGAGATCGATATCGGACGACACGTTCAGTTCGCAGCCGCCCAGTTTTCCCATCCCCAGGATTAGCATCTCTTGGGGGGCGCCCGTGGCCGGATCGCGCGGGACGCCGTGCGTTTGCACGAGCTCGCCGGCGACGCTGCGGTAGGCGGCGCCCACCGCCAGGTCCGCCAGTGCCGTCATGGCCCCCACGACCTCTTCCAGCGAGGCCAAGCCCGCCAAATCCCGCACCATCAATGTCGTAAAGACACGTTCCCGCAGTCGGCGCAGCACCTCCCGGCATTGCGGAACCGGCAGGATAGCCGGTGCGTCGGTGCCGACCAATTCGGCTTGCCAACAAGCCAGCGCATTGGGGGTGACGGCATGCCGGGCCGCGATTTCCAGCCACGCCGCCAAGTCGGGATGCGAATCCACGCGACGACGAAGATAGCCGGACCAGGCGAGGGCGGGAGCAAGAACAGAGGCGGACATGAGTGTGGTGGCAGACGGAACAACGCGTTTCAGGTATAAGGGGACGATACCTTAAGACACGTTTTCTGCCCACATCCCTGTGCTGTCATTTACCAAAGTCCTACGCGGTTTATTCTGGGCCGCGTTCACCGTGTATGTCCTGGCGGCAGGAATTCTGCTGGGCTTGCGATATTGGGTATTGCCCAATATAGACCAATGGCGTCCCCGCATCGAGGGCTACATTAGCCAGGCGCTGGGCCAGCGCGTGCAAATCGGCCAAATCGAGGCGAATTGGCGGGGACTGAATCCGGCAGTCAGGTTGGACTCCGTGCTGGTGTACAACGCCGAGGATCTGCCGGTATTGAAGCTGCCCACCGTCTCCGCGGTGTTGGGTTGGCGCAGTATCCTGGCGCTATCGCCGCGATTTCTGAGCCTGCGGGTGGAGGGCGTGGATATTACGCTGCGTCGGGATGAAGACGACCGCGTGTGGGTAGCGGGGCGTTCGTTCAAGTTGGGGCAGTCCGGAACCAACGACGACGCCAGTTCGGCGGTGGTGTGGAAATGGCTGGGTAAGCAGCGGGACTTGGCCGTGACGGGCGGTACGGTGCATTGGCAAGACGAGTTGCGTCATGCCCCGGTCGTGACCTTCACCGACGTGACCATGCGATTGTCCAATGGTCTGCTGAGCCATCGTTTAGCGGTGTCGGCGCGCCCGCCCCAAGCGTTGGCGCAAACGATCAATATTCGCGGTGAGTTTCAGCGGCAGTTGCTCAGCGTCAGCCGATCGAGCTGGACCGGCGAACTTTATGCCCAACTGGACGACGCCGAGCCTCAGGCATGGCGACCCTGGGTGCCGGCGCCAGCCGTGGCCGGGCGCATGGCGGCGCGCGCGTGGGTCACATGGGAAAAGGGGGAGCTCACCGACTTGTCCGCCGACGCGCTCGTGCGCGAATTGCGTTGGCGGGCCCAGCCGCGCGACACTGCTCGCCAAGCGGCACCGGAGAAGCTGCCAGCCGTTAGCGTGACATCCGGCTCCCTGCACGTTCAGGGCCCGCCCGCGAGCATGATGCAATGGAGCGATCCGCCCAAGTCGGGTTCGCGTAAAGAGGACCTCGGCGGCATGGAAGTCCGAGCCGAGCTGAACGGACTGACCACCACGCTGCCTGGCATGTTCGAGCCCGCCCAACTGCAAATCGATACTGCGAAGCTGGACGGTCGCGTACGGCATTTCGCGCATCAGCCTCTCCAGGTTGAGGTGCGCGAGCTTAATCTCGCCAACGCGGACTTGGAAGCGCGCTTGCAGGGACGCTGGAGTTCGCAAGGCAAGACCGCCGCGGGCAGCGCCAATATCTCTGGAACGCTGGTCCGAGGCAGTATGCCGGCCATTTACAAATACCTGCCTGTGACCGTGAACGTGGACGCGCGCGAATGGCTCGCCCGTGGCTTACCCGCGGGCCAGGCGCGTGACGCGGCGGTGACCGTGCGCGGCGATCTGGACGATTTTCCGTTTGAGGACGAGGGCGATGAAGGCGAGTTCCGGATCGCGGGCGCCTACCACGATGCGATTGTTGACTATGCGCCGCCCGGCGAGTTTGGCAAGGGCTGGCCGCGTCTGGAAAAGATGAACGGTAACTTTGTCGTCGACAAAGTCAGTTTGGCGCTCGACACCCCAGGCGGTGGTATCGCCCACACGGGCAAGGGCCAAACGTTGAGGCTGGGCGCGGTAAAGGCCTCTATTCCGAATATGGAGCATGGCGCGACCTTGTTGTTGGATGGCCGCATCATGGGATCCGTGCCGGCCTATCTCGCGCTGGCCAAGAATTATGAACTCGGCGAGCTGATTGGCGGCTTGCTCGATGAGGCCGAAGGCTCGGGCGAATGGACTGTTCCGTTAAGACTCGAGGTGCCCCTGCTGCATGCGGAGGACACCAAGGTCAACGGTGCCGTAGTTTTTAAGGACAACAACTTCCGATTCGTGCCAGAGATGCCGATGCTGCACGGCGTACGCGGCGAGCTGGCATTTTCCGAAGAAGGGGTACGCGTGCCCAATGTGCAGGCCCAGTTCCTGGGCGGCCCGGCGCGCGTGAGCGGCAAGCTAGAGCGCCCCGAGGATCGCTTGCATGTCGAAGGCACGGTGACTGCTGCGGCGGTCAGAGCCTGGGCCGGCGTTCCTTTGCTGGACCGTTTGTCCGGCCAAGCTGCCTATACCAGCCAGATCGGTGCCGGGCCGGGTGGGGCATTGGATATTTCGTTGAACTCCGATCTGGCAGGGCTAGGTATCGATTTTCCGGCGCCTTTGGGCAAGGATCGGGCCGCCAAACTGCCACTGAAAGCGCACTGGGGGGAAACAGGCAACCAGGGCGGACATGATCTGCTGTCGGTCACGCTGGGTTCTGACTTGTCGCTGCAGCTGGAGCATGACCGCGATTCCAAGGATCGATATTTCGGGCGTGCCGCATTGGGAGTGAACCAGAAGATCGCCTTGCCGGATGTGCCGGGGTTGGCGATGGATATTCAGTTGCCTGATTTGAATCTGGACGCATGGAAGGAGGTCGCCGCGTCCGTGGAGTCGCCGGGAAAATCTTCCTCGACCGTATCTGCCGACACGTTACTGCCCGCGCTGGAGCAGATCCGGCTGCGTGTCGATAAGCTGCGAGTCTCTGGCTGGGATGTCGATGATGTCACGCTGACGGCGCAACGCCCCAAGCCCGCGAATTGGCAGTTGGACATCGATGCGAAGCAAGTCAAGGGCTCGGTGTCCTGGCAGGAGGCGTCCGGCGCGATCGCTGGGCGCGTGGTGGCGCGGTTTAAGCAATTGTCTCTGGGTAGGCAGGCCGAGGTCGCCTCCAGCATGCCGGTTCACGAGGGCGCTTCGCCAGACGAGGACTTGTCGCACATTCCGGCGATCGATCTGCAGGCGGATCAGTTCGTCCTGTATGGAAAAGATCTCGGCAAGCTAGATGTGCAGGGTACGAATCTGGAGCGCGGCCAAACTTGGCGGCTGGACAAGCTGCAGATCGCCAACGACGCCGCCCGCCTCGATGCGACCGGGCTGTGGCGCTTGCGCGGTGCGGAACGAGGCCTGGAGGTCGATACCAAGGCGCAGATACAGGATCTGGGTGAACTGCTGGCTCGCCTGGGCTATCCCAAGCATGTGCGCGAGGGTTCGGGCACCATCGAAGGCACGCTCGCTTGGCGCGATTTGCCCTGGACCCGGGATCTGTCCAAGCTCGACGGCAAGTTGCAGGTCAGCCTGGATGACGGCCGTTTCCTGACGGTCGAATCGCGGGGCATGCGCGTCCTGGAGCTATTGTCCCTGCAGTCGCTACAACGCCTCGCGACCTTCGACGCCAATCCGGCTGATGCGCTGCGCGATGGATTGCCCTTTGACACCATACGGGGTGATCTGGCCTTGAGCAAGGGCGTGGCTCATAGCGAGGGCTTTAAGCTCAACGGTCCGGTGGCGACGATCGCACTGGCTGGCGACACCGACCTCGTCGACGAGGTGTGGAACCTCAAGGCCGTGGTTATCCCCAATCTGGACGCGAGCGGCGCGGCAGTCGTGGCGGGGCTGGCGGTCAATCCGCTGGTTGGTCTGGGTGCTTTCCTGACGCAGTGGCTCTTGAAACGGCCTCTCGCGCGGGCCATGACGATGGAGTATGCCGTCACCGGCACGTGGGACGATCCGAAGATCGAGCCGGTGGGCGGGCAGGATAAGCCCTCCAAGACCCAGCAGCAGGCGGTCGAGGAACATATCGAGCACTAATCGGCCATAAAAAAAACGGGCGCCACCTGTAGGGAGCGCCCGTCTCGGACCAGAGCGGAGCCACTGCGTGGCCCCATCGAGTCGTTTTACTTCTTCTTCATCATGTCGAAGAATTCCGCGTTGGTCTTGGTCGCGCGCATCTTGTCCAAGATGAATTCCATCGACTGAACTTCGTCCATGTCGTGGATGAATTTGCGCAGTACCCAGACTTTTTGCAGCAGATCGGGCTGGATGAGCAGCTCTTCGCGGCGGGTACCCGATTTGTTCAGGTTGATCGCCGGATAGACGCGTTTTTCGGCAAGACGACGCTCGAGGTGGACTTCGGAGTTACCCGTGCCCTTGAATTCCTCGTAGATCACTTCGTCCATGCGGCTGCCGGTTTCGATCAGCGCCGTACCCAGGATGGTCAGCGAGCCGCCTTCCTCCAGGTTACGCGCCGCGCCGAAGAAACGCTTGGGCCGTTGCAGCGCGTTGGCGTCCACCCCGCCGGTGAGAACCTTGCCGGATGCCGGCACAACCGTGTTATAGGCGCGGGCCAGACGGGTGATGGAATCCAGCAGGATCACCACGTCTTTTTTCATTTCCACCAGACGCTTTGCTTTTTCGATGACCATTTCGGCGACCTGCACGTGGCGGGTGGCGGGTTCATCGAACGTGGAAGCGACGACTTCGCCGCGCACGGTGCGCTGCATTTCCGTGACTTCCTCGGGGCGTTCGTCGACCAGCAGGACGATCATGACCGCGTCCGGGTAGTTCGTCGTGATGGCGTGCGCGATGTGCTGCATCATCACGGTCTTACCGGATTTGGGGCTTGCCACGATCAGGCCACGCTGGCCTTTGCCGATCGGGGCAAAGATGTCCATGATCCGACCGGTCAGGTTTTCTTCGCTCTTGATGTCGCGTTCCAGGCGCAGTGGCTGATTCGGGTGCAGCGGCGTCAGGTTCTCGAACATGATGCGATGCTTGATCGCTTCGGGGGGCGCGCCATTGACCTTGTCGACTTTCACCAGCGCGAAATAACGCTCGCCGTCTTTGGGCGTGCGGACTTCGCCTTCGATGGAGTCACCCGTGTGCAGGTTGAAGCGGCGGATCTGCGAGGGCGAGATGTAGATGTCGTCCGTGCTGGCCAGGTACGAGGTTTCTGGCGAACGCAGAAAGCCGAAGCCGTCCGGCAGCACTTCGAGCACGCCGTCGCCAAAAATCTGCTCGCCTTGCTTGGCTCGCCGCTTCATGATGGCGAACATCAGCTCCTGCTTGCGAAAGCGGTTGGCGTTTTCGATTTCCAGGCCGGCGGCCATTTCCAGCAGCTGCGAAACGTGCAGCGCCTTCAGTTCATTGAGGTGCATCGCGTTGAAAAGGGGATAGTAGAGAAGGGTCTTGGCGGCAGGCCACGGACGGGCCTGCGCGGTAGTCTAAGCCAGACGCCAGCCAAGCCGGCGCAGGTACATAGCCCGTAGTGTATTACAACGCGCCGTCCAAGAATGCGGTCAATTGCGATTTCGACAGTGCGCCGACCTTGGTGGCGGCTGCCTGGCCGTTCTTGAACAGCATCAGCGTCGGGATACCACGGATGCCATATTTGGCGGCGGTGTCCGCGTTTTCGTCCACGTTGAGCTTGGCGACCACGAGGCGGCCAGCGTATTCGCTGGCGACTTCTTCGAGCAGCGGGGCGATCATCTTGCAGGGACCACACCAGGCGGCCCAGTAGTCGACCAGCACCGGCACGTTGGATTGGATCACATCGGCTTCGAAGCTGGCGTCGCTGACGTTCTTGATTTGCTCGCTCATGGTAATTCTCGGTTGGGCGGCATCTCGGGCGCCAGGCGCCCCTGCCATATTGTTCTGGGTAAAAAAACTTGTGATTTGATAAGCATACCACTGTTGAAATCAACAGGGTTTGCAAGTTTTGTGTAGGATGATGCGCTGCAAACGTCGACGCCGAAAGCGGAGTTTTATGTTTTTGCCGCGGGCGCGCATTTGCAAAGAACCTATCCTACCGAATTTGGGACTGGTCAGGACCTGCGCAACCTACCTAAGGCCGCGCAAAATCTAGACTAATCCGTAAAATGTCGGTTTTTTTCCACAGATCTTGGGGATAACTTGGCTACACCACGTTACACCGAAGCCTCCATCCGAGTTTTGAAGGGGCTGGAGCCGGTGCGTCAGCGCCCGGGCATGTACACCCGCACCGAAAATCCCCTGCACGTTGTGCAGGAGGTCATCGATAACGCCGCTGATGAGGCGCTGGCCGGCTACGGCAAGCAGATCCAGGTCACCCTGCATATCGACGGCAGCGTCACAGTTGAGGACGATGGCCGCGGGATTCCCGTGGGTCTGCATCCCGAAGAAAATGCGCCGGTCGTCGAACTGGTCTTTACCCGCCTGCACGCGGGCGGCAAATTCGACAAGGCCGCCGGTGGGGCGTATGCGTTCTCTGGCGGTTTGCACGGCGTGGGCGTGTCGGTCACCAATGCGCTGGCCACGCGGCTGGAGGTCACTGTCTGGCGCGACGGGCAGACTAACCGTCTGGTTTTCAAGGACGGCGAGGTGGCCGAGCCGCTCGCGCCTTTTGCCGAGGGCGGGCGCAAAAAGTCGGGCACCCGCGTTCGCGTCTGGCCCGATGGCAAGTATTTCGACAGCCCGCAAATTCCGTTGAACGAGCTGCAGCACCTGTTGCGCAGCAAAGCCGTGCTGCTGCCGGGTGTGAAAGTCACGCTCGCCAACGAAAAAACGGGCGATACCAAGACCTGGCAATACGTCGACGGTCTGCGCGGCTATCTGGCCGAGGCATTGGCCGGTGCCGAACTCATGGTGCCATTTTTTGAAGGCCAGCAATACGCGGGCGCCGACCATGAGAACTTCGCCGAAGGCGAGGGCGCCCAGTGGGTGGTTGCCTGGACCGAGGACGGCAACGCCGTGCGCGAGTCGTACGTCAATTTGATTCCGACGCCTGCGGGCGGCACGCACGAATCGGGTTTGCGCGAGGGGCTGTTCTCTGCCGTAAAGGGGTTTGCCGAGCTGCATAGTCTGCTGCCCAAGGGGGTGAAACTACTGCCCGAGGATGTGTTTTCCCGCGCAAGCTTTGTGCTGTCGGCCAAGGTGCTCGATCCGCAGTTCCAGGGCCAGATCAAAGAGCGGCTGAACAGCCGCGATGCGGTGCGTCTGGTGGGCGGCTTTGCCAAGAGCGCGCTCGATCTTTGGCTGCACAGCAACGTCGAATATGGCAAGAAACTCGCCGAACTCGCCATCCGGCAGGCTCAGGCCCGCGCCCGTTCCGCGCAGAAAGTCGAAAAGCGCAAGAGCTCCGGCGTGGCGGTGTTGCCTGGCAAGCTGACCGATTGCGAATCGTCCGATTCGTCGCGCACCGAGGTGTTTCTCGTCGAGGGCGACTCGGCAGGCGGATCGGCCAAAATGGGCCGCGACAAGGAATTCCAGGCCATTCTGCCGCTGCGCGGCAAGGTGCTCAATTCCTGGGAAGTCGACCGTGATCGCCTGTTCGCCAATAACGAGATTCACGACATCGCGGTGGCGATAGGCGTGGACCCGCATGGCCCGAACGATTCGCCCGACTTGTCTGGCCTGCGTTACGGCCGCATTTGCATCTTGTCGGACGCAGACGTGGATGGCTCGCACATTCAGGTTCTGTTGCTCACCTTGTTCTATCGTCATTTCCCGCGTCTGATCGAAACGGGGCATGTCTACATCGCGCGTCCGCCGCTTTTCCGGCTGGATGTTCCCGCGCAAGGCAAACGCCCGGCGCGCAAGATCTATTGCCTGGATCAAGGCGAGCTGGAGGCCGCGCAGGACAAGCTGCGCAAGGAAGGTGTGCGCGAAGGCTCATGGAGCATCAGCCGGTTCAAGGGTCTGGGTGAAATGAACCCCGAGCAGCTTTGGGAAACCACGATGAATCCCGATACGCGCCGCTTGCTGCCCGTAGGCTACGGCACGCTCACGCCCGAGGACACCACGCGCATGTTCGACATGCTGATGGGCAAGGGCGAATCTTCGCAGCGGCGTTCGTGGATCGAGGACAAGGGCAATCTGGCGGAGCTCGATATCTGATCGCGGCCTGACCGTCAGCCGGGCGGCCGATACGGCTGCCCGTCGCCCCACCGTAAAAGCAATTTCGAATACACATGACTGACAGCAATCAACCCGGCTTGTTTGACGAGCCCGCCGGCGAGGCCGACGAGGCCATCACGCTAGGCCGCTATGCCGAACAGGCCTATTTGGATTACGCCGTTTCCGTGGTGCGTGGGCGCGCGCTGCCCGATCTGGGAGATGGTCAAAAGCCCGTGCAGCGTCGCATTCTGTACGCCATGCAGGACATGGGCCTGGGCCCCGGCGCCAAGCCCGTGAAGTCCGCGCGTGTGGTCGGCGATGTGCTGGGCAAATATCACCCGCACGGCGATCAGGCCGCGTATGACGCGATGGTGCGTATGGCGCAGGATTTCTCGCTGCGTTATCCCTTGATCGACGGCCATGGGAATTTCGGCTCGCGCGACGGCGATAACGCCGCGGCGATGCGTTATACCGAAGCGCGCCTGACGCCGTTCTCCCGCCTGCTGCTCGACGAACTGGACGAAGGCACGGTCGATTTCGCGCCCAACTACGATGGCAGCCAACAAGAGCCGCAGATGCTGCCGGCGCGTTTGCCGGTGATGCTGCTCAACGGTGCGTCGGGTATTGCCGTGGGGATGGCGACCGAGATTCCTTCGCATAATCTGCGCGAGGTCGCCAAGGCTTGCGTTGCGCTGATCAAGCATCCGAATCTGCCCGACGCGGAATTGCACGCCCTGATCCCTGGGCCTGATTTCGCCGGGGGCGGCCAGGTCATCACGCCCGAGGCGGACATCGCCCAGATCTACCAGAACGGCCGCGGCTCGCTCAAGGCGCGCGCTCGCTGGCAGTTCGAGGAAATGGCGCGTGGGCAGTGGCAACTGGTGGTGACTGAATTGCCGCCGGGCACCTCGGGCCAAAAGGTCCTGGAAGAGATCGAGGAAATCACCAATCCCAAGGTCAAGGCAGGCAAGAAGGCCCTGACCGCCGAGCAGCAACAGGCCAAGGCCGTGATGCTGAATCTGTTGGATGCGGTGCGCGATGAGTCGGGCAAAGATGCCGCGGTGCGTCTGGTCTTCGAACCCAAGACCTCGCGCGTGGATCGTGACGAATTCGTCAACACGCTGCTCGTGCAAACCAGCATGGAAACCAGCGTGCCGATCAACCTGGTGTGCATAGGCACCGATGGTCGTCCGCGTCAGAAAGGCCTGCGCCAGATCCTGACCGAATGGGTGGCTTTCCGCACCGATACCGTGGTGCGCCGCACGCGCCATCGGCTGGACAAGGTCACCGACCGTATCCATGTGCTCGAAGGCCGGATGCTCGTCTATCTGAACGTGGACGAGGTCATCCAGACCATCCGCGAATCGGACGAGCCGCGCGCCGCGTTGATGCAGCGTTTCTCGCTGTCCGAGCGCCAGGCCGAGGACATCCTGGAAATGCGCCTGCGTCAGCTCGCGCGCTTGGAAGGCTTCAAGATCGAGCAGGAACTGACCGACAAACGCGACGAGCAGACGCGCTTGCAAGAGCTCTTGGACAACCCCAGCTCGCTGCGCCGTCTGTTGATCAAGGAGATCGAAGCAGACGCCAAACAGTATGGCGACGATCGCCGTACCTTGATCGAGACGGCCGAACGCGCGGTGCTGGAAACCAAGGTGCTGGATGAGCCGGTGACCGTCATCGTGTCGCAGAAAGGCTGGCTGCGCGCGCGTCAGGGCCACGGGCACGATGCGTCGCAGTTCACGTTCAAACAGGGCGATGATCTGTACGGCGCATTCGAGTGCCGTACGACCGATACGCTGATCGCGATTGGTGACAACGGGCGGGTGTACACGGTTGCCGTCTCGAGCCTGCCATCGGCGCGCGGCGACGGGCAACCGGTCACGACGATGATCGATCTGGCGTCCGGCACGCGCATCGTTCATAGCATCGCCGCCGCGCCGGACAGCCGCTGGTTGATCGCGACACAAAGCGGCTTTGGTTTCGCGACCAAGCTCAGCGATATGACTTCCCGTCAACGCGCGGGCAAACAGTTCATCACCGTGGAAGACGGGGACGCGCTGCTGCGCCCCGTGCCCTTGTTCGAGGGGGCGACTCAGCTTGCGTTGTTGTCGGCCAAGGGCAAATTCCTGGTCTTCGGTCTGGACGAGGTCAAATCGCTGTCTGGCGGTGGACGTGGCACCATTCTGATGGGCTTGGATGGCGCGGACAAAGTCGATCAAGTCGTGCCAATTGGCGCGGCAGGGGTGCGTGCGGCTGGGATTTATCGCAATAAACACACCGAAGATATCCTCGCCGGGCAAGCGCTGGCGCCCTATGTGGGTAAGCGCGCCCGCAAAGGCCGTGCGCTGGATGTGCGTCCGAAACAGCCGGTGCTGTCGCCGGTGTTCTGAGGCTGTAGCGGGTAGGGCGGGCTGTAGCGCCCGCTCAATGAAAATGTGGGCGGCTATCCATCGGGATAGTCGCCCACATTATTTTTGTTCGCGCGCGAAGGACCGCGCGCGAAAACGGCAATTAACTCGCCAGCTTCAACCCGATCAATCCTGCCGCGATCAATAAGACGCTGATCACGCGCATCGGGGATAAGGCTTCCTGGAACAACACAATGCCGCAGATGAACGCACCCAGCGCGCCGATGCCCACCCATACCGCATAGGCCGTACCTAGCGGCAGCGACTTCATGGCGACAGACAGCAGCCAGACGCTGACGACCATGCCGATCAGGGTGATTGCAGAAGGAACCAGGCGGGTAAACCCCTCGGTATATTTGAGACTGACCGCCCAAACAACCTCAAACAGCCCCGCCAATAAAAGAATAATCCAGGCCACGACATGCCCCTATAAAACCGCCGGCGCTGTGCCGGCAACTGGGGCCGTCCCCGAAAGTGACGCAACCGGCGAGGTGCCGGCAGCCGCCCCGGGCCGTCCCGGTGCGGCAAAAATTATAGAATAGCAAATTGACCGTCGGGTAGCGGTTGTAGCGTTTTGCCAACCATCGCCCGGCGCCGCGCATTTTTTCACCAGATTCGTATCCATGAGCTTCCAGGTCACTGTTCAACCCAGCCAGCATCAATTCACCGTCGAAGCCGGTCAAACCGTGCTGGACGCCGCCCTGGCCGCTGGCATCGTGCTGCCGTACAGCTGCCGCAATGGCGCGTGTTCCAGCTGCAAAGGCAAGGTGGTGTCAGGCGAGGTGGACGCGGGTGAATACCCCGCGCAGATTCTCTCGCCGGAAGAGTTGGCCCAGGGCTATACCCTGTTCTGCCAGGCCAAAGCCCAATCGGATCTGGTGGTGGAGTCGACCGAGGTCCGTCTGGCGAGCGATATCCAGATCCGCAAGCTGCCCGCGCGCGTGCAGGAAATGTCCCTGGCCGCACCCGACGTGACCGTGTTGCGTCTGCAGCTGCCCGCGGCCGAGCCGTTCCGCTATTACGCGGGCCAGTACGTCGAAATCATTCTGAAAGACGGCAAGCGTCGTAGTTATTCGATGGCGAATGCGCCGCACAACGGCAGCCCGATTGAGCTGCATATCCGTCATATGCCGGGTGGGGTGTTCACCGATCATGTATTCGGGGCGGGCGCCACGCAGATGAAGGTGCGCGAGATCCTGCGCCTGGAAGGTCCGTTCGGATCGTTCTTCCTGCGCGAGGATTCCAATAAGCCCATCGTGTTGCTGGCCAGCGGCACCGGGTTTGCGCCGGTCAAGGCGATTGTCGAGCATATGGCGCATCACAACATTCAACGCCCGGTCGCGTTGTACTGGGGCGGTCGCCGCCCCGTGGATCTGTACATGAGCGAGCTGGCCCAGTCGTGGGCGCAGACCTTGCCGGATTTCAAGTTCATCCCGGTGGTGTCGGATAGCCTGCCCGAGGATGGCTGGACGGGTCGTACCGGGTTTGTGCACGAGGCCGTGATGCAGGACCTGCCGGATTTGTCCGGCTACCAAGTGTATGCCTGCGGTGCACCGCCCATGGTCGAAGCCGCGCGTCGCGAGTTCTCGGCACAGTGCGGACTGCCCGCTGAAGAGTTCTACGCGGATGCCTTTACCTCGCAGGCCGATGTCGCGGCTGCCGGGGGCTGAGGCGATCCTCACGGTCGAAACGTTTAGGTGTAAATAGATACCGGCCCTGCCTTTATGTCATAGGCGTGGCCCCGTCGCCGCTGTAAACTGCGGCACGAGCGATGATTGGAATGAGCTGCGACAGCAAGCGGGCGAGGCCCGTTGCCGCCAGCGGCGCAAGGAGCAAGGCGCGCATGAGAGTTGTGGTTGTAGGTAGCGGCATCATAGGCATTTCCAGCGCCTGGTGGCTGAACCAGGCGGGCCATGACGTCGTGGTGATCGATCGTCGCCCCGGCGCGGCTCAGGAAACCAGCCTGGCCAATGGCGGGCAGATCTCCGTTTCCTACGCCGAACCCTGGGCCAATCCGCAAGCGCCGCTGAAACTGTTGCGGTGGCTCTTCCGCGATGACGCGCCGCTACTATTCAGGCCCCAGCTCGACTGGCGGCAATGGATGTGGGGGCTGGCATTTCTGCGCGAATGTCTGCCCGGCCGTTTAGCGCCGAATATCCGCGCCATGGTGCGGCTGGCCGAATACAGCCGCAGTACGCTGCAGGCCATGCGCGCCGAGCTGGGCATCAGCTACGACCATTTGCAGCGCGGCATTCTGAATTTTTATCGCGATCAATACGAATTCGAAACCTCGCAAAAGGCCGCCGGCCTGATGCGCGATTTCGGCGTGGAACGTCGTGTCGTGACCGCGGACGAAGTGGTGGCGATCGAGCCGGCACTGGCGCCGCATCGCGCCACCATCGTGGGTGGCGACTATACGCCGGAAGACGAAAGCGGCGATGTGCATCTGTTTGCCACCAGTCTGGCGCGCCGTTGCGAAGCGGCTGGGGTGGAGTTCCGTTTCGAGACGACTGCCACGCGTCTGATCACCGAGGGCGGGCAGGTCCAGCACCTGGAAGTCATCGGTCGTGACGGGCGTTTTGAACGCATTCCCGCCGATGCATATGTTGTCGCGATGGGCAGCTATAGTCCTTATCTGCTGCGTCCGCTGGGCGTGCCGTGCAACGTTTATCCGGCTAAAGGCTATTCCGCTACTTTTACCGTCGTGGATCCCACCGGTGCACCAACCGTCAGCCTCACCGATAGCAGCCATAAAGTCGTATTTTCGCGCTTTGGTGATCGCTTGCGGATGGCCGGTACAGCAGAGCTATCCGGTTATTCGCGTGCATTGAATACCGCTCGTTGCGAGGCCATGACACGGCTGGCGCGCGAGTTATTCCCTGGCGCTCTCGATTTCGAGAATGTCAGCTATTGGTCGGGCTTGCGTCCGGCCACCCCTTCGAACGTACCGCTCATCGGCCGCACCCGGGTGCCTAATCTGTATCTGAATACAGGACATGGCACGCTGGGTTGGACCATGGGCGTTGGTTCGGGTCGGGCGCTGGCCGATCTGCTGAGCGGACGCAAGCCAGAGCCTGAATTTCCCTTTCTTGGTCTATCAAACCTATGAAGACATTGCAATTGGCGGGCATCGCCCGTGGATTGGGCGTCAGCCCTCGCATTTGGGTATTCGGCGCAGCCATGGCCATCGCCAGCGTGTCCCACGCCGCGGGCGTCGAGATCGAGGTCTGGCACACACTGAACGGCCCGAACAAAGCCGAATTCGAAAAACTTGCCAAGAACTACAACAAAGAACAGAAAGACGTCGTGGTGAAGCTGCGCGGCTTCAATGACGCGCAGGCGCTGCAAGCCGCGGCGCAGGATGCCATCAAGAAAAAAACTGGCCCTAACCTGATTCAGCTCGAGGACAATCGATCGCCCGACGTGGTGTCCGAGCACAAGGCCATCTTGCCGCTGTATCAGCTGCTGGCCAAGTACCCGATCAAGGACCTGAACTGGTTCCTGCCGGGCACCTCGAGCTTTATCCGCGACAGCAAGGGCCGATTGCTGGCCTTCCCCTGGATGGCCGAAGTGCCGGTCATGTATTACAACCTCGACGCCTACAAAAAGGCGGGTCTGGATCCCAATAAGCCCGCAACCACGTGGGCGGATCTGCAAGCCGAATTGCTCAAGCTGCGCGACGTGGCCAATCTCGACTGCCCGTATGCGTCGAGCAAGCAGGTGGAAGTCCATCTGGAAAACCTCGCGCCGGTTAATAAGCAGCTCTACACCTCGAACGATAACGGCCTGACCACCAGCAAGACCGCGCCGGTATTGAAGTTCGATACGCTGTACATGCGTCACATCGCCTTGATGGTGAGCTGGAAGCGTTCGCTGCTCTTTACTGAGTCGTCCGACGATAGCAAGAGCGACAAACTATTTGCCGATGGCAAATGCGGCGTGTTGACCTCGGGTAGTGGCGCTGCGGGCACCTTTATGCATAAGCGCAACCTGAAGTTTGGCGTGGCACCGCTGCCGTATTACCCCCAGGCCACCAAGGACGCAGGGCGCCCCTTCGTCAGCGGCTCGGCGCTGTGGGCGGTCAATGGTCACCCGCAGGCGCAGGAAAAAGCGACGGCTGATTTCCTGGCCTGGCTGTCCAAGCCGGTGAATGCGGCACAGTGGCATCAACAGACCGGCTACCTGCCGCTGACCGAGGCAGCCTTCCGGGCCTCAGACGTGTCGTTCTATAACAAGGTGCCGGGTGCCAAGGCGCTCGTCGATTCGCTGCGCGGCAATCTGGCTTCGACCAGCCGTGGGTTCCGTATGGCGCATTACGATCGTATCCAGCCCATCCTGAATAGTGAGTTGAATCAGGCGCTGGCTGGCACGACGCCTCCCGTGGCGGCATTGAACAAGGCCTCTGATCAGGCCAAGAAGATCGCTCAGCAGCGGTGATCATTGACGGGCGGGCCCCGTCTTCGCGCCGGTGGGGCGCGGGACGCGGCCTCCCTCCGGCTGGCTGACTATGCCGACTTGCTCGATCAGAGCTGTCGGCTTTTTTATTGCCGCGAGGGCGTAGCCGTCCGGTCAAACGGCGCCTTCAATTTCGCCACGATGGAAGCCCACCGTGGCGGATGGCAATTCCCGTCTCGAATGGCCTCAGGTCACCGGTCCCGGGTTGAACAGCACGAGCGCGTTATGCAGTTTCCAACGCTCGGCCCAGGTCTGCTTGCGGCCACTGGCCACGTCCAGCAGCAAGTGGAACATTTCCCAGCCCAGATCTTCGATACTCAGTTCGCCATCGGCGATACGACCTGCATTCACGTCCATCAAATCATGCCAGCGGCGCGCGAGATCGGTGCGTGTGGCGACTTTGACCACCGGTACTTCGGCCAGACCATAGGGAGTCCCCCGGCCGGTCGTGAAAATATGCAGGTTCATGCCAGCGGCGAGTTGCAGTGCGCCGCAGATAAAGTCACTGGCGGGTGTCGCCGCGTAAACCAAACCTTTCTCGATGCCACGCTCGCGCAGGCTTTGGCCGGGGCTTAACACGCCATTGATCGCTGACGTGCCCGACTTGATCACCGAGCCCATGGCTTTTTCGACAATGTTGGACAGGCCGCCTTTTTTATTGCCCGGAGAGGTGTTCGCGCTCCGATCGGCCTGGCCGCGTTGCAGATAGGCGTCGTACCACGCCATTTCATTGATAATGTCCTGGGCGACCTCCACGGATTGCGCGCGTTTGGTCAGTTGCTCCACGCTGTCGCGCACTTCGGTGGTTTCCGAGAACATCACGGTGGCCCCGGCGCGCACCAGCAGGTCCGCGCAGAAGCCGACGGCCGGGTTGGCGGTGACCCCCGAGAACGCATCGCTGCCTCCGCACTGCACACCCACCACCAGATCCGAGGCGGGGCAGGTCTCGCGCCGACGTCGGTTCAGGCGCTCCAGATGGGGGATTGCTTGCGCCATGATGGCATCAATCATGGCCTGAAATCCGACATGCTCCTCGTCTTGCAGACGCATCACATCCAGCGTGGTGCTCATCGATCCGTCGGCCTGGATTGGGATGGCGTTCGTGGGCATCAGGCGCTCGGGTTGCAGCTTTTCGCAGCCCAGGCTGACCACCATGACCTCACCTCCGAAGTTCGGATTCTTGCTGATATTGCGCAGCGTGCGGATCGGCACGATGGCATCAGGCGCGTCTATCGCGACACCGCAGCCGTAGCCATGTTCCAGGGCCACGACGCCATCGACGTTCGGATAGCGGGGCAGCAATTCCGTGCGGATACGCTGCAGCGCGTGATCGACGACGCCCGCTACACATTGCACCGTGGTCGTGATTGCCAGCAGATTGCGCGTGCCGACACTGCCATCGGCATTGCGATATCCCTCGAAGGTATAGCCTTCCAGCGCAGGCAGTGGGGCAGGCGTCTCGGTCGCCATGGGCAGATCGTCCAGGCCGCGCGCAGCGGGCATGGTCAGCACGTTTTCGTTGACCCAGCTGCCAGCGGGCAAGTCACGGTTGGCATAGCCGATCGTCACGTTGTAGCGCCGCACGGGCTGGCCTTCGGCGATATCGGTCAGCGCGACTTTGTGACCTTGCGGCACGCGCTCGAGCAACGTCGGGCCATCGGGCAATTGTGCGCCGGCCGCCAACCCACCTTGGTTCGCGACTATGGCCACATTATCGTCAGCATGCATCCGGATCGCGCGCGGCGTATCGGTGAGCGCGGCGGAGGATGCGGGAGAAATCGGGGTACAGGTCGACATAGAGTCCGGTCAAACCGAGGAACGAAAGAGCGAAAATGTTAACGTTAACCAAAAAGGGCGTCAACGATCCCGAGTTCAATGCCGCAAGGATATTGCGGAGGCTTATGCGGGGGGATGGACGACGACGCGGGTCGCCATCCCTGTGGCCCACTCAGGGGGCGGCCTAGGCGCTTTCCCGCTTGATTAATGTGAAGCCGACATCCTGAATTGGCTGCGCGGGCCGCTTGCCCTGGATGCGATCAATCAGCAAGCTCGCCGTTCGGCGCCCGATATCCTCGGGGTCAACGCGTACCGTGGTGAGCGCGGGGGTCACGTTGCAGGCGAAATCGAAATCGCCAAATCCGACAATCGCCAGATCTTCTGGCACCCGTAATCCGCGCAGCTGCGCTTCCATGAGCGTGCCTAAAGCCACCATATCACTGGATGAAAAAATACCGTCCACGTCGGGGTCTCCCTCCAACGCGCGCGCGAGCCCGGCGCGTCCGTGCCCCAGTTGGCTAGGGGGCGACATCAACAGCGACGTGCCCTCGCGCAGGTGCCGCCCCGCGATGCCCAGATGCAGTGCTTCGTCGGCGAATCCCTGGAAGCGCGCCGCCGTGCGGGCTTCGGTCGCGGCAATAGAGGCGAGGCAGCGCCTGCCTTGCTCATACAGATAGCGCGCAATCGCGCGGCCCACTTCGTAGTGCGAGAACCCCACCAGCATGTCGATGGGGTCGTCGGTCATCTCCCATGTTTCGACAACCGGAATGCCCGAGGCGGCCAGCCGCCGTCGTGCCAGCGGAGACTGCGTCAAGCCCGTCAACACAATGCCATCGGGCCGCCGTGCGATCACGGATTCCAACACGATTTCATCGCGCGAACGGTCATAGCCGCGTTCGCTGAGCATCACCTGATAGCCAGCTTCGACCAGAATCTCTGTCATCGCATGCACGGCCAGCAAGAATGCCGAGCCCGAGGCAATCGAGGGCACCATTAACGCAATCATGCGCGTGCGTTGCGAGCGCAGTCCTGCCGCATGCAGATTCGGTACATAGCCGCTGGCAGCGACGGCGTCCAACACCTGTTTGCGCGTAACTTCGGATACCCGGTCAGGCTGGTTGAGCGCGCGCGAAGCAGTCATGACCGACACGCCTGCCTGCCTTGCGACATCGGTGAGGGTCACACCGCCGCTGCGGCGTGTGCGCTTAGCGGGCGAGGAGGGCTCAGAACCCTTGCGCGTATTTGTCACGTAAAAACTCCACCAGACATTTCACCGATTGCGGCACATGCGCGGACCAGGGGCGCAGGGCATACAGTTTGCCACCAAAAAACCCATGCACCCGCCAGCCAGGCAGAACTTCGACCAGGCCACCGGGTGCGGAGGTCACCGCGCTGAAGTCCGGCAGCAGGCCAATTCCCGCGCCACCTAGCACAGCTTGGCGCAATACTTCGCTGTTATTGGCGCGAAACCGCGTCTGGATGGGAATCACGATCGGTGCTGCCGAGCTGCGTCGTCCCTCGCGTACAAAGGACCAGGTCTCGTAACTACGATTACCCAGATAGGTCACGCATGCATGATGGCTGAGGTCGCGCGGATGCTGGGGGGTGCCGTGTACGCGCAGATACTCGGGGCTGGCGACGAGTACGGAACGCGACCCGCACAATTCCCACGCGATATAGGTCTCGGGCGGATGGTCGGTGTGGCGTATCGCCAGATCGAATCCCTCGTGTGCCAGGTTAACCAGCCGGTCGACCAGTTCAAGGTCAACGCGCACTTCGGGATACTGCCGTAGAAAGTCGGGTAGCACGGGAGCCAGATGTTGACGGCCAAAAGCCACCGGCGCGGTCAGCCGCACGGTGCCGCGCGGCACATCGGACAGATCTTTCACAGCCAGAAATCCCGCCCCGATGCGCTCGAACGCGGGAGCCGCGTTTTCCACCAGATTCTGGCCAGCCTCCGTCAGCATGACATGGCGCGTCGTGCGGCGTACCAGGGGCAATCCCACGGCTTTTTCCAGCGCATTGATACGCGTGCTGACCGATGCCTTCGATACGCCCAAGCGACGCGCCGTCTGCGTAAAACTGCGTGTTTCCGCAAGCGCGGTCAGCAGATAAATATCCGCAACTAGCGGGGCGATCTGGTCAGTGGCCATGGAGCAGGGTAGCGTTGAGATTGTTCATTTTATCAAACACTGATGTCGCAAAATCGGTCTTCCGCCGGGCAGATCGTCGCCGTAGACTGAATGCCGTTATCCGATCAACGCTATTCAGGAAGCCCACAGTGACTGCCGCCACCTCTCAATCTGCTTTGCCCCTCATCGGCCATTGGATCGACGGTCGTCGCGTCGAGCCGCAATCGCCCCAGACGCGTGATGTGTTCAACCCCGCGACCGGTCAGGTCACGGGCCGCGTTGCACTCGCCACCGCTGGCGATATCGAAGCCGCGGTCGCTTCGGCCCGCAAGGCGTTCCCGGCCTGGGCCGCGACCCCGCCGCTGCGCCGTGCGCGCGTGCTGTTCCGCTTCCTGGAGCTGCTGCATCGCCATCACGACGATCTGGCTCGCATGATCACCGCCGAGCACGGCAAAGTGTTCAGCGATGCGCAAGGCGAGGTCGCGCGCGGCATCGACATCGTGGAATTTGCTTGCGGCGCGCCGCAGTTGCTCAAGACCGATTTCACCGAGCAAGTCGCCTCGGGCATGGACAACTGGACATTGCGCCAGCCGTTGGGCGTGGTCGCCGGCATCACCCCGTTTAACTTCCCGGTGATGGTGCCGATGTGGATGTTCCCCATGGCTTTGGCCACGGGCAACACGTTCATTCTCAAGCCCAGCCCGACCGATCCCAGCCCGTCGCTGTATGTGGCCGAACTGTTGAAAGAGGCGGGCCTGCCAGACGGCGTATTCAACGTGGTGCAGGGCGATCATCATGCCGTGAACGCGTTGATCGAAGATCCCGATGTCAAGGCGGTGTCCTTCGTCGGCTCTACGCCGGTCGCGCAGCATATTTACGAAACCGGCGCGCGCCACGGCAAGCGTGTGCAAGCGCTGGGCGGGGCGAAGAACCACATGGTCATCATGCCCGATGCCGATATCGAACAGGCGGTTGATGCATTGATGGGCGCGGCCTATGGTTCGGCCGGCGAACGCTGCATGGCGATTTCCGTCGCGGTCCTTGTGGGTTCCGCCGCAGAGCAAGTCGTGCCTCGTCTGGTTGAGCGTCTGAAGGAACTGAAGGTGCGTAATGGCACTGACCCGCAAGCCGAGATGGGCCCCATTGTCACGGCCGAAGCGCGTCAACGCATCGCTGGTTACATCGATGCGGGCATTCAAGAAGGCGCGACTCTTTTGGCCGATGGCCGCGAGTTCGCAGGCTCCCAGGCCGGGGAGGGATGCGAAAACGGTTTCTGGCTGGGCGGTACGCTGTTCGATAACGTGACCCCCGAGATGCGCATCTACAAAGAGGAAATCTTCGGCCCCGTGTTGTCGTGCGTGCGCGTGCCCGATTTCGCCTCGGCCGTGAAGCTCATCAACAACCATGAATACGCCAACGGCGTCAGCTGCTTTACCCGCGACGGCAACGTTGCGCGCGAGTTCGGCCGTCAGATCGAGGTTGGCATGGTCGGCGTGAACGTGCCAATTCCGGTGCCGGCAGCCTGGCACGGATTCGGTGGCTGGAAGCGTTCGCTGTTCGGCGACATGCACGCATATGGCGAAGAAGGCGTGCGCTTCTACACGCGTCAGAAGAGCATCATGCAACGCTGGCCTGAGAGCATTGGCAAGGGCGCGGAGTTCGCCATGCCGACGATTCGCTAAGTACGGTTGCCGTGGCAACGATCTTGCAAGGTTCGTCAGGTCGTCGCTGACGTAGGTGGGTTCCTGGGCGCCGGTCATCGAGAAATCGATGGCCGGCGTTTTTATTTGGGGTCCTCGCCGACGCCGAACAGCCTTGTCATGCCGCCGCGCAAATGGTCCAACATCGCCTCGCGCGCAGCGGCGTCATCGCCGTCTTTAATTGCCTGACCGATGGCACGATGCTCCAGCCGCACATCGACGGCACGCCGTACCATAGGCAGCGGCGACAACTCGCGGATGAGCTTGATGGCCACCCGGGTTTGCTCGGCGAGCGCCGCCATGGTCAACGTGAAGAAGCGATTGCCGCTCGCCGCGGCGATGGCGCCGTGAAAAGCGATGTCTTCCTCGATGCCTGTCTCACCGCGCGACCATGCCGCTTCCAGCATGCGTTGACGTCGGTCGATGTCATCGAGCAGTTGGCGATCCGTACAACGTGCGGCGCCCGCTGCGCTTTCCCCTTCAATCAGGCAACGAAACGCAAGGAAGTTGCGAACATCCGGAATGCTATGGAGGGGGCCAAATGCGGCGCTTTGCATCGCGGCAGGTTTGCCTACGAAATTTCCCGAGCCTCGCCGCGCGTAGACCCAGCCTTCGGTCCGCAAACGTGCCAGCGCCTGCCGTAACACGGGCCGGGATACGCCGAGCCTTCGAGCCAACTCGTCTTCGCTGGGCAACCGTTCGTCAGGTTCGCGCGTCTCGATCAGAGTCAGCACTTGCTTATAGGCGAAGTCACTTAAAGGAGAGATAGCCACGATCGTCGAATTAGTAATACTACTTGGTCGTTTTGTTGACAGCATAGTCGTGCCGCCTTGAGGATGGCAACCTGCACCGACCGGGCCTCAATCGGGATATTTCAAACCCGGCGGCAATTGATAACCCTTAGACAACAGCAGATCCACGCATGGCTACTATCACGGCGTTACGCAGCATTCGTATTGACGAACGTCCTAATTTGATTTGGGTGGAAATTGAAACTGACGAAGGCCTCACCGGTCTAGGCGAGTCGTTTCGGGGCGCGCAAGCGGTCGAGGCAGTGCTGCACGAAACGGTCGCGCCCTGGTTGCTGGGCCGCGATTCGCGTCATATCGAAGCGGTGTCCCAGTATTTGATGAATCCCTATCTGGGATTCCACAGCACCAGCGCCGAGGTTCGCGCGGCTAGCGCGGTTGATATCGCGTTATGGGACCTGGCAGGACAGCGGCAGGGCGTGCCGACCTACATCGCCATGGGCGGCGGCGTGCGCGATCGAATTCGCGCCTACAACACCTGCGCGGGCTATTCCTACAACACGGGGGGCGTCGCGCGACGCAGCACCGACGGGTCTGAGCTGCAAGTCGGCCCCTATGATGATCAAGTGGCTTTCATGCGTGACGCTGGCGCGTTAGCGCAGAGCCTCTTGGATGAGGGTTATAGCGCCATGAAAATATGGCCGTTCGATGCTTTCGCGGCTGCGACGGGCGGGCATCTGATCAGCGCACAAGATTTGAAGCGCGGCCTGGAACCGTTTAAGAAAATTCGCGAGGCGGTGGGCGATCGCATCGAAGTGATGTGCGAACTGCACAGCCTCTGGGGGGCGAATGCCGCGTTGCGCATCTGCCGGGCCTTGGAGGATTACGGTGTGTTTTGGGCCGAAGACCCGCTTAGCAAGATGGACGATGCCCAGGCGCTGGCGGACTTGCGGCGGCAGACCCGCGTGCCAATTTGTGGCAGCGAGACCTTGGCTGGCACGGTGCCCTTCCGGGATCTGTTGGCCAAAGACGCTTTGGATATCGTGATGCTCGACCTCGCCTGGTGCGGTGGCCTGACAGAGGGCCGCAAGATCGCTAGCCTGGCTCAGGCCTACGCGAAGCCCATTGCGCCTCACGACTGTACCGGTCCCATTACGTTGATGGCGGGACTCCATCTCGCGATGCACGCACCCACCGCGATTTTCCAGGAGGTGGTGCGCGCGACATTAAGCACTTGGTATCGCGATCTGGTGACGGCCTTACCGGTCGTCGAACACGGCATCGTACTGGCGCCGACCGCCCCTGGTCTGGGGGCCAGCCTGCAACCTGAAATCAAGGCCCGTGCCGATGCCACGGTTCGCGAGAGCGCTCGAAAGATCTGATTCGCAATGCTGGAGCGCCGTTGTCGTGCACAACCGTCCCGGCGCCACGGGAACTATCGGGGCAGGTGCAGTGGCGCGCGCCGCCCCGGATGGTTACACCTTGATGATGTCCTCGCTAGGCACTTATGTCATTGCGCCGCACTTGATCAAGTCAACGCCCTACGATGCGCTACAGGATTTCGACTACATCACTGTCGCCGTACAAGCCCCCAACGTGCTCGTTGCTGCGCCGACGAAGACCGCGCGCAGCGTGCAAGATGTTATCGATGAACTGAAAGCCAGACCCGGTCAGGTCAGTTTCGCGAACTCGGGTTTTGGGGCGTCTGATCATCTGTCAGCAGAAGTCTTTCTGCAGCAGACCCGGACCGACGGCATGCACGTTGCATACAAGGGCGGCGCGCCAGCGATCAACGACTTGATGGGGTCGCAGGTCGATTACTCATTCCAGAACGTCAATGCGGTCTTGCCGCATATCCGCGCTGGCAAACTGCGCCCGCTTGCCGTGACCGGAGATAAGCGTTCGGCCGTGCTGCCTGATGTCCCCACATTGACCGAGGCTGGGGTGCCGAATGCGGTGATCTATTCCTGGCAAGCGCTGTCTGCGCCAAAGGGACTCCCCGCTGGTGTCAAGGCCAAATTGGCGGACGCGGCGATTGCGGCATTCAAGGATGCCGAGGTCGCGCATAAACTTGAAGATCAGGGTTTGGAGGTCGTAGCCAGTACACCTGAAGCATTTTCTGCGTTTCAGGCTCGCGAGTTTCAACGTTGGAAGACCTTGATCGAGGAACGTGGGATTACCATCGAATAAGAGCGCGCGGAATAGCCCGCACCCCTGGCGGTGCGGTGCCATACCTCTTGTCATTGCGGACCGGTCAACTCCTGGCTCGCGGTAGTGAACGAAAACATCCGTCAGTATCACTCCGTCTAGGCCCGCACGCGCGCTGCATGCACCATGTGAAGGGTGTGCGCCAATCTGGCTGCGCGACAATTACTCGGGGTGCGTATGGTTCGATATGCAGGGGCATTGCTGCTGGTTCTAAGCTTGGTGGCGTGTGTGACGGTCACGCCCGCTACGTCCGGGTGGGCACCCGGCGAGGGCGCTCCCGGTCATTACGATTTCAATTGGCGTCTGTCTGGCGATGCCAAGGTCGCGCCGTTACAGGTGTTCAGTGGCGAGGGCCGAATCTGGTTGCAATTCCCCCCAGGCCGAACGTTACCCGCGCTCTTTGCGGAAACAGGGCAAGGCATTCAGCCCTTGCCGTACGTCTACCAAGAACCCTACATGGTGATCGAAGGCAACTGGCCGGCGCTGGTTCTTCGGGGTGGTCACTACACCGCACGCGCTGAACGCGCGCAGCCAGCGAAAACAGCTGCCGGTGCCCCGATTGGTCCTGCCTCTGCGGTGAAGTAGTGAGTGTGTCTCAACTCCACCCGAATGGGCATCAACCAAAGTCTGTCTGTCTCCCAGCATTGGGCGGCTTTCGCATCGGGAGAGATGCTTGTCGGATGGCATCGACGAAGCGTTGGCGTGCGTCGCCCGTTGCGGCGTCGCTTCGGACAATTGCCGCGATGGGTGGCAGGCTCCAGGCAATGGTGTATGGCACGATTGCAATACCGGCGATATGCACCAGTTCGTTGGCGATATCGGCCGGCAGCAGCGATACGGCGCGGTCCGAAGAGGCGATGATTTCACCGATCAGCTTGGCGGAATAACCTTCCGTGATCGGTACAGGCGGCGTGATCCCCGCCTGGATAAACAAGGCCGCAACCTGCTCGCGCAGTGCGGTGTTCGGCTCACCCAGCACCCAGTCCAGTTCAGCCAGGCGCTCCCACGACAAGGGGACTCGCCCAAGTTGTGCTGCCAGCTGGCGGTTGCTGACCAGGCGGGCTTGTTGTTGATAGAGTGGCTCAAAGTGCAGGCCCTGCAGATCCAGCCTGGGGCTGGCGCGGGCAATCACGACATCCAGTTCATGCTCGCGCAAGGCGCGCAACAGGTGGTCGGTGGTGCCATCGTGAATCCGTACCGCTAACCTTTGTGGTTCCGACTGCACGGCCAGCACGGCATCGGCGATGAGCCTTCCCGAGACAAAGGGCGTCACACCCACGTGCAAGCGCGCGGCCATGCCCGCATGCGAGGCTTCCATGTCCTGCACCAGTTGGCCCAGATCCTGCAACATCGCCTGCGCGCGCGCTGTAACGATATTCCCCACTTCGGTCGGCCTCATGCCTCGCGCCGTACGCACAAACAACGGTGTGCCAAACAGTGCCTCCAGCTCGGACAACGTGTTTGTGACCGCCGGCTGACTGGTTGCCATCAGTTCGGCCACCCGAGTCAGCGAGCCCACCCGGTGCACCTGCACGATCAGCTGCAAATGGCGCATCTTTAGCCGCAATATCAGCCGCCTGATGACGTCGCCAGTAGGAAAAACGGAGGAAGGCATGCTGAATGGGCCTAAGTTATTAGATAACTGATATAGCAGCATCGAAATTTAGAATATTTCGATGATAACTGACGCCTAGAATGGCCGCTTGCAGGTTGCGTGCCCCTTTTTTGGCGCGCGTCAGACAGGAAACACCATGAGCGATCGTCAAGCCGCCCTCGACTACCACGAATTTCCCGTACCCGGAAAGGTCTCCATTGCCGCCACCAAGCCGTTGGTAACGCAGGCCGATCTGGCGCTGGCCTACACCCCGGGGGTGGCTGCCGCCTGCGAGGAAATCGTGGCGGACCCGGCCAATGCGTTTCGTTTCACCGCGCGTGGCAACCTGGTCGGTGTGATCACCAACGGCACCGCCGTGCTGGGTCTGGGCAATATCGGCCCGCTCGCGTCCAAGCCCGTGATGGAAGGCAAGGCCGTTCTGTTCAAGAAATTCGCCGGTATTGATGTGTTCGATATCGAAATCGACGAAACCGATCCCGACAAGTTGGTCGACATCATCGCCTCGTTGGGCCCCACGTTTGGTGGCATCAACCTCGAGGACATCAAAGCCCCGGAGTGCTTTATCGTCGAGGAGAAGCTGCGCGAGCGCATGAGCATTCCGGTCTTTCATGACGACCAGCACGGCACCGCGATTACTGTTTGCGCTGCCTTCATCAACGGCTTGCAGGTGGTCGAGAAAGATATCAAGCAAGTGAAAGTGGTGGCGTCCGGCGCGGGCGCGGCCGCATTGGCCTGTCTGGATCTGATGGTCGATCTCGGCGTGCCGCGCGAGAACATCTGGGTCACGGATATTGCCGGCGTGGTCTACGAAGGCCGCACCGAGCTCATGGACGACAAAAAGGCGGCCTATGCGCAACCCACCTCGGCGCGTCATCTGGCCGAAGTCATCGCCGATGCGGACGTGTTCCTGGGGCTGTCGGCGGGCGGCGTGTTGAAACCGGAAATGGTCGCCACCATGGCGCCGCGCCCGTTTATCCTGGCCCTGGCGAACCCCACGCCCGAGATCATGCCCGAGGTGGCTCGCGCGGTGCGCGATGACATCGTGATGGCGACAGGGCGCTCGGATTTTCCCAATCAGGTCAACAACGTTCTGTGCTTTCCGTATATTTTCCGTGGGGCTCTCGATGTGGGCGCGACCACGATCACGCGCGAAATGGAAAAGGCAGCGGTGTACGCCATCGCGAACCTGGCCAAGGAAGAGCAAAACGAAGTCGTCGCGGCCGCTTATGGCACCTATGACCTGCGCTTTGGCCCCAACTATCTCATCCCGAAGCCTTTCGATCCGCGCTTGATCGTGCGCATCGCGCCAGCGGTTGCCGCCGCCGCCATGCAAAGCGGCGTGGCCACGCGCCCCGTGGCCGATCTGGAGGCCTATGCCGAGCAGTTGCAGCAATTCGTCTATCGCTCGGGCGCATTCATGAAACCGCTCTTTGCCAGCACCAAACGACTGGTGCGCACAGGCGGCCGCGCACGTATCGTTTTCGCCGAGGGCGAAGACGAGCGTGTGCTGCGCGCTGTCCAGGTCATCGTGGACGAAGGCCTTGCGCGTCCCATTCTGGTTGGCCGCCCATCGGTCTTGATGGCGCGTATCGAGAAGTTCGGCCTGCGTCTGCGTCTGGGTCAGGATGTCGAAGTCACGAACCCGGAATACGACGAGCGTTTCCACCGCTACTGGACCACCTATTGGGAAATGCGTTGCCGCCATGGCATCACCAAAGAAATGGCCCGCGTGGAAATGCGCCGGCGCATGACCTTGATTGGCGCGATGATGGTTCACCTGGGCGACGCCGACGGCATGATCTGCGGCACCGTGGGCGCCTATCACGATCACTTGCGCTTTATCGACGAAGTCATCGGTCGCCAGCCCGGCTGCGACGTGTACGCGGCGATGAATATTCTGTTGCTGCATGAACAAACGTTGGCCCTGGTCGATACGCATGTGAACGACGATCCCACCGCTGAGCAGATCGCCGAGTACACCCGCATGGCCGCCACGACGATGCGCCGCCTGGATGTTCAACCCAAAGTCGCGCTGCTGTCGCGTTCGAACTTTGGCTCGGGCAGCTCGGCGTCGGGCGCCAAAATGCGCCGTGCGCTCGAGTTGCTGCGACAACAAGCGCCGGAACTCGAGGTGGATGGCGAGATGCACGCGGACTGCGCATTAGACGAGGCATTGCGCCAGAAACTGCTGCCGTCTTCGCCCCTGTCCGGGGCTGCGAACCTGCTGGTATGCCCAAATGTCGATTCCGGCAATATCGCGTACAACCTGCTCAAGACGGTTGCCGCGCACAATGTGGCGGTGGGTCCATTCCTGCTTGGGGTGGACGGCCCGGTGCATATCCTGACGTCTAGCTCCAGCGTGCGCCGCATCGTCAATATGACGGCGTTGGCGGTGGTGGAAGCCAACGGCGGTCTGTAAACCAGACACGTAGGGGCGCGCGCTACGTCCCTACGGTGTTAAGCACACCTATCAGCTCGCGGCGATTGCTAAATTTGCTATCGAGTATGCCTTGCCATTATGCTGTCCCGGCCTGATGCCGGGCGCGGCCCCCACGTCGCCCGGGACACAATAATGAAGACATACTCATGCGATTCAGCCTGCGTCAGATGGAGGTATTCCGAGCCGTGATGTTGACCGGCTCGATCAAGGGCGCGTCGCGGCTGCTATTTACCTCGCAGCCCGCGCTCAGTCGCATCGTCGCGCACACGGAGTTAACCCTGGGACTGACGCTCTTTAACCGCGTCAAGGGAAAGCTCGTACCCACCGCCGAAGCCGAAGCGTTATTTCGCGAAGTCGATCAGTGTTATCAGCAGGTGCTGCGGGTCGACGATTTCGCCCGCGGCCTGGTCAGCGGACCATCCGGGGTATTGAATCTGGCCTGTAGCCCGGCGCTCAGCCGGGGCGTCGTCGCGCGCGCCATCACCCGGTTCGTGCAAAAGTATCCCAATATCCAGGTGAACCACAGCCTGACGCTATTGAACGGCATGGCGCAGGACGTGCTGAGCAACAAGGTTGACCTCGCCGTATCCGTGCTGCCCATCGAGCATCCGAACCTGCACGTCACGCCGTTCATGGAAGGGCGCATGGTTTGCGTGGTGCCGCGCGGTCATGAGCTGACGAAGCTCGATCGCGTGGAAATCGCCGACCTCGCTCGCTACCCGCTGATCGCCCACCATCCCGGCATTGCTTTTGGTCAGCTGACCGCTGCGGCATTCGAAAAGGCGAACGTCAGTTTGCAGGCTTGCGTATATATCCACCATACCGAAATGGCATGCAGTCTCGTCCAGGCCGGCGCTGGGGTTGCCATGGTTGACCAATTCACGGCGGAAAGCCTGGTATGGCCGGGCGTGCAGGTGCTGCCGCTGGCCGAGCACATTCCTTTAACGCCGAGTATTGTCCGTTCGGCCTTTGATACGGGCAAGAGTCACGCATCGAAATTCATCGATGTGCTGCTCAAGTCCGATTAGCCTGAAGCTATACCCCATCGCGTATTCGGCACTCGCCTGATTGGTGCCAAGTCCCTAGGATTTCAGCAGTGACGCGGGTCCTGTCCCGCGTGATTCGCACATCCGAGGAGACAACCATAATGAAGTTGGGACTGATAGGTGTAGGGAATATCGGCCAGCATTTCGCCAATCGTCTGCTGGCCGCCGGCCATCAGCTGATCGTGCACGATCGTTCGCGCGAGGCACAGGACCGGATCGTGGCGCGAGGCGCCATCGGCGCAAACAGCGTAGAGGAAGTCGCTCGGCAAACTCCGATCGTACTGCTATGCCTGCCATTGCCCGCGATCGTAGCCGAGGTGGGCGCGCAAATCGCTCAAGCCGGCGGCGTGCGTATCTTGGTGGACCTGTCGACCACGGGGCCGTCCGTGACGAAAACCGTGGAGGCGCAGCTCAGCGCCAAGGGCATTGCCATGATCGGCTCGCCCGTCAGCGGTGGCACGGTGGCGGCGGAAAAGGGCACGCTCGCCGTCATGGCCGCGGGCCCCAAAGAAGCCTATGACGAAATCGAACCCGTCCTGCACGTTATTGGCAAAAACGTCTTCTATCTGGGCGCGGATCCGAGCCTGGGCCAGACGATGAAGATCATCAACAACACGCTTTACGCCACCAGCATGATCGCCAGTTGCGAGGCGCTGGTCTACGGCGTCAAGGCCGGGCTAGACCCCCAGACCTTGCTCGATGTCATCAATGTATCCAGCGGACGCTCTTTCGCCACGCTTGAGCGTATCCCGCAATGTGTGCTGGACCGCAGCTTTCCCGTGCGCTTTACGACGGAGCTGCTGCATAAAGACGTCAAGATGTGTATGGACGAGGCGGAAAAGCTCGGCGTGCCCATGTTGGTCAATCCCGCCGCGCGTCAGTTTCTGGCCTTCGCGATCACGCAAGGCGATGGCCCGCGCGATAACGTCTATCCCATCCGGCATATCGAAGAATGGGCCGGCGTGCAGTTCGGCGCCAAGCCCGAATGAATGCACCGCGCAAGAACGCGAGGAGAACAACGATGAGGCGGCGTGTATTCACAGCATTAATGTGCGCACTCCCAATGTTTGCCTGGGCGGCCTATCCCGAAAAGCCCGTGCGCCTGGTGGTGCCTTTCACACCGGGCAGTATCACCGATGTGGTCGCCCGATCCCTGGCACAAGGCATGGAACGCGAACTGGGACAAAGCGTGGTGGTCGAAAACCGCGCTGGCGCTAACGGCACCGTAGGCACCGTCTCGGCGATACGCGCCGAGCCCGATGGCTATACTCTCTTCATGGTGGGTGTGAGCACCGGGGCGAGCAATGTCAGCGCTTTCAAAGCCTTGCCGTACGATCCCCGCCGTGACTTTGCTCCAATCGGCTTAGTTGCTGAAGCACCTTTCATGCTGGTCGCGCGCGCTGATCTGCCTGTGCGCAGCGTTAAAGATCTGATCGACTATGCGAAGGCGAACCCCGGCAAGCTGTCATATGGCTATGGGTCGGGCAGCGCACAGTTATGTGGCGCTCAGGTGGTATCCATGGGCGGTTTCACGGCGACCCCGGTGGCTTATCGGGGCGTGCCGCAGGTCATGACCGACTTGATCGGCGGCGTGCTCGATTTCACCATCGCCGATATGGTCAACGGCCTGCAGCAGTCGCGTGCCGGAAAAGTGACACCACTGGGCGTGACCAGCAAGACGCGCTCGCCGCTGGCTCCCGAGGTGCCCAGTCTGGCGGAAGCCGGATTGCCGGATTATGACTTGAACGTTTGGTTCGGCATGGCCGCGCCCGCGGGCACATCCCCGGAAGTGATTAGCCGCGTCAACAGCGCTTTGCGCAATGTGCTGCAGTCGCCGGCATTGCAGCAGCAATTCACCTCTAACGGTTTAACGGTGCGTGCGTCATCACCCGAGGAGTTCCGCGACCTTATTGCCTCGGATATCGACAAATGGGGGAAAGTCTTTGTCGACGCGGGCCTGACGCCGCAATAGGGCCTCGGAACGCGTTTCGCGTAGCCGCCTATTTTCTTTAATTTCGAATAAATCCAGGAGACACATCGCATGGCCATCCAAATTCGCAAGAAACTGCTCAACGTCGAATCCATCTATCATGAAGGCGGTCCTGCGCGCGAGACTCCGATCATCATGGGGTCAGTCGCCGTCGTGATCAAGAATCCCTATGCCGGACGTTATGTGGAAGACCTGTCTCAGCTGGTCGCTGATTCCAAGGTGTTGGCCCAGGAGATCGTGCCCGAGCTGATGGAAGCCGTAGGCGGCGCGGACAAAGTCCAGGCCTATGGCAAGGGCGCGATTGTGGGCCTTAACGGCGAACTCGAGCACGGCGCCATCTGGCACGAGGCAGGCGGCTGGACCATGCGTGCCGCGTTGCCCACGGCAAAGTCGATTGTGCCCGCAGCCAAGGTCGTGGCTGCCGCGGGCACACGTCTACAGATCCCTTTGCACCACATTGAAGCCTGCTATGTGCGTAGTCACTTTACGACCATGGAGGTTGGCTCGATCGACAGTCCGCGTCCCGACGAATTGCTATACGCCCTCGTGGTGTCCACGGGCACGCGTGTACACGAACGCCTTGGCGGCTTGCGGGCCGAAGACATCAGCGTGGGCGACGGCCAGCGTTGACATGTCGGGCGCCGGCTCTGATGCCGGCGCCTGTCGCCACGACGGCTGTCATAGGGTACTGCCGTCGATTACAGGCAAATCAAAAAAACGCCGCGGGCCTGCTAATACAGCACCGACGAGCGCCATTAGGAGACTGCTATGAACAAAACGGTTGCCGCGATCGCGGCGAGTTTGCTGTGCCTCGGTGTCGTGTCGGCAGCACAAGCCGATGACTGGCCATCGCGTCCTATCACACTGGTCGTGCCGCTCGCCCCGGGTGGCAGTACCGATGCCACCGCGCGCCTCATCGCACAGAAACTGCCCAAAGAGCTGGGGCAGCCTGTCGTCGTCGAGAATCGCGCCGGGGCAGGCGGCAATATCGGCGCCGACTACGTTGCCAAGGCCACGCCCGATGGCTATACGTTTCTCATGCACACCAGTACGTTGCCAACCAACGTGACGCTGTATAAAAAGATGCCGCTCGATGTGCAAAAAGACCTCGCACCCGTGTCTCGCGTCTCGCTGATTCCCAACGTGCTGATGGTCAACACCAGTCTGCCCGCCAAGACCCTGGCCGAGTTCATCGACTACGTCAAAGAGCGCAAAGACGCCGTGAATTATGGGTCGGCCGGCAATGGGACTTCGCAACAGCTCTCCGGCTCGCTATTCGGTCAGATGATAGGCACGCAGATGACGCACGTGCCATACAAGGGCGGCGCTCCGGCTAATGCGGACCTGCTTGCCGGTCAGATCCAGGCAGTGTTTTCCCCTATGGTGGAGATCTTGCCATTCATCGACAGTGGCAAGCTGCGTGCGTTGGCGGTCACGACCCCAGAGCGTTCTCCGCGCCTGCCAGATGTCCCGGCTATCGCCGAGTCGCTGCCCGGCTATGAGATCGTCTTGTGGAATGGCGTATGGGCTCCCGCTGGAACGCCCAAACCCATCATCCAAAAGATGAATCAGGCGATAAATGCCGTGCTCAACGATCCCGAAGTGCAGCAAACCTTTCGCAGCCAAGGATCCACGCCGGCAGGGACCACCCCAGAGGCTTTCGCCAAACTGGTCGACAGCGAGATCAAGAAGTGGGGCGATCTGGTGAGGTCCTCGGGTGCGCGCATTGAGTAAATTCCCCGATTCAGAAGGATAGAAGCATGAAACCTGTGTTGTTGGTCCTGGTGTTCTTATCCGAAGAACATCGCGCGCTCGTGGGCGAGCGGTTCGATATGATCTATGCGCCGAACGCGCAGCTCGGAAAGGATCGCTCCAATGGCCAAGCCCAGATCGAGGCGCGTGGACGAGACATTGAAGTCGTCTTGACCAACGGCACAAACGGCCTGCTCGCCAGCGAGATCGATCAATTGCCCTCGTTAAAGCTCGTGTGCACCGTGGGTGTCGGTTATGAAAACGTCGCCGTCGAGCATGCCAAGGCGCGCGGTATCGCCCTGGCCAATGCGGCGGGCACCAACGACGATTGCGTGGCCGACCATGCCATGATGTTGCTATTGGCCGCCATCCGTCGTTTGCCGTTCTTGAATAGAGAGGTGCGCAACGGACTGTGGCGTGACGATATTCCCCGTCCGCCGCATGTTTCCTTTCGCAAGCTCGGCATACTAGGCATGGGCGCCATCGGCAAAAAGGTCGCGCGCCGCGCGCTGGGCTTTCATATGGAGATCGGCTACCACAATCGTCGTCAACGCGACGATGTCGATTTCCGGTATTTCGACGATGTAAAAAGTCTGGCCGAATGGTGTGACTTCTTGCTCGTCGCGGCACCGGGCGGAAAGGAAACCTATCACATCATCAACGAATCCGTGCTGAATGCACTGGGCCCACAAGGCGTGCTTGTCAACATCGCGCGCGGGACTTTGGTGGATACGAACGCACTCGCGAGCGCCTTGCGCGAGGGCCGCCTCATGGCTGCCGCCCTGGATGTATACGAAGACGAGCCCACGCCGCCCGGCCCGCTGCTGGATCTGGACAATGCGGTGCTCACGCCGCACATCGCCGGCATTTCGCCACAGGCCATCGATCTGTCGGTGCGCAAGTTTCTCGAAAACGCCGAGAACTTTTATGCCGGCAAGCCGCTCGTCACGCCGATTTAGCCTCCACGGTGGGCGCGCTGGACGCAGCGCGCCAGCGATTGGCCACGACGATGGCTTTCTCCAAGTCGGCGCAGTACGTCAGCCGCCCCTTGTCCTTTTTGATACCGGCGCGGTGCAAGGCCGCGATCAGCGGCGCACGTAGTCCCACCAGAATCAAGGCCACACCCTCCTGGTGCATATTGTCGATGAGCGAATGCAACGCCACGATCGCCGTGCCATCGATGGTCGGCACATAGCGCATATCGATAAGGACGACCTTTACCTGCGGGTCGGCTTGGTGCAGGGACGTGAGGGCTTTTTCCGCGACGCCGAAAAACAAGGGCCCAGTGATCTCGTAAATCGCTAACTCCGACGACAGCTGGCTTGTTGCCACATGAGGCGCGGCATCAACGCGCTCCGTGCTCGTCACCATCGCCATGCGCCGTATAAACAGCGCCGCCGCCAGCCCCATGCCCACGGCTACCGCCAGCACCATATCGAAGATCACCGTCAGGCCAAAACATATCACCAAGATAGCCACATCCTCGGCGGGCGCCGAGCGCAGGGTGCGCACGAAATGGCGCGCTTCGCTCATGTTCCAGGCCACGATAAAGAGCAAAGCCGCCAATGCCGACATCGGAATCAGGCCCAACGGAGCCGCCAACACCAGCACCGCCAGCAGCAACACCACGGAATGCGTCACCGCCGCCAGCGGCGATCGCGCGCCGCTGCGGATATTCGTGGCCGTGCGCGCCAGCGCCGCAGTGGCCGTGATGCCTCCAAAGAAAGGCGCCACCAGATTGCCTAGCCCCTGGCCGATCAGTTCCGCATTCGGATCATGCTTGGTCTTGGTCAGCCCGTCCGACACCACCGCGCAAAGCAGCGACTCGATCGCGCCAAGCAGGGCGATCGCAATGGCCGGCCCTAGCAAATTTCGGAACAGGTCGAGGTTGAGCGTCAGCGACTCTCCGTTCGGTCCCGGGAACAACCAAGGGAGCGAAAACGAGGGTGCAATCGGAGGGATGCCAGCGCCCGTCTGCCCGTGGGCTTCCCAACTGAAGCGCGATCCTATGGTCTCCACGACTGGCGCACCCGGCGCGCCGAACCAATGATTCAACCCATACGTGGCGATGGCGCCAACGATCAACCCGGCCAGTGGCGCAGGCACCGGCACCCCTAAGCGTGGCCAATACAACATCACGGCCAGAGCCAACACGCCGATGCCGAACTCAAAAGGGTTTAACGAGGGCAGGGCGGTGGCGATCTTGCCCAGGTTATCCAGGAAATGTTCACCCCGGCCTTCAATTGCCAGTCCTAGAAAATCCGGAATTTGCAGCACAGCGATAACCACCGCGATCCCGGTCGTGAATCCCAACACCACGGGGTAGGGCACAAACTCGATCAACCGTCCTAACTTGGCCACGCCCATGGCCACCAGGATCAGCCCCGCCATTAAAGTCGCGAGCAGCAATCCCCCCAAGCCATACTGCTGCACGATAGGCAGCAAAATGACAATGAACGCCGCGGTTGGCCCGGAGACGTTAAAGCGAGCCCCTCCCGTCAGCGCGATCAACGCGCCCGCTACGATTGCCGTGTATAGCCCGTGTTGCGGCGCGACACCGGTCGCGATTGCCAGGGCCATCGACAAGGGCACCGCCACCGTCCCCACGGTCAGGCCGGCCAGCACATCCTTGCGCAGATCCGCCAACCCATAGCCGTCCCGCCACGCTGCCATGAGCCCGGTCGAGAGTCGTGGCAGGCGGCCCCAAGCTTTTTCAGGTGACATGTTTCAATCGTCTCCGCCCCGGCGTTGCAAGCCTGCGCGAGGCATTTGGAAGAAACTGGAAGAAAAAGAACGATGTTAGTCTCTATTACGTGTTGAAACAATGATCCCTCCAAAGTGTGGTGGCCGTTTCGCGCCCATAGCCTACGCCCTTCCTGTCGCCGGCGGGCTTAGCCTCTATAATCAAAGATTCGCCTTATTCCCGGTTCGACCTCGCATGAAATCCTCAGAGATTCGCCAGAAGTTCCTGCAATTTTTCCAGTCCAAGGGGCATACGATTGTTCCTTCGGCCTCGCTCGTGCCGGGCAACGACCCCACGCTGCTCTTTACCAACTCCGGGATGGTGCAGTTCAAGGACGTCTTTACCGGCAAGGAAAGCCGCTCGTATACGCGCGCTACGTCCTCGCAGCGCAGCGTGCGCGCCGGTGGCAAGCACAACGACTTGGAAAACGTCGGGTACACCGCGCGTCACCACACCTTCTTTGAAATGCTGGGCAATTTCAGCTTCGGCGACTATTTCAAGCGCGATGCGATTCAGTACGCGTGGGAATTGCTCACCACGGTTTACAAGCTGCCGGCTGAAAAACTCTGGGTGACGGTCTACCAGGAAGACGACGAAGCCTACGACATCTGGGCCAAGGAAGTCGGCGTGCCCACCGAGCGCATCATCCGCATTGGCGACAACAAGGGCGCGCGCTACGCCTCGGACAACTTCTGGCAAATGGCTGATACGGGTCCTTGTGGCCCGTGTTCAGAAATCTTCTACGATCACGGCCCAGAGATCTGGGGTGGCCCTCCGGGATCGCCCGAAGAAGACGGCGACCGTTATATCGAGATCTGGAACCTCGTGTTCATGCAGTTCGAACGCGACGCCGCCGGCAATCTCAATCCGCTGCCCAAGCCCTGTGTCGACACGGGCATGGGGCTGGAGCGTATCGCCGCCGTGTTGCAGCACGTGCACTCGAACTACGAGATCGATCTGTTCCGCAACTTGATCAAGGCCGCCGCGCGCGAAACCGGCGTCAGCAACCTCGAGGAAAACTCCCTCAAGGTCATCGCCGACCATATTCGTGCGTGTTCCTTCCTGATCGTCGACGGCGTGATCCCCAGCAACGAAGGCCGCGGCTACGTGCTGCGCCGCATCGTACGCCGCGCGCTGCGTCACGGCTATAAACTCGGCCAGACCAAGCCGTTCTTCTACAAGCTGGTGCCCGATCTGGTGGCCGAGATGGGTGAAGCCTATCCCGAACTTGCCCAGACCGCCGAGCGCGTTGCGCAAGTGCTCAAGCAGGAAGAAGAACGCTTCGGCGAAACCCTTGAACACGGCATGAAGATTCTCGACGGCGCCTTGGCTGCCGTGCCCGCGGGCGGCCAGCTTGATGGCACCACGCTCTTCACGCTGTATGACACCTATGGCTTCCCCGTCGACCTGACCGCGGACATCTGCCGCGAGCGCAATGTCGAAGTCGACATGGAGGGCTTCGAATCCGCCATGGCGCGTCAACGCGATCAGGCACGCGCGGCCGGCAAGTTCAAGATGGCCGAGGGCCTGAGCTACGAAGGCAGCGCAACGCGTTTCGAAGGCTACGAAAAGCTCGAGCTCGATGGCGTCAAAGTCACGGCGTTGTATGTGGACGGCACGCAAGTCGAACGTGTACAGGCAGGCCAAAAAGCCGTTGTCGTGCTCGATGCGACGCCTTTCTACGCCGAATCCGGCGGTCAGGTGGGCGACACCGGCCTGCTCGAAGCCGATGGCGTGCGTTTTGCGGTGGCCGACACCATCAAGATTCAAAACGGCGTGTTCGGGCACCACGGTGAGCTCGAATCCGGCGCGCTGGCGGTAGGCGACACGCTCGTCGCGCGCGTGGACGCCGTTCGCCGCGCCCGCACTGTCCGCAATCACTCGGCGACTCACCTGATGCACAAAGCCTTGCGTCAAGTGTTGGGCAGCCACGTGCAGCAGCGCGGTTCGTTGGTCGATCCGGATAAGACCCGCTTTGACTTCGCGCACGATGCGCCTTTGACCGCGGAGCAGATCGCTCAGGTCGAAGCCATTGTCAATGCCGAAGTGCTGTCGAACCATCCGACGCAGGCTCGCGTGATGGCCTACGACGAGGCGGTTAAGGGCGGCGCCATGGCCTTGTTCGGCGAGAAGTATGGCGACACCGTGCGCGTGCTCGACATTGGTTTCTCGCGCGAGCTGTGCGGCGGCACGCACGTGACGCGCACCGGTGACATCGGCTTGTTCAAGATCGTGGCCGAGGGTGGCGTGGCCGCTGGCGTGCGCCGCGTCGAGGCGATCACCGGCGATAACGCGCTTGCCTGGGTGCAAAGCCAGCAGGCGCTGCTCGAGCGCGCCGCCGGCGTATTGCGCAGCACGCCCGCCGATCTGCCCGAGCGCATCGCGCAAATGCAGGATCAGGTCCGCGCGTTGGAAAAGGATCTGGATCAAGCCCGCAACAAGCTCGCTGCCAGCGCGGGTAATGACCTGGCGGCGCGCGCGGTGGACATCAAGGGCGCCAAGGTGTTAGCCGCTCAAGTCACCGATGTCGACCCCAAGGCCCTGCGCGGCATGGTCGACAACCTGAAAGATCGTCTGAAATCCGCCATTGTGCTGCTCGCAGCGGCGGGTCCCGACGGCAAGATCAGCGTGGTAGGCGGCGTGACGGCCGATCTGACCGGTCGCGTCAAAGCAGGCGAACTCGTCGGCTTTGTCGCCGGTCAACTCGGCGGTAAGGGTGGTGGTCGTCCCGATATGGCCATGGGCGGTGGTACCGACGCAACGGCGCTGCCTACGGCCGTTGCCAGTGTCGAGGGCTGGGTCCATGAGCGTCTCTGATCCGGTGTCCGAGCTGCCCGAGTTTCAGCACGATGTCGATGCCAGCGGGCTGACCTGCCCGCTGCCTATCCTGCGCGCCAAGAAAGCCTTGGCGCAGATGGAAAGTGGTCAGGTGTTGCGTGTCATCACCACGGACCCTAAGGCCGTGCGTGATTTTCAGGCCTTCGCCAAGCAAAGCGGCAACGGCTTGGTGGCGCAGCACGAAACGCCTGATTCGGTTCAGCATTTCCTGCGGCGACGTTGATGGATTCGGGGCTATATCCCGGTCCGATGGCGTCGCGGCTATACTATGGTTCGTCGTTCTAGCGGCATGTTGTCGCCGGCTGATCTCGGGTCTTGCCGGCGCGCATGAATTAATGCTAGAATCTTTTGTTTTTCACAACTAATTCAAGGGATTACCTATGGTGGTGATTCGCATGGCCCGCGGTGGCTCCAAGAAGCGTCCGTTCTACAACCTGGTAGCTACCGATTCGCGCAACCGTCGCGATGGCCGCTTCATCGAGCGCGTGGGTTTCTACAATCCCGTCGCCAGCGAAGGCGCGGAAAAGCTGCGTATCGCGATGGATCGCGTAGAGTACTGGACCAAGAGCGGTGCACAACTGTCGCCCGCTGTTGAGCGTCTGGTCAAAGACTACTCGGCCAAAGTTTCCGCCGCAGCCTAAGGGCTCGCTGGTTACCTGCGCGTCGGTTTCGACTGCTTTAGCCCATGTCTGACGCCTCTACCCGCCACGCCGTGCCTGACGACTTAGTCGAATTGGGTCGTGTCACGGGGGCATACGGTGTCAAGGGATGGGTCAAGGTCCAGCCGCATTCTGCGCAGGCTGATACATTGCGCCGGGCGAAAACCTGGTGGCTGGCTCGCCTCGCTCCGGAAACGGCGCGGGGCGCTGTCGCGTCCGTGCCCAGCGCTGTACGTGTACTGCAGGCGCGTCCGCAGGGCACCACCGTGGTGGCGCAGCTCGAGGGCATCGACGATCGCGATCAAGCCGAGGCGTTGCGCGGGCAGACCGTGCAGGTGCCGCGCAGCGAGTTCCCGGCGACCGCCGACGACGAGTATTACTGGGTCGATCTGATCGGCTGCGCGTTTTATTCGGACGCCGAGGGCGAGCCTACCCGCGTCGGTATCGTCGAGGATGTCATGGATAACGGTGCCCACGCCATTTTGCGCGTGGTACTGCAAGACGCATCCGATGCCGCAACGACCCCCGCGCCCCGGCTCGACGCGAAGGGGCGCCCCATGGAAACGCTGGTGCCTTTTGTCGGTGCCCACATTCTTTCGGTCGACCTGGCGGCACGCCGTATCGATAGCAACTGGCCCACGGATTTGTGATGCGCTTTGACGTCGTCACGCTTTTTCCGGATATGTTCGGAACCGTGCGCGACTTGGGTGTCACCGGCCGCGCGCATACCCAGGGTCGGTGGGCACTAAAGGCATGGAATCCTCGTGATTTCACGCAAGACGTGCATCGCACCGTCGACGATCGCCCCTACGGTGGTGGACCGGGAATGGTTATGATGGCGGCCCCTCTGGAGGCCGCTGTTGCTGCTGCGCAGGCTGAACGGGCAGAGCAGGGCGCCGGGCTCGCGCCCGTCATCCTGCTTTCGCCGACAGGGCGCCGCTACGATCAGGTCGCCGCGCAATCGCTCGCGGATAGCCCCGGCGCGATTCTCATTTGTGGCCGCTACGAAGGCATCGATCAACGCTTTATCGACCGGTGCGTTACGGACGAGATTTCGCTGGGCGACTTTGTACTGTCGGGCGGCGAAATCGCGGCGCTTGCCGTCATCGATGCCGCCATTCGCCTGTTGCCGGGCGTTCTCAACGACGGCGATTCCGCGTTACAAGATTCTTTTAACGACACGCTATCGGGCCTGCTCGATAGCCCGCATTACACTCGCCCTGAGGTGTATGACGGACAAAGCGTGCCCGCCGAGTTGCTAAGCGGCCATCACGCCAACATCGCACGCTGGCGCCGCGAACAATCGCTTCGCATCACCGCCGCGCGCCGCCCCGATCTGCTAGAACGCGCCCGCGCCCAAGGCTGGCTCACGCGCGCGGATGAACGCTTTCTCGCCACGCTCAGCGCGGGTCAATAACTCGCGCGGCTGGACCTCGCTGCCTTGCGAGGCATACCCCAACGTCAAGCTTTAACGCGTCGTCGCGATAGTCGGGGCAAGCTCCGAGTTCGTATGTCGGTATCGTCTGCTTTTCCTGGGGCTTTAGAGCTAGAGCGCGTGGGAGCGACGGATAAGGTTTCAATGCGGGTGCAGTTGCCAACTTGAGGCAGGCACTCACCTCTTTGTAACCTTTCTTATAAGCGAGCCAATCCATGTTTGCCGTGCAAAATCCATCGGGGCAGATGTCATCCGCGCAACCAGGACGCACCTCCTTTTCAGAGGACGGGGCCGAAGCTGAAATCCTTTCGGCGATATCCGCGAGCGACGTGCGGCAGGTCGCTGATCTGGTAGCGCGTCATGGCGCTGACGTGATTGCTGGCATGACAGACAAAGGGATCCACGTCATGGACCGCGTGATCGAAAGCGGTAGTTTGGAGATGAGGCGGTGGTTTCTGGAGTACGCGAGGAACCACCCTGATGTTTTCTTGGATTCAAGGACACGCAATATTGTCCGCCGGCTAGAGGGGGCGCAGCCAGATGGCGCTGCTCGGTCGGCTTTGGGCAGCGACGGCGCTGCGTACCGGCGTTTACGTCCGCATGGTGCCATTGTGGGCGAGATCGTCGATCATGGTCCGGTGGTTCCCGACGCCGCTGACCTACCGCGGCTTTTTGAATCCGCCATTCTGCGTGCTGATAAGCAGGCCGCGCAATGGTATTTCGACACCGGTGTGGAGTCGATTCCAGTTATGAGGCAGCTTGCCGACAAAGGCCGCGAGTCCGAGTTGGGATGGATGGTCCAGAATCATTTCGTGCGCGGCAACGATGTCCTGACCATCCTGAATGAAGCCGTCCAAGCGCAGAATCAGGGGCTGGTGCGAATACTAACCGGGCCTAAAACTGCATTGGCGGCCGTGGCGGCGATGAAGGATCAATCCAGCGAGGTCAAATTCGACGCATTAAAGCAATTCGTCGATGCGGGTTCCTCGCGCGAATCTCTGACGATAGAGGCCGCGAGGCGGCTGGCGCTTGCGGTCAAGGCAAAAGGCGATACGGAGCATGATTACGAAGTCCTGCAACACCTGGTGGGAGGGGGCGCACCCGCCTTGGCAGCGCTGGTAGATCAGGCCGAGCGAGGTAATCGTGTCACCGTGCAGGCCATGGTAGACGCGGGTACGTCGGAGGCTATCAATGCAGTGGAGTTTTTTCACAAGCGCGGCCATCGCGACGCTGCGGCGATTCTCGAGTATGCCATCTTGAAACAGATGCTTGAGGCGAATGCGCCCGTAGACCTAAAGAAGGGCTTTCTCGAGATGTTCCTCAGTTTGGGATGGACCGGGGGCAAAGAACTGCTGCGCGATAAGGTGATAGCAGGCGATCTCGATGGCGCGCGGATGCTTGTCTCGGCGGGCATGTCGCCGACGGAGCTGTTGACCTCGCTTGCTCTCGTGCAGCGCAGTGATCTCGCACCCGCCGCGATTGAGCTGGGCGCTGATCCGGCAGCCGCGACAAATCTGCTGCGCCGAGTACGCGCCCGGTTAGAAGCCGACGGCAAACAGGAGGCTGCGAATGCGGTTCAAGCAGCAGTCGACGAGTTGAATGCGCGCTTAGCGCAGTAATCTCAACATGCACGAAAGAAAAGGCGTCCGAGCTTTGTTCGGACGCCTTTCTGGCAAACGGCGGAATCGCCGTTATGTTCTGGCCTCTGGCCGTATACGGCTTACTTCAGTTTCGCCCACTGCTCACGCACCTTGGTCAGCGTTTCCGTGAACTGAGCCAGGCGAGCCTTCTCCTGCTCGACCACGGCTGCTGGGGCGCGTTCGACAAAACTCGCGTTGTTGAGCTTGCCATTGGCCTTGGCGACTTCGCCCTCCAGACGCGCGATTTCCTTATCCAGGCGTGCGCGTTCGGCGGCAACGTCGATCTCGACATGCAACATCAGTCGTGCCGTGCCGACGACCTGCACCGGCGCGCCCGCGTCGGGCAAGGTATCCGCCACATCAACTTGGCTGAGCTTAGCCAATGCGGCCAGATACGGACCATTGCGCGTCAGCGTGGTGGCATCGCCTTGGGCAATCAGCGGAACCCGCTGCGCGGGCGAGAGGTTCATCTCACCGCGTAGCGCGCGCACCGCCTCCACCTGCGCCTTCAGTTCGGTGACTTCGGCTTCGGCCTGGGCATCCACGAACTCCGCACTGCTGCGCGGGTAGGGTTGCACGCTCACGCTATCGACCGCACCCGGCGCACGTTTGCCCGCTACGACCGAGACCTTCTGCCACAGCGCCTCGGTGATGAACGGGATGATCGGATGCGACAGTCGCAGTACGGCTTCCAGCACACGGATCAGCGTGCGGCGGGTACCGAGTTGTTGTGCCGGGGTGCCGTTTTGAATCTGCACCTTGGCGAGTTCAACGTACCAGTCGCAATACTCATCCCACACAAAGCGATAGATGGCATTGGCGATATTGTCAAAACGATAGTCGGCAAAACCGCGCTCGATTTCGTCTTCCAGCGCCTGCAGTTGGCTAACGATCCAGCGGTCCACGAACGACAATTCGCCCGGCTGATCGCCGCCCAGATCGTGGCCATCGGTGTTCATCAATACATACCGGGTCGCATTCCACAGCTTGTTGCAGAAATTGCGATAGCCCTCGCAACGCTTCAGGTCGAAATTAATATTGCGACCCAAGGTGGCATAGGCCGCCATCGTAAAGCGCAGCGCATCGGTGCCAAAAGCCGGAATGCCATCCGGGTACTGACGGCGAGTAGCCTTCTCGATCGAGCCGGCCTGCTTGGGGTTCATCAGGCCATACGTGCGCTTGGCGACCAAGCCATCCAAATCGATACCGTCGATCAAGTCCACCGGGTCCAGCGTGTTGCCCTTGGACTTGCTCATCTTCTGGCCGTCGGCATCGCGAATCAGGCCATGCACGTAGACGTGCTTGAAAGGCACCTGGCCCGTCATGTGGGTCGACAGCATGACCATGCGCGCCACCCAGAAGAAGATAATGTCAAAACCCGTGACCAGTACGCTCGAAGGCAGATAGCGGCGCAGATCCGGCGTGTCCTCGGGCCAGCCCAGCGTCGTAAACGGCACCAGCCCCGACGAGAACCACGTGTCCAACACGTCCGGATCGCGCGTCAGCGGGCCGGTCACACCAGCCGCGCGCGCCTGCTCCTGAGCGTCGGCTTCGGAATGCGCGACGAACACTTGCCCGTCTTCCGAATACCAGGCCGGGATCTGATGGCCCCACCACAGCTGGCGCGAGATACACCAGTCCTGAATATTGTTGAGCCATTGGTTGTAGATCGTCGTCCAGTTTTCCGGATAGAACTTGATCTGGCCGTTTGCGACCACATCCAGCGCGACCTCGGTAATGCTCTTTCCGGGATGCAGGGTGCCTTCGGGCGCGGGCTTGCTCATGGCCACGAACCACTGATCGGTCAGCATGGGCTCAAGCACCACACCGGTGCGATCGCCCTTGGGCTGCATCATCTTGTGCGGCTCGACCTTCACCAGATATTGCTCGCTTTCGAGCTGGGCCACGATGGCTTTGCGCGCCTCGTAGCGTTCCATGCCTTGGAATTGCTTGGGCGCGTTCTCGTTGATGTGCGCGTCCAGAGTCAGGATGCTGATCAGCGGCAGGTTGTGGCGTTGCGCGCAAGCATAGTCATTAAAGTCGTGCGCGCCAGTGATCTTGACGCAACCCGTACCAAATGCGGGATCGACGAAGTCGTCCGCGATGATGGGAATCGTGCGGCCGCACAAGGGCAGCTCGACCATCTTGCCCACCAGGTGCTGGTAGCGCGGGTCTTCCGGGTGCACGCACAACGCGTTATCACCCAGCATCGTCTCCGGTCGCGTCGTGGCCACCGTCATGCCGCGCAGCGTGACCGTCTGACCATCCTTGTCCACGATGGTCTGCGGCCCGTCGACGAACGGATAAAGGATGTGCCACAGATGGCCGTCGACTTCCTCCGATTGCACTTCAAGATCGGATACCGCGGTCAGGAGCTTCGGATCCCAATTGACCAGACGCTTGCCGCGATAAATCAATCCCTGTTGATACAGGCGCACGAACGTCTCCACCACGCCGCGCGACATGCGCTCGTCCATGGTGAAATATTCGCGTGGCCAGTCGGCGGAAGCGCCCAGGCGACGAACCTGGCCGGTGATGGTGCTGCCGGACTGTTCCTTCCATTTCCACACTTTTTCGATGAATTTCTCGCGGCCCAGATCGTGGCGCGAGACTTTCTGGGCGTCCAGGCGGCGTTCCACCACGATCTGCGTGGCGATGCCGGCGTGGTCGGTGCCGGGAATGAACACCGTATCGTCGCCACGCATACGGTGATAGCGCACCAGGCCGTCCATGATGGTCTGGTTAAACGCGTGCCCCATGTGCAGCGTGCCCGTCACGTTCGGGGGCGGGAACTGGATCACGAAAGGTTCGGGATCTGTCCCATTTTTTACGTGCTGGCCTGCCGCGAAATACCCACGGCGTTCCCATTCGTTGTACCAGTGCGCTTCCAGCGCTGCGGGCTCGAAACTCTTGGGTAATTCTGCGGTGTCTGTGTCAGAGGGGTGAGGAGCAGCGGCTTCGGTCATTACAGGATTCCGGCTAAAGACGAGGGCCTGGCGGATTCACGGCCAAGCAAACCGCTCATTTTAAGATGTATTCAGCTTCTGGCGGCGTGTTAGAATGTCGGGTTACTGTAAACCTTACAGAAGTCCCTGTTTTTATTAGGAATTTGGAGTCTCCATGTCCGTCCAACGCACTCTCTCGATCATCAAGCCCGACGCCGTGGCCAAGAATGTCATCGGCCAAATCGTCGCCCGTTTCGAAAACGCCGGCCTGAAAGTCATCGCTGCCCGCATGCAGCAACTGTCGCGCACCGATGCCGAGCGTTTCTACGCCGTGCACAAAGAGCGCCCCTTCTTCAAGGACCTGGTCGACTTCATGGTCTCGGGCCCCGTCTTCGTGCAAGTGCTCGAAGGCGAAAACGCCATCCAGAAAAACCGCGACCTGATGGGCGCCACCGACCCGAAAAAAGCCGACGCCGGCACCATTCGTGCTGACTTCGCTGACAGCATCGACGCCAACGCCGTGCACGGTTCGGACGCTCCCGAAACCGCCGCCGTTGAAATCGCTTTCTTCTTCCCCGAAATCAACATCCACAGCCGTTGATTTGGGATAGCTTTGCCTGAGATCGTCATGGACACCGCCGAACGCGTCAACCTGCTGGGGCTGGACTCCGCCAAACTCGCCGACCTGGTCGCGCAGTGGGGCGGCAAGCCTTTTCGCGCCCGCCAATTACAGCGCTGGGTGCACCAGCGCGGTGCTGACACGTTCGACGCCATGACCGACCTCGCTCGCGAATTTCGCGGGCAACTGGCTGAGCACTGCACGATCGAGGCGCCGCCGGTCAATACCGAGCAGCGCTCGTCCGACGGCACGCGCAAGTGGCTGTTCGACGTCGGGCAGGGCAATGCCATCGAAACGGTCTTCATCCCCGAAGACGACCGCGGCACGCTATGCGTGTCCAGCCAGGCCGGCTGTGCGGTCAACTGCCGTTTCTGTTCTACCGGCCACCAAGGCTTTAATCGCAATCTGCGCACCAGCGAGATCATCGGTCAGCTGTGGTGGGCCAAACGCATACTCGAAGCCGACGCCAGCAGCGCTCGACTGAACGGCGCGCGCGGCGAAGACACGCGTGTGATCAGCAATGTGGTCATGATGGGCATGGGCGAGCCTTTGCTCAACTACGATCAGTTGGTGCCCGCGTTGCGCTTGATGCTCGATGACAATGCCTATGGTCTATCGCGCCGTCGTGTGACCGTATCCACCTCCGGCGTGGTCCCTATGATGGACCGCCTCGCACAGGACTGTCCGGTCGCGCTTGCCGTTTCGCTGCATGCGCCCACCGACGATCTGCGCGACGAGCTGGTGCCGTTGAATAAAAAGTATCCCTTGGCGGAGTTGCTCGCGGCGTGCGAACGCTATCTCGAGCATGCCCCGCGGGATTTCATCACTTTCGAATACTGCATGCTGGATGGCGTCAACGACACCGACCAGCATGCCAAAGCGCTCATCCAGGTAGCGCGTCAGGTGCGCTGCAAGCTCAACCTGATCCCCTTTAACCCGTTCCCGGCCTCCGGTCTGAAGCGCTCGCCCGCCGCGCGCGTCAAGGTCTTTGCTCAGCGTCTCATGGATGCTGGCATCGTCACCACCGTGCGCAAGACGCGCGGTGATGACATCGACGCGGCTTGCGGCCAGCTCGCCGGCGAGGTTCGAGATCGCACTCGCGTGGCCCAGCGTAACGCGGCTCGTACGATTCCTATTGCACAGGTGCAGGCATGACAGAGGGGCTTAATTCCGCAGCGATTCCAGCACGTCCCACGACGTCGCCGGCTGCGGCCAAGACTGACGGTGTCGTGTCTGTTGGGGAATCGTTGAAAACGCTGCGCGCAGCGCGCGGACTGTCCCTCGAAGACGTCTCCGAACGAATCAAGTTCGCTCCCCGCCAGATCGAAGCGCTCGAAGCAGAGCAATGGGATAAATTACCCAAGGGCATGTCGCTGCGAGGCTTGATCCGCAGCTACGCGCGCTTGCTGGAAACTGACCCTGCCGCGCTGATCGCATCGGTCGAAAGCCATGTCGGTGCGTTGTCGGCGCCCGGTTCGGTGCACCGTGAATCCCGTACCGTACCGGTGGCTGTCAATGGCTCGGGCGAGGATCGCGGTGGCTCCTCGTGGGGCTGGACGTTTGTCATCTTGGCGCTGCTGGCCGGGTTGTTTGCTTACGCCGTATGGCAGCATTGGATCCCCGCCGACTGGCTGCCTTCGTGGTTAGCCGGCGCACAATCGTAATTCACTACACGCATGCAAGAGCAGCCTTTGCCTGGCCCAGATACTCCGCCGCCCGAAGTCGGCGCCTCGCCGCGCCGCGCCACCCGAGCGGTGGCAGTGAAATGGGGGGAGCGCGTCGTCCATATCGGCGGACAGGCGCCCGTGGTCGTGCAGTCCATGACCAATACGGATACGGCCGACGCGATCGCCACGGCGATACAAGTCAAAGAACTCGCACAGGCCGGCTCCGAGCTGGTCCGCATCACCGTCAACACGCCCGAGGCTGCCCGCGAGGTCATCGCGATTCGCGAACAGCTCGATCGGATGGGCGTGTCGGTGCCGCTAGTCGGCGATTTTCACTACAACGGCCACAAGCTTCTGACGCAGTTTCCGGAATGCGCGCAGGCGCTGTCCAAATACCGGATCAATCCCGGCAACATGGGCGGCGGCAAACGTCGAGACGACAACTTCGCGCAAATGATCGAAGTCGCTTGCCGCTATGACAAGCCGGTGCGTATCGGTGTGAACTGGGGCAGCCTGGATCACGAATTGATGGCGCGCAAGATGGACGAGAACAGCCGTCGCGCGCAGCCTTGGGAAGCCCAGGCCGTCATGCGCGATGCGCTCGTCGTATCCGCGATCAGTAACGCCCGCCGCGCCGAGGAACTGGGTCTGCGTGGCGACGCCATCGTGCTTTCCTGCAAGGTCAGCCATGTGCAAGACCTCATCGCCGTGTACAAGGATCTGTCCTCGCGCTGCGATTATCCCCTGCACCTGGGGCTGACCGAAGCCGGCATGGGCAGCAAGGGCATCGTCGCCTCGACGGCGGCGTTGTCGGTCTTGCTGCAACAGGGCATAGGCGACACCATCCGCATCTCGCTCACGCCCGAGCCTGGTGGAGACCGTACACGTGAAGTCGTGGTCGCGCAGGAAATCCTGCAAACCATGAACCTGCGTGCCTTCACCCCCATGGTTGTGGCATGTCCTGGTTGCGGACGCACCAGCAGCACGTTTTTCCAGGAACTGGCCGATAGCATCCAGTCCTATTTGCGCCGGCAGATGCCGGTGTGGCGCGCGCAATACCCTGGTGTTGAAACCATGAACGTTGCCGTCATGGGTTGCGTGGTCAACGGTCCTGGCGAAAGCCGTCATGCCGATATCGGCATCAGCTTGCCGGGTACCGGCGAGGTGCCCGCCGCGCCCGTGTTTATCGATGGCGAACGCACGGTCACGCTCAAGGGCGATTACATCGCCGAAGAATTTCAGACCATTGTCGAGGACTATGTCGCGCGTCGTTATGGCGCACAGGCTTCTCAATAGAATAAGGGTTGAGCCGTGAGCCGGATTGCTTGGCGATCCGTTCCGGCATGATAAAGATGACGCAAGCGTTTCAGAAAATCGCCGCGGTCCGCGGTATGAACGATGTCCTGCCTGGCGAGGGTACCCGCTGGGAGCAATTCGAAGAAATCGTGCGTGATTGGCTGCGCAGCTACGGCTATCGCAATGTGCGCATGCCGATCCTGGAGCATACGCGTCTCTTTACGCGCGGCATCGGCGAGGTGACCGACATCGTCGAGAAAGAGATGTACACGTTCACCGATTCGCTCAATGGCGATTCGCTCACGATGCGCCCCGAGATGACCGCGGGCGTCGTGCGTGCGGCCATCGAGCACAATCTGCTCTACGATCGCCCGCAGCGTGTCTACAGCATTGGCCCGGCGTTCCGTCACGAGCGCCCGCAACGCGGCCGCTATCGTCAGTTCCATCAGATCGACGTCGAGGCCCTGGGTTTCGCCGGTCCCGATATCGATGCCGAACTCATCGTGATGCTGTCGCGTTTGTGGAAACGCCTGGGCCTGACCGATGTACGCCTCGAACTGAACTCGTTGGGTCAGCCCGCCGAGCGCGCCGCTCACCGCGCTGCTTTGATCGCTCACCTGGAACAGCACCGCGACGTGCTCGACGAAGACGGTCAGCGTCGCATGTACTCCAACCCGCTGCGCGTGCTGGACACGAAAAACCCCGCCATGCAGGCCATGGCCGATAGCGCCCCGCGCCTGTTTGATTTCCTCGGCGACGAGTCGCGTACGCACTTCGATGGCCTGTGCCAACTGCTGGGCGACGCGGGCATCGAATATCGTCTAAATCCACGTCTGGTGCGTGGCCTGGATTACTACAACTCCACCGTTTTCGAGTGGGTCACGGATCGCCTTGGTTCCCAGGGCACGGTGTGCGGTGGCGGTCGCTACGATGGCTTGATCGAGCTGCTGGGCGGCAAGCCCGCACCGGCCATCGGTTTCGCCATCGGGGTGGAGCGTCTGCTCGATCTCTGCTCGCAAACCGCGTCCATCGACATCCCGCCAGAGTGCGAAATTTATGTCGTCCATCAAGGTCCAGACGCGCAACGCCTCGCTGCCCGCGTGGGTGAGCAATTGCGCGACGCCGGTTTTTCGGTCATCGTGCACGCTGGCTCGGCCAGTTTCAAATCGCAATTCAAACGCGCCGATGCCAGCGGCGCCCGTGTTGCGGTTATCCTTGGTGCCGATGAGGTTGCTTCGCAAACGGCAAGCGTCAAATTCCTGCGTGCCGAGGCAGGCAGTGAAGGGTCCCAACAACAAATCGCACTCGACCGTTTGGCAGACGTTTTGAAATCCTAAGGTAAGCATGGCATACGATCTCGAAGAACAGGAACAACTAGACGCCATCAAGGCTTGGTGGAACCGCTACGGCACGCTGATCATGTCGCTGCTGGTCATTGTCGCGCTCGCGTGGGGCGGCTGGTGGGGCTGGCAGGCCTATCAAAACCACCGCGCCAATCAAGCGATGGGTTACTTCGAGGCATTGGAAGACGCCGCCAGCCTGAACGGCCCCGAATCCGTGGCCCGTATCAAGGCGGCTGCCGCTACCTTGCGTAAAGACTATCCCGCCACCGGCTATGCATCGCGTGGCGCACTCGTCGCGGCGACCGCGCTGATCCAGCAAAAGGACGTGGCCGGCGCCCGGGAACAACTCGAGTGGCTGGCAGGGCAATCCAAGCATCCCGCTTTGCAGCCCGTCGCGCGCGAACGGCTGGCCAGCCTGCTGCTGGATGAAAAACAATACGACGCCGCTTTGGCACAGTTGAATAACCCTCCGGCGCCTTTCGCCGCGCTCTATGCCGATCGGCGTGGGGACATACTCGCCGCGCAGGGCAAGGCCGACGAGGCGCGTCAGGCATGGCAAACCGCGCTGGACGGCATGCCTGCCTCGGACCCCTTGCGTCAGGTCGTGCAACTGAAACTGGATGCCCTCAGCGGAGCGTGATGGTATGACTTATTTCCGTTTTCCTCGTGCGGTCAGATGTGCAGCGTTCGCTGCCAGCCTCATGGTGCTGGGCGGTTGCTCCTTGTTTTCGAGCAATGACGACCGTTATGAGCCCGCGCCCTTGACCGAGTATGCGCCGGGCCTTTCCGTGCGCTCGGTCTGGTCGACATCTATAGGCAGCGGCTCGGGCCTGGGCTTTGTGCCTGCTGTGGTCGGCGATCAGGTGTATGCCGCCACGCCCAACGGCATGGTGGTCAAGGTCGATCTGGCCAGCGGCCGCACTTTGTGGAAAGCGGATGCGGACATGAAGCTCTCGGCCGGTCCGGGCAGCGATGGCACGACCACGGTCGTTGCTTCACCCACCGGCGCGCTCGTGGCATTCGATGACACGGGCAAAGTGAAATGGAAAGCCCAAGCCAGCAGCGACGTGGATATTCCGCCAGCGGTGGGTTACGGCGCCGTCATCGTGCGCAGTGGCGACTATCGCATTCAGGCCTATAACGTCGAAACCGGCGAGCGGCTCTGGAGCTTGCAGCGCCCCGGTCCGGCGTTGGCCCTGCGAAGCAGTGCGCAGATGGTCCTGGCCGAAGGCTTGGTCATCACCGGGATGCCCGGCGGTAAATTGCTGGCCATCAACGTCGGCAGCGGCAACGTCCAATGGGAAGGCACGGTCGCCACGCCGCGTGGTACCAGCGATCTCGAGCGTCTGACCGATGTGGTCGGTGAGCCTCAGCTGGCTCCGCCGGGGCTGCTTTGCGCAGTCGCCTATCAAGGGCGTATCGTATGCTTTAACGTCAGCCAAGGCGGGCGTCCCATGTGGGCCAAGGACTACTCCAGCGCCAGCGGCATGGTCATCGATGGCCGTTTCGCTTACGCTCCGGATCAGAACAGTGTCGTCAACGCCTTTGCACTGGATAACGGCAACAACGTCTGGAAGCAATCCGCGCTGAAGAACCGCAAGCTCACCGCGCCGGCCGCACTGAACGGTGCTATCGCCGTGGGGGATTTGGATGGCTATGTGCATTTCCTGTCCAGCAGCGACGGCAGTCTGCTCGCCCGCATGTCCGTGGGCGGCGGCGCCATTGTCTCGCCGCTGCAGGCCACACCCTCCGGTGTGCTGGTGCAAACCGGCAACGGCAACCTTGTGCTTTTAGGCATTAACTAACTTTCTTTTTTTGGCTCAACAGTGTCTTTCAAGCCCGTCGTCGCCCTGGTCGGTCGCCCCAATGTGGGGAAATCGACCCTTTTCAACCGCCTGACGCGTTCGCGCGCTGCGCTGGTTGCCGATTATTCCGGCCTGACGCGCGATCGCCATTACGGCGAGGGCAGGGTGGGCGAAAAGCCCTTTATCGTTATTGATACCGGCGGCTTTGAACCGGTGGCCAAGACCGGCATCCTGCGCGAAATGGCGCGTCAGACTGCCCAGGCAATCGCCGAGGCCGATGTTGTCGTGTTCCTGGTGGATGCCCGTGCGGGTGTAAACGCCCATGATCACGAAATCGCCCAGTTGCTGCGCAAGTCCGGCCAGCGTCGCGTCATCCTCGCGGTCAACAAGGCCGAAGGCATGGGTGTGGGCAATGCCACGAGCGAGTTCCATGAACTCGGCCTGGGCACGCCGTTCCCGATTTCCGCGGCGCACGGCGACGGCATCGTCGATCTGATCGAACTGGCCTTGGATGGTCTGGGCGAGCCCGAGGCCGACCCCGAATCGGAAGGCCAAGACGAAGCTCCCGTCGATCATCGCATCAAACTGGCCATTGTCGGCCGACCCAACGTCGGCAAGTCCACGCTGATCAACACCTTGATGGGTGAAGAGCGCGTGATCGCCTTCGATATGCCGGGCACCACGCGAGACGCGATCGAAATCGATTTCGAGCGTGACGGACGAAAGTTCACGCTGATCGACACCGCCGGCCTGCGTCGCCGTGGCAAGGTATTCGAGGCGGTCGAAAAATTCTCCGTCATCAAGACCTTGCAAGCGATCGAGGCGAGCAATGTGGTCTTGCTGGTGTTGGACGCGCAAAGCGAGGTCTCCGAGCAAGATGCCCACATTGCCGGGTTTGTCCTGGAGACCGGCCGTGCCGTCGTCGTCGCCATCAACAAATGGGACGGCCTGGACGTCGATCAGCGCGAGCGCATCGAGCGCGAATTCAATCGCAAGTTGCGCTTTCTGTCGTTTGCGCCCACCCACACCATCTCGGCGCTCAAAGGGCAGGGCATCAAACCCCTGATGAAATCCGTCGTGTCCGCGCACGCCGCCGCGTTCGCCAAGCTGTCGACGCCGAAACTTACCCGCGAGTTGCAGGCCGCCGTTGAACAGCAGCCGCCACCACGCAAAGGGATCTTCCGTCCGAAAATGCGCTATGCGCACCAAGGCGGACAGAACCCCCCCTTGGTCGTCATCCACGGCAATGCGCTCGATGCAATTCCGGATTCGTACCGCCGCTATTTGGAAACCCGGTTTCGCGCGGCTTTCAAGCTCGCTGGTACGCCAATGCGTATCGAATTCAAGTCGTCGCATAACCCTTACACGCAGGAAAACTGAGCATGAGTCGGTTCTGGAGTTCTGTCGTCGGTGAACTCAGCCCATACGTACCGGGCGAGCAGCCCAAGCTGCCCGATCTGGTCAAGCTCAACACCAACGAGCATCCATGGGGGCCTTCGCCGAAGGCCCTGCAAGCCATGCAAGCGGCCTGCACGGAATCGCTAAAGCTCTATCCCGATCCCGGCTCCGAGCGCCTACGCGCCGCCGTGGCCGCGCACTGCCAGGTTCAACCCGACCAGGTGTTCATCGGCAATGGCTCGGACGAGATCCTCGCGCATACCTTCCTGGCGTTGCTTAAGCACGATGGGCCGTTGCTGTTCCCCGATATTACGTACAGCTTCTATCCGGTGTATTGCGGCCTGTACCGCATCAATTACGAAGCGGTACCGCTTACGGCGGATTTCAGCATCGATGTGCGCGACTACCTGCCCGAAGCAGGTCGTAACGCCGGGGCCATCATATTTCCGAATCCGAACGCACCGACGGGCCGCGCTTTGCCGTTGGCGGATATCGAACGCATCCTGTCTGCCAATCCCGATATCGTCGTGGTGATTGACGAGGCCTATGTCGATTTTGGCGCGGAATCCGCCACGCAGCTGGTCTCGCGGCACGACAACCTCCTTGTTATTCAGACGCTTTCCAAGTCGCGCTCACTTGCCGGGCTGCGTGTGGGTTTCGCGGTCGGAAATCGGGTGTTAATCGAAGCGCTCGAGCGTGTCAAAAACAGCTTTAACTCCTATCCCATCGACCGTATCGCCGAAGCCGGCGCCATCGCCGCGATCGAAGATAAGGAGTATTTCGAACAGGCCTGCCAATACGTGATCAACACGCGCGAGACGCTGGTCGCTGACTTGCAGGCGTTAGGGTTCGAGGTGCTGCCGTCGGCCGCCAATTTCGTGTTCGCTCGCCATCCGGCGCATGACGGCGCGAAACTTGCGGCGGCATTGCGCGAGCGCAGTATCATCGTGCGACACTTCAAGTCGCCGCGCATTGATCAGTTCCTACGGATTACCGTGGGCACCGAATCTCAATGCGCGCGGCTGATCGAGACTCTCAAGACTGTTCTCGCAGTCTGAGTAGTAGGGCAAGGCGACTTGCCCGGTCATAACAATTCAGACACTTTATGAAAGAATTTGCTCTGCAGGCCAAGTGGCACAGCCCCTTAAAACCTTGTAGAGTACGTCTTTCGGCGTCTGCCACCACTCAAAACAAACAAATGGAGCCTGGCCAATGAGCAATAAAGGGCAAACTCTGCAAGACCCGTTTCTGAACACGCTGCGCAAAGAACATGTGCCCGTGTCGATCTACCTCGTCAACGGTATCAAGCTGCAAGGACAGATCGAATCGTTCGACCAATACGTCGTGTTGCTGCGTAACACCGTCACCCAGATGGTTTACAAGCACGCTATCTCGACCGTGGTTCCCGCGCGTGCCGTCAATTTTCAGGTGGAAGTTCCCGCTGAATAATCGTCAAGCTCCGGCTGTACCTTTTTCTGCCCGCCGCACAATTCGTGTTGGCGGGCATTTTCGCTGTAGTGGGGGGCATTTATGCGCGCACTGATCATTAGTGTCGATCTGGGCAACCCAGATTTCGTCGCGCATGCCGAAGAATTCGCCATGCTCGCGCGCGGCGCTGGCGCCGAAATCGTCGGTACGGTCACGTCCCGGCGCGATCGTCCGGACGCCAAGTTTTTCATCGGCTCCGGCAAAGTCCAGGAAGCCGTCGCCACCGCTCAGGCTCTGCTGGCCGACATCGTGCTGTTCGATCAGCCCTTGTCCCCGGCTCAGCAGCGTAACCTCGAGCGGGAGTTCAATCTGCGCGTGGTGGACCGCGTCGCTCTGATCCTGGATATTTTTGCCCTGCGCGCCAAAAGTCACGAGGGTAAGCTGCAAGTCGAGCTTGCTCAACTGCAGCATCTGGTCACGCGCCTGACTCGCATGTGGACTCACTTGGAACGTCAGCGTGGCGGGATCGGCATGCGCGGCCCGGGTGAATCGCAGTTGGAAATGGACCGCCGCATGATCGGCGCCAAGGTCAAAGTTCTACGCGAGCGTCTCGACCGCGTTGAGCGCCAGCGCGTCACCCAGCGCCGTTCCAGGGCACGAGGTGGTGCGCTGTCCGTGTCGTTGGTCGGCTATACCAACGCCGGTAAATCCACCTTATTCAACGCCATGACGCGCGCTGGCGCCTACGCCGCCGATCAATTGTTCGCCACGTTGGACACCACCACGCGACGCATCTGGATCGAAGGCACGGGCTCTGTTGTGCTGTCAGACACAGTCGGATTCATCCGCGACCTGCCACCCAATCTGATCGCCGCGTTCCGCGCCACCCTCGAAGAAACCATCCACGCCGACTTGCTGCTGCACGTGGTCGATGCCGCGAGTCCGCAACGCGACGAGCAGATTGCCGAAGTCAACAAAGTTCTCACCGAGATCGGCGCGGGGTCCATCCCCACCATTCTCGTACACAACAAGATAGATCGTGCCGGACTCGAGCCTCGGGTAGAGCGCGATGCGCATGGTACGATTGCGCGAGTATTCGTAAGCGCTACCGAGCGCGCCGGTCTGGATGCGTTGCGCGGGGCAATTGCAGAGACCGGTCAGATCGTGGGAAACAATGCCTCGAATTACCAAACTCTTCAATCTGAATGACCCGGGCTGGGGTCGCGGCAATAACAATGGCTCTGAGCCGCCCAAACGGCCCAAGGGCCCCGGAGAAGGTCCACCCGACCTCGACGAGGTCTGGCGCGACTTTAACAATCGCATCGGGTCGCTCTTTGGTCGCAAAGGCGGTGGCGGGGGTCGTCCGTCTGGTGGTGGCCGGGGCGGCATGACGCCGTCGCCGCGTGGCGCCAAGATAGGCTTCGGGGTGATCGCCGGGGCCGCGGTGCTGTTATGGCTGGCCAGCGGCTTCTATATCGTCCAGGAAGGCCAGGTTGCCGTCGTCACGCAATTCGGCAAATACATCAAGACGACGCAAGCCGGTTTCCAATGGCGTCTGCCGTATCCCATTCAGGATGAAACAGCCGTCAATATTTCCCAGTTGCGTACCTTCGAAGTCGGTTTCCGCGGCGGTTCCCGCAACAAGGTGCTGCCCGAGGCCTTGATGCTGACCACCGACGAAAACATCGTCGATATGCAGTTCGTCGTGCAGTATCGCCTGCGCGCCGATGGGGCGCCCGACTATCTGTTCAAGATGCGCGACCCGGACGAGTCCGTGCGTCAGGCCTCCGAGACCGCCATGCGCGAGATCGTGGGCAAAAAACCCATGGACTTCGTCCTGTACGAAGGCCGTACCGAGGTTGCCGTCGAGGTTCAGAATCTGATGCAGCAGATCCTCGATCGCTACAACTCCGGCATCCAGATCAGCACGGTCGCTATCCAGAACGTGCAGCCGCCCGAGCAGGTCCAAGCCGCGTTTGACGATGCGGTCAAGGCCGGCCAGGATCGCGAGCGTCAAATCAACGAAGGTCAGGCCTACGCCAACCAGGTGATCCCGATGGCTGGCGGTCAAGCTTCACGCATGTTGGAGCAAGCCGAAGGCTATCGCGCCAAGGTTCTGGGTGACGCGCGCGGTGATGCCGCACGCTTCAACAGCATTTTGACGGAATACGAAAAGGCGCCCCAGATCATGCGCGAGCGTCTCTACCTGGAGACCATGCAGCAGATCTTCACGCGCGCCAGCAAGGTGCTGGTCGACACCAAGGACGGCAACAACATCCTGTATTTGCCGATCGACAAGATCATGCAGCAAAGCGCGCGTGACGCGTCGGGGTCGTCTGTGCCGACCACGTCGCTGCCTGGCGCCAGCCAGCCCACCGTTCCTCAGCCTCCGGTGCGTACCGGCGGTACCACCAGTTCGTCCGGCAATTCCGGTAGCAACACGACGGGTAGCAGCAACAACACGCTGTCCCGCGATCGTCTGACGCGCTAATCCGGAGGAGCCCAAGATCATGCAACGTTTTATGCCCATCCTGGTCGGCCTGCTTCTCGTGCTGGCCGCCTTATCATCCTGCGTATTTATCGTGCGCGAGCGCGACTACGCCCTGGTCTTTACCCTGGGTGAAGTCCGTAAAGTCATCAGCGAACCTGGCCTCTACTTCAAGGCCCCGCCGCCGTTCCAAAACGTCGTCACGCTGGACAAACGTATCCTGACCATCGAGTCCAACGACGCCGAGCGTATCCAGACCTCTGAAAAGAAGAACCTGCTGATCGACTCCTACGTCAAGTGGCGCATCGCCGATCCACGCTTGTACTACGTGACCTTCGGCGGCAACGAGCGTGCCGCCCAGGAACGCCTGCAGGCTCAGATTCGCGACGCACTGAACGCATCGGTCAACGTGCGTACCGTGAAAGAAGTCGTCTCGGCCGAGCGTGACAAGATCATGACAGAGATACTCACCACGGTTGCCAAGCGCGCCGAGCCCTTGGGCGTGCAGGTCGTGGACGTACGCTTGCGCCGCATCGAGTTCGCGCCGGAAATCTCCGAATCCGTCTATCGTCGGATGGAAGCCGAGCGTACCCGCGTGGCCAACGAGCTGCGCTCCATCGGTGCCGCCGAAAGCGAAAAGATCCGCGCCGAAGCCGATCGTCAACGCGAAGTCATTCTTGCGGAAGCCTACGCCAAAGCCCAGACAGCGATGGGTGAGGGCGATGCGCAGGCTAGCCAGATCTACGCCGAAGCCTTTGGCAAGAACCCGGATTTCTACACGTTCTACAAGAGCCTGGAAGCCTACCGTTCGTCGTTCTCCAAGCCCAGCGACGTGCTGGTGGTGGACCCGAGCTCCGAGTACTTCCAGTTCATGAAGAACTCCACCGGCAACACAGCCCCGGCAAACTGATCCCCCTGCGCGCAAACCATGTACAATAACGCGTAAGCTAGAAACAATCCTCAGGCGGCTGAGTGGGCTTACGCCCGCTCAGCCGCTTTTGTTTTGGGCGTCGTTCACGCATGTCATTAGTAGTCATTCAGGTAAACATTCATGGGTAACTGGTTGCTGCCCGAAAGCCTCGCCGATGTCCTTCCGGCAGAGGCTCGGCGCATCGAGGAACTACGCCGCAAGCTGCTCGATCTCTACCGTAGTTACGGTTTCGAGCTAGTGGCGCCTCCCCTGGTCGAATACATTGATTCGTTGCTGTCGGGTACCGGCAGCGATCTGGATCTGCGCACCTGCAAACTGGTCGATCAGCTCTCCGGACGCACGCTGGGCGTGCGAGCGGACATGACGCCACAGGTCACGCGTATCGACGCGCATTTGCTAAATCGTGCCGGCGTCACGCGGCTTTGCTATTGCGGCAACGTGCTGCATGCGCGGCCGGCGGATCTGCTCTCGAGCCGCGAGCTGCTGCAGATAGGCGCCGAGATCTACGGCCATGCCGGTTTCGAGGCGGATCTCGAGATCATCTCCTTGGTGCTGGAAACGCTGGCCACGGCTGGCGTCAATCAGCCGCGCCTGGCACTCTGTCATCCCGGGGTTGCGCGCGCGGTGATCGACGCGGATCCGGCGGCGAGCGCGCGTGCCAAAGACATCATCTTGCTGCTGCGCGAGAAAGACGTGCCCGGCTTGGCCGCATTGGCCGAGGACGGCAGCGGCGTGCGCGCGGATACCGTGGCGGCACTGAAATGCCTGGCTGGCCTTTACGGCGGCCCGGAAACGATGGCACAGGCGCGCAGCGAACTCCCGTCATTGCCGGGTGTGACTGCCGCGCTGGACGCATTGCAGAAAATTATGGATGCCATCCCCGGAGTTGAATGCGGGGTGGATCTGGCCGACATTGGCGGCTATGGCTACCACTCGGGTGTCACCTTCGCGCTCTACGCCGAAGGCTGGCACGATGCTTTAGTGAGTGGCGGCCGTTACGACGACGTCAGCCGCGCCTTTGGACGGGCCCGCCCGGCCACAGGCTTTAGTCTGGATTTGCGCAAGCTCGCGCGTGGACTTCCTCCCGCCGATCGCGCGCGCGCTGTGCGTGCGCCGTGGGGGCAGGATCCCGCGCTGGTCGCCGCGGTCCGTCAGCTGCGACACTCAGGCGAGATCGTCGTGCAGGTGCTGCCGGGCCACGAGCAAAGCCAGGACGAATTCATCTGTGACCGTGAGCTGACCTTACAGGACGGCAACTGGGTGGTTCGAACGTTGTAAAACTGATTCCCTCTCGTTGCGAGGGGGCCGCAGGGAGATTTCCGGATTTCCCGAGAAACTCGATATCGATTCGTACAATGAGCAAGAACGTAGTGGTGATCGGCACCCAATGGGGTGACGAAGGTAAAGGCAAGATCGTCGACTGGCTGGCGGAATCCGTCGCCGGCGTGGTGCGTTTTCAAGGCGGTCACAATGCTGGCCATACGCTGTGGATCAACGGCAAGAAAACCATTCTGCGCCTGATCCCCTCGGGCATCATGCACCCTGGCGTCACGTGCTTCATCGGCAACGGTGTGGTGCTCTCGCCCGAAGCCCTGCTAAAGGAAATCGAAGAACTCGAAGCCGCCGGTCTGGACGTGCGTTCGCGTTTGCAGATTTCCGAAATCTGCCCCCTGATTCTGCCGTTCCACATTGCAGTGGACCAGGCCCGCGAAGCGCGCAAGGGTGATGGCAAGATCGGTACCACCGGACGCGGTATCGGCCCGGCCTACGAAGACAAGATCGCTCGCCGCGCGCTGCGTGTGCAGGATCTCTTCAATCCGTCGCTGTTCGATGAAAAACTCGCCGAGCTGCTGGATTACCACAACTTCGTGCTGACCAAATACCTCGGTGCCGAAGCTGTCTCCGCCAACGAAGTGCGCGATCAGGCCATGGCGCTGGCTCCGGCCATCGCCCCGATGGTCAAGGACGTCTCCAGCAACCTGTACGCGCTGCAACAATCCGGCCAGCGCCTGCTGTTCGAAGGCGCCCAAGGCGCACTGCTCGACGTGGACCACGGCACCTATCCGTTCGTGACCAGCAGCAACTGCCTGGCTGGCGCTGCATCCGCTGGCGCCGGTGTTGGCCCGCAATCGTTGGACTACGTGCTCGGTATCACCAAGGCGTACACGACCCGTGTGGGTTCGGGTCCGTTCCCGACCGAGCTGGTTGATGAAGTCGGCACGCGCCTGGCCACCATTGGCAAGGAATTCGGTTCGGTCACCGGCCGCCCGCGTCGCTGCGGCTGGTTCGACGGCGCCGCGCTCAAGCGCTCGGTTCGTCTGAACGGTATCACCGGCCTGTGCATCACCAAGCTCGACGTGCTCGACGGTCTGGAAAAAATCCAGTTGGGCGTCGGCTACCGCGTCAATGGCGAATTCCGCGACGTGCTGCCCTATGGTGCGCATGCTGTTGCCCAAGCCGAAGCGGTGCTCGAAGAACTGCCCGGCTGGTCGGAATCGACCGTCGGCGTCACCGAGTTCGACAAGCTGCCCGCCGCCGCGCGCCGTTATCTGGAACGCGTCTCGGAAGTTTGCGGCGTGCCGATCGACCTCGTGTCCACCGGCCCCGATCGCAACGAAACCATTGTTCTGCGTCACCCGTTAAAGGGCTGATCGCCAGACGGTCGCGGCCATCCTGGTGGATGTGCCGCGACGTCCATTTTTTAACCCGGCGTTCGTCGGGTTATGATTGATAGCCGCGTCGGCAATGTCGACCGCGGCCTTTTTGTTTTTAGGCTTGGAGATCTTTGCCATGAGCACGCCCGTCAACGATGATAGTCATGTGTGGGTGAGTTGGGAGAAGTACAACCGCCTGATCGAGCGCCTGACCCTGCAGGTGTATCAATCCGGTTGGAAATTCGACCTCATTCTTTGTCTTGCGCGCGGGGGCGTGCGCGTGGGCGACGTGATGTCGCGTATCTTTGATGTGCCCTTGGGCATTCTGGCCACCAGCAGCTATCGCGAAGCCGCCGGCACGAAGCAGGGCGAACTGGACATCGCCAAGTTCATCACCATCACGCGGGGCGCGCCGGCCGGCCGGGTGTTGCTCGTTGACGACATGGTCGACACCGGATTGACCTTCAATCGTGTGCGCGAACACCTCCAGCAGCAATTCCCCGAGATCACCGAGTTGCGCAGTGCCGTGCTCTGGTGGAAAGGTCATTCCAAGGCAATCCCCGACTACTATGTGGACAAACTGCCGACGAACCCGTGGATCCACCAGCCTTTCGAGGATTACGACAGCCTGCGTCCGCATCAATTGGAAGCCTGGATTCGTAAAGGCTCCTCCACCCAGCATTCCGAAGAGTAAATCGAGCACTCGGGCGAGCCGGTGTGCCAACACGCTGGCGCGTTTTGGCTGGGAAATTTTGCCCGATCGTGCTAGAATCTTTGGTTATCGCTAAACCCCATTGGGGGGTGCCAGGGTGCACAGGCGTGGTTTATTGCAGTTTTTTGCTTAGCGGCGCTTCGTTCGAGGGGTCGCCAGGCTCAAAAAACGAGCCTGAATAGGGCAGAGACCTCTCAAGAAACCATGCCAGGCTTGCAGTCAGCGCGCCCTGTGTTTATCAACTCTTTGTTATTCCAAGCAGGCCTACTACTTTATGCCTATTGTCCGACTGAAGGAAAACGAGCCGTTCGAAGCCGCTCTGCGTCGCTTCAAGCGCACCATCGAAAAGACCGGTTTGCTCACCGAGCTGCGTTCGCGCGAGTTCTACGAGAAGCCCACGGCTGAGCGCAAGCGCAAGCACGCCGCCGCCGTCAAGCGCCACTACAAGCGTATTCGTAGCCAGCAACTGCCTCCGCGCATGTATTGATTTCTGAGTCCCGAATTTATTGATTCCAGAATCATTCATTCAGGATTTACTCGCCCGAGTCGATGTTGCAGACGTCGTCGGGCGATATGTACAGTTGCGAAAGGGTGGGGCCAACCTGCTTGGCTTATGTCCCTTTCATAACGAAAAAAGCCCGTCTTTCACCGTCAGCCCGACCAAACAGTTCTATCACTGTTTCGGTTGCGGCGCGCACGGCAGCGCCATCACCTTCCTGATGGAGCACACGGGTGCTAGTTTCCCCGAGGCCGTGCGTACACTCGCCGGCTCGGTGGGACTGACTGTCCCCGAAGAAAACCGCGACCCTCGCCAACACGCCGAGTCCGCGCGTCGCAAAGCCGAAACCTCCCGCCATACCCAAGTCCTGGATGCTGCTCAGGCGCATTACCTGCGTCAATTGCGCGCGTCACCCGCGGCGATTCAGTATCTGAAAGATCGTGGTTTGACGGGAGAAATCGCCGCACATTTCGGCTTAGGCTGGTCTGGCACCGATCGACATGGGCTGTCTAAAGTCTTTGAGCATTACGACGATCCGACGCTTGTTGAAGCCGGGCTCGTGATCGAATCCGAGGACGGTCGCCGCTACGACCGTTTTCGTGAACGGATCATGTTCCCGATCCGTAACGCCCGCGGCAGCCTGATTGGCTTCGGCGGTCGGATCATCGGCAAGGGCGAACCCAAATATCTCAATTCCCCGGAAACCCCGCTCTTTTCCAAGGGGCAGGAGCTCTACGGGCTTTGGGAGGCGCGGCAGGCTATCCGTAAGGAAGGCCAAGTCATCGTCGTCGAGGGCTACATGGATGTGGTCGGTCTGGCGCAGCAGGGCATCGCCAATGCGGTCGCCACGCTGGGCACTGCCACCACCCCCGACCACGTCAAGAAATTGCTTCGCGCCAGCGATAAAGTCGTCTTCAGTTTCGATGGCGACGCGGCGGGCCGTCGCGCGGCATGGCGTGCGCTGCAGGCGTGTTTGCCGCTGCTACGCGACGATATCTCCATACGCTTTCTCTTCTTGCCCGCCGAGCACGATCCGGATTCCTATGTGCGGGATCTGGGTCCGCAGGCTTTCCGGGAAGTCCTCGGCGAAGCCACGGCCTTGTCGCGTTTCCTATTGGAAGAACTCGGCTCGCGGCACAATCTCGGCGAAGCCGAGGGTCGCGCCAGCTGCCTGCACGAGGCGAAACCGCTGCTCGCCGCCATCCCCCAATGTGCCCTGCGATTACAAATCGAACGCGAAATGGCGCGTCAGGTCCAGTTAACGCCCGAGGAAATGGCGCAGGTTTTGGCTCAGGCGCCGGCACGGCCATTCGCACCCGTGGCCCAGGCGGCTGCTAAGTCCGCCGCTGTTGGCGGCCCCACGGCGTCGGTGGCGCCAGCGCCCGCGCATAGCTGGTCGGACGAGTACGGCGGATTCGACGGGCCTCCTCCGGATTTCGATTACGAGCCTATCGGCCCGGATTTCGACGCCATGTCGTTTCCGGAAAGCGGATTCCAGTCATCCCCAGGTCACGACGATGCCTGGTCCCCGGCCGCCGCGCCTGCGGGAGGCTGGCAGGACCGCAAGCGTAATGGGGGCAACTTTGTCAAGAAAAATGATTGGAAAGGCGGCAAGGGCAAGTGGAAAGGGCGCCGTGACGATGACATAGGCGGTTACGAAGGCCGTCGCCCCATGCCTTCCATGGCCAAGCGCCTGTTAAGCCTGTTGCTCGCCCACCCAGAGCTCGTCGACAGCATGGGAGACGAGCAGCTTGAAATCTTGGACAAGGGTCCCCATTTAGGATTGGTGAGGGATTTGATCCTGCTGGCCCAAAGCAGTGGAGCCCGCCATGTTGGGGCGCTGCTTGAGGCTGCCGATCCAGATTCCGATCTGGCTACTGTGCTCAAAAGCCTGCGTGCGGATTTATTGGCCCAGGAAGATCTTCCCGAGCCACAAACCGAGTGGGACGACGCGCTTCGGCGCATTGAATTCGACGCGGCACGCGCGGAAATGGCCAAGCTGGCCGCCAGCGGGCTGACCACGGACGACGCGCGACAGCGATATCAGGAACTGTCTGCCCGGATTACTGTCTTAAAAAGTGGTGGTATTCGGTAAGTACGGTACAATCAAAGGTTTTCCAACGACATGATGTGTCGGATTGGCTTCATGCGGTTACAGAGCGTATTGGCCCTGGCGCGCATCGGATTCGGCTGAAAATGCGAATTCGACCTGCCTCCAGCGCGCTTTATTGCGCACTTTCCGTACAGAGTTGCCACTAAGATTGCATCAAAGATCAGTTGGATAGTTACAATTCGAGGGCGAGTACGCAAATCGTCCGGGATTGATCTGCGGTGTTGAGAGTTAGAGCTGTGTCTATTGCAGCAGCATGGGATTTCTGAAAGTCCCCTTTGACTGCCAGCCTGTCACAGGCAAGACAGCTTACAACAACATCGAGGCGACCCGGCCGATACAAGTGTGCGATACAAGCTGTCTCAGGGCCAAGAGGCCAGATGGGACAACTGTGGGATCCGGGAACCGGGTCCGCGTTACGGACGATGTAACGCACGCCGCTTTGCGAACTGGCCTGTTTTACCCGCATGGATCGGATGCGGCGCTTTGGCGCGCGCATGCGGTCCTTGTGGTGCAATAGCCCTAATCACGGGTTGCGACGACCACGGAAGCGACTATGACCAGAACATCAGGCAAAACCTCCCCTGCAGACGATGCAATCGATACGCCGGTCAAAACGGCCAAACGCGTCGTGAGCATGGCAGCGGAAAAAGCGCCTGCCAAAACGGCGGTGAAGGTCTCCAAAACGGCAACGAAGACCGCTGCCAAAAAAGCAGCGAAATCCGCCACCGGCGAAAAAGCGGTCAAGTCCCCCCGCAAAAAGGCCGAGGACAAACTGGCCGAGCTGGTCGGTGGTGGCGCGCGCCCCTCGAGCGGTCGTCGTCCCGGTCGCCCGGCGAAGAACGCCAACAACGATAGCGACGCTTTCGACGATCCGATGGACGGCGACGGCGAAGTCCTGCCCGATTTCAAGCCGCCCAAGCGTGGTGGCAAGCGCGGCAAGGGTGATCCCAAGGACCTCATCGCGCGTGGCCCTGTCTCGCCCGAAGAATACGAAGCCCGTCGTAACCGCCTCAAGCAGCTGATCAAGCTCGGCAAGGATCGCGGCTACCTGACCTATGGCGAAATCAACGATCATCTGCCCGATGATCTGGTGGACGCCGAGGCCATTGACGGCATCATCAGCACCTTTAGCGACATGGGGATCGCGGTCTACGACCAAGCCCCCGACGCCGAAACGCTGCTGATGAGCGAAAACGCGCCTGTGGCCTCCAACGACGATGACGTCGAGGACGAAGCCGAAGCCGCGCTGACGACGGTGGATTCCGACTTCGGTCGTACTACCGACCCCGTGCGTATGTATATGCGCGAAATGGGTTCGGTCGAGCTGCTGACGCGCGAAGGCGAAATCGAAATCGCCAAGCGCATCGAAGACGGTCTGAAGCACATGGTGATGGCGATCTCGGCATGCCCGACCACCATCAACGAAATCCTCGCCCACGTCGATCGCGTGCGCGAAGGCCAAGCGCAGATCGACGAAGTCGTCGACGGTCTGGTTGACCCGGAAGACGGCGAAGAATACGCCGGCGCTGGCGTGACCGCGGACGAAGAAGAGAGCGATGACGGCCCCGCTGGCGGCATGTCGAGCAAGCAGCTCGAAGACCTGCGCGTCAAGGCCTTGGCCAAGTTCGACATCGTCGCGAAGCAGTTCGCCATGATGCGCGAGTCGTACGAAAAGGACGGCTACAAATCCGACATTTACGTCAAGGCGCAAGAAGTCATCCTCAACGAGATGATGGGCATCCGCTTTACCGCCAAGATGGTGGAAAAGCTCGCCGATACGCTGCGTGCCCAGGTTGAAGAGGTCCGTCAGCTTGAGCGCGCCGTGTTGCATACCTGCGTGGACCGCGCCGGCATGCCGCGCAGCCATTTCATCAAGGTCTTCCCGGGCCAGGAAACGAACTTGGAATGGGTCCTGAGCGAAGTCGCTGCTGGCCATCCGTATTCCGAGACCCTTGAACGTCACGTTCCCGCCGTGCAGGAATTGCAGCAAAAGCTGATCGACCTGCAAACACGCGTGGTTCTGCCGCTCAAGGATCTGAAGGACGTCAACAAGCGCATGGCCACTGGCGAAGCCAAGGCTCGCAAAGCCAAGCGTGAGATGACCGAGGCCAACCTGCGTCTGGTGATCTCTATCGCCAAGAAGTACACCAACCGTGGCTTGCAGTTCCTGGATCTGATCCAGGAAGGCAACATCGGCTTGATGAAGGCAGTGGACAAGTTCGAATACCGTCGCGGCTACAAGTTCTCGACCTACGCCACATGGTGGATCCGTCAGGCCATCACGCGTTCGATTGCTGACCAGGCCCGCACCATCCGGATTCCGGTTCACATGATCGAAACGATCAACAAGATGAACCGCATCAGCCGTCAGATCCTGCAGGAGACCGGCGGCGAGCCGGATCCCGCGACCTTGGCGCAAAAGATGGACATGCCCGAGGACAAGATCCGCAAGATCCTGAAGATCGCCAAAGAGCCGATCTCCATGGAAACGCCGATCGGTGACGACGACGATTCGCACTTGGGCGATTTCATCGAAGACACCGCCACCCTGGCGCCTTCGGATGCCGCATTGCACGGTTCGATGCGCGATGTGGTCAAAGAAGTGTTAGACTCTCTCACCCCGCGTGAAGCCAAGGTTTTGCGGATGCGTTTCGGTATCGAAATGAGCACCGACCAGACCTTGGAAGAAGTGGGTAAACAGTTTGACGTTACGCGCGAGCGCATTCGCCAAATAGAGGCGAAGGCACTGCGCAAACTGCGCCACCCCAGCCGGGCTGATAAGCTCAAGAGCTTCCTGGAAGGGCAATAAGCAGTCAGGTTAAAAAGGCCCTCTAGCTCATGCCTGGTTAGAGCAGCGGACTCATAATCCGTTGGTGCTCGGTTCGACTCCGAGGGGGGCTACCAAGTGAAATCAAGGGGTTACGTGTGATCACGTAGCCCCTTGTTTTTTGCTGTCGGAATCTCATTATCCCGCGTCGCAGCGATGTCGGAGTATCACTCCTCAGGATGCTGCTAGACCCATGTCGAGCTTGCTCGGCAAGTCCGAGCTTCTGCCGACTCGCTGAATCACGCGGCCTTCTTCTTTGCTGGCCTTGCCGTATTCAAAGTGGCTGCAGCCCGCTCTGCAACCCGACGTTGAATGTTTGCCAATTCCTTGCCCTTATGCACCACCAGGTGATCGAAGCCTGGTCGTGGGGCACGACGACGCTGCCTATCTTCCGGACGTAGCGCGGTGACATCGACATTCTGAAAGAAATCGCGATTACCGCCGTCCGCCCATGATTCCGAATAGACGCCGTGGGCCATGATGACATCAAACTGGTCCAGTTCGACGTGGTAATAGGTCACCGCGGAAATAGAGCTCTCCTGCGAAATGGTTAGCCCGTTCAAAAGGTCGCCCGCGCGCACTAGTTTCCCTTCCACCATCAAATGATGCCACGGTGATAAGAGCAGGTCTCTATCGGGTACGCGTTCCGCGATTGCATGGGCGCTGATTCGAATCGGAGCTATCCGCGCCGCATTGTCGCGATCGATAAAGGCAAGGGCACCATAATGACGCCATCCTATCCATTTGACCTGGCGCCACCCCGAACTTCCCATGACACTGTCGCCCGGGATCAAATCTTCTATCGCCACCTCTCCGCGCAGGGTTGTGATCAATGTCCCTTTAACAAAGCAGACTGGCAAGATATACGGCTCAAATTCCAAGGTCACCACATCACCCGTTGAGAGCCAATCATTGGTGAAATAATAGTACGTGCCGTTGAGCTGTCCGATGATCCCATTTTCTGTACGGCCGAGATACTCCACCGTGAACTGCTCCAGATGGTTCTTATCTACATTGAGTAGGTTGTCCACTTGATACGAGGTGGCATCCGGATTGTCGAGTTTGGTGATGAAAAATGGGCCGGCCGCTCCTCCTCCAGCTCGGAGGGTATTGTGCTCGTCCAACGTTAATACAAAAATATTATTAAGGGTCAACGAAGCCATAACGAGTCTCCATATAGGCATTGGGGCCTCGTTTCATTATGTGGTCGCTGTTAATGCCTTGATTATTTTCTTAAAAAATCCTTTAAGTCTTTGATTTTGTTTATGAAATATAGACTTTGTCAGGATATGGAAGATCGAAGGTAGATTCCAATATGAGTGCGATTAAGCGTTAGCTATTTCTCTCGATTGCTAGCGCGATTGCAATCGCCAGCCCGACCCCAATGCCGCTCACGACGTTGTCCAATGCGACGCCGATAATAAGCCCGAGGGCTAAGCCGATGATGAGGATAAAGCTACACTTCATCAGACAATAATAGTATCAATTTATCGGAAATTCGAATTGAAAGGCGCGGGGTTTGGGGGAAATAATCATTCCCACACGATGTACCAGCCTTGATAGTATCGGGCCCCCACAATTTCTTCGAAGCCAGCAACCATCATCGCTTGGTGTGTCGAGAAAGCCAATAGCTCCACATCACATAAATCCGGGTAAGGCGATGCGTCGGACGCTCCGCCCGCTTTCTGTCGCACGATACGCAGGCAATTAACCCATCGCTTCTGCGACTCCCGGTAGAGCGTGTACATAGTGACGGGCCCCGGCACGCAGGTCCATTCGGCTGGATTCAGGGGGCGCCCGTGAAGGTGGGTGCGAGATACGCGACAATTCGGCATGATAAAAATACTGTGTATTTATACAGTATAAGCGAGGTTTTGCAGTTCCCCTTGCTTGCCCTTTTGCTGGCTTTCGCCGCTGCTTGCCAGCCACCCGCGGCTTTCATCGTGGCGCGGGTATCGGCGCCTTACTCTGGCGATCCGTGCGCCTTTTTCAAAAATGACTACCACCCGGGTAGTAACAAAATTTGAGCAGTTCGATCCTGCTCGCCTGAGCGAACGAGTATTGATTTGTTGCTTTTGCCACGCGCGCCTTGCACACCGACGACGTTTTTTTCCCGATGTGCGAGTACAGTGAAGAACTTACCCAACCATAAGATAGGAGCGTTTATGCGTACGAAATTTCCTACGATGCGTCGCGCTGCGGTGGCTGCTGTTTCCGTTGCGATGGCCGGTGTGCTGTTTTCCGGCTGCACGATGACCTCTAACAAAGCTTCGGCCAGCGCGGCCGAGCAGCGCCAGGAACTCAATAGCGCCACCGACGCGACTCTGACCAAGTTGTACGAGACGTCTCCTCAGGCGCGTGAGCTGGTTCAGCGCGCCAAGGGTGTCTTGGTCTTCCCATCGGTCTTGAGCGCAAGCTTTATCGTCGGCGCCGAACACGGCAAGGGCGTACTGCGCGTGAATGGGGCGGATGCCGGCTACTACAGCACGACGGGTGGCTCGATTGGCTTGCAGGCTGGCGCGCAATCGAAGGCTGTCGTTCTGCTCTTCATGACGGACGAAGCATTGCAGAAATTCCGCAATAGCAATGGTTGGACTGTCGGTGCTGATGCTACTGTCGCCATTGCCAATGTCGGCGCCAATGGCAGCATCGATAGCAACACGGTTCGTCAGCCGGTGGTGGGTTTTGTGATGAACAACGGCGGTCTGATGGCCGGCGTTTCGCTTGACGGGTCCAAGATCTCGAAGGTCAACCTATAAATAAGCAAGGCAGGATCAAGTTAGTTGGCATCATGACGACTGACGCTCCTTGATCTGCTCGATCGCTCTATAGGGGAAGGCTAAGTTTCGGCCTTCATACATCAGCCGGCGCTCGTCATGGGTGCCGGCTTATTTATGCATTCACGCTATTTGGCGGGAAAAGTTGCGCTAGCCACACTGCTTGACAGAACGGGTGGCTATCAGGATTTATCGTTTTTGGCGTTGCTGTTCTGTGCCGGCAGCGGCGAACAGAGAAATTCAATCGTCGCGACCTTAGGCGCAAGCCCCGTTGCGTGGTTGGATGTGACTTTAGGGTCTGTCATTCGCTTGCCCAAAGATTGGCAATGAGCAATCGCCTGTTCGCGCGCGATGTTTTTAACCTCGACCCAGGTTTGCCATTTGGCTCCAGCGTTGTAGCTGAGGCGATACATGTCTTGCCCGACAGACGTAGTTTGGCTCGTGCTGGCGCAGGCGCTCAGCAGGGTAGCGGTCAAAAGGCAGGCGAGCGGACGAAGCATGTGATATCCATGTATGAGATGAGTGCTATTACACGGTGTGTCCCGCCGCGATGCAAGTCTGCAAGGAGTCCTCGCGGCTCGGCGGGGCGAACATGCTAGCATGCCCGCCAAGCTATTTTTTGTGAGGTTTCTCTATGGACATGCAAGAACAAATCGCTGTGATCGTGCACACCGTTTCGCATCAAGGTGGTCGCATTGACGCTTTGAACTCGGTCCTGTCATCGATGCTGCACTTGGCCAAGTCGTCGCCCGGTCTGCGCGAAGCCATTGAGGCGCAGCTAGAGCAAAATTATTCGAACCTGCTCGCCGCCTCTGAGAATCCTCAGTACGTTGCGGGATTCGAAAGCGTGCGCGATAGCGTCTTGGCCGCTTTGAAGTAAGCGCGCCTTTTTAGCGCGGAGTTACCCACAGCTTCTGTGGACAACCCTTGGGATAGCTTGGGCACAGACTCAAAAAGGGCTTTGTACCCAAGGGTTTACCCGGGGCGGTCATTCCTGATGCTTATGCACGGCAGTGCATGATTTATGAGCGGTCGCGATCGACATACGTCTGGGGCTACATAGGCTTCACGGATACTGAAACGCGCTAACTCGGCAGGATCCAACCGGCCCATTGCCCTTCACTTGATGCAGTGCGACAACCTGTGCTATGATTCATCTCATCAGACGCGGGGTGGAGCAGTCTGGCAGCTCGTCGGGCTCATAACCCGAAGGTCGTAGGTTCAAATCCTGCCCCCGCAACCAGATTTAAAAAGCCCGATCCTTTGTGGTCGGGCTTTTTGCATTGGCGCGACCCCCAAGGCCGATGGCATTGACCGCAAGCGGATATAGTACGCACTGGTTACTAAGCTCTTGCCAGCCTGGGCACTGTGCTGGCCTACTCAGGGATATGCCATGTACGCTCGTTTTCTAGCAACCACCTTGCTCGTGGCCGCCAGCGCGCCGAGCGCTATTTTCGCGGCGACGCCCGATACCAGTCCGATCAAGGAAGTGCGTTTGTCGTCGGGCGGTCTGGCCGAAGTATTGCGTGCTGCGGTGGTGAATCAGGACGGCGTGGTCCGTCTTGAGGTACCCCTGGAGCAGGTCGACGATATTCTGAAAACATTGGTGCTCAATAACGATAGCGCCGTGATCGCGGATTTGTCGCTGGTCGGCCCGCAACCCCTTAGCGAGACCTTTAAAGGCCTGCCGGTAACAGCCGAGTCGCTGGCCTCGGTGCCTGCATTGCTAAATGCGATTCAGGGCGCGATGGTGACGGTCACCAGCCAAGGGAAAACCGTGCAAGGCCAAGTCCTGGGCGTTGAACCCCGAACTGCTGCGGATGGGGCCGAGGCGTACCTGCTTTCCGTCCTGTCGGGCGCCGTCACCATCGCGACGCTTGAGCTTGCTCCCGATGCGATGGTGACGGTGGACGATGAGCGTATTAGAGACAAGCTCGTTCAAGCTGCCTCAGCGATCGCTCGCGCCAAGAATGATCGCTCCCGCGCCATTCAGATCAAGGTTAAAGGTAACGGCGCGCAGCGAGTGGATCTATCCTATGTGGTCGCCGCGCCGATCTGGAAGACGGCGTATAAGGTCGTCGCAGGCGAAGATGGCAAAGCGCGCCTGCAAGCCTGGGCCGTGCTCGAAAACGCCAGCGGTGAGGATTGGCGCAACGTAAAAATCATCCTCTCTTCAGCAGAGCCCGTTACGTTAAGCCAGCGCTTGCACCAGTGGTATTGGCGTGACCGCATGGATCTGCCCGTGAACACCGCAGCGAATGCCGTGCCGGAAGCAGATACCGGCAATCTCACAAAACGTGCGCAGGCACAGCGTGCGGCGAGTTATGCCGCCGCTGCCCGAATGCAGGCTCCGCGGCCGGCGCCGGTGGCCGTCGCTGCTGAGGCGGCGCCTGATCGAATTTTGACCCAGCACTACGGCGGTGGCGCGATTGATCGTGACAGCCAGTCCACGGCAACGGAAAGCGATGTATCGGCCACGTTTGAATTGCCGGGGACTTACGATGTCGCTAATGGCGATACGTTATCCATTCCTATTTTGGATGCTGAGATCCCCGCCAGCATGGTGTCCTTGTACAGGGCCGGAGGCCAAGAGCGCCATCCGGTGGCCGCATTAATGCTCACGAACGATACGGGCGTGAGCCTGCCAGCCGGCATTCTCACGATTTACGACGCGCGGTCGGGCTATGCCGGCGACGCACAGTTGGCGGGCTTGCCCGGCGCCGATACGCGTCTGGCGAGCTTCGCCATCGATCGCAAAGTCACCGTCACCGAAGACCGCAAGCCTGTAGACGAAATCACAGAGGTCAAGGTGGTCGACGGTATGCTTCGTTTGACGCAGAAAGCCCGATACGTGACCGACTATACGGTGGCGGGGGCGATGGACGCTCCACGTACGGTGATCATCGAACACCCGGTCAGATCTGGATGGACGTTCTCATCGCCGGCCAGTGACGGCAAAACCGCCACACATCACCGCCTCAAAGTGACGGTCGACAAAGGCGCAAGCCAGACCGTACAGGCGGTCGAGGAGCAACTGCGGCGCGATACGATAGCGATTGCGGATACCGAACCGGAGGCTTTGCTGGCCTGGTCGGCATCCAGCACGGATCGTGTGCTGAGCGCTAAGTTGGTTGAATTGTCCGAGGCGCGGCAAAAGCAAATGGCTGCTCAACGCGCGCTGGATCAATGGGAAGATGCACGGGAACGCCTTGTTTCCGAACAGGCTCGTATTCGGGAAAACCTACGCGCCGTTCCGGCCAGCAGCGATTTGAGCTCGCGCTATCTCACGCAGTTGGAGGCTACGGAAAATGAACTGCGTGCACTTGCAGGTAAGCGCGAAACGTTGGAAGGTGAATTGCACCAGCTGGAGGGCAAGGTGCGGGGGATTCTCAGAACGTTCTAACCCAATGCGTTGACGCCGGCAAATCGGACTCGCGGAAGCCGCTAGCTTCCGCGGCCGGGACGGTTGAGCATCGCGACGAGCGCTTGCTTCAATTGGGGAGAAAAAATAGGCACGGTATGAGAGACGCCGTCTTTGTCCGTGCCTTCTTTGAGCGTGACGGACTGCCCTTCAAAGATTTCGGGCGCGCGGCGAAATTCCACATAGCGTGCAATCAGGTTGTCGACCTGTTTTTGGGCAACGCTCAGAGGGGCAACACCCGTTAGCCGACGCGCGGCATGGGCCTGCAAGATACGGTGCAGGTCATCGATAAACAGCGCCAACGCTGCTTGGCCATGGCAAGCTTGTTGCCATCCCCAGCCGTCGTCGCCTTGGCCGGGTAAAAAGGAATTTTCCATAGCTCTCATCCTAACCCAACAATGCGTCCACGTACATTGCGCCGGCGTGTCAACCGGGTCGCGGCAGGATGGTTGGCGTCAGTCCGGGCTGGTTGCATAATTGCGCTCTTATCGATGAATGAATAAAGAGAGGGTGTTATGCGCATACTAGGCCTGACAGCTTTGGCGGCGGCCTTGGCAATGAGCGGCTGCGCCAGTCGGGGTTTGATGTCTGGCGAGGCGCCCGGCGCATCGGAAACCTTTTCCGTTCAGGCGGATGTGCAGGCCGCGCATCGCCGGGCAGGTGAGTTCGTGCGAGTGTGTCACGAGCAGCGTGCCTATCCCTACGGCGTGGTGTATCAGTCGCACCAAAGCCTGGGAGAGAAAGGCTTGCCGAACCAGGTACAAGTGTTCAAGCAGACCGAGCCGGCGAAGATCTTGGAGATCATCACCGCCCAAGCGGACGGGCCCGCGACCTCGACCGTCACTGTGATGGTGCTAGGCGAGGGGATGTGGGACGAAGCGGAAGTTCAGGCGGCTAAGCAGTCAATTCAGACGGCGACGCCGGTGTGCAGGCCGCTAGACGCAAGATAAGCTTTCGCTAAAAAGCGCTTGCGAGTACAAAACACGAGGGATTAATATACGCATTGCGTACAGTCTACGCAATGCGTTTTGTTCATCTCCGGGGCCCTCATGTCCATCTCTCAGCAAGCATTTCTCCGCGACGCGATGCGCCGCCTTAATCTCACGCGCGACGTATTCGCGACCCGCATTGGCGTCAAGCGCCGTGCGTTGGACACTTGGTTGTTGCCCGAGGGCTCGCAGGAATTCCGGGCGATGCCGGAGGTGGTCGAGCGTTTTGTCAGCGAGATCGTGCAGAACAGTGCTCTGCTCGAAAAATATACGCAACGCGCACAGGGTGGCCCATTGCGGGAGCGTATTGCCGTCAATGGCAAGCATCAGTTGCTGTCTGTCGATCAATTCACGCGCGAATCCGTGGAAGACCTGTTTCGCGTGGCTGACATGATGCAGCCCATTGCGCGCCGCCAGAAAGTGTCGCGCGTTCTTGAAGGCGCTGTGCTGGGCAACCTGTTTTTCGAGGCGAGCACCCGTACCCGCGTGAGCTTTGGCTCGGCGTTTTGTCGTCTGGGTGGGTCGGTATGCGACACGACCGGATTTACCTTTTCGTCGATGGCAAAGGGCGAATCGATTTATGACACCAGCCGCGTGATGAGCGGTTATGTGGACGCGATGGTAATTCGTCATCCCGACAAGGGCTCGGTCGCCGAATTCGCCCAGGCGACGAATATCCCCGTGGTGAACGGTGGCGATGGCCCTGGCGAGCACCCGAGCCAAGCCTTGTTGGATCTGTACACCATCCTGACCGAATTCTCGCGTCTGGGTAAGCTGCTTGATGGCGCGCATATCGCCATGGTGGGAGATCTGAAATACGGGCGTACCGTGCATTCGCTGATCAAGCTGATGGCTTTGTACAAAGGCGTCAAATTTACGCTGATCTCGCCGCCCGGATTGGAAATGCCTGAGTACATCATTGAACAGGCTACCCGTAATGACAACGTGATCGAGCAGAAAAGCAGCCTGGCCGAAGGGCTGCCCGGTGCGGACGTGATCTACGCGACCCGCGTACAGAAAGAGCGATTCGCTAACGAAGAAACCGAGGGCTATACGCCGGAATTTCAAATCAGCCGGGCGACGATCGATGCGTACTGCGGGCCCGACACGATCGTCATGCACCCGTTGCCGCGCGACAGCCGGCCGGGCGCGAACGATCTGAGCACGGATCTGAACACCGATCCGCGTCTGGCGATCTTCCGTCAAACCGATAACGGCATTCCCATCCGTATGGCGATCTTCGCGGTGTTGTTAGGCGTGGAAGGGCTGGTGCAGCATTCGATGCGCGATGTGACTTGGAAGCATCCGTCGCACGTTGGCCCTGACGATTCGATCTTCCACGGACTGGACTGAATCCAGGATGATGCGGACTTCGCGCGGCTTGGCCACAAGCTCGCGAATGATGCATGGCGGGGCGTTGGCTGCCCCGTGGGCTTCGCATCCGCCGTCGTGTCTGACGGCGGATCAGCCTTCAGCGGGATGAGCCCGCTTTAGATGCGTTTTTCGCCGCCGAGCGCTTCGGTCAGGTCCGCGAGCAGCTTGGCGAGTTCGCCTGTCATGAGCGCCATGTCGGAGTCGAACTTCTCGTCGTCGTTCTGCATGACTGCGTCGTTGCCTTCCTTGAGCACATCCAAGGGGGCCACGCGTTTGACGTCCAACGCTTCGGTCAGGACGAACGACACGCGATCGGCCCAAGTCAGCGCCAAGCGCGTGCATTGCTTGCCAGACTGAATGTGGCGGCGTACATCGTCCACGTCGATCGAATGCTTGACGTACCGGATCGCGGCTCGGCTCTCGCCCGAGGCGCGTAACTCGGTGTCTTGGTCGATCGTGAAGTTTGGCGGCGGCTCGTCGGCCGCGAGCCAGCCAGTCATGGCGGCAGCGGGCGATTGCGCGACGTATAAGTTTTCCAACGGCAGCGGATCGATGGTCTTGACGAGCAGGCCGATGACTTCGTCGGCCTTGGCCGAGGCGGCGGCGTCGATGACCAGCCAGTGATTGACCGGGTCGATCCAGACACGCGTATCGCGATAGACGCTGAACGCTTTAGGCAAGAGCTCGTCGGTGACGCGCTCTTTAATTTCCTTCATCTGCTTGCGACCGGGCTTGTAGCCTTGCTGCTCTTCGATTTCCTGCGCGCGGGCGCGGGCGACCTGATTCACCACGGTGGTGGGCAGCAGTTTTTTCTCGGCGCGCAGCGTCAACAGAATTTGCTGATTGACGGTATGCGACAAGGCGGCGTTTTCGCGCGGGGATATCCAACCCACGGATTGCATTTCGAGATTATTGCCAGACTGATAGGCATGCCGCGCCAGGCTTTCTTCAAGCTGTTCGCCGGTCAGCGTCCACGGTGCGGATAGTCGGTAGATCTTAAGATTCTTGAACCACATGGCGTCGGGCAAAAGGGTTGATTCTATACGACGGCCCGCGTCGCGGCCCGAGCGTTGTCCCTTTTTTACGGCATGTGGATGAAGATGCGTTCTGTCACTGACAGCGTATGAGGCATCTGGTATTGTCGCGCGCATCATTGACCGATAAAGGACAAGGACTATGAAGTTCGGGACACTGATTGGAGCGATTTTGATCGCCGTTGGCGCTGCCGCATTGATTTATAAAGGGTTCAGCTATACCAGCGAGGAAACGGTCTTGCAGATCGGCTCGGTACGCGCAACCGCCGAAACGGAGAAGTCCGTTGCCATTCCGATGTGGGCGGGTATTGCCGCGGTCGTGGCCGGTGTACTGATCATTGGGTTGGGCCGTCGTCGCTGATGTTCGAGCGTGCGCGCTTGTCGCACGCAAAAAAAGGCCCGGCTTGATAAGGCCGGGCCGGACAGGATCACACAATGCCACACCGTAAAAAGGCTCGCGGGGGGCGTGACATTGGCGTCAGAGAACTAGTCCTGCGATTGTCCGACTGGGGATCAAATGCCAGACAACATGGCGCAAGACCGTGTTCTGAGCTTGCAGTCTAATGCGCGAGGTCTGACAAGGTCCTGAATCGACGCGGATAAATGGCGAAAAAAAAAGCTCCCGGAGGAGCTTTACAAAGGCCAACCAGGCGCAGCAGTCCTGGCCAGCCGGGGAAAGGTTAGCGATTGATATCGACGTCTTTGGTTTCGCGTACGAACAAGGTGCCGATGATCAGCGTCATCACGGCGATGATAATCGGGTACCAGAGTCCATCGTAGATATTCCCGGTCGCAGCCACGATGGCAAACGCCACGGGCGGCAAGAACCCACCGAACCATCCATTGCCGATGTGATAAGGCAGGCTCATGGACGTGTAGCGGATGCGGGTCGGGAACATTTCCACCAGCATCGCGGCGATCGGGCCATAGACCATGGTGACGTAGATGACCAGAATGGTCAGCAGCACCACCACCATGACCTTGTTCATTTGCGCCGGATCGGCTTTGGCGGGATAGCCGTGATCGCGGATGGCTTTGGTCAGTGAGGCGTTCAGCTCCGCGGCTCGTGCCTTGAATTCCGCGGGCGCCATGCCTTGGCCTTCAAACGAGGTGAATTCGTCGTTGCCGATCCGCACTTTCGCGATCGTACCGGCAGGTGCAGCCTCGTTCGAATAGTTCACCGAGCTGCCGGCTAGAAACGACTTGATCACATCGCAAGAGCTGGTGAAAGCCGACGTACCTACCGGGTTGAACTGGAATGAACACGTCGCCGGATCGGCAATGACCGTCACCGGCGCGGAAGCCTGGGCTTTTTCAAGCGCAGGGTTGGCGAAGTGCGTCAATCCCTGGAACAACGGGAAATACGTAACCGCGGCGATCAAGCAACCCGCCATGATGATGGGTTTGCGCCCGATGCGGTCGGACAATGTGCCAAAGATCAGGAAGAAAGGTGTACCAATCAACAGCGCCAGGGCAATCAGCACGTTAGCAGTCGTGGCGTCGACCTGCAGTGTCTTTGTCAGGAAGAAGAGGGCATAGAATTGCCCGGTGTACCAAACGACGGCCTGCCCGGCTGTCAGACCCAGCAGCGCCAGGATGACCACTTTCAAGTTCTTCCATTGGCCAAACGACTCGGTCAGCGGCGCTTTGGAGCCACGGCCTTCTTCTTTCATGCGCTTGAAGGTCGGCGACTCGTTCAGTTGCATCCGAATCCATACGGAGATGCCCAGGAGCACGACTGAGATCAGGAACGGAATGCGCCAGCCCCATTCGCGGAAAGACGCTTCGTCCATGACGCCGCGCACGCCCATGATCACGATCAGAGACAGGAACAGGCCTAGCGTGGCGGTAGTTTGAATCCACGCGGTGTAAGCGCCGCGCTTGCCCTGCGGGGCGTGTTCGGCCACGTAAGTCGCGGCGCCGCCGTATTCACCCCCAAGGGCCAGGCCCTGCAACAGGCGCAGCACGATCAGAATGGCTGGGGCGGTGATGCCGATGCTGGCATAGCTGGGCAGTACCCCCACCAGAAAGGTGGACAGGCCCATGATGACGATGGTGACCAGGAAGGTATATTTTCGACCCACCAAATCTCCGAGTCGACCAAACACCAACGCGCCAAACGGACGAACGGCAAAGCCAGCCGCGAACGCAAGCAATGCAAAAATAAAAGCCGCTGTAGGGTTCACGCCGGAGAAGAAGTGCACTGCGATGATGGCAGCGAGCGATCCGTACAGGTAGAAGTCATACCACTCGAAAACCGTGCCTAAGGAGGACGCGAAGATGACTTTGCGTTCCTCTTTGGTCATAGGACGTGGTGCAACGGGCGCGCCAGGGGCGTCTAGGGATACCGTGCTCATAGTGTCTCCTCGTTGAGGGTCCGGCGGTGAGCCGCCGTGCGAGTGCTTCCCGATATATTCCGGTTGTAGCGGTTTACAAGGTAGCCAAGAACTCTGACGAGACACTGACGTGTTGCTTACTTGAGACTTAATTTTGAAACTGAATTTTTCCGTTTACGCGAAAAGCACACTGTTCCCTAGGCTATTGGAGGTCGGGGCTTGATGCGCGCGATGCTGGGCTTTCGGCTCGACGGTCTGTGGCTCGAGAGCGATCACGCGAAGTCGTGGTCCGCAGCTCTGTGCCGAGGAAACATCACGCGGATGCAGGTGCCTGGCAACGACGAATGTGAAGTACCTTCAAGGATTTGCACATCCGCGTCATGCTTTTGCGCGATTTCGCGCACGATGGCCAGGCCTAATCCGCTGCCTTCCGCTTGCGTGCCCAGCACGCGATAGAAGCGGTCGAAAACGCGCTCACGCTCTTCCGCCGGGATGCCTGGACCCGAGTCCTCCACCTCTAGCACAGCCTGGGTAAGCGTCTGGCGCACTCTGACGGTGATGTGGCCTTGCGGTGGTGTGTAGCGCAACGCGTTATCGAGGAGGTTATTGAGTAACTCGGCGAGCAGGATGTCGTTGCCCATGATCATGAGAGGCGTATCGGCGCCTTCAAAACCGAGATCAGTATGGACGGCCAGCGCTTGCGGGACCCAATGCAGCGTTTGCTCTTGGGCAATGGCGTGCAGGTCGGTGATGCCCAGCTCCACGGCATGGGGGTTTTCGGCCCGGGCCAGCAGGAGCAACTGATTGACCAATCGAGTGGCACGCTCGGACCCCATAATCAGTTGGCGCAGACTGGCTTGCATTTCCTCTGGGCTGGCGTCGCGCAAGGCGAGTTCGGCCTGGGTGCGTAGTCCGGCTAGCGGGGTTTTGAGCTGATGCGCGGCGTCGGCGACAAAGCGTTTTTGCGCCTGGACGTTGGCAGACAAGCGATCCAGCAATTCATTCATTGCGCCGACCAGCGGTGCGACCTCGGACGGCGCAGCGTCTTCGTCGATGGGCGACAAATCGTCGGGACGGCGCGCACGCAGTCGTTGCTGCAAGGCATTCAGTGGAGCTACGCCGCGGGACAGCCCAAACCATACCAGCAGGACGGCCACAGGCAGCACAATGAATTGCGGAATGATGACGCCCTTGATGATGTCATTGGTCAGCTCCATGCGCTTTTCCATGGTTTCCGCAACGACGATCAGGACGGGGTCGGAGTGGGGGATATGTAGATCCAGCCACATGTAGGCCAGACGCACGTCGAAGCCGCGCAGGGTTTCCTCGGTGTAAAACACCTTGCCAGGCTGGGGTGGCCCTAGCTCGCTGGGCAAGGGCAGACCGCGATCTCCACCTAATGGTTCTCCCCGTCCGCCGCGTACCAGCCAGAAAACGCTGTCGGTTTCTCCCGGATGCAGCACCTGTCGGATCGAATCGTTGATACGCAATATTGGGTGGCCGTCTTGCACATGAACATGGCGGGCGAGGGTATGCAGGTTTTGGGCGAGCGCGCGGTCGTAAGGGATATTCGCGATGTTCTGCGCCACGACATAGGTGATCGCGACGCTCATGGGCCACAGTAAAAACAGCGGGGCCAGCATCCAGTCGAGGATTTCTCCCAACAAAGACCGCTGCGGCGGCGCAAAGCTTGGGCCCTTGGCCCCGCCACGCATGGCGTCCAGCGCCTCCTGGTTCAGCGCTTCATCGGTATGCGACGGCTTGGCGTCGGGCTCAGTGCGCAAGCGGAGAGACACCGTGGTCTCGTTCCAGGCAGTAACCCAGCCCGCGTACCGTAATGATCTTGACGCCGCTCGGCTCGAGCTTTTTACGCAGACGATGCACGTACACTTCGATCGCGTTCGTACTGACTTCTTCGCCCCATTCGCACAGATGATCGACCAGCTGCGTCTTGCTCACCATGCGGCCACTACGAGTCAGCAGGATTTCCAGCAAGCTGACCTCGCGAGCCGACAGATCCAGTGTCTGATCGTCGACGGTCGCCACCCGCCCCGTCTGATCGAAAACGAGTCGTCCGTGGCGTAACAGCGTGGCGCCGCCGCCCGCGCCTCGGCGGGTGAGGGCACGTACCCGGGCTTCGAGCTCGGACAGGGCGAAAGGCTTGGCCATGTAATCGTCAGCGCCCAGGTCGAGGCCCTGCACGCGTTGTTCGACACTATCGGCAGCGGTCAGGATAAGCACCGGGATCGCGGAATTCCGCGCGCGCAGGCGGCGTAGCACCTCAAGTCCATTCAGCTGCGGCAGACCCAGGTCCAAAATAAGCAGGTCGAACGCCTGTGCGACCAAGGCCGAATCCGCGGCGGCACCATCGGTCACGGCATCCACCGCGTAACCATTGTGACGTAACGAGCGCGACAGGCCATCGGCCAGTATGCTGTCGTCTTCGGCAATCAGGATTCGCATGGGTGTGAGGCGGGACGTCGAACCTACGTTGCGGTCCCGGCCGCGAGTTCATATGCGAGGCATTCTGGCACAGCGTCGCTGAATTGCCCAGCACGCCGAAGAGATGAAAAAACTAGCACACTGGATTTATATCCAGTATAATCGGATGCAATAATTGGCGCTTAGACGTGTAGACGGCGTACGGCACACTAGCTGCGGGCCTCCTCATCTCTTCTGCGTCAATACCATTTATCCACGGGAACTACATGGACGATAAAACCAGCAAAGCCGCCGCCTCGGAAAAGTCCAAGGCTCTGGCCGCCGCGCTTTCGCAAATCGAAAAGCAGTTCGGTAAAGGCTCGATCATGCGCTACGGCGACAACGAGGTCGAACACGACATCCAGGTGGTGTCGACCGGCTCGCTGGGGCTGGATATTGCGCTGGGCGTGGGCGGTTTGCCGCGCGGCCGTGTGATCGAGATCTATGGTCCGGAATCCTCCGGCAAGACCACGCTCACATTGCAGGTCATTGCCGAAATGCAAAAAATCGGCGGCACCTGCGCCTTTGTGGACGCCGAGCATGCGCTCGATGTGCAGTACGCGTCCAAGCTGGGCGTGAATCTGACCGACCTGTTGATTTCCCAACCGGATACGGGCGAGCAGGCGTTGGAAATCACCGACGCCCTGGTGCGTTCCGGTTCGGTGGATCTGATCGTCATCGACTCGGTGGCTGCCCTGGTGCCCAAGGCTGAAATCGAAGGCGAAATGGGCGATTCGTTGCCGGGTCTGCAGGCTCGTTTGATGAGCCAGGCGCTGCGCAAGCTGACCGCCACGATCAAGCGCACCAACTGCATGGTGATCTTCATCAACCAGATCCGGATGAAGATCGGCGTGATGTTCGGCAACCCGGAAACCACGACCGGCGGCAACGCGCTGAAGTTCTATTCGTCGGTGCGCTTGGACATTCGTCGTATCGGTTCCATCAAAAAGGGCGAGGAAGTCGTCGGCAACGAGACACGCGTCAAAGTTGTGAAAAACAAGGTCTCGCCTCCGTTCAAGCAAGCCGAATTCGACATCATGTACGGTGCGGGCATCTCGCGCGAAGGCGAAATCATCGACCTTGGCGTGCAAGCGGGCATCGTCGACAAGTCGGGCGCTTGGTACAGCTACAACGGTACACGTATCGGCCAGGGCAAGGACAATGTCCGCGAATACCTGAAAGAGCATCCCGAACTCGCGGTCGAGATCGAGAACAAGGTTCGGGAAAACAAGGGTATCGTCAGCCGTGCCGCGACGTTCTCCGCTAGCGAAGCCGAGGCTGCCGACGCCGAATGACGGAGTCAGCGTTTTCGAAGAGACCACGTCGTGGTTCGGTTGAGTCCGAGCCCGACGATGGTGGATTCGAAACCATGCGTCCTTCTCCGGCGAATCCCGACGATTCCGAGATTCGCCGTGAACCGCTGGGCGCGTCACGTCGCGGGAATGCCAGCGTTCGTCAGGTTCCGCTTGATGATTTCGAAACCCTTGCCAAACCGAAGCCGCGCGGTCCCAGCTTAAAGGCGCGCGCGGTTGGCTATTTGTCCCGGCGTGAGCATGCGCGCAATGAGCTGGCGCGCAAACTGCAGCCCTATGCCGAAGACCCGGCCGATATTGAACGGGTTTTGGACGATCTTGAGAAAGAGGGCTGGCTGTCCACGGAGCGCTTTGCGCAAAGTCTGGTGCATCGGCGCGCGGGCCGTCAGGGGACTGCCCGTATCGTGCAAGAGCTGCGTCAGCATGGCGTGGCAGAAGAGCAGGTCGCCCAGCTGCGCGACGATCTGCGCGCTACGGAGGCCAGGCGAGCGCAGGAAGTCTGGCGCAAGCGGTTTGGCGCCAAGCCGGTCGATCGGAATGAGTTTGCCAAACAAGCCCGCTTTTTGGCGGGGCGGGGATTTAGTCACGATGTCATACGCCGCATTTTGGGTGATTCCAGCGACGACGATTGATGTCGGGTGTGCGTAGCGTGTATGGGGTCCTGTGCATGGGGTCCCGTGCCTGGCAGGGCGACGCTACGCTTTGACGGACCGTATCCCGTCCAATGTCTTAAAACAAGTTTCCCGCGCAATCGATAGAAAATCCTGGATGTATGGCGCATCCGCGTCTTCCGTGCGCAGTGCCGCGTATAGCGTGCGCCATACGCCGTTTTGCCCTAAGTGGCATAGCTGTAGCCATCCGTGCTGCAAGTATTCGGTCAACGCCCAATTTGGCAATGCGGCAACGCCTCTGTTGCTGGCGACTAGCTGCACGATGATGGGCGTTAATTCAGCCTTGCGGACCGAGGTGGGTTCGACTTCGGCCGGATCCAAGAACGCGGTAAACACGTCCAGGCGCGAGCGTTCTACTGGATATGTGATCAACACCTGATCAGCGAGTTGCTCTGGCTGCACGTACTTGGTGGACGCCAGGGGGTGCGATTCCGCAACAGCCAAGACGAGTTCGTACTTGAAAAGCGGAATGTAGTCCACTGCCTCCAGGGGTTGTGGATCCGAGGTGATGACGAGGTCTAAGTCGCCGCGCACGAGCGCCGGCAACGGGGCGAATGAGAAGGCGGCCGATAGATCCAGCGCTACCTCCGGCCATTGCCCGCGAAAGTTATCCATGCTGGGCATCAGCCATTGGAAACACGAGTGGCAATCGATTGCCAGATGGAGCCTGCCGGTACGTCCAGCGGCGAGGCGTTGCAGCTCGCGTTCCGTGGCCCGCACGCGGGGCAGTACCTCGTCGGCCAGCGCCAATACCCGCAATCCTGCGGTTGTCAGACGCGCGGGGCGGGTACGCCGGTTGAGTAAGGGGGTACCCAGGCGTGTTTCCAGATCGCGCAATTGATGCGATAGGGCCGACTGCGTTAAATGCAGGCGTTCGGCCGCCTCTTGCAGGCTGCCACCATCGCGAATAGCGGCGATGGTTTCGAGGTGTCGCATTTCGAGCATGAGGAGTTGAATATGAAAATTTCTCAATGAATCTATGCTCAATTTGATTTTGATGCAAGTAAATGTTCGCGCAAAATACCGTTAAGTTGATAAAAACTTGATGAAACGGATTTTGAATGAATATCACTCATAATTTGGGCTTTCCCCGTATTGGCGCACACCGCGAGCTTAAACGCGGGTTGGAGGCGTATTGGGCGGGCGATTTGTCTGTGGACGACCTGGAGAAAACGGCTCGCGCACTACGCACGGCACACTGGCAGCGACAGGCGAGAGCGGATGTGAATTGGGTGCCAGTTGGGGATTTCGCCTGGTACGACCACGTGTTGGAGTGGACGACATTGCTGGGTGCTGTGCCCGCCCGCTTTGGCCAAGCTGACGATCAGCCAGTGGCATTGGATACGTTGTTTCGCATGGCGCGCGGCCGTGCTCCGACCGGCACGCCCACGGCGGCCTGCGAAATGACCAAATGGTTCGATACCAACTATCACTACATCGTGCCGGAACTCGTGCCCGGTCAGCAATTCCGCATTGCGCGCGACTATCTGTTCAAGCAGGTGAGCGAGGCGCAAGCCTTGGGTCACCGCGTCAAACCGGTGATCCCGGGCCCGCTGACTTGGTTATGGCTCGGTAAAGGCGATGCGTTTACCGCCGGTGCTTCCGACGAAGGCAAGCTTGAATTGCTGGATGCGCTGCTGCCCGTATATGCCGACGTTCTTGCGCGGCTGGCGACGCAGGGCGTGGAATGGGTACAGATCGACGAACCCGTTCTGGTGCTGGATTTGCCGCAAGCTTGGCGGGAGGCCTATCTCGCAGCCTATGCGCGTTTGGCGCAAGCGCCTGTGAAGTTGCTCGTCGCGACATACTTCGGCGCGCTGGGCGACAATCAAGATCTGGCTTTGGACCTGCCTGTTGCAGGCCTACATATTGATGCGGTGCGGGCCCCTAACGAATTGGAAAGCGTCGCGGCGCGCTTGAGAGACAACCAGGTACTTTCGGCAGGCGTGATCGACGGACGCAATATCTGGCGGACTGACTTGGATGCGGCCTTGGCAAAGCTTGCCCCAGTACGGGCTCGGTTGGGTGATCGTTTGTGGCTGGCGCCCTCGTGCTCGCTTTTACATGTACCGGTAGATCTGGACAACGAAACGGAGTTGGATGCGGAGCTCAAGAGCTGGCTTTCTTTTGCCGCGCAGAAACTCGACGAACTGAATCTGTTGGCGCGTGCACTGGATACTCCGGACCTGCCAGAGGTAGCGGAGGCGTTGGCGACGCAGCGCGCGGCGTTACAGGCCCGCCGCGCCTCGACCCGCATTCACAATGCCGCAGTTGCCCGCAGGATGGCGCAGGCCGAGGCCGTTTCTCGCGATCGCATTCCCTTTGTCGAGCGCATCGCCCAACAGCAACAGGCGTTGCGGCTCCCGCCATTTCCGACCACCACGATCGGCTCGTTCCCGCAAACAGCGGCCATCCGCGCGCTGCGCCGCGACTGGAAGGCGGGCGCCCTGAGCGACGCCGCGTACGAATCCGCCATTCGCCGCGAAATCGAGGAGGTCGTCCGATTCCAGGAAAAGGTCGGTCTGGATGTGCTGGTACATGGTGAGCCCGAACGCAACGACATGGTCGAGTATTTCGGCGAGTTGCTGGCGGGATTCGCATTCACGCGCAATGGCTGGGTGCAAAGCTATGGTTCGCGTTGCGTGAAGCCGCCGATTATCTTTGGGGATGTGGCGCGTCCGGCTCCCATGACGGTGGCGTGGTCCTCCTATGCGCAGTCCCTGACGGATAAACCGGTAAAAGGCATGTTGACCGGGCCGGTCACGATTTTGCAATGGTCCTTTGTGCGCGATGATCAACCCCGTGAGCAGACATGCCGGCAGATCGCCTTGGCGCTGCGCGACGAGGTGGTCGATCTGGAAACGGCGGGTGTGAAGGTGATTCAGATCGACGAACCCGCGATCCGCGAAGGCCTACCGCTGCGGCGAGACGACTGGCAGGACTATCTGGCATGGGCCGTGGATTGCTTCCGGTTGAGCACGGCTGGCGTTGCGCCGGATACGCAAATCCACACTCATATGTGTTACGCCGAGTTCAATGACATCATCGAAGCCATTGCGGCCATGGACGCCGATGTCATCACTATCGAGACCTCTCGTTCAAATATGGAGTTGCTCAAGGCGTTCGAGGAGTTCGAGTATCCCAACGATATCGGGCCGGGTGTGTACGACATTCATTCTCCGAACGTACCCGACGTAGCGTGGATGGTCGGTCTGATGCGCAAGGCGGCCGCACGTCTGCCCAAGGAGCGACTCTGGGTGAATCCTGACTGCGGGCTGAAAACTCGTGGATGGAAGGAAACCGAGGCCGCGTTGAGCCGGATGGTACAGGCAGCGCACGCCTTGCGGGCAGCTTGATCCGTCACGTTTTGATCCCATCGAGCGCGCTGTGTGCGCCTCGATGGTGGGCGGGGCAGGGATGGGGCCGAAAGCGACGCGTCGATGTGCCCTGCGTTATACTTCACGGGATTTGCTGCCATGCGTCAAGACTAGAAGTGCAGGCCCCTTAATGCCCTTGCCACCCCCCAACGTTTCTCGAGAGCCCCTGCATACGCGTTCCATACGCGTGCAGTCGTATGGGCGCGAGGACGGTTTGTGGGATATTGAAGCCGAGCTTATCGACTACAAGGGCTACGATTTCCCGCGACATAATGGTGAAATCTTCAAGGCGGGCCGGCACGTTCACCACATGCATCTGCGCATCACGATCGATGAGGCGTTTACGATTGTGGCCGCTCAGGCGGTCTATGACGCGGCACCCTACGAGCAATGCGTGAACATCGATGCCGCCTATGCGGGATTGGTGGGCATGAATCTGCTCAAGGGCTTCCGGCACCAGGTTAAGGAGCATTTCGGTCGCACTGCGGGTTGCACGCATATGACCGAGCTGTGCCAGGTGCTACCCACGGCTGCCGTGCAGACCATGGCTGGCCGACGGCGCCAGAAGCGCAATTCGGACGTACGCCCCTTTCAGCTCGACGGCTGTCATGCCTTGCGCACCGACGGGCCGGTGGTGCTTGAGCACTATCTCAAGTGGTACACCGGGGATAGCGCTGAAGCGGCGGCGGGCGCTAGCTCCGATTCCCCCTCTTATTCTCATTCGTCCTGACAGGTAACACATGAAAATCCACGAGTATCAAGGCAAGGAACTGCTAAAGCAATTTGGCGTGCCTGTGCCGCGCGGCATTCCCGCATTTTCCGTCGAAGAGGCCGTGGCTGCCGCTGAAAAGCTGGGTGGGCCGGTGTGGGTCGTTAAGGCGCAGATTCACGCAGGTGGCCGTGGTAAGGGCGGCGGCGTGAAGCTGGCTCGTTCGCTCGACGACGTCCGCAAGCTGGCAGGCGAAATCCTCGGCATGCAACTGGTGACGCACCAGACCGGCCCGCAAGGCCAGAAAGTCAACCGTCTGTACATCGAAGACGGCGCTGACATCCAGAAGGAATACTACGTTTCGCTGGTCACCGACCGCGCCACGCAGAAAGTCGCCATCATCGCGTCCAGCGAAGGCGGCATGGACATCGAGGAAGTCGCTCACTCGACGCCCGAAAAGATCATCACCGAATACATCGATCCGCAAACCGGTCTGTCGGTTGAACAGGCCAAGCAGGTCGCCGAGTCGATCGGCCTGACCGGTGGTTCGGCTGACCAGGCCGCCGACGTGTTCCAGAAGCTCTACAAGTGCTACATGGACACCGACGCTTCGCTGGTCGAAATCAACCCCCTGAACTGCGACAGCAAGGGCAACATCATTGCCCTAGACGCCAAGTTCAACTTCGATTCGAACGCGCTGTTCCGTCATCCCGAAATCGTGGCCTACCGCGATCTGGACGAGGAAGATCCCGCTGAAATCGAGGCCAGCAAGTTCGATCTGGCCTACATCCAGCTCGATGGCAACATCGGCTGCCTGGTTAACGGCGCGGGTCTGGCCATGGCCACGATGGACACCATCAAGCTGTTCGGCGGCGAGCCGGCCAACTTCCTGGACGTCGGTGGCGGTGCCACGGCTGAGAAAGTGACCGAAGCCTTCAAGATCATGCTCGCGAACAAGAGCGTGAAGGCCATTCTGGTCAATATCTTCGGCGGCATCATGCGCTGCGACGTTATCGCCGAAGGCGTGATCGCTGCTTGCAAGGCCGTCAACCTGAACGTGCCGTTGGTCGTCCGCATGAAGGGCACCAACGAAGAACTGGGCAAGAAAATGCTGGCCGACTCGGGGCTGCCCATCATCAGCGCCGACACGATGGCCGAAGCGGCCACTCGCGTTGTAGCCGCAGTCAAATAACGCCAAGGATTCACAAATGTCGATTCTGATCAACAAGGACACCAAAGTCATCACCCAGGGCATCACGGGCAAGACGGGCCAGTTCCACACCCGTATGTGCCGTGAGTACGCCAATGGCAAGGCCGCCTTCGTGGCTGGCGTGAACCCCAAGCGCGCGGGCGAGGATTTCGAAGGCGTGCCTATTTTCGGTAGCGTCCAGGAAGCCAAGAGCGAAACCGGCGCCACCGTGTCGGTGATCTACGTGCCGCCCGCCGGCGCTGCCGCCGCTATCTGGGAAGCCGTCGAAGCCGACCTGGATCTGGTTATCTGCATCACCGAAGGTATCCCGGTTCGTGACATGCTCGAACTGAAGAACCGCATGAAGGCCAAGAACAGCAAGACCTTGCTGCTCGGCCCGAACTGCCCGGGTCTCATCACCCCGGACGAAATCAAGATCGGCATCATGCCGGGTCACATCCACCGCAAGGGCCGCATCGGCGTGGTCAGCCGCTCCGGCACGCTGACCTACGAAGCCGTGGCTCAGCTGACCGAACTCGGCCTGGGTCAATCCAGCGCTGTCGGTATCGGTGGCGACCCCATCAACGGTCTGAAGCACGTCGACGTCCTGAAGCTGTTCAATGACGATCCCGACACCGACGCCGTCATCATGATCGGCGAAATCGGCGGTCCGGACGAAGTCAACGCCGCTCAGTGGGCGAAAGACAACATGAAGAAACCCGTGGTCGGCTTCATCGCCGGCGTCACGGCGCCTCCGGGAAAACGCATGGGCCACGCCGGTGCGTTGATTTCGGGCGGTGCCGACACGGCCGACGCCAAGCTCGAAGTGATGGAAGCCTGCGGCATCCGCACCACGCGCAACCCGTCGGAAATGGGCAAGCTGCTCAAGTCCGTTCTGTAAGGCATCAACGCCGGAAGGCGCTAACGCTTTGCCAAGAAAAGCCCGCTCGTTTGAGCGGGCTTTTTTACATCGCGGGGCGAGCATGTGGCCGCATTGCAAAATATAATGAGTCTTGTATAAGACGCGTACAGTTACAATCATCTCGGCGCCACAAGCGTTGAACCTGATCCTCCGCCACACAGCTCGCAACTAACCTGGCGGCAGTACGCAATTTTTCGTTATCACTTACACCTAGGGGATCACTAGGAAAGAGAGGAATGGAACTCACATCTGCAGCATTTTGGATTGCCCTTCTACAAATCATTTGGGTCAATATCCTGCTATCCGGCGATAACGCCGTTGTCATCGCGCTAGCCGCGCGTTCTCTGCCCCCCGAGCAGCAAAAGAAAGCGATTACCGTCGGCTCCGCCGCGGCGATCATCATGCGTATCGTGCTGACGCTCGTGGCGGCCAAACTCCTGTTACTGCCTTGGCTGAAGCTGATCGGCGCGCTCTTGCTCGTCTACATCGGCGTGTCGCTATTGATGCCCGAGAGCGAAGATGACGGCGGCGGCAAACAACAGGGCACTTTGCTTTCCGCGATTCGGACCATCATGATTGCCGATCTGGTGATGAGTCTGGATAACGTGGTGGCTGTTGCAGCCGCGGCGATGGGCGACACGACCCTGCTGGTGGTGGGCTTGGCAATCAGTATCCCGTTAGTGATTTTTGGCAGCACGTTGCTGCTGAAAGTGATTGAGCGCTTCCCTTTGATCGTCTGGGTCGGCGCGGCGCTATTGGGCTTTATCGCTGGCGAACTGCTGGTTGGCGACCCTGCGCTGCATGACTCCGTCGTGAGCATCGATACGGCATTGGGTGTCAGCGAACATCAGCTGGCTTTGATGGCGGGCGCGATTGGCGCGGTGATCGTGCTGGCGCTCGGCAAAATTTTGCTTTCCCGGCGTCAGGCACTGACACAAAGCTGAATTACAATACGCGTTTTGGCATAACAGCTGCCGCGTTTTTACGCGGCAGTTTTTTGGTTCCAAGACGCCGAACGTCCTAATGAGATCCGACGGATCTTAAGGGAGGGCGCCTGGAACCCATGTTCGCGTGAGCAAATTCGCTAATTTCGCGGTTGGCGAGCAGCGAGCCATACGTAATCTCAGAGAGGGGGATCCAAGTGTTCGAGTTTTTACAAACCTTAAGTTGGGCGGCAGTATTTCAAATTATCTTGATTGACATTCTGCTGGGCGGTGACAACGCGGTGGTCATTGCGCTGGCATGTCGCAATCTGGCGCCCAAGCAACGCATGCAGGGCATCCTGTGGGGTACTGCCGGGGCGATTATTCTGCGTGTCGTGCTCATCGCGTTTGCCCTGACGCTGCTAGCGATTCCGTTCCTTAAGGTGGTAGGCGCTCTGCTCTTGGTGTGGATCGGCGTGAAATTGCTGATTCCTGAGGACGATGCTCATGACAACATTCAGGGCAGCACGTCGATCGCCGCCGCGGTCAAGACGATCATCGTGGCGGACTTCGTGATGAGCCTGGACAACGTTATCGCGATCGCAGGTGCGGCCCAGACCGCGCATGCTGACCATCAGATCGGTCTGGTTGTCTTTGGCCTGATCGTCAGCGTACCCATCATCATCTGGGGCAGCACGCTGGTGCTCAAGCTGATCGATCGCTTCCCGATCGTGGTTACGTTCGGTGCAGCGCTGCTGGGCTGGATCGCGGGCGGCATGCTCGTGACCGATGTTGTTGTCGAAAATCAATTCGGGGAACTCCCGACTGCGGTTAAACTGGCGGCTGAAGTCATCGGTGCCCTCTTCGTTGTGATCCTGGGTCGGTGGCTGGCAAGTCGTAAAACTGCATCGAAGGAAGCCCACTCATGAGTTTGCGTAAAAGCGATAACCCCGAAGCCGGTCTCAGCCTGTTGCAAGGGCTGACCATTCTGGCCATTATCGGGGTGATCGCCACGGTGATCTTTACCAGCCTGGGCGGTTAAACCTGCTCGTGTCTGCACCGCAACGCCTCGTTATCGCAACGCGCGCCAGCCGGCTTGCCCTGTGGCAAGCCGAGCATGTGCGTGATCGCTTGCTTGATCTTTACCCCGACTGTACGGTCGAACTTCTCACGCTCACCACGCGCGGGGACCAGATCCTGGACCGCACGTTGTCGAAGGTCGGGGGCAAAGGCCTGTTTGTCAAAGAGCTGGAAACGGCGCTGCTCGATGGCCGCGCCGATCTGGCTGTCCATTCTCTTAAAGACGTTCCCGTCGATCTGCAGATTCCCTTCGAACTGTGCACGGTGCTTGATCGTGCCGATCCGAGGGATGCGCTGGTGTCCAACGATTATGCGAGCCTGGCGGATCTGCCGGCCGGCGCCGTCGTGGGTACTTCCAGTCTGCGGCGTGAATCGCAACTTCGTGAGCGTTACCCGTCCCTGCAGGTTAAGCCGCTGCGCGGCAATCTGGATACCCGGCTCGGCAAGCTGGATCGGGGCGAGTACGCGGCTATCATTCTGGCGGCGGCTGGTCTGGAACGCTTAGGGTTAGGCGCCCGCATCCGTGGTCTGTTGGAACCAGCAGACAGCTTGCCGGCCGCGGGGCAGGGCGCGCTCGGTATTGAGATCCGCAATGATCGGGATGATTTGCGGGCCTGGTTGAGTCCGCTCGCGTGTCCCGTCACGACGGCCTGCGTGTTGGCCGAACGCGCGGTGTCGCGTACGCTTGGAGGATCCTGTCAGGTGCCGTTGGCCGCGTACGCGATGACCGAGGGCGAGTCGCTGACCTTGCGTGCGCTCGTGGCGGCGCCCGACGGTAAGCGCGTATTCCGTGTTCAGCATACCGGACCCGTCACTCAGGCCGAGCAGATTGGCGAGGCGGCCGCGCAAGAGCTGTTGTCGTTGGGTGCGGCAACCATCCTGGCCGAGTTGCAGGACCCTCCGACTTCCTGAACGCCCGGCGGCCGTTCGGGCGGTGTATCCAGAGAGGACGCATGTCGCAGATCGCCATTCTGACCCGGCCCGAGGGCCGCAACGGTGCGCTCGCTGACGGCTTGCGGCAGGCCGGTTGGCAAGTCCTTGCGCTGCCGGCGTTGTCGCTGCGCCCCTTGCCGGTTCCGGCCGGCAAATTGCCATTACCCGGCCAGTTTGACCTCGTCGTATTTGTGAGCGGCTACGCGGCGCATGTCTATTTCCGCCAGTTACGCGAAGCGACCGGGCACGCGCGATGGCCGGCTCATGTGCCTGTTGCCACCGTGGGGCCAGCGAGTGCGGCGGCGCTACGCGAGCAGCCAGGTTTTGGCGCCGATACAACAGTTTTTTGTCCCCCGCCCGATGCTCCAGCTCACGATTCCGAAGCGTTGTGGGAGCTACTGCGCGCGCAAACGCGGCTGCCCGAGCGTGTGCTGATCGTGCGCGGTACGCGCGGACGCGACTGGCTGGCCCAACAGTTAGAGGCCAGCGGCGTCCATGTCCGCATCCATGCGGCCTATGAGCGCCAGCCGGCGGAATGGGCGGCGACGGTGGTTCAACAGTTGCATACTTGGGCCCGGCATTCGCAAAAAGTCACATGGCTTTTGACCAGTGGCGAGGGTCTTGTCGCTATCCTGTCGCAGATCCGCGCCTCGGCGTTGGAGGATTGGTGGCAGAACTGTGACTTTGTGGTGACACATCCCAAGCTCGCTCAACAGCTCAAAGAGGGCGGTGGCGCGGGGCCGAACGCAATGGTAAAAACCTGCTTGCCAGCCGATGATGCGATTCTTGCGGCCTTTGTTGCGGCTTGAATCGAAGTTTTGGCGTTTCACCGAATACAATCGCGTCATGACAGAACAGACTCCTGACACTGTAACTGCCGCTCATCAGGCAGATCCGGGCGCATCGACGCCTGCCTCGCCGGCCTCAGCGCCTGCAAAGCGTTCTTCCCGCGGTATCGGCTTCGCGGGCGTGGCGCTGATCGTTGTTTTGCTTGTGGCCATTGGCCTGGGCTGGGCGCTCTGGACGCAGCGCAAACAGGCCGACACTGCAGGGCGAGAGATCGCCAGTCGTCTGGCGAGCCTGGAAGACGCCGTCGCGCAGGGCCGCAAGGAAGCCCGCGACGCGCTGAGCCTCTCGCAGGGCCATACGAACCAGCTGCGCACCTTGGAAGCCAAAACCCAGGCCGCGCAGACCCGGTACAACGACTTGCAACAGGCATGGGAAACGTTCAGTGGCGCGGCGACGGATGAAATCCTCGCCAATGATGTCGAGCGCCTGCTGGTGTTGGCCAGTCAGCAGTTGCGGCTGGCCGGCAATGTGAACAACGCCATCGTGGCGCTGGAGACCGCGCAAGCGCGCCTTGCACAGGCCGCGCGTCCGCAGTTCTCGGGTTTACAACAAAGCATTAATGGCGACATTGAACGCCTGCGCGCTGTGGCGACCGTCGATATTCCGGCGCAGTCCGCGCGGATCGAGCGACTGGTGACACTGGTGTCCAAGGCGCCGCTGCTGGTGCCCGACGCGGCCGCGCCTGGCGCATCCAGCGAGACACAACCCGCACCGGCCAAAGCGCCCGTCACGACCATCGCGCAGGACCCCCGTGAGCAACTGCCGGCCGATGCGGCTTGGTGGGAACGCTGGCGCGCGGAAATTGCCTCGTGGCCAGCCCGTGCCGGCGGCGCCTTGGCGAATGAATTGGGTGACCTGATCAGCGTGCAACGCGTGGACCAGCCCGCCGCGTTGATGTTGTCGGGCGATCAGGCCGAGCAAGTCCGTGGCACGCTGCGTCAGCGCCTGATGACCGCGCAGCTGGCGCTGATGATGCGCCAGCCCGAGGTCTGGAAGAACGAGCTGGAAAATGTGCAAAACGTGCTCAGTATTTATTACGACGGCCGTGCTGTGGATACGCAGGCGGCGCTGCGTCTGACGCATGAGCTGCTGAATACGGATATCGCGGTGCGCTTGCCCGATGTCTCCGACAGTCTGGCCAGCGTTGCCGCGTTACGCGCCGATGGGTTCGGTGCTTCGGCCAAACAGGACTAACGCATGCGTACCTGGTTCTGGACTTTGTTGCTTGCTGTCGTCGCGGTGGCGCTGGCGGTGGTGTTGCGCTCGCATACGGGCAACGTCATTTTCTTGGTTTCCCCTTGGCGTATCGAACTGTCGCTGACGCTGTTCGTGCTGCTTGTGCTGGGCGGATTTGTCGCGCTCTATGTCGCGCTGCGCGTGCTGTCGTGGCTGCTCGCCATCCCGGATCGTATGCGGGTGTGGCGCGGTCACCGCGCCCAGGCCCGCGATCACGATCTGCTGGAGCGGGGCTGGACGCAACTGTTGGAAGGTCGTTACGGTCAGGCCGAAAAAGATCTCACCAAATTGCTCGGGCAGACTCGCGTCAGTAGCCGCCGGGTGCTGGCGGCGTTGTCGGCGGCCCGCGCCGCGCATGGGTTAGGCGAATTTGCTCGCCGGGATCGATTGTTGGACGCGGCCCGCGAACATGCCGATGGGAACACCGGCCTGCAAGAAGCGATTGCCACTGTCGCCGCCGACCAGCTGCTGGATCAGGGACGTGCGCAGGATGCCTTGGCGGTATTGACGCCATTGCAGGAAGGCGGCGCCCGTCATCTCCACACATTGCGTCTGCTGCTGCGTGCGGAGTCGGCGCTCAATCATCATGATCGCGTCTTTACGCTGGCGCGTGGTCTGATGCGTCGCAATGCCCTGTCCAAGGTGGAAGCAGAGAGCTTGATCGACCGTGCTGGTGCAGCGCGCCTGCGCGCAGCGGCCGCATCGGGCACCGAGGCCTGGCGCAGCGTGTGGAAAGACTTCAAGAGTGACGAGCGGGTGCTGCCAGAAATTGCGCTGGCCGGTGCCATGGCATTCGAGTCGGCGGGCGAACCCGAAGAGGCCGCACGTATTCTCGAAACCGCTATCCCTCTGCATTTCACGCCCTCGCTGATTGACGCCTACGCGCGTTGCGATGCCGATCAGGTGCCTCGCCGCTTGGCAAAGGCCGAAGCATGGCTGCAAAAGCGCCCGACCAACGTGGATCTGCTGACCTCGTTGGGCATGCTGTGTTTGAACGGCCAGCTTTGGGGCCAAGCCGAACATTACCTGCAGCGCAGCGTGCAGATGCGTAACGATGCACGCACGCACGCCTTGTTGGGCAGTCTGTACGACCGGCTTGACCGTTCTCAGGACGCGGTACGGCACTGGCGCCTGGCGACGACGGCCACGATGGCGCTGCCCGTGCTCGCTGGCGATCTGGCACTGCCGCCCGCGGACACCAATGCGGATCCCGCGCATTTGGATGCCGAGGGCGAGTACTCTGCCTATCCCCCAGAGTTCATTCCCGTGTCCGCACCCGTGGAAGTCCTGCCGACTTCCGCGCCCGCCGACTACGTCCTGGATCCGGATGCTCGCGCCATAGAGCGCGAGGCAACCGCCGCGCTGGAGCCGGATCCCCCGGCCGTCGCGCCTGCCCGTGGTGACATCGATATCGAAGAATACTTCGATAGTGCACCGATTCCAGTGCCTGCCGACGATGCGCCTCGGGCCGATTACGGCACTCCGCTGTCCGGCACCGCCGGTACGTTTGAGTCGGAAAAGCGGAATGACGACAAATCACATCTACCCTCAGATAAACAAGGTTGAACCATGAGTCTCGATCGCGTCTCTCCCGGCAAGAACCTGCCGGAAGACTTTAACGTCATCATTGAAATCCCCATGAACGCCGACCCGGTGAAGTACGAGGTCGACAAGGACAGCGGCGCCGTGTTCGTGGATCGCTTCATGCTGACGGCCATGCACTATCCGTGCAATTACGGCTACATTCCGCAGACGCTGTCCGAGGATGGTGACCCCGCCGACGTGCTGGTGCTGACCCCGTTCCCGATCCAGGTCGGCGCGGTCGTGCGTTGCCGCGCGCTGGGCGTGCTGGAAATGGATGACGAGAGCGGCGGCGACGCCAAGCTGTTGGCTGTGCCGGTGGACAAGCTGTATCCTCCGTACCGCAACATCAAGTCGTACGAAGATCTGCCCGCCGAGGACATCGGTCGTATCCAACACTTCTTCGAACACTACAAAGACCTCGAGAAGGGCAAGTGGGTCAAGGTCAAGGGATGGAAGGGTGTGGACGCCGCTCACGAGGAAATCGTGCGTAGCGCAGAGCGCTATCAAAAGGGCTAAGCGCCGACATTAAGGTCACGCTTTAATACAGCCTTTCGTCATAGGGCCACGATGCACGCTAGCATCGTGGCCCTATGTTTTTTGGCAATGCAGCACGGAAAAAACGATACACTCAACGACTGGCTTTCCCTACTTGCCGGCACAGACCGGCGTGCATTCAACAAGGTTAAAGAACATGGATTACGTTTTTCCTCCGTCGCCGCCCGTTGTAGTGCCAGTCGCAGGCAGCAGTGAACTTATCCCTGTGCGTCGCATTTATTGCGTGGGTCGCAACTACGCCGAGCATGCCAAGGAGATGGGCTTTACCGGTCGCGAGGACCCGTTTTTCTTCAGCAAGCCCAATGACGCGCTCGTGGTGATCGCCGATGGTGAAACCGGTGTGACGCCCTATCCGCAAAAGACGAGCAATCTGCATTACGAGATGGAACTCGTGGTCGTGCTGGGCAAGGGCGGCAAAGATATCCCGGTTGAGCAGGCCGGCGAATGCGTGTGGGGTTATGCGCTGGGTCTGGATATGACGCGCCGTGATTTGCAGGGAGAGGCCAAGAAACAAGGCCGTCCATGGGAAGTCGGCAAGGGCTTCGATCTGTCGGCGCCGATTGGACCGGTGCATCCGCGCAGCGTGGTCGGCACGTTGGAAAACGCCGCGATTTGGCTTGACGTGAATGGCGAACGCAAGCAGTCCAGCGATATCTCTCAGATGATCTGGAATATCCCCGAGAGCATTGCTTACCTGTCCGGACTGTTCGAATTGAAAGCTGGCGATTTGATCTTTACTGGCACACCGGAAGGCGTGGGTGCTGTCGTACAAGGCGACGAACTCGTGGGTGGTGTCGACGGACTTGGCGAGCTGCGCGTGCGTATCGGCTAAGCAGGGCCTTGCGTTCATGTCGTAGTGAATACGCTTGTTCGCATCTCGTGTACGTTCTTCACTTACGGCCCCTGCGGGGGCCGTAATCTTTGCGGGTCTATACAGCAGATCCGTGATGCTGTGGTCCCGAGTGAGGCCTTTTTATCCACCTCGGAAACCGCGAATAGCCGTTCTGCTAACGGCATCTCATACTCATGGCTCACTAATTTTTGAAAGAGGCCGAGTATGAGTTCTTTACGCAACCGTCAGCGCGGACAGGGCATGACGGAATACATCGTGGTGGTCGCATTGGTGGCGCTGGCGTCGGTCGCTGCTTATCAGAACTTCGGAGATGTGCTGCGTACGCAGACGTCGGCGATGGCACATACGCTCGCGGGCGAGGACAACACTGGTCGTGTGGATAATGCCGGCACGTTGGCCACGAATGCGGTGACAACGGGCCATACGTTGAAGACGTACGGGAAGCCTCCCGTCACGCCCGGCGCAGATAAGACCACAACCTCCTCCTCTACACAAACACCAGCCGCCGCCGCTCAATGATGGACTCGCCGGGGAGGCTCCGTGCCGTGGCGGCGTGCTGCGCGCTGATGCGCCGTCAATATCCGACTGCAGCGACTAGGCGCCTACAGACTGGTCAAGTGCTGCCCCTGATGCTGTGCATCTTGTTGGTATGCGGAGCCGCGTGGGTCGGACTGATGCGGATGTCGCTGGCGGCAGAAGCCCGCGTGCGGCTAACGCACGTGGCAGACGCGGTCGCTTATAGCGGGGCGGTGGCGCAGGCGCGCAGCCTCAACCTGCTGGCTTACGTTAATCGCGCGCAGGTGGCGCATCAGGTGGCGATGGCACATTTGATGACGCTGGCGTCATTGAATCAGTTTGCTGAAAACCTGGCGGCGGTGAAAGCGGCTGGCGATCCTCCCGATTGGTTGTTGCAGCGACATTTTGGCGAGGAGGCGGCTGCCGCATACCGTATGGCCCATCTGCTGCCGGTTGCTACAGGTCGGCTTGCTGGTTCCGAGAGGGAGTTGATTGGCGAGGCCATTCATCGGCACGACAAGATCGTACATGACGTGCTGCTGAAGGCGGCCGACGGGGTCGTCGGAAAGATGCGTGCCATGCGCGACCAAACGATGTTGCGAGTACTGCGTGCCAATTACCTGAATATAGATGGAAACGCGGTTCGCATATCGCAGGCAGACGAGCGCGACCCCGCTGCTGCTATGCAGATCGTCGTGTCTACGGAGGATCCGGCGGCGTCTGTCGCGCGTAACGAGGGCCGGAATTCAGGTGAGTATCGTCGGTGGGTAGAGCAAGCCGCCATGCGATATCCGTTTCTGCAGTCACGCGACTTGACGTCCCTGTCGGACTGGGACGCGCGGCACGACAAACGGGCGTGCGGAGAAAAGCGATTTGAATTGCGGCGCCGTGGCCATACGCTCCTGGATGATGCCGGCCATTGGTCAGCGCAGGATAGCCTTTCCTATCACGAGCTCCAGGGCAATGCCGGGCTCGCTTGCTATTACCGGGAGAATCCGCTCGCGTGGGGACAAGCCCGTGATCGGGCGGCGCAGGGGCCCGACGGCGTACGACCTCCAAGGAAGTTCTCCGATGTGCCCTTCTGGAAGTGGGTACGCGAGCACACCACCTGGGACATCGTCACGGGCGAAGAGAACTCGCTGGCGGATACGTACGCGGATTTCGACGCCGGGTTAATGGAAGCTCGCGGCTTACCGGCGTATTACAACGTCGCTGAGGGCATGGCGAATCAATCACTGCGTTTTGCTATTCAGTTGCGTCAGTCGCTAGGGTCATTACATCGCCGCGCGGCAGGCCCACGCCTCGACAGTACGTCTGGCGGCGTATTGGATACGCTCACGGCTGGGCTCGCGGTGACAGTCGGTAGTGCGGCGCAGACGTATTACAGCGATCTTGCGAGCTCGGGCCTGGACTCGAATTCGAGCTCCGATCAAAACCATAATTTGAACGCGAGCCGGAATGCTAATGCATCCATGAGCGCGGACTTGTTTCGCCCTCGCTGGAGGGCTCGGCTCGTACCTTCCAACTCGCAGGAAGCATCATGGCAATGACAGACCCGAGGCATCGCGGCCAAGCGGCTGTCGAGGCGTTATTGGCAATGGCGCTGTTGGGAGTTTTCATGCTCTCGATCATCGATCTTGACTCCCTGATTCACCGGGTTCAGCATGCTGGACACGTCAGCCGTCTAGCGGCATTTGTTGGAGCCATCGATTCGTCTGCCTCGGATAACGCACTTCAGTCTCGATTGAGCATCGAACGTCAACCCACAGCAGGATCATCGCAAGATGCAAACGTGTCGGCGGTCGGCCAGCATGCGGAGAAAGGTAACGGCTCCGATGCAGGCGATGGCAATACTTCAACAATTAGCGCGTTGATGCGGGATTGGGTCGACGTCGATTCAGAACTGCGCGTGGCGACCGTGACCGTAAGCGCCATGCGGGGAAGTGACGTTAATCGCCCGTGGTTGCCCTCGATAAAGCGCCGGACGGTGATCGCGCTCGACGCCGGCACCGAATTGTCGGACGCCGAAGTGGCACGGCGTTTACAGACATCCGAGCACGGCTGGTCGCATAGCGCGAAGCAATCCGCTGAGGTGGCCGATAGCGTGCTCCGACGGCTGGAGCACATCGCCGCTCCCAGGAGGGCCGTGGGTTGGCCTGGTGATTGGGTCGAGGCCTGGAGCGATCTGCCTGCCGCTGTGCAAAGCGGTGCTGCTGCCAACAGAAAAGTAGGGAGGATCGATGAATAAGCGAATTGCGATGTATCGGAGACGGCTCTCGGCGGGGTGGATGAGGTGTCTTTGGTTTGTCTTCGCCTTCGTCTCGGTCGCAAGTGTGGTCCTTGAGGCCCGCGCGGATGACTCGGACTTTTCGTGGCGCATTCCGCCGGGTAGCACGCCCGCGCTCGCGCCGACTAGCGTGCGCGCGTTTGGCATTCCAATTGATGTTCAGGCGTTTCATATGCCTTATCCCGTCATCGAGGCGTTAAGTCATATGCGCCAGCAGTATCCCTCGCTGTCCCAGCTGCCCGCAAAACCTGAGCAGGGCATTCAACTGGCAGGCCAAGTCCAAGGGCGATCCGCGTTGATTTCGCTGTCACCGGTGGGACTCAGGCATACGTATGGGACTTTCTCACTGGCATCTCTGACTACCGACGCGGGCGATCCATCGGGCGCATTAGATGTTTCGTTGCATGACGACACGGTGCCGCCGATATGGATACCGCGTTCTGCGTCGTTGACGATGCATGTCGAACAACGGGGCCATCGCGACACGCGGCCGGGCATGCAACACGTGCAGACCCAACGGATGATCAACCCACAGGCGATCAATCAACCCGCGGTGATCCAGCAAGTGTGGCGTCTGACATACCCTTTACAAGTCGCATGGCGGACCATCAATCAGGGGTTGCGTCATAACGGCTGGGTGCAGGAGATTTCGAATGATATGGCTGGTTACTGGCGGCAGGATCGGCAGTCGCTTTATGTGTCATTAGCGGAAATCGAAGAGGGTACCGCGGTGTACCTGCAGCTGACCGAGGAGACAATGCCATGACCTCTCTTCACTCACCACTGCCCGTCAGGCTCCGCAAACTCGGGGTATACGGCGTATCGCTCGTAGCGGGCTTGTCGGCGGCTTGGGCCGTACACGAGCACATCCAATCGCGCGAAGCGGAATTGGCACGCCAAGCACAGGTGCCGACGCAAGAGCGCGTAGTTGTCGCCGTCGATCTTCCGGCTGGAAAGCCGTTAGGTATCGACGACCTGGCATTGCGAGAGGTGCCTCTGGCTTGGTTACCCGCGCATTCTTTCGGAGCCGAAGCCGTGGATGAAGTCTTGGGCCGAAAATTGGCCACGGATTTGAAGCAGGGCGAAATTCTGCAGCCCACACATATCGCCGCCACAGAACAGCCTGCGCCATCAGAGCGTGTGCAACCGGGTCGACGCGCATTGGCATTGACGGTGGGAGAGATCGATGCCGCCACGGGCGTGCTGCGCACCGGCGATCTGATCGATTTGTTTGTGTCGTTTGCCCATCATGGTCAGCGCATCACCTCCCCACTGGCAACTGGCGTGCGGGTCCTCGCGATGGAAAACGGACCGGATCCTCGCGCACTCATCACACTCGACGTATCGGAAAAGGATGCGATAAAGCTCGTGGCTGCCCGCCAAGCGGGGCGCATGACCGCTGTGTTGCGCCATAGACAAGATGCGGTCGTTGCAGGTAACGCAGAGCCAAAAGATCTGGCGGCGTGGATGGGCCTCGAACGCCCTCACGAGGTGCAGCGCCGCCATGTTCCTGTCCTGTATGGCGACCGTGTAGATAGCCAGAACTGGGTTTTCGAGTCTGGCTCGGAAGGCACAGGTGGCCGTCCCGCATCATCGGGCGCTGGCGGGCGTAGCACGCCTGCGGGCGATGCCAGCAAGCAGGAGAAATGATGGCCGCAGGCGGTGGTTTGACGTGGCTGATTGCCAGTCTTTGTTTGGCGTGCGTAGCGAAAACAGTAGCAGCACCTGCGAATCTGACGATGGAAGTCGGCCAGACCAAGGTCATTTCACATGCCTCGGTGGCACGGGTTGCGGTGGGCAACGGACAGGTCGTCAGCGCCGTCTCCGTTGATGGCCGCGAGGTGGTGCTATTTGCACGGCAAGAAGGCGGGTCCTCGGTCCATGTGTGGGGAGAAAACGGTGTATCCGCTGCTTATGAAGTGCAGGTCAGGCCCGCGGGATGGGCGCAACTGCACCGGGAAGTCCAGACATTGCTCTCGCATATCCCAAGCGTGCGTAGCTCGATCGTTGGTGACAACATCGTCATAGAGGGGGAGGATCTGGGCGATGACGACCGCGAACGCGTGGCGGCGCTCGTGCGCCGCTTCCCGCGTATCGTGGATTTCACGGGCCAGGTTGGGTGGGACCGAATGGTGTTGCTCGATGTGCAAGTGGTCGAGTTACCAAGCATCCACCTGCGGGATTTCGGCGTGCATTGGGATGCCATGTCTCAAGGGGGCTTGCAGACTGGTGTGTTCTGGCAGCCCGGGGGCCAAGCGCAACTCGCTGCAGGCGCGGCACCTTCGCCTCTGACGAGCGCTGGGGCCACCGTGGGCGGATATTTCGGGATGAATGCCTTGCTCTCCTCGCGCATTGCGGCGTTGGCGCAGCAAGGTGAAGCGGTGATGCTCGCGCAGCCCCAGCTGCTGGCCCGTAGTGGCGCGACCGCATCTTTCTTGGCCGGGGGCGAGGTGCCCTATACCACTACGGATGCCAACGGTCGCAGTCACACGCAATTCAAACCGTACGGTGTGTCTTTGAATATCACCCCGCGTATTGACCGCAATGGGGCAATACGCTCGCGCATTGAAGTGGAAGCCAGTTCAGTCGATATGTCTCTTAGTGTGGCGGGTGGACCGGCATTGCGCACCAGGCGTGCCACCACCGAGTTCAACGTGCGATCGGGACAGACCCTGGTCATCGGCGGGTTTCTCTCCAGGGAACGATCGAACGAAAAGAAAGGCGTGCCCGTGCTGCAGGATATTCCGGGCCTGGGCTCGTTATTCTCCGCGCAGCGCGAGCGACATTCAGAAACGGAACTGGCCATCTTCGTCACACCGCGCATCGTGTCACAAGATCATCCAGAGCTAGCCCAACGTGTGCAGCAGGGCAGGGACGTTCTCGACAGCGCTTTTCCAGAACCCACACGCCTGGGCACGGCGACGCCTCGCAACGATGACGCGGGAGACTGGAGCATGGATCGAGGCCCCGGTTCGCAATGGCAGCCCCTGCACGACGCGCCACCAGGGGAATGAGTATGCTGACTCTCTTACTAACTTATGAAAGTGGCAAACAACAGACTGTCAGTGTGAATACGCCGTTAACCATCGGAAGAGCCGCCAATAGTGGTTTACGCATCAGGAACTGGCGGGTGTCGGGACAGCACGCCCGGCTCAATGGTCGTGGGCAAACGTTGGAGATAGAAGACCTGGGTTCTTTATTTGGGACCTGGGTGAACGGCCGTCGCGTCACGGTACATCGACCGGTGCTGCCGGACGACGCCATTGTTATCGGACCGTGTCGGATTTACGTGCGGCCTGATGGAGAGACCTCACAGGGCGAAGCCTGTTACGCCATTGCCCATTCCTTCGAGGCCATATGCGCGAATCGCATGGAGCCGGGATCCTGTAATAGCACAGACGATATTGGATTGGATGGTGATTTAGCCAGGCCCGCACGGACGAATAGTCTTCCCACGCCCGCACCGTCTGACACACCAAACCCAAGCTCGCCCGCAGCCCACGACGGCCCCGAAAGTTCAACGAAAAACGCGCCAGGAATTGTTTCGCCGGTGGATATACGTGTATGCGTGGATGGCGCAGACCGGAACGCGCCCGCGGATGCGCGTCTTCAAGCATTACGTCAACGTCTACATACCAAACTGCGTGAAGCGCTCGATCTGCGGCGACGTGATATCGCCAGCATGAGTGATGTGACCTTGCGAGAGGTGGCCCGCACGCTGCTCGAAACGATCTCGGTAGACGCCGACGCGCGCCTGACCGATTCCGAACGCGAGTCCATCTGCCGCGAGGTATTGGACGAAGCCTTAGGCCTGGGCCCTCTGGAGGCTTTGTTGCACGACCCGACCATCACCGAAATTATGGTCAATCGCTACGACGAAATCTATGTTGAACGAGAAGGCCGTCTGTCACGACACAAAGCGGTATTCAGCAGCGAACAGTCGGTACGATGGGCGATTGAGCGCATTGTTGCGCCGGTCGGCCGTCGTATCGACGAAAGTTCCCCCATGGTAGATGCGCGCTTATCAGACGGCTCTCGCGTCAACGCCGTCATTCCGCCGATCGCGTTAAAAGGCGCGAGCCTCACTATCCGCAAGTTTCCCTCTTCCAGGCCGAAAATCGCCGATCTGATAGGCCATGGCTCAATGTCGCCTGTCATGGCGGATTTTCTGATGCGCTGCGTGCAGACGCGAAAAAATATTGTGGTGTCAGGCGGCACGGGAGCAGGTAAGACAACGTTGCTTAATGCCCTGGTCGCAGGCATCCCAGGCGAAGAGCGTATCGTGACAATTGAAGATGCGGCGGAGTTGATGCTCGAGCATGGCAATTGGGTGGCGCTGGAATCCCGGCCGGCCAATCTCGAGCATCGTGGGCGTATCGACATTCGCGACCTTGTGCGCAATGCATTGAGAATGCGCCCTGACCGCATCATTGTTGGGGAGTGCCGGGGCGCAGAGGCCTTCGATATGCTCACGGCGATGAATACCGGTCATGAGGGGTCATTGACCACACTACATGCGAACTCGCCGCGTGACGCGCTTAGCCGTCTGGAAAGTATGGTGCTGATCGCGGGCATGGATCTGCCATTGCCGATTGTGCGCGAACATATCGCCGCCAGCCTCGACCTCGTCGTCCAAGTGGTGCGCCTGGCTGACGGCCGCCGTGTTGTGCATTCGATCGCCGAGATTACCGGGATGGAGGGCAATCAGATTCAGGTGCAGGAATTGTTCCGTCATACGCGCACGGGGAGCTTTAGAGAAAGCGGCTTGGTGCCCACGTTCATTGACGAATGGCGCGAAGCCGGCGTGGCGTTCGATGGCGCGGCGTTTGGCTCGGCAGCGACAAAAAGGCCGCAAGGCATCGATAGCGGTGCTGACTGTCGACCGCGGGCACACCACGAGAGTACCTGACATGGTTTGGTTTGCACTTGGTATGTCCGCATTGAGTGCCTTGCTCCTGGTCTGGCGCATACAGCTGTCTCTCGGGCCAGCATTGCGGCGCTACCGCGAGGTCTATACCCGCCAAACCCATGTCACGTTGGAGGAACTGTTTCTCTTCGTGGACGACGATCACTTGTGGTTAGGAACGCTGATGTTGGCGTTGATGGCGGGAGGGTTGATATTCGCGTGTACGGGGAGTTTCCTCGCCATGGGGGTGATTGTCCTAGGTACTTTCCAAGTCCCGCGTTTGGGTACACGTTGGCTGCGTCGACGTCGGTTGTTTCGATACGAGCGCGATTTGCCAGCAGCGCTGCAGGCGCTGGCGGCCTCGCTGCGATGTGGCCTGAGTCTACCAGCTGCGTTACGGCATCTGTTGGACTATAGCGAGGCACCGATCACGCAAGAATTCGGCCTGTTGTTGCGCGAGCATCGAGTGGGAGTGCCATTCGATACTGCGCTTCAGCATCTGGGCGAGCGAGTGCCATCCGAAGCCAATATCCTGCTCGTCGCCGCGTTGCGCGTCGCTTCCCAAACTGGAGGCGCGCTCGCTGAAACCCTGGAGCGGCTCGCCGTGACGCTACGCGAGCATCAGCGCATGCAAGACAAAGTCAGGACTTTAACCGCTCAAGGCCGCCTTCAAGCTTGGATCGTCGGCGCGTTGCCCTTGCTGCTGCTGGTGGCGCTAAGCTATCTGGATCCTGATGCGATGCACCAAATGTGGACGACTACCGCGGGCTGGATCACCCTGGCCGTGGTCGCTACCTTGGAGCTAGCGGGCATATGGCTCATCCGCCGTATCGTGACGATCGATATCTGACCGGGGCAACCATGTGGATGCTACTCGGGATAGTGCTGGCGGGACTGGCGGCTTCCAGCGTGACATGGCTGCTATTGAGAGCAATCAGTGCATCGGGTCGCGTGGGTGGCTCCACATACGTTCCAGTCGCATGGCGCCTCGCCTGGCCGTGGTTATCAGCATGGTCCGCCGTGCTGGGCCGTCACCTGACCTGGCGCCAACGAGAATGGTTGACGGCCTGGGCGCAACAGGCAGGCTTGCCTCCTTGCGTGACCCCCGCGCATCTCTGCGCCTGTGGAGTGAGCGTGGCATTGATGGGCACATTCGTTGGGTTTTACCTGGCTGTATTGGCCGACTCGCGCCAGGCGCAGGCTTATGCGATGCTGTTTGGCGCGGTTTTCGCGGTGGTCTGGCTGGGGTCGGTGCTAGATGCTCGGGTGCAGCGTCGCAGGCGAATCTTTGAACGCTCCTTGCCGTTTATGCTGGATATGATCACGCTCTGTGTGGAATCGGGCCTTAGCCTGCATAGTGCGCTGCATCTGGTGGCAAAGATGGGCCCGCCCGGTCCATTGCGCGACGAGGTCTCCCACGCGCTGACGGATATGCGTGCCGGTGTTCCGCGCCAAACGGCGTTGCAAGCCTTGGTCACGCGATGTGGCAGCCCAACCGTACGTGCCTGGGTGTTGTCGATGCAGCAAGCCGCGGAATCTGGCATGAGCCTGAGCGTGTTCTTGCGCGAGCACGCCGCGCATACCCGTCTGCAACGGGTACAGCGCGCCGAGACATTGGCAATGGAAGCACCGGTGCGGATGCTGCTGCCCTTGATCGGGTGCATCTTTCCCTGCACATTCATCGTTTTGGCATTCCCGATCGTCGTGCAAATATGGGGGGGTGGATGACACATCCGCGAGCCTCCAGGAATCGCATCCGTCTCGTGCGGGCGCGCGGCTTTCTCGGCCGCTTACGTGGGCTCTTGTGTCGCGCTACCGCGCCAGGGCCGCGCACCGGATTCTGGCTCAAACCTTGCTCGTCGATCCATACTTTTGGCATGCGGTTCGCTATCGATGTGGCTTTCATAGACCGTGCGGGCAAGGTGCAACGCCTTGTCCGTAATGTGCCCCCCGGGCGTATGGTGTTCTGCTTTGGAGCCGCCTCGGCGGTCGAGCTGGCGGTGAACCGCTATGAGTCAACGCCAAGATACCGCCGGCGGCTACAGGTTGCGGTGGCTCAGGCCAGCCGAGCACGAAGAAAATGAGCCGCTCGGACGAGCGCGCAAATAGTTCCATCGGATTGGTCTGATTCTTCAAACCGCAACGGAGTCGTAGACTCGCCTCGTTCCAGGTTGAAATCCTTGTAGTGCCTGCATGAATCACCCAGTTTTCCGGTGAAGTCAGGCCATCGGCAGCCCTTTAGCGCTTTTAGAAGCTTGGGTAGTGTTGCGGCCGTCCTTTCTTTATCGAGTAACAGCTGTGCACCTTGTTAGTTTGAGTAACCAGTCGGAGAGACTTGGAAGGTTCCCCGTCATTCCCTCCCTATTGGCTTTTGCGCTTCGTACATCTCCGGCCACATCATGATCAAGAATCGAAAGTGTCCGGGCCGCGTTATCGCAGGACTATTGTTTACCCCCGGTTGGATGTCGGCATGGGCGCAGACGCTGCCCATCACGCCGGATACGGGCGAGCTGGGCAACACGCCGGTGCTCAGCGAGAGCCATGGCGTGCCCGTCATCCAAATTGCCCCGCCGTCCGCGAAGGGCGTTTCGCATAACCGCTACCTTGAATTTAACGTTGGTACGGGCGGCGTGATCCTGAACAATGGTGCGGATGTCAGCCAAACGCAGCTGGGTGGCGAGATCTCGGGGAACCCCCAGCTGGGCGGGCGCCACGCGGCGGCGATCCTGAACCAGGTGACCGCGGCGAATCCCTCGCTGCTGCGCGGCATGCTGGAAGTCGCCGGTCGCTCCGCGCATGTCATCATTGCCAATCCGGCTGGAATCACATGCGATGGATGTGACTGGCTGAATGCCTCGCGTGTCACGCTTACCACCGGTCGGCCCCATATCGGGACGGGGGGTGATCTGGCGTTCGAGATCACCTCCGGTACGCTAAGGATCGACGGTGAGGGATTGAAGGGTGCGAATGCGGATCAGGTGGACCTGCTCGCCCGAGCATTGATCTTGAACGCGGGCGTGTGGGCCGATCGCCTGAATGTGGTGGCCGGTGCGGCGCACGTTGACCTGGACACCGGGCAGGTGCGCAATATCGCCGGGCGAGGCCCGCAGCCAGAGGTGGCATTAGACGCTTCCGCCTTAGGCGGCATGTATGCCAACAGCATTCGGCTGGTGGGTACGGAAGCAGGGGTGGGGGTCAACTTAGGTGGCACTCTCGCAGCGCTGACGGGTGATCTGACGGTGTCCGCAGCGGGAGATATAAACATCACACCGCATTCCACCATGATCGCCAAAGAGAGGCTTTCTTTATACACACCCGCAAAGGCGGATATCCGCAAAGCCACCTTGCGTGGCGACCAGATCGATATCGGCGCGCAGCAGTTGCGCACCGGCGACGGCAAGCTGCTTGGCGGCGATATTCGCGTGAATTGCCAGGGTGATCTTGTGCACCTGGGCGCCATCTCTGCGGGTGGATCCGCGCAGTTGGAAGCGCGAAACATCGTCAACGAGTCGGGTAGCCTCGTGCAAGCGGGTCGGGTAACGGTCGTCGCCCGAGACGAACTGCGCAGTGCTGGCGCTGACTTCGTGGGCGAGAGCGTCGTGCTTTCATCGGGCGGGGACATGTATCTTTCCGCCGACGGGCATCCTGCAGCCGTGACTCCGGCGCAGCGTATCGCCTTTGCTGGAGCGACGCACATTCAGGCCGGCAATTTGACCATGCACGCAGGCAACGATATCGACATGCATCAGGCATACCTCGCGGTCGATCGCGATGCAAACATGTACGCCGCGCAGACTATCCGCTTGCATGATTCCTTGCTGTCGCATCCCGACATCCAGGGATCGCCTAATCATGAAGCCAGGGCCGATCAGAAAGCGCTACCGGACATCGCAAAGCTAAATGCGCTTGAGCCATCCCGACACGTTTCAAATGAGCCGCAGCAAACCAACGCCATACCACGCGCTAGAGAACTGCGCCTGAGCGCTGGCCGGGACATCGAAATTAGCGCGGGCACGGTGCATGACAGTACCTCTTTTGTCCAGCGAGACAGTACCCAGGGCTTGCTTTGGTCAACCATCGTGGACACCACGACTTCAGCACGTTCGGCTAGGGCGCGCGCCTCGATGCTATCAGGACAGAACGTCGAATTATTGGCGGGCCAGGACGTCGTCATTTCGGGCTCCGATGTCGGTGCCCGAAACAATCTCCGGATCACAGCAGGGCGCGATGTGTCGATTGTGGCCGCAGCGCATCAGAAAGAAACGCGGCGGGTGGAACAAACGCGTATGACAGGCGCGGGCGTCCTGAGTCTTCTGAGTATTGGACGAAATACACAAACGCGAACGCACCAACTGAATGAAACGCGCCTCGACCCGAGTCTGATCGGCAGCCTGACCGACAGCATCACGATAAAAGGGGGTCATAGCGTTAACGTCAAATCCAGCGGCATTGTGGCGCCCGGGGGGGACATCACCCTGGTCGCTCCGCGTGTCGCCATTCATCACACCCCGAGGCCTCAACGCGCCACAGAAAATGTCGAGCAGCTACGCACCGGCGTCTCGGTTGTCGTCGGGACACCCATACTCGCCGCAGTCCAGCTAATGAGCGAAATGGCCGAGGGCGCCGAGCCCAGCGCCAGCCGGCTGTTGCAAACCCTGCCAACAGGCGCGGCTGCCTTGGCGATAGACAACACACTTTCCGTGATCAGGGAGCAGCGCGCGGTGCCGGACGGAAACTTCGCGGATTACATCGGCAACATCAGGACGAGTCTCCAAGTGGAGGCCGGTATGCAGGCCGCGGAAACGCTGACCGAGTCAACTCGCGTCGCACCAGCCTTCGTCACCGCGGGGAGGAGGTTAACCGTGCATGCATCCGGGCGCGAAGCTCACCTGAGCGTACAGGCATCGACATTGTCCTCGAATGGCGATGTATCCCTGGTCTCGCAAGGGGAGATCGAGTTGCGCGGTGCGCGGCACGAAGTTGAGCAAAAGCGCACCGGTGGCGGTTCGGGGGGGCGTATTGGTATCGGCGCCTCGTTAAGCGCCGCGGGTCCGGCCCTGGGTACGCATTTGGGCGCCAACTATGCCTCGATGCTGAGCGAGGCGGTCGACAGCGATGTGATCCAGGCACGCGTGCAGACTGGCGCAAGGCTGTCCGCGTCGGCGTCATCGCACATGACACTGCAGGGCGCTGATGTGACCGCGTGGCATGCGACGGCGAACGTCGGCGGCGATCTCAATATGGAGAGTCTGGGCAGCGGCAGTCAGCTGGTCAGCGAGGCCAAACGCATGAGTGCGGGTGGCGTGATTGGAGTCAGTCTGACCGGCACTATTAGTCTCGCGGACAACGCATTCCATGGTTCATATGCGAGCGTCAAGGAAACGACCGGCGTACACGCCGGGTCCGAAGGCTTCGATATCTCGGTGAGTGGAGGCACCTCGTTAAAAGGTGCCTCCATTACCAGCGCGGCGTCGGACATTGACCGCAATCGTTTCAAGACGCGAACCTTGCGTGCAGAGAACGTCATCGACCATGCAGACCATGAAGCGGTGGCGCGAACCCTGGGTGCCGTCAAGTACACCCTGGCCGGCGGCGGTGTTGCACCTTCGTTCGGTTGGGCGAATCGCGCGGATAAGGTCCAGACCGTGACGCCTAGCATCATCACCGGGTTCGCGTCGACTTTGCCGCAGACGCCATCGCAAACCGTACCGCTCGCAAGCGTGGTTTCATCGCACGGCGCGCATGCCGATGATGACTTCAAAAGTGAGTTGCCGCACGTTCACTTGATGCGTCCATGGGACGCGGAGCGACTCAGCGCGCAGGTCGACTTCGAAGCAGGCGTCATGTCGACCTTTATGCAGCAAGCAGGGCAGACGTATCGGGTCTACACACACGACGCGTTCAAACCAGGCGGCGTCTTTTCAGGGCAGCCCCTCGTTGCGCTTGACGATCCGACGCCCCATGAAGCCACCGACATGGCTCCAGCGTGGGTTCCGGTGCGGGTTTCCGATGCCGAAGTCAGCATACTCGCTGGTGCGCGATAACGGGTAGCGGTGGCGATCAGCCACGTTCTCGGGCACTAAGAAGGGTCCGGTTTTCAAAATTGATCGAATGGGGGATCAGCGATGCGAGTTGCGTCGATGATCCCAGCGCAAAGCGGGGCTGCGGGGCGCGTATCGCGGCTATCTCCGTGGCGGCCGCTGCGTTGCGTGATCGTGGACTATGGGTAGTCTTGCGGCTCGTTCGTTCCTGATCACAACCATGGCCCCGAGCAAGACCTATACCCGTCGAATTGTCGTGGTGCTGCTAGCGTCGCATGGCTGGATATCAGCCGCCGCGCAGCAGTTGCCTATCACCGCAGATCACAGCGTGGAAGCCTCGGCCCCGGTCGTGGGACAGCAGCATGGCGTGCCCGTCATTCAGATCGTGGCGCCTTCGGCGGGCGGCGTTTCGCACAACCGGTACGAGCAGTTCAATGTCGGGCCAGCTGGTGTCATATTGAACAATAGCGGCAGATCGAGCCAGACACAGTTGGCCGGCCAGATCGCGGGCAACCCGATGTTGAAAAAGGCACACGCGAGCGCGATTCTGAACGAAGTGACGGCGGCGAATCCATCACAACTGCGAGGGATGCTCGAAGTCGCAGGACCTCGCGCCCACGTCATTCTCGCCAATCCCGCAGGGATCACTTGCGATCAGTGTGGCTTTCTAAACGCTTCGCGCGCGACGCTCACCACGGGCCGTCCGGAAATCGGCCCACGCGGAGACCTGGCGTTCCGGATGTCCTCGGGTACCTTACGGATAGAGGGTGAAGGACTCAACGGCACGCAAACCGATCAGGTCGATCTGCTGGCGCGCGCCCTGGTGCTTAATGCCAGGGTGTGGGCGGACAAACTGAACGTCGTTGTCGGGCCCGCAAGAGTTCAGGCGTCCTCGGGCAAGGTACAGCCGCTGGAGGCCACGGGCGAGAAACCCGCATTGGCCCTGGATGCCACGGTGCTCGGTGGCATGTACGCCAATAGCATCCGGCTTGTGGGCACCGAGGCCGGGGTGGGGGTGAATATTGGCGGCAATCTCGTGGCGCTCACGGGCGACCTGACGTTGTCGCCGGCGGGCGATGTTCAAGTATCTCCGAAGGTCGCGCTCACCGCGAAGCATAAGCTTGCCGTACATACGCCAGGACAGGTGACCACGCGCGAGGCGACCTTACATGGTGCCCGGGTAGAGCTATCCGCCGGTCGCTTGGACAACCAGCAAGGCAGCATCACCTCTGGCTCGGGTATCACGTTGAAAGTGCAGGACGACTTGCAAAACCGCGACGGCCTGCTTGCCGCCTCTGGCGTTCATACGATCCGTGCTGCGAATGTGCTGAACCGTGGGGGCACCATAGCGGGCGGCCAGTTGAACGTCACTGCCCAAAACACAGTAGACAACCGCGGGGGCGCAATGTTGGCCGACATGGCATTAAGCGTGTCCAGCCGGAAGCTGAATAATAGTGGCACCTTATCGACCAGCGAGGCGAAGACGGTCGTGCCGGCCTCGCCACCCGGGACACCCGGCACGATATCCGCCTCGAGCGCAACCGGTCTGTCGGGACACACCGTCAGTCTTCAGATCCCGCAGCTCGACAACAACAAGGGTTCCATACGGGCGATTGCGGATCTGAAGATTGACTCGGATAACCTCCAGAACGCCAACGGATTGATGACAGCGCAAGGCAACGTCCAAATCACGACGCGCCGGCTCGCCAACCGCGATGGCAATGTTACGGCGCAGCAGCGACTGAAGCTGAATGCGCGCGAGTCCCACTATCTGGGATGGTTGCATGCGGGTACCGACATCGACTTTACGTATGCAGGGTCACTGACTCCCGGCAAAAATATCATCGCTGGCAGGGATATCAAGCTGACGCTCGGTGGCGACCTCGTCAATAAGCGGCAATTTGGCGCGGTGCGCGACTTGCGTATCCAGGCGCAGAACGTACGTAATGAAAAATCCGGTGCATTGCTAGGCGGCAATCATGTTCGGATAGACGCTGCGCATTTACTCGACAATGCCGGGCTGGTCGATGGAAAATCGCCCCGTATTGAGGCCGCGCAATTGAAAAACACGGGGCGCATCTATGGCGATTGGATGAACATCGTCACCGGCGAACTCATCAATGAGAAAAATGGCAAAAGTACCGCGCACATTGCGTCACGCGGTAATCTAAATATCGCCGTCGGTTCAGCCACCAATCGCAACAACGCAGTGCTCTATGCCAAAAATAAGCTGCGCATTGGCCGCCATTTAGACAAGGCCTTGGGCGTTACGGGCGAGGCCGATACTGTGGTGAACCATTCGGCGACTATCGAGGCAGGCGGCAGCATTCTCATCGCCGCGCGGCAAACACGAAACGAGAATGTGGATTTTGCTGCAGAACCCGTGCGGGTGTCATCTCGCCGCAAAGTGTATTTCAGTCCCGCGGGCAGCACGGATATGTACGATGCCGCGACGACTTGGTTGTGCGATAAGGTCACGCCGGCGTGTAGCCATGGTCCTCACTGGCTCAACGACGACCCTGAGCGAAGGTTGTTGTTGCCCTCCAAAAAGTATCCGTCGTCGCGCTATGGCCCGCCGTTTAGCTACACCCCCAAACGACACGGTGTGGGCGGCGTTACCAGTCCCATCGCGCTCTCGTATATAGCAGGATCGCCTGGGCGCGACGGAAATCGCGGTAGAGCCGATCAGTTCCTATACCCTCCCGATTCGCCTATCTGGGCCATATTTGGCCTTGAGCCTCCGTCGGCACTGCCCTCGCGCGCCGAGTACGAGCGACGGCCTCGCAAACGGCGTGGCGACATCGCACGCTATGAGGATCTCCCTGAATACATCGCCTTTAAACAGCGACATCAGCAACTCGATGGACGGATTCGTGCGTTTAACAGGGATTTCCTGAGTCGTCTGGTCAAAGACTTCACCTTTTATGAGGTCGAGGAAGTCGTCACGCAGAGCAAGACGATACGCAGCCATCCTGGCCGCATCGTTTCACCGGGGCCTATCACGCTAAAAGGTACCGTGACCAACGATAAGAGCCAGATCGCCTCGGGCGGCAAACTGCGCGTAGAGGGGCCGGCCATTCAAAATATCGGGGCGACTGGCTGGCGCACCGTCACGCGCGAGGGGCAAGCGACGTATACCCAGGCGCGACGCAGTGATCGCAAAGCACACCGATACCACTACGCCGTGACGGCGGAGAATACGCCATTCGATATGCCTGTCGGCCCGCTGCGGTCGGCGATGTCGCAGACGGTGAACGTGCCCGCTCGGCTTGATACAAACCAGCTGTTTGGGACCCTGATGGCGGGGCGCAACACGCATTTGATTAGCCAAGGCGACATCCACAATAGCGGCACCATCGGTGCGTCCCAGGACACGGTGATGAACGCACGCAATATCGTGAATCACTCTGGCGGTCTGATTCAAGCGCAGCGGATTGACCTCATCGCGCGGGAGAACCTGAGCAATCTCGCCGCGCGCATCCAAGGCGGCAAGGTATTGCTGGCGGCCGGACAAGACGTGAACCTCATTTCCGCCAAGGGATCGCATGAATCCACCACGACCCGAGGCACGCATCTGGCGGGGGCATCCAGCGTCAGTGCCAACGAGCTCACGGTGCGTGCCGGAAACGACATCCATATGTTGGCCGCCAAGGTTGCCGTCGAGCGCGACGCGCAGTTGCAGGCCGGCAGGGATATTCGCCTCGATCCCGCGGCACTCGAGCACCACGAAATCATGGCGAACGGCAAACGCCATCGTCACGAACTCAGCATCGAGAAAACACATGGATCCACCGCTCAGGCAAAAGGCAATCTCGCCCTCGCGGCAGGCCAAGATGTCGCCACACAGGCTGCCGAGGTTCATGCGCAAGGCAAACTTAGCATACAGGCTGGCCGTGACGTTGTAATTGGCACCGCGACAGAGCGTGGCAACGCCAAGGATCAGCACCAGGAAAAAAGAAAAGGCCTGATATCGCGAAAGACGCAGGAATCCGTCGCGTCCAGTGACTGGGAGCGCACGCAAGCGTCGACGCTGACAGGGCACGAGGTCGAAATCACCGCCGGACGCGATGTGACCGTTGCTGGTTCAAACGTGGGAGCCAGCCAGGATCTCTCGGTGTCCGCCGGGCGCAATATCACTATCGCTCCTGGTAAGAAGCGACACGATGCGCAGCGCATCGAAAAGGTGCGCAAATCAGGCGTCGGCGCGACTGGCGGGCTGAGCATTGGACGTAGCACGCAGCCGCACACCCTCGAGCGCGCAAACGATGAACATGTGCCTAGCATGCTGGGAAGTTTGACGGGTAACACCAGTTTGCACAGTAATCAAACGATTGACATTACTGCTGGACGATTCCTGGCGCCTAAGGGGAACCTCACGCTCGATTCGAAATACATCGAGATCGGCACAGCGCGGGACACCCATTTCATCAAGGAGTCCTTCGAACGTAAGCAAAGCGGCGTCTCCATGCAGATCAGCACCCCATTCTTTGATGCGATGCAGAGGGTAGAGCAGCTGTCGGACACCGCGGATCGCGCTGCCCATCCATTGATGCAAGGTTTGGCTGCGGCTACTGCGGGTTTGACGATTGCCGATATGGTGCGCGATATCCGAGATCGAGGCACCGCCCCCAAGGCGAATGCTATTGATAAGATCGGGAACGTCCGGGTCAGCATAGAGGTCGGTAAAAGCAAACAGTCCACGACAACTGTCACTGAAATGAGCCGGGCTGTGGGCTCTGTTCTTGCCGCAGGGGAAAATGTGGTGATACGTGCGGGGGATCCCGATACGGCAGGCAGCGTCCATCTCCATGGCTCCACCGTTTCGGCCGACGGCGATGTGACCATTGTCACTGAAGGCGATATCCGCTTGCAGGGCGAGTGCAACACCTTGGACAGGAAACAGATTAGCCGAGCATCTGGCGCGGGCGTGGGCTTTGGTGCTTCATTAGGCGGTAGTGATACCTCGATGGGTGTACATACGCACGCTCACCGAGCCGCGCATGGGGCGGCTGGCGCTGAAACTGAGGTCGTCGCAACACGGCTGACTGCGGGAGGCACCGTTACATTAAAGTCTGGATCCGACGCAGTCTTGAGCGGCGCCAGGGTCAACGCACACCAGGTCACCGCAGAAGTCGGCGGGAATCTGCTGATTGAGAGTTTGCAGGACACCAGCATTTATGAGGGTGGGGGCACGCAGGTTGGCGTCAATGTCGCGATAGGTGCGGGCAGCGTTTTCGGCGGTGCAAGCTTGTCGAATACGCACGTGCAGGGCAACTTCGCCAGCGTGCGCGACCAAAGCGGCATAGAGGCGGGCGACGGCGGTTTCGATATAAAGGTCCAGGGCAACACCCACCTCAAGGGCGGAAAAATCGTCAGCAATGCCGCTGCGGCGGACGAAGGACGAAATCAATTCAGCACCGGTACGCTGACGAGCGAAGACATAGAGAACCACAGCCACGCCAAGGCGGTGGGCGTAGCAATCAATACGGCAGGCCAGTCCGGTACGTTAGGCCTTGCGGTGGCGCCGGGCGCCAGTCAAAAGCACGACAAGGCGACCAGCACCACATACAGCGGTATCAGCCCGGCCACGATCAAAATCCAAGATCAGGAAGCCCAGCGACGCCTGACCGGCGAGACCGCGCAGCGCGTGCTCGACGCTTTGAAGCGGGGTGTCGTGACCGGCGCCGATGCAGCCGCATTGGAGCAGACCTGGGACGCCGAAAAACTTGGCGCACAAGTCGCCGCGCAGGCGGAGATCATCGCAGCGTTCACCGACCAAGCGACTCAATCCGTCAAACTCTATACACAGTCCAAGCGCGCTGCGTTGCGCGAGCGAATCGGGCAGTCCACCGACAAAGCGGAAATCGAGCAACTGCGACGCCAAATCAGCGATTTGAACACGCAAGAGCGCGTGGTGAATGTCGTGATCGGCGCATTAACGGGCTCCACCGGCATCTCTGCCTCCCATGCCGTGCTTTCCGAAGCAGCCGATCGGATGCGTGAATACACCATCGCTGATTCCAAGAAGTTCAAGGGGATAACGGATGGCGAAACGACCCTGGACAACATCAGCGGCAAAAGTGCAGGGATCAGAGGCGATGGATTCAATACCGCAGGTGTGCGGGTCGATCTGGACAATCTTTGCGGCGTGGCGAATGAGCGCTGCAAGGTGCAGTTCGATGAACATGGGCGGCCCATATTGGGCGCCAACGGTTTGCCGGTGCTAGCGTTAAATCCTCAGGGCATGGTCCAGTTCGATACTGAAAAAGCGAAATTAAGCTTGGCCGAATATTTACAAACAGATCACGGCAAGAAAATGTCTGGGTTTACCGGTGGAATCCAGGGTGCGGAAAGTACGCTCGGAGGTATGCCGTATAGCCCAGGTAGTATCTTGGACATCCTACATGAAGGCTTTGGTGGTACGCACGATTTCATCGGCGGAACGTTGAGTGGCCTTTATGATGCGCAGGGCAACGCCCGGCGCGGACGGAGCGTCACGGAGAAGGTGGTCCATGAGGTATGGAGCGGGGCCGCACTCGTTCCGGCGGCACCTTTTGCGCTGGCAGAAGTCTTACCCCCCGAAGCATGGCGGCTGCTCGATCTCATGATGGAACTAAAGAAGTGACCGCGCGACCTATACAGGTCCGCTCCGGCAGTGACAGCGCTGCGTTCCAGCATTGCGACTTCCACTACGCCGTCATCGGCCTCTTCTGTTGCACGTCAGAGCAATCTTCAAAATGAGCCGATTGTCATACTGCTTCATTGCTGCTTTTTTCACCCTCGCAGTGTCGGGTTGCTATATGAGCACCAACGGCTACCTTTGTGCTCTAAACGAGCCGGAGATTTATTGCGATAAAAAAATTCGCGCCGTGCTACTTACACCTGTCAAACTCATCGACGACTGGGCCTTTAGCGGAAGGAGCGAACAGACCCGCTTGGAAGACTGGGTGCAATGCGGGGGAATGTGGAACGGCGAATACGGAGGGATACGCGAGCTACCCAACGGAGAGAAACGCACTACACAGCAAGTGCGAGCTGAGTCTCGTACGCTGTTCTACGCGATACAGCGCTGCATGCTCAAGAAAGGGTACGAGTATGTCGGCCTTTGCTACGACAGTGAAATTTCGCGTGCTCACCCAGCGTGTCGACACCGAGCCGGCGAGCCGTGGGAATAAGCTGCGCCGGTGGGGGCACGAATAATTGGTGTGCGTTCCCAGCACCAAACGCGGCGCGCTACTGAGTCAAAGCTTCTTCCGTAAAAAACCTCTCCCGTAACGCCGGCAGCCCCACACGATCCAAAATCTCGTGCAGCCGTTCCGCTGGCTTACGACGAGGCAGATCCTTGTACTGCGCGATGATGAGTTCGTTCTTCATCGAATGCTCCCATCCGACCAGCTCTGTAACGTTGACTTGATATCCATGCGCCTCGAGCTGCAAGCAGCGCAGCACGTTCGTCAACTGGCTGCCGAACTCGCGCGTATGCAGCGGCCGACGCCACAACTCAGACATCGGGTCTGCCAAGGCGCGGCTCTTGTTTTGCCGCAATGCGGCCGCCACCTCTGCCTGGCAGCAAGGCACCAGGACAATAAATTTCGCTTGCTTGGCCAAAGCGAAACGGATCGCATCGTCCGTCGCCGTATTGCACGCGTGCAGTGCCGTGACCACATCCACCCGCGCCGGCAAGGCGTCCGAAGTGATCGAATCCGCCACCGACAAATTCAAAAATGACATTCCGCTAAAGCCAAGTCGGCTAGCCAGCGCTTGAGACGACGTCACCAAATCGGCGCGCGTCTCGATTCCATAGACATGCGATTGGTCATGCAACGCCTTGAAGAACAGGTCGTACAGAATGAATCCCAAATACGACTTACCGGCGCCATGATCCACCAGCGTCACCGCATCCCGCTCCTGCTTGACCTCCTGTAGCAATGGCTCGATGAACTGGAACAGGTGATAGACCTGTTTGAGCTTGCGTCGGCTGTCTTGGTTCAGTTTGCCGTCGCGCGTGAGGATATGGAGTTCCTTGAGCAGTTCGATCGACTGATCGGGACGGATTTCGGGCGTTGAGGACATCAGAAAACAGACAAGAGAGGGGCGTGAAGGCTCCAGTGTACTGAAATTGATGGGGAGAGAGGTGTGTTGCAAAACGAGCAACCGGTGCTAACCCACAGCCAAGATAGCGCTCTTATCTACATGGCAGCGCCTGCCTGCCTACGCGAACTCGGCCCCAGCTGTCAGGGCAGCGCCCTATTGACAGTTGACATTTAATGAATCAAACTGACATTTCAATCGTCATAATATGACTTTATTAATTAATATCATACCGATTTCGACGTTGGAGCGGTGCTTCTGCTGACCTTTGTGCTTCGCCGCTCAGGTGTTCGGCGCCAACCAAATGTTGATTTGGTTTTGTCTACCTTGCTCGCTCAGTTTCCTATTCGGACTACACATGGCAACCGTGAAATATTCGAAAGCGTTCCGCCTCAACACCTTGAGCGCGATGATCGGATTAGCTTTGGCGGGTGGAGCCTATCTACGAACGGCAACAGCGTCCTGTGACTTTATGCCGACCTATATAGCGTGTAACTCCGACACCGAACTGTCTTCGACGCTTGGTTCCGGACCGAACACTGCCCCCAAGACGAGTGTGCTTGTCGATAACGGCGAAGTGACGATCGGAAATGAGTCGGCGGTAAGCTTGGGAACCGGGGGTGACGTATGGATTGCAAGCGAAGGTGCAATAAAAAACTCGGCATCCAGCGTCGGAGGGGGTGGCTATGGCCAGGGTCGTAACACAGTTGAAGTGGGAGCCAACAGCGAAATAAATGTTGGACAGAATGCTTCTATCGAATCTCTCGGCACTGCCCCCGATGCTAGCGCAGTGGGGATGGTGGGTCGTGGCAGCACGTTGACCGTGGCTTCGACTGGCGTTGTTTCGGCCGCTAACGCGGCGGCGATCAAAGTTTGGGACGACGGCGTAGCAACTGTTACGACCATCAATAACTCTGGCCTGATTAGCACCGGCAAGAGGGTCGCGCCACACGGCGACGATATCGTCATCGATTCCAGTGCATCGTCCGGCGCTGTGATCCTGGTGAATTCGGGAACCATAGAAGGGAGTCTGAAGCTCGGCGCCGGCAACGATCACATTACCACGGGGGGCGCGATTACCGGCGATATTGATGGCGGTGCCGGCTACAACACACTGGATCTGGACGATTACGGGCAGGCTACCAAGCTGACTGGGAACATCAATAATATCCAAGAGATCAATCTGGAGGGCGTGTTCTCTTGGACCTTATCAGGGGATATAAACAGTCCAGCCGATACTCCAATAGCCATTGATGTAAAAAACGTTGCGCTTACCCTCTCAGGCACCGTACACGGAGACGTCTCGATATCCGGCGCAGGTACGGTGCAGCTCGGTGCCGGCGGAGATACCGGTACGATCACCGGAGACGTGGACAATAGCGGTACGCTGGCGTTCAACCGCGGAGATACCGCCACGTACGCTGGCACGATAGACGGTACAGGCAAAGTCCGGCAGACGGGAGCGGGCACGACGGTTCTGACCGGAACGAATACTTATACCGGCGGGACGACCATCACGCAGGGAACATTGCAGATAGGCGATGGTGGCACTACAGGCAGCATTACAAATGACGTCACCAACAACGGAACGCTCGCAGTCAACCGCAGTGACTATATTTCCATCGGCGGCAAAATCGATGGTAGTGGCAGTCTTGAACAGCTCGGTACCGGCACGCTCGAACTAGCCGATGGCAATACCTACCGGGGCGGAACGGTCATCAAGGCGGGCGTGATCGCCGTCAACGCCGACAGTGCTTTGGGGGAGAGCACTGGCCGCGTTACCCTCGCCGGCGGTGCCCTGCAGTTGACCAATGACGTGACGTCGGAACGTGACGTCGTTATCACCGCGGCATCCGGCACTATCACTGCCGATCGCCGCATGACCACCACGCTCAATGGAACGATTTCCGGCGATGGTGCCTTGATCAGTGACGGCTGGGGCACACTGGTGCTCAACGGCGATAACTCCTATAAGGGAGGAACTGCGATTCGTAACGGCACGGTCTCTATCAATGCTGATAGTGCGCTGGGCGACGCCACCGGTGCGTTGACCTTCGATGGCGGCACGCTCGCCTTAAGGGACGCTGTGACCTCGAAAAGAGCGATCGAGTTGTCGATCAACACCGGCACAATCGCCGCGACCACGGATGCTACAAGCGTATTCCATGGAAGGATTTCCGGCGTTGGCCAGTTGGAGATAGAGGGCCCCGGCACGGTGGTGCTCACCGCTGACAACGAGTACCAAGGCAACACGTTGATCGAGACCGGCAGTACGTTGCAGCTGGGCGATGGCGGGGTTACCGGCAACATTGTAGGTAACGTGGACAATGATGGACGGCTGATCGTTAATCGCCAGGGAAACATTGGATTGAATGGCGACATCATAGGCACTGGCAGCCTGATTAAAACCGGCAGTGGCACGCTGACTTTGGGCGGCGCGAATGAGTATGCTGGCGGAACGTGGATCAACGAGGGAGCGATTGCCATTAGTGACGGTGAAGCCCTGGGGGATGTCTCAGGGGCGCTCACGCTGGCCGGAGGGGCACTGCAGTTGACCGATAACGTGACGGTGGATCATCAAATCGTTATCACGGCGGCATCAGGGACTCTCATTGCCGATGCCGGCACGACCAGCACAATCAATGGGACGATCTCCGGCAGTGGCGGCCTGACTAGCAGCGGCCAAGGCACACTAGTGCTCACCAGCGATAACGTCTATACGGGAGGCACTACGATTGGCAGCGGTACCACCGTGCGGGTCGGCAATGGCGGCACGACCGGCAGTATCCAGGGCAACGTGAAAAACGACGGACAGCTGATCTTTGATCGCCAGGATGACATAGCGCAGCCCGGGACGATAAGTGGTGCGGGCAATGTGGTCCAGATGGGTAGCGGCACACTTACATTGAGCAGCGGCAACAGCTATGTCGGCGGCACCGTCATCAGCTTGGGCACAATCGCCATTGATAACGACGATGCGCTAGGGGATGTCAGTGGGGCACTCACGTTCCAAGGTGGCACGCTGCGATTGACCGATGACGTGACGTCGAACCGGGAGATCAAGGTCACCCAGGGCTACGGCACCATCACCACCGATGCCGGCAAGAATAGCGAGCTGAATGGGACGATATCCGGTGAAGGCGGCTTGACTTTCAGTGGCCGGGGTACGCTGGCGCTAAATGGCGTTAACTCGTATAGCGGAGGAACGACCTTCGACTCAGGCACGGTGGCTATCCGGGATGATCGTGCGCTGGGCAGTCTCGACGGCAATTTAACTTTTAATGGCGGCACTCTGGCGTTGATGGAGGCGGTGACTTCGGCGAGAGAGATTCAGCTTGGGGAGTTCGGGGGCGCAGTCTCATCGAGTACGGAAGCGACGAGCGTGTTCAGTGGGGTGATATCCGGCGAGGGCGGGTTGTCAATCGAAGGCCCCGGCACGATCGTGTTCACCGCGGACAATAGCTATCAAGGCAGCACGCGGATCGACACCGATGCCAAACTACAGCTTGGCGATGGCGGCAATACGGGCAGCATCAAGGGCGCCGTGAGCAATGATGGGCAGCTGATTGTTAATCGCGCGAATGCGATAACGCTGGACGGCAAGATTGACGGCTCGGGCAGCCTGCTCAAGACCGGCGGCGGCACACTCAACTTAAGCGGTGCGAATGACTATGCCGGCGGAACGCGAATCAGCGGGGGAACGATCGCCATCAGTAACGATCAAGCCCTAGGCATGGCCTCTGGTGCACTAACACTTGACGGCGGCGTTCTGCAGTTAACCGCGAACGTGACGTCAGACCGCTCGGTCATCATCACGAACGAGTCAGGCGAGATTCGTTCCGACGCAGGGACCACGAATCAATTCAATAGCCGGATCACCGGCAATGGCGGGCTGACCGTGAGTGGCGGGGGCACGCTCGTGCTCACGGCAGATAACGATTACGAGGGCATCACGCACATTCGCGACGGCAGGCTGCAACTGGGCAATGGCTCGAACACTGGCAGCGTCAAGGGGGACGTGATCAGCGACGGGACGCTGGTCTTCGGTCGCGGCGGTGATTTTTCTTTTGACAAAGAGATCAGCGGCTCCGGAAATGTCGAGCACATCGGTGGCGGCACGCTGACTCTGACCGGCGAGAACTCCTATACCGGCGGCACGTTGATCCAATTCGGTACGGTTGCCATTAGTCAGGACGGCGCATTGGGCAAAGACGGCGATCTCACGCTCGATGGCGGAAGTGTTGAACTTTTGGCCGGCCTGACATCGACGCGCGACATCATTCTGACGCAAGCGTCGGGATCGATCGCCACCGCCGCAGGGACGACCAGCACGATGAGCGGTGAGATCTCAGGCCAGGGCGAGCTCACTAGTCGTGGCCCAGGCACATTAATACTGACGGGCAATAATTCCTATCAGGGTGGCACGACAATACAAGACGGGACAGTGTCCATCAGCAACGATTCCGCGTTAGGCGCAGGAGGAAGGGTTGCGCTCGACGGAGGCACTCTTGCACTCGCGGGAGATGTCACATTGGATCGAACGTTCGCGTTAAGTGATCGGTCTGGGACCATCACGACCGGCGCTGCCACCACCAGCACGATTAACGGTGTAATCGGAGGTTCGGGAGGACTGAGCGTTCGTGGCCCGGGTACGCTGGTACTGACGGGCACTAACCTTTATCAGGGCGGGACGAGCATTCGCGAGGGAACGCTCTCCATCGACAGTGACCAGGCGCTCGGCAATGCCAACGGTGCTGTGACCCTCGATGGAGGAAAGCTGGCGTTATCTGGCAACGTGGCATCGGCGCGCAACATAGCGATAACCTCGGCGCAAGGGACCATCTCTACCAGTGCAGGCGTGACGGGCTCCTGGCAAGGCACCATCACGGGCACCGGCGCGCTAATCAGCGAGGGCGCCGGCACGCTGGTACTGACAGGCAACAATGCGTATCGCGGCGGCACCATCATTCGTCAGGGCTCGACCGTTTCTATTGACCAAGACCGCGCGCTTGGCGACGAGGGCGCAGGCGTGACCATCGAGGGCGGTACATTGGCGCTGACGGACGATGTCGAGTCCCGGCGGGCGATCACCCTGATTGATGTTCCCAGCGGGCGGTCGACGATCAGCATGCAGGCAGACACGCAAAGTACCTGGATGGGGCAGATTTCCGGTGAGGGGGGGTTGATCGCGAGTGGTCCCGGAAAACTGATCCTGACTGCCGAGAACAACTATACGGGCGGCACCTGGATCGATGAGGGCACGCTGCAACTCGGCAATGGGACAGGCTCGGGCAGCATTACGGGCGATGTTCGTAACGATGGCAGCCTGATTTTTAACATCGGGGAGAACACGCAGTTTGCCGGCAACATCACTGGTACCGGGTCTGTCGTGCAGACGGGGCCGGGCATCACGACGCTGACGGGTAATAACGCCTATTTCGGCGGCACAAGAATTGAAAGCGGCACCTTGCAAGTCGGTGATGGAGGAAACCAAGGAAGCATCACCGGTAATGTCGCCAACGAAGGTACGCTGGTCTTCAACCGCAATGACCTCCTTGCATTCGATGGCAAGATCAGCGGGACCGGCAAGGTGGAGCTTACAGGTCTTGGCAAGGTGGTGATGCTTGGAGACAATGACTACGCAGGCGGAACCGACATCAAGGCGGGTACGTTGCGGTTGGGCAATAACGATGCGCGGGGAAGCATCACAGGCAATGTCAACAATGAGGGCACCTTGGAATTTGCCCGCAGCGACGATATCTCCTTCGGCGGTGAGATCCGTGGCACCGGTAGCGTCATTCAGGCTGGTGGCGGCAAGCTGACGCTGACTGCAGCCAATAGTTATAAGGGCGGTACGCGGCTGGCATTTGGCACGGTGGCGATCGGTACTGACCGCGCGCTGGGCGATGCCGAGGGCGGCGTGGTGTTTGACGGCGGCGCACTGCAGTTGACGGGGGATGTGACCTCGGCCCGCGCGATGGTGCTGAATAGCGCAGTCGGAAAAATCATCACCAATGCTGACACGACCAGCACGTTTGGCGGTGTGATCTCAGGTCAAGGGATCTTGCGCATGGAAGGTCCCGGCACCTTGATATTGACCGCCAATAACGCCTACACGGGCGGCACTTTGATCGCAGGCGGCACCTTGCAATTGGGCGATGGCGGGGACTCTGGCAGCATCTTGGGTGATGTTTCGAATCAAGGCAGACTCCTCATCAATCGTTCTAACGATATGGAGTTCGGCGGACAAATCTTCGGTAGCGGCTCCTTAGCCCACACCGGCCCGGGCACCCTCACCCTGACGGCGACCAACGTCTATACCGGTGGCACGACGATTGAACAAGGCACGTTGGAACTTGGTAACGGCGCCACGTCAGGCAGTATCCAAGGCAACGTGACGAACGATGGGACTCTTTCCTTTAATCGCCGCGACGACATGATCTTGGCCGGTGACATCAGCGGGTCGGGTTCGGTCGTGCAGAAAGGTAGCGGTACTACGATTCTGACCGGGGCGAACAGCCATCGCGGCGGCACGGTGATTCAAGCGGGGACATTGACCATCCTCAGAGACGGCGCCTTGGGCGACAGCACCGCTGGCGTTGAACTCGCCGGCGGCACTCTGGAGCTGGCGGGTAACGTGGAATCGAATCGGCGAATCGACATCACCGCCGAATCAGGAAAGATCGTCGCAAGTGCGGGCACCACTAACGTTTTACGTGGGGTCATCAGCGGCACTGGCGGTTTGATCAGCGCCGGCCCAGGTACATTGGTGTTGACCGGCAATAACACCTATCTCGGAGGTACCACGATTACCGCCGGCCGGGTACAGCCGGGCGCCGTAGATATTCCTCTGGCCACCGGCACGCTGCAGCTCGGCGACGGCGGCACCTCGGGAAGTATCCAAGGCGACGTGGTCAACGATGGTGCGCTTGCGTTTAATCGCAGCGATAACGTGACCTTCGATGGGCATATCAATGGCTCGGGTTTTGTCGTTCATCAGGGCACGGGCACGACGACCTTTACCCAAGACCACTCATACACGGGCGGTACGCTGATTCAACGCGGTACGTTGCGCTTGGGCGACGGTGGCGAGACCGGCAGTATTCGCGGCACCGTCGTGAACTTTGGTTCGTTGGTGGTCGACCGCAGCGATACTTTCGAGCTCGATGGCGTGGTGGCGGGCACCGGCTCGTTCGTCCAGCAGGGTAGCGGCACCACCGTGCTCACCCGCGATAACGCTTTTGAAGGCGGCACCTCTATCGCAGGTGGCACGTTGCAATTGGGCAATGGGGGCACCACCGGCAGTATCCGAGGTGATGTGGCGAATAACGGGGTATTGGCCTTCAATCGCAGCGATGCCCTAATGTTTACCGGCAAGGTGAGCGGCAGTGGCGCTCTGGTTCAACAGGGCTCGGGTACCACCGTACTGACCGCCGATCACTCCTATACCGGCGGCACACGCATTACGAACGGCACGTTGCAACTGGGCGATGGGGGCAAGACGGGTAGCATCGTCGGCGACGTGGCCAACGACGGCAAGTTCGTCTTCAACCGCAGTGACATGTTGAACTTCGATGGCCAGATCAGTGGCACGGGGCAGGTTGTACAAGCCGGCGGTGGCACAACGATCTTGAATGCCGTCAATACTTATCAAGGCTTGACGACGGTCGCCGCAGGCGCGCTGATTGTGGGCGATTCGCCGCAGAGCAGCGCCGCGCTATCGGGTGGCGGTGGCGTGCAGGTCAATCCGGGCGCCACGCTCGGCGGTTACGGGGCGGTAAGCGGCAACGTGATCAATGGCGGGACCATCTCCGTGGCCGATGCCTTACCGGGATTCAGCAACAGTGGTGCCTTTACCGTGGTTGGCAAGCTCGACAACAGTGGGCTGATTCAGCTGGGCGGCCATGCCGTTGGCAACCGCTTGAACATCGTCGGCGACTACAACGGCAACAACGGCATGATCGCGCTGAACAGCGTGCTCAACGGCGACAGCGGAACCTCGGATCAGATCGTGATCCGACAAGGATCGGCGGGCGGCTCCACTGCCTTGCGCGTAAGCAATATGGGCGGGGAAGGCGGCTATACCCAGGGCAACGGAATCGCTGTGATCCGGGCCGAAGACGGCGCGCGGACGGCTGGTGGAAGTTTTGCGTTGGCGGGCCCCGTCGTGGCCGGGCCTTATGAGTACACCTTGTACCGTGGCAGCGTCGATGCCAGTGCGCCGGAGGACTGGTATCTGCGTTCCAGCCAACCTGGCTCGGGCGGCGACCCTGGTTCTGGAGGCCAGCCTGGTTCTGGTGGCCAACCGGGGTCTGGTGGCGAACCTGCTTCCGGCGGCCAACCCGATTACCGGCGCGAAGTCTCGGTCTACGGCACGCTTGCACCGACTGTGCTGATGTATGGTCGTTCTCTGCTAGACAGCCTGTCCGAGCGTTCGGGGTCATTGGAACAGGCTCAACGCGGCGCGGCACTTAGTGGCAACCGCGTCTGGGGCCGCTATATCGGTTCGCAGGGCACCCGAGCGGGATCCGATGACGGTATCTACGGCAACGAGGGCGCGCGGCATGATTACCGGTTTAACGGTATGCAACTGGGCGCCGACCTCTTGCGGCGGCAGCGTAGCGATGGCAGTCGCGATATGGTGGGGATCACCGCAGCGATGGGTGAAGCGACCACCACGGTGGAGCACTACAACGGTGACGATGCGGGCAATGGCCAGGTCAAGGCGTACTCGCTTGGGGCTTACTGGACGCACCACGGTCCACAGGACTGGTATCTGGATACGGGCCTCATGGTCAGCAAATACCGCTTGGAGGGCGATTCGCACCGTGGCCTGCCCAAAATGCGCACCGATGGCTGGGGCGTGACAGCCAATGTGGAAGGCGGCTACCCCTTTAAGTTGAACGATCAATGGGTGCTCGAGCCGCAGGCGCAATTGACCTACCAATGGGTCGATATCGACAGCGCCCATGACGGTGCCGCCAACGTCCGCTTCAAGAACGTCGAGTCGCTGGTTGGCCGGGTAGGTGTCGAGATGGGCCGCCATTGGAAAGGCAGTGCAAAGGACGAGGCCTATTCCATCTTTGCGCGGCTTAGCGTGTTGCATGAGGCCCTGGGCAAGCCGAAGACCGAGTTTTCGTCGGAAACGGGCTATGTGCCATTCAATAGCGATATTGGTGGAAGCTGGATGCAGGTCATGCTGGGCGTGTCAGCCACGGCGACGGAGAAAATGAGTATCTACGCGTCCGGCGCCTATCAGGAAACCTTCGCGGGCGCCAAAGCCGATGGTTGGAATGGCAAAGTGGGCGTGAATTGGCGGTGGTAATCAGTCGCCACGAGCCCGGACAGCGGCCGGACAAGCCGCCGTCCGGCTCACTGCTCCACAGCGCTATACGTTGCGTTGCGTGGCGGGCAGATATTCCGCCGCGACGCGGCTGGCTCGCATCGGGAATGTACGTTGCCCCAGTGAATTTATGCCGGCTCGTCGAACGTTATCCGCAGTGCATGCTCGCGGATATCGCTCGGCCAAGTCGAGGTATGGCCCAGAAATTGCGCGCGATCAAGCGCCAGCACCGCGCGCAACGCCTCGGTAAAGCCGGGCAGGTCGCTGGCGAGCGCGCTGAGGAACCGATGGCCTGCCTCTTTGCGACGTCGTTCATGCGCGGCGTCACTCTCGGTCACCAGTACGCGATCGATGATAGTCCGCAGGGTGACCGACGTCCCGCCCGGCTGTTGCGCCAGCCATGCCCAGTGTTTGGGCAAAAGGGTGACTTCCCGCGAAACCACGCCCAGCTTGGGCCGTCCACGGCCGCGTGGCGGCTGCGGTGTTTGTTGGGAAACGGGCTCGGCGTCTTGCACCAGACTGCCGCCCTGGGCAGTGTTCAGACGGCGCCGGATTTCCTCGTCTGTGCCGCGCCAGTCCAGCAAGACCTCGCCCGTTAAATCGCTGAAGACAACGACCCGGTCCGCGCCGGGGGAATTTTGCGCCCCGCGCACCACCAACGCGACTTCCGCCAGCGGCCCGCTCGCCAGGCGGCGCGTGCCGGCAAAAGCCGTGCATGCCGTGGTTGCATCCCGCCCATGTCCCGTGCTGCTGTCCATCGATCACACCTCTCCGTGAACTGAAATTACTATCCCGCCGGGTGGGCTTGCCGTCAACGCGACGGCGGTGAAACATTGCAACGAGAAGTTGGATCACATCGATAAGGGAAACCCCCTAGTAAAAATTGCCAGTGCGCGTATAATTTTGCTTTGCGCCCGGAGTCCCACATGCGTCTCGTTCAAAAAGCGCTCACCTTCGACGATGTGTTGTTGGTGCCAGCGTATTCCGAGGTGTTGCCGCGCGATACGTCGCTCGCCACCCGTCTCACCCGCAATATCACCCTGAATATTCCGCTCGTGTCCGCTGCCATGGACACCGTGACCGAATCGCGCCTGGCGATCGCCATGGCCCAGGAGGGCGGCATCGGGATCATTCACAAAAACCTCACCGCTGACCAGCAGGCCAAGGAAGTCGCCCGCGTCAAACGCCACGAGTTCGGGATCGTGATCGATCCTGTTACCGTGACGCCCGACATGAAGGTTCGCGACGCCATTACGCTACAGCGTCAGCACGGTATCTCCGGCCTGCCGGTGGTGGAGGGCAAAAAACTCGTCGGTATCGTCACCAACCGTGACCTGCGCTTCGAGGATCGTCTGGACCAGCCGCTGCGTAACATCATGACGCCTCAAGAGCGTCTGGTTACGATGCAAGAAGGCGCGACGCTGGACGAAGCCCAGGCCTTGATGCACAAGCACCGCCTGGAGCGCGTTCTGATCGTCAACGACGCATTCGAGCTGCGCGGTCTGGCGACCGTCAAGGATATCGTCAAGAATACCGAGCACCCGGTTGCCAACAAGGACGCTCAAGGCCAGCTGCGCGTGGGCGCCGCCGTGGGCGTGGGCGATGGCACGGAAGAGCGTGTCGCCAAGCTCGTCGCCGCGGGTGTTGACGTCATCATCGTCGATACCGCGCACGGCCATTCGCGTGGCGTGCTGGAACGCGTGCGTTGGGTCAAACAGAATTTCCCCAAAGTCGACGTGATCGGCGGCAATATCGCGACGGCGGATGCCGCGCGTGCGTTGGTCGAACACGGCGCGGATGGCGTCAAGGTCGGTATCGGCCCGGGTTCGATCTGCACGACCCGTATCGTGGCGGGTGTGGGCGTGCCTCAGATCACCGCGATTGCCGATGTGGCCAAGGCCCTGGAAGGCACCGGTGTTCCGCTCATCGCTGACGGTGGTATTCGCTACTCCGGCGACATCGCCAAGGCCCTGTCCGCCGGCGCGTTTGCCTGCATGATGGGCGGCATGTTCGCCGGCACCGAAGAAGCCCCCGGCGAAGTCGTGCTGTTCCAAGGCCGTTCGTACAAATCGTACCGCGGCATGGGTAGCCTGGGCGCCATGTCCGACGGCTCGGCCGACCGCTATTTCCAAGACCCGGCCAACAACGCCGACAAGCTGGTTCCCGAAGGCATCGAAGGCCGTGTCCCCTACAAGGGCAGCGTCCTGGCCATCATCTATCAGCTGGTGGGCGGCATCCGGGCCTCGATGGGTTACTGCGGTTGCGCGACCATCGACGACATGCGTACCAAGACGCAGTTCGTCGAGATCACCTCGGCTGGTGTGCGTGAATCCCACGTCCATGACGTGCAGATCACCAAAGAGGCGCCTAACTACCGCGCCGACTGATCCAGTCAGTACAATGCAATGTATCGCGCACCGGCAGAACTCACGCGGTTCTGGCCGGTGCGCTTTTATTTCCAACCGGCAGAGTCTCCATGCATCAGCGCATTCTCATTCTTGACTACGGTTCGCAAGTCACCCAGTTAATCGCCCGCCGCGTACGCGAAGCCGGCGTGTATTCCGAAATCCATCCTGGCGATGTCGATGACGCGTTCGTGCGCGAGCAGGCAAGCCAGGGCCTCAAGGGCATCATCCTGTCGGGCAGTCACGCCTCGGCGTACGCCGAAGGCGCGCTCCGCGTGCCGGCCGCCGTGTTCGAACTCGGCGTGCCCGTGCTCGGCATCTGCTACGGCATGCAGTCGATGGCGATGCAGCTGGGCGGCACGGTGAGCTTTTCCGATCACCGCGAGTTTGGCTACGCCGAAGTGCGCGCCCACGGCCACACGAAGTTGCTGAACGGCTTAGCCGATTTCACCACTGCCGAAGGCCATGGCATGCTCAAGGTCTGGATGAGCCACGGTGACAAAGTCACCGCGCTGCCGCCAGGCTTCAAGCTCATGGCGTCCACGCCGTCGTGCCCGATCGCCGGCATGGCCGACGAAGAGCGCAAGTTCTACGCCGTGCAGTTCCATCCCGAAGTCACGCACACCTTGCAAGGCAAGGCCATGATTGCGCGCTTCGTCAACGAGATCTGTGGCTGCCAGGGCGATTGGAACATGCCCGACTACGTCGCCGAAGCCGTGCAACGCATTCGCGAACAGGTCGGTGACGACGAAGTCATTCTCGGTCTGTCAGGCGGCGTGGATTCGTCGGTGGCCGCCGCGTTGATTCATAAGGCGATTGGCGATCAGCTGACCTGCGTGTTCGTGGATCACGGTCTGTTGCGTCTGGACGAAGGCAAACAGGTCATGCAGACCTTTGCCGAGAACATGGGCGTGAAGATCATCCATATCGACGCGACTGAGCAGTTCATGGGCAAGCTCGCGGGCGTGGCTGACCCTGAAGCCAAACGCAAGATCATCGGCCGCGAGTTCGTGGAAGTCTTCCAGACCGAAGCAGGGAAGCTCAAGAATGCGAAGTGGCTCGCCCAGGGCACGATCTATCCCGACGTGATCGAGTCGGCCGGCGCCAAGACCGGCAAGGCGACTTCGATCAAGTCGCACCACAACGTAGGCGGCTTACCGGATACGTTGAACCTCAAGCTGCTCGAACCGTTGCGCGAACTGTTCAAGGACGAAGTCCGCGAACTCGGTGTGGCCCTGGGCCTGCCGCCGCAGATGGTTTACCGCCATCCTTTCCCGGGTCCGGGTCTGGGCGTGCGTATTCTGGGTGAGGTAAAGAAAGAGTACGCCGACCTGCTGCGTCGCGCGGATGCGATCTTTATTCAGGAATTGCGCAGCACCATCGATGAAGCGACCGGCAAGAGCTGGTACGACCTGACCTCGCAAGCGTTCGCGGTATTCCTGCCGGTGAAATCGGTGGGCGTGATGGGCGATGGCCGTACGTATGAATACGTGGTCGCACTGCGCGCGGTTCAGACCTTCGACTTCATGACCGCCGACTGGGCGCCGCTGCCGCATGCGTTGCTCGCGAAGGTGTCGTCGCGGATCATTAATGAGGTCCGCGGATTGAATCGGGTGGTGTACGACGTGTCGAGCAAGCCGCCTGCGACGATTGAGTGGGAGTGATTATTTTTAAGTTGTTGATTTAATTATAAAAAACACGAATCCACAACTATATCCTGGATCGTCAATGGTGTTTTCATAGTACGCGAAGGGTGTGCCGTGAAATCGCCGATACCATGACCGGTTGAATGATGCCGGCGTGGTATCGGGATATCTACCGTGGATCGGTTTTCGGCAGGTATTGTTCGGTTTGATTTTCTGATGAAAAGGTCACCTTAAGTGATCTTTTTTTATTTCTATTAAACCGATTCGACTTGGCAAGGGTTCATAAAAGTTGTATTTTGATCATCATGAGTGATCAAAATACGCGGAAACTGAACTCGCTACTGGCCGAATTAGGCGACACGCGCCTGATATCGAGTCGTTGGTTGCGGGCGCACGGCTATTCCAACAGCCTCGTCGCACGTTACGTGAATAGCGGCTGGCTTGTGTCGCCTGTACGTGGCGTCTACATGCGCAAGGGGGGGCGCCTGCAGTGGGAGGGAGTGGTACACAGCTTGCAGGTCGGGGAGGGCATGCCGCTGCATGTCGGCGGTCGCTTCGCACTGAGCCTGGAGGGGCATGAGCACTATCTGCGTCTGGGGGATTCCGGAACAATCAACCTGTATGGACCGGCACGGCCTCCGGGCTGGCTGGGCAAGTTGTCCTTGGAACAGCGTTTCGAGTTCTTGGGGAGGGGGCCGTTCAATCTGCCGCTCTTGGCGTATACGGCAGAGATCCCGGAGAAGACGTTGTCCGAGCAAGGCCTTACTTGGCATCGAGTAGCGGTGGGTCCCGATGCCTTGATCTGCTCTACGCCCGAGCGGGCAATGCTGGAGCTATGTGAGGGCGTCGCGGATGCGACGTTGGTCTACGAGGTGGACGCGCTGATGCAGGCCATGACCATGCTACGTCCACAGCGGGTCGGCCTCATGCTGAGCCACTGCCGCAGCGTCAAGGCCAAGCGCTTGTTCTTGGCGCTGGCCGAGCGCCATCGGCATGCATGGCTACCACATGTGCCGTTGGATGGCGTAGATCTGGGGAGGGGCAAGCGTGCGCTGGTGCCTGGCGGGCGCCTGCATCCGACCTATCAGATAACCTTGCCGCGAGACCTCGATGAACACTTGGCTTGATCATTGGGAGCGGCGTTACACAGACCGCGTGAAGCTGCTGGTAGAGATTTTGCCTGCGCTGGCACAGGAACTACGTTTCGCGCTCAAAGGCGGCACTGCCATCAACCTGTTCGAGCACGACCTGCCACGCTTGTCGGTGGACATCGATTTGGCTTGGCTCCCGGTGCATGACTATGCTGAAGATGCAAAGCTGATTGCTCAAGCGCTCGGGCACGTCGCAGATGTGCTGCGAGCCCGGCCCCTGCAGCTACAGGTGCAGTTGTCGGGTGGCGAGGGCGCAGGTGTCACGCGACTGGTAGCAAGTCGCGGCCGTGCGCGTGTGCAAGTCGAAACGACGCCAGTAATGCGTGGCACGGTGCACCCGGTGCGAAACATGGTGGTGCGGCCAAGAGTGGAGGAGAAGTTCGGTTTTGCCTCGATGCAGGTGCTGAGCTTCTCTGACCTTTATGCTGGCAAGTTGGCCGCTGCTTTGTCGCGGCAGCATCCGCGCGATCTTTTCGATGTCGGTTTGTTGCTGAATGACGAACGGGCTGATCAGAGCCTTTGGCGGACTTTTCTCGTCTACCTGACATGCAGCCCTAAGCCCGCCTGGGAGATGTTGGCGCCCCGCGTCCCCGTGAATTTCGCGGCGACCTTCGATGCACATTTCAAGGGCATGACGGCTGAGCCTCTTGAAGCCGAAGTCTTGTTGGACATTCATGGGCGTCTGCTGGCGCGCGTGGCCGGATGGCTGGATGAGCCTTCGTGCGAGTTCCTGCGATCCGTCGAAGATCAGCGGCCGGACTTTAATCTGATTGGACTCCCGCATGCGGCCGATTTGCCGGCCGTGCGGCGCAAGCTCCAGAATCTGGCTCAGCGGACCAACGCCAAGCGTGCAGCGGATCGGAGCTTGTTGGAAGAAACGTTGGCGCGGATAGACAGTACTAGATGAAGCGAGGTGGGACGGCAATGGATCCATACAGCTTGCGCTTTCCAACGTCGGCACAGGCCCCGCGCTGGATGTTTATTATTCCTTCGAGCGCGAGTCGGGTGATGGGAGATGAGCGCATCTACTCTGAGAAATACTTGCTTGACATCTCTGCGTATGCGGGGCTTCCTGGAATTGTCGAAAAACCGCCACTCGTCAAAATTGCGGATGAGGTATTACTTTCGCTACGGAGGCCACATGGCCACGCCAAAATCCATCAAGCTCGATGACGAGTTGAAAGGGCGCGTCCAACACTTGACCGAAGCCCGTCGGCACACGTCCCAATGGATCATGCGAGAAGCGGCGCACTACGTCGAGCGCGAGGAAAGACGCGAGGCGTTCAAACAGGATGCGCTCCGTGCCTGGGCAGATTATCAACGTCACGACGTGCATCTGACCCTCGAGGAAGCCGACGCTTGGCTGGCGAAGCTTGAAGCGGGCGAGGATGTGGAGCCGCCTGAGTGCCACGCCTGATCTGGACGCAGCCCGGCTCTATCGCTTCCTCGCGGCCCAGGACGCCGCCGCAGCGCAGCGCGCGGTGAAGGCGCACCGGGTCGGCGTCAAGATTCTGACCCATCAGCCACGCATCGGCCGCCCTCTCGATGACATGGAACTCGAGTTTCGGGAATGGCTGATCGAGTTCGGCAACAGTGGCTACGTCGCCCTCTATCGCTTCGACAGCGAGAACATCGTCATTCTTGCCGTTCGCCCCCGGAAAGAATCGGGGTATTGAAGGGCACGCCTTTCGGTGCCACATGCAGCTGGACAAGGTCCAACAAAAGCCTAAAACCAGTGCTCGCATTTATATAAATGATCGTTTACTATTATAAATAGACAAAGGGTGACGAACGTTCATCAGCATCAAGGCGGACGATCAGCAAGGGCTACCCCTGTCTGAACCGACCTAACCGAAATGTGCTCAACAAGGAAAACGTCATGGAACGCTTAAATTCGACTGAGGCAGCACGCACCTGGATTAACGGCAGTTGGAACGATGGGGGCACGAAAAGGCAGGCGGTCAGCCCCTCTACCGGGCAGCCGCTCGGCTACTACCTGGACATAGGCCCCGATGAAGCTCAGTTGGCAATCGAAGCCGCGCGCACGGCCTTTGACACAACCCGCTGGCCTAAAGACCGCTCGGTGCGCTCACGCGCGTTGTTTGAACTGGCCGACGAGGTCGCCAAGCGGGTGGACAAGATGGCGACCATGCTTTCTCGGGAGGGCGGCAAGCTGTTGGCCCAAACGCATTGGGAGCTGTCACTTACTGTGGAATGGCTACGTTATGCCGCAGCCACCGCACTGCTGCAGACTGGCGGGCGTGCGCTTGAAGCCTCTCCTGGAATGCATTTTATTTCTGACCCCGAGCCGCTCGGCGTTGTCGGCGTGATCTCACCGTGGAACTCGCCGATCATCCTGTCAGTGCGGGCTGTCGCTCCGGCGCTCGCTGCGGGATGCACCGTGGTGCTGAAAATGCCTGGCCAGACCGCGCTGACGAATGCATTGTTCGCTGAGGCCGTTGCAGCTGTCGAATCGCTGCCACCGGGTGTGCTGAATGTGATCACGGAAACCGGCAGCATTGGCGCCTCCATGCTGGTCGATTCGCCGCAGGTGGATATGATTAGTTATACCGGCAGCACCAAGGTAGGGCGAGTGATTGCCGCCAACGGCGCCAAAACGCTTAAACGTCTGAATCTGGAGCTGGGCGGCAAGGCGCCGCTGGTGGTATTCGATGATGCCGATCTTGATGCGGTGGTGCCGCAGATTGTCATGGCTTTAGTCGCGATGAATGGCCAGTTCTGCTGCACTGGCTCGCGTGTGCTCGCGCAACGAGGCATAGCCGACCGATTGCGTGCGGCTCTGATCGAGGCCTACCAGAAGGTTCGGCTAGGCGAAAGCGAGGACCCGCAGGCGCAGCTTGGCCCATTGATCGACAAGGCCAGCGTTCGACGTGTCGATGCCGTGGTCGCCGAAGCCGCGTCCTATGCGGACATCCTGGTCCGGGGCGGCCCGGTCGACGAAGGGCCACTGGCCGCAGGCGCGTTCTATCGTCCTAGTCTGATTGAAGTACAGGACTTGAGTGCTTATGTCATCCAGGCCGAGGTGTTTGGACCCGTCCAGACTTTCGAGGTTTTTGAAGACGAAGCCGACGCCATTGAACGCGCGAACGCTACCGAGTTCGGTCTCGCCGCCTCGGTGTTCTCGAGCGACACGGCGCGCTGCCGGCGCGTCGGCAAGGCTATCCGCGCCGGCCATATCTGGATGAACTGCTGGGGCGTCATGTCAGAGCACTTTGAACAGAGCGGCTTCAAGCAAAGCGGCATCGGTGTACTCTGCGGACCGCGGGCGATTGAACAGTTCCAGGAAATCAAGGTATATGCTGCTGTCGAGGAACCATTGACAGCTTCTTGAGGTTGATCGGTCCGCTGCGGGTGCTATGGTTGCGTCGGGGTTGTCGCGGGTGTGACGACCCTGCCATTGCATGGCATCCTCGTATCCCAAAGACGACGCGAATTTATTCCAGGTGTGTGAATGAAAACAGATGAAGGCAAGCCAGCGCGCGGACGTCCCGTGAATGAGCATGCGCGTGAAAAACGCTTGACCCAAATCCTGGATGGGGCCAGAAACTGTTTCATACATCGCGGTTTTCATGCCTCATCGATTTCCGAAATCAGCGCCGCCGCGGGGGTTAGTGTTGCAAACATCTACCAGTATTTTGCGGGCAAGGATGCCCTGATCATTGCGCTGATCGAACTTGACTTGCAGCGGCATCACAGTCTGATTAGCCGGTTCTGGAGTTCTGATTTCAGTCGCGAGGCGATCGAAGAGCTATTGGCAGATATCTTCCTCACCCCCGAAGGGCACGCTGTGGCGGTGTTGCGCGCCGAAATCGCCAGCGAAGGGGCACGCAATCCCCAAGTAGCCAAACTACTGCGCGATTCGGAGTCCGGGTTGATCAGCAGCGTTCATAGCAAGATACGCGAGGCTCAGACAAGAGGGCAAATATCCAGCGATCTCGACCCGGTCGCCGTGACAGCGCGCCTGTCACTTGTTTTCGAAGGCCTCATGCGCCTTTACTTGTTTTCGCCCAAGGATGGGAAGAGCCTGATCGATCAGTACTACCGACAATTCGCCGATGCGCTGCAATTGAAGTCCTAAGGGTGATAGCCAGCACTCCATCAGTATCAATCCAAGGACATCCTTGCTCTAGCAGGCCATCCATCGGCGGATGCAGGTACTAGCGCCTTGTGCCTCAGGCGAAGTTAGGCTTACGTTTTTCTACAAAGGCCATGACGGCCTCTCGGTGGTCGGCAGTCTTGTGGGCAATTGCCTGGTAGCCCGCCGATAACTCCAACAGCGAAGCGAGGGAACTGTTTTGCCCTTCACGTAGCAGGCGTTTGGTCATGCGCATCACGGCTCCGGGGTTTGCGGCAATTTTTTGCGCAAGTGCCTTGGCCGTCGGCAAAAGTTCATCTGCGGTAACGACGCGGCTGACCAAGCCGCAGGCCAGTGCTTCTCGCGCGTCGATAGCCTCACCCGTGAAAGCCATTTCCGATGCCTTGGCCATGCCTACTGCACGAGGCAACAGCCATGCCCCTCCATCTCCTGGCACGATGCCCACGCGCACAAAGTTCTCGGCAAAGGTGGCGTTTTCGCTGGCAATGCGGATGTCGCACATGCAAGTCAGATCCAAGCCGGCACCGATGGCCGGACCATTGACCGCGCAGATCACGGGCACATCCAATTCGTACAGCGCATTGGGGATACGCTGAATGCCGTTGCGGTACTCCTCCCTGATCAGGTCGGGCGTGAGCGCCTCATCGAAAAATCGCTGCATGTCCTTGACGTTGCCGCCCGAGCTGAAGATGGGGCCCGCGCCAGTAAGGATAAGCACCTTAATCCGGGTGTCCTTGCGGACCTCGTCACACAGCTGCACGAACTCGCTCACAGCGGTGTTGCCGGTCAGGGCATTACGTGTTTCCGGCTGGTTCATCGTGACGGTCAGAATGCAACCGTCGCGCTCGATGGTGAGAAATGCCATGGGGGTAGGTCTCCACAAACAGATCGTTGTTCAGTTCGGTATCTGGCTCAGTGGGCTGCGGCTACATCGGTGATACGGCGCACCATGTCCAGCGTCATGCCTTCATGCGCCAGCAACGCTTCGCCGGCCACGGCATGCCAATAAGCCTCGCTGCCTGCGGTTTGTCGCCAGGCGTGCAGACGCCGCGTGAACAGCTGGAGGTCGTATTCCTCGGTAAAGCCGATAGCACCATGGATGGCATGTGCCAGTTCTGCGACTATCAGGGTGGCCTCGCTGCAGCGCGCCTTGGCTGTCGCCACACGCAGGCGGTCGGGCCGCACTCCGTCGCCACTGCATCCCAACTGCGCTGCCATGCGTGCCGCAAAGACGTGTTCACTCATCACCGCCAGCTGGTGCTGGATGGCCTGGAACTTGCCAATGGAGCGGCCAAACTGTTGGCGATCATTGGCGTACTGCAGCGTGCGCTGGAACACCTGGAGCAGGGCGCCTGCCATCTGTGCAGCCGTCACTGCCGCCTGTAGGTTACGTACCTGTAATTCTGCATCGACGGCGACGACCGGCGCAGCATGCACCTGAGCGGACGACCATGTCAGCGCCGCATCGTGTACGTCGGCGTGGTCCGAGCGGTGCGCCTGATCGACCTTCAGCAAGCGCCAGGCGCTTGGGGTCTGCACCAACACGGCTTCGGCAAGCGCACCCTGGCGAACCAAGGGACAATGCCAGCTGCCATCGGCCAGCGCCTGTCCCTGAGCGAAGGCAATGCTACCGGCCCCGCACGCTGTACCGCTTTGGGCCAGCAGCGCCCGGGCAACCATGGTTTCGGCCAGTGGCAGCGGTAGGGCGTGGGCGCCGCACTGCTCCAGAACGCCAAAAACTTGCCCCAAACCCAGGCCCGAACCGCCTTGGTTTTCGCTGAGCAAGGCATCGGGCAAGCCAATGGCTTCGAGTTGTGCCCACAATGCCTGCGTAGCCGCTGCATCACGCCCGCCGGCCTCAATCGCTCGCACCACGGCTGGCGTACATTGCGCATTCAGTACCTCACGTGCTGCATCGGCAAAGAGATCATTTTCCTTCGTGTTCATTGCTCAGCTCCCCGTGTTCAACGTAAGCCCAGTCCGCGGGCAATCATGCCGCGCAGGATGTCGCGCGTACCGCCTCGCAGCGAGAACGAAGGGGAAGCTTCGATTATGTACTTGAGTGTCATCAGCAGCTCCACCGGTATCTCCTCGGTGTCCCGGGCGAACAGGTCTTCAGCGAGGGCTGCGGGAATCATCTGTTCAAGCGTGGTGCCGAGTTCCTTGACTAGAGCAGCCTCCACGATGGGGCTGGCGCCTTGCACGAGCTTTTGTTGCACGGCCACTGACATCGCGCGTAAAGGTGCCAGCTGTGTGAGCACCTTGCCCGCCAGGCGTTGGGCCGACTCCGTGCGCCCCTGCGGGGTGCGTACGTACTGCAGCCATTGCTCGAACAACACAATGGAAGAAAAAAGGCGCTCCGGACCACTGCGCTCGAAGGCCAGCTCGGCAGTCACTTGTTCCCAGCCCTGGCCCTCCACACCTATCAGAGCGTCATGGCCCAGTTGCACATTGTCGAAAAAGACTTCGCAGAAATGGCTGTCGCCCGACAGGTCGCGGATAGGGCGCACCGTCACACCGGGTAGCGACAGATCCACGATCACCTGCGACAGGCCCTTGTGGCGATCCTCTGCCGTGCCCGAAGTGCGGACCAATGCAATCATGTACTGGCAGTGGTGAGCATAGGTGGTCCAGATCTTCTGCCCATTGAGAAGCCAGCCCTGTGCGTTCGGTATGGCACGGCTCTTGACGCTGGCCAGGTCCGAACCGGAGTTGGGCTCGCTCATGCCGATGCAAAAAAAGGCCTCACCGCGGCAGACCTTGGGGATATAAAACTGTTTCTGGTCCTCGGTCCCGTACTTGAGAATGAGTGGGGCACTCTGGCGGTCGGCGATCCAATGTGCGCCCACGGGCGCGCCAAAATTCAGGAACTCCTCGACCAGCACATAACGGGTAAAGGCACTGCGGCCGGCACCGCCATACGCCGTGGGCAAGGTCACACCAATCCAGCCCTTGGCGCCCAGCTGACGACTGAACTCGGCGTTGTAGCCCATCCATGAACGGGCACGAATGTGCGCGGGCATGGCTCGCGTAGCTTCTATCAGGAATGCACGCACTTCGGCGCGCAAGGCCTCGTCTTCAGCGGGAATACCGGTAAGTGCCAGTGACTCCAACGTGCTCATTGCACTACTCCGTGTGTTGCAAAGCGCGCGACAGCGCACCAAAGACTGAAACGGCTGCTGTGTTCATCGCTGAGGCACCTTGGCCTGGGCAACGATGCGCTTCCACAGGGCAATTTCATTCTCCTGAAACGTACGCATCTGTGAGGGGCCCCCGGTCATTGGGATGGCACCGATGCGCTCATAAAACTGGCGGGTTTCGTCAGTTTTGGAGATCTCCGTCAATAGCGCCGCCAGCTTCTCGGTTTCAGCAGCCGGTGTCTTGGCGCTGACCATGGCCCCGACCCACGTGTAGGCTTCGAAACCTTTCAAGCCCGCCTCATCGGCCGTAGGCACGTCTGGCAAGTTAGGTACTCGCCGATCCGAGGCCACTGCTAGCACCTTCACCCGGCCCGCCTTGGCGAGCTCTTGTACGGCCGTCACTTCGGCAAATGCGTAATCGACTACGCCTCCCGCGACGGCGGTCATGGTTTCCCCGGCGCCCTTGAAGGGGACATGAACGGTGCGTACCTTCGCTGCATCGTTGAGCAGTTCTCCCATCAATTGATAGCCCGCCGATCCCGCACCAAAATTCACTTTCCCAGGATTTGCCGCAGCATGATCTAACAGGCCTTGTAGATCGTTGTACGACACTGTGGGAGCCGCAGCGATCATGGCAGGCGATCGCATCATCATGGTCAAGGGCGCAAAATCGGCGACCGGGTCATAGGGCAGGTCTTTAAAGAGCGCTGCATTGACCGCCAGGGTGGAATTGCTGCCGATAAACACGGTATAGCCGTCCGCGGGTGCAGTCAGCACCTGATTGACGGCGATGAACCCGTTTGCGCCGGGCTTGTTTTCTACGACGACAGGCTGTCCCGTCAGGTCCTGCAGCTTTTTAGCGAAGTAGCGTGCAGAGGTGTCGGTACCGCTTCCAGGACCAAACGGCACAACGAATTTGATGGGTTTGGACGGGAAATCCTGGGCCGAGGACGTGCCCCCTGCAACGAAACACAGGCAAGCGCTGGCCGCTAGCCAAGTCAACAACGGTCGGCGGTTGAAGATCATTTTTTGTCTCCTATCTTTTGTGCACCCCGTTCTCTAGGAGCCGGGGTTAGAAGACAAATGTAGAAGTGACGTTTACGATGGGTCCAATATTAAAAAATGTGCTTTTGATACCTATTCGATATCGCCATGGATCTGCGCCAGCTACAGCGATTTGTGACTCTGATGGAAACGCGTAACTTCCACCGTGCTGCCGCGTTGTTGCACATGGCACAGCCGCCGTTGTCGGTGTCTATCCGACGCTTGGAAGATACATTGGGGGGCAAACTATTCGAACGTCACCCTAGCGGGTTAATCCCTACTCCGATGGCTCATGCCATTCTGCGCGATGCTCGTATCGCGCTGTTCCATGCCGAGCAATGCAGGCTCAAAGCACAAGAGACCTTGCACGGCTTGCAAGGACAGCTGCGGATGGGCTTCATCGGCAGCGCCACATACAAGCTGCTGCCGCAGCTGATTCCTGCTCTGCGGCATACCTTTCCCAAATTGGAGCTGGATCTGCTGGAGATGACATCGCTGGAGATTCTGGAAGGTATTCGGTCCCAGCATGTCGACATGGGTTTTCTACGCTTTCCGGTGGGGGATGTACCTGAAGTCGAGGTAATTCCGCTGGAACGGGACGACTTTGTGTTGGCGGTACCCAGCAACAGTCCTTTAACGGAGGGTGGACGTACCCAGCTGGCATTGTCAGAGGTTGCCCAGCAGCCTTTCATCCTGTATCCCAAGTCCCGAGTGCCCGGCTTAGCGGCGTTGGCCGCTACACGCTGCCAGCTATCGGGCTTTGCTCCAAGAGTCGTACAGGAGGCCATGCAGGTGCATACCATCCTCAGTCTGGTGGCATCAGGCGTGGGCGTAGCCTTGGTAGCCGGCGTGGCTCAGCACGTGCAGTTTCCTGGTGTCACGTATCTGACGCTCACGGACACACCGGCAGAGTTCTGTGTCGGTATGGCGCTGGCGGTACCTCACTCCCGCCGTAGTGCGATCGTGAACAATGTGCTGGAGTACGTCCAGCTGCATCACCAGGTGCCGGAAATGCAGCAATATGCGCTTAGAACGGCGAACAGCTCCTCTGTGTGAATGCTTCGGATATCAGTTGGGACTGTGGAAAATCACCCGATCTGTGACGCCCGCAGAAGTTGGGACGCTCGCTAAACAACAGTTCAGCGAGCTCCAAGTCTTACTTCAAAGGCGCCTTTCCTTCTGAGACGTCCATAATCATGCGAGCCGCGAGGTATAGCCTGGGTACGATGCTATCGATGATGATGTATTCCGCATCGTTGGAGTGAGCGCCAAAGCCGGACAACCCCATTCCTTCGATGACCGGCCCGCGGGCTTTCAGTGCCGCAAAGGCGGCATCGGTGCCGCCGCCAGTCGGGCGATCCACTACCGCCAAGGGCAGGTCCAGCTCTTCATAGATCTGCACGCCATGGCGAGCCAGGGCGCGAGAGGCGTCCGTGGCCTCAAGCGGGGGGCGGCGTACTTCGAACTTCACACTGACTTTTGAATCGGGCAGAAGTTTGTTCTGTACGCGTTCGTCGATGGTCTTGGCCAGTGCATCGAAATCCGAGACGCGTAACGCACGCGCATCCGCCTGTGCGGAGGCATTGCCGGGGATGACGTTGCGGTTGGTGCCGGCTTGCGCCACAGTCCAATTGAGTTTCAGACCGTCTTCGGGTTTGGACAGGTCGTCCATTTGCAGGATCTGGTGGGCGAGTTCGTAGAGCGCGTTGACGCCGCCTTCTGGCCGTGCGCCCGCGTGGGAGGTCTTTCCTTGCACGTTCAGGTAAACCGCTCCAATGCCGCTGGTGGCCAGGGTCAGTCTGGGCTTCATGCCGCCGCCTTCGAATGAGAAGACCGCATCCTGGTCGGCACCCAGTCGCGTGATGGTGCTGCGCGAGCCCGGCGAACTGATTTCCTCGTCACCATTGATCAGAACGGTAAGCGTGCCGTAGTCCTTAAATCCCAGCTTTTGCAGTAGGTCTATGGTGTGGATCACGCTAGCTACGCCGTGTTTATCATCGGCGATACCCAGGCCATAGGCACGCTCGCCATCGATGCGAAACGGCTGGTCTTTCAGCATGCCTCGACGGTAAACCGTGTCCATATGCGCAATCAGCATGATTTTGCTGTCGCCCGTCCCTTTGAATTCGGCGTGAACCATAGGGCCGACTTTCTCCGGGGTATCGTCAAGACGCGTCACGTCGGTAGCCGGTACGATTTTGACCGTGCCACCTAAATCGCTGAGCCGCTTGCTGACCAGCTCGGCAATGCGCTCGACGTCTTCGACGTCCTTGCTTCCCGACTCGATCTCCACGAGCGCTTTCATGGTGGCGAGCATGCCTTGTTTTTGCGCTGCCGCGGCCTCGTACACGGCAGTCACCGGCGCTGCCGCCGCCAGTTGTCCGCTACAGATAAAAACCAGTGCAAGGCCAGCGCGATAAATCGAAGAGCGAAATGGAAGCCGTGACATAGGAATATCCTCGGAGTTTAGATGGGAGGCGTGCGAAACCTCCCAAGGGTGGGCGCCATTTTTGTAGAGTAATAGTATTGGCGCGCCATGGCTGTAACGAAGCGCACCGCACGAGGTATAGACGGCTGCAGGGTCACTAGGCCGGAGCCAGCTGTTTTTCCGGCATTTGCCCGACCCTTTCGTACAGCTGTTCCCGCACACCGGTTTCCTTATAGATACTGGCAATCAGGCGAGCCTCGGGCGTATCTCGGTCCAGTACATCGTCGGGCAGGGCCGGTAGGTCTTTCAGCCCTTCGATCGCATCAGGCATCTGTTCGAGCCATGCCGCTTCCTGGGGATCAGGGTTGTGGCTTGCACTCGCGGAATAAACGGTGATGGCATCGCACAGCCGCGCAGCGCAGGCAACCAAGGGGAACCAAGCCGCGGCCTCGTAACCGGCGGGCGGGGGCTCGGCCAGCGAACGTTGTAGCGCGGCTCGCATGTCGACCAGCTTGCTATAGGCCGCGCGACGCGCGTCGCTTAGCTGGGCGACCTCGGGCTGCGAGCGGTTAGCGAGCGCCTGGCTCAGATATTGCGCGATGGCTTTACGTGCGTCCGTCAGGGCTTGGTCGAGTTCGCTGAAATGTCTGCGCGGCCAGAGCAAGTAGCCAAAGACCAACACAATGGCGCACCCTGCAAGGGTATCGATAAGCCGCAGCATGGCGTAGTCTATGCCCTGACGTTCAGGGGCTAGGAAATCGATCAGCACCAACACCAATGGCGTTACGGCGAACGAGGTCAGCGCATAGCTGCGTTGCGCGAGCCATGGCAAGGTGAAGGTGATCGCGCCAATGAGCAAAATGAACACGGGACCGACCGGCACATAGGCCAGCAGCAGCCCGCCGACCACTACGCCGACCGCCGTGCCAAGCATGCGCTGCACGGCGCGTACAAAGATCGAACCCAATTCCGGCTTCATCACGATCGCCACGGTCATGGGCACCCAGTACCAATGCGAGATATCGTCGAAATAGTGAACCGAATATCCCAGCGCCGTGCATAGCATCAACTTTATCGCCGCCTGTACGGTGCTGCGCCCTGGGGTGAGCTTTTGCAGCAGCAAGCGCAGTTGCAGCGACTGTTTTGGGGTCGCGCGTGCTCTTGCGCCCGTCGCCTCGGGCACGGCCTTGGCGTCCCATAAGGCCTCGATCAGGTCATCGAGTTCGCGCGCGAATTCGCAGCCTTCCGTATGATGGCCGGTGTAGCGCCGCTCATGCAGCACTGCGTCGGTGATGTCTTGGAGGATGGGTTGCAGCCGCTCGAGATGATCGACGCTCTGACGCGCCATCAAGGCGGCGAAAAGCCGGTCCAGGCTTTGGACGATCGCGGCGGTTTGATCCACGACCTGGTTGCGGCCCACGGCGCGATAGCGCGCTTGCAGCATGAAGGTATAGAGCGCTTCGTACTTGATGTTGTATTGCAAGCGCGCGGCTTCGATATCCCCATGGGCGAGCTTTTGCTTGCAGATAGCGCTTAACGCCTGCAGCACCTGCACAATGGCATCGCGGCGCGGATGATGCGGCCGAAACCATTTCTCCAGCAGCAGCAAGAACATCGCAAATAGCGCACCGCTTATGACCAGCAAGCTCGACATCCAGAAGTGCTGGATCTCCGGATTGCCCAGTGCCACCGCTGCCATGATCATGAACTGCAGCGAGCCAATCGAAATGGCGGCGCTATAACTGCTGGCGATGGACAGTAGAAAGCCGATCACGCTCATGATCAGCACGATCCCGGTCCACGGCAACCCCATCGTCTGCAAATAGCCGGCCATGAAGCCCGCCGCGCCAATGGGTGCGGCGGTAAGGATCTTGCGAAAGGTCGCGCTATACGGCGCGTCGCGCTCGCCTATCGCAGGAAAAAGAGAGCCGAGCGAGATCCACAGCGTATACATCAGCGTGTCGGTGTAATGACCCACTGCCATGGGAAGGCAGACGGCCAGCGCGGCCCGGCTGCAACGACTGATGTTCCAGCTCGCCGGATTCAATCGTGCGACCTCTCTAAGCCATGAACTCGGGCTTAGGGAAACTTCGTCTTTCTGGGTGTCGGGCTTATCCATGCTAGTCCAGGCGGTCCCGCGACCGCGCTTTGCAACGTATAAAGGTACTAACGGCGAGCGATGGCTCGCCGCGTCTATATTCAGACAGGGCTTGCACTATTGACGCCTAAGAACTGAAACGGCTTGGACGGTTGGAAGTCGCGCGTCGCGTTGCCGGAGTAGGTATGCGTCTGATCGTCACCCAGGTCCAGTTTCATGACCTTGCCGGTTTTGTCGCTGAAGTCGATCGCCTTCAGATCGACCCAGAACGTGTTGGGCGTGAGCGCCGATTCAAAGAAGTACAGCTTGCGTTGATGATCGAACACCGTGCGCCAGCGGGTGGAGGAAATGTTGGGTTGGTCTGGCGTGCTGATGCCATACGGGACGGATACGTTGCGGATCACGCTGAACACGCTGGCCAGCGATTTATTGGGGTCCTGATCTTTTGGGATCGTGTTCACATAGAACGAGGCGCGGGCGAATCGATCCGACGCGCGATTGGTGCCGGGCAGCATGACCGTGCCGTTGATCTGTTGCCAATAGGTGTTTAGCGCCAGTTGCTCTTCGAAGATCGGCGAATTGGTCATCACCTGATATTCGCGGCTGTGGTGGATGATTTGTTTGCCGCCGATATATTCGACGATGGCGCTGTCGCCGCTGGCGTCCGACATGGAAAGATGCAGCGTCGCGAGGCGGCTTTCGCCGGGGATGTTATCGGTGACGATGGTGAATGGCTCGTCTTTTAGTGCGTCCACCGCTTCTTTAACGGTGGCGAAATTGTCCAGCACATATTGCGCCCAGGCCGCGATCGACAGGCCCGGCTTGCTGCTGGGCTCAAAAGGTGGATACTCCGATTCCACCAGCCAAAGCAAGTTGGCGTTCAATCCCGCCTCGTTCACGCCATCGGTGGTGGAAATGTCGTAGCCGGAGGTGATGACGCTGCCATACTTGGAGGTCCAGCGCACGGTGTTCTCGCCCGTCTGTCCATCGCGTTCCATACCGCGCGGCAAAATCCAAAGATTGCTGACGATATTGCTTTTCCAATCCATTGAGCGCGCCGTCATGACCTGACCGTTATCACCCAGGAACACCAAACGGGTGCAGGCCCATGTGCTTGGCGCGGTAGCGAGCGTCGTCATGCTCAGGACGAGCGCTGCCAGTTTCGAGATAGTGCTGCGCTGATTCATGTTGATCAAGGTTCTTATCGATAGAGAGACAATGGCGACACCGGCTACCGCCCGAATCGGTCGATGGCGATAAAGCAGCTTGGCAGGGAGGGCCGGTTCATCAATAATAGGGCCGCAACATCATACCTTCTCTGGACGCTGGCCATACCCATGCAGACCCCTTTATATAAGCTATCGAGTTTCCTCGTGTGTGGCGCAATTTTTAGCACACCCGGGGTCGCGGCCCAACCTCAACCGATTGGTGACGACGCCTGGCGATTTCAGGTCACGCCGTACGTATGGATGACGGGCCTGGACGGCACCGTACGCCCGTTCCGGGGCGCGCCCACGGCGCACGTGGATAAGTCGTTCTCAGAAATTCTGGACAGCCTGGATGCGGCGTTTTTTCTGGCCGGAACGGCGCGTAAAGACCGTTGGGTGCTGCAGGGCGACCTGACCTACGCGGCGACCTCTGATTCCGCTGCCTTGCCATATGGGCTATCGGCGCGCGCCAAGGTGCGACAAACCTCGGCGACCTTGCTCGGAGGCTACAGCTGGGAAGTCGGGCGACAATCGAATCTGGACGTGATGGCGGGGGCCCGGTATTGGGATATCAATGCGAAGGTAAAGGTCGGCAATCTGCTATCGGCAACGTCCGATACCTCTTTTATTGACCCGATCGTCGCGCTGCGCTGGCGCAATGACTTCGCGCCGCGGTGGTCATCGCTGGTCTATGTCGATACGGGCGGCTTTGGAGCGGGGTCGGACTTTACCTGGCAGGTAATGGGATCTATCAACTACCAGGTGCATGACCATGTCAATTTGTCGGTGGGCTACCGTCACCTGGATGTGAACTATCGTGATGGCGGCAAGCGTCTGGATTTCTCGCAAAGCGGGCCGCTGGTGGGCCTCACGTTCCGGTTTTAGGCTCGAATGCCGTCATGCCCGCCTGGGATCAAAGCCAGTAAATCCAGAACGCCGACAGCACGATGCATAGCGTGGCCACGGGCAGGCCTGCCTTGGCGAAGTCCATGAACGAGATGTTCACGCCGCAGGCCTTGGATTGTTCCACCACGACGATGCCGGCGAGACTGCCAAAAATCACCATATTGCTGGAAAAGCCCGTGCCCAACGCCAGCGCGGCGCACAATGCATCGGATTTCGCGCCCGGCTGCAGATAGGGCGCCAGCAGCATCACCGTGGGGTTATTGCCCACGATATTGCTCAAGGCCGCGCTCGTCAGATAGAGGGCGAGCGGCTCGTTGAGGTCGACACCCAGATGTTTTAAATCGGCAAGCAGTGTCTGCGGCAGCCCGGTCGTGGCCATTGCAGCATTCACGATAAACAAGCCCATGACGAGCAGCAGCAGGTTGCCATCGACTTCCTTGAGCACGTCGTTCGAGGCAATGCTGCGGTTGATCAGGAGTATGCTGGCGGCGGTCAGGGCGACAATTTCCTGTGGCCAGATGTCCATGACGAACACCACCACGGTTGCCAACATCACCACCGATGCCTTGATCGTTTCCAACAAATCCAGGCGAGGCGAGGCGGTATGCGTTGCTGGCGCGGAGCTGGATTGTTGTCCCAGCATCCATTTTCCTCGAAACATATAAGCAATGACGCCCCACACAATGGGCAATGACAGCAGGGCGGGCAGACCGGCGACCTTTAACAGCTCGAGAAACGACACATCCAACGCCTGCGCCGCGATCATATTCTGCGGACTGCCGATCAGCGTACCGACCGAGCCCGCATTCGCCGCGAAGCAAAAGGCGAGCAGGAAAGGAATGGGATTCAACCCTCTGGCCAGCGTGATGGACACCAACAAGGGCGTCATGGCCACCACCACGACGTCGTTGGTCAGCAGGGAAGACAGCACGCCACTGACTGCGATAAAGACCGCTAGCAGCACAGTGGGACTCGCCCGTAGCGTGGCGACCTTCTGTGCCGCCCACGCATAAAAGCCCGACACCGCGAACGCGCCCGAAATCACCATCAGGCCGAATAGCAGGCCGACCGTTTTGTAGTCGATTGCGTTCCACGCCGCCTGTGCACTGAGGCTGCCTACGGCCAGCATGGCGACCGCGCCGATCAACGCGGCGCCCGTGCGATCGACTTTAAACCCTGGGATTTTGCCGAATCCCATGGCGATGTAGACCACGAGGAAGATTAGCAATGTGAGATGCATAAGCGGTGTTCGTTCGATCTGCGAAATAGGAATCGCGTCAGGTCATTGATACGCCTGTAACGCGAGCGGGCGCCATTGTAGTAGTTGAATTAAGGCCTGCCCGCAGCGTGGCCGCGAAAGGAACATCCAAGGTCCGTAGGGCGACGTGCCCCAACCGGCCAGAGTCCGCAGACGCTTTAAACATTCCAAACTCTGTTCTTGACGGGCGGATATTGCTCGCTTAATGTACGTACAAACGTACATAACAGAGGAGACAACATGACCGCTGCAAATTCGGTTGGGCAGGACGCGTTGGCTGGCGTCAAGGTGCTGGATCTGTCGAATTTTCTGGCCGCGCCCATGAGCGCGATGTTTCTCGCCGATTTCGGCGCCGACGTGATCAAGGTCGAACGTCCAGGCAGCGGCGACGAGGTGCGCTATTGGGGCGAGAACAAGGATGGCGTGGGTCTCTACTACAAGGTGCTGAACCGCGGCAAGCGCGCCATAACCTTGGATTTGCGTACGCCGTTCGGGCAAGAGGCTGTAAAACGACTCGTGGCCGACATGGACATCGTGGTCGAAAACTATCGTAGTGGCACGCTCGAAAAATGGGGACTGGGTTACGAGGCCTTAAAGGAGATCAACCCTGGGCTGATCATGATGCGCGTGACTGGCTTTGGCCAAACCGGCCCCTATCGGGAGCGTCCTGGCTTTGGCACCCTGGCCGAAGCCTACGCCGGCTACGCACAGATTTCGGGCTATCCGGATCAGCCGCCGCTACTTCCCGGATTTGGCTTGGCCGACTCCTCGACCGGCCTGATGGCGGCATTTCTGGCCATGGTGGCGCTACGCCACAAAGAACGCACGGGGCAGGGGCAGTATGTGGACCTTGCCATCTATGAAACGCTACTGACCTTGATTGGCCCGCACGTCATCAACTACGACCAGCTGGGGCTCATACAAGAGCGCAGCGGCAGCCGGCTTCCCTTTACCGCGCCGCGCAACACGTTTCAAACCCGCGATGGCAAGTGGCTGGCGATCGCGGGCAGTGCCCAGTCGACCTTTGTACGGATATGTCAGGTGCTTGAAATCCCGGACCTCGTGGATGACCCGCGCTTTGCCGACAACCGCCAACGTCTAAAGCATGTCAAAGAACTGGACGAGGCCTTGCAGCGCGCCGTGTCCCGCTTTGATCTGGACGATCTGCTTGCGCGTTCCGCCGATTTGCAGTCGACCATGGCGCCCGTCAATAACGTGGCGCAAATCATGGCGGATCCACAGATTCAGGCTCGCGAGAACATCGCCACCGTGCAAGATGATGAGCTGGGCACGCCGCTACGAATGCAGAATGTCGTGGGCAAACTGTCCGCCTCGCCCGGGCGTATCCGCGCGCCTGGGCCGGCTTTGGGTCAGCACAATAGAGAGATTCTCATGGATCGTTTGGGCTATACCGAAGCACAGCTGCAACAGGCCGGCATTACGTTGGCGGATTGAGGGAGGATGCCATGGCGATGAGTTTTCCATCCAGCGTCGAGGTAGTCGAAGTCGGCCCGCGCGACGGTCTGCAAAGCTTTCCCTCCTGGGTCGATACCGATACGAAGGTCCGCATCATTGACCGATTATCGGCAGCGGGCTTGCCCGTGATCGAGGTGACGGGATTTGCGCATCCACGAGTCATTCCCAATCTAAAAGATGCCGAGGAAGTTTGCGCGCGCATCCATCGACGGCCAGGAACGATATATCGTGGTCTGGCGCCGAATGCCCGCGGTGCGCAGCGCGCGGTGGACGCAAAGGTCGACGAAATCGTGGGCCTGACCATCGGCAGTGCATCGTATCTGAAGAAAAATCAGAACATGGACCCGGAACGCGCCAACGCGCAGGCGATCGAGGCGTTTCGCATTGCCGATGCGGCTGGCCTGCGCTATGTGCTGGCTTTGGGAATGTCGTTCTGGTGCCCCTATGAGGGCGTCATTCCCGAAGAGCGCATCACGTCCATGGTGGGCGAGTTTCGCAATGCGGGGATTCGCCGCCTGTACTTGGCGGGGTCGGTGGGGATGGAGGATCCCCGGCATGTGAACAGACTGTTTGGTCGATTGCGTGACCGTTATCCCGATGTCGAGCTGGGCTTTCATATCCACAACTTGTCTGGCATGGCGACGGCGAACATCGCGGCGGCATTAGACGGCGGGGCGGCCTGGTTGGAAGGCGCCATCTGCGGCATCGGCGGTGGCATCGCCATGCCGCAGACGCTGGGCGCGGTAGGTAATTTCCCAACCGAAGATCTGGTGCGGATGCTGGGCTTGATGGACATAAACACCGGCCTGGACGCGGACGAAGTTCTGGCGGCGGCCCGCGAGGTGGGGCAGTGGTTGAATATCGAACCGCGCAGCCACGCCACGCACGGCGCGACCCGCGAGGCCGTGACCCAATGGGGTCGCGACCATCCGCACGAGTACCCCGGATGATGCTTATTCGTCGTCGTCAGCGGCGTGCGCGCGAAAGCGTGAGCTTTGCGTGTAGGTGCCGCTGGGATAGTGTCCTAGCCCCACCTGCACCAGCTGACCCGCTCGGTCCAGATAGTAGCGGGTGATTCTCAGAGCAGCTTGGCCCTCTTTGGCGTGCAATGCGCGCGCCATGGGCTCATCAAGATTAGCGGCGGTGATTTCTTGCTGAACCTCGACAATGCGTATGCCGTAGCGGGCTTCAACCAAGGTATAGATCGGCTTTCTGAGCACCTTGATGCCATGCAGTACCTCGGCGAACTCAGGACGCAGGTAAACCTGCAGGTAGCTCATCGGCGTGGGGCTGTCGACGAAGGTACGGACGATATTGGCCTCGGTCCATACCTGGCCGGGTAGGCAGTGCAGCTGGGCGGCCCAGGCCTCGTCGGCCACGATCTCCCGTTGCGATTGCACGTGCATCTCCGTCGCGTCGACAAATTGCAAGAGCTCGGACACGGAGTTGATGCCGCTGAAAAATCGCAGCGATTGTGGGCGTGCGCGAACCCGGGTGCCGACACCTGGGCGGGAAGAAATAATGCCTTCATCTTTCAGTTCGCGCAGTGCCTGTCTGACCGTATGACGGCTCACGCTGTAGCGCAGCGCCAATTCCCCTTCGGTGGGCAGGGTGCTGCCTACCGGGTAACGGTCGGTTTCGATGTCGTGCTTCAACGTGCGCGCCAGCGTTGCATAAAGCGGTTGGCGTCCACCCGAGTACGCATCAAAGGCAACAGGCGAAGACGGTGGGGTAGTTGCCATGCGAAGACCAACGATTGGAGGTGGAGCGATTGTAATAGACGTGTCTGGCGCCGAGTCCGGAAAGCCATGTATGCGTGATTGCGACTATTGACATCCGCAGAATCACTCCATATTGTACGTACATACGAACAAATGAAGAAATAGAAACCCGAGACAGCTTGTTGGCACCGCAAACGTGACACTAGTGGGCGCCATCGAATCTGGCAGCAGTAGACGACAAGCATCACCGAGGAGACAAGCATGCAGCACTTTGCAGCAAAGGTGAGACCGTTAGATCGACCGAAGCCTGGGTCGCCAAACCGCAGCGGAATATCTGAAGGCGTTCACCCGGTACCAATAAGACCTAAGCCGCGGCAACGCCACAACGAGTGTTTCTGATCGCGCCCAGACGCGGCCGAGAACCGCGTCGTCACGCTCACTCTTGCCGGCGTCATCTGATTCCGGAACCTTTATTGCCACTCACGGAGGCAATTTCATCGTGCCTGTGTTCGAACTTTTAGTCGCCGGGATTCTGCTGGGCGGGCTCTATGCCTTGATGGCATGCGGGCTGAATCTGATCTTCGGTGTGATGCGCGTGATCAACTTTGCGCACGGCGATTTGCTTGCCGTGGGCGCATTGACCGCGGTGTCCTTGGTGGCGGGGTTGCACCTGCCGTATTTCGCCGCGCTGATCCTGGTGCCGTTGTTGACGGCGGCCATCGGGCTCGCCATGCAGTATCTGGTGATTCGCCACATCATCGATGGCCCGCCCATTATGTCGCTACTGGCGACGTTCGCAATATCCACGATCTTGATCAATATATCGCTCATGATCTGGGGCGGCGGCTTTCACGGTCTGCCTACCGTTTTGAGTGGCTCCATTCCCTTGCTGGGCATGGATATTCCTCTGGCCCGCCTGGTGTCGTTCCTGGTCGCGATGACAGCCACGCTGGGCGTATGGTGGTTCTTGCAATCGACACGCTTCGGCAAGGCGATCCGATCGGTCTCGCAGGCGTCGGAACTGGCGGTGATCTCCGGCATATCGATCAATCAAGTGCGTAACGTGACGTTCGCACTGGGCGCCGCCATGGCAGGGCTGGCGGGCGTCTTGCTCGCGCCGACCTTCGCGGCCGACGCGCAGTTAGGCGCGCGTTTTGGCATCAAAGCGTTTGCGGTGATCATCGTCGGTGGTATGGGTAGCTATCCCGGCGCGATGGCGGCCGCGTTATTGATGGGCGTGCTCGAAGTGTTCGCCGGGTATCTCTATGGGCAGGTGCTGGGTAGCGCCACCGTGTTCCTCGCGATGTTGATCGTCTTGGTTGTCCGGCCGCGAGGCTTGTTCGGGATAGGAGCACGCGCATGAAATCCCTGTTTGTTTCTGTCGTGATTGTCGCGGCGCTGGCGGCGTTGCCGTGGGTGGCTGGATCGTACGGTATGTCGTTCATGATCCAGACTTTTATCTTCATCGCGTTGGCGTATTCGTGGAATCTCATCGGCGGCTATGCGGGTTATACCCACTTCGGCCAGGTGGCATTCTTCGGCCTTGGGGCGTATGTGGGATCGCTGGCGATTCTGGATGGCACGCATTGGATCGTGGCGTCGCTGTATGCGGGCGTAGCGGCCTGCTTGCTGGCCACGGTGTTGGGCAGCGTGATGCTGCGCTTGAAGGGGCCATATTTCGCCATCGGTATGTTTGGTATCGCGCGCGTATGCGAATCACTCGCGCTGGGCATGGACGACATCACGCAAGGTGGCACGGGCCTTTATCTGGTTGTTGTTGAGCAGTCGCACTTGTATTACGCAGTGGGTGCTATTGCGTTGTTCATGGTGATGGCCACGTGGCGGCTGGATAGTTCTCGGCTGGGTTTGCAGCTGCTGTCGATCCGCGAGGACGAGACTGCCGCCAACGCGCTAGGCGTACGCACGACGCGCCTGAAGATTGGGACCTTTGTCGCATCGGCATTCATGCCGGGTGTTTGCGGGTGCTTGTATGCCTGCTATTTGGGCTACATCGACCCCGCGACCGCGTTTGCGCCCATGACAGAGTTGACCGTCATCGCCATGGTGCTGCTGGGCGGCATGGGCACGGTCTTCGGCCCATTGGTGGGCGCGGCCTTGATGTCCGTGGTCAACGAAGTCCTGTGGGCCCGTCTGCCCGAGATCTATCTCGCCTTGGTGGGCTTCATTATTCTGATCGCCGTGCTCTATATGCCGCGCGGTATCGTCAATCACGCACAGCGGCGTGCCTGGTTTTGGGTGCCGTTGGCACGCGGCCACCTGCGCCGCCTGGCCTCACGCCGCAAGGAGCCCGTCCAATCATGAGCGCAACCTCGCAACCCATGCTGTCGGTCGAAAACGTCAGTAAACGCTTTGCAGGCCGGGTGGCGCTCGAAGGCGCCAGCCTGGAGATTGCGTCCGGGTCCATCACCGGCGTGATCGGGCCAAATGGTTCGGGTAAATCGACACTGTTCAACATCATTGCCGGCGCGCTGGCTGCCGATGGTGGGCGCATTGTGTTGCAAGGCCAGGACGTGACGCGCGCGACGCCCGCGGACATTTGTCGACGCGGCGTCGGGCGCACGTTCCAGATATCACGGCTATTCAATGAACTGACTGTGCTGGAAAACCTGGTTGCCATCGCGCACGGCATGACAGATAGCGCGGCGGTCGAGCGGGCGCTGGCGTTATTGGACTTTCTGGAAATAACCTCCCTACGGGACAAGTGGGGCGCCGAACTGTCGTACGGCCAGCGCAAACTGGTCGAGATCGCCCGGGCGCTGATGCTGCAGCCGACGATGCTGTTATTGGACGAGCCCTTTGCCGGCATCAATCCGCGCTTGCAGAATCGCATCGTCGAGCATTTGCAGGCGTTGCGTGCGCAAGGCATGACGCTGTTTTTCATCGACCATGAAATGCGCATCGTGCTGGAGATCTGCGATGACTTATACGTACTGGCCGAGGGCCGCGTGATTGCGCATGGCGATGCCGATACGATCCGCCATGACCAGCGTGTCAAGGATGCGTACTTTTAGGGTTCCAAATCATACGTCCCGAGAGGGACACATAACCGGAGACAAGGAGCAGCCCATGAAGCGACATTTTGCGAAGGTGCTTTTTAGCATCGCCACCGTGGCGGCTGCCCTGGGCACCGCCCAGGCCGCCGACGAGAAACCCATCCGTGTCGGGGTCGCGCTATCGCAATCCGGCAACCTGGCCGATAGCGCCAAACATTATTACCAAGGGGTCGAGCTGTGGCGTGACGAGGTCAACGCGCGTGGCGGCCTGTTGGGGCGCAAGGTGGAACTGGTGGTTTACGACGACCGCAGTGACCCTGCGACGGCTGCCCGTCTTTACGAGAAACTGATCAGCGACGACAACGTTGACTTGTTGTTCGGGCCGTGGGGTTCTGCTTCGGCAGCGACGGCAGCGGCGGTTGCCAATAAGCACAAGCGGGTGTTTCTGAACTCGGGCGGTGCATCGGAGCAGATCCAGGAGCGTGGGTTCAAGTATGTGTTCCAGACGGCCGCGCCGATTAGCGCCTATGTAGCAAGCATTGGCCCGCTGGCAGACCAGCATGGTTTGAAGAGCATCGCTTTCTTCGGCCGTGATTATGCGGCGGCACGCGATATGGCCAAGGGGATCAAGAAAATCGCCGAGGATCGCAAACTGGACTTAAAGACCTCGGAGTTCTTCCCCGCGGGCACCACCGATTTCTCCTCCATGATCGCGCAGGCGCGCCAGATGCAGCCGGACATCTGGGTCTCTGTCGGTTATCCGAACGAAGCCATCGAGATGGTGCGTCAGATGAAAGCGTCTAACTATCTGCCCAAAGTGTTCATCCACAACGGCGCATCGATCGAGGACTTTTTAAAGAGCGCGGGCAAGGACGCGGAGTATGTGTTTGCCATGTCCTTGTATGAGCCGTCGCTCAAGACGAAAGGCAACCCGGAGTTCGTCAAGGCGTATACGGACCGCTACAAGACGGAGCCCGGCTACTACTCGGCGTTTTCCTACGCTGGCGCGACGGTATTAGAGGAGGCAGTCAAAAAGGCCGGTTCGGTCGATCAGGACAAGCTGCGCGACACATTGACCACGCTTGAACTGGATACCGTGATGGGCCATCACAAGGTGGATCCCAACACCGGCAAACAGATCGGTGTGACGGGATTGCTCGCACAAGTGCGCGATGGCAAGCGCGAGATCGTGATGCCGTTGGATGTGAAGACCACCGACGCCGTGATCCCCATGCCGGCCTGGAACAAGCGCTAAGTCGCGCGAGGAGAACGCCATGCAACAGCAATCGGACGACGCGCGCTTTCTGGAGCTGCGGTCGGTGACTACCGGCTACGGTGACGTGCCCGTTGTGCGCAATGCCAACATGGCGTTCGCCCGTGGCGCGATCACGGCGGTGATCGGCTCTAATGGGGCGGGGAAATCCACGGCCATCAAGGCGGCCGCGGGCTTGTTGCCTATCTGGAAAGGGCAGGTGAAGGTCAATGGGGTGGACGTGACACACGAGGCTCCACACAAGCGTTTGGCGCGCGGCGTGGCCTTTGTCCCGCAAGGCCGCATTGTGCTGCCGGAGATGACGGTACGCGAGAATCTCGATGTGGGCGCCTATATATTGGGAAATGACCGCGCCCGTTTCGATGCCGCCCTCGCACGCATGGTCCGCATCTTTCCGGTGATAGGCAAGCGCATGAATCAGCTCGCCGGCACCATGAGCGGTGGCGAGCAGCAGATGCTGGCGATCGCGCGTGCATTGATGACCGATCCCACTGCCATCATTTTGGACGAGCCTTCGCTGGGTCTGTCGCCAAAGTTGGTGGATCAGGTTTTCGAGAAACTGACCATGCTGGCCGCCGAGGGGCTGACCGTCATCATGGTCGAACAAAAGGCGTCGCGCGCCTTGGCGATCGCCCACAGTGGTTATGTGATGCACACGGGGCAAGTGGTGTATTCGGGGCCGGCGCAAGAACTGCTCGACAATCCTAACGTGCAGCGCTTGTTCCTGGGTGAGGTCCCCGAAGAGATCGACCGCCTGCTCGCGACCCTGGAGAACGAGGAGCCCGCCCATGCCTGAGCTGCGCTTGCGGCGCACACTGTTGATGACGCCAGGCAATCGCCCCGATCGTTTGGCCAAAGCGCCAAGCTATGGCGCCGACGCGGTGGTGTTCGATCTGGAAGACAGCGTGCCTGCGGATCGTAAAGCGCAGGCGCGCGATGACGTCGCCTCGGCCCTTAGAGAGTTACCGCGCGGGCACACGGAGCGCTGCGTGCGCATCAATGGTTTGGACACGCCAGAATCCCGCCTCGATCTGCAGGCATTGCCGCTGGCGCAGGTGGATTCCATTATGGTGCCCAAGGTGGAATCAGCCGACGCGCTGCGCGCATTGGACGCACAGTTGCGAGAGCTGGAGGCCAAGCAAGGCCAGCAGGCAGCCATCGAACTGATCGTCATGCTCGAGACGCCACGCGGTATTTTGCAGGCTTTGCCCATCGCGGATGCCTGCGCGCGCAGCACAGCATTATTCTTTGGCTCCGGCGACTACACCTCTGCGTTGGGGGCCGCCGTCGATGACCTTGTCCTGCACTATCCGCGCTCGGTGGTCACGGCCGCGGCGGCCGCGGCCGGGCTGGCGGCGATTGATGCAGCCTACTTTCAGGACGTAAAAAATGCCGAGGCCACGCGTCGCGATGCGGAAACCGCGCGACGCATGGGATTCGATGGCAAAGTGGTCTTCCATCCAAGCCAGGTCGAGCCGGTGAATGCCGTATTCACGCCAACGGAAGATGAACTCGAACGTGCCCGACGCATTGTCGGCGCATACGAAGCCGGCTTACGCCAAGGGCACGGCACGGGGGTGATCGACGGTGTTTTCGTGGCCGTGGATCTGGTTCCCCCCGCCCAGCGCCTGATAGCGCGTGCCGCGGCCATCGCGGCGCGTTAGCGCGCGACCTTATCACTGTCTTGCTACGGAGCCAGTACATGACTCGTTCTCTCCCTGCTCGCTTGCATCGATCCGAATTGGCCGTGCCCGCGAGCCGTCCCGCTTTCTTCGCCAAAGCGGCCGCCAGCGCGGCGGATGTGGTGTTCTTGGACCTGGAAGACGCCGTCGCGCCTCAGATGAAGGATCAGGCGCGCGCCGAAGCGATTACCGCGCTTAACCAGATAGACTGGGGACCCAAGACCCTCGCGTTGCGCGTGAACGGATTGGACACCCCATGGGCATTGCAGGACATCGTCGATGTGGTGCGCCAAGCCCCTCGGCTGGATCTGGTGTTGTTGCCCAAGGCCGGATCGGCCTTTGATGTGCAGTTCGTCGATCAGATCCTGACCCTGATCGAACGCGAGACGGGTCGAACCAAGCGTACGGGTATCGAGGTGCTGATCGAAACCGCGCGCGGCGTGGCCAATGTCGAAGAGATCGCGGCCAGCTCGGACCGGCTGGAGGCGATGATTTTTGGCGTAGGCGATTACACCGTCGAGATGCGTACGTTTGATCCCGTCTTCGGCACACCGAGTCCGCGATACGCGGTGCTGACTCATGGAGAGGGCACGGTGCGTGAGCGTCATTGGAATGATCAATGGCACTTTGCCATGGCCCGCATTGCCAACGCTTGCCGCGCAAACGGCTTGCGCCCGATCGATGGGCCATTCACGGATTATGGCGATGCGGACGGCTATAGAGCATGCGCCCAGCGCGCCGCGGCCCTGGGTTTCGAAGGCAAGTGGGCCATTCATCCGACTCAGATCTCGTTGGCCAACGAGGTGTTCTCGCCCACGCCCGAACAGTTGTCGTGGGCATCGCGTATCTGCGAGATGATCGATGCCTCGAATCGTCAGGGCAACGGCGCGGTCGGCGATGGTGGCGTGCTGGTGGATATGGCGCATCTGAAGCAAGCGAATGCCATCGCGGATCGGCAGGCGTTGATCGAGCAACAATCGCAAGGAGCCGCATAATGCGCGCCGCCGATCCCGTACCGGCCATTGCCGAAGCCGATGCGACCGGCGAACTGGCCGGTCTGTACGAAGACATTCGCCAGACTCTGAATGTGCCTTTCGTGAATCTGGTATGGCGTCATTTGGCCACGATTCCGGGCGCATTGCCCTGGACGTGGGCCGCGGTCAAACCCCTGTATGCGATGCCTGCATTCGACCGGGCGGCAGATGTCCTCGCACGGGTGCCTGCATTGGATACTTTGATTGAGCCATGCTTGCCCGAGGCGCTGACGTTGATTAATTTGGGGGAAACTGAGCGTCAGGCCATCACGGCCATGCTGGCCGACTACGGGCATGCTAACGCGCGCGCGCTGCTAGCGTTGCTGGCTGCCGGCGCGCGGCTGGATGGCGGTGATAGCGATGACGCCGTCTATGCCGCTGAAACGGCTGGGTCGGAAGAGGGCGCGACTGGGGAAACCACGCCAGCAACCGCAAGGACCCCCGGCGCAGCGCTGCCACTGCCGGGCCTGGATACCTTGTCGCCAGCCACGTTGAAAGTCATCGACGTGCTCAACAGCTACGGGCAGATTGCCGATACCGCGATTGTGGCAAGTCTGTATCGGCATCTCGCGCACTGGCCGGGGTTTCTCGCGCTGGCTTGTACGGTGCTAGCCCGACCGCAGCGTGACGGCGTGCTGGCGGCCGAAGTGCGAAGCACCTTGGAGCAAGCGCGCTCGATTGCCGCTCGTTTGCCCCGGTTTGGCGAAGCGCCAGACCGCTTGGCGGCCGAGGCACGCGAGGCCGCGGCCGCTTCGCTAAACGCGTTCACCGGCCAAGCCATCAGCCGTATGGTGGTGATGGGCGCGGCGATGCAGCGTTTGCTATAGCTCTTAGCGACGGACACGCGCGTTCAAGAGGGAATTCGCGCGACCACCTTGATCTCGAAATCAAAGCCCGCCAGCCAGTTCACCCCCACCGCTGTCCAGTTGGGGTAGGGCGCGGCGGGAAAGATCTCGTCCTTTACCTTCAATACCGTTTCGAACTGATGCTCCGGGTCGGTGTGATACGTCGTCAGATCGACGATATCGGCCAATGTGCACTCCGCCGCCGCGAGCGTGGCCTGCAAATTATCAAATGCGAGTCGGATTTGGGCCTCCAGGTCCGGCTCGGGCTCGCCGTCGGCGCGCGAGCCTACCTGACCCGAGACGAACAACAAATCACCAGAACGAGTCGCGGCCGAGTATCTGTATTTCTCATAGAGCGCTTGGCGTCGAGCGGGGAAGATGGGGGAATTTGTAGACATTGAAAGGCTCCTGGATTTGCGCATGTGCACAATTTCACATACGCTATGTATGTCAATTTAGTTGAGATACACTGCGTATGTCAAATTCAAATACGCAGCGTATGCGAAATCATGGCTACGAATAAGCGCTTAGAGAAAATGGCTGAAACCCGGGCCAAGCTGATCGCCGCTGCAAGGCACGCGTTCGCCCAAAACGGGTTCGCAGCGACCTCCATGGACGAGCTAACGGCCGAGGTCGGCTTGACGCGCGGCGCGCTTTATCACAACTTTGTCGATAAAAAGGGTCTGCTGGCGGCCGTGGTCGCGCAGGTCGACAGCGAGATGGCGGCGCGAGCGCAGATGGCGGTGGCAAAGCTCAAGCTGGGAAGTGCTTGGGACAAGTTAGTCGCCGAAGGCGTCTGCTATATGGAGCTGGCGCTCGATCCGGAGATACAGCGGATTGTGTTGCTGGACGGGCCAGCGTTTCTGGGAGACCCCAGTCAATGGCCAAGTCAGAACAGCTGCCTTCAAGCCACGGTGGCAACGCTCGTTGACTTGAGAGAGCAGGGCGTGATCAAGGACGTGGATGTCGAAGCGGCCGCGCGGCTGATGAACGGCGCCGCCTTGAACGCGGCATTGTGGGTCGCGGCCAGCGACGACCCGGCAGCCGTACTGCCCAAGGCAATTACGGCGTTCAAACATTTGATGAGCGGGTTTCTTCGCGAGAAGGACACCGGCTGATGCGAATCGCCCGTTGCGGCTTTCATCCCACAACGCGCGTCTGCTAATCGGTTTCGCAAAGGAAAGAGCGCGCGAGCCCGGCGACCCGCGCTGCGATCCTTAGTTGGTCTCGGAGATAAACCAGACTTTCTTCGCATACTCGTCGACTTCCCAGTGACCTTTAAAGCCTTCGGGCATGACGAACGCGTCACCGACATTCAGATTGTGCACGGTGCCATCGGGATCGACGATGCGGCAGGATCCTTCGAGGATGTAGCCGAACTCGATATAGCCCGTGGTGTCCGAGCGGAACTTGCCGGCGGTGCTTTCCCAGATGCCGGAGGAGGCGCGCCCCTGGTTGCCTTCGAAAGCGGTCACGGTGCGATGAACCGTGTCGCCTTCCATGGGGCGACGAGGCTTGCCCACCGTAGGGTTGACCATGGCGCCGGTGCTAATGCGTACGAGTTTGGGTTGCTTGTCAGTCACTTGGTATGTCAACTAAGGGAGTCAATAAAGGGTGATGTTGCCGTGGCAACGATCTGTGGAATCAGAGGTAGTAAACCGCCACCGGGCATTAAATGAAAATGCTGATGGGGCGCGCCGCTCGATCCGGGCGCCAATTCTCAGCGTGGTCATTATCCCAGGGTATTAGAGCTTTCACCTAGTTACGAGGGTTAGCCATTACGGGCGCGCGAGGTTGCTGCCCTCGGTGCCGAGTTCTTGCACGAGCGTGGACACCAGCTCGGCGGCCGGCATTTCGCGCGCCAATGGTGCGCCTTGGCCCGCCCATTCCGCAGCGAACTCCATATTCTTTAGCCGACTGGCGGCCGCGTGGAGTTGTTTGGCGGCGTCGTAAGCGTACGGGTATGCCGAGGGGGGCGGGCTACCCGCGGATTCCCCATGTTCGATCAGCCGGTTCACCATCCCTCTGGCGGGTCGTCCCGAAATGGTGGCGGTTAAACGCGTATGGGCAGCACGCGGACTCTTGAGGTGCGCGCGATAGCTGGTGCTGGCGGCAGATTCGGGACATAAGATGAACGCCGTCCCCAGTTGCGCCGCTGCGGCGCCTGCACTCAGCGCTGCCCGGATACTGTGGCCGTCCATGATGCCACCCGCAGCGATCACGGGCAGACGGGTGTGACCGACAAGAAGGCGTACCAGCACCAAGGTGCTCAGCCGTTCATCGGTGGCCTCGGGATCGAACATGCCACGGTGGCCGCCGGCTTCGATGCCTTGCGCCACGATGGCATCCACACCGCGTTCTTCGATGATCGTTGCCTCTTGCAGATTAGTGGCGCTCGCCATCGTATAAATGCCGGCACGCCGCAGCGCCTCGACGCGCTCGGCAGCCGGCACGCCGAAATGAAAGCTCACGACGGCGGGTCGTTGTTCCAGCAACATGTCGAATACGGCATCATCCTGCAAAAAGCTTTTATAGATCTCATGAAGCTCCCCGGGCGGCGTGCTATTGAACTCCGTAAAGAGCGGCTCCAGATGCCGTAGCCACGCCGCGTCGCGCTCTGCGTCATAGGCCGCAGGTTGATGGCAAAACACATTGACGTTGAACGGGCCCGCCGTCAGCGCGCGGGTGGCTTCTATGCTTTTGCGCGCTTGCTCGGCCGTGTTCGCCCCGATTCCCAGCGAGCCTAGGCCGCCCGCGTTCGTGAGGGCGGCGGCAAGCTCCGGCGTTGACGTCCCCGCCATGGGCGCCTGGATAATCGGATACCGGATGCCAAGAGTCTGTATGAAGGTCTGCGACGTGGACATGCTCGTTCCTTGCGAAGACGCGGCGCGCGGAAACCTTTGCGGGGCTGCGCTTGCGTTACCGCCCACCATGTCCGGCGCCGCGATCAAGCTGCGTGGCAGGCGGGGTAGATTCAGCCTTTGACCTTCAGCATGATCTTGCCGATATGCTTGCTGCTTTCCATCAGCGCATGCGCCGCGGCCGCATCCTTCAGATCGAAAACCTCGTGGATCAAGGGCAGGCACTGGCCTTTTTCCATCAAGGGGATGACCTGCGACACGAGCGCCTGCGCAATCTTGCCCTTGTCCTCGTCCGAGCGCGGACGCAGGGTCGATCCCGTAAAAGACAGGCGCTTGATCATGATGGGCAAGGCATCGATCTGCGACTTGCTGCCTTCCAGGAAAGCGATTTGCACCAAGCGGCCGTTGACCGCCAGGCTGCGCAGATTCTTGTTGATATAGTCGCCGCCCACCATATCGAGTATGACGTCGACGCCCTGGCGCTTGGTCGCCTCGCTGACGATCTGCTCGAAATCCTGCTCGCGATACAAAATCGTGTGGTCGGCGCCAGCTTGCTTGCAGGCCTGGGCCTTGTCGGTGTTACCCACGGTCGTCCACACGGTCGAGCCGAAGGCGTGCGCGAGCTGGATCGCGGTCAGACCAATGCCGCTCGATCCGCCGTGCACGAGAAAACGCTCGCCCGGTTTCAGGGCGGCGCGCTCGAACACATTGGTCCAGACGGTGAAGTAGTTCTCGGGAATGGCCGCGGCTTGCAGCAGGTCCAGACCCTTGGGAATCGGCAGGCAATGGCGTTCATCGGCCAGGCAGTACTGCGCGTAGCCGCCACCGGGCGTCAGGGCGCATACGGTGTCACCCACCTTGCGGTCCTGCACTTCGGGACCGACGGCGATGATGTGTCCGGAAACCTCCAGCCCCAGATAGGGCGACGCGCCCGGCGGAGGCGGGTAGGAGCCCGCGCGTTGCAATACATCCGGGCGGTTTACGCCGGCGTAAGCGACTTCGATCAACACCTGACGGCCTTGTGGGCTTTCCATGGGACGGGTCGCAATTTTCATGCAATCGGGCGAGCCGCCCTGGCCGTGGTCAATAAACGTGCAGTTCAGCGTCATGGCGCAATCCTTTGTTATCCAGCAGAAATATCAACGGCCGCGGCTATCGTGCCCGACCGAATCAATGAGAACCCGATGATGCGACATTAGCACCCGGTTTGTCATGCGTGGCGTATTTCTCGATCAGGGTCGCGCTGGCGCGGTTCAGGCCGGTGACCTCGACGGCAATCCCATTGCGGCGGAATTTATGAATGATGCGGTCCAGCGCCTCGATCGCGGTGATGTCCCAGAAATGCGCGTGCGACAGATCCAGCAGAACGGACGAGATGGCTTCCTTGAAGTCGAATTCCGATACCAGTGCCTCGGACGAGGCAAAAAAGACCTGGCCGCGCACCACGTAGTGACGCTGACCCGTCGCGGTGTCCAGCGTCGAGGATACGGCCAGTACGCGGCGGGCTTTCTCGGTGAAGAAGATCGCGCTCAGCAATACCCCGATGCCCACGCCTATGGCGAGGTTGCCAGTGGCCACCACCGCGGCGACCGTGGCCAGCATGACGGTCGAGGAGCTTTTCGGATTGGTTTTCAAGCGCGCCATTGAGCGCCAGTCGAACGTGCTGATCGACACCATGACCATCACGGCGACCAGCGCCGCCATCGGGATCTGACGCACCCACGGTGCGAGAAAGACCACCAGAATCAGCAACAGTACGCCAGCAACGAACGTAGACAGCCGCCCGCGTCCGCCAGACTTCAGGTTGATCACGGTCTGGCCGATCATGGCGCAACCCGGCATGCCGCCCAGCAGCCCAGCCACGATATTGGCGCAGCCCTGGCCGCGGCATTCGCGGTTCTTATTGCTAGGGGTGTCGGTGTAGTCGTCGACGATGCTTGCCGTCATCAGCGATTCAAGCAGACCGACCAGCGCGATACTCACGGAATACGGAAAAATGATGCTCAGCGTTTCCCACGAGAATGGCACCGCGGGCAGCGCGAAGAAGGGGAGTTCATCGGGGAACGCGCCCATATCGCCCACGTTGGGCAGATCCCATTGCATGCCCATCGTGATGGCCGTCAGCACGACGATACAGACGAGCGGCGACGGTACGGCGCGGGTAAACCTCGGCAGGATATAGATAATCGCCAAGCCACCCGCCACCATCGCATACACCGCCGGCTGCGCATCGACCAGGTGAGGCAACTGGGCCAGAAAGATCAATATCGCCAGCGCATTGACAAAGCCCGTGATCACCGAGCGCGAGACGAACCGCATCAGCGAACCCAGCTTGAGATAGCCCGCGCCGATCAGCAGCAACCCGGCCAGGATGCCGGCGGCCAGCACATATTCCACGCCGTGATTCTTGACGAGCGAACCAATCAGAAGCGCCACGGCGCCAGTAGCCGCGGAGATCATCCCCGGCCGTCCGCCCGCAATCGCGGCGACGACCGCGATGCTGAAGGCCGCGTACAAGCCGACTTTCGGTTCAACCCCGGCAATGATGGAAAACGCCAGCGCCTCGGGGATAAGCGCGAGCGCGACTACGATACCCGCGAGGATATCGCCGCGAATATTGGAAAACCATTCTTCGCGTAAAGAGCGTGTGAGCATGAAACGGCCTAATGATTAGTGTGGAAACAGGCCAGCGCAGCACACAAGCAGGCACCCATTGAGGCAGTCGAAAGATTGTCTTAATGTCGCGGGGAGTCGGCGCGGGCCTGGAAACAGAAGCGTTTTAAAGCGCGCGCCATTTTAGTAGACCAGGAAAAAGGCGTCCAACGCGTGGCTGGGGCGGGATGCCGCCCCAGCTCGGAATCGGGCGCCGGCCAACCCTTACATCCGCGCGCTCAAGGTCAGCATAAAGTTGCGCGGATCGCCGTAGTAGTTACTAATGCCGGTCGCATCGACCTGGCGGTAGTACTTCTTGTCGAACACATTGTTGACGTTCAGCTGCAGGCGCAAGTTTTCGTTGAAGTCATAGCTGGCCATCAGGTTATAGATCGCGTGACCGCCTTGACGCGCCTCGATGCCACGGCTCGAGGCATAGGTGCTGCTCTGCGCTTGCACGCCGCCACCAATCGTCAGCCCGCGCCACTCGCCGGGCAGGCGATAGGTGGTGAACAAGCGGAACAATTGACGCGGATCCAGCGTGCGGATAGGTTGCCCGACATTCGCGTCTGACGCATCACGGATATATTTGGTCTGCGTATTCGTGTAGCCCGCCATGATGTGCCAGTTCGGCGTGATCTCGCCGGTCAGCTCCAGTTCCCAGCCTTGGCTGCGCGTCTTGCCACCAGCGACCTTGCAATAGCCGTTGGGATAATTGGGCAGGCAAGGAAAGGGGCCGCTCGAATCGTCCATCGCGCGGCCCGTGTTATTGATGCGAAATACCGAGGCGCTGAAATTCAAGCGGCCTTGAAAGAATTCGCCCTTTAAACCGGCCTCGTAGTCTTCGCCCCGGATCGGGTCCAGCAGCGCACCGCTTGCGCTATAGGCGTTTTGCGGAACGAAGATCTTGCTGTAGCTGCTGTAGAGGCTCCACGTGTCGTTCAAGTCGTAGATCAGGCCAACATAAGGCGTGATTTCGTTATCGACGCTGTAGTTGCTGGCCGAGTTGCCCGGCACCTTGTAATCCCACCACGTTGCGCGTCCGCCCAGCAGGAAAGTCAGAGGATCGGCCAGCGAGAATCGGCCGATGGCGTAGGCGGCCTGTTGCTTCGTGATGTTGTTGGTCGCCTCGTAGTAGGTGCCCGCGCTGTTATTCGATGGCTCCGGATAGGTCGTATAGGGATCCCAGTTCCGGATGTCGATATTCCGGACGACATCGACGTTGTAGTAGCCGCTGGAGCCCGTCGTGCGGTTGTAGTTGCTCTCCAGGCCCACGGTCAGGTAGTGCTCCCGTCCAAATGCACTGAATGGTCCATCGGCCACCAGGGCGAACGCATTTTGATCGCTCGCGGAGTCCGGATAGATGGAGGTCGATACGTCGAACAGATACGGGTTTGTGCGGCTCGAGCGCGAGATATAGCTTTGTTTAAAACCGCCGTCCATGTAGCGAAAGCGCGTGTTCGCCGCACTGGCCTTGACCTTCCATTCGTTATCGAAACGGTGTTCGAGTTCCAGCATGGCTTGCTGGTTGTAGCGGTTCCAATGATTCCAGTCCGTGCCCAGATACGTGTCGCGGGAGAAATGCAGCGAGCCGCCATCAAAGTCGCGTGGCAGCCCGCCCCAAGCACCAGTGGCCTTCAATTCTGTGTGCTGAAAACTTGCCGTCAAAGTGGTGTTGTCGGTGACATCCGCCTCAAGCACGCCATAGAAAACGCGCCGTTTTTCCTCGCGCGCTTCTTGGAAAAAGTCCTTGTTGTCCATCACCGCGACCACGCGTCCGCGCACGGTGCCCGCCTCATTCAACGGGCTCGAGATATCGGCCTCGGCGCGGTAACGATCCCAAGAACCGGTGGTGAGTCTGGCGCTGGCCTGGAAATCCGCCGTCGGACGTTTTCGCACAAGATTCACCGTGGCCGACGGATTGCCCGCGCCGCGCAGAATACCCGCCGCGCCGCGCAGGATTTCGACTCGATCCAACACGGCCGTATCGGGCTGAATAAAAGTCGAGCCCGCTTGATAGACGTTCAGGCCATCGATCTGCAAAGAATCGATCTGAAAGCCGCGCGAATAGTAATTGACCCGTTCGCTATCGGTATATCCAACCGTCACCCCCGGCGTGTTCTGCATGACGTCGGTCAAGTCGGGCATCTCGCGGTCGTCAATGAATTGACGCGAGATGATGGTGACCGGCTGCGGGGTTTCGCGCACGGACATGTCGCCCTTGAACACCGAGGTGCCGCGCCCGCCATAGGTGCCGGAGTTCTCCGTGCGCGTCATGCCGCTGGCCGTCACGGTCACCGGCGCCAGCGTCACGCTGGAAGCGGTGGACGCGACCGGTTTCGCTTCAAGGACATAAGCGCCGTTGGCGCTGCGTCTAGCCTGCCAGTTCGAAGTTGCGAGCACCTGACGCAGGCCCGCGTCGACCGAGTATGACCCTTGCACGCCGGGCGAAGTCTCGCCTTTCAGCGCGTCGGCATTGAAGGTCAAGGCGATGCCCGCCTGCGCGGCAAACTGTTGCAGCGCAGGCAGCAGCGGGCCGGCCGCGATGTTGTACGTGCGTGCCGCCGCGCTTACGGCAGGCGGCGAGGTCTGTGCGGCAACGGGTAAAGCGCTGAACATCAACGCCGCTTGCAGCGCGAGCACCAACCGGTTACGCGCCAGGACGCGCGGCGAGGAAAACGAAGCAAAGGGCAACGATGGCGGGGTCTGTGTCGACATAGTGGTCAGAGAGTCGTAGCAACAAAGTGACTAATTCCTGTATGCCGAACGACAACGGAAAAACCGGAAACAAGAATCGTTTCTAAATGTAATCTCAGCCGGGACAACTGGCCGAGCCTGGCGCCCGCATGTCCGCCATGCGCGCCAGTCATGCCTCTCGCGGTTCGATCCACGTGAAGAACCGCGTCGCGTGCCGAATCCGAACCGGATAGATGTTCTCCAAGGCAGCGAGCGCGAGATCGGTGTTGCCTAAAGGGAAAACCCCCGACACCGGCAGATGCGCCAAGCTGCCGTCCAAAAATAAATAGCCGCGGTGATACGCGCGAAACCGTTCGACAAGGTGCGAGAGCGGCATATTGGTCGCGATCAACGAACCGTTGCGCCAAGAAGCGAATTCGCCCATTGCGAGGGTTTCGTCCGCCGCCCGCGCCTCGCTGTCGAAGCCGCCGGCGGCAAACGATACCCGCTGACCGGCGTTCAGGATCAGCGGCGTTGCCGACGGATTGCGTGGCGTAATGCGCACGGCGTCTTCATTGACCCAGACCTTGCTGTGCGCGTCCGTGACACGCACCATGAACTCGGTGCCGAGCGCCTCCACGTCGCCGTGCCGCGTGCGGACGATAAAGGGACGCGCGCGGGCCATCGTATCGGTGTGAGTCTTGGCATACAGCCTGCCGGCGCGCAGCACGATGCGCCTGACGGTAGGGCTGTACTCGACATCGGCGGCGCTGCGCGTGTCCAGGATCGCGACGGTGCCATCCGGCAGGGGCAGGGGGGTGATCTCGCCGACGGCGTTACGGTAGTCGGCCGTCCAGTGGGCGCGATTGGCATCCTTGGCAAACCAGCTGCCGATCGCAACCGCAGCCACCCCGGTTATCGCGCCGCCCATCAGTCTCCTGCGCGCGCGGTCCACCCCTTGCAAAGCTGGTACCGCGATCTGGGCCGGCACCGCGCCGAATTGCTGCTGCACCGCTTCGACTTTGGCCCACGCATTGCGATTGACCGCGTCACGCGCAAGCCATTGGCGCCAAGCCGTCCGCGTCGCCTCGTCCGCCTGGGGCGCCTGCAGCAGCGCGAACCATCGGGCGGCTTCTTGGATCGCCGTGCGTTGAGGGCAGGGAGGCGTAGCGGACACGGGTGGGCTTACTCCATCAACAGGCAGCAACGTTCCATCGCCTGGGCGAGGTAGTTGCCCACCGTGCGCTCCGAGACTTGCAAGCGTTGCGCGATGATGGGGTAGGTGGCGCCTTCCACCACCGACAGTAGAAAGGCCGCTTTGACCTTCGCGCCTAAGCCGTTGAGCAGACGATCTAGCTGTATCAACCGCTCCTGAATCAATGCCTGCGATTCCACCGAGGGATGGTGTTCCACGGGAAGGGCCTGCAATGCCTCCAGATAGGCCTGCTCCAATGCCCGCCGTCGCCACAAGTCGACCACCAGCCCACGCGCCACGGTCGTCAAATAGCCGCGCGGTTCGCGCAGCCCGGCGGCCAGCCGCGACTGCATGAGACGCACAAAAGTGTCCTGCGCCAAGTCAGCCGCGTCATGCTGATTGCCCAGCTTGCGGCGTAACCAACCCGTCAACCAGGCGTGATGCGCTTGGTAGAGCGAGCCGACGCAGTCCGACTCGGCCGAAGTGGGTCGCATGGGAGCGGTGGACGCGGGCATGAAAGGGTCGAAACAAATGTTAATGAGAATAACTATGATTACCGATTATAGGGGCAACTGGGATTTTGTTGTTTCGATTAAAGAGTCTGAGGACGTGGCGAAGCGGCCCCAGCTTTGCTCCGCCGAGTTTGCGGCGGCTCGGACGTAACCCTGTCACGCGATGGGGCATTTGCAAGCGCAAGCACCGCAGACTGGCACAATTACGGATATGCACTAGGCCACGGGCGCTTTTCTTCATGCGCTCGCGCTGCGCTAGCCCATTAATTCTGTTGGAAGAGTCCATGTCGTCAGCATTGTTTACGCCGTTCAAGCTCAAAGACGTTACGCTGCGTAATCGGGTGGCGGTCGCGCCCATGTGTCAGTATCGCGCCGAAGATGGCTTCACGAACTTGTGGCACGAGGTGCATTACCCGGCCTTGGCCCGCGGCGGCTCGGGGCTGGTGATCGTCGAGGCGACCGCGGTGTCGCCAGAGGGCCGGATCACCCCAGGATGCACCGGTTTGTGGAGCGACCAGCAGGCCGAGGGCATGGCTCGTATTGCCGCCAGCATAAAAGAGGCCGGCGCGGTACCTGGGATTCAGCTTGGACACGCGGGACGCAAGGCCAGCGCGAATCGTCCATGGGAGGGCGATGACCATATCCCGGCGGGCGAGCCGGGTAGCTGGCAACCGATCGCTCCGTCGGCAATTGCGTTTGGCGCCGGGTTGCCGCGCGTGCCGAGCGAGATGACGCTGGACGACATTGCACGGGTCAAGGCGGATTTTGTGGCGGCGGCGCGTAGAGCGCGCGATGCCGGTTTCGAATGGCTGGAGCTGCATTTCGCGCACGGCTATCTGGGTCAGAGCTTTTTCTCCGCGCATTCGAACCAGCGTACGGATCAATACGGCGGCAATGCCGAGGGGCGCAGCCGCTTTTTGCTGGAAACGCTGCAAGCCGTGCGCGAGGTTTGGCCGGAAAACCTGCCCTTGACCGCGCGGTTCGGCGTGATCGAGTTCGATGGCCGTGACGAAGAAACGTTGGCGGAATCGATTGTCTTAACCCGTGAAATGCGTCGTAGTGGCCTGGACCTGCTCAATGTGAGCATCGGTTTTACGATCCCCCAGGTGAATATTCCATGGAAGACGCCCGCCTTGCTCGGCCCCATCGCCGAACGCGTGCGCCGCGAGGCGGAGCTGCCGGTCGCCGCGGCCTGGGGCCTGGACGCGCCGCAGATCGCGGAAGGCTTGATTGCCAATCAGCAGACGGACCTGGTGATGATGGCGCGCGCGCATTTGGCCAATCCGCATTACACGTATCACTTGGCGCAGGTGTTGGACGTTCCCAAGGCCGATTGGATTTTGCCGGCGCCGTACGCGCATTGGCTGGAGCGTTATAAAGGCGCGGGCAAATCGAAGGCCTGATCGCCAGGAGAACGGCATGACCGCTGGAGAGCGTGACCGGCCGCGCCTGGGGCGCTGGGCGCGCAGACTGTACTGGGCGCTAGGCATGTTGATGCTGGCCCTGGCAGTCATTGGCGCGGTGCTGCCGGTCATGCCCACGACGATTTTTGTCATCCTCGCGGCCGCGTGTTTCGGCCGGGCCTCGCCCCGGTGGGAGGCATACCTGCTGCAGCATCCGCGGTTCGGCCCCTCGTTGGTCGCCTGGCGAGAAGAGGGGGCAATTTCGGCGCGTGGGAAGTGTTTTGCTTGCGCGGGTATCGCCGCCGGGCTGGCGATTTTCTGGTGGAGCGCCGATCCGCCATTGTGGCTGGGTGGCCTGGTGAGCGTCTTTATGGTGGGATGCGCGCTATGGATACTCACCCGGCCAAGACCCCGGGATACACGTCGGCCGCCTCGCGCGCCCCGCACTTGAAGCGTTTTCCTCTCCAGCGATAGAGGGGAATTCGGTTCCGGCCTCTGGCTAACGTCGGCTTGACTATTTCCCGTGAGGGCCAGCCTTCGGTTTCTCATTCAACATGCGCTCGACCGAACCCACACCCAGGCCGCCATAAAATGCAGAATTCGCACCAATGATCATTGAGGCACCGGCTCGGGTGGCCGTCGACCCAATTGGTCCTGCAAAAAATCCCGTCACCGCTCCGATGCTGGCTGCAGTCGCCAGATCTTTCATGTTGGCCTCGTTTCCGGATGCCATTCTTTCCGCCGCATATCCGATAGAGGCCTGAGCCGCGCCAAAAGCTGCGCCGGGAGGTCCAAAACCGCCGTGCGCACGATGTAGATAAAAATTGGGGACGTTCTGCATATAGCACTCTCGCTTATTCGGAAAAAAGAAATCGGCCGACGTTATCGGACAGCGTGACCGTCAGCGTGATGAACAGAGCAAGACTTATTGGATCGAGCTGTTTCTGAACCCCCCTCCTCAGCAGAATGTGAATCAGTTGAATGAGTCCATACGCCAGGACTGCAGTCACTGCCGTTGCAATCAATCCCGCTCCTATTGCATTGATGCGTTCTTCCGTCAGTGTTATTTCCAGAAAGTGGAGATCTCCGGTCACAAAAGGAAGGCGTGACATTGCCATGAGAAAAGTAAAGCCTGTACGAGAGGATGAGTGTGCAAGTGGCAGTTAAGCCGCGTCGAATTGATTCTATGGTTGGGCGTGCGTCGATCCCCATTCTCATGAAGCGTCGCTCTTAAATCAGACGGAGCGAAGGTCAATTTTGTTTATGATGACCATTCATGTGGCGGCGCAGCGCATGCGCTGCGCCGCTGGCTCGCGCTATAGTCCTTCTACCGTCTCCCGACCCAGGTACCACAATGCAGTCTATCTCTCACCTCAACACGCCCGCCGCGCTCGTTGATGTCGTGCGCATGCAGCGCAATATCCAACGCATGCAGGACCGCATGAACGCGCTAGGCGTGCGCTTTCGCCCGCATGTCAAGACGGCAAAAAGCGTGGATGTGACTCGGGCGCAGATCGAGGCCGGTGCGCAGGGCATCACGGTATCCACGTTGAAAGAAGCCGAGCAGTTTTACGCGGCGGGTATCGGCGACATTCTGTATGCGGTGGGGATTGTGCCCACCAAACTGCCGCAGGTGTTGGCCCTGCGACAGCGCGGATGCGACCTGAAGATCATCACCGACAACGTAACGTCGGCAAAGGCCATCGGCGATTTTGCGAAAGCGCATCACACCGAGTTCGACGTGTGGATCGAAATCGATACCGATGGGCATCGCTCTGGGATCAAGCCGGAAGACCCCGTGCTTTTGGATGTGGCGCGCGCGCTCGAGGACGGTGGCTTGCGCGTGGGTGGAGTGATGACGCACGCGGGTTCAAGCTATGAATTCGACCAGCACGATGCGCTGGTTGCCATTGCTGAGCAGGAGCGCGCGAGCACCGTGCGCGCAGCAGAGCGGTTGCGCGCGGCGGGTTTCGATTGCCCGGTGGTCAGTGTTGGATCGACGCCAACGGCACTCTCGGCAGAGCAGCTCGAAGGCGTGACCGAGGTGCGTGCAGGGGTGTATGTGTTTTTTGACCTTGTCATGCGCAACGTTGGTGTCTGCACGGCTGACGACATTGCCTTGAGCGTGCTGACCACCGTGATCGGCCATCAAGAAGAGAAAGGCTGGGCCATTGTGGATGCGGGTTGGATGGCGATGAGTCGTGATCGCGGTACGCAGAAGCAGAAGCAGGACTTTGGTTACGGCCAAGTGTGCGCGGAAGACGGCACGCTGCTCGAGGGCTACATCATGAGCGGCGCGAATCAGGAACATGGAATCGTGTCGCGCCTGGGCGAGGCGGACGCGGATATCGCTCGGCGCTTTCCGGTCGGGACGCGGCTGCGCATATTGCCGAATCATGCCTGTGCGACAGGCGCGCAGCATCCGGAGTATCAGGCCATGCTGAAGACGAGCGAGCTTCAGGTATGGCCGCGCTTTTACGGCTGGTAGGGCGGTGCGCGATGCCGGTGGCGCCGCGGCGAACCCCGTAATCTTCGCGTCAGGGGGGGTGCGCTACAATTAGTTGACCAATCATCTAATTGTATGCTTTCTTCTTCGCCCCAATCGGGTAGCCCGGACGCCGCGCCGTCCCCGGCGGCTGCCCCTCGTACGCCCCGTCTACCCCATGTTCCGTTGTGGTTGCTGGCACTGTTCACGTTTAGTGGCACGCTGGCGATGCACATTTTTGTTCCTGCGTTGCCGATGGCGGGCCAAGACCTGCACGCCGGCAGTGCGGCGATGCAACTGACGGTCAGTCTATACATCCTCGGCCTGGCGGGAGGGCAGTTGATATACGGGCCCCTGTCGGATCGATTCGGACGCCGGCCCGTGTTGATGGTGGGCCTTGTCATCTATACCGTCGCCGGGCTGGCGGCTGCGCTGGCGCCCCAGGTCTATGCGCTCATTGCTGCCCGTTTGTTCCAGGCGCTCGGCGGATGCGCGGGCCTGGTACTGGGGCGCGCGATCGTACGCGATACGGCTACCAGTGCCGAAGCGGCCAAGCGGCTCGCGATGATGAGCCTGATGGTGACCATTGCGCCCGGGCTGGCCCCGATTGTGGGGGGCGCGTTGGCAGGCTGGCTAGGGTGGCGGGCGGTGCTGTTTAGCCTATGCCTGCTCGGAGCGGCGAACTTTATCCTGGCGTGGCGCATGTTGCCTGAGACGTGTGGCGGTTTAGCGCGCATTTCGATGGGAACGTTGTGGCGCCACTATCGTCAGCTGCTGACGACTAGGGCTTTCGTCGGATATGCCGTCGGCGGGGCATGCGCGACAACTTCGATGTATGCATTTGTGGCCACGGCGCCCTATATCTTCGTGGGCCAGTTGCAACGGCCGCCTGACGAAGTCGGTTTCTATCTGGCGGTGTTGGTGTCGGGCGTGTGGCTAGGCAGCATGGTGACCTCACGGCTGATCGGCAAAATGCAGATGCAGCGGCTCATGCAGGCAGGAAATTTGCTGAGCGCGGTGTCGGCGTTGATCTATTTGGGTGTGGTGGTGTCGGGATCTCTCGCGGTAGCCCCGATTGTGGCTTGCATGTTCTTTTTCACGCTGGGCTGCGGCATGGCAGGACCGATCGCGCTGACCTTGTCCGTGGGCGTGAACCCGCTCATTATTGGATCGGCATCGGGGCTTTATGGCGCTATCCAGATGGTGGTCGGTGCTCTATGCGCCGCATTGCCCGGGTTAGGGTCGTCACCGGCATTGGCTTCCGCGCTGGTCATGGCGGGCGCAGGTGTGCTGGGGCAGCTTATGTTTCGCATTGCATGCAGGCCGCGTGCGACCTGAGATAATGCCCCTGAGGGCGCGATGCGTGGCCCGGTTTGAATGCATACGCACGGAGCGTGCATAAGGAGTGTCATGGCGATGGAATCTGCAAACCCCACTGAACGTCGATTGACCGATCTCGAGATCAAGCTCGCGATGGCCGAAGACATGCTCGATCAGTTGAATCAAACTGTGTTTCGTCAGCAGCAGTTGATCGAACGGTTGGGGCGCGAAATCGTCGCGCTGCGCGATCAGGTCCCCGATAGTGCGCAAGGTGCTTTCCGTAGCCTGCGCGACGAAATCCCACCGCACTACTAAGCGCGCATGCGTATCCTCTGGAGCTATCTGCGACCGCATGCCCGCCTCGGTGTACTGGCTTTGGTGCTGGCGGCGGCCAGTCAGGTATTGGCCCTGATCGACCCCATCATTTTTGGGAAGATCATCGACGAATACGCGATAAACCGCGCGAGCAAAGCCGACGACGAACTCGTCACGGGGGTATTGCAGTTACTGGGATTAGCCATTCTGATTGCCGTGCTGTCACGCCTAGCCAAAGCGCTGCAGGAATATGTCACCCGGCTGATGGTGCAGAAATTCGGCACGCAGCTGTTTAATGACGGCCTTCGTCAGGCGATGCGGCTGAAGTTCCAGGAATTCGAAGACCTGCGTAGCGGCGAGACGCTATCGCTCTTGCAAAAAGTGCGCGGTGACAGCGAACGATTCATCAATACGTTCATCAACACGGTATTCGCCGCCATCGTGGGCATCGGATTCCTGATCTGGTATGCGGTCACGCGCCACTGGTTGCTGGTGCCCGTGTTCCTGATTGGCGTACTGGTGCTGGGCGGATTAACGGGCCTGCTGAGTCGGGAAATCAAAGTCCAGCAGCGTTCTATCGTGCGGGAGACGAATCGCAGCTCGGGTTTTATCTCGGAGTCGCTGCGCAATATTGAATTGATAAAAAGCCTGGGCTTGACGTTCCCAGAGATACGCCGATTGCAAGCGCAGACAGTGCGTATCTTTGAGCTGGAGATGCAGAAGGTCAAGCGCATACGGCTGCTGTCTTTCTTGCAGGGCGTGACGCTCAGTATGCTCAAACTCGGCATTCTGTTTGCGCTGCTGTGGCTGATTTTTCATGATGTGCTGAGCACCGGGGAACTGATCGCCATGCAGTTCATCTCGGTCGCCATATTCGCGCCGCTGCAAGAGCTGGGAAACATCATTCTCGCGTATCGCGAGGCCGATGCGTCCTTGTCGAACTTCGATGCGTTGATGAAAAAGCCTATCGACCGGCGACCGGAGGGTGCCCAAGATTGTGGCCCGATCACGCATGTGCGGTTCGATGGTGTGACGTTTCGCCATCGGGGCGCGCAGGACAACGCCTTGGATGGGATCTCTTTTTCGGCGGCGCTAGGCGACACGGTGGCGTTTGTCGGGCCCTCTGGGTCGGGCAAATCCACGTTGGTAAAACTGCTGCTAGGCTTATATACGCCTGCTGCGGGCGAGGTCTTCTATAACGATATCTCGACCAAAAGGCTGCGATATAACCGTGCCCGTCGCCAGGTCGGACTGGTGACGCAAGAGCCGTATCTGTTCGCCGGTACGCTGCGCGACAATATCCGGCTGGCGCGCGCCGACGCCACGGACGCGGAGATTGTCCATGCCATGGAACAAGCCGCCTGTGCATATCTGCTGGCGAAGTCGCCTGACGGCTTGGACACCACGATAGGCGAGATGGGGTTGAAACTGTCCGGCGGCGAAAAGCAACGCTTGTCCATTGCTCGCGCGCTGATACGCGAACCTAGACTATTGATTTTCGATGAGGCCACCTCGGCCCTGGATTCGCTGACCGAGGAACAGATAACCGATACGGTGCGCGGCATCTCGGCGAGTCGGCACCAGATTACGATCCTGATCGCGCATCGGCTATCGACCATCATGCACGCCGACAAGATCTGCGTATTGGAAAAAGGCAGACTCGTGGAAGAGGGCACGCACACCGATTTGTTGACCCGTCGCGGGCTGTATTACGCCATGTGGCGGCAACAGATTGGCGAGCGACCGGTTACAGAGTCGAGCTTGCCGGATACGGTGCTCGATATGACCGAGGATAGCGCCCCATAGAAAGCGAAAGGCCGCCCTGCGGGCGGCCGGATCGGTCGTCACTGTGCGCTCTCATGGTCGCACGCTAGGACAATGCTATTGGCGAGCGCCCGAGGCAGCCGGGGCATTCTTCTGCGCCAGTTCGATCACGCGTTGGCGCAATTGCGGGTCCTGTTCGACCGCCTGGCCTATGCCGTTGAACTCGTCTACCGTGAGCCCGTCGGCTTGAACGGCCTTGACCATTTTTTCGTCGGCTTCACGATATACCTTTTCGCGCGCGGGCTCGTCCTTGGCGGCGTTGAGCTTGGGACGATACTCGTCCGCGACCACGGCGACCTTTTGCGAGGCTGAGGCAAACTTTTGCAGCTGCGCCTCGCTGGGTTTTATAGCGGGCTGCGTTTGGGCAGGCGGCTGCGCGGCTGGGGCCGTTTGCGCCATGGACACGGCGGGCGACAGGCTGGCGGCAACGATGGCGGCGGCTAGCAAAGCGTGGGTGGAACGGGGCATTAAGTCCTCCTTCAAAGATTGAAATTCCAGCCCCCTCATGGTGACAAGGATCGCGCCCGGGGATCAAGGTTTGGGATGTTTGAGCATGTGACACCTCCCCGGGGCGTCACGTTACGGGCCGTTTCTAAGGGGATCAGAATCGCAACGCCCGCGCAATGTTCTAATGGCAGCGCAGCGATAATCATCCGGTGTACTTGTCATGACATCCATTCAGATCAACGAAGAATTACGGACTTATATCGAGCCGCTCACCTCCGACGAGCTGGAGGCGCTCGAACGCAGTCTCTTGGCCGAGGGCTGCCGCGATGCGCTGGTGTTGTGGGGCGATGTGTTGGTCGATGGTCATAACCGATATGCGATCTGCACCAAACATGGAATTCCGTTCAAGACTGTACAAAATCCGCGCTTTAAATCGATGGACGATGTGCGACTGTGGATGATCGAGAACCATTTGGGTCGTCGCAGCGTGTCTGACTTCCAGCGCGGCGTGTTGGCATTGCGCAAGAAGGAAATCCTCGAGCAGCGCGCACGCGAGGCGCAGGAGCAGGCGAACGCCCTGGCCGCGCAAGCAGAGGCTGAGTCATCCTTGCCACCAGCCAATATCGAACCCGTGACGATCCCCAATCGCCAGACACTCGCGCGTGCAGCGCGCTTGAGCAGTAATACCCTGGGCCAGATCGAAAGAATCCAAAAGGCAGCCGCGCCCGAGGTGGTGCGTGCCGTGCAATCGGGCGAGATTTCCATCAACGCGGCGGCGGCCGTGGCGGCCTTGCCGGTAGATCAGCAGGTCAGCGCCGCGGCCGAGGGACGCAAAGCGCTCAAAGAACTCGCTCGCCAGGCCCGCGAGGCCAAGCTGCGTGCAAAACCCACGCCAGAGGGCGAGCAAACGCCGGAGCCGCCGGTGGAAGAGATCGAGGACTATCCCGCCGAGGTCCTACGCCTGCGCGAGCTGGTCAAAGCCTTGACCCACGAGCGCGACGCCTTGAAGAAAAAGGTCATGCAGCTGACCGTGGCGTTGTCAGAAGCCCGTCGCGACTAACCCGCGCGACGAAACGTCAAGTTCACCCGGACAGCTCCCAAACTGGGGTGGGTCGCGTCTTTAAGGGGCGCCACACCGTGATAGCGCAGCCGATCCGCGCCGCCCCAGACGGCGACATCGCCGTGTTGTAACGCCACACGCTGCACCGCGTCGCTGCGTTTCATGCCGCCAAACAGGAATATAGCGGGAATGCCGAGCGACACGGAGGCGATGGGAAACCGAAAATCCCTTTCGTTCTTGTCTTGATGCAGACTCATGCGCGCCCCGGGCAAATACCGGTTGATCAGACACGCATCGGGCTGAAAATCAGGAAACCCGGCCGCTTGAGCGGCCCGTTGCGCGAGCGCCATAAACGAGGCGGGCAGGGCGGGCCACGGTTGGCCGGTCAAAGGGTCATGGCGCGTGTAACGATAGCCGCGTTCGTCGGTTGTCCAGCCCAGTGTGCCGCAATTGGTCAGCGCCGCCGACATCCGATAGCCGCCGGGCGTCACCATATGCCGAGGAGGCGCTTGCTCCCAAACCTGTGCCAATTCACGTAGCAGCCGTCCTTCGTCCGGCAACGCGAAGCCGCGCAGCACGACCGCCTGAGGAGCCAAACGGACATTGGCCGGCGTCAAATCGTCTGGCGTGAACAGGTCCAGGTTCATGAGACAGTGTCGGCGCGCCCGGTCAAGCGCTCGGTAGGGTCACCGGGCAGCGCGCGCCGCGATCAACCGCAACGCAGTGCGCTGATCGAACCGTCTTTTTCGACAATCACATTCAGGCGCACGGGGTTATATTCCAACGTCATGACCTGCCCCGGCTTCAATACGCGCAACTGACTCGCACCGGCCTTGGATTGCAATTCGCGGTCCAGAGACTGCGAATACGGTTTGCCGACCAGTTGCTGCACCGCTTGCGAGTCGCATTCGCCGCCTGCGGACGTACCGGTAAAGGACGTGTTACCAACCGGGCTGGATGGAGTCGTATCGGAGGAGGCGTTCTGGGTTCCGGAGGACGCGCACGCGGTCAGGCCCGCGACGAGAAAGAGGGGAAGCAGTTTACGGATCATGACAACTCCTACTTGCGTTGGGCTCTTAATGATAGACCAGCTTGGCCGGCGCGCTTTCAACGTGCCCGGCGCGCGCGCACGGCCTGCGCCAGCTCGGTCAAGACGGGCTCGGTTTGCGACCAGCTCAGGCAGGCATCGGTGATCGACACGCCGCGACGTAAGGGGACGCCAGGCTTGAGATCCTGACGACCGGCTTCGAGGTGGCTTTCGATCATGACGCCCATGATGCGGCGTTCGCCGTCGGCAAGCTGCGCGGCGATGTCGCGTGCGACATCGACCTGGCGTTCGTGGGACTTGTTGGAATTGGCGTGTGAACAGTCGATCATGACTTGTTCGCGCTGACCGGCCGCTTGCAGCGCGGCGCAGGCCTCTTGCACGCTGGCGGCGTCGTAATTCGGGCCTTTCTTGCCACCGCGCAGGATGACGTGAGTGTCGTCATTGCCGCGCGTCTCGAAAATCGCAGTTGTGCCCATCTTGGTCATGCCCATGAAGGCATGCTTGGCGCGGGCCGCGACAATCGCGTCGGCGGCGACCTGCATGCTGCCATCGGTGCCATTTTTAAAACCCAGCGGGCAGCTCAGGCCCGAGGCCAGCTGGCGATGGCTGGGGCTTTCCGTCGTGCGCGCGCCAATCGCGCCCCAGGCGACGAGGTCGGCGATGTATTGCGGGCTCAACAGATCTAGGAACTCGGTCGCGATCGGCAAGCCAAGCTCGCTGATTTCCAGCAAGAGCTGACGCGCGCGGCGCAGGCCTTCGTTGATGCGGAAACTGCCGTCTAAGCGCGGATCGTTGATGTATCCCTTCCAGCCCACGGTGGTGCGCGGCTTCTCGAAATACACCCGCATGACGATGAGCAGATCGTTCTTGAGCGCCTCGGCGGCGGTTTTCAGATGGCGCGCGTATTCCAGCGCCTGTTCATGGTCATGAATGGAGCAGGGACCCACCACGACGACCAGACGATCATCGCGGCCGTGCAGCACGTCGGCGATGCGCGCGCGGGCGTCCTCGACCAGCGCCAGCGTAGCGGGCGGAATAGGCAATTCGTCTTGCAGTAACGCGGGTGAAATCAGCGGGCGCACCGCGCCGATGCGCACGTCGTCGATGCGAGTGGTGTCCAGGGTGGAATCGGCGGAGACAACTTCGCGGTCGCGCGTCGTCGGTTCAATAGGGGTCATACGTTTCTCGATGTAGGGGCGTGACGAGGCTGGCGCCGTGTTCAATCTTGCAGGGGCGTGCGCATGGTGACGAATTCCTCGGCGGCCGTGGGGTGGATGCCGATGGTGTCGTCGAACACTTGCTTGGTGGCGCCAGCCTTGAGCGCGACGGCCAGACCTTGCACGATCTCGCCTGCATCCGGGCCTACCATGTGGCAGCCCAGCACGCGGTCGGTGTCGGCGTCGACGATGAGTTTCATCAGGGTTTTTTCCTGCGCCTCGGTGAGGGTGAGCTTCATCGGGCGGAAGCGGCTCTCGTAGCGCTTGATACGATGGCCGGCAGCCAGCGCGGCCTCGGTGGTCATGCCCACGGTGCCGATGTTCGGCAGGCTGAAAACGGCGGTGGGAATCAGGTCGTAATCGACCTTGCGGTATTGCTCCGGCTTGAAGAGCCGCCGCGCCACGGCCATGCCTTCGGCGAGCGCGACGGGGGTAAGCGCCGGGCCGCCGATCACGTCACCGATGGCCAGGATGGACGGCTCCGTGCTGCGATATTCCTCATCGACTTGCACGAATCCGTCGTCGTTCAATTGCACGCCGGTGTTTTCCAGACCCAGATTGTCCAGCATCGGGCGGCGGCCGGTGGCATAGAACACGCAGTCGGTTTCGATCACATCGCCGTTTTTCAGCGTGGCAAGCAGGGCGCCGTCCTCGCGCTTGTCGATGCGGGCGATGTCGGCATTGAAGCGCAGGTCCAGGCCTTTTTTGACCAGCTCATCGCGCAGGTGCTCGCGCACGCTGCCATCGAAGCCGCGCAGAAACAGTTCGCCGCGGTACAACTGCGTCGTCTGCGCGCCCAGGCCGTTGAAAATCGAGGCGAACTCCACCGCGATATAGCCGCCACCCACGACAATGATGCGGCGCGGCAGTTCGGGCAGGTAAAACGCCTCGTTCGAAGTGATCGCGTGTTCCTTGCCGGGAATGTCCGGGATCTGCGGCCAGCCGCCGGTGGCGATCAGAATGTGCTCGGCCGTGTGGCGTTCTCCATTGATCTCCACCGTATGCGCATCGAGCAGGCGCGCATGGCCTTCGTGCAGCGTGACGCCGCTATGGACGAGCAGATTGCGATAGATGCCATTCAGGCGCTCGATCTCGCGGTTTTTGTTGGCGATCAGCGTGGGCCAGTCGAACGTCGGGGTGCCAACGGTCCAGCCGAAACCCGAAGCCTGTTCGAACTCTTCGTGATAGTGCGCACCGTACACCAGCAGTTTCTTGGGCACGCATCCGACGTTCACGCAGGTACCCCCAAGATAGCGGCTTTCCGCTACCGCGACGCGTGCGCCGAAGCCCGCGGCAAAGCGCGAAGCTCGCACGCCGCCCGAGCCCGCGCCTATCACGTATAAGTCGAAATCGAATGCCATGGTGAATCCTTATTCTGAAGCGGCCAGCCGGCGAAAGCAGACGCCAGGCTGCCCGGAAGTATCTGTCAACCCGTAATCTTAAACCGGCGCGCGAGGGGCAGATGCGATACATTCTTGCGAAAGCAGGTGGCCAAGATGGCCCCGTAGGGAAGCGTTGGGCAAAAACTATGCAGAATGAGAGCGGATTCTTTGGTTCGGCGGGCGCGGTTCTGGGCGAAGTGATTCGCGCCATCGTCTCGGGTATACGCTACGTGTTTGGCGGCCTGGGATCGGCGATCGGGGATTTTTTCTCCGGCTTGGCGGGCGCGCTGGACATGAGCCCGTCGGTGTTCAATTTCGCTTTGCTGATTCTTGGGCTGCTGCTGCTCTGGGCCGCGATCAAGTCATTTGCCCGCCGCGGCATTATTGCGGGTATCTTTTGGTTGTTTCTGGCCACGTTGCTGTTAAGTGGTCTGATTGGATAGCTCCTCGGTATAAGCCCACGCCAAACCGGCCCCTCTCCTCAGGACTTCACTATGTCGTCTGTGCGTTCTCTGACCCAGCAACCCGTTGGTTTTCCCATGCCCGACTGGCAGCCGCGCTCGTGGCCGCCGCAAGAGGCGATGTCTGGCCGTTATTGCCGGCTGGAACCCTTGGATGCGCAGCGCCACGGTGCACAGTTGCATGCCGCCTTTGCGCTCACGCCGGACGAATCAGACTGGACGTATATGGCAGTGGGGCCTTTTGCTACCGAGGCCGCCTATCTGGACTATGTGCGCGGAGTACAAGACCGCCAGGACCCACAGCATTTTGCCGTCATTGATCTGGCCACCGGTCAGGCTGTCGGCACCCTGGCCGCCATGCGGATTGACCCCGTCAACGGCGTCATGGAGGTCGGCAGTGTGACGTTTTCGGAAAAGCTTAAACGCACGCCCGCCGCCACCGAGGCGCAGTTTTTGATGATGCGCCGCGCGTTTGACGAGCTGGGTTACCGCCGCTACGAATGGAAGTGCGACAGCCTGAACGCACCCTCCCGGGCGGCGGCGCTGCGGCTGGGGTTTCAGTTCGAGGGGATATTCCGTCAGGCCGTGGTCTATAAAGGGCGCAACCGGGACACCGCCTGGTATTCCATCATCGATAGCGAGTGGCCGGCGTTGAAGACGGCTTTCGCGCAATGGCTGGCGGAGGACAATTTCGATGATCAAGGCCACCAGCGTCGTCGTTTAAGCGAGCTGATCGCCGCCTGCCGTCAGGGCAGTTCGGCCGGGTAGCTGTCTAGCGCCAGACTGATTTGCTGGCGCACATCCCATTCGGACAATGAGGCATTGACGGGGCCGTAAAACGCCCCGTCGCGCGCCACGAAGAGCGCGGGCAAGTGAAAGACTTCGTACCTTTCGACTAAGCCGCCGTTCTCACCCGCGTCGATCCAGCAGATGCGCTCGACTGGCAGCGCCATCTGGGGCAATTGCTCGCGCGCCACGCGGCACGTTCCGCAGGTGCGGCTGTGGAACGCGATCAGGGTCAGCCCCGGGGCGTCGAGCAGGTATCGGTCGGCGGTGCTGTCGTTCAAGTCGATCTGCTGCATGGCGTCTGTATAGAGTGGTTGCATACATCATATCGCTTATTGGGGATTACCCTGGAAATGCATTCCATCACGCCGTGAATCCAGTACGCTCCCATTCTTTCGATCTCGCGGCACAGTTGCGTTCGCGGTTGCACCTGCAAATTTGTGTTGCATTCCTGAGGCCAAATGCCGCAATCGCGCGTTGGATGCAAGTAATATGGCGGGGTCGGCGGGTCCTTGAGGCCCGCATCGCTTTTTTACTACTAGGAGAAGTTCCAGATGGATAAACCGTTCGACGGAGATCTCGCGTCGCTTAACGTGCCCGAGTACGTCAAGCATCAGCGATTGGTCGAGTGGGTGGGGCGCGTGGCAGCGCTGACCAAGCCTGAACGCGTGGTGTGGTGCGATGGGTCTCAAGAAGAATACGATCGTCTGTGCGAACAGATGGTGCAAGCCGGCACGCTGCGTCGCCTGAACCCCGAAAAGCGCCCGAATTCCTATCTGGCGTGGTCGGATCCATCCGATGTAGCGCGTGTTGAAGACCGTACGTTTATCTGTTCGGAACGTGCCGAGGATGCCGGCCCGACCAACAACTGGTCGGATCCCGCCGAAATGCGCGACCGCTTGAATGGTCTGTTTGACGGCAGCATGCGCGGTCGCACGATGTATGTGGTGCCGTTCTCGATGGGCCCGTTGGGCTCGAACATCGCCCACATCGGCGTGGAGTTGTCCGATAGCCCCTACGTCGTGGTGAACATGCGCATCATGACGCGCATGGGCCGTGGCGTGTTCGACGTGCTGGGCACCGACGGCGAGTTCGTGCCCTGCGTGCATAGCGTGGGCAAACCGTTGGCCGCCGGCGAAGCCGATGTGGCCTGGCCGTGCAACCCGACCAAGTACATCGTTCACTACCCCGAAACGCGCGAAATCTGGAGCTTCGGCTCGGGTTATGGCGGTAATGCGCTCCTGGGCAAGAAGTGCTTCGCGCTGCGTATTGCATCGACGATGGGCCGCGATCAAGGCTGGCTGGCCGAACACATGCTGATCCTGGGCGTGACCTCGCCCAAGGGCCGCAAATACCACGTCGCCGCCGCGTTCCCGTCGGCTTGCGGCAAGACCAACTTCGCCATGCTGATTCCGCCCGAGGGCATGGACGGCTGGAAGGTCACCACCATTGGTGACGACATCGCCTGGATCAAGCCCGATGCGGATGGCCGCCTGCGCGCGATCAACCCCGAGGCGGGTTATTTCGGTGTGGCCCCTGGCACCAGCGAGAAGACCAACTTCAACGCCATGGCTACCTTGCGCTCGAACGTGATCTTCACGAACGTGGCGCTGACCGATGACGGCGACGTCTGGTGGGAAGGCATGACCGACACGCCGCCGGCGCACCTGATCGACTGGCAGGGCAAGGACTGGACCCCGGAAACGGCCAAGGAAACCGGTCGCAAGGCCGCGCACCCGAATGCCCGCTTTACCGCCCCGGCTTCGCAGTGTCCGTCCATCGATCCGGAATGGGAAAACCCGCAAGGCGTGGTCATCGACGCGTTTATCTTCGGTGGCCGCCGTTCGACCACCGTGCCGCTGGTGACCGAGGCACGCAACTGGGTCGAAGGCGTCTACATGGCCGCCACCATGGGTTCCGAGACCACCGCTGCCGCGACCGGTCAGCAGGGCGTGGTGCGCCGCGATCCGTTCGCCATGCTGCCGTTCTGCGGCTACAACATGAGCGACTATTTCGCGCACTGGTTGAAGATGGGCAAGCGTCTGCAAGACGCCGGCGCCACGCTGCCGCGCATCTACTGCGTCAACTGGTTCCGCAAAGGTCCGGATGGCAAGTTCGTGTGGCCTGGCTTTGGCGAGAACATGCGCGTTCTGAAGTGGATGCTGGCTCGCATCGATGGCACGGCAAATGGTGTGGATCAGGTGTTCGGTGTGTCGCCGACCTATCAGGACATCGACTGGACCGGCCTGGAGTTCAGCCCGGATCAGTTCGAGCAAGTCATCTCGGTAGACGCCGATTCGTGGCGCGATGAGCTGGCGCTGCATGACAGCCTGTTCGAACAGCTGGCTACGCGTCTGCCGGGCGAACTGCCGGATGTGAAGTCGTCTATCGCGACTCGCCTGGCGGCCTGAGCGGTCGCGCGAACGTGTCATCGCGCGACGCGATGACACGGATCGGGACCGGGGCGATTGCGTTGCTCGCCAGCGGTGCAACCCTTAACGGTCCCGAATAGCGTCGCGCCCCAGCGTTAAAAACGCGGTAATCGGAAAACTAGCCGGTTGCCGCGTTTGTCCTTTGGGATGTTGGTTTTGCTTGGACGAGTTGTTATGACCACGTCTTCGTGCGTGATGGGCTTTGCGCCGCTGATCAGCCCGGGTGCCCGAGTCCTCGTGCTAGGCACGATGCCAGGCGTTAAGTCGTTGCGGGAGCAACAGTATTACGCCCATCCGCGCAATGCTTTCTGGCCAATTGCGGCGCAGGTGTTGGGTTTTGATGCGCACGCCGATTATGCCGCGCGCTGCATGGCGTTGACCAACGCCGGCATCGCGTTGTGGGACGTGTTGCAGGCGTGCGAGCGCGAGGGTAGCCTTGACGCCAACATACAGGCAGAAACCGCCGTGCCCAATGATTTTCAGGGCTTTCTGCATGCCTACCCGGATATTCAGCACGTTTGCTTTAACGGCGCGAAAGCGGCAGCCCTCTATCGACGTCATGTATTGCCCGCCCTGGCTGTCACGCGCGAGTTGCAATACTTTGATCTGCCATCCACCAGTCCCGCTCATGCCGCGATGAGCTGGCAAGAAAAATTGGCGCGCTGGCAACGCGCCTTGTTGGTTTGATGGGGAGCGTCCTGCTCAACGTAAGCTAGTTCGAGGGCGGTTTTCCGCGCGTCGTCCTCAATCTCGCGAGATCAGGCGTGGGCGGGATGCGTTCGAACATGGTGCTAGCCCGACGCGCGTCCCGCGTATATCCGGCGGCTAATCCTCGGATTTCGCTGCCGGCACGCTGCCGCGATTCTCTGTCGCGCGCAGGAAATCGAAGTCCACGCCTTTGTCCGCCTGGGTCACGCTTTGCATGTAGAGCTTGCGATAGCCTCGATCGCCACTGGGGCGCTCGATGGGTTGTTCGGCCGCGCGGCGGGCGAGCTCTTCATCGCTGATCAACAATGCGATCTCGCGGTTCTTGACCGACAACCGAATCCGATCACCCGTGCGTACATAGGCTAAAGGCCCCCCCACTGCCGCCTCGGGCGTGACATGCAAAACGATGGTGCCCGCGGCGGTACCACTCATGCGCCCGTCGGAGATACGCACCATGTCCTTGACGCCCGCGCGTGCGAGCTTTCGGGGAATGGGCATGTAGCCAGCCTCGGGCATGCCCGGGCCACCCGTGGGTCCAATGCGTTTGAGCACGAGCACATCGTGCGCGGCTACATCCAGAGCTTCGTCATCGATCCGGTTCGCCATATCCTCGGCGTCTTCGAACACCACGGCACGGCCTTCGTGTTCCATGAGTTCAGGATTGGCGGCCGACTGTTTAATAATGGCGCCGCCCGGTGCGAGGTTGCCGCGCAAGACCGCCAGACCGCCAACCGGATAGATCGGCGAGTCGAACGGGCGTATCACATCCTGCACGAAGGGCGGCGGGGCCGCGTCGAGCTCTTCGCCCAGCGTACGGCCCGACACCGTCAAGGCGTCCAGATGCAAGAGCGGGCGCAGCTCGCGCAGCAAGGCAGGCATACCGCCGGCCTTGTGGAAGTCTTCCATGTAGTGCTGACCCGAAGGCTTCAGATCAACCAGCACCGGCGTGTCGCGGCTCATGTGATCGAGGCCGGCGAGGTCGATGTTAAAGCCCAGGCGCCCGGCCATCGCGGTCAAATGCACGATGCCATTGGTCGAGCCTCCGATCGCCAACAACACGCGCATCGCGTTTTCGAAGGCTTTCTGGGTCAGGATCTTGTCGGGAGTCAAGCCACTCGTTGCCATGGCAACGGCCGTCGCGCCGGTGCGTTCGGCCACGCGCATGCGATCGGCCGTGACCGCGGGCGCGGAGGCACCGCCCGACACCATGATGCCTAACGCTTCGGCGATACATGCCATGGTGCTGGCCGTGCCCATCACCGAGCACGTGCCCACGCTGGCCACGAGTTGGTTATTAACGTCGGTGATTTCTTGATCGTCGATTTCCTCGGCGCGATAACGGCCCCAATAGCGGCGGCAATCCGTGCAGGCACCCACGCGTTCGCCACGATGCGCGCCCGTCAACATCGCGCCGGTGACCAGTTGAATCGCGGGCACGCCCGCCGAGGCCGCGCCCATGAGCTGCGCGGGAACCGTCTTGTCGCAACCCCCGATCAGCACGACGGCATCCATCGGCTGCGCGCGTATCATTTCCTCGGTGTCCATCGACATGAGGTTGCGCAAATACATACTGGTGGGCTGCGAGAAACTCTCGTGCACCGAGATCGTCGGGAAGTCGACCGGCAAACCGCCCGCGAGCATCACGCCGCGCTTGACCGCCTCGACGAGCTGAGGCGCGTTGCCGTGACAGGGGTTATAACTACTGCCGGTGTTGACGATGCCGATCACCGGGCGCGACAGGGCGTCCTCGGTGTAGCCAGCACCTTTGATAAAGGCTTTTCGCAGGAATAAAGAGAAGCCAGTGTCGCCATAATTGGTCAGCCCCTTGCGCAGACCGGTCGGGGGTGTTGCGGGTTTCTTCGGATCGGGCACTGTTATTCCAATAATATTATTGATAATCTGCCCAGATAATATCCGGCCCCTATGACTCACGCAAGCGCGTGCCTGGCACGCGCCTAATGTTCATGACTTCTACACCACGCGCGTAATCACCTCGCCACGTTGGAACCAGCTATCCAGGTTATTGATCACCAGATCCGCCATGGCTTGACGGGTTTCTTCGGTGCCGCTCGCCAGGTGCGGCAATAGCACCACTTGATCCATTTCCATCAGCGCCTGCGGCACTTGCGGTTCTTCTTCGAACACGTCCAGACCGGCGCCCGCGATGCGACCGTCTTGCAGCGCCTTGACCAATGCGGCTTCGTCGACCACCGTCCCACGCGCGACGTTGATAAGGTAACCACGCGGACCTAACGCATCGAGCACGGCATCATTAATCAAATGCCGGGTCTGGGCGCCACCGGGGACGACCACCACCAGAAAGTCGCTGTCTTGCGCCAGCGCGATCAAATTGTCGTAGTAGCGATAGTGTGCCGGCACGTCGTTGCGGGCACGGCGGTTGTAGTAGGCCACGCTCATGTCGAAGGCTTCGGCGCGCTTGGCGACATCCAGGCCAATATTGCCCAGGCCGACAATGCCGCAGCGCTTGCCACTGGGCTTGGTGGTCAGCGGAAAAGCTTCTTTTGCCCAGCGACCCGCGCGCACGAACCGATCTGCCTCGCAGTATCGGCGCGAGACATTGAGAAGCAAGGCCAGCGCCGTATCCGCCACGCAGGCGTTCAAGACGCCGGGCGTATTGGCGACCGCGACTTCACGCGTGCGTGCCGCATCAATATCGATGGAGTCATAGCCCACGCCTTGGCTAGAGATGACCTCCAGATTCGGCAGGCTTTCCATCAGCTGGCGCGTGGCACCATGGCGTCCACTGGTCACAATGCCGCGCACGGTGCGCCCTTGGGTTTTCAAGAAGTTCGCCTGATCTTTGATTTCCCACCAGCGATGCAGGCGATAGTGGCGCTCGACGTGTTCCGTGATGATGGCGGGCATGGGGCCTACCATCAATACGTCGATGGGATCCGTGGCGGCAGTGTGAGTCATGACTAAATTTCCAGCCTGTTTAAAGATGTCGCGTTATTGCGCTTGCAGTCCGCGCGCCTTGATGATTTCGCCATAGCGGGCTCGTTCGCGGGCGGCCAGATCGGCCAGCTCTTGTGGCGTGGAGGCCTTCGCGCCCGCGCCTTGGGCCACCAGCTTTTGCTTGATGCCTTCGTCGTCGGCCACGGTGCGGATCGCTTTGGCGAGCTTGTCGATGATGGGCTGCGGCGTGCCTTTGGGCACCAGCACGGCGGTCCATGAACCGCCTTGGGCGTTTTTCACACCGGCTTCATCGATGGTCGGCACGTCGGGCATAGCGGGCGAGCGTTTGTCGCCCGTGACAGCCAATGCACGCAGCTTGCCGGCTTGCACGAACGAGTTGGTCTCCAAGACCGAGGCGAACAGCATGTCCACGCGTCCGCCCATCAGATCGCCCATGGCCGGGCCGCCGCCCTTGTAGGGCACGTGCAGCAAGTCGGTGTCAGTGGCGAGCTGGAAAATTTCCGCCGTCAGGTGAGGCGCGCCACCCACGCCGGAACTTGCGTAAGTGCGCTTGCCGGGCTCGGCTTTGGCCAGCTCGACCAGTTCTTGCACGGTCTTGGCGGGCAACGAGGGCGGCACCACCAGCACGAAAGGCAGATCAGAGAACATCGACACTGGCTCGAACGCGACGGCGGGGTCGGTGTTCAGCTTGTAAATCCACGGATTGATGGCGAGCATGCCCGAGTTCGCGAACAGCAATGTGTAGCCGTCAGGATCCGCGCGTGCAACGAGATCGGCTGCGATTTGTCCGCCCGCGCCGGCTTTGTTGTCGACCACAACGGTTTGACCCAGCGTCTGACCGAGTTTCTCGGCCAGAATCCGCGCCGAGATGTCGGTGCCGCCGCCGGGCGCGAAAGGCACGACCAAATTCACCGGTCTCGTGGGATAGTTGTCGGCGGCGTTAGGCGCTGCTTGGCTGCAAGTGGCGATGGCCAGGGCCATTGCACCCAGAATGTGGGCGCGAACGCGAGATAAGGGTTTGGTTTTCATGCTCGTGGTGTCTCCGCAATACAGATTTTGAATAAATCATTTGGGCCCTTTTGAACTGGTGTCACCAGGGCCGAATTATGGGTAGCGCTTGCGATACGCTGCGGCGAAAGTATAGGGTCGGGACCCCACGGTGATACCAATTAAGCTATAAATAACATTGCCCGATACCAATATTGAATGGATAGATACGCGGATGGAATTGCGTCAACTGGAGTGTTTTGTGGCCGTGGCCGAAGAGCTGCATTTCGGTCGCGCGGCAGCGCGATTGCGCATGACCCAGCCGCCACTGAGCCGTCAGGTGCAAATGCTAGAACAGGATCTGGGCGTGACATTGCTGGAGCGTCATAGCCGGGTCGTCAAACTGACTGCGGCGGGTCACCGGCTGCTGCAGGACGCGCGGCATTTGCTCGACTATGCCGCGCGCGCCGCGTTGGCCGCGCGGCGTGCGGCCAATGGAGAAGCCGGGCACCTGACCTTGGGCTATACCGCGGTGGCGGCCTACCGATTGATGCCCGCGTTGCTGATGCGGGCGCAGGCGGTGTTGCCCGAGGTGGATATTCAATTGCGCGAGATGGTGTCGGCTGACCTGGCGAGGTTGCTGCAAGCGGGCGAGCTCGACGTGGTGCTAACGCGGCATGTGCCCATGCATCAGGGGCTGCAAAAGCGGCTCATTGATCGGGAAGCATTGATTCTGGCACTACCCGCCGGCTCGCCATTGACGGCGATGGAGTCGGTGCCACTGCGAGCTTTGCACCAGCAGCCCTTGATTCTGTATTCGCCTTCTGACAGCCGCTATTTTCACGACCGTATCGTGGGGGCGATGGGTTTGGCCAATATCTCGCCTCGCTACGTGCAACGCGCCAGTCAGACGCATACGTTGGTGGCATTGGTGAGAGCAGGGCTGGGGTATGGCATCGTGCCAGACTCGGCGCGCGAACTGCATTTCGAGGGCGTCGAATATCGCCCCATCTCGCAAAAGAACTTCTACGCGGATATTTATCTGGCCTGGCGTCAGCAATCGGATAACCCGGCCGTGGAGGCGTTCTTGGACCGGGTAGCGGGTCGCAAGGATCAAACCGAGGATGCGGAGGCCTTGTTTGAGTGAACTACCCTCGCGAACCAATGGCTGGCGTTCGCGCGATGTGAATCACGCGAACGCCATCGCGTCAGGCCTTGGGCGCCTGTGGCGTGCCATCTACCAGGCGCCACAGGTTCAACGGATTGCTCTGTTGCAATGCTTCGGGCAACAACGCATCGGGTACGTCTTGATAGCACACCGGACGCAGGAATCGGTCGATGGCGCTGGCGCCCACCGAGGTCGTCATGGCGTTCGATGTGGACGGGAAGGGGCCGCCGTGCACCATGGCATGGCAGACCTCCACGCCGGTCGGAAAGCCATTGGCCAGGATGCGGCCAGCCTTGCGTTCTAGCGTAGGCAACAGCGTGCGAGCCGCGTCAATGTCGCTGGCTTCGATCTGCAAAGTGCTGGTCAATTGACCTTCAAGGTGCTCGGCGATCTCGCGCATTTGCTCGACATCCCGTACACGCACCAGCAAAGACGCGGGCCCAAACACCTCGGATTCCAGCGCGGAATCGGCGAGGAACCTTTCGGCATCCGTGCTGTACAGCGCCGCCTGGGCGCAGTTCGGCCGGCCGTCAGCGGATAGTCCCTGCGCGACGCACGCGACGCCTTCCACGCCGCTGAGCTGCGCGATACCGGATTGATAGGCGTCGGCGATGCCCGGCGTCAACATGGTGCCGGCCGGCACGCTTTGCAATGCCTCTTTAGCGGCATTCTCGAAACGTTCAAGATCGGGGCCGTCGATAGCGATGATCAGGCCCGGGTTCGTACATAGCTGGCCGACACTGCCGGTCAACGAAGTCGCGAAACCTTGGGCGATGCTTTCGGCGCGTGCCGCCAGCGCGCCCGGGAACAGGAACACGGGGTTGATGCTCGCCATCTCGGCGTAGACGGGGATGGGCTCCGGGCGCGAGTTCGCGGTGCGTACCAGCGCCAAGCCGCCTTGGCGTGAACCGGTGAAGCCGACGGCCTTGATCGCGGGGTGTGACACCAGCGCATCGCCCAGCGTGCGGCCCGCGCCAAACAGCAGCGAGAACACGCCTTCGGGCAGGCCGTTGTCCTTGACCGCTTGTTGAATCGCGCGACCCACCAGCTCGGACAGACCGGGGTGGCCGCTATGCGCTTTCACGATCACGGGGCAGCCAGCGGCGAGGGCCGAGGCGGTATCGCCGCCGGCGACCGAGAACGCCAGCGGGAAATTACTCGCGCCAAACACGGCGACGGGTCCCAGCGGCATGCGCGCCAGACGCAGGTCGGAACGCGGCATGGGTTTGCGATCCGGTTGCGCCGGATCGATGGTGGCGTTCAGGAACAGGCCATCGCGTATCACCCGGGCAAACAGGCGCAGCTGGCCGACGGTGCGCGCGCGTTCGCCTTGCAGGCGTGCTTCGGGCAATCCGCTTTCGGCCATGCCGCGCGCGATCAGCTCGTCGCCCAGCGCCATGATGTTGTCCGCGATGCTTTCGAGCAAAGCGGCGCGCTGGGTCAGGGGCGCGTTACGGTATTGGTCGAACGCCGCCGCCGCGAGTTCGCAAGCGCGATCGACCTCGGCTTGGCCACCGAGACCGAATTCAGGCTCGATATATTCGTTGCGGGCGGGATCGAAAGCGCGTTGCGCGCCCTGGGTTCCGCGCACCGCGCTGGCGCCGATGAGCATGTCGCCGGTAATGGGCATGAGTCGTCTCCTGATGCTTGAACGGATTCCTCGCGGAATCTGATTAAAAAAGCAGTATAGGAAAGAACTCGCCCCGACTAGTGGGTCTTTTCGATTTGAACCAAAAAGAACATCAAACAATACAAATTCTGTATTGATCTCAAGCGGAAGCTTCTTGCCGGCTAAGATGGCTGCGACGGTCCATTGCCATCGATATCATCCATAGTACAAAGCCGCCCAGGGCAAGCAACGCGCCCACCCAGCCCGGGGCGTGCCAGCCATAGCCGTGCGAAAGCGCCAGCCCGCCCAGGAATGGACCCAGAGCATTCGCGGTATTGAAAGCGGAATGATTCAACGCCGCGGCCAGCCCCTGAGCATGGTGGGCCACATCCATCAGCCGGGTCTGTAATACGGTACCCAATGCGCCGCCTACGCCGACCAGAAATACCACCGGGGTGATGGTCCAGACGCTCTCGATACTGAAAGAAAACAGCAAAAGCGACGCGACGCTAAACAGCAACAGCCCGCCGGCTGTCGGCATCAACGCGCGATCCGCGAACTTCGGAATGACCAGATTACCCGCGGTCATGCCCACACCAAACACACCGAGCACCAACGGCACCACCTCGGGCGAGACATGGGTGACCTCCAGCAGAATGTCCGCCAAGTAGGTGTAAACCGCGAACAGCCCCCCGAATCCGATGGCCCCGATAGCTAGCGTCATCCAGACTTGAGCATGGCGCAGCGCGCTTAGCTCGCGCAGTGGACTGGCCTTGGGATCGGCGGGCGTCGAAGGCGCATACAGCGCGATCAGAATCACGGTGAGAATGCTGGTGGCCGCGACCAGGGCGAACCCCCAGCGCCAACCGACCGCATGGCCCAGCCAGTTCGCCATGGGTACGCCAATAATCGTCGCCACGGTCAGACCCAGAAACATGCGTCCCACGGCCTGGGTGCGGCGGTTTTCCGGTACCAGCGATACCGCGACCAGCGCCGCGATACCGAAATACGCCCCATGCGGCAGGCCGCTCAAAAAGCGCAGCACCATCATCCATCCGTAGCTGGGCGCAAACGCACACAGCCCGTTGAACAGCGCGAAGCTACCCATCAACCACAGCAGCAGCGCGCGGCGTGGCATACGGGCAGCCGCGACGGTAATCAACGGCGCGCCCACAACCACGCCCAGTGCGTACGCACTGATGACATGCCCAGCCGTTGGCGCATCGATGCCCAACTCGGGAGCAAAATACGGCAGCAGGCTCATGGTGGCGAATTCGGTGGTGCCGATCGCAAAAGCGCCAATTGCGAGCGCGAATAGCACTAGACCGGGAGAAACAGGCCCGGAGGAAGATTGCGTCATGGGGATTCAATCAGAAACAGTGAGAGGCCAGCGGGCAAGTCTGCCCGTCGCCGGTGAACCGCAATTGTAATGCCCGGGCCGCGCACACCGGTTCAGGCAAATATCCAACTAGTCGTGGACCAGCGCGATATCGAGTCCTCCCGACTGACGTTCCAATAAGCGCCGATACACACCCTGAGGACGCTGCGCCAGTTGATCATGACTGCCTTGCTCGACGATACGACCGCGATCCATGACCAGCAACCGGTCCATTGCGCGTACCGTAGACAGCCGGTGCGCCACGACGAGCGTGGTACGCCCGGCCATCAAACGTTCCATGGCTTCCTGGATCAGCGCTTCGCTTTCGCTGTCGAGACTGGATGTGGCCTCGTCCAGAATCAGGATCGGCGCGTCGGCCAGAAAGGCGCGGGCGATGGCGACGCGTTGGCGTTCTCCGCCGGAAAGTTTTACCCCGCGTTCTCCCACCACGGTGTCGTAGCCCTTGGGTAAGGCGGCGATGAACGCATGCGCGCTGGCTTGGCGCGCGGCGAATTCGATTTCGGCCTGCGTGGCGTTGGGACGGGCATAGGCGATGTTCTCTGCCAGGGTCCGGTGAAACAACATAGGATCCTGCTGCACGATGGCGATCTGGGCGCGTAGCGATGCTTGCTGTATCTGCGCGATGTCCTGGCCATCGATGGTGATGCGGCCGGCTTGGATGTCGTAGAGCCGCTGAATCAACTTGATCAAGGTGGTTTTGCCCGAGCCAGAATGCCCGACCAGCCCGACGCGTTCGCCCGCGCGAATACAGACCGAAAAATCGCGATAAAGCGGCGTTCCGTGACCGCCATACTGAAACGTGACATGTTCGAAACGGATCTCGCCCGCGTGCACGCGCAGCGGCAGCGCGCCGGGCCGGTCTTCCACACCCAGAGGCTGCGCGTCCAGCACGACCAGCTCCTCCATGTCGTTGACCGAGCGCTAAACGTGGCGCACGTGCATGCCGATATCGCGCAAATAGCCCTGCAAAATAAAAAACATCGTCAGCGCGAACGTCATATCGCCCACGCTGGCCCGCCCGGCCGCCCATAGCTGCAGTGCCGAGCCGATGATCGCGATCTGCATGGCTGCCAGGATGATGCCTTGTACACCGCCATTGACCGAGGCGCGTATCCAGCCGCGGCGCGTGCGGTCGCGCCATTTTGTCAGGGTATGGGCGAATCGCGCCTCTTCGCGCGCCTCGGCGCCGAAGGCCTTGACGACGGCATTACAAGTCACGGTGTCGGCCAGCACACCGCCCAAGCGCGTATCCCACCGATTGCTCAAGCGCGCCGCCGGCGCCACATAGCCCAGTGAAATCGCGATCGTCACAGCGATGTACACCACCGATCCCAAACCGACGACAAGACCCATGATCGGCCATTGCCAGCTGAGCGCAACCGTCGCCCCCACCAATATCGTGAACGAGGGCAATAACGAAGTCAGCACCGTGTCGTTGAGCAAGTCCATCGCCCACATGCCGCGCGTGATCTTGCGCACCGTGGACCCCGCAAAGCTATTCGCATGCCAATCGGTTGACAGGCGCTGTACCCGATGAAAGGCCCGCGAGGCAATCGCCGTCATCATCTTGAGCGTCAGCGTGACGACATGCAGATAACTTAATTCCAGCACCATCGCGCCACCGAGCGCCAAGGCGGTGAGAACCCAAAAGGCGTTCATCGCCTGGGTCCAGGCGGCGTCCGGATCGGTGATTCCCATGGCGACCGCGTCAACCAGGCGCCCGGCAAACCAGGGCGTCAGCACATCGGCCAGCGCGGCGAGCAAAATCAAAGCAATGATGAAGAACAAGCGCGCGGGCTGCTCGCGCCAATGTCGGTAGGTGAAACCGAGCGCGCCTTTAAAGGTGCGTGCCCGAGGGGTGACGTTAAGGTGATCCATGTGGCGTAGCCCGGCGTGGGCGCTAATTCAGCGTTTCATGCTATCAGCGCGATGCGTCTGGCGGAACTTCAATGGGTCTGAGAATGTAGCCCGCGCGTGCGCGTACCCCGCCATAAGCGGCGGTCCGTCCAGTGGTGGTCGGCGGTGGAGGAGGCTCAGTCTGTGTTAGCGTTTAACCAGGCTCACGCCGGCAATGACAGGGGTGCCGGAGTGAGGATCCTGCATCAACGTGCAGCGCACGCCATACAGCGTTTCGACGAGGTCCGAGGTGACAATGGCCGCCGGCGGGCCCTGGTCCACGATCTTTCCTTGTTTCATGGCGATCAGATGGTCAGCGTAACGGCATGCGCTAGACAGATCATGAACCACCATCACCACGGTTTTCCCAGCTTGCGCCAACTGCCGTATCAATTCGAACACCTCGATCTGATGCCCCAGATCCAGCGCCGAGGTGGGCTCGTCGAGCAGCAGCAGCGGCGTGTCTTGCGCAATCGCCATGGCGATCCAAGCGCGTTGGCGCTGACCGCCCGACATGGATTCCAACGGGCGATCCGCCAGATCGACCAGATCCGCGACCTCAAGCGCGGCCTGGACGACGGCCTGATCGTGCTCGCTCCACTGGCGCAAGAGTCCTTGGTGCGGCTGGCGACCGAAACGGATCAGCTCGGATACCGTCAACCCATCGGGGGCGGTCGCGTCCTGCGGCAATAACGCCAACAGCCGCGCCACCTCGCGGCTGGGCAACGAGTTGATGGCCTGACCATTGAGCAGCACGGCGCCCCCCAAGGGTTTTTGCAGACGCGACAGACCGGCCAGCAGTGTGGATTTACCGCAGCCGTTAGGCCCCACGATCGCCGTCACCTGACCTTGCGGGATGCTTAGATCCAGCGATTCGATGATGATCCGCTGGCCATAGCCCATGCGCAGGTTCTGGGTACCCAGGGTAGCGGCGGTATGGGCGGACTCGGTCAGCAGGGAAGGGATCTTGGCGGTCATGACTTAAAGGCTTTTACGCGCGGATTGGCGCAAGATTATCCACAGCAGATAGGGGCCACCGATGATGGCGAGAATAATGCCCACCGGAATTTCAATAGGCGCGAGGATGCTGCGGCCGACCCAGTCGGCGAACACGGTCAGGATCGCGCCCGTGAGCGCGGCGTTCAGCACCGGCACACCGTGTTGACCGCCCAAATACCGCGCGGCCTCGGGCGCGATCAGCGCAATCAGACCGACCGGTCCGCACACGGACACGGCGAGTCCCGTCAGACACACGGTGACAATGAGCGTGCCGATGCGCATGGCTTGCAGCCGCACCCCCAGACCGATTGCGACGCTGTCGTTGAAGCGCATCGCAGCCAGACCTCGGGTCAGAAAAAGGCTCAGGATCAGCAGCACGGGCAGGCTATAGCCCAGCAACATGACAGAGGCCTTGGGCCGGGCATTCAGACTTCCCACGGTCCATGGATACGCCGCGTTCGCCGCGTCGATGGCGGCTCGCGCCAACATCAAATTCGTCAGCGCGCCAAAGATCGCGCCCACGGCGATCCCGACCACGATAAAGCGATAGCCGCGCGCGCCCGCGCCGGCCGCGAGTAAAAAGGTCAACGCCGCAGCCGTCGCTGCCCCAGGCAGGGCCAAACTCGAGGGCGCCAGGCTGGTGGCCAGACCGACGATGGAGGCGACGGCGAATGCCGTGGCGCCACTATCGATCCCGATAATGCCAGGCGTGGCCAAGCGGTTACGCGCCAGCGTCTGCATCAAGCAGCCTGCCGCGCCCAGCGCCGCGCCGCTATAGAGTCCGGCCAGAATACGCGGCACGCGCAGTTCCATAATGAGCAGGCGCTGCATGGGTGTGCCGCTACCGAAGAGCGTCGCCACGGTGTCGGCAAATGACAAGGGCCGCGGGCCGCCCACGCTCAGGCAAAACACGCACACCAGGGCGAGCAGGGCGCACAGCGATATAAAGACCCACGTCGTGCGCCGGTGCAGCAGCAGTGACATCCCCCCGGCACGCAGCAGCAAATAGCCGGATGGGCGAGAGACAGAGGCAGCGTTGGACATCGGCATCAAAGCGTAGGTAAGCGATGCGTGCGCACCACCGCGATCAAGATCGGCGCGCCAATAAAGGCCGTCAGCACACCCACGGGCAGTTCATAGGGGCGAACGATCAGACGCGAAACGATATCCGCTAACAGCAACACGCAGGGACCAAGTACGAGACACAGGCCCAACAACCGGCGGATATCCGTGCCAACCAGGCGGCGCGCAATATAAGGCACGATCAGACCCAGAAACGCGATCGGCCCGGCGGCCGCATTCGCCGTCCCCACCAGCAACGCGACCGACAGCAGCGTCGCCAACCGGACCAGATGAGGGTGGTGGCCCAAGCCCCGGGCAACGTGCTCGCCCAGCGCCAGCGCCGCCAAAGGACGTATCAACGGCAGCGCGATCAACAGACCCAGGATCAACCCCGGCAAGGTCCAGGAAAACGTTTCCAGTGGCCGACCCGCGACACCGCCCACGACCCAGAAACGAATCTCATCGGCCGTGCGCTGATCCGCCAGCAGAATCATGCTGCTGCCTGCTTGCAACAGACCCGTGAAGGCTGCGCCCGCCAGGACCAGGCGGATGGGATCGTCGCCCACGCCGCGCATGCGCATTACGAGCATCACCATGCCGCAGCCCGCCATGGCCCCGACAAAGGCGGCCGACAGGTAGGTGGTCGCGGCCGAAGCGCCCAGCAGAATGGCAAGCACCACGGCGAAAGAAGAACCGGCGCTCACCCCCAGCAGGCCCGGCTCGGCCAGGGGGTTGCGGGTCACCGACTGCATCAGGAGGCCCGCTACGCCTAATGCCGCGCCCACCAAGAGCGCGAGTTCAGTACGCGTGCCGCGCAATTCGAATACGGTAAAGCGCGCGTCTTCGTCCCCGCCGCCCACGAGCGCCTGCAGGCTTGCCCAAGGGCCGACATCGCCCGCACCCACCAGCAAGCTGAGCACGCACAACACAATCAGGCAAAGGGCCGACAGGCCCAGTGCCTTGGAGGGCAAGAAAAATCGGGGGGAGGACATCACACCGCCATTACTTCGCGAGCGTCTTCTCCACATCGTCCAGGATGCGTTGAGCGGCCAGATAACCGGAGCTGCTGCTCCAGATTTGGCCATCGACGCTGACGACTTGATCGGCTTGAGCAGCTTTCAGGCGTTTGAATGCAGGCTGCTTGCTGGCGTCTTCCAGGGCCTTTTTGCCCTCGGGATTCAGAGTGGCGAGGAACATCCAGTCGCCGTCGGCCTTGTTCAGGTTTTCCAGACTGAGGATGTCGCTGTGCGGACGGTCTTTGATGGTTTCGGCCAGCGCGTTGGGTTTCAAGCCCAGCGATTTCAGCAATGCCCCCACAAAGAGATGGCTCGACATGATTTGCGGGCCCTGCGGATTCCAGCGTACGACCGAGACCGTCGTGTCGGCGGGCATGCGCTTGGCCAGCTCGGTGATGCGGGCGTCAACCTCGGCGATACGCTTGTCGGCTTCCTCGGTCTTGTTCAGGGCCTGGGCGTAGCTGCGCAGCGTGTCCTGCCACGGCGCGAAGGAGTCGCCGACGGGTACGACGGTCGGAGCGATCAGGCTCAGCTTTTCGTACATTTCCTTGGTCAGGCCCGTGGCGGCCAGAATCACGTCGGGTTGCTGGGCGAGAATGGCCTCCAGGTTGGGCTCACGCACGGTGCCTACCAGGGCGATCGTGCCGGTTTTGTCCTTGAGGTAGGCGGGGATATCGGTACCACCACGGCTAGCCAGGGCGCCGACCGGCTTCAAACCCAGCGAGGCAGTCGCGTCCAACGCGTTTTCCCCGAGCGTCACCACGCGGGAGGGGGTGCCGTCGATTTTCACCTCGCCAAAAGCGGTTTGCACGGTTCGCTCTGCGGCAAGCGTCGTGGCGCTGAATGCCAGGCCGGCCACCAGAGCGGCGGCAAACGTGGTCAGGCGGCGAGCGGGGAATGATGGAGCAAAACGCATGGGGCTTCCTTCTACAGCTAGACGGTGACTGGGCGCCATCGCCATCATGACGGCGGTGGCAACCAGCCGGGTCGGGAATAAGTCTTATTCCCTAAGTTTACATTCATTACGGATGGTGAATCGGAGGGCAGGGTATCGCATTGATTTCATTCAGTTTCGGGGCGTGTCGTGACTCAGCATGGCGGATGGGTGATTTCAATTGATCCAATCGCATCTGCGGGAGCCCGCACATCGATGCTGCTATACTACTGGTTATATATACAGTATCGATATGGAACTCTCGACCAAACTCGAAATCCTCGCCGATGCAGCGAAATACGACGCCTCATGCGCCAGTAGCGGTGCACCGAAGCGGGATTCGCGCGGGCGCGATGGCCTGGGCGCGAGCACCGGCGCTGGCATCTGCCATAGCTTCACGCCAGACGGGCGCTGCGTTTCGCTGCTAAAGATTCTGCTCACGAATTTCTGTCAGTACGACTGCCAGTACTGCGTGAATCGTCGTTCGAGCAATGTGCCCCGGGCGCGCTTTCGTCCCCGCGAAGTGGTCGATCTGACGCTGGATTTCTACCGACGCAACTATATAGACGGGCTGTTTCTCAGCTCGGGCATTATCCGCAGCGCGAACTACACCATGGAGCAGCTGGTCGAGGTCGCGCGCACGCTGCGCGAGACGCATCGGTTTCGGGGCTATATCCATTTAAAGACCATCCCGGACGCCGATCCGGAGTTGATCACGCTCGCTGGGCTGTATGCCGATAGACTGAGCGTCAATATCGAGCTGCCCACCGACGGCGGGCTGAGCCGGCTGGCGCCGGAAAAAAGCGCGCCGACCATCAAGCGGGCGATGGGCGTGATCCGACTGGCGCGCGAAGAGGCATTGGAAGAACGTCGCAACAAGGTTCCTGCCGGCCAGAGCACACAGATGATCGTGGGCGCGGACGAGGCGGATGACCGCACGATTCTGCAGACGGCGCAGACCTTGTACGGTGCGTATCAGCTCAAGCGGGTGTATTACTCGGCTTTCAGTCCCATTCCCGACAGCCCCTCTGGTTTGCCTGCCCAGCCACCACCGTTGTTACGCGAGCACCGGCTATATCAGGCGGATTTTCTGATGCGAGGGTATGGGTTTCAGGCCGACGAGCTATTTCAGGAGGCGGGGGAGCTGCCTCTGGATATCGACCCGAAGCTGGCCTGGGCTTTGGCTCACCGCGAGTTATTTCCCGTGGATTTGAATCGCGCCCCATTGCGGCTGATCGCCCGGGTGCCGGGCATAGGCATGCGTAATGCCCAGCGGCTGGTGGAGCTGCGCCGGCTGCGTGTCATCCGCTATCAGGACCTGATCCGTCTGCGCTGTTCGATGGACAAGGTCAAGCCGTTTATCGCGGTGCAAGACTATCGGCCTGGTCTGGGAGAGGCGTCATCGGCTCGCTTGCGACGTGCGCTCGCGCCGCAAGCGGCGCAGCAGCTGTCCCTGCTGTGAAGGCCTGTCAGCCTTTAATGGACGAGAAATGGAGGCCCCCGACCGTGGATGATATGCATACCTTGGTGGTGAACGGCGGCTACGCGGCGTGGCGTTTGCAGGCGTTGCGCGCGTTGAGGGCGGGCTGGCCGCCGTCACGGGTGACTTGGGTGGAAAAGGTGAGTGGCGTGCGTAGTGGCTCTGCCCAGATGTCACTGGATTACGCGGCGCAGCCGGTATCGTCGGACGGGATGCGCGGCCGTGCTGCAGGCCACGACTGTGATCTCGCCCACGACAGTGACGCGGTCTGCATCGCTACTGTGCAGCCCGCCACACCCGGCACGCCCACCCAGATTCGCATTTCCCGAGAGCTCGCCACCTTGTTGCAAGACGCGGCCTTGTATCGGTCGCCTCAGCGTTGGGGCTTGCTGTATCGTGTGCTTTGGCGGTGGGAACAGGGCGATCGTGCAGTGGTGTCGGCGGCGGACGAGGATGGCGCGGCCTTGCATTCGATGGCCAAGGCCGTGCGGCGCGCTAAACATGATATGCAGGCCTATGTGCGTTTTCATCAGCGCGAAGCAGGCGATGGGCCTGAGTATCTGGCCTGGTATGAACCCGAGCATGACGTGTTGGCGTGGGGTGCGGAGCATTTCGCCCGGCGTATGGGGGCCACGTCCTGGTGTATTGCGACGCCGCAAGGCGCGGCGTTGTGGGATGGGCAGGACATCACGCTATCGGAGGGCCCCGTGGATGCCGATGCCATTCGCGCGTCCATCGCGGCGGAGCAGATCGAGCCGCTTTGGAAAATCTATTACCAGAGCATTTTCAACCCCGCGCGATTGAACGAAAGCGCGCTGCATCAGCGCATGCCCGTGCGCTTTTGGAAAAACCTGCCAGAAGGACCGCTGATCCCCGGCATGATCGCCGACGCCCGCAGTGGCGCGCAACGCGTCGGGCAGGCTCGCACGGTGGGCCAACGGCCGGGGCGGCAAATCGCCATGGACGCGCAACAGGCGCAGCCCCAGCGTGCGATGCCAACGACCCTGGAGGCCTGCCGGCGATGCGAGCTGTGGCGCAACGCCACCCATGTGGTGCCGGGCCAGGGGCCGGACTCGGCGCGCATCATGCTGGTTGGCGAGCAGCCGGGCGATCAGGAAGACCTCGCTGGCCGCGTGTTCGTGGGGCCTGCGGGTCAAGTGCTAAACGAAACATTGCACCGCGCGGGGTTCGCGCGCGAGTCCTTATTCCTCACCAACGCGGTCAAACACTTTAAATGGATCGCGCGGGGCAAACGACGTCTGCATCAGACCCCGGCGCAGCGCGAGGTGGATGCCTGCGCGCATTGGCTGCATGAAGAAATCGAACGAGTGCGGCCCGCCGTCATTGTGACGCTGGGGGCGACGGCGCTGAATGCGGTGTTGGGGCGCAAGGTCAGCCTGCAGCAGTATCGCGGACGGCCCCAGCGGGTGGGCGAGGCGTGGCTGGTGGCAACGTGGCATCCCTCCTATGCGCTGCGAGTCGACGATGCAGCCAAGCGTGAGGCTGTCATCGCGGGTATGGTCGATGCGGTAGAGCAAGCATCGCGTCTGGCCGGTGAGAGGCCGGCATAGGCAAAAACCTCATCATCGTTCGATGCTGTACGCGGTATAACGAGATAGCTGTCGCGCGATCTAGGTCAGTCGTCTGCGCCTGGATAAGTAGTTTTGACCCGCTAAGTCGTCCGGCTTGGATAAGTCGTCTGCTCATGGAGAACTCGATGTCCGACCTGTTGCAGTTGCGTCCCGAGGGGCTGTATTGCCCCGCTGGCCGGTTCTATGTAGATCCATGGCGGCCCGTGGACACGGCGGTGATCACGCATGGTCATAGCGATCATGCGCGCAGCGGCATGGGCTGCTATCACACCACGGTCGAAGGGCTGCCTATTCTGCGCTGGCGTTTAGGCGATCAGCCTTATCGGGTTCATGACTATGGCGAGGCCTTTACCCTGGGTGACGCGCGGGTGTCATTGCATCCCGCAGGCCATGTATTGGGATCGGCGCAAGTCCGTATCGAAGTCCAGGGCGAAGTATGGGTGGTGTCCGGCGACTACAAACGTCAGTCTGACCCGACATGTAGCCCCTTTGAGGTCGTGCCTTGCGATACCTTCATCACCGAGGCAACCTTCGGTTTGCCGATTTATCGCTGGCCGTCAACCCGGGACGTGGCGCGGGAATTGGTGCAGTGGCGTGATCAGTGTGCAGCACGGGGCGAGGCGGCGATTCTTTATTGTTATGCGCTGGGTAAAGCGCAACGCGTGCTGGCTGAACTGGCCCCTTTCGTAGACCGCCCGGTGTATCTCCATGGCGCGATCGCGGCCGGCGTGGACGTGTACCGCGAGGCGGGCGTGACGCTGCCACCGACCCGGCTCGTCAGCGAGATCGAAGCCCCAAAGCGCGAAAGCGGTACGACGTTTGCGGGGGAACTGATTATCGCACCGCCTTCCGCGGCGGGCAGCGCCTGGCTGCGCCGGTTTCGCCGGGCGCAGCATGGGTTTGCGTCGGGATGGATGCGTCTGCGCGGCAACCGGCGGCGACGCAATATGGATCGCGGCTTTGTGGTCTCTGACCATGTGGATTGGCCGGGCTTGTTGCGCACCATTCGGGAAACCGGCGCGTCGCGCGTGATCGCCACGCATGGCGATACGCAGGCCCTGGTCCGCACCTTAAATGAAGCCGGCGTGATGGCCGAAACACTGGTGACCCAGTTTGGCGACGGAGAAGAGGGGACGATCTAGCGTATGAAGCGATTTGCAGCGCTCTATCAAGAATTGGACCGCTCCACGGCGACCCTGGACAAACGCGCGGCGCTGGTCACGTATTTCCGTGACGCGCCGCCTCGTGACGCGGCCTGGGCGCTGTTTCTGCTGGCCGGCGGCAAAATCACCAGCGCCCGCAGCAAAATCGCAGCCGTCGACGAGATGCGTGCCTGGGTGGCGGACGCCTCGAACACACCTACCTGGCTGGTGGAAGCCAGCTACGATCAGGTGGGCGATCTGGCCGAGACCTTGGCCCTCTTGATTCCCGATCCCGAACACCCCGCACCCGAGCGCAGTCTGGCCGATTGGATCGAGCACGTGCTGGTGCCGGTGGCCAATAGCGACGAGGCGCAGCGCCGCGAAGTGATCGTATCGGCGTGGCTGGGCTTGCCCTTCGATGAACGTTTAGTGTTCAACAAAATGCTGACCGGGTCGTTGCGCGTGGGCGTGTCGCAGCGCATGGTGCAACAGGCCCTGGCCGACATGTCGGGCATACCGATAGCGCGCATCGCGCAGCGCATGATGGGCACCTGGGCGCCAAGTCCCGAGTTCTTGACCAAGCTGTTGAGCGATGAGGAACTGCCCGAGGACAGGCAGCAACCGTATCCGTTTTTTCTCGCCTCGCCTCTGGAAGCCGAAGCACACACGCTCGGCGAGATCGATGAATGGATGTTGGAATGGAAATGGGACGGCATCCGCGCGCAGTTGATCCGGCGTCGGGGCGAGGTCGCGCTATGGTCGCGGGGCGAGGAACGCCTGGACGGACGTTTCCCCGAGGTCGAAGACGCCGCGCGAGCTTTGCCCGTGGATTGTGTGTTGGATGGAGAGCTCCTGGCCTGGCAGGGCGACGCCGATGCGCCGATGCCGTTCTCCGCCTTGCAAACGCGCATTCAGCGGCTGAAACCGGGGCCCAAATGGTTGGCCGAGGCGCCCGTGCGCATGCTGGTTTACGATCTGCTAGAGTTAAACGGCGAGGATCTGCGCGAGCTGCCGCAGCTGGAGCGACGCCAGCGTTTGGAGGCCTTGCTTCGTGCCCATCCAGACCCACGTCTGAGCTTGTCGCCCATTGTTCGGCCCGCCGATTGGAATGATGCGGCGCGCTTACGCGAGGAGTCGCGCGCGCGCGGGGTCGAGGGTTTTATGCTCAAGCGCGCGAGTGCCCCCTATCAAGGCGGGCGCAGGCGGGGCGACTGGTGGAAATGGAAAGTGGATCCGCTCACGATTGACGCGGTGCTGCTGTATGCGCAGGCGGGCCATGGCCGTCGCAGTACGCTCTATACGGACTACACATTTGGCGTGTGGGATGAAGATACGTTGGTCCCAGTGGCAAAGGCATATTCAGGCCTGGACGACAAAGAGATTCTCGCCTTGGACCGTTGGGTGCGCGCGCATACGCGCGAGCGGTTTGGCCCGGTGCGCTCGGTCGATGCAGTGCAGGTGTTCGAGCTGGGATTCGAGGGAGTGAATATCTCTAAACGCCATAAATCCGGTGTCGCGGTGCGCTTTCCTCGTATCTTGCGCTGGCGCCATGACAAGCCGGCCGCCGAGGCCGACCGGCTCGATACGCTCAAGGCCATGGCTCGATGACCGCAAGAGGCAAGCTGGAGCGGGCCACATCCCGCAGCACGTCGGGCTCGCTGGAATCGCCGGCAACCGCCGCCTGGGATGCGTCGCTTGCCGCCTGGTTCACGGCGCGCGGCTGGAAACCCGCTGCGTTTCAGCGCGAGGTCTGGCAACGTTACCTCGCCGGTCAATCCGGCTTGTTGCATACACCGACCGGTAGCGGCAAGACGCTGGCGGCGTTTGGCGGCCCCTTGCTGCAGGCGCTCACCAGAGACGAGGCGGATAGGAAGCGCGAGGCGGGGCAGGGGCCGCGCGTACTGTGGGTGACGCCGTTGCGGGCATTGGCCGCCGACACGACGCAGGCGTTGACACAGGTGGTCCAGGAAACCGGTTTGAGCTGGACCGTGGCATTGCGAACGGGCGATGCGAGTGCGCGCGACAAACGCCTGGCGCGCCAAGGCAAGGTGGAAGTGCTTGTCATCACCCCGGAATCCTTGGCTTTATTGCTGTCGTACGCCGATGCCTCCGCGCGCTTTCGCGCGCTGCAATGTGTCATCGTGGATGAATGGCACGAGCTGCTGGGCAACAAGCGGGGAGTGCTGCTGCAACTTTGTCTGGCGCGTCTGCGGCGCTTGTCGCCCGGGCATCGCACATGGGGCCTGTCGGCCACGCTCGGCAACCTGGAACAAGCGCGCGACGTGTTGCTGCCGCATGCGCCCGATAGCGCGTTGGTCTCTGGCGTAAAGCCTCGCAAGGTGACGCTCACGACTCTGCTGCCGGAGTCCGATCGAGGTTTGCCTTGGGCGGGGCACCTGGGCTTGTCGCAACTGATGACCGTGTACAAGCGCATATTCAAGGTGCGCGCGACTTTACTTTTTACCAACACCCGGGCGCAGGCGGAACTCTGGCATAAGGCGTTGGAATCCATCTGGCTGGATGACCCCGCTACCTTGGCACTGCATCACGGTTCCCTGGACCCAAAGCTGCGCGCGCAAGTCGAGCAGGGCTTGCGCGATGGAACGTTGCGCTGTGTCGTCGCAACGTCCAGCCTGGACTTGGGCGTGGACTTTCCAGCGGTGGACCAAGTGCTGCAGATCGGCAGCGCGAAAGGGGTTGCCCGAATGCTGCAGCGCGCCGGGCGGGCCAAACACCGGCCGGGTACGGCAGGCCATGTGATTTGCGTCCCGACACAGGCTTTGGAACTGGTCGAATATGCCGCCGCCCGTCAGGCCATCGCGCGCAGTGAAATCGAATCGCGCACGCCATTGACCCTTTGCCTGGATGTGCTGGCGCAGCACGCTGTCACGCTCGCGCTGGGCGGCGGCTTCGAGGCTCAGGCGCTTTACGACGAGGTGCGCGAAACCCACGCTTATGCGGCGCTTGATCGCGACACATGGAACGGGGTCTTGGATTTCATTGAACAAGGCGGACGCGCGCTGGCCAACTACCCGGAGTTTCGCCGAGTCCAGCGTGACGACGATGGATGCTATCGCGTGCATGACAGGCGCATCGCGTTGCGCCACCGCTTGTCCATAGGCACGATTACATCCGACGGTGCGGTCTCGGTGAAATTTTTACGCGGTGGCGGGTTAGGTTCGGTGGAGGAAAGTTTTCTGTCGCGGCTGCGGCCCGGCGACCGCTTTCAGTTCGCCGGGCGCACGCTGGAACTGGTGCGTCTGGAAGGCATGACGGCCTACGTGCGACGCGCCAAATCGGGCGGTGGCCCGGTGGCGACTTGGCTGGGTGGGCGCATGCCGCTGTCGACGGAGCTGGGACGCGAAGTCGAGCGCGTGTTCGCGCAGCCCGGCGAGCATCCCGAAATGCAGACGGCCGCGCCGCTATTGAGGATTCAAGAGACGGCCAGCGCGCTGCCGCATCCCTCGCGGCTGGTGGCCGAGCGGATAAATACACGTCGCGGCATGCACCTGTTTGTCTTTCCATTTGCCGGGCGCGCGGTGCATGAGGGTATGGCGGCGATGATGGCCTTGCGCTGGGGGCGCGAGCAGCCGAATACCTTCTCCTTTACCGTCAATGACTATGGCTTCATGCTGACGCTGGCCGCGCCCGCGGCGCTAGACGATGCGTTATTGCGCCGGTTGCTCAGTCCCGAGCACTTAGAGGACGATTTGCGCGCGGGCGTGAATCTAGGGGAGATGGCACGTCGCCAATTTCGCGAGATCGCACGCGTGGCCGGTTTGCTCACCCCTTCGCTACCCGGACGTGAAGTGCGATCGTTGCGGCAAGTGCAGGCTTCCAGCGGCCTGCTTTACGATGTACTGCGGCGCTACGATCCTGACCACTTGTTATTGGCGCAGGCTGAACGCGAAGTGTTCGAGGTGCAATTACAAGCGCACCGTCTGGCAGAAGCCTTGCACGACTGTGCGGCGCGGACCTTGGCACTGCATGAGCCACCGTCGCTCACGCCCTTGTCGTTCCCGCTATGGACCGAGAGCTTGCGCGGACAGCTCAGTACGGAGTCGTGGCAGGATCGCGTACGCCGGGCCGCGAAACAACTGGAGGAACGCTATGCTCGCGTGGCGGGATAAGGCGGTAACGCTTGCGCTGGCCGGTGAAACTGTGGTGCTGCTAGGTCAACGCGCGCTTTATTGGCCGGCGCGCGAAAGATTGGTGATCGCGGATCTGCACTTGGGAAAGGGCCATGTTTTCCGACGCTCGGGCATCGCGGTGCCGCGTGGCGCGACGGAAGACGATTTACAGCGGCTTGGGTCACTGGTGGCGATGACAGGGGCGGGATCGTTGTGGATCGTGGGCGATGTCTTGCATGGTCCAGCCTCCGGCGTGGGCTGGCGAGATAGCTGGATGCGATGGCGACGCGCTCACGCCACGCTGCGGGTGGCGGCGCTGGTAGGGAATCACGACCGGGCGTTAAGCAGGGCTGACCTGCATATCGAAGCCTTGGGCGAGGCGGCGGCTGATGGGCCGTTTGTATTTCAGCATATGCCCGACAGGGATACAGAGGGTCGGCACGTTATTGCCGGCCATGTGCATCCGCAGGCGCGTGTGCCCGGTGTGCCGCGCAGTTGGCCGGTGTTCTGGCTGCGCCCCGGGCTGAGCGTCTTGCCTGCGTTTTCCGCGTTTACTGGCGGCTACGATGTAAGAGGCCTGGGAGACGGTCAGCTGATTGCTTGCGTCGACGACGAAGCAATCCCGATTTATTCACCCGAGAGGACGCGCTTCATGCGAACGTAATCCTGCAAATATTGCTCGGCCAAGCGTGCCTTTTGCGCGTCGTTCAAAATCCTGCCGGAGATCTGGAAGAATTTCTTTTCTTCTTCGTCCAGGTGGTGAAAGACCTCCTCGGACAATTTTTTCGCCTTGGATAACCAGCTACCGCCTCGGGCTTCGGCAGAGGCCAGGTCTTCCACATACTCGTCGATCTCATGATGCTCGGCCATGGCATGGCGCGAGGGGTCCAAGCCCATATCGTCGAGCATCATCGGCGAATAAAAGTATCGTTCTTCGGCTGCTGCATGCGCGGCCAGCTCGATGCGTAATGTTTTGAAAATTTCATCGCGCTCGTCGCCTTCTGGCGACGCGTTCAGCAAGCTGCGGCACAGAGCGCGCTGAATTTCATGGCTTTCCCGTAGCGCCTCATAGATATTGATATCGGGCACATCTTCTCCTTTTCCAGCTATCCCGGTAGCCGGCGATCAAAGTATTAGCCGGGCGTTCGCACGCCCGGCTTTAAGCAGATCTAACTCCGCCGTGTTGTAAGTAGGTATCAGCGGTCGCGCGCGCGGCCGCCTATCGTGGCGCTGAAGCTGGCAACAAAGGCGCCGACCAGCATGGCGGCAAAGGCCCACAGGGCAAAGCCCGCAGCGGCTTTACGCGCGGCGTCGGCGGCCTCGCGGGTTTTTTGCTCCGCTTGTTCGGCCGTTTGCTTGGCCTGTTCCTGCACTTGCGTCAAGCGTTGACGCGCAGTGGCCTCGTCTACGCCCGATTCGCGTGCCACCAGCTTGACCAAGTAGTCTTGATCGGCTTGAGACACTTCACCTTTGACCAGACTGCGGCCCAGATTTCGGGACGCTTGATCACGCGCATCCGTTTGCGGGCTCAGCGACGTAGCAGGGTCGTTGGGTCGCATCAACGCATCCGTGAAATAGTCGAGCGAGAGTTTGTCGTCACTGCCTTGCGCGGCCTGACCTACAGCCGCGGTCGCCGCGCCTGCGCCGGCACCAACCATCGTCGCGCCGGCCTTGGCCGTGCCCGAGATGACCGACGCCATGGTCGAGCCCAACATCAGCAGCGCCACGACGGTGCTCAATGCCCAGACCAGAAAACCATGCGCCGTATCACGAAAATAAATTTCGTCTACCGCTGCATCGGTCCACTTGGTGCGCAAGCGCCCGGCGACGTAGCCAGCAATGCCGTAAGCAATGATATGTGTCACAAAGAGCCAGACCAGCGTGCCGATGGCCAGGGTTTTGCCCGAGGCCCCTTCATCTTCCCAGGGCGACATCGAAAGAAAGCCTAGACCTGAACCGCCGATCACCAGCATGGAGGATACGGCGGAAGCGATGACGGCGCCGGCGATCACCGCTCCCCACGAAACCGCGGAGCGGGATGGCTCGACGCCGATGGTGCTGCCGGGATAGGGCGCGGCGGGCTGTACATGTTGCATGACGATTCCTTTAATCAATTTGGGGCGGTTGCACCGCCTGCATCAGTGCCAGAACAGTGCCAGCAAGATGATCACGGGGATGGGAACGCCCAGTAACCACAAAAGTATGGATCGCATAGTGCCTCCGCGTTGAGAGTGACGAGTCGGCGCGCATCACGCCGACTCCTCGCACGAGGGCCCACGGACTGCGGGCCACTCCGATGGCGTGATTAGCGCGCCGATTCCTGGATTTTCTGACCGCCGCGCTCGATGTCCTCGCCGGCACCTTCCATGGTGTTGCAGCCCGCGAGAATCGTTGCCGCCAGCATGGCGAGCATCAGTTTGAATTTGTGGCTTTTCATGGCCTCTCCTTTGAAAGTGGGACGGTTTTACTTACCAAAGCGGGCTTTTACGTCAGCCTGGCATTTGTCTTTGGCATCACCGGATTGCTCATCGCACTTCTTCATGGCGACGTCATAGTCGGCCTCTTTTTCAGCCTTCGCGGCATCGCGATTGGCTTCGGCCTTTTCCTTGGCGGCCTTGGCTTGGGCTTCGGCCTTGTCCTTGTCCGCGTCGGCACGCTTGATACACGTGTCGCGCTGATCGCCTTGCATCGAGTCGCACTGCTTCTTGGCTGCGTCGTAGCGCGCATCGATCTGATCGGACGTCATGGGCGTGCCGTTCTGATCAGACTTCATGCCGGCGGTGTTGTTGGCATGAGCAGGCAGCGTGGCGGCACCAAAAGCCAGGGTCAGGGCGGCCAGAAGGGTCGAGGTCTTTTTCATCATTGCTTCTCCCAAAAAGGTATGACACGCAGCGTGTCGTTATGAAGTGATATTGCGCCCCGCGGCGCGATCACGTTCGCACCATGCTTAGCAAGCTGCGTGCCCGCGCATGATGGGTATACCGTTGATGGGAGGTGGAGCAGAACCGCACCAGGCCAGCGTTCACGCTTGCTCGAGGTGGACGCGGGGCTGGAGGTGTGAGACGGACATGGGACGCTAGTCCGTGAGCTTGTGACTGAAGTTACGCTTGTGACGGCGCGCGCTCCGCCAGCTCAATTTATTGAGCACGTTCGCGCGGCGACCTTTCATCAAACGCTTATGAGAGATGATGGTGAGATAGCAACTTGCGCCGTCGCACCCTAAGGTCCTGCATATTTGGAGAAGCGGAATGGCCGCGGATCGACCGCCGGTGTGTTGCCAGGACAAGATCGGCCATCAAAGCGCCCGCCACCGTGCCTTTCTCCAACACTGCGACTATCGCGCCGGCCTTGGCCAGGGCCCAGGCAGTGCTTATACCAATAATGCCGCGCCGATGATGGCAACGTCGACGCGCTCGGGTAAAGGCTTCGCCATGAATGAACAAAAAAATGAAATAAGGATGTGGCCGTACGCTGCTGCCTGAATTGATGCGTGCGCGCCGTCAGACGTAGAAGTGGGCGCTATTGACGACGAGGAATACGGTTGGCTGATCCCAGGCATTTTCCCAGCGGTAGCGACGCGTGCCGGTGAACCCATAGGTATCGCCGGCTTGTAGCAACAGCGTTTCGTCGCCAATAAAGACGCGCAGCTTGCCCGAGATGATGTAGCCGACCTTGTCCCCCGTTTGCATGAGCAGATTGGGATCCGAGGCCGCGCCGGGTTCCAGCTCCATCAGGAACGCCTCCAGCGAGGCGCAGTTCGCGGGCGTGACCCGATATTTGGTGACACCGGAATCAGCCAGCCGCAGCGCCTTGCGCTGACTGGCCCATACGGCGAACTCATTCGCGCTATCGGCGCCGGCACTGTCGTCGCTATTGCTGAAAAGCGTGGCGCCGTCGATGCCCAGCGCTGCACAGAGGCCACGTAAAGAACGCATGGACGGTGAGCTGACCCCGCGCTCGACCTGGCTTAGCATGCCGATAGACATATCCGTGCGCGCCGCCAGTTCCTGCAGGGTGAAGCCTTTCGCCTTACGCATTGCACGCAACCGCCTGCCCAAGTCTTGGTCGCTGGAGTCGGCAGAGCCTGGCGTTGGGTGTTCCTGGTCAGGGGCGGTCGTGGATTGGCGCTTTTTGGCGCGGGACGGCGTCTTCACGGATAGGATGTCCGGCTGAGAGAGCGGACCGTCGGCGGACGACGGGCGGATTTCAATCACACTTCAAAAAGTGTAGGAACCTTTCACGCACCCGTCAATGCAGATCATGGAAGGCTTCCAGCTGCGCATTGTCATCGCCACGGCCCGTTCCAATTCATCGTGTGCAAAACGTGAGGGCAGGGGTGGAATCGGGTAAACGAAACGCCGGCAAGCCGGCGTCGTGCAGGTAACGGCCGAGTCGGCCGATACCTGGAGATGGACAGATGCTTACTTCACACGATGGCGGCTGGCGTGCAGCCCCAAGAGCGCGGCCGCGGCGATCACAACGATGTAGTACGCGGGGGCCATGATGCTGCCCGATTGCGCCACGAGAAAGCCCACGACCAGAGGCGTCACGCCACCGAAGAAGGTCTGGGCGATGACATAGGCGATGGACACGCCGGTCGTGCGGCACGATGTTGGAAACAGTTGCGCCAGCAACGATCCCACCGGTGAAAAATAGAAGCTATAGAACACCGTGGACAGGGTGCACTGGAAAACGATCAGGGTCAGTAATGAGGGGGCGCTGGTAAGCATGTAGAACAGGGGGAACACCAGGATGACGCCCAATACCAATGCAATGCGCATGACTTTGATCACGCCGAATCGATCGGCGCAAATGCCCCCCACCATCGGCAAGAATGTACACACCAAACCGCTGCATATCGAGGCCGTGAATGCCGAATCCTTGGAAATACCCAGGTTGTTGATGGCGAAAGTCGGCATATAGATATTGAGGAAACTCGCCACGACACCCGCCGCGGTGATGACGGCGCCGATCAGCACGTAACGGGTGTGAAACTTGAACGTCTCGCCCAGCGGGCTTTTCGCGGTGCCCTGTTGCTTCAATTCCTCAAAGTCCTGGGTTTCGTCGATCTTGGCGCGGATATACAGACCTACCGGTCCGATCAAGCAGCCGAAGATGAATGGCAAACGCCAACCCCAGGAGTTGACTTGTTCCGGGGTAAGAAAATGATTGACGACCAGCGCGAACAGGGAGGCTGTCATCACTGCCAGCCCGGAAGTCGAGAACTGCAGACTGGCGAAGAACGCTTTCTTCGAGGGGCTCTGTTCAGTGAGGTAGGAGTTGGCGGTGCCAAACTCGCCGCCGACCGAAAAGCCCTGCAGCAAACGCCCCGTGACCAAGATGATGGGCGCCCATACGCCTATCGTTTCGTACGTCGGCGCTACCGCAATCAAGGCCGTGCCGGCTAGCATCGTCATCGCGGCGATGCTAAGTGTCGTGCGTCGGCCCAGCTTATCGGCCATGATCCCCAGTACGACCGCGCCGACCGGGCGGATCAGGAACGAACTCGCGAACGTCATCAGGCTAAAGAGCAGGGCCGATTGTTCGTCTTCCTGGGGAAAGAACAGTTTCGAGATGGTGATCGCGAACATCGCATACACCAAGAGGTCGAACCACTCAAAGAACGTGCCGAAGTTTGCCGCGATGACGTCTCGAGTCCTGTGACGACGGCGAGTGTCAGGGCGTGGCGTACTGCCGAGGTGGGTGGTTGTCATTTACGTCCTTCAAAGGCAAAGCGCTTGAAACAGGGCTAACGATGCGTCAGCGAGTTATGCGGGATCGAGAGTGACTGAGGCTCGCCGTCATGGAGCGTCCGTCTGTCAGCGGGCAGTCATTGCGGCGCCGCGCGGGACATGCCGGTCTCAGTCGGACGCAATTCTCTTCTCACCCGACCCGACCGGATATTAGAGATTTCACTTAGATGAAAAATCACCCTGGTTTTTTTATCAGGAGTGAAAAATCGGTGCCAGCCTCCGTGTGCTTTTCGAAGCGGCACCCTGCACGGGCGGGCAGGATGGCCGACGAGCAACAGCCGTGATCCCGCTCACAAAACCGACAGGGGCCCAAATGTGTGCAGAGATCGTGCTCTGCTGATGCTTTTTTCGCATTTCGCACCATATTGGGGCAATGCCATGCTCCAAGATTGACTACAATTCCGTCCGGCCTGGATTATGTGACAGGTCGCGGCGCGAAAAAATGGCATGGATATTGCTTGATTCCGGGCGACCTCAACCCTGACTGTTGCGTCACGAACCCCAGTTGTCACGCTACGTCGCCCGTATGTCTGCAGACTTCCCTCGTTATCTCATCACCTGTCCGACTTTCCGCACGGGTGTGTCAGGCCGTCTGCCGCCATGCCATTCATCTCGCCTAGGAGCCTGCCACCATGAAGTTTGAAAATCTCCCGTCCTTTGCCGGACTCGCCCGCCGTCGCGTGCTGACACTCGGTGTGGCCGCCGCGGGCCTGTTTGTGATGTCTGGCTGGGCGCAGGCGCAGGACGCGGCCAAACTCAAGGTGGCCGCCGTCTATACCGTGCCCGTCGAACAGCAATGGGTGTCGCGTATTCACAAGGCGTTGACCGCCGCGCGCGACAAGGGCGAAATCGAATACGTCTTCTCCGAGAACGTCAACAACGCTGACTACGAACGCGTGTTGCGTCAATACGCCGAGCAGGGCAACAAGCTGATTCTGGGCGAAGCCTTCGCCGTCGAATCCGCCGCGCGCAAAGTCGCCAAAGACTATCCCGAAACCGCCTTCCTCATGGGTTCGTCGGGCAAGCCGCAAAAGCCGAACTTCTCGGTGTTCGACAACTACATCCAGGAACCCGCATACCTGACCGGCATGATCGCGGCAGGCATGAGCCAGTCCGGCAAAATCGGCCTGGTCGGTGGCTATCCCATTCCTGAAGTCAACCGCCTGATGCATGCCTTCATGGCGGGCGCGCAGGAAATCAACCCGAACGTCACCTTCACCGTGTCCTTCATCGGTTCGTGGTTTGATCCCCCAAAGGCCAAGGAAGCCGCGTTCGCCATGATCGACAAGGGCGTGGACGTGCTGTATGCCGAGCGCTTTGGCGTGTCTGACGCCGCCAAGGAGCGCGGCAAGGTCGCGATTGGCAACGTGGTCGATACGCAGCCGCAGTATCCCGAAACCGTCGTGGCCTCCGCGCTGTGGAACATGGAGCCCACCATTGAACACGCGCTTTCCGCCGTGAAGGCCGGTAACTTCAGCGCCGAGGATTATGGCCAATACTCGCTGATGAAGTACAAGGGTTCCGAGCTCGCTCCGCTGGGCACGTTCGAATCGAAGGTACCCGAGGACATCAAGGCCAAAGTCCAAGCCAAGCAGCAGGCGATCCTGGATGGCAGCTTCGTCGTCAAAGTCAACGACAGCGAACCCAAGTCCAGCGCGAAATGAGCGAGTCCCTGGCCCTGCAACTGCAGGGCATCACCAAACGCTTTGGCAGCCTGACCGCGAATGACGCGGTCTCGCTGAGTGTGAAACAGGGCGAGGTGCTGGCCCTCTTGGGCGAGAACGGCGCGGGCAAGTCCACGCTGGTGTCGATCCTGTTCGGCCACTATGTGGCCGACGCAGGGCACATCCACGTCTATGGTCAGCCGCTGCCGCCCGGCCGCCCCGATGCGGCGCTCGCCGCCGGGGTGGGCATGGTCCATCAGCATTTCACGCTGGCGGACAACATGAGCGTGCTGGACAACGTGATGGTCGGCACGCAGTCGCTGTGGCGTCTTGCTTCGGGCCGCGCCAAAGCGCGCGCGCGCCTGGTGGAGCTGGGACAACGCTTTGGCCTGGGCGTCAATCCCGATGCGCGTGTCGGTACTTTGTCCGTGGGCGAAAAACAGCGCGTCGAAATCCTGAAGGCCTTGTATCGCGGCGCGCGTGTCCTGATTTTGGATGAGCCGACCGCGGTGCTCACGCCGCAAGAGGTCGATGGCTTGTTCGCGACCTTGCGCGGCTTTGTCGCGGAAGGCATGGCCGTCATTTTTATTTCGCACAAACTCGATGAGGTCATGGCTGTCTCGCATCGCGTGGCGGTGTTGCGTCAAGGCAAGCTCGTGGCAGAGCGCGATACCGGATCGACCAACGCCGCCGAGCTCGCCGAGCTGATGGTCGGCCGCAAAGTCGTCATGCCGCGCGCGCAAAGCGCCGAGCCGCGTGCGCAAGCCGCGCCGGTCGTGACGCTATCGCAGGTCACCGTCCGCGATGAGCGGGGCGGCGCGCCGTTGCTCGATAGCGCCGACTTGACGGTACACACGCATGAAATCGTCGCGATTGCCGGGGTAGCCGGTAATGGCCAACAAGCGTTGGTCTCCGTATTGAATGGGCTGCGTCAGCCTGACGACGGCACGTTAAGACTCGGCCCCGAACATACCGCGGCGCCTCGTACGCCCGCTGGCATGACCGGCGCGGGCGTGGGCCGCATTCCCGAGGATCGCCACCACGAAGGCATGATCGGCGACAGCCCGCTTTGGGAAAACGCGATCATCGAGGACTTGCGCGACAAGCGCTTTGCTCGTTGGGGCATGGTGCGCGCCGGCGCGGCACGTGCTTATGCTCGCGATCTCGGCCAGCAGTTCGACGTACGCGCCGCCTCGCTGGACGTGCGTACGCGCAGTCTTTCCGGCGGCAATATGCAAAAGCTGATCCTCGGCCGTACGCTGGCGCGCAAACCGCGCCTGATCGTGGCTGACCAGCCCACGTGGGGCCTGGACATCGGCGCCGTCGCCTACGTGCGGGAACAATTGCTCGCCGCACGCGAACGGGGCGCGGGCATCTTGCTCGTCTCCGAGGACCTCGAAGAAATTTTCGCGCTTGCCGACCGGATCGCAGTCATTTGCGGCGGCAAGATCATCGCCGTCAAGCCCGTGTCCGAATGGACGCCTGCGTCCGTGGGCCTGGCCATGACCGGCACCGTGCCGGCCTGACGAACGACTCCTGACATCATGAACCTGTATCTGGAACGCCGCACGGAACCCAGCCGTCTTGCGTTATTGCTGGCTCCGCTGGCGGCGATTGCTTTCACCTTATTAATTTGTGCGTTGTTGGTGGCCTGGGCGGGTGCGCCGGTCGGGCGCACGTACGCGCTGCTATTCGAGGGCGCATTCGGCTCGCGCTTTGCTTTCTCGGAAACCTTGACGCGTGCCACGCCGTTGATGCTCACCGGTCTGGCTTGCGCCGTGGCGTTCCGGGCGCGCTTCTACAACATCGGGGCGGAAGGACAGCTGTATCTGGGCGCGCTCGCCGCCGTGATGGTCGGGGGCATGCACGATGGCGTTGGCCTGGACCTGCCCGTACCCGTGTTGTTCGGGGGCATGATGCTGGCCGCCGCGCTGGCGGGGGCGTTGCTGCTGCTGGTGCCCGCCATTCTCAAAACCCGACTTGGCGTGGACGAGGTAGTGACCACGCTATTGGGCAACTTTATCGTGCTGTTGTTTGTCTCCATGATGCTCGATGGTGTCATGAAAGACCCGATGGCCATGGGCTGGCCGCAGTCGGTCGCGTTGAATCCCGATCTGGAATTCGACAAGCTGCTGGCAAAAACGCGTGCCCATACGGGCCTGCTCTGGGCGCTGGGTCTGGCGGTCGCCATGTGGCTGATCAATCGCTATACGGTGTTAGGTCTGCAAATGCGTGCCGTTGGCGCGAACGCCCATGCCGCGCGATTTCTTGGTCTGCCCGTCACGCGCGTGATGCTGGGCACCGCCATGCTCTCCGGCGCATTGGCAGGCCTGGCAGGCGCGATCGAAGTAGCCGGCCGCACGAGTTATGTGACGCTCGATATGTCGCCCGGTTACGGCTATACCGGCGTCGTGGTTGCCATGCTCGCGGGCCTGCATCCGCTTGGCGTGATCGTGGCGAGCCTCTTCGTGGCTGGCATGCTGGTCGGCGCCGACAGCATGAGCCGCGCGATCGCCGTGCCCAACTACATTGCCGACGTGATCGTCGCGGCATCGCTATTGTCGATGCTCGTGGCCACCTTGTTCTCGCAATACCGTTTGCGTCGCAAACACGCCTAGGAGACGCATATGGAATGGATGGATTTGTTAAGCTCCAGCGCCTTTTGGGTTGCGGTGCTGCGCGTGGCCACGCCGTTGATCCTGGGCACGCTGGGCGTGCTGCTATGCGAACGTGCCGGGGTTCTGAACCTGGGCATCGAGGGCATCATGGTCGCTGGCGCGTTCGCTGGTTGGCTGGCTGTGTATCTGGGCGCCCCGCTTTATGTGGGCGTACTGGCCGCCGCATTGGCCGGGATGGTGTTCGGCCTGTTGCACGCCATTCTGACAGTGCCGCTTGGTTTATCTCAACACGTGTCGGGTTTGGGCGTCACCATGCTGGCGACCAGTCTCAGCTATTTTGCCTATCGCGTCACGTTTCCCAGCGTCAATACGCCACCCACCATCACGCCGTTTGCCGAGATGACTTATTTGCAAGGCATCCCTGTGATCGGCCCCGTTCTGGCTGGGCAAACCGTCATGACGCTGTTGGCCTTGCTGGCCGTGCCTATCATTGCCTGGGTGCTTAACCGCACGCCGCTTGGCTTGGCCGTGCGTATGGTCGGGGAAAATCCGGCCGCCGCAGAAGGGCAGGGCCTGTCGGTCACCCGTTTGCGCATGGGCGCCATCGTCGCAGGCTCCGCGCTGATGGGCATCGCGGGCAGCTTTTTGACTCTGGCGGCGTTCAACGCGTTTTTCTTTAATATGGTCAACGGGCGCGGCTGGGTGTGTGTCGCGCTCGTGGTCTTCGCATCGTGGCGGCCGGGTAAAGCGCTGTTGGGCGCGCTGATTTTTGCCTTCTTTGACGCGCTGCAGCTGCGTCTGCAGCAGGGCGGCACGAGTCTCCCGGGCCTGCCCGAGCTGCCGTATCAGGTCTATTTGATGCTGCCCTATGTGCTGTCTATTCTGGCCCTGGTGGTGATGGCGCGTCGTGCCGCGTACCCGCAGGCGTTGATGAAGCCCTACCGCAAAGGCGAACGCTGAGCGAGCGCCATGCTGGACAACGTCCGGCGGATTTATTGAATAAGGTTTACCCATGCTCGATTTACTGATCAAAAACTGCAACCTCGCTGACGGCCGCTCGGGCGTGGACGTTGGTGTGCAGGATGGCCGCATTGTCGCGATTCAGCCAGCGTTGCAAGCCCAAGCGCACGAGACGCTGGACGCACAAGGACAATTGCTAAGCGCGCCCTTTATCGATGCGCACTTTCACATGGACTCGACCTTGTCATTCGGTCTGCCGCGCATCAATCAGTCCGGCACGCTGCTCGAAGGCATTGCGTTATGGGGCGAGCTCAAGCCGCTGCTCACGCAGGAGGCCTTGGTCGAACGGGCGCTTGCCTACTGCGACTGGGCCGTGGCCAACGGGCTGCTGGCCATACGCTCGCATGTGGACGTGTGCGACTCCCGTCTGCTGGCCACCGAAGCGCTGTTGCACGTGCGCGAGCGGGTGAAACCCTACCTGGACCTGCAACTGGTCGCCTTTCCGCAAGACGGGCTGCTGCGCGCGCCGGGCGCGATGGAAAATCTGAAGCGTGCGCTGGACATGGGCCTGGACGTGGTCGGCGGTATTCCGCATTTCGAGCGCACCATGGCCGATGGCGCGGAATCCGTCCGCATCCTGTGCGAACTCGCCGCCGAACGCGGCTTGCGCGTGGACATGCATTGCGATGAAACGGACGACCCCATGTCGCGCCATATCGAAACCCTGGCCTATCACACGCAGCGCCTTGGGCTGCAGGGCAGGGTGAATGGTTCGCACCTGACGTCCATGCATTCCATGGACAACTACTATGTATCCAAACTGATTCCGCTCATCCGCGAAGCCGGTGTGTCGGCCATCGCGAATCCGCTGATCAACATCACGATCCAAGGCCGCCACGATACGTATCCCAAGCGTCGCGGCATGACGCGCGTGCCCGAATTGCTCGCGGCCGGCGTCACGGTGGCCTTCGGTCACGACTGCGTCATGGACCCTTGGTACAGCCTGGGTTCGGGTGACATGCTCGAAGTCGCCCACATGGGTCTGCACGTGGCGCAAATGACGGGCCAAGACGGCATGCGTGCATGTTTCGAAGCCGTCACGACGGCGCCCGCAAAAATCATGGGCCTGGACGAACTCGGAATCGAGGTCGGCAAGCGTGCTGACATGGTGCTGCTGCAAGCCGGTGATCCGGTGGAGGCGCTACGTCTGCGCGCCACCCGTCTGCACGTTTGGCGCGGTGGTAAACGCATCGCCAGCACGCCCGCGCGCACGGCGACATTGCAGCTCGAGGGCCGTCCTGCACAGGTTGACTTCAGGAAATAATTACGCGCCGCGGCAGTATTTACTGGGGCCAGTCGGTATTCACTGAGGCGAGGCGGTATTCAGTATGATGAACACCCGTCCGCCGTGTCTGTGGCACGGTGGGTCAGGTGTGCGCCGCCACGACAAGGAGACTTCCATGACCCGCCTTACCGCGCGCGATTTCGCGCCCGAGTTGCTCGAGTTATACGATGGTTATGTGCATGGCCGTATCACCCGCCGCGACTTTCTTGACCGCGCGGCAAAGTACGCCGTCGGCGGGCTGACCGCGGCCAGTATCCTCGCCTCGTTAAGCCCCGACTACGCGATGGCGCAACAGGTGTCGTTTACCGATCCAGACATCATTGCGGAGTACATCGAGTACCCGTCTCCGAATGGTCACGGCAAGGTTCGCGGTTATCTAGTCCGGCCCAAGGCCGCCACCGGGCCTTTGCCCGGTATCGTCGTCGTACACGAGAATCGCGGTTTAAATCCGTATATCGAGGACGTCGCCCGGCGCGCCGCGAAAGCCGGCTTTGTGGCGCTCGCGCCAGATGGTCTGAGTTCCGTCGGCGGTTATCCCGGCAATGATGACAAGGGTCGCGAACTGCAATCGCGTGTCGATCCGCAGAAACTGATGAACGACTTTTTCGCTGCGATCGATTATCTGCGCGCGAGCGATCTGACCACCGACAAGATCGGCATCACGGGATTTTGCTACGGGGGTGGGGTGTCCAATGCTGCGTCAGTCGCGTATCCGGAACTGGCGGCAGCCGTGCCTTTCTACGGACGGCAAGCAAAACCAGAGGACGTCGCCCGCATCCAGGCGCCATTGTTGTTTCACTTCGCTGAAACCGACCCCAACGTCAACGCCACCTGGCCGGCATACGAAGCGGCCTTAAAAGCGAATGGCAAGACCTACGAGGCCTATATCTACCCCGGTACGCAGCATGGCTTCCATAACGATTCGACCCCTCGTTACGATGAGGCTGCTGCAAAACTAGCCTGGGACAGGACCTTGGCCTGGTTTACCAAGTATCTCAATTGACCCCTGCGGGATCCCCGCATCGATACGGCGAAATAATAAGGGTGGATGGCGCCACAACCCCGCGCCATCCTTTACCGTCAGCTTCCGTGCCTGGCTGGACGGATGGAACGGCACATGGGCTGACAATAATCGGACCGCCTGGTATCAATGCAAACGCGCCGCCGGCAACAAATAGCGTAGGCCATCCGCGGACCCATCGCGGCGTACGATGCGATGAATATCGCGGATCTGAATGCGCGGATCCACACCCGGCAAGCGGGGGTCTTGCCCCTCGGGTAGTGCCGGAATAGGCGGCAGGGGTGGCATAGGACGATTGAAATCCGGCAGCGGGGGGCGCGCCGGGATAGGGGGCAATTCAAACATTGCAGAAAGCGGGATCGCGTGCTGGCGACCCGGCATGCTGCGTGTTCTGACGCGGCAAGAGAAACCTGCGGCGGCGATACGGCTTTGCGTGCATTTCCACGACATCGAAGGTGTGTAGGGGCTGTTCAAGGTTGTCATCCTGGCTCCATGTGGATTTCATACGAATGGATAGGCACGGACTCAGCCGTACGAGCTGCAAGCGCCGCCACAGCCCGTGACATGGGCTTGGTCATTCCGTGCCGACTATGCCTGAAGGCTGCACTCTTCAGACCCCGAGATTTTTAGCGTTCTTCGGTCGCCGTACGATTGAAACCCTCTGAAAAGCCGAATATCGGACAGGTCTGCACTGCAAAGAGGGCGGATCTATCTGCTGAACTGCAAGATTGTTTCATCGATACAATAAAAACCATAATAAAAACCGCTAAATATTGAAATCGACGTAACTATACGTGCCTTGAGTTGCTTCCTCAGCTTTGCTGCACCGTGCCGGGCGAGACGCAGCGCGTCAGCGTACTCGCTCGCCTTCGCACCGTTGCGGCTCCGTTCACGCAGTGCTTCGTCCAGGATGATCCTCACATGGCAACTTCTTTGCGCTATCGTCTGCCGCCGCTAACGCTATTGGCCGCCTCGATTGCAAGCGCCCTCTGGGCTAGCACCAGTGCCGCTCAGTCATCCGATCCATGCAGTGTGAGTCCAGCGGGCAATATCGACTGCAATATCACGGGAACCTACGCAAAGCCGGTCGATGTGTTTCTCGAGTCGGAGCCCGATGACGCTTTGCCGCCGGTTTTTGTACGCTCCAACGCCGTGATTGACGCGCGAGCTTATCCAGAATTAGTGGGGGGCTTGTTAATACAGGCGAAGGGGAAAGACGGAGGCGATGCTCGGCCCAATGGCGAAGACGCCCTGGGTCTGACGGTCGAAAACACAGGCGACATCAAGCTACAGGCCGCTGAAAACGCGGCCGGCAATGTGCCCGTGTTCGGATTGCTCGCGCAGCTCAGGGGTGGGGACGCCACGAGCAACGGGGGCAATGGTGGCGCGGCGGGCGGGACTGGCGTATCACTCGTCAACTCGGGCTCGATCGATATGTCGGGACTCAGCTCTGATCGGATTAATGGAGGCGCGGGCGTGGCGGGTATCGCCCTCGGGGGCGACGGCGCGGGGTCGTCGGGCTCCGCCGTGGGTAACGGAGCGGGCGGCAGTTCGAGTGCGGTTGACCTCTTTAATCACGGGGACGTGACGGCTTCGGTGCGGGGGGACGGGCTTTTCTCTGGTGTGTTGGTAGCGAGCAGAGGAGGGACCGGCGCCGATTTCGTCGATGGTCGAAATAGCAGTGGTGGAGATGCCGGCGAAGCCAACCTGTTGAACCAAGCGAACATTGTTGTCGACAGGACATGGAGTGACCTGGGGGCGAGCGAGACCAGCGCCTTGTTTGGCGTTCTTGCTGAATCGCATGGTGGCAACGGCGGAGCTTCATCAGGACGGAACGAGGCGGGGGC
>NZ_WSJB01000011.1 GCF_009763255.1 Bordetella sp. 02P26C-1 | reverse complement strand
GCGCCGCAGCCATTCGCGAAACAGCTTCTTAAAGCCCAGCACGCCCAACAGGCCACTGATGGCAAACCCGGCGACACCACCGATCAACGCGGCGCCCACACTGCCGAAGACGAACCACGACACCAAGGCCGCCCCTACACCTGCGAATATGGTGGACGCCCCCAGAATCAGCACGACCATGCCCAGCAAAAAGGGCAGGGCGAGCTCGCCCATAGGCAGCTCTTCGCTTGCCGTCGGCGTGGGCGCGGGCGGGGGTAGCGCTTCGCCATCGACCAGCTTCTCAATCGCGGCCACGCCCGCCTCGACACCGCCCGCCATATCGCCGGCTTGAAATCTCGGGACGATTTGCTCGCGGATAATGCGCCCGGCCATGACGTCGGGAATGGCTCCCTCCAGCCCGTAACCCACCTCGATGCGCAACGCGCGATCGTCCGTGGCCACGACAAGCAAAACGCCGTCATCGGTGTCTTTGCGACCCAAGCGCCACGCGTCGAACACCCGTGTGGCATATTGCTCGATCGTATCCTGGCCGGTGCTTGGGACAAGCAGCACCGCGACTTGCGCGCCTTTGCGCTGCTCCAGCGCCGCTAATTGCTGTTCCAGCGCCTGACGACGTGTCGCGTCCAGCTTCCCCGTCATATCGGTGACGCGCGCGCGCAGCTGTGGAACATCGGCGGGGGCATCGGCAAGGTCTTTCACCGCAGGCCGTGGTTGGCCGGTCGTCGCTGGCGGCTGCGAGGTTTTCGCTTCGTCCGACGGCTGAGCCTGCATAGGCCCCAGTACGGGGGCAAGACCAGTACCCACGCCAGACCGCGGCGGCAAAAGCTGCGTGTTCGCCGGCGACGTCTGCGCGTCCGGCGTACCGGGTTGAGCCATGCCCAACGCGGGCAAGACCGTCAGCAAGCCCGCCAGAAACCAACGCCTCAGGCCTGTCACTGCGTTCGCCGGTATCCAGGCGGATTTCTTACCAACTCCGCCCTGGCCGTTACGCCCTCGCCATGCTTTGCCGCACATCGCCATATTTCGCCTCGTTGCCGGAGCCTACCCAGCCTATTGCGCCGGAGCCGGATTACGGGCCGGCGCTTCATTGCTGAAACGAATCTCCGGCGGGCGCGATACCGCGGCCTCGTCGGCGACGGTAAAGTTCGCCTTGGGCGCATAGCCGAGCACCTTGGCCGTGATCACGGCGGGGAATTGACGCACCAGCACGTTATACGCCTGCACCGATTTCACATACCGGCCACGCGCAACCGCGATACGGTTTTCCGTGCCTTCCAGTTGCGTCATCAAATCGCGAAACAGGCCGTCCGACTTGAGCTGGGGATAGTTTTCCGACACGGCGATTAATCGCGACAAGGCCGAGGTCAACTGATTTTGGGCCTCTTGAAAACGCTGCAGCGCTGCCGGGTCATCCAGTTGATCCGCCGTGATCTGCAGGGAGCCGACCTTGCTGCGTGCCTCGGTCACCTGGGTCAGCACCTCGCGCTCATGCGTCATATAGGCGTCAACGGATTTAACCAGTTGCGGCACCAGATCGGCACGGCGTTGATATTGATTCAACACTTCCGACCACGTGGCATTGACCTCTTCGTCCGCGGCCTGAATGCTGTTGTAGCCGCAGCCCGACATGACCACGGCGACCAGCGCCATGCCAAACACACCTAACCAGCGAGAAATCGTCATCATATTTTTGTCCTGTCTAGTAGCTGACCATCATGCGGTCTGAGGAATACAACCCTGTGTCTTTCAACCGCCAGTTGGCATTATGCCGCCCGGAATGCGCGCGCAACGCTACCGCCGCACGCGCGGTGTAACGAATGGCGGCTGATGTAACCCTACTTTGTCGCTCAACCGCTCGATTTCGGCAATGGGCTGCACATTTTCCCCATGGGCTACAATGCCATCCGTGTGCTTAGCCAATCAGCACACTTACGCTGGTGCTCTGCCGCCACGCTAGGCCACTTCACCAATGGGCCTCCTCTTTTTTCTCCTCATCCGACCGCCTGGATTGGACTCTCTCGTATAGAGCGACAGGCTGCCGCTGGAGTTGTTTTGACTGCCACCAATTCTTTTGCCGACCTCGGGCTGGCCGATCCCTTATTGCGCGCCATTGCCGAGACCGGCTACACCGCGCCGACCCCCATTCAGGCACAAGCCATTCCTCAAGTGTTAAAAGGCGGCGACCTGCTCGCCGCGGCCCAGACGGGCACCGGCAAGACGGCCGGCTTTACACTGCCCATCCTGCATCTGCTGATGCAAAACAAGCCCGCGCTGAAACAGCCCGGACGCCCGCGCTGCCTGATCCTCACGCCCACGCGCGAGCTCACCGCGCAGGTCGCCGAGTCGGTGCAGGTTTATGGCAAGCACACGCCGTTGACCTCGATGGTCATGTTCGGCGGCGTGAACATCAACCCGCAGATCAGCGCGCTACGAAAGCCCGTGGACATTCTGGTGGCCACGCCCGGTCGCCTGCTGGATCACTGCGGCCAAAAGACGGTCGATCTGTCCGGCGTGGAAATCCTGGTGCTGGACGAAGCCGATCGCATGCTGGACATGGGCTTTATCCGCGACATCCGCAAGGTGCTCGCGCTGCTGCCAAAACAACGTCAGAACCTGTTGTTCTCGGCCACGTTCTCCGATGAAATCCGCAGCCTGGCTCGCGGCGTGCTGAATAACCCGGGCGAAGTCTCGGTCACCCCGCGCAACACCGCCACCGAACTCGTCACGCAGACGGCCCACATGGTCGAACAGCATCACAAGCGTGACCTGATCAGCCACATCATTCGCGAAAGCGGCTGGCATCAAGTGCTGGTCTTTACCCGCACCAAACATGGCGCGAACCGCCTGGCCGAAAAGCTCGTCAAAGACGGCCTGAGCGCCGCCGCGATTCACGGCAATAAGAGCCAAGCGGCCCGTACGCGCGCGCTGGCGGGATTCAAAGACGGCAAAGTCACCGTGCTGGTGGCCACCGATATCGCCGCGCGCGGCCTGGATATCGATCAGCTGCCGCAAGTGGTGAATTTCGAATTGCCCAACGTGCCGGAAGACTACGTGCACCGCATCGGCCGTACCGGCCGCGCGGGCGCCACGGGTGCCGCCGTCTCGTTGGTGGACAACAGCGAAATCAAGCTCCTCAAGGCGATCGAACGCCTGATCGGCAAAGCCATTCCGCGTCTGCCGGTCGAAGGCTGGACGCCGGATGCGAATACCAACGCAGCCAGCTTCGCCCGCCAGGAACGCGAAGAAGATTCGCGCCAGCCGCGTCGCCAGGGCGCACCGCGTAACGGTGCGAACCGAGGCGGAGCCGGCCGTAGCGCCGGTAATGGCGAATCGCGCAACACGCGCGGCAATGGTGGCAACGGCGAATTCCGTACGGCTCGCGGCACGGGCGCCAATGCGGCGGGCCGTGGCGCGAGCAACGATGGTGAGCACCGCGCCGCCCCCCGCGCGGGCCAGGCCCCGCGCACCGGCTCGGGCCGTGCGCCTGCCGCGGGTCATGGCGCCAACCGCGCTCCGGCGCCACGCGGCGACCGTCCTGCCGGCAACGGCGGCCATGGCGCGCGCACCTCGGACGCTCGCGCGCCCAGCCGTCCCGCCGGTAACCGTCCTGCCACCGCGCCACGCGCGGCGCTGCTGGGCAAGTAATATCCGAGCCTAGTTCCCCTCGCAAGTCCTTCAACCCGATCATCGCATCATGACGCTCTCGACCTGGCTAACCTTTTTTGTCGCTGCATGGGCAATCTCGTTTTCGCCAGGCGCGGGGGCCATTTCGGCGATGTCGGCCGGACTGAAGTACGGCTTTAAGCGGGGATACTGGAACAACGTCGGTCTTATCATCGGCATCATGGCGCAATTCTTGATTGTCGCCGTGGGCCTGGGTGCGGTGCTGGCGACTTCCGAAATCGCCTTTGCCATCGTCAAGTATCTGGGTGTGGCCTATTTGGTCTACCTGGGCGTGCGCCAAATCCGCACGGACGCAGCGCCCGTGACCGTGGATGCCGGCAATCCCGCGCATTTTTCAGTGCGCGAGCTGGTCTTGCGCGGCATCCTGGTCAACCTGATGAACCCCAAGGGCACGGTATTCCTGCTCGCCGTCGTGCCGCAGTTCGTGAACCCGGCCGCCTCACTCGCGCCTCAGTATCTGGCAATTGCCGGCACGCTGGTGTTCACCGATATGGTCGCCATGGCCGTCTATACGCTCCTGGCCGCCAAAGTGCTGCGTCTGCTGCGCAACGCGCGCCATATCCGCTGGATGAACCGGCTGTTTGGGTCCCTATTCATCCTCGCCGGTGTCTTCCTGGCAACTTTTCGGCGTCATACGTAACGAAGCCTGTGTAACCGCGCGCGTTACGCGCGTATCCTTCGCACGCCAGTAAAATCGCATCGACTATGAATATTCCACAAGAAGTTGCACGGCGACGTACCTTCGCCATCATCTCGCACCCGGACGCGGGTAAAACCACGTTGACCGAAAAGCTGCTGCTTTTCGCAGGCGCTATTCAGATCGCCGGCAGCGTCAAGGCGCGTAAAGCCTCGCGTCATGCCTCCTCCGACTGGATGGAAATCGAAAAGCAACGCGGGATCTCCGTCGCGTCCTCCGTGATGCAGATGGAATATCGCGATTGCGTGATCAACCTGCTCGACACCCCGGGCCACCAAGACTTCTCCGAAGACACTTATCGCGTGTTGACGGCGGTGGACGCCGCACTGATGGTGATCGATGCCGCCAACGGCGTGGAGCCGCAGACCATCCGTTTGCTGCAGGTCTGCCGCGCGCGCAACACGCCCATCATCACGTTTATCAACAAGCTCGACCGCGAAGTCCGCGAACCGCTGGAGCTGCTCTCCGAAATTGAAGGCCATCTGGGCATGGACGCCGTGCCGTTCTCCTGGCCGGTCGGCATGGGCAAGTCGTTTGGCGGCGTGTTCGACATCCGCCGCGACCGCATGCGCGTGTTCCGCCCGGGCCAGGAACGGCGTACCGATGAAGACGACATCATCAACGGCCTGTCGAATCCGGAAATCGCCGAGCGCTTTGGCTCGGCCTTCGATCAGGCCCTGGGCGAGATCGAACTGATTAACGAAGCCGCGCCCGCCTTCGATAGCGAGGCCTTTCTCGCTGGCAAGCAAACTCCGGTGTTCTTCGGATCGGCCATCAACAACTTTGGTGTGCAGGAAGTTCTGGACGCGCTGGTGGAGCTTGCCCCCGCGCCCGGCCCGCGTCAGGCGCTCGAACGCCTGGTCGAGCCGCAAGAGCCCAAGTTCACCGGCGTGGTATTCAAGGTGCAGGCCAATATGGACCCCGCCCACCGCGACCGCGTGGCGTTCGTGCGCGTGAGCTCGGGCCGCTTCGAACGGGGCATGCGCCTGAAAGTCGCCCGAACCAACAAGGAAATCCGCCCGAACAACGTGGTGTCTTTTCTGTCCCAGCGCCGCGAGCTACTGGACGAGGCCTATGCCGGCGACGTGATCGGGATTCCCAACCACGGCGTGCTGCAACTGGGCGATGTGCTGACCGAAGGCGAAAACCTGCGGTTCACCGGCTTGCCGTTCTTCGCGCCCGAACTCTTTCAGGCGGTGGAAGTCAAAGATCCTTTACGCACCAAGCAGTTACGCGTGGGTCTGACGCAGCTGGGCGAGGAGGGCGCGATTCAGGTGTTCCGTCCCGAAGCCTCCGGCGGCACGCTGCTGCTGGGTGCGGTGGGTCAGCTGCAGTTCGAGGTGGTCGCGCACCGTCTGAAAACCGAATACGGGGTCGAGGCCCGGATGATGCCCTCGCGCTACACAATGGCGCGCTGGTTCACGTCCGATAACCCGAAGGCCCTGCGCAAGTTCATGGATGCCAACGCAGCACACATCGCCTATGATGTGGTGGATGCGGCGGCCTTTTTGATCAGCTCACCTGCGCAGTTACGGGTGGCCGAAGACCTGTATCCGGACGTGAAATTCCACGCGATGCGCGAGCACGGCGGACAGGTCTTCAGCAGTCACAGTTAAAGGCGCAGCGCGGCCGCAAACATGAGGGTAGCAATGTCTTGGCGAGTATTAATCGCGACGCTTCTGCTGGCGCTGGGCGTGGCGGCATGGGGTGGAATCCAACTGGGTGATTGGCTGGTTGCGCACGCTCCAAAAGCCTCCGCGGTGCCGGGGCAGCAAGCGCTGGCATCCCAGGAACCCATTCTGGATGCCAATGGCCGCCCTTATGTCGCACAGCCGCCCCAGCCGCGCCTGGATGGCACGCTAGGAGTGCCGGACCGTCCGTCGGGCACCAGCTGGGCCGTGCCCACGGTCTCGCTGTTTGAGACGACCACGGACCCTTCGGTGCAGCTCTCGCGCGACAACATCACCATGGAACAGGCCAAGGGCTTGGCGGCGTCTTCCAACGTGCCGCTGCCTTCCGGGCCGTCGGATGTCACGACGTTGGATGTCGGTTCGCTACCCCCCACGACCACGGCGCCCCCGGGCAATCAGGATGCCTATGGGAGCACGGCGATGAATAGCGCGCCACAGGCGAATACGCAGGCTCGCCAGAACGCTGGCAATGGTGATTGGCAAAACGCCTTGCGCCGTGAACTCGCGCAATGTGCCAACGAAGGCTTCTTCCAGCGCCCCACCTGTTCGTGGAACGCCCGCAACAAGTACTGCGGACCTAACCGGGCCTGGGGCACCATCAAGGAATGTCCATCGCGTCCTTGACGCAGTGATGGCCCCCAAAAGCAAAAACGCCACGGACATCAGACCGTGGCGTTTTGTTTTTATGGATTGTCTACATCCATCTGGCTTTGCAGATAGTTCTGCAATCCCACCTTGCCAATCAACTCGATCTGCGTTTCCAGATAGTCGATATGCTCTTCCGTATCGTCCAAGATGTCCTGGAACAGATCGCGGGAGACATAATCGCGCACCGATTCACAGTAGGCGATGGCGTCCTTGACCGTCGCCTGTGCGCCTTGTTCGACCTTCAGATCACAGGCCAGCAATTCGGGAACATCTTCGCCGATCATCAGCTTGTGCAGGTCCTGCAGGTTAGGCAGCCCGTCCAGCATCAAAATACGCTCGATCAGGCGATCGGCGTGTTTCATCTCGCCGATGGACTCCTCATACTCGTGCTTGGCCAGCTTCTTCAGTCCCCAGTGTCCCAGGATACGGGCGTGCAGGAAGTATTGATTAATGGCCGTCAGTTCATTGGTCAGTTGCTTGTTCAGAAACTGGATGACGGTTTTGTCGCCTTTCATGGTGTACTCCTTACGAACTCGGGATGCGGCAGCCGCACTCCCGCGTGCGCCTGATCGCGCATGCAACGTCCGCAGGCTAACATTGCCCGGCGCCCACGGCTAGAGCCAGCCATCATTTCGTAAATGGCACTGCAAGCGCGATCGGAAAACGACAATCGAATGAGAATGAGTCTGCGTTTTGGATGAGCCGCAGGTCAGAGGACGCCTGACGTGGCGTTGCGGCGAACGCAAAGACTAAAGGCGAGAAGAAAAGACTTAGCCTGGCGCCGAAAATCGAGTCGGGCAGCCAGCAAATAGCGGGAAAAATCGCACACGGCGGGCTGTTGGGTAAGCACAACGCACCCGCGCGGATTTTCGGCTAGCGTGAACAGCGCGTCAATTGCGGATTCAGGCGGCAGCGACGAGGGCGATCGGGAAGCTATTGGCTGCCTGCCCGGCTTCTAGTCCGGGCGCGGCATCGAGCTCCACCGCGACGCTCTGGCTATGACAAACCTTCGAACAACGCCCGCCGGGCAGATATTCCTGCGCCATCTCGGCACAGCATCCGCAGCACGTGGCCACGCCTAGTTCGAACTGTAAATCATCGAGCGTCGTCGCACCTGCGTCCACGGCGGCGTGGATCTGGCGTTCGTTGACGGCATTACATATGCAAATGTACATGAGAACAATTATCGTCACTTATTCGCGCGCGTGCAAGCCCCTCCGACGTCTCAAATTACCGACGGTAAGTGCATGAAAACAGGGACAAAAGGGTGATCAAGCCTGTGCCGCGTGCGCCTTGCGTAGACTGGCTGGCGGTATCCGCATGGCCTCGCGATACTTCGCCACCGTACGGCGCGCGATGACGATGCCTTGGTCGGCCAGCCGTTGCGTCAGCTGGTTATCCGAGAGCGGCTTACGGCGATCCTCATCGGCCACGAGCTGACGAATCACCGCCTGCACGGCGGTGGCCGACGCCACATCGCCTCCGTCCGTGGCCACGCCGGTGCCGAAAAAGTGCTTGAGCTCCAGCGTGCCAAAAGGCGTGAGCATGAATTTCTGAGTGGTCGCTCGCGAAATCGTCGACTCATGTAATCCCAGCTCGTTGGCGATGTCGCGCAAAATCAGCGGGCGCATGGCAGCCGGGCCCTCGCTGAAAAATGCGGTTTGATGGGCGACGATGGCCTGGGCCACGCGCAGGATCGTGTCAAAACGCTGCTCCACGTTGCGTATCATCCAACGCGCCTGCTGCAGCTGCGCATGCAAGCCCGCGTGCTGGGATTCGCGTTGGTTGCCCAGCAGCTCCGCATACAGGGTGTTGACCTTCAATCGCGGCACCGCCGCCGGGTTGAGTAAAACCTGCCAGCCTTGGCGGGTTTTACGCACGATCACGTCCGGCACGGCATAGTCGGCGGCCGGCACGGTCCATGGACGCCCGGGCCGGGGATCGAGTTTGCGAATCAAGGCATGCGCGCGGCGCACCGTCGCGTCGTCGCACGCGACGGCGTCGCGCACGCGAGTCATATTGCCGCTGGCCAACAGGCTCAGATGGTGCGTGCAAAGCTCGCGAGCACAGGCTAGCACGGCCGGATCGTCGGCTTCGCGCAGTCGTTCGGGATCGGGGTTGCGTAATTGCAACAGCAAACATTCCGACATATCGCGCGCGCCGATGCCCGGCGGATCGAAAGATTGCAGCAGACACAGCGCGGCACGCAATTCGTCGATATCGGCTTCGGCCTCTGCCGGAATCCAGCTCAGAATCTCATCAAGCGGCGAAGCGAGGTAGCCGTTCTCGTCCAGCTCGTCGATGAGTAGCGTGACTAGCGCGGCATCCCGGCTCCCTACGCGTGTCAAGCCTAGCTGCGAGAGTAAGTGCTCACGAAGCGTCTCGCTGCGCGCGCGATCTTCGCGCTCGGGCAGGTCATCCGGATACACGCCACCGGCGCCCGGCATCTCTTCCTGGCGCAGTTCGCCATCGCGCGCGGAAAGGTCGTCCATGGAGGCTTCAGGCGCGGGCGGGGCGTCCGGCTCCGCCTCGACACGCTCATCGCTGCGCTCCAACATGGGGTTTTCGGCCAACGCCTGCGAGATTTCAGTTTGCAGATCCAGCGTGGAAAGCTGCAACAATCGGATGGACTGCTGCAGTTGGGGTGTCAACGTCAAATGTTGACCGGTACGAAGTTCTAAGGCTGGCCTGGTCATAGGTACAATATTTTGCATGATGAACGCCGCCTCGCCAGACCGCATCCGCCACGACCGCCGCCTGATCGGCCAAACGCTGCTCAAACTAGGGCTGCCGCGACTGCTTGTCCGGGCCGTGGTGCTGATCGTGGCCGCCATCATATGGCTAATGGTGGCTTCGTGGCTGCTGAATTTTGGTCGGGGCCTTAGTTTTGAAGGTCTGCAGGCATTTGGTCAGCAAGCCATCGATCTGCTGACGCGCATCAATCCGTATGTGTGGTGGGGCGTTGTGGCGATCTGGACCTTGATCGTTTTCTTCGCAGTCCGCGCCTGGATTCAGTCTGATATTGCCGCATCGCGCGCGCGCCCGCTGTCCGCGACGGAGCTCTCGTCTCTGTCTTCCCAGCTGTCCGAGGAAGTGCGCGATGTGCTGCGCTGGGTGTGGGGCAATCGCGAGGAACCGTTTACGTTGGGCGACCTGCGTCAGGCCGGGATCGAGCTGCGACACCGGCGGATCGACAAGATCGAGCTGGTGCGTGAACAAACCGCCATTCTGGATGGCACCGGTGAGGTCGTGACGCCGGTGCTGACCACCCGCGCGCAGGCAGCGCCAGTCGCCACGCCCATCGTTGCAACGCCCGCATCGACCACGGTACCCAGCGCGCGCGTCTCCGCGAGCACGCCTGTCCGCCCCGCTGGTGCACAGCGCATCGAGCCTAATCTGTAGCGCGACTGAAGGGTGTGGCACCGGCGACTGGCCGGGCGTCCACCCTTTGCGTGGATAGGCACCCGCTTTCAGTCCTATTTTTTGTGTTTCCCACTGCATTCCGGCGTCCGTCGATTGCACTTTCGCGGGAAATATGTTTGACTATCGGCTTATGGCCAATATCCGAATCCCCCTCGCGATTGCTTCCGGACGCTACGACGCTCCGGGCGCTGGCCTGTGCGCTCGCACCTCCACCATTGCGCTATCGCTACACCTACCGATCGGTTGCCGGGCCTCGCGCCTGTGGTAGCTCGGCAGCCTCGTACGCCACACGTTTTCTCTGTTCATTGATTGTTTCCAGTAAACCCATACGCGGTTTATTGAGGGATCAGACCTAAACCCTGACCCGCCGAACAGAGCATTCCGGTTATCCCCTCCGGTAAATGTTTATCCCGGCAACCCCGGGGCCTAATGATCAAGGTGTCATGATGCTTGCTAATCCCGCTACCAAATACGTCCCCTTTGCGCCCTTTACGCGCGACTTCTCTGAACGCACCTGGCCCAGCCGCCGTATCACCCAGCCGCCCATCTGGATGAGCACCGATTTGCGCGACGGCAACCAGGCGTTGATCGAACCGATGAGCGTCGAGCGCAAGATCCGCTTTTTCGAGCAGCTGGTGAAAATCGGCTTCAAGGAAATCGAGGTCGGATTCCCCTCTGCCTCGCAAACGGATTTCGATTTCGTACGTAAACTGGTCGAGGAAAAGCGCATCCCCGATGATGTGACCATCATCGTGCTGACCCAGGCGCGCGAAGACCTGATCAGCCGCACGGTGGAGTCGGCAGCAGGCGCCAAGCAAGCCATGGTGCACTTGTATAACGCCTGCGCCCCGGCGTTTCGCAAGATCGTCTTCAACATGAGCAAAGAAGAGATCAAGCAGATCGCCATCACAGGCACGCAGCTGGTGAAAAAATACATGGCGCAGCATCCGGAGACGCAATGGCGTTACGAGTACTCGCCGGAAGTCTTCAGCACCACCGAGCCGGAATTCGCGCTGGAGGTGTCCAACGCCGTGGCCGAGACCTGGGGCGCCACGCCGGACAACAAGCTGGTGTTGAACCTGCCCGCCACGATCGAGGCCACCACGCCCAATCTGTACGCGGACCAGGTCGAGTGGATGCACAAGAATCTGGCTCGTCGCGACAGCATCATCGTGAGCGTGCACCCGCACAACGATCGCGGCACCGCGGTGGCCGCCGCTGAATTCGCCGTGATGGCCGGCGCCGACCGGATCGAAGGCTGCCTGTTCGGCAGCGGCGAGCGCACCGGTAACGTCGACCTCGTCACGCTGGCCTTGAACCTCTATACCCAAGGCGTGCACCCGGGCCTGGATTTCTCGGACATCGACGAAGTGCGCCGCTGCGCCGAGTACTGCAACCAGTTGCCGGTGCATCCGCGTCATCCCTATGCGGGCGATCTGGTGTTCACGGCTTTCTCGGGCTCGCACCAGGATGCGATCAAGAAGGGCTTTGCGCAGCAAAAACCCGACGCCGTATGGGAAGTGCCATATCTGCCGATCGACCCGGCCGATCTGGGCCGCAGCTACGACGCCGTGATCCGTGTGAACAGCCAGTCCGGCAAGGGCGGTGTGTCCTACCTGCTCGAGCAAGAGCATGGTCTCGTGTTGCCGCGCCGTCTGCAAATCGAATTCAGCCGCGCGATTCAGCGCGTCACGGACGAAACGGGCCGCGAAGTCACGGCCGACGATGTGCACACGATCTTCAGCCGCGAATACCTCGAACAGCATGCACCGTGGAAACTGGTGCGTCACAGCATCGAGGGCGACCCGGCCGCGGGCGAAGGCAAGCAGTTCAATATCCGCGTGGAGCTGGATTATAACGGTGAGCGTCGTGTGGTCACGGGCTCCGGTGACGGTGCGATCTCGGCCTTCGTGAATGCGCTGGATGTGCCCGTGCGCATCATGGACTACCACGAGCATGCTATCGGCACCGGCACCGATACGCGCGCGGCCAGCTATGTGGAATTGCGCGTGGGCGACTCTCCCACGGGCTTTGGCGTAGGCATCGACCGCGACATCGTGACGGCTTCGTTCCGTGCGGTGTTGAGCGCGGTGAACCGCCAACTGAACAATCGCGAGGAAGCGTCCGTGGACGCAGCGGTTACCGCCGCTTAACCACCTTGGCAATGGAGCAGGACCGCGCCGTTATCGCGGCGCGGCTGATCCGAAACAAATGAGGCATGGCCGCTCACGAGGCGGCCTCTCGATAACGCCCTAAGCGTTGGAGTGATCCTCCTGCGCTTAGGGCGTTTTGCATGAGCCGTGTCTGCCAGCACAACGGGCGGCAACGCCCGCGTTTGAATTACTGACCAGGACGCAGCACGCCTAGCATCCAACGCGCGATCGCGAGGGTGCGACGATCGTCATCGCGACGGCCGATCGCTTGCAATCCAACGGGCAGGCCCCGAGGGCCCGTGTGGAACGGCAAATGCACACAGGGCGTGCCTAGCGCGCTCCACATGCGGCAGAAGATGGGATCGCCGGTTCCGCTTTCGTACAACGGCGCTTCGCCAGTCGCGCTTGGAACGAGCAGCACGTCGTATTGCTCGAACCAACGCTCGACCTGAGCCCGCCCGTCCTGAACGCGCTGCAGGTTCGCTTGATGTTCGGCGGCGCTGACGCGAGTCCCTGCGTCCAGCACGGCCAGCAGCGCATCGCTCAAACGATCGCGATAACGGCCATGCTCATAAGCGAGCGACTGCGCCATTTCCACGGCCATGATGTCGGCCTGCGCCTGCGCCAGGGCGGCGAGCACAGGCGGCAGATCGATTTCCTCAATCCGTGCGCCGGCGCCCGACAAGGCGCTGGCCGCAAGCGCACCGGCTTCTTGTACGCATTCCTCCGTGTTCGGCCAATGTGACGCGCGATAGAAGCCAATACGCGGTCGGCCATCGTAGGCCAGATCGCACAACCTGGCATCGCCCATCATCACCGAGGCGAACAATGCGACATCGTCTACCGTGCGCGCAAATCCGCCTATGGTGTCGAGGGAGTCGGCAATGGTTTTCAAGCCCGCGCGCTGGATGAGGCCCAACGAAGGCTTATAGCCTACGACGCCACAGTACGCTGCGGGCCGGATGATAGAGCCAGCGGTCTGCGTACCGAGTGCGAATGGCACCATATAGTCGGCCACGGCAGCGGCAGACCCGCTGGATGAACCGCCAGGGGTATGCGCCGGGTTATTCGGATTGCGCGTGGGCCCGGGCTGATACGAAGCGAATTCGGTGGTCACGGTCTTGCCAGCCACAATGGCGCCAGCTTGCCGGCAAAGCGCAACGGCCGCGGCATCGGCGGGCGGACGGTGACCGGCGTAGATCGCGGACCCGCAGCTTGTCGGCAAATCGTGCGTGGCGAAGACGTCTTTGACGCCGAAGGGCAGACCATGCAAGACGCCGCGTATGGGCGAGCGATCCAGTTCGCGCGCATGCTGCAAGGCGGCGTCGGCATCGCGCGCGGTCCAGGCCTGCACGATCGGTTCGCGCGCCTCGATGTGTGCGAGGCAATCACGTAGCAACTGTTCCGCGCTCAACTCCCGGCGCGCGAGACGTTCAACGGCCTGGGTGGCGCTTAAACGGTTTGATTCCATCACGGGTCTTTATCCTTCGCTCTGTTATGACCACGGCACCAATGCAGCGGTGTGGCTTTCCCCTACGCTGAACCGACGGCCTGCGACGGCGGCCCGCACGTCACGTGGCGCGGTGCAGGCGTGCCCTCGGCAGGTTGCCGCATTGCAGCACCTGTTTTGATTGGCAAGACGATATAAGCACGATACCGTATGCGCTGCAATCTGGCTGTCATGCTCGTCCCTTAAAGTGAAATCGTTTTCAATGTTGAGCTGCCATGACCGCAAAAGCGCCGCAGCGCCTGTCTATTCTGGAGATCGCCCGCGAAGCCGGGGTATCGCCCGCCACCGTGTCCAGGGCGTTCAATCAACCTGGCCTGCTGCGGCCGGCGACCCGCGCGCGTATCGATGAAGTGACGCAACGGTTAGGGTTTCGCCCGAACCGCGTCGGACGCAGCCTGCGTGCGGGGCGTACGCGTACGATTGGGCTGCTGTTGCCCACGCTGGCCAATCCGGTTTTCGCGGAATGTTTTGAAGGCGCCGAACAGGCCGCGCGCAGGGCCGGATATAGCGTGATGATGGGGCTCACCGGCTATGACCCCTCGGTCGAATCGGCCTATGCGCAAGCGCTGATCGATCACCAAATCGACGGATTGGTCTTGACGGTGGGGGACGCGGCGAGCAATGCCACGCTGCATGCGCTGGAGCTGGCGGGCCTGCCGCATATTCTGGCCTATAACGAATCGGCATCGCACCCGTACGTGTCGGTGGATAACAAGGCCGCTGCCTTCGATATGGTGGCGCGCTTGAGCGCCTGGGGACATCGGCGATTGACGTTCGTCAGCGGCCCGCTAACCTCGTCCGACAGGGCGCGGCGACGGTTGCAAGGCGCGCGGGCAGGGGCAAAGACATTGGGGCTGCCGCGCATTGCGCACTGCGTCATGCCCGCGCATACCGAGTCCAGTCCGGCGATATTGCGCGACCTGCTGGCGCGCGCGGATGCGCCCAGCGCCTTGTTTTGCTCTAACGATTTGTTGGCCATGTCAGTGATATCGCAACTGGCCGAGTTGGGTGTACACGTGCCCGGCGATCTGGCGGTCTGCGGTTTTGACGGGGCGGGCGTGGGCGCATTGCTGGTTCCTCCGTTGACCACTGCGGCGCAACCAAGCCGCGACATCGGCGCGACGGCGTGCGCATTGCTGTTGGATCGATTAGCCGGCAAGCCAGCGGCCTCGGTGCGCTTGCCGCATCGCATTGTGGATGGCGGCACGGCTGGCGTATGGCAGCCGCAGCCTGCACGACGCAGGCGTGCCTATGCCGCATGAAGGCGTTTTACCCACTACGAACCCATGAGAACCTGACACATGCTCATCGCACAGATCTCGGATTTACACATCCGCATGCCGGGTCAGAAAGCCTATCGCAGGGTGGAGACTGACAGTTATCTGCCGCCCGCGGTGCATGCATTGAATCGATTGAACCCCGCGCCGGATGTCGTCATCATCAGCGGGGATTTGACGGACTTCGGCAAGCGCGAAGAGTACGCACATCTGAAGAACATGCTCAATGCATTGCGCGCGCCTTATTTTCTGATGCCGGGCAATCACGATGCGCGCGAGACCTTGGTGGAAACGTTCACGGGACATGACTATCTGCGCGGAATCGATGGATTCGTGCAGTATGCGGTGGAAGACTATCCCGTGCGTTTATTGATGCTCGATACAGTCGTGCCGATGCACGGGCATGGCACGCTGTGCGCACGGCGATTGGACTGGTTGCGCGCGCGGCTCGCGGAACAACCGGAGCGGCCAACGGTCATCGCTATGCACCATCCGCCGTTCCTAACGGGCATCGAGTACATGGATAACATCGGTTTGCTCGAAGGCGCCGAGGCCTTAAAAGCGATCGTTTCCGCGCATTCCAATGTGGAACGCATCCTCTGCGGGCATTTGCACCGCAGCATTTTTCGGCGTTTTGGCGGCACGATCGCCTCGACTTGCCCGAGTCCGGCGCATCAAATCGCGCTGAATCTGCAGCCCGATGCGCCGGGTCAGTTCGTCATGGAACCGCCCGCGTTTCATCTGCACGATTGGCGCGATGGCGCGCTGATCACGCATCACGCCTATATCGACGACTATCCGGGGCCATATCCCTTTCATGACGAAAACGGAGGACTGATCGATGAATAGCGCCGCTCACGACATGGCTGCACTGACATGCTCTCGTCATGTTTGCACTGCAGAATGAAAAGGATTTCATTTAGACCCAGAATACAGGGGCTGGCGACAGCGCCTATGACGTACCGAGCCGTTCACTTCTCTTCACGATCAATATGTCCAACATCGTTCTGGAAAATTTGACGAAGCAGTACGGCGATGCCGCCGCGATCGAGGGCGTGAGCTTTAGCGCCCCGGCGGGAAGCTTCACCGTGCTGCTCGGGCCCTCGGGCTGCGGGAAATCCACCACGCTGCGCATGATCGCGGGGTTGGATACGCCCACGTCCGGGCGGATATTGATCGGCGATCGCGATGTCACGCATCTGCCACCCTCGCAGCGGCGCATCTCGATGGTGTTTCAGTCGTATGCGCTCTTTCCCCATCTGACAGTGGCCGAGAACATTCTGTTCGGACTCAAAGTGCGCAAGGAGCCCGCCGCCGACTTCCCGCGCCGATTGGATCGCGTGGCGAAACTGCTGGGATTGACGGCGCTATTGGATCGCAAGCCTTCGCAATTATCGGGCGGACAACAGCAACGCGTGGCGCTGGGGCGCGCGGTGATATCGGAAGCGCCCGTGTGCTTGATGGACGAGCCTTTGTCGAATCTGGATGCGCAGTTGCGTCATGAAATGCGACGCGAGATACGCGCGCTGCAACAGTCGTTGGGCATCACCATGGTGTACGTGACGCATGACCAGACCGAAGCGATGAGCATGGCGGATCAGGTGGTGTTGTTACGACAAGGGCGCATTGAACAGCGCGATACGCCCGATGGCTTGTATGCGCGGCCCGCGACGGAATTCGCGGCACGTTTTATCGGCACGCCGCCGATGAATCTGATCGATCTGGCCGGCGAAAACGGCGGCCTGGGCATCGCGGGCCTGCACGGGATCACCATCGCGAGCGCACCCGAGCAGGCCAAGCGTCTGGGAGTGCGGCCCGAGCATATCCGCGTTAGCGATCAAGGCTATCCGGCCGTGGTGGAAAGCGTGGAGTATTTCGGCGCGGATTCCATCGTCGTATGCCGCATCGGCAGCTGCAGCGGCATTGCGGTGCGCGCGCCCGGGCATTTGCGCGCCGACGCGGGCGATATGTTGACCGTCGCGTGGCGTCCTGAAGACCAACATTTTTTTGCCGCCGATGCGGCGGCTATTTCTGTGCCGGGGCGCTCTGGCGCCGAGTCTCTGTCACCCGAGTCACTGCTATCTTAGGAAAACGATCATGCGACAAACTGCTCTCAAAGCCCTTGCCGCCACCCTGGCCGGCGCCTGCTTGTCCCTGCCGGGATACGTCTTGGCCAAGCCCGTGGAAGTCGAGTTCTATTACCCCGTGGCGGTCGGTGGGCCGATCACCAAGATCGTCGACGATATGGTGGCCGAGTTTGAAAAAGAGAATCCGGATATCGACATCAAGCCGATTTACGCGGGCTCCTATCAAGATTCCATCGCCAAGGCGCTGACCGCGTTAAAGGGCGGCACGCCACCGCAACTGGCTGTGTTGCTTTCCACCGATATGTTCACGCTCATCGATGAGGATGCGATCGTGCCCATCGATGGTCTGGCCAAGACAGATGCGGATAAGAAATGGCTGAGCGGGTTCTACGATGCGTTTATGCAGAACAGCCGCACGGGCGGCCATGTATGGGGCATACCGTTTCAACGATCAACCATCGTGATGTATTACAACAAAGACCTGTTTAAAGAGGCAGGCCTGGATCCCGAGCGCGCGCCGGGCACATGGGAAGAGCTGGTCGAATACGGCAAGAAGCTCACCAAGAAAGACGCCTCGGGCAATGTCACGCAATGGGGGCTGGAGATTCCGTCCGGTGGCGCATTCGCGTACTGGCTATTCCAGGCCTTGACCACGCCGAACGATGCGATCTTGATGAACGAAGAGGGCAACGAAGTTTATCTGGATAAACCCCACGTAATCGAGGCGGCGCAGTTCTGGCAGGATCTGTCGGTCAAGCATGGCGTGATGCCGCGCGGCACCATCGATTGGGGTACCACGCCGAAAGACTTCCTGGAAAAGAAGGCCGCGATGGTATGGACCACCACGGGCAACCTCACCAATATCCGCAAGAACGCGAGCTTTCCGTTTGGCGTAGCGATGATGCCCAAGAAAATACGCGGCGGCAGCCCGACCGGTGGCGGCAACTTTTATATCTTTAAAAGCGGCACACCCGAGCAGCAAGCCGCGGCCTTAAAGTTCGCGCAATGGGCCACGACGCCCGAGCGCGCGGCGGACTGGAGTATCGCGACCGGCTATGTCGCGGTGACGCCCGCTGCATGGGAAACAGAAAAAATGAAGAAGTATGCCGAGGAAGTCCCGGCCGCTACGGTGGCTCGCGATCAACTCGAAGTGAGCGTCGCGGAGTTTTCCACTCATGACAATCAACGCGTGACCAAGACGCTCAACGATGCGCTGCAGGCCATGCTGACCGGCTCCAAGACACCGGAGCAAGCCATGCGCGACGCTCAGCGTGAAGCCGATCGCGTTCTGCGCAGCTATCGCTAAGGCATCAGTGCGATGAACAAATCCTTGCACGCTGTCTACGCCTGGCTGCTGTTATTGCCGGCGATGGTATTGCTGGCCGCGTTCACGCACTATCCGGCGCTGGCCACGATGTGGCATAGCTTTTACTCGACCCCGCGAGGCAACCGCCCGGCGCGCTTCGTGGGGCTCGAAAACTATGCGCTGATGGCCGACGATCCGGTGTTCTGGCAGTCGCTGTGGAACAACCTGTGGTTCGCGCTGGGGACCATCCCGACTTCCATCGCCATCGCGCTGGTGATGGCGTTGTGGGTCAATCAGCGCCTGGCGGGCCGGGGTTTTTTGCGCATGGCGTATTTCACGCCCACCGTGTTGCCCATGGTGGCGGTGGCGAATATCTGGCTATTTTTCTATACGCCACAGTACGGACTGATCGCCCAAGTGCTGCAGTGGTTTGGCATCGCCGGACCTAACTGGCTGGGTAGCCGCGATACCGCCTTGCCCGCGCTGATGATGGTCACGATCTGGAAAGAGGCCGGCTTTTTCATGATCTTTTATCTCGCCGCGCTGCAAACCGTATCGCCCTCGTTGCGCGAAGCGGCGCTGCTCGAGGGCGCATCACGCTGGCAGTATTTCCGCCGGGTATTGTGGCCGTTGTTGATGCCCACCACGCTGTTCGTGCTGGTCAATGCGTTGATCAATGCGTTCCGCCTGGTCGATCACGTAGTCGTCATGACGCGCGGCGGGCCGGACAACGCGAGCACGCTGCTGCTTTACTACATCTATCAGGTGGGCTTTAGTTTCTGGGACACCGCTTACGCGGCAACGCTGACAGTGGTGCTATTGCTGATCCTGGCGATCACGGCTCTCGTGAAGTTTCGCTGGCTTGACCGGAAGACGCATTACCAATGACCCAAAAACTCGATACGCTGGGAGCCTGGCTACTGGGCCTGTTGTGGATCTTGCCGCTGGCTTATGCGGTCTGGGCGGCGTTTCATCCGCCGGCCTATGCCACGCGTTTTGATCTGCTGGCGCCATGGACGCTGGAAAACTTCGCGCGCGCCTGGCATGCCGCGCCGTTTCCTCAGTATTACATCAACACCTTTTTGCTCGTGACCATGGTGCTGGCCGCGCAGTTGGTGCTCTCGACGTTGGCAGGCTATGCGTTCGCGCGGTTTGAATTTGCCGGACGCGATTTTTTATTCCTGCTGGTGTTATTGCAGCTGATGATCATGCCCGATGTGTTGCTCGTGGAGAACTATCGATCCATGAGCGTGCTGGGCGTGCGCGATACGGTGTTTGCCATCGGGCTGCCGTACTTCGCTTCCGCATTCGGGATATTTCTGCTGCGCCAGACCTTCAAGACCGTGCCGCGCGAGTTGGAGGAGGCTGCCCGCGTGGAGGGTGCGGGGCCGCTGCAGATTCTGTGGAAAGTGTACGTGCCGCTGGCAAAGCCGATTTATGTCGCTTACGGCCTGGTGTCGGTTAGTCACCATTGGAATAACTTTCTGTGGCCTTTAATCATCACCAACTCGGTGGAGTCGCGACCATTGACGGTCGGCTTGCAGGTGTTTTCGTCGACCGACCAGGGGATTGATTGGTCGGTGATCACGGCGGCGACGTTGTTATCGGCGGCACCCCTGCTGGTCGGATTCTTGTTATTCCAGCGTCAGTTCGTGCAATCGTTTATGCGAGCCGGGATTCGCTAGGGCGTGAGCCAAGGCTGGAACACGCCCGGGCACGGCTGGGTGGCGCCAACGCCACCCGGCTGACCAGATCATGGCGTGATCGCCTCACCAGCCCTTGGTGGATTCCCACGTCACGTCCTCGCCGTCCTGTAGCGAGCGGCGCATCATGTCCAGCAGGGGGAAAGCGCGCTGGTGCAGTTCGACATGCTGCGCCATGGGCGGCACGGGTGCGGCGTCGTCCTCTTCCTCGCTCGGCTGGGCGGGGCGGTGGGCCTCTTCGGCCTTGATGGCGGCTTCGATGCCGGCGATGGCGGCGGGCAACTGTTCCACCGTGAAGACCCCGCGTTCGGGCACGTCATCAGCGACCGTCTTTCCAGCGGCGCGCAGCAGAGGGGCAGCATTAGCCGACAGCATCAGAACTTCGGCGACCGTCTTAGAGCGAAATTTAATTAGCATGCTGAGGATTCCGTTAGGGACACGTCTATACACTACCGCAATGTTGTCGAGGACGCCAATGCGATTGCAACTGGGCACTGCACCCACGGAAAACCGGCCAAATCACGCTATGATCTAGGCATCACCCGTGAATGAGTCCACGGTTAGCCGCTGCGCTGTGTCGCTGGGTCGCGCGCGTCCAAGACGGATGCCCCCCTGGCGCAGTGCGCCATACCGATGTGACCGCTCCGGTCGGATGTGGGGTTTGACATCGCCAGGCATCCCGTCACGGATATTTAACACTCTCTGCTGATTCCTCTCATGCTCCCTGAGCAACAACAACAACTCGTCTCGCTGATTCAAGCCGCCGTCGCGCAATGCCTTCCTGATGCACAGCCCCAAGTGCTGCTGGAGCGTCCCAAGGTTGCCGCCCACGGCGATATCGCCACCAACGTCGCCATGCAACTGGCCAAGCCCGCGCGCCGTAACCCGCGCGAGCTGGCCCAAAACATCGTCGACGCCCTGATGGCCCAACCGGCAGCGCAGGCGCTGATCGAAAGCGCCGAGATCGCGGGCCCCGGGTTCATCAATTTCCGCATCACCGCCGCGGCCCGCCAGGCGGTCATCCACGCCGTGGCCGAGCAAGGCGCGGCCTTCGGCCAAACGTCCAAGAATGGCGAAAAAGTGCTGGTCGAGTTTGTCTCGGCCAACCCGACCGGCCCCCTGCACGTCGGCCACGCCCGGCAGGCCGCGCTCGGCGACGCCATCTGCCGCCTGTACGAGGCGACCGGCTGGGACGTGACGCGCGAGTTCTACTACAACGACGCGGGTAACCAGATCAACAATCTGGCCATCAGCGTGCAGGCGCGGGCCCGTGGGATCGAGCCGGATTCCCCCGACTATCCCGCCGATGGCTACAAGGGCGATTACATCGTCGATATCGCCAAGGATTTTCTAGCCAAGAAAACCCTGCAGGCGGCTGACGGTCAGGCCGTGACGGCCAGCGGCGACCTGGACAACCTGGACGACATCCGTGCGTTCGCGGTGGCCTATCTGCGCCGCGAGCAGGATCTGGATCTGCAGGCGTTTGGCCTGGCGTTCGATAATTTCTATCTGGAAAGCTCGCTCTACACCTCCGGACGCGTCGAACAGACCGTGCAGACGCTCATTGCGAAGGGGCATACCTACGAGGAAGGCGGCGCGCTGTGGCTGCGCACGACCGAACTCGGCACCGGCGACGATAAAGACCGCGTGATGCGCAAGAGCGAGGGCGGCTATACGTATTTCGTGCCCGACGTGGCCTATCACAAGGCCAAATGGGAGCGCGGTTTCCATCGCGCGGTGAATATTCAGGGCAGCGACCACCACGGCACCGTCGCGCGCGTGCGCGCCGGCCTGCAGGGCCTGGAAGAGGGTATCCCCAAGGACTATCCCGCCTACGTGTTGCACAAGATGGTCAAGGTCATGCGCGGCGGCGAAGAGGTAAAGATCTCCAAGCGCGCGGGCAGCTATGTGACGCTGCGCGATCTGATCGACTGGGTGGGCCGCGACGCGGTGCGGTATTTCTTGATCCAGCGCCGCGCGGATACGGAATTCGTGTTCGACATCGACTTGGCGTTGTCCAAGAGCGACGAGAACCCGGTGTATTACATCCAGTACGCCCACGCGCGGATTTGCTCGATGATCGTGAACGCCGGCGCGGATGACGCCAGTATCGCCAACGCCGATGTATCGCTGCTGACGGCGCCGTCGGAATTCGCGCTGATGCAGCGTCTGGCGGGATTCCCGCAGGTCGTTGCGCTGGCCGCGCAAGAGCTGTCGCCTCACCATATCGCGTTCTGGCTGCGTGACTGCGCATCGGACTTCCACGGCTGGTATAACGCCGAGCGAGTGCTGGTCGATGACGAAGCCCTCAAACTCGCGCGCCTGCGCCTGGCCGCAACGACGCGCCAGGTGTTGGCTAACGGGCTGGCGTTGCTCGGCGTGTCGGCCCCGCAACGGATGTAATCGGATACATGGCGACCAAACGCAAATCGAGCGCGAAGAAATCACAGGGCGGCAGCACCATGTATGGTGCGTTAGCCGGCCTGCTGGTTGGTCTGATCGTGGCGGCCGTGGTGGCGTTTTACGTGACCAAGGCGCCCATGCCCTTCGTCGACCGCGCCACGCGCGATAACAACCGCAACGAGCAGATCGACCCACGCCAGGCGCCGGATCCCAACATGGGCCTGTATGGACGCGATGGCGCGGCGGGTACACCGCCCACCGGGCCGACGGCGACCGCGCCCACGCCGCTGCCGAATCTGCAGCCGACCATTCCGGTGCCCGGCGCGCCGGAGCCGGTCAAGCCGCTGGACGAGCTAGGCGCCCTGATCGCGACCTTGCCCAGCAGCGGTAGCGGCGAACGCGCTGCCGCGCCGAAGCCCGCGCCTGCCCCCGCAGCGACACCCGCGCCCGCGCGCACCGCGACGCCCGCCGCGGCCGCTCCAGCGGCTAATGGCAGCTATTTCCTGCAGGCCGGCGCTTTTCAGCGCACCGCCGACGCTGAAGCCGCGAAGGCGCGCATACTGCTGTTGGGCTTGCCCGTGGCCGTCCAGCGCGCCGAGGTCAATGGCAAGCAGATCAACCGGGTGCGAGTCGGTCCTTTCGCGCGCCTGGATGACATGAACCGCGCCCGCACGCTCCTCGGGGAAAACAAGATCGAAACCGCCGTGGTGCGGCAATAATGCGATTTGCGCCTGCCTTGGCAAGCATGCCAGCAAGGTGTTGCGCGCCAGGGCGGCGGAACTTATGCTCGGTGTTTGCGGTCTGTGAGTAGGCCCCTACGCACAGCCGAAAGGCTGCCAGCGATGTCGCCGCCCCTGGATCCGTGTGAGACACGCATTGCGGTTGGTCAACGCAGTCCATTAATTTATTGAATCAGGAATACGCCAGATGCAGTTTTCTTCGCTCACCCGCCTGGTCGCTGCCGCCGCCTTGGCCGCTTCGACGATGTTCGCCCCCGCGGCCCACGCGCAAGGTAGCCAGCAGTATGTGGCGGTCAATCCGCCGCTGCCTTCGGACACCCCGGGCAAGATCGAAGTTCTGGAATTTTTCGCCTATACCTGCCCGCACTGCGCGGTGATCGAGCCCATGGTCGAAGAGTGGGCCAAAACCAAGCCCGACGACGTGGTGCTCAAGCAGGTGCCAATTGCGTTTAACGCCAGCATGAAGCCGCTGCAGCAGCTTTTCTACACGCTGCAAACGCTGAACCGCCCGGACCTGCATGCCAAGGTCTTTAACGCCATGCATAACGAGCGCAAGCGCCTGTTCGACAAGAAAGCGATGGGCGATTGGGTGGCCGAGCAGGGCGTGGATCGCGCGCAGTTCGACTCCATCTTTGATTCGTTCAGCGTGCAGACTCAAGTTCAGCGCGCCGATCAGCTGGCCAACGAATACAAGATCGAAGGCACGCCTTCGTTTGCCGTGGGCGGCAAGTACATCACCTCGCCCAGTCTGGCCGGCAATAGCTACGAAGGCGCGTTGCGCGAGATCGATCGCTTGATCCCGATGGCTCGCGCGAACTAAACGGCTGACAGACTTAGTCGCCTCAGAACCGCCTGCTTGGTGAACTGACCCTACAAGTTCGTGGAGTCAGTTCATAGCAGGCGGTTTTCTTTATACGCCGGCTTGTTCCAGCGCCTGAGTGAGATCCGCGATCAGGTCGGCGGGGTTTTCCAGCCCGATATGCAAACGCACGAGTGCATGATCGCCGCCCGTCCAATAACCATGGCGCGCGAGTTCGCCCGGGGTCACCCATTGCACCAGGCTCTCATAGCCGCCCCACGAATAGCCGATGCCAAAGAGGGTTAGCGCGTCCACGAACCGCCGCGACGCCTCCTTGGACAGCTTCAGCTCCACCGCCATCATGCCGTTAGAGCCAGTGCAATCACGCTGCCAGATGGCGTGTCCGGGGTCCTGCGGCCACGCGGGATGGTAGATGCGCGCGACCTCGGGACGCTGCGCCAGAAACTCGCATACCTGCAAGGCGTTCTTGCCATGCTGGGCCATGCGAATGGGCAGCGTGCGCACCCCACGCAAGGCCAGCCACGCGTCGTCGGCGCTGATGGAATACCCCATGGCGTATTGCGTGCGGTTGATGCGCTGGGCGATCTGCGCGTCGTTGGTGATGACGGCGCCGAGCATCAGGTCCGAATGACCGCCCACGTATTTGGTGCCCGCCACGACCGAGACATGCGCGCCCAGGCTAAGCGGTTGATAGATGTAGCCCGAGCCCCAGGTATTGTCGCAGGCCAACACCAGATCGTGCTCGCGCGCGAACTTCGCCAGTGCCGGGATATCCAGCATCTGAAACAGCAACGATCCGGGCGACTCGACGTACAACAGACGCGTGCTCGGGCGCACTAACGAGGCCAGATCGTCCTGAGCGGTGAAATAGGTCACCTCAATATTCAGGCGCTTGAGCAGCGCCTCGTCCAGCTCGTACACCGGACCATAGACGCAGTCGGAGACCAGCACGTGATCGCCAGAAGACAAGAGCGACATCATGACCATGGTGATCGCGCCCACGCCCGAGGACGCCAGATAGGCATGCGTGCCGGCCTCCAGTTCGCAGAACACGCGCTCCAACGCGGCGTGGGTATCCAGTCCCATGCGTCCGTAGGTCGCCACGCGCTCGCCGGCGTTTTTGCGGCGTTGCGTGGCCTCGAGCGCTTGCAGATTCTGAAAACGCACCGTGCTCGCCCGCATCGAGGGCAGGTTGACCGGCGCGGAGCCGGTGTCGGGGTTAAAAGGCGCCGTGCCGGTGTGCTGCAACAAGGTGTCTAAATGCGGATTAACTGGGTCTTTAGCCATAGGATGCAATGCGAGAGTGATCGGACTGAAGAAAGGTACAACGCCGATAGTAGGGGATTCAAGGCATTCGCGTGCGCATAAGCGATTGCGCCCAAGGCATATGGGCATTGCCAGCCGGCGTATGGCGGCAGTACGCTTCAAGCCTTCTTTGGCCAATTGTCTTTATGCCGTCCCGCGCGGCCTCGCATCATGCTGCCCTTTGACACGCTGTTCGCATTTTTTGGTATCGCCATCGTGCTGGCGTTGACGCCGGGCCCGGACAATCTGTTCGTACTGATGCAATCCGCGCTATGGGGGCCACGGGCTGGCATGTGCGTGGTGCTGGGATTGTGCACGGGGGTGTTGGGGCACACGGCGGCGGTGGCTGCCGGGCTGGCGGCGATCGTGGCGACCTCGCCGTATGCGTTCACGGCGCTGAAGTTCGTGGGCGCGGCGTATCTGGCCTATTTGGCCTGGGGCGCGTTACGTGCGCCCAGCGGGCCGCTCAATGCCTCGCGGCCGCCCGCGATGGCGCCGTGGGCGCTGTACCGACGCGGGGTGTTCATGAGCCTGACGAACCCTAAAGTGCTGCTGTTCTTTTTCGCGTTCCTGCCGCAGTTCACGTCGCCCAATCCAGCCTATGGCCCGGTGGCACTGCAGACGGTGATGCTGGGCGTGCTGTTTATGTTCGCCGCGCTGATCGTGTTTAGCGCGATCGCATTTTTCTCGGGCGCGTTTGGGCGCTTGCTGCAGCGTTCGCCCAAGGCAGCGAGTTGGCTCAATCGTGTAACCGGGGTGGTATTTCTGGGGTTGGCGATACGGCTGGCGACCACCAGCCGGTGACTACACTTGGGTCCGTGTCGCCCCTGACGCTGGCCTCACGGTTTACAAGCGCGCGGGCAAGCGCCGCCTTCGGGCGCCTGAGCCGCGACCCGGCTAGCGGACACGAAATCGGACGATGCCGTCATCCTCCGTGCGACGCGTTAGCTTGCCCTGGAAGTACAGCATATGCAGGTGCGCGAGCGCCTCGCCCATCGCGAAGGTCAGCTGATGCAGATCCAGCTTGCGCTTGAACATCACGGGCACGATGTCCATGGTGGATTGCGGTTGCGCGCAAGCCTCCAGCACCTCGGCGAGACGGTCGGCATGATGCCGATGCTGTTGCGCGATACGCTCGTGCAGGCCCTTGAATGGCCGGCCATGAGAGGGCAGCACCAGCGCCTCGGCAGCCACGCCCCGATAGCCGTCCAAGGACTGCAGATATAAACGCAGCGGGTCGCTGTCTGGTTCGTAGGCGAAGACGCTGACGTTGGTGGAAATGCGCGGCAGCACCATATCGCCCGAGATCACCACGCGCAGGTCCGGGCAGTACAGCGACACATGCTCGGGCGCATGCCCATAGCCGACGATGACCTGCCATGCGTGATCGCCTATCTTTATTTCATCGCCATCCATCACCCGCGTATAACTGGCGGGCACGGACGGCACCAGGCCGGGGTAATAGCCCGTGCGTTGGCGAATCTGCTCTTGCTGATCGGGATCGGTCATGCCATGACGCGAAAAATGCGCGACAGCGGCCTCACCGTTGGAACCGGAACCCCCGGCTTGGGATGACCAGGAGAGGGCGGTCATATAGTCCGTCATGCTCATCCACAATGGCGCCTGCCAGCGCTCACAGAGCCAGTACGCCAGACCCATATGATCGGGATGCATATGCGTGACGATCACGCGCAGCACGGGCAAGCCATCGAGCTGCGTGGCGAACACTTGCTCCCATAGTTCGCGTACCTCGTCCCGGCTCACACCACAGTCCACGATGGTCCAGCCCTGGCGATCGTCTATTTCATCCCTTAGCAGCCACACGTTGATGTGATCGAGCGCAAAGGGCAGGGGCATACGCACCCATTTCACGCCGGGGGCGACCTCTAGCGCCGTACCGCGCTCAGGTTGTGTGTCTCCAAAGGGATACTGCAATGCATGCTCGTTTGGATTCATCGATGGCTCACGGTAGGGTTGCCGTCACACTGACGGCTAGCACAGGCTTGACGATTGGTGCAGACCATCATAATTTACGTTTACGTAAACTGCCAACCACCGCATGCCGCCTACCTGGACGATCTCTGAACTCGCGCGCGAGTTCGACATTACCCCGCGCACGATCCGTTTTTATGAGGATCAAGGCATTGTCAGCCCCGCGCGCGAGGGTCGTAATCGGGTCTACAGCCCGCGCGATCGCACGCGCCTGAAACTGGCGTTGCGCGGCAAACGCCTGGGCTTGCCGCTGGCACAGATACGCTCGCTGATCGACATGTATGACGGTCCGGGCGACAGCACGCTGCAATTGCGCCAGTATCTGGCGGTGCTGGCGCAACATCGCGCGGCGCTGGAGCAGCAGCGCCGCGATATCGACGACACGCTCAACGAGATCGCCGAGCAGGAACGGCAGTGTCAGGCGGCGTTGGATCAGCAATCATGAGCTTATCGGCCACCCTCGGGCTTTACGTGCTTACCGCCTTGGCCGAGATCGTCGGATGCTACTTGCCTTATCTATGGCTTAAACAAGGCCATTCGGCGTGGTTGTTGGTGCCCACCGCGATCAGTCTGGCGCTGTTTGTGTGGCTGCTGACCCTGCATCCAACCGCCACCGGACGGGTTTATGCCGCATATGGCGGCGTGTACGTCAGTGTGGCGTTGCTGTGGTTATGGGGTGTCGACGGCGTGCGACCGAGCATGACGGATCTGGCAGGCGTAGGGTTGTGTCTGGCCGGCATGGCGTTGATCATTTTGGGTCCAAAAACGCAGTATTGACGCAGCGTGAACAAGGCACGCGCGTGCCGCTACATCACGCGCCGAAAGGCCCGCGATGGCGGGCCTATGTCATACCTTGATGCTACGGACGTTCACTGCGCCGTGATATTTCCCTCACGAATGATGCGGCCGTTCTGTTCATAAGACTCGCGGACTTGTTTAACGAAGTCATCCCCGACGCCCGTGCCGGGCTGCATGGATTGTTTTTCCAGCATCTGTTGGAACTGCGGGTCGGCGAGCGCCTTGGTGATGACCTCATGCATGGATTGCATCACGGGCGCGGGCACCCCGGCCGGCGCGAAGAGGGCGAAGTTCGAGAAATAGCGGATATCTGGCAGATTGAGTTCGGCCATGGTCGGCACATCGGGCCAAGGCGCGAGGCGTTTGGGCGCCATGACGGCGAGCGGTTTCAAGGTGCCGGCGGCTACGTGGGGCAACACGATGTCCGTGTTCACCACCAGCAAATCGACCTGACCGCCTAAACCGTCGGACACGGCTTGGCTACCCCCGCGATAAGGCACCTGCAGCATTTCAATGCCAAGCTCTTTGCTCAGCGCCGCCATGCCGATATGCGCGACGGACCCAAGACCGGGAACACCGAACGTGATTTTTCCGGGCCGTTTTTTGGCTTCCTCCACCAGCTCTTCAAACGTGCTGACCGGCGTGGCTTTGGTAGCGAGGATGCCTACCGGGCCGACCGCGACACTCGCCACGGGGACCATATCTTTCATCGGGTCATACGAGGTCTTCACCAAGTTGGGAAAGATGGTGAGCGGACTCGTGGAAGCCAACAGCAGCGTGTTGCCGTCCGGCGTGGCGCGCGCCACCGCATCGGCGCCGACACTGCCGCCCGCGCCCGGCTTGTTCTCGACGATGGTGGCGGTGCCGTAGTCACGGCGCAGGATCTCGCCCAGCGTGCGTCCCAGCGTGTCGTTGGTGCCGCCCGCGGTATAAGGCACGATCAAGGTCAACGTCTTGCCGGGCCACGGCTGCTGCGCGTGAGCCAGGCCGGCGGTCACCGCGAGCGCGGCGGTGGCGATAAAGCGGACGACATTCGACAAAGCGAGTGTTCGGGTCATGTCAAAGCTCCACGAGTAGGGACGTTCAGGCGAGGTAACGCTGCGCCAGTCGTACCCAATAGGCGGCGCCCACGGGGATCAGACTGTCGTTGAAGTCATAACTGGTGTTGTGCAACATGCAAGGGCCCATGCCGTGACCCGCCAGGCGATGCTCTCCCTCGCCATTGCCGAGAAAGACGTAGCAACCGGGCTTGGCTTGCAGCATGAAAGCAAAGTCTTCCGAAGCCATGGCCGGTTCGATCACGCAGGCACGATCGGCGCCGGCCACATCGCGCATGATGTCCAGACAGAACGCGGTTTCGTCCGGGGTGTTGATGAGCGCGGGATAACGGCGTTCGAAATAGACCTCAGCCGTGCATCCATGCGCGGCCGCGATGGGGCCGGAGAGCTCCTGCATGCGCCGTTCGATCAGATCCACGACCTCGGTGCTGTAGGCGCGCACCGAGCCGCCCAGCCACGCGGACCCAGGAATGATGTTGGTGACCTCGCCGCCCGCCTGGACTTGCGTGATGGAGACCACCGCGGCATCCAGCGGGCGCTTGCTGCGCGTCAGGATCGTTTGCAGGGCCTGGCCGATGGCAAACAGCGCGGGCACCGGGTCGTCGCAATCCTGGGGTGCGGCGGCATGGCCACCGCGCCCGGTTACCGTGATGCGAAACGCGTTGGCGGCAGCCATCATCGGGCCGCTACACACGCCAAAAGAGCCTGCCGGCATGCCCGGCCAGTTGTGCATGCCGAACACCGCCTCGCAGGGAAAGCGCTCGAACAGCCCGTCTTCGATCATGGCGCGCGCGCCCGCGCCGCCGTTTTCTTCGGCCGGCTGAAAGGCGACATACACCGTACCGTTAAACCCGCCAGCTTGTTGTAAATGCCGCGCGGCGGCCAACAGCATGGTGGTGTGGCCGTCATGGCCGCAACCGTGCATCTTGCCCTCGTGCTGGGACCGATGCGGGAAAGTATTGGCTTCCTGGATAGGCAATGCATCCATATCGGCGCGTAGCAGGATCGCCCGCGACCCGCTGCCCGCCTTGAGCACACCGACCACGCCCGTGCGGCCGATGCCGGTGTGTGTCTCGATGCCCCAGGACCGCAATTTGTCGGCCACCAGGCTGGCCGTACGATGTTCTTCGTACGCCAGTTCAGGATGCGCGTGAATATCACGGCGCAAGGCTATCATCTCGTCCAGATCGGCGAGTGCTATCACGGTGTTCCCCCTGAAGGTTTGGAGCCAGTAGAACCGAGTGCCAGTCCGATTCTGGCATGGTCATGCAGCCGATCGTCAGTTTTTCTGCTAAGGGAAAACCCGCGTTTTGATTTACGTTTACGTAAACGTAAACTATGAATCCACGCAGCGTTGCGAGACACTCGACGACTAAATGCATCGGCTGGCGTTCGCGTCCTGGCCGTCTCACCAATGAGACGCACGCGACCCGCCACGCTGTTCGCTGCCGCTCTCGGAGACGACAATGAATCTACCCGGCTTGGATTTCAACCTGGGCGCAGACCTGGACATGCTGCGCGATGCGGTGCGTGCCTTCGCACAGGCCGAGATCGCGCCGCGCGCGGCCGAGATCGATCGCAGCGATCAGTTTCCGATGGATCTTTGGCGCAAGCTGGGCGAGCTCGGCGTGCTGGGCATGACGGCCAGCGAGGAGTACGGCGGCGCCAATATGGGCTACCTCGCGCACATGATCGCGATGGAGGAAATCTCGCGCGCCAGTGCGTCGGTCGGTCTGTCATACGGTGCGCATTCCAATCTGTGCGTGAACCAGATCCATCGCAATGGCACCGCCGAACAGAAGGCCCGCTATCTGCCCAAGCTGATTTCCGGCGAGCACGTGGGAGCACTGGCGATGAGCGAACCGGGCGCGGGCTCGGATGTCGTCAGCATGACGTTGCGCGCGGACAAGCGTGGCGATCGCTATGTGCTCAACGGCACCAAAATGTGGATCACCAATGGCCCGGATGCGGACACCCTGGTGGTCTATGCCAAGACGGATCCGGCGGCGCACCAGCGCGGCATCACCGCTTTCCTGGTGGAAAAGTCGTTCAAAGGGTTTTCAGTCGCGCAAAAGCTCGACAAGCTGGGGATGCGCGGCAGCCACACCGGCGAGCTGGTTTTTCAAGACTGCGAAGTGCCGGAAGAAAACGTGCTAGGTCAGGTCAATGGCGGCGTGAAGGTGCTGATGAGCGGCTTGGATTACGAGCGCGCGGTACTCGCCGGCGGCCCGTTAGGCATCATGCAGGCCGTGATGGATGTGGTGGTGCCCTATATCCATGAACGTAAGCAGTTCGGTCAGGCCATCGGCGAATTTCAGCTGATGCAGGGCAAGATCGCGGATCTGTACACCACCCTGCAAGCGAGCCGCGCGTTCTGTTATGCGGTGGGTAAAAACCTGGATCAACTGGGCGCCGATCATGTCCGTCGTGTGCGCAAGGACTGCGCGGCCCTGATTCTGTACACCGCTGAAAAAGCCACCTGGATGGCGGGCGAAGGCGTGCAAATCCTGGGCGGCAACGGCTATATCAACGAGTATCCGACCGGCAGGCTGTGGCGCGATGCCAAGCTCTACGAGATCGGCGCGGGAACCAGCGAGATCCGCCGCATGTTGATCGGCCGAGAATTGTTTACGGAGACCGCTTGATCCAGTGAAAACCCAAGGGTCGGCGGATAGTGGCCGGCGCCTTGAAGGGCCGATTTCTTTTACGATAAGCATATATGCAGGCAGCCGGTCGGCAATTCCTACTTAACCTGTCTGCGACCCCTTTATTTTGATATTCGGAGTGCCTCTCATGTCTGACCCCGTTGTTATCGTTTCCGTTGCCCGTACGCCTATGGGAGGCATGCTGGGCAGCCTGTCGGGCCTGGCCGCTCACGAGCTAGGTTCGATCGCCATCAAGGCCGCCGTGGAGCGCGCGGGTGTCGATCCCGCGCAGGTCGATGAAGTCATCATGGGCAATGTGCTGCAAGCCGGCCAAGGGCAGGCCCCCGCGCGTCAGGCGGCGCTGGGCGCCGGACTGCCGCTGGGCGTGGCGTGCACCACGATCCATAAAGTCTGCGGCTCGGGTTTGAAGGCCGCCATGTTCGGCCATGATCTGCTGGCTGCTGGTTCCGCGCGCATCGTTGTCGCAGGCGGTCAGGAAAGCATGAGCAATGCGCCTTATCTGCTGCTCAAGGGCCGTCAGGGCTATCGCTATGGCCACAACACCGTGTATGACCACATGGCCTTGGACGGCCTGGAAGACGCCTACGATCGCGGCAAGGCCATGGGTGTGTTTGCCGAAGATTGCGCGTCCAAGTACGAATTCACGCGCGAGCAGCAGGATGCGTTCTCGCTGGAATCGCTGCGCCGCGCCCGCGCCGCCAACGAAGACGGCAGCTTCAAATGGGAAATCGTGCCGGTGACCGTGGCCGGCCGTAAGGGCGACACCGTCGTGGACACCGACGAAGCGCCCACCAAAGCCATGCCGGAAAAGATCCCGACGCTCAAGCCCGCGTTCAAGAAAGATGGCACCGTGACGGCGGCCAACTCCTCGTCCATCTCCGACGGCGCGGCCGCCGTGGTGCTGATGCGCGAGTCCACCGCCAAGGAACTGGGCCTGACGCCGCTGGCCCGTATCGTCGCACACAGCCAGCACTCGCAAGAGCCGAACTGGTTCACCACGGCTCCCGTTGGTGCGTTGAAGAACCTCTTCAAGAAGACCGGCTGGAAGGCCGAGGATGTGGATCTGTACGAGATCAACGAAGCGTTTGCCGTGGTGACGATGGCGGCGATGAAGGACTTTGACCTGCCGCATGACAAGGTCAACATCCATGGTGGCGCAACGGCGCTGGGCCACCCGATCGGCGCTTCGGGCGCGCGTCTGCTCACGACCCTGATCGGCGCGCTGCGCAAGACGGGCGGCAAGCGCGGCGTGGCCACGCTGTGCATCGGCGGCGGCGAAGCTGTCGCCATGGCCGTAGAAATGGTCTAAGACCGCACACGCGTGTCAGTGTGCCCACAGAAGCCCTGACACGCGATGGGCCGCTACCCACGCGGCCCGCTTTGCTCGATCGCGTTATACGTTGTGGGTATCGGGCAGGCGAGATACCCGCGGTTGCCCCCATCCGCGGGGCCGCGTCAGCGGCGCCCGACGGGCTTTGCAGGATGACGGACCCTTTATGCCCATAATCGAATCCCGCATCAATCCGCGCTCGCAAGACTATGCCGAAAATGCGCGCGCCATGCAGCGTCAGTTAGACGAGCTCGCGCAGCATCTGAAGCAAACAGCATTAGGCGGCAACGAGACCGCGCGGGCACGGCATGTGGCGCGTGGCAAGCTCTTGCCGCGCGAGCGCGTCGAGCGCTTGATCGATCCCGGCAGCGCGTTCCTGGAACTGTCGCCAATGGCCGCGCACGACATGTATGACGGCGAGGCGCCGGCCGCGGGCATCATCACGGGGATTGGGCGCATTGCGGGAATCGAATGCGTGATCGTCTGCAATGACGCCACGGTCAAGGGCGGCACGTACTACCCGATGACCGTCAAAAAACATCTGCGCGCGCAGGAAATCGCGATGCAGAATCATCTGCCTTGCGTGTATCTCGTCGATTCGGGCGGCGCGAATCTGCCGCGCCAGGACGAGGTATTTCCGGACCGCGATCACTTTGGTCGCATCTTTTACAACCAGGCCGTGATGTCCTCGCAAGGCATCGCGCAAATCGCGGTGGTGATGGGTTCGTGTACCGCGGGTGGCGCATACGTGCCCGCCATGAGCGACGAATCCATTATCGTGCGCGATCAAGGCACGATTTTCCTTGGCGGCCCGCCGCTGGTGAAGGCCGCCACCGGCGAGGAAGTCAGCGCGGAAGATCTCGGCGGCGGCGATGTGCATACGCGGCTGTCCGGCGTGGCTGATCATCTGGCGGCGAACGACTTGCATGCGCTGCAGCTGGCCCGTCAATCCGTGGCGCGGCTCAATCGTCGTAAATCCATACCATTGGCACTGGCGCCCGTGTGCGAGCCGCGTTATGACCCCGCCGAGCTGAACGGCATCATTCCCGCCGATACCCGAAAACCGTATGACGTGCGGGAAGTCATCGCACGCATTGTCGATGGTTCAGATTTCGATGAGTTCAAAGCGCGCTATGGCACAACCCTGGTGACGGGTTTCGCGCATATCCATGGCATGCCGGTAGGTATCGTGGCGAACAACGGCATTTTGTTCTCCGAATCCGCGCAAAAGGGTGCGCACTTTATCGAGCTGTGCGCGCAACGCAAGATCCCGCTGGTGTTCCTGCAGAACATCACGGGCTTCATGGTGGGACGCAAGTACGAGAACGAAGGCATTGCGCGCCATGGCGCCAAGATGGTGACCGCGGTGGCCACGGCGAATGTGCCGAAGTTCACGGTGATCATTGGCGGCTCGTTTGGCGCGGGCAACTATGGCATGTGCGGGCGCGCGTATTCGCCCAGGCTGTTATTCATGTGGCCGAATGCGCGTATCTCTGTCATGGGCGGCGAACAGGCCGCGAGTGTGTTGGCCACCATCCGCCGCGATGGCATCCAGGCAAAAGGGGGCCACTGGTCCGCGCAGGAAGAGGACGCCTTCAAGCAGCCTATCCGTGATCAGTATGAACGCGAAGGCCACCCGTATTACGCCACCGCGCGCTTGTGGGACGATGGCATTATCGCGCCCGCCGACACGCGTCGCGTGCTGGCGCTGGCGTTATCCGCGGCGTTGAATGCGCCCATCGAGGACACGCGCTTCGGTGTGTTCCGCATGTAGTGGCGTTTACGTATGCACCGCGTGATGACGTTGGCGCATGAATCGTTCGAAGCCTAGTCACCTATCTCTGTGTGGATTCCATCATGTTCGATACCCTGCTGATCGCAAACCGTGGTGAGATCGCTTGCCGTGTTGCGGCCACTGCGCGCCGTATGGGCCTGCGCACGGTCGCCGTGTATTCGGATGCCGACGCACAGGCCGCGCATGTCGCGGCCTGCGATATCGCCGTGCATATCGGCGCGTCGGAGCCTCGCGCGAGTTATCTGCGCGGGCAAGCGATCTTGCAAGCGGCACGCGATACGGGCGCGCAAGCCATTCATCCAGGATATGGGTTTCTCTCGGAGAACGAGTCCTTTGCGCAGGCGGTGACGGATGCGGGATTGGTATTCGTGGGACCGCCCGCAGCGGCCATCGCCGCGATGGGCAGCAAGTCCGCGGCCAAGGCCTTGATGGAAAAAGCGGGCGTGCCGCTGGTGCCGGGCTATCACGGCGACAATCAAGATCCGGCATTCTTGAAATCGCAAGCCGACGCGATTGGATACCCCGTGCTGATCAAAGCCAGTGCGGGCGGTGGCGGCAAGGGGATGCGCATCGTCGAGTCACCAGAAGCCTTTCTAGAAGCACTCGCCTCGTGCCAGCGCGAAGCCACCTCCAGCTTTGGCGATGACCGCGTGCTGATCGAGCGCTATTTGCAAAAGCCACGCCATATCGAAATTCAGGTGTTCGCGGATCGTCACGGTCAATGCGTGTATTTGTTCGAACGCGATTGTTCCGTGCAACGCCGCCATCAAAAAGTCATTGAAGAAGCGCCCGCGCCGGGCATGACCGAGGAGCGTCGCAACGCGATGGGCCAGGCCGCCATCGCCGCCGCGCGCGCGGTCGGGTATGTGGGCGCCGGGACGGTCGAATTCATCGTTGAACCGGACGGACGGTTTTACTTCATGGAGATGAATACCCGTCTGCAGGTCGAACACCCAGTCACGGAAATGATCACGGGGCATGACCTCGTTGAATGGCAACTGAGTGTGGCGGCAGGGCAGCCATTGCCTGCGGATCAGGATGCGCTGCGTATCGATGGTCACGCCATCGAGGTACGTATCTATGCCGAGAACCCGGAAAAAGGCTTTCTTCCCTCTATCGGCACGCTGACCCATCTGCGGCTGCCCGGGCATGCGGCGTTTCGTTGCGCGGATGTACGCGTTGATGCGGGCGTGCGCACCGGCGACACCATCACGCCGCATTACGATCCGATGATCGCCAAGCTGATCGTGCATGGCGCGGACCGCGAGCAGGCGAGGGCGCGCATGCTTCAGGCATTGGCACAGGCACAAGTGGTGGGCGTGCATACTAATGTGGCGTTTCTGTCGCGCCTGATGCGCGACACCGCATTCGCTGCGGGGGATCTGGACACCTCGCTCATCGAGCGGCGACACGAAACGCTATTGCCCGCATCGCAGCCACTCGATGTCACGACAGTCGCCCTGGCCACGGCTGCGGCGCTGAGCGACAAAGGCTGGTCCAACACCGGTACGGCCACACCGGCCGCGTCCGGCTGGACCGATCCATGGAGCCTGTGCGATGGATGGCGCGTGGCGGGCACTTATCGAGAAACCCTGCAATGGTCCAGCGAAGAATCGCTTTCCGAAGTCACGCTGACTCGCGAGAATGGCGTGTGGTCGTTGATCTTCGATGACGCGACGTATGCATTTTCCTGGGACGTATTGCCCACCTCGGCGGCGCAGAAGAATACCTATGATTTGCGTATCACCCTGAACGATCGCAAGGTGAGGGGCGCCGTCGTGATTCAAGGCGCCGACGCACACGTATCAGCATTGGGTTACGCCCATACCCTGACGCGAAGCGATACGCAGGCCAAGACCGATCACGGCGGCCATATCGATACCGACGGACTGAAAGCACCCATGCCTGGCCGTATCGTCACCGTCAACGTCGAAGCGGGACAGCAAGTATCCAAAGGACAAGCCTTGCTCGTCATGGAAGCGATGAAGATGGAACACACCATCTGTGCACCGGCCGATGGCATCGTGCAAGAGGTGTTCTATGCCGTCGGCGATCAGGTCGCGGAAGGCTCACCGCTGATTGCGATGGATGCAGCCACCGTTGCGGCAGACTAAGAAAACATTGTCGCGATAAACCAACGCGGTGATCGTCAACACGTCGAAGTCGATCACACCTTGATACTTCGCAAATCGCCGTTTGGGCATGAGTGATCCAATCAGTATTGCGGGAGATGTCCCCGGGTTACACGCAATACTCAATCATGAAAAAGACTCTGCTCACGGTGGCCGCTCTCTGTCTAATGCCCTCGGGCGCGGCAATGGCTTATCAGCAAGACGGCGACTGGCAAGTGCGCGTCCGTGCCGTGAATGTGGATACGAAGTCTGCCGGTGCTAACGGTCTGAGCGTCAGCGACAAAACGATCCCCGAGTTGAATATCAGCTACTACTTTACGCCGAACATCGCGGCGGAACTGATACTGACGTATCCACAAAAGCACAATGTGCACTTGAAAGGCGTGGGCAAGATTGGCACGGTCAAAGAACTGCCGCCCACGTTGCTGCTTCAATATCACTTCACGAACTTCGACCGCTTCAAGCCGTACGTGGGCGCGGGGATTAACTACACGCACTTTTCCAGCGTGAAGCTCGATGTGCCCGGCGCCAACATCAAGCGCCATAGCTGGGGTCCCGCGCTGCAAGTCGGCTTTGACTACGCGCTGGATAAGAACTGGTCGTTGAACGTGGATGTGAAAAAGATCTGGATGGATACCAAAGAGACCGGCCTGGGCCTGGGCAAGGTCAAGATCGATCCCGTCCTGGTGGGCGTGGGCGTGGGTTATCGCTTCTAACGCGACCTATTGATTGCGAATCCCGATCGCCTCGCGCGATCACATTCATCATCAGCCGGTCGTACCGGCTGACTGCGTCGCAGTCAAATGCGTGCGCACTGATCCCTACGCTCGGCGGACTGTCTACGGTCCGTCGACATCTCATTTAGTCCGATATATGCGACACATCGCGAAAGATGAGCCGCTGCAAGGGCAGTGGCGGCTATTGTAACGCACGCCTTCATTCAGCCGTTCCCCCATCCAGAGCTCGGTTACTGATTCATCCCCGAGCAGGGACACTCATTGCCCGGCTACCTCTCTCACCGCAGGGCCTCACGAACATAAGCTGATCGACGGGCAGATAGCCGGGGCGGTGTCGTATCGCCCGTTGTGTCATTTTTCCACCATCCACTTTCAGAGAAACACTTTATGGGACAAATACAAAGTCAAATATCCCGCGCCATGTCATCCCATCATTCCCTCGATGCCTCGATCCGGCTTCGCGCTACTGACGAGGAGGTTTTCGCGGCGGTCAGGGAAGGGGATGCCACACGCCTTTGCTACCTTCTCTACGAGTATGAGGTCGATCTGACCGCCGTTGACGAAGCCACGGGACACTCGGCCCTTCATCTCGCCATTACGCGAAAGGATTCCGAGATTGTGGCGTTGCTATTGGAGTGTGCAGTCGACGATCCACGGATTCTCGATGCCCAGGACCGTGAGGGGTACACCCCGTTGATGCGCGCGGCTGACAATGCCGATGTCGCAATGATGCTGACCTTATATGGAGCAGGAGCACGCCGTGTGGTGGATCTCTCCTGGGTAGTTGACTTCGACCATCCCGATGCGGCGGCGGAAATGGCCGCCCAGGCAGGCGTCGGAAGGAGTTTCACCCTCGCCAACGCTATTGTTAACGGTAGAGGCGACCTATTGGAATCGTTCAAGTATGCGGTTCGTTTCAGGCAGCACTCTGCCGTACCAGTGCTGTTTTCCGCCGGCGCGGATACCTATTCTGCCCTGAAGCACTTTGTCCTCGAAGAACGATGGGATCACGTCAACTACATGCTCTCAGAAAAGCTCACACGCGAACATGACGTGTTGCGGTTATTGGAAGAGGCGGTACGCTCGGGCAATGAGGAAGTCATAAGGAACTTAGTCTCCCAGGATCAACCTGAGGAAGCCAGAACGCTGGCCGTCCGCTTCGTCTGCGCGGGCGATGTGGAAGGACTGCAAGCCTTATTTAAGAGCGGGCTTTCGCCTTATGACGTGCTGGGGGATATCGCTAATGTGCCGGACCGAACCGACGAGCAAAAGAGCGTAGCGATGAAAAGAATCTTAGACGCCATGCCCTCTGAATGGGAGCTGGAAGAAAAGAAGGTGGTCGAGATGTATAAGCGCCTGTCCAAGATGCACAAAACCGACGCAGTGAAGCTAACGATCGCCGCGGGCGTACCGGCAGACTTTGCGCTGCGCCACTTTAGCGACTTTACTGATTTTGGAGTCTTGACCGACTTGATCGCTAACGGCAGTGAGCCGGCTGCCATAGATTTCCTGGCCAGGGAAGGCGACGATGATGAGCGTGGGTATCCAATTCTCGCGATTGTGATGCTGTATTGGGTGCTTAGACAAGAGAGTTCAACAAGGGACGAAAAAATCGCGCGATTGGAGTGGATGATCAGTCTCGCAAAAGACTTAGAAGGCGCTGCGGCAGTGATCCTAGACTCGGCTTGGCGAAGAGGAGATCAGCGCACCCAGAAGCTTCTCATTGACGCCTACGCTCCGTCCACCCAGATGCTGATGGCGCTTGCTAAAGATGGCCAAAGGGAAATGGTGCGGGATTTGTTCTTTGATGCAAAACGATCCGACCTTGCCTGGACGACAAAACTTCATCTCGGCCCTGCGATGCAGCAGTTGATCAGAAATAGCGAAGATCACGCGCGACGAGGCGAACACAACGCCGCACGACGCGAGCAAATTGGCGCAAACAACTTGGCATGGGTATTGGCTGATGTATGCAACCCCTCGCTTGCGTCAGAGCCCCAAGGCCGCACAAAACCGCGACAGTCGCGCCTCGAAAATCTCTCTTAGCCCCTCAGACCGTCGGACTGAAGTCGATTGCTTGAGTTCTGCATGCTTTAAGACAACGGGGCCGCAAAAGCGGCCCCGCCTGCCCTAGCGTGCTAGCAACAATCAGCCTTTACGCACCGACGCGATCACACCATCGAGCAACGACAGCATTTGCGCGACTTCGTCTTCGGTAACGTTCAAGGCCGGCATGAAACGCAGCAGGTTCGCGCGGGGTGCGTTCAGCAGCATGCCTTGAGGATTCAGGTTGCGCGCGGCTTCGACAATCGCCGGGCCGTCATCGCCGTTCAGAATCAAAGCACGCAGCAGACCCATGCCGCGCTCGCCACCCATGCCCCACTTAGCCGACAGCGCCAACAAGCCTTCGGACAACTGCTTCGCGCGCGCGTTGACGGAATCCATAAAGCCCGGCGCCATCAACGTGTCGAACACGGACACGCCAACGGCGGCCATCAACGGGTTGCCGTTGTAGGTGCCGCCCTGATCGCCATGCGAGAACACGGACACTTCTTCACGCGCCAGCAATGCCGCCAGCGGCACGCCGCCGCCGATGCCCTTAGCCAGCGTCATGATGTCGGGCACGACGTCGAATTGCTGATAGGCGAACAGGGAACCCGTGCGGCCCATGCCGGTCTGCACTTCGTCGACGATCAGCAGCATGCGATGCTCGTCGGCCAACTGACGCAGTCCTTGCATGAACTCGCGCGTTGCGGGGTAAACGCCGGCCTCGCCTTGCACGGGCTCGAGCATGATGGCCACGGTCTGGTCATCGATCAACGCACGCACCGAATCCAGATCGTTCAACTCGGCCTTGGGGAAGCCCTCGACTTGCGGCGCGAACATCGTGTCCCAGCCCGGCTTGCCCGAGGCGGACATCGTGGCCAGCGTACGACCATGGAAGCCATGGTTCATCGTGATGATCTTGTAGGCGCCGTTGCGATGCACGCGGCCCCATTTACGCGCCAGCTTGATCGCGCCTTCGTTGGCCTCGGCGCCGCTGTTGGCGAAGAACACGCGGTCAAAACACGACGCCCCGGTCAGACGCTGCGCCAGATCGATCGACGGCTGGTTATAGAACGCCGGCGAGGGATTCATCAGCTTGTCGGCCTGTTCCAACAAGGCGCGCTTCATGGCCGGGTCGCAGTGACCCAGCGTGTTGACCGCCCAGCCTTGGATGAAATCCAGATATCGCTTGCCGGTATGGTCCTCCAGCCAAGAGCCCTGACCTCGCACGAACACGAGGTCCGGGCGGGAGGTGATCTCCATGAGGGCGTTGACGTTGAACTGGCTGAATTCCATGGCGGTTCCTACGGAATGAGAAACAAAAAGGTGAATAAAAGAATTTAGCACCGTATAGGTGACGGGGGCGCTGGCGTTTTCACACCGGCGCACAGACGTATTATCGACTCAATCCGCGCGCTGCGATGTCCCAAATGTCTACGACCACACCTTGTCGGTAAACGATAAGCTTGTCGTGCAGGTTAAATGTGGGGTCCACGTGAGACGGAATCAGCCGCAGGGTGTCACCCAGGCGCACCGGGCTCGCCCCCGCCGAGGCTGGCGCAGCGCTCGAGCCAGGGCCTGCGGCGACGGTATCCGGCTGCGCTTTCAAGACACCATGCTCGTCGTTGGCCCCGGTATAGACCCAGCCAGCCAGTTCCGCCACGCGCGGCAAGCCGGATTCGACCGTAGTCGATTTCAGCCCCGCATCCACGACGATGCGATCGGCGGTGGGCACGCTCATCACCGTAGTCAACAAGAACAAGCTGTTGCGAAAAGCCAACGCGTCTGACCACGCGTTCGCGCCATAGTCGCCGTCCATAAACGCGTACGAACCTGCTTGCAACTCGGTATAGACCCCCGACGCCGCATCAAACTCGGCACTGCCGGTACCCGCGCCGGTAATGCGATGGCAGGGTACACCTGCGTTGCGCAGCTCGCGTGCGTAGTTCGCCGCGGCCTCGGCGGCACGCGCGGCAATCGCGGCGCGCTCGGCATGACCGCGTACGTGCTGCACCGAGCCGTGATAGGCCTGCAGCCCACCAAAACGCACGCCGGGCGACTGCTGAATCTGCCGCGCCAGCGCCACCACCATCGCGGCATCGGAGACACCGCAGCGCCCTTGACCCACATCGACTTCGATCAGCACCTCGACCTCGGCCTGCGCGGCGACCATCGCTGCCGCTATTGCGGCAAGGTTGTCAGGGTGATCCACACAGACGCTGATCCGCGCCGCACGCGCGAGCTGCGCCAAGAGCGCCAGCTTGGCTGGCCCCACCACTTCATTACTGATATGGATGTCGTCAATGCCCGCTTGGATAAAAGGCAGCGCTTCGCTGACCTTCTGACAGCAGATCCCGCGCGCGCCCAGCGCAATCTGGCGGCGCGAGACTTCGGGGCATTTATGCGCCTTGCCATGCGGGCGCAAGCTCACGCCATGACGATCCGCCCAGCGCTGCATGGTCTGCAGATTGGCCTCGAACGCATCCAGATCCAGCACGAGGCTGGGGGTATCGACTTGCGAGAGCGCCAGCCCCGGCACGGCGGCCGGCGGCAGGGTCAGCGTAGCAGCGGGGAGGGCAGCCATGATTGCGCGATTCCTTTTCGTTCGAACTTCACAGCGTCTGAAACGGTGCGCTGTGCGGGGCGTTTAGTGTATCTCCAGGCAAACCCTAGTCATGCTTGCCTCCCGCGCGTGACACAATCGCTTCGGGAAAGAACAACCACACTTCGCATACGGAGAATCTTTATGTCACTCAAGACCTGGATCAAGGCACTGGCCGTCACGCTCGTCGTTGCCGGCAGTGTGGGCCAAGCCCAAGCGCAACAATTTTTCCGCATCGGTACCGGCGGCACGGCCGGCACCTACTACCCCGTGGGCGGCATGATCGCCAACGCGGTATCGCAACCCGGCAAACTGATCGCCACGGCGGTGGCCTCCAACGGCTCGGTCGCCAACATCAATGGCATCCTCGGAGGCTCGCTCGAAGCCGGCTTCACGCAATCGGATGTCGCCTACTGGGCCTCCACCGGCACCGGCACGTTCGAGGGCAAGCCCAAGGCCGAAGACCTGCGCCTGATCGCCACGCTCTATCCCGAAAGCATTCACCTGGTCGCCCGTAAAGGCGCGGGCATCAAATCCGTGGCCGACCTGCGCGGCAAGCGGGTTTCGATGGACGAACCGGGTTCGGGCACGCTGGTTGACGTGCGCCTGATCCTGGGCGCGTTCGGCATGACCGATAAAGATATCAAGGCCGAATACCTCAAACCCAACCAAGCCGGCGACAAAATGCGCGACGGCGGGCTGGATGCGTTCTTCTTCGTTGGCGGCGCGCCCGCTGGCGCTATCGCCGAGCTGGCCTCCAGCGGCGAGGGCATCGAGCTCGTGCCGATCGTGGGCCCGGAAATCGACAAGCTGCGCAGCCAGCAGGAATTCTTCACCCCCGACACCATCGCCGCCGGGACCTATCAGGGCGTAGGTGAGGTCAACACCATCTCGGTCAACGCCCAGCTGGTCACCTCGGCCAAGCAGCCCGAGGAAGTCGTCTACGAAGTCACCAAGGCGCTGTACAACGACGAAACCCGCAAGATGCTCGATAACGGCCACGCCAAAGGCAAGTTCATTACGCGTGAAAACGCCGTCAAGGGCGCCAGCATTCCGTTCCACCCGGGCGCAGAGAAGTTCTACAAAGAAGCCGGCTTGTTGAAATAAGCCCGCCGCATTTGCCGCCCCCACAGCGCGCCGGGCCCGCCCGGCGCGTTGCGTTTTACTCGATAGGATCCGGCGATGGAAATCGACCACGACAAAGCCCAGCAACTCGCGGAAAAATTCGACTCAGAAATCCGCTTTCGCCCCTTAGCGCCCATCGCAACCGCAATCGTTTCGTTCTTGCTCGTCACGTTGTCGGTCTTTCACTACTACACCGCGGGCTTTGGCCTGCTGCGCGAAGCCACTCATCGCGGCGTGCATCTGGCATTTGTTTTAAGCCTCATCTTTTTGGTGTTCGGCTTTAGCAAGGCCCACTACAAACGCGAGCCACGCTCGACCTGGTATGCCCCCGGCGGCGTGCCGCTCTACGACTGGGCCATTGCCATCGTGCTGGCCTTCAGCGTTCTCTATATCCCGTACATTTTCGAAGACCTCGCCTTTCGCGTCGGCAACCCGATGCCGATGGACGTGGCCATGGGCACCATCCTGATCATTGGCCTGCTAGAGGGCACACGCCGCGCGATGGGCTGGCCATTGCCGGTCATCGCGCTAGTGTTCCTTGCCTACGCCTGGCTGGGTCCGATGTTTCCCGGCCTGCTTAAACACGCTGGCAACTCGTGGTCGCAGATCGTCAACCACATGTACCTGACCAGTCAGGGCGTCTACGGCGTTGCCGTGGGCGTGGTGGCCACCTACGTGTTTCACTTCGTCTTGTTCGGCGTGCTGGCCAGCCGTATCGGTCTAGGCCAGTTGTTCCTCGATGTCGCGTCCTTCGTCGCGGGCCGCTACGCAGGCGGTCCCGCGAAGGTCTCCGTCTTTGGCTCGGCCATGTTCGGCATGCTGTCCGGATCCTCGGTCGCCAACGCCGTAACCGTGGGCTCGCTGACGATCCCGGCCATGGTGCGTATCGGTTACCCCCGCCATTTCGCGGCAGGCGTGGAAGCCGCTTCCAGCACGGGCGGTCAAATCACGCCCCCCATCATGGGCGCGGCCGCGTTCCTGATGATCGAGTTCCTCGGCATCCCTTATCAACAAATCATTGTCGCGGGCATTGCGCCGGCCTTTTTGTATTTCTTCGGCATGTTCATGCAGGTGCACTTCGAGGCCAAACGCGAAGGTCTGCGCGGTCTGCGCGACGATGAAATGCCCAAGCTGCGCGAATCCTTCAAGCGGCGCTGGCCCACGCTGCTGCCGCTCGTGGCCCTCATCTACGTGCTGGCCAGTGGCCGTACCCCGTACCTTGCCGCATTCGCCGGCATCACCGGCTGCATCATCGTTGGTCTGCTCAACCCGTTTCAACGCCTGAAATGGCGCGACCTGTACGACTCATTCGAGACCGGTGCAAAGTATGCGCTGGCCGTTGGCGCCGCAGCCGGCACCGTGGGCCTAGTCATTGGCGTGGTCACCCTGACCGGCGTGGGCTTCAAGCTCTCGTTCATCGTGATCTCGGCCGCGCAGTTCATCGCGGGCGGCCTGGATTCCGTCATCCCGGACTTTGTCGCCAACATGACCACGCTGACGCTGCTCGCGGCACTGGTCATGACCGGTATCGTCTGCGTCCTGATGGGTTGCGGCGTACCCACCACCGCTAACTACCTCATCATGGTCGCCGTCGCCGCGCCCATCCTGGTGCAGCTCGGCGTACAACCCATTGCCGCTCACTTCTTCGTGTTCTATTTCGGCATCCTCGCCGACATCACACCCCCCGTGGCGTTGGCCGCCTACGCCGCAGCAGGCATGGCAGGCAGCGACCCGCTGCGCACCAGCGTGACCGCGTTCCGATTAGGCATCACCAAGCTGATCGTCCCATTCGTGTTCGTGTTCTCGCCATCGCTCCTGATCTCGGTCAAGGGCTTCACGTGGCCGGCATTCTGGGAAACGTTGTTGGGTTGCGTCATCGGCCTGACGCTGCTTTCCGCTGCCTTCTCCCGCTATATGTTGGTGAAGATGAAAACGTGGGAACGTTGGCTGTGCGTCATTGGCGCCTTGCTAACCATCATCCCCGGCTACACCAGCGGCCTGATCGGTCTGGCCATCTGCATCCCAGTTTTCATCCGTCAGCTGGCGCAACTCAAACTGGAAAACGCCAAACCTCTACCCGCAGCCTAAGCGGGCGCACAATGCGAGCCACGGGCCGGGGTGTGAGCCACGCCGGCCTATCGAGCCGAGGGCAGTCCCGCAGGGACCTCGGCCCCCTGCTCGTGGGGCCGAGCCGAGGCGACTAGGCCGGGGTGCCTCACACCCCGGCCCGTGGCGCCAAAAGAACCCTGTCCGTGGCAATAATCGCCCCAAACTCCCCACCATCCCGCCCAAATCAGCCGAAAGAAACCCCAGAACTCACCCATTTGCCCCCACACCCAATTCGGCGTACATTTAAATCCACGTTTGCTGGTTTGCCGATATGCGGGCCGACTGTGCAAACAGGCAATACCTTGCGCCATATGTTCGATATCCTCGTTTATCTGTTCGAAAACTACTACACCCCGCAAGCCTGTCCCGCGGCAGACATCCTGGCCAAGCGCCTGGCGGCAGCTGGTTTCGAGCACGAAGACATAGACGACGCCCTCGGCTGGCTGTATGGCCTGGCCGAAACCACCGAGCGCTGCGTCGATCTGGCTCAAGTGCCCAGCACTGGCACTCGCATCTACACCGATTCCGAATACCGTCAGCTGGGCTCCGAGTCCATCGGCTTCATCGCATTCCTCGAATCCGCTGGCGTGCTGCCCGCGCCCTTGCGTGAAATCGTCATCGACCGCGCCTTGGCCGCGCCGGAGACCCCCGTGCCGCTCGATCAGATGAAAATCATCGCGCTCATGGTCCTCTGGAGCCAGGAAGCCGAAATCGATAACTTGGTCCTCGAAGAGCTGCTCGATGACGAGGGCAGCCGCCGGCTCCACTGAGTTGTGACCTACGTCGGTCGTTTCGCGCCGAGTCCCAGCGGTCCATTACATCTGGGTTCCTTAGTCGCCGCCCTGGCCAGCTGGCTCGATGCCCGCGCGCACGGCGGCCGCTGGCTGGTGCGCATCGAAGACGTCGATACGCCGCGCACCGTGCCGGGTGCCGCCGAGACCATCATGTCCCAGCTGCGCGCCCTCGGCCTGCATTGGGATGGCGACATCGTCTGGCAGTCCCAACGTGGCGAGGCCTATCAACAAGCATTTGATGCGCTCGCGCAACGTGGTCTGATCTATGGCTGCGGCTGCACCCGTCGTGAAATCGCCGACTCCGCCCTGCGCGGCGGCTACACCAATGCCGATGGCGAGCGTCCCTATACCGGCACCTGCCGCGCCGGACTGGCCCCAGGCCGTCAAGCCCGCGCGTGGCGGCTACGCGTGCCCCCCGGCGTGGAAACCTTTACCGATCGCTGGCTCGGCCCACAGCAGCAGGACGTCGAACATGCCGTGGGTGACTTCGTGCTCAAACGCGCAGACGGTTTATGGGCCTATCAGCTTGCCGTCGTCGTAGACGACGCCGCGCAGGGCGTCACCGATATCGTGCGCGGCGCGGACCTGCTCAGCTCCACCGCGCGTCAGCGTGTCCTCGCCCGCCTGCTGGGCGCGCAGCCTCCGCGTGTCATGCACGTACCCCTGATCACCGACCCCGAAAGTGGTCTGAAACTATCCAAGCAGAACGGTGCGCCGGCGCTGGATACCCGCCAGCCAATGTTGATGCTGGAGCACGCGTGGCGGGCGCTCGGCTTCGCGCCGGTACAAGTCGCCACCCCCGAAGAATTCCTGCAACGCGCGACCTTGCTGTGGGCGCGGCGCTTTGTGCGGCACGCCGCCTAAGGACACGCCGGACTTCGTTCGCCTGCATCGATTCCGGTCCCGCTAATCCGGCACTCGCGCACCGTACCAAGCCGCACAAAACACTAAAGCGGCTGCCGGTCACCATCCAGCAATCGCACCAACAGCGCAGTGCCATCGTCGCCCACGCGCAACTCGCCATAGCGAGCATTCGCGTAACGATCGGCCTGTCCCTCCGGGAAGAAATAAGCATTGGTCACCATGCGCACATCGCCATTGCGAATCCGGTACCGCAACGCGACTTCTTCCCGCTTTAGCGGCATCGCGTCCTCCTGCGTACGCACTTTCTGTCCCAGGCCGTCGCCATTCAAGGCCAGCACGACATATCCATCGCCCGTCAGATCGTGCGCGGCGCTATCCCAGCGCGGCCGTAGCGAATCCGCGACGGCGAAATTCAGCGCCATATAGTCGCCCTGCATCAACGATCGAGGATCCACGGGCGCCAGTTCCAGGATCACGACTCGCCCTTGCGCCAGCAGTGTTTCGCGTTGCCAGATCGTGGTGTTCACCACCGCGAGGATCAGTCCCAAGCCCGCCAACATGCCAACCGTACGCCAACGCAAGGCCGAGGAGGCCGGAGCCAGGCGTACGGCGCTGGGCACCTCAATCGTCTTCATCCAACGCGGCACCCAGTACACGAGCGCACGCAGGAAAAATAACAACAACGCCGCGCCGCCCAGCCACAAGGCTTTATCGATCAGCGGCACCTGCAGTTGGTAGTAGTAAAACATCACATACGCGAGCAGACCCACCACGCCCAGCGTCGTCAGTCGTGTGTCCCTCTGTCCGTAACCCAGCAGCAACCACGCGAGCGCGAAGGCCACGCCCGGACTCCGTAACCAGAACAGGGCCAACAACAGCAACCCCAACGGCGTACCCCACACCACGCCACTCGTCAGCACGGCACGGCGCGGCCATAGCACCACCAGCGCGCAGACCGCCGGTAGCAACACCCCAGCCACGACGATGACCGCAAACAGCGCCTCACCCCGCCACAACGCGGCTAAGTGCGTGATTGATGCGCCGCCCACCATTCCCACCGTCAGCTGCACCGCCAACGCGAAGGCCCAGGCCAACGGACGCAAGGCGACCCAGCGGCCTTGCGCCGTTAACGCCACGCGTTGAGGTTCCGGGGACGCACCAGGCCCGGCTTCCCCGACACCCGCCCCCGCCCAGACCGGGCGGTACCCCAGATAAAAAGCAACCGCCGCCGCCCATGCCCCGACGACCTCTACCGGCAGCCACACCCGCGTCGATAGCCCGTTGTCATCCCATAACGTCCACAGCAGTTCTTCATTCGCCATCCCGGACAGCCACTGCAATGCGATGAGCCCGCTCAAGGCAAGCGCAATGAGTCCTGCCGTTAAAAACCGCAGCAGCACATCCCGCCCAAAGGCGTAGACCAACGCGCCCACGACGAGCAGACAAAACCAAACGCCGGTATGAAGCTCATAGGTCGCGTCCCCAAACAGCAACGCGAACCACACCAACAACTGACCGCCAAAACCCATCGCCGTCAGGCACTGGCGCCAGAATAAGCGGGTGCTCACCCGCAAGCCCGTCACGGCGAGTCCGCAAAGCACCAGCCCGCTGACTAAAGCTCCCTCGGTGGACTCCACCCAGGCCACCGCCACCAGGAAAAGCAGCAGCAGCAATGTCGCCAGCCAGGCGCTCAAGGCGAGTAACCCTTGCACATACCACGGTGCGGCAAGGGGAGCGGGAATGTCTGGGGTACCCGCCGCTGGCAGGGTTGCCGCCAGGCGCCGCAGCCAGCCCGCCGCCACCACCGCCTCGGCGATCAAGATCGCCGCGAGCGCGAGCGCCCCCCAGGGCCCGTTGGCGACGTCCAACCACCATTCACCCACGATGCGCAGCGACATCACGATCACACCAGCGGCCAGGATCGCCAACGCGACCAGATCACGGCGCACACGCTGGTAGTAAAAACCCAGGCCCACCGTTACCACGGCCCATACCCAAGTCAGGCTGGACCCCAAGCCGTAATAATCCGGGGCCGACAGGAATTGTGTCGCCAACAGCAACCCCAGCGCCCCGGCTAGCAATAGCCTCGGCCCGATCCGCATGCTCGCGCCCGCACGCCGGCCCGCGACTTCCCAGCCAGCCAGAAAGAGCAGATTCACCAGTACCAAGGGCAAAAATTGTTCGCCGTCTCTCGCAGCCAGCCAAAACACATGCCCGTCCCAGGTATAGAGCAAGCCGGCGACGTTGACCACACCCATCCACAGCAGCCACACCACCTGCGTCCTGCCCACCAGCGCCCACGGCAGCAGCAGACCGGCCCAGACGGCAAACAATTCCCAGGTATCAGCCCCGGTCTGATACGTTTGCCCCAGCAGCGCCAACAACGCGCCCAACAGCAGCCCGGCCAGCGCCAATAACGCAGAAGGCGCATACTGACGGGCGTCGTCAACGGCCCGCCACCGCCAGCCAGACCCTGCGGCAGCGAGCACGCAAATTGCGAGCAGCCCCTGCGCGCCAATGAAACGCTGCGTTTTTGTCACACTGTCCCAATTTGCCGCGACGGCGCAAATGACTGCGGATCCCAGCAGCCAGATCCCCAGCCAAAGGGTGCTTCGGGCCAGAAATTGCCGCCACGCATGTAACTCATATTGCTGTCGAATTTCCGACTTGACTTGCATGTGGCGAATCTCCCCTCGTATCATCCGCGCTACACCGGCGGGTCTGCCGCCACTGGATACCCATGAGCAAAACGCTGATTATTGCCGAGAAACCCTCGGTGGCCCTTGATATCTCGCGCGCCCTAGGAGGCTTCGTGCGCGAGGGGGACTATTTTGAAAGTGATCGTTACGTGCTGTCTTCCAGCATCGGACATTTGCTGGGGCTGGTCGCGCCCAACGATCCCGTCAAAGGGAAGTGGAGCTTTACGCACCTGCCCGTGATCCCGCCAGCCTTTGAGCTGGGCCCGGCCGATAAGAAATCCGCCGAGCGCCTGAAGCTCCTGGTCAAACTCGCCAAGCGCAAGGACGTCGACGGCCTGATCAACGCCTGTGACGCCGGGCGCGAGGGCGAACTGATTTTCCGCTACATCATTCAGTACGCCGGGGTGAAAAAGCCGATCAAACGGCTGTGGCTGCAGTCCATGACGCAGGCCGCCATCCGCGAGGCGTTCGAGAATCTGCGCGATGACGCCCAGCTCAAGCCGCTGGAGGCCGCCGCCCGCTCGCGCGCCGAGGCCGACTGGCTGGTGGGCATCAACGGCACGCGCGCCATGACGGCGTTCAACAGCAAGGACGGCGGTTTCTTTAAAACGCCCGTCGGACGCGTGCAAACGCCGACGCTGGCGATTGTGGCCGAGCGCGAAGAACGTATCCGCCGCTTCGTGTCACGCGATTACTGGGAGGTCCATGCGACCTTTGTCGCCGCCGCGGGTCTCTATCAGGGCCGCTGGATCGATCCGGATTTCAAGAAAGACGAACGCGATCCGGAAAAGCGCGATTCGCGCCTCTGGTCGCTGGCGGCTGCCCAAAGTGTAGTGGCCGCGTGTCGCGAACAGCCCGGTCAAGTCACGGAAGAGTCCAAGCCCTCGACCCAGATGTCGCCGGCCCTGTACGACCTGACCTCGCTGCAACGCGAGGCCAACGGCCGTTTTGGTTTTTCCGCCAAAACCACGCTCGCACTGGCGCAGACCCTGTACGAACGCCATAAAGCACTGACCTATCCGCGTACCGATTCGCGCTACCTGCCCGAGGATTACGTGGGCACGGTGCGCCAGACCATGCAGGCGCTGGCCCAAGGCGGCTCGAACGCCGTGGGCGGCCTGTCGCGTCACGCAGGCACCGTCATAGAGCAGAACTGGGTCAAACCCAATCGTCGCATCTTCGACAATAAAAAGGTCTCCGATCACTTTGCCATCATCCCCACGCTGCAAATCCCGCACGATCTAAGCGAGGCCGAGGGCAAGCTTTACGATCTGGTGTTAAAGCGTTTCCTGGCCGTGTTTTTCCCGCCGGCCGAGTACCGCGTCACCACGCGCTTGACCGAAGTGCAGGGTCATCGCTTCAAGACCGAGGGCAAAGTGCTTGTGTCGCCGGGCTGGCTGGCCGTCTACGGCAAGGAAGCGCAAGGCGAGGACGCCAACCTCGTGCCGGTGGGCGACAACGAGACCGTGCGCACCGAGGATGTCGAGGCCGTGGGTCTGGCCACCAAGCCGCCGGCCCGCTACACCGAAGCCACGCTGCTGTCGGCCATGGAAGGCGCGGGCAAGCTGGTCGACGACGAAGAGCTACGCGAAGCCATGTCCGAGCGCGGCCTGGGCACGCCGGCCACGCGCGCGGGCATCATCGAAGGTTTGCTAGGCGAAGGCTACCTGCGCCGCGAGGGCAGGGAACTTGTTCCGACCGCCAAGGCGCGCCAGTTGATGACGCTATTGGCGGGTTTGGACGTGACCGAACTCACCTCGCCCGAACTCACGGGCGAATGGGAGCACAAGCTCAAGCAGATCGAGCAGGGCGGTTTGAACCGCGAGGCCTTCATGCGCGAAATCGCGCAAATGACCCAGGTCATCGTCAAGCGCGCCAAGGAATACGAGCGCGACACCGTGCCCGGCGACTATGCCACCTTGACAACCCCATGTCCCAAATGCGGCGGCGTGGTCAAGGAAAACTATCGCCGTTTCGCTTGCACGAACTGCGACTTCTCCATCGGCAAGCACCCGGGTGGGCGCACGTTCGAACTGCCGGAAGTCGAAGAGCTGCTGGCCAAGCGCGAGATCGGTCCCTTGCAAGGCTTTATCAGCAAGATGGGCCGTCCGTTCGCCGCCATCTTGCGGCTCAGCGACGAAAACAAGCTCGAATTCGACTTCGGCCAGAACGACGAAGAAGACAACGAAGCGGTGGACTTTACGGGACACACGCCGGTGGGCGGCTGCCCCAAGTGCCACGCGAATGTCTTCGAGCATGGCTTGAGCTACGTGTGCGAGAAATCGGTGGGCCCGGAAAAGTCCTGCGACTTCCGTTCGGGCAAGATCATTTTGCAGCAGGAGATCTCGCGCGAGCAGATGCACAAACTGCTGACGAATGGCCGTACCGATCTGCTAGATGGATTCGTCTCCAGCCGCACCAATCGCAAGTTCAAGGCGTTCTTGGTGCGTCAGCCCGACGGCAAGATCGGCTTTGAGTTCGAGCCGCGCGCGGCGAAACCGGGACGCGCGCCGGCCAAGACGGCGACAAAGACGGCAAGCAAAACCGCCGCCAAGTCAGCGGCCAAGAAAGCGGCGCCCAAAAAAGCCGCCACCAAAAAGGCCGCGACGAAGAAGACCGCCGCCAAGAAAGCCGCTGCCAAAACGGCAAGCTGACGAGGCTGGGTCGGCAGCCGGGTTATCCCCTATCGTATGATCCGGCTCACATCATTAAAAAGACCGTGGAAATCCCACGGTCTTTCCACATTTGCAGTATCGTTTCGCAAAATAATTTCGTACAACAACTCTCGAGGATGACATGCAGCGCTCGCAAACAGGTGCCTTTTCCCGCCGCCAGTTTCTGGCCTCTACCGCCGCCATCGCCGGCACCAGCCTCATCGGCGCGCCCGCTTTTGCGCAAGCCAAGCTCGGCAAAGCCGTATTCGGTTTGGGTAGCATCGATCCGTTTTTCTCTGCCGCGTATGTGGCGTTCAAAAAAGGCTACTTTGGTGAAGGCGGCCTCGAAGTTGAGTACCTGAATTCGCAAAGCGGCCCGCGCACCATGCAGATGCTGGCGGCCGGGCAAATCCAGTTTGGCGCCACCGCCGCGACTGCTGCGCCCGCGTTGACCTTGGCGGGTAAACCCGCGAGCCTGATCTTCGGTTTCGATCGCAAGCTCACCTACGCCAACGTGATCGTGCGCCGCGAGGACTACGAGAGCGGCAAAATCAAATCGCTAAAAGACCTCGCCGGCAAGCGCGTTGGCGCCACGCAGCCGCAGTCGGTGACATGGTTGATGGCGGTTTATCTCATGCAGCAGGCCGGCATCGCCGACAAAGTCGATGTGCGTCCGCTGGGCGATCTGGCCACCATGCTGGGCGCGCTGAAAACGGGTTCGGTATCGGCCAGCATGGCCACCATGTCGATGATGGAGCAAGCCAAGGCCGAAGGCTGGGGCGTGCCGATTTTCGACGCCACCACCGAAGCCGCGTGGAATGAATTCATGGGCGGCGACGTGCCCGGTATCGCCGCGCTGACACTGCAAGACACCATCCAGAAACGCCCCGAAGTCGTGCAGGCGTTCGTCACAGCGCTGGTAAAGGCTCAGAACTTCATCACCGATCACAGCGTGCAGGAAATCACCGACACGATCTACGATGACTACCTGAACGCCTTCCCGCGCCCGGCCATCGAGAAAACGCTGACGATTTATAAGGACACCGTTTTCCTGAAGGACAACATCATCACGCCAGCCGCCTACGATCGCATGATCGCCATCATGGGCGACGATCGCCAGTTCTCGAACGAAGAGCTCAAGCGTGTGCCGTATGCTCAATGCGTGGACATGTCCTTCGTGGAACGCGCGCGCAAAGCGGCCTGATGCAGCGGGCAGGACGTGAAACGACGATGATTGAAATCTCCGAGGTCGGCAAGGCCTATCAGGGCCGCGCCGGAATGGTTCATGCGATCGGTAACGTCTCGCTTTCCATCGCGGAAGGCGAGTTCGTATCTATCGTGGGGCCGTCCGGCTGCGGCAAGAGCACGCTGCTGAACATGATCGCGGGCTTTCTGGCGCCCACCACCGGCACCATCCGCGTGGCGGGCGAGCTGGTCAACGGACAGGTGCCGCCAGCCCTGGGCTATATCTTTCAGAAAGACACGCTATTGCCCTGGTACACCGTGCGCAAGAACGTGGCGCTCGGCTTGAAATTCCAGGGCGTGGACCCGGCGCGGATCGAACGCCGTGTCGTCGAGCTACTGGAATTGGGGCATCTCACCGGTTTTGGCGATGCCTATCCGCATCAGTTATCGGGCGGCATGCGGCGGCGCGTGGCGCTCTTGATGAGTCTGGCGGTCGAGCCACGCATCCTGCTGCTGGACGAACCCTTCGGCGCGCTGGACACGCACACCAAGACGCACCTGCATCGCGAGCTGATCGAGATCTGGCGAAAGCTCGGGCAGACCGTTGTGATGGTGACGCACGATCTGGATGAAGCCATCACACTGTCTGATCGCGTCATCGTGCTATCGGGTCCACCCAGCCGTGTCCTGCTCGATGAACGCATCACCATCCCGCATCCCCGTGATGTCTTTGTATTGCGCGAGACGCCACAGTTTGTCTCGCACGTTCAAAGTCTATGGAGCGTGCTGGGCGAACAATTCCGTGCCGCGGCCTAGCGCCGCCGAGTATTCATGACTGCAATCGACGCTTCTTCCTTGCAGGATCAACTGCAACAAGACCGCCGCGCGCAAGTGCGGCGACGGCTGCGCATCACGGCCTGGCAGCTGCTGATCCTCGCCACCATCATCGGCGGCTGGCAGATTTTGACCAGCATTCCGTGGTTCGCGCAGAACACGATCTTCGATCCGTTCTTTATCAGCCAGCCGTCGCGCATCGCCGCGCGATTATGGGAATGGCTGCAGCCCGGCCCGCGCTCGGTATGGCCGCATCTATGGCTCACGCTGGAGGCCACGCTGGTCGGCCTGGTCGTGGGCGTAGGCAGCGGATTTATCGTGGGCATGGTGCTTAGCCGAAGCCGGATGTTGGCCGATATCTTCAATCCGTTTATCGTTGCCTTTAACTCCATGCCGCGTATCGCGTTCGTGCCGCTGATCACCATGTTCTTTGGTTTGGGGCTGGCATCGAAAGTCGTGACCTCGTGGTTCGTGGTGTTCTTCCTGGTGTTCTTCAACACCTATAAAGGCGGACGCAGCGTGGAACGCGAACTCGTGGATTTCTGCCGCACGCTGGGCGGATCGCCGCGTCAGATCTTGTGGCGCGTGCGCGTGCCCACCGCTGCCGCATGGACGTTTGCCGCGCTGCCCAATGCGATCAGCTTTGCGTTGATTGGTGTGGTGCTCGCGGAATTCGTTGGATCAACTACCGGCATGGGGTACTTGATGGTGACGGCGCTCGCTACGTTGAATGCCACCGACATGTTCGCGGCGGTCACGCTGCTGTCGGTCGTAGGCATCGCGCTGGTGTACGCTGTCACATGGCTTGAGCGCAGGCTACTGCATTGGGCCCCGGAGTTCCGCGAATAATTTTGCCGAGACTTTCCCGACCGCATCATGACGACGAACACCCTCGCTAACCAGGCTTTCCTCCAGCAGTTTTCGCTGGCCGGTCAGGTTGCGCTCATCACCGGCTCTGCACGCGGGCTAGGCCTGTGTATGGCGCGCGCCATGGCCGCGAGCGGCGCCCATGTGCTGATCAACGGCCGCAATCCCGAAGCCACCGAATCCGCGGCCCGGGCGCTGCGCGATGAGGGTTTGACGGCGACAGCGCTGGCGTTCGATGTTGGTGACGACGACGCGGTCACGCGCGCCTTTGAACAGATCGACGCGGATTTCGGTCGTCTGGACATCCTCGTCAACAACGTGGGCGCCCGCAATCGTCAGACGCTGCAAACCATCACTGCCGCCGAGATCCGCGCCCTCATCGAAACGGATCTGGTCGCCAGCATGCTGATATCCAAACATGCCGCCGCGCGCATGGTGAAACAAAAGTCGGGCCGCATCATCACCATCACCTCGGTTGCCGGTGAATTAGCGCGTGCGGGTGACGCCGTATACCCGGCCGCCAAGCAAGGCTTGACCGGCATGATGCGCGCGTTAGCGGCGGAGCTGGGCCCATTGGGCATCACCAGCAACGCCATCGCTCCCGGGACCTTCGCCACCGAAACCAACACTGCGATGGTCAAGGACCCGGAAGTCTTTCAACGCATGGCGCATCGCAATCCCATGGGCCGTTGGGGGCGTCCGGAAGAAATCGCTGGCGCGGCGGTCTTTCTGGCTTCGCCCGCCGCTTCCTACGTCAATGGCCAGGTACTGGCCGTGGACGGAGGTTTATCCATTTTGTTTTAGCTGCCCGGTGATCACGCCGGCATTATCTGCAACGACACATTTGAGGTTCACAGGCATGAAGCAGCATTTCATCGATAACCGTTCCGTTCCTGGCAGCTCCGGCGAGACGATTCCTGTCATCGATCCGTCGACGGGCCAGGAATACGACACCATCCCGCGCGGCAATGCCGCCGACATCGATCTGGCCGTACGCGCGGCGCGCAAGGCGTTTGACGAAGGCGCATGGGGCAAGCTCACCGCTGCCGAGCGTGGTCGTCTGATGCTGAAACTCTCGCTGAAGATCCTCGACCATGTCGATGAACTGACCGAGATCGAATCGCGCGACTGCGGCAAGCCCACCAAGCAAGCCCGCGCGGATGTGATCGCCATCGCCCGGTATTTCGAGTTCTATGGCGGTGCAGCGGATAAGCTGCATGGCGAGACCTTGCCCTATCAAAATGGCTACACGGTCCTGACGCTGCGCGAGCCGCATGGCGTGACCGGTCATGTGGTGCCGTGGAACTATCCGCTGCAGATCTTCGGTCGCAGCGTGGGCGGCGCATTGGCAGCCGGTAATGCCTGCGTGGTGAAGCCCGCCGAAGACGCCTGCCTGTCGCTGTTACGCGTAGCGGAACTGGCCGCCGATGTGGGCTTTCCGCCGGGCGCCATCAACATCGTGACGGGCTACGGCCACGAAGCGGGCGACGCGCTGACGCGCCATCCTGGCATCGACCACATTTCGTTCACCGGCTCGCCGCGCATTGGCGTACTGGTTACGCAGACCGCGGCGGAACGTCATATCCCGGTCACGCTGGAACTGGGTGGCAAATCGCCGCAGATCGTGTTCGCTGACGCCGACATCAATGCGCTGATTCCGGTCGCCGTCAACGCCATCGTGCAGAATGCGGGCCAGACCTGCTCTGCGGGCAGCCGTCTGCTGATCGAGCGCAGCGCCTATGAACGCGTGCTGGAACGCCTCTCAGAGGCCTTCTCGGCCTTGCGTACAGGCTCGGCGACGATGGACCTGGATTGCGGCCCGCTGATCCGCAAAACGCAGCTGGAACGCGTACAAAGCTTCCTGAAGTCTGCCGAGCAAGATGGCATCGCGACGGCCGCGCAGGGCAAAATCGCCGACGGCGCGCCTGCTGATGGTTATTACCAAGCGCCAACTCTGCTGCGCGATGTGCCGGTGGACCATCGCTTGGCGCAGGAGGAAGTCTTTGGCCCGGTTCTGGCCGCCATGCCGTTCGAGGACGAAGCCGACGCGGTTCGCATCGCCAACGCCACGGAATACGGCCTGGCCGCCAGCGTCTGGACGCGCGATGGCGGACGCCAACTGCGCATCGCTCGCAAGGTTCGCAGCGGGCAGGTGTTCATCAACAACTATGGCGCGGGCGGCGGGATTGAGTTGCCCTTTGGCGGCGTGAAAGCCAGCGGGCATGGGCGTGAGAAAGGGTTTGAGGCGCTGTATGGATTTACGGTGCTGAAGACGATCTCTATCAAGCACGATTGATGGTGAGTTGATGCGGTCGTGATACGGTCGGCTCGTGAAATGCGGGATTTGCTGCGTTCAGGGGCTGATTGTGTTTTGGGTGCTTGCTTCTTTTGGGGGGAGCGGGGGATAGATGGGGCGTTGTTCGTTCTTAAGACGCCGGCGTACGGTGCCCGTAGGCGTCACCGGCCCTATCGCCGCGACTCGGCCCACGAGCAGGGGCCTCGGCCTCGCTGCGCGAGGCTAAATCGCCGCTCAACGGGCCGGTGACGCCTACGGGCACCGCACGCCGGCTCATGATGTGCGCTGAGAAAGGGCGCCGTGCTAATGATGACCCCAAAAACGGTTTGCTTCGCCTGCGATGTGTGGCGGCCGCATGCCCCCACTGTGAGTGCTGCGGGGTTGCCCTTGGCCACGCGGGCCTTTTGAGCGGCGGGAAGTCCCCGAAGGGGACCGAGGCCCCTGATAACGGGCCGAGCCGCTGCGACTAGGCCCGCGGGGCCAAGGGCAACCCCGCGGCACGCCTAAAGAACCATCAACGCCCCCCAGTACCTACAGCACCACCCCATCAAACGCTGTCATCCTCATACCAAACCCCTTCAGACAACATCATCCGATGATGCCCCATCCCCGCCGGCATCATAGGAAAGCAATTCTCCTGCGCCTGCACAACCACATCCAAGAAATACGGCCCCGGATGCGCCAGACATTCGGCCAACGCGGCATCCAGCTGCGCCGGATCATCCACCCGAGCCGCCCCCCAACCAAACGCCCGAGCCAGCGCAACAAAATCCGGCAAGGAAGCGTTATAGCTGTGGCTGTAGCGCCCACCGTGAATCAGCTCCTGCCATTGCCGCACCATCCCCATATACCCGTTATTGCACAACACCACCTTCACAGGCGTCTCGTGCTGCTTAGCGGTGGATAACTCCTGAATGTTCATCAACACCGATGCATCGCCACTGACGCACACGACCGTCTTATCCGGATGCGCCACCTGCGCCCCGATGGCCGCCGGCAGTCCATATCCCATGGTGCCCGCGCCACCCGAGGTCAGCCAACGATTCGGCTGATCGAATCGCAGATACTGTGCCGCCCACATCTGGTGCTGTCCCACATCGGTCGAGACAATCGCATCGCGCGATGCCAGCGCGGCATTCAAGCGGTGCATCAATTGCTGCGGCAAGATAGCTTCCGGGGTCGGGGAGTAAGCTAAACAATCCTTGGCCCGCCACGTATCGATCCTGCGCCACCAATCCGTCAAGCGCTCGGCTGGCAAAGCGTGTTCATTCAAAGCCTCGCGCAGCGCATCGATCAATGGCAGACAGTCACCCACCAACGCCACATCCACCCGCACCACTTTGTTGATCGAGGTCGGATCGATATCGATATGGATCTTGCGCGCATGGGGGCAGAACTCAGACAGTTTGCCGGTGATGCGATCATCAAAGCGCGCACCGATGCAAACCACCAGATCCGCCTCGTGCATCGCCATGTTGGCTTCAAGCGTGCCGTGCATGCCCAACATGCCGACGAACTGGGAATCAGAGGCAGGGAACGCACCCAGACCCATCAGCGTCAACGTGCAAGGCGCCCCCGTTTGACGCACGAGTTCGGTAAACGCCTGACATGCCGCCGGACCCGAATTCACGAGTCCACCACCGCCATAGAACACCGGCTGCTTGGCATCCGCGATCAGCGCGGCCGCGCGGCGTATGGCGGTTTGCGGCAGCTTCAAATGCGTCTTGGCGCTTTGACGGCGCGCGCGTGCGGTCGCAGTGCGCGCCTGCTCGGCTGCCGCCAACATCTGCACACCCGGCGTCGCGGGCTTGAGCTGCACATCTTTCGGTAAGTCCACCAGCACCGGCCCCGGCCGGCCCTGGCGCGTCAGATCGAATGCGCGACCTACGACCTCGGCCACGTCGTCCACATCATGGATCTGCGTATTCCACTTCGTGATCGATCGCGAAATACCCAACGCATCACATTCCTGAAACGCATCGGTCCCAATTGCCGTCGTCGCGACCTGGCCGCTGATACACAGCACCGGAATCGAATCGCACATCGCGTCGAGCAAACCCGAAGTCGTATTCGCCATCCCCGGCCCGGACGTCACAAACACCACGCCCGTTTTGCCGGTCGTACGCGCATACCCTTCGGCCGCATGCACCGCCGCTTGTTCGTGACGCACCAGCACATGGCGCAAACGCGGTTCGGCATACAGCGCGTCGTACAGCGGCAGCACCGCGCCGCCCGGATATCCGAACACGGTATCGACACCCCGCGCAATCAGCGTATCGAGTAAAACCTGGGCCCCATTGCGGGCAGGAAGGTCAGTGGAATTCAAAGCGGCTAAGGCGCTGGCGTGGAGGCGATCGTTCATGTGGATATCTTATGCCTTTCCCCGCAGAAGATTTCTCTTATTTTCTACGTCTAGGGCATTTTTCCAGTAAATTCATCTACAAATCCCCCGGAGCGCAGAGAATGAACCTGGACAAATTCGACCTCGCCATTTTGCGGGTGCTGCAGCAAAACGCGCGAGCCAGTCTGAACGAGATCGGCGCGGCAGTCGGTTTATCGTCCACGCCATGCTGGAATCGGATCAAGCGCATGGAATCGGCCGGCGTGATCCGAGGCTATACCGTGGATCTGGACCCGGCCAGTTTAGGCTTCATGGACACGGTCATCGTTCACATCACACTAGAGAGCCACAGCGAAGAAACGTTGTACGAGTTCGGCCGTGCGCTCGCGCAAATCCCCGAAGTCCTCGAAGCCTTTCTGGTCTCGGGCGACTATGACTACTACATCCGCATCGCCGTGCGCGACACGCGCGACTATGAACGGCTGCTGCGCGAACAGCTCTATCGCATCCCAGGTATCCGCCACAGCAAGTCCTGTTTCGTGTTGCGCCGGCTAAAAGAAACGCAACTGCCGCTGCACAGCGGGACCGAGCCCTAAGCCACAATGGCATTACACCTATAATCCCAGCTGGCCCGCTAACAGGCTTTCTCACATGACCACTGCTGACCCTTCCAAACCCTGGCACGTTGTGCGCCGCTCCAAGCTGCACGGCAACGGCGTATTTGCCGCACGCAAGATTCCCGCCGGCACCGAGATCATCGAGTACGAAGGCGCCCGCATCAGCGCCAAGGAAGCCGATCGCCGCCATCCCACCAATCCGGATGACCCCTATCACACGTTCTATTTCGCGCTGAGCTCGGGCCGCGTTATCGACGGTGGCGACAAGGGCAACGACGCACGCTGGTTCAATCATTCCTGTGAACCCAACTGCGAATCCGAAGAAAGCGCCAACGGTAAACGCGTTTTCATTCGTGCCCTGCGCGATATCAAGCGCGGCGAGGAGCTGGTCTACGATTACGGCCTGGTCATCGACGGCCGCATCACGAAATCGCTCAAGGAAGCCTATCGCTGTCTTTGCGGATCGGCCGACTGTCGCGGCACCATGCTCGCACTCAAGAAACGAAAGCCCAAGAAAGCCGACAAGGCCGAGTAGGGCTGAGGCGCGTCCATCTCAGCGTACAATCCGATTCATGCCGTCGTCATTGACGGCATCGCAGTACGTCTTCAGGGCGGGGTGTAACTCCCCACCGGCGGTAAGCCCCACAGGGGCGAGCCCGCGAGCGCCCGGTGCCTTATGGCTATCGGGGTCAGCAGATCTGGTGCGAAACCAGAGCCGACGGTCATAGTCCGGATGAAAGAAGATGTGCCAGCCGATCCCGCGATACGCGGGCGCTGTGTCCCGCTATGCGCGACGCCGCCTGAGCGAGCCTGGGCGCGGCTGGACTGTCATGAGCCCTGAAACGTTTTTCGCCACCCTTTTTGCGAGAGCGTTTCAAATGTCAACCATCAACACCACCAGCACCGCCTTTTCTTTCGGCGCTGCCGCGTATTCCCCCCCCGATCTGTTTGCCCAGCCGTTACACATGCGTCTGGCACGCGCGCTGCATCATATGCGTCTGGGCCGCCCCGTCATTTTGATGGACGATGATGATCGCGAAAACGAAGCCGACCTGATCGTTGCCGCCGATAAACTGACCGTGCCGGTCATGGCCCAATTGATCCGCGACTGCAGCGGCATTGTTTGCCTGTGCCTCACCGATGAGACGCTGGATCGCCTGCAACTGCCGCCCATGGTGAGCCGCAACCAAAGCCGCTTCAGCACCGCGTTCACCGTTTCCATCGAGGCGCGCCACGGCGTGACCACGGGCGTGAGTGCGCTCGATCGCGTGACCACCATCCGCACGGCGATCGCGCCGGGCGCCCAGGCCGACGACATCGTCAGCCCCGGCCATGTTTTCCCGCTACGCGCCCAGCCGGGCGGCGTATTGACGCGCCGTGGCCATACCGAAGGCTCGGTGGATCTGGCCATCTTGGCGGGCCTGCGTCCCGCAGCCGTGCTATGCGAACTGATGAACCCGGATGGCACCATGACGCGCGGCGACGCCATCGCGCGATACGCCGCCGAGCATGGTCTGGTGGCGCTGACCATCGCCGAGCTTGCCGACTATCGACGTCAGCAAGCACACGCCGACGCGTCGACCGCTGAAACGGCGCACGCGGAGATGGCCTCAGCCTAATCAGCGATCGCCGCCTGATACGACCGGATCGGCATCAAACGACTGCGCGATCCGGACCAGGCACTGTTCGGCATCGCCCACCACCACGGTCGCGCTGCACGCCAGCATCAAGTTCAGATTCAACCCGAAATCTTCGACCGCATAACCCGCCGCATCCACATGACGCGGCGGGTCATCGCGTTGATCGACCGCGATGCGCTGCACCAACGATTGCGCCTCATCAAGGTAGACAAACACGGGTTTGTCCAAGGCAATCGCATAACCGACCTCGAACGCGGTGCCCGAGTCGGGTTCATGCCCGCGAAACGGATTCATATTCGCCATGACCAGGTCCGCGCGCCGGATCAGATCGACGTTGGCCTCGTATATCCATTGCGCCAACGCGCGTCCGGATAGGTGCTCAGGCGCCGAGTTATCCAGCGGATACCAGCCTTCAAAACCGTAACGCAGACAGAGTTGCTTTAGCGCCTCGCCATGCGCCACCGCATCCTGACGAAACACGTCAAATCCTGCCAAATAAATCGTTTTCATAAGGCCTCCCACCTCTGCACCCGCTCGCTGCAATGCCCGCGGCTATCCACGCGAATCGTAACCCTGCACAGTATCCCAGCGACACGATACCGAATTGCCACACACTGCGTCGGGATTAAGCCCTCATAGTCGTCGCGTAACCCCTACAAGCTCTCTATAATCGTCGTTACAGCGCTTACAAGCTGCTGCGCGCCTATCCCTCGGTCATGATCCATGGCACGCCATATGGGCGACGTTGCGCCGCATCCCGGCTTGGCGACAAGGAAAACTCTCGAATGCCCTCTCATCCCTCTACGCTTACGCTTGGACATCGCCGCCGTGCGTTCCTACAGCTAGGCGCAGCCATGGGCGCACTTTGGATGGCAGGGCCCTCAGGCGCGCAATCCACCCCTCCTGTAAAGGTATCTGCCGTCTATGGCGTGCCGGTCGAGCAGTCGTGGGCTTCGCGGGTAAACGCGGCGCTGAGAGCGGCGCAACAACGCGGTGACATCGAATACGCCTATTCGGAAAACGTCGCCCCTAACGACTACGAGCGCAAGCTACGCGAGCATGCGCGAAACGGCGCTGAGCTCATCATCGGCGAGGCCTTCGAGGACACCGCCCTGGTCTACCGTGTGGCGCGCGACTATCCCAAAATCGCATTCCTGGTCGGCTCGTTCGAACGCCCGCAACAGCCTAATCTGGCCGTCTTTGACAGCCACATCTACGAGCCTCTGTACCTGGCCGGCATGATCGCCGGCGGGGTCAGCAAAAGCGGCAACATCGGCGTGATCGCCGGCCATCCGATCCCACGCACCAACCGCCTGGTCCATGCCTTCAAGGACGGCGTGCGCGAGGTCAACCCGGATGCCAAGTTCACCACCACGTTTATCGAAAGCCGTTTCAATCCCATCGCCTCCCGCCAGGCCGCGCATCGCCTGATCGATCAGGGCGTCGACGTGATCTATGCCGAACGTACCGGCGCGGTCGCGGCCGCCCAACAGCGCGGGGTGTACGTCATCGGTCACGCGGTCGACCGGCAGCCCTATTACCCGGACACCATCATCACCTCGGCTGTCTGGGATGTGGGCCCCACGCTTGAGCGCGCGCTCACCATGGTCCGACGCGGCACATTCCAGGCCGACGACTATGGCAAGTATTCCCACATGCGCTACCAGGGGGCGGCGCTGGCACCGCTGAGAAATTTCGAAAACAAAGTGCCGGAGGCGCTCATGGCTCGCGTGCGCGCCCGCCAGCAGACCATGCTCGAAGGCACGTTCACCATCAAGCTGAAAGACTACCGCCCGCAATAGCGGCCGGCACCGTCACGCCAAGGGCAGATAGATCCGTGTCTGCAATTCGGCAGCGGGCGTCGTCTTGGGGTCGTTCAGATATTCCTCCCAGATCGGAAAGTCGCGCGTTTCTTCGCCACTGGCCGGCAGCCATTCTGCCAGCAACCATTGGTACGCCGCCTCGATCTCGCTATACGGCCCGGTATAGTGCAGCACCGCACAGCGCGTAATCGGCAGCGTGAATTCGTCAAAGTCCTTATCCACAGGATGCCCGGCCGGCAAAGTCAGTCCGGCCAGCGCCCGCAAGTCGTCCGTGGGCACCTGCTCCGGGTCATCGAAGTAGACGCCGAAAGTGCGCGTCGCATCATTGACCAGCCCCCGCGCCGTAGCCATCAGGAAAAGCTGATCGAACGTCGCGCCTATCTCCTGATAATCGCCTTGATGGGCAATGGTCGCCAGGGTCGCGCCTTCAAAAGTCTCGATAGTGATCGGGTACATGCCAAGCTCCTCAGGGTTAAAGGGCCTGGAGCGCGCCTGTCGATATCGGCCCGGCGGCATGCCAAATGCCGACCCGAACGCGCGATTAAAAGCCGCGATCGACGTATATCCCGCGCGTGCGGCCACCTGACTCAACGGGCGACCTTCGGCGAGATCCACCGAGGCCCGATGCATGCGGGCTCGCAGCATCGTCGCCTTGACCGTCTCGCCCATCAATCCGCGATATACGCGGTGGAAATGATAGGGCGACAGGCACGCCAAGTCGGCCAGGTGATACAGGTCCGGCGCGGCATCGGGATGCGCCGCCAGCCAACGCAGCACCGGTTCCAGCCGGGCGGCGTAATGAAGACGGGTTCGGGGCTTCATGCGTTCTCCAGTGACGTCACTGTAGCGGAGGGTGCTTTGCAGATTTTGCGGTTTTACCCTCGCCGCATGCGCATTCGCCCCGTCGAATGTTATTGCGGGTACGTCCCTGGCAGCAGCAAACTGCGATCGCCGGGCGTCAGGCTCTTGCGCCCGCATAGCGCCATCGTGACATCCATTTCTTTGTAAAGGATTTCCAGGGCGCGCGTCACCCCGGCTTTCCCATAGGCGCCCAGCCCATACAAGAACGCCCGGCCGATCATGGTGCCGCGCGCACCCAGGCAGACGGCTTTGAGCACATCCTGACCCGAGCGGATACCGCCATCCATCCAGACTTCGATACGCGAGCCCACGGCATCGGCAATCGCGGGCAGGGCGGCGATCGAGGACATCGCGCCATCGAGCTGGCGCCCGCCATGATTGCTGACGATCAGCGCATCCGCGCCGGTCTCGGCCGCCATGCGGGCGTCTTCCTCGTCCAGCACGCCTTTGAGGATCAGCTTGCCGCCCCAACGCTGCTTGATCCATTCCACATCCTTCCAGCTCAGGCAGGGATCGAATTGCTGCGCTGTCCAAGCACCCAACGAAGACATATCCCCCACGCCCTTGGCATGCCCCACGATATTGCCAAACGTGCGACGCGATGTGCCCAACATCCCCATACACCAGCGCGGCTTGGTGGCCAGATTCAGCATGTTTGCCAGCGTCAGTTTAGGCGGTGTGGACAGACCATTGCGGATGTCCTTATGGCGCTGCCCCATGATCTGCAGATCCAGCGTCAGCACCAGCGCCGAGCAATTGGCCGCCTTGGCGCGGTCGATCAGGCTGGCGACGAAATCTCGATCGCGCATCACGTACAGCTGGAACCAGAATGGCTTTTTCGTGGCCCGCGCGACGTCCTCTATCGAACAAATGCTCATCGTCGACAGCGTAAAGGGCACGCCGAATTCCTCGGCCGCCTGCGCCGCCAGGATCTCGCCATCGGCATGCTGCATGCCGGTCAAGCCAGTAGGGGCAATCGCCACCGGCATCACGGCATCGGCACCCGCCATCGTGGTGCGCAACGACCGTCCTTCCATATTGACCGCCACGCGCTGACGCAGCTTGATGCGCTGCAGATCCGTTTCGTTCGCGCGATACGTGCTTTCAGTCCAGGCGCCGGAGTCGGCATAGTCATAAAACATGCGCGGTACGCGCTTTTGCGCCAATACGCGCAAGTCTTCGATGCAAGTGATCTTGGCAAGATTCGGGTTCATGGGACATTCATGCAAAATAGAGGGCGGACAATGGAAACCGACGCTGCGTCGTTTCCTGACCCGACAAGACGGGCAGGGCGCGGCCCTCTGGCACAGCGCGTGCGGCATCAGTATACGCGCCGCGTTTGCCGACTGAATTATCGAGATAACCGGGTATCAAAGGATCGTCATGCAAGTCCCGCAACACGAAACCGTCCACGCCATTATCAAAGGGGTTGTTCAAGGCGTGGGCTACCGTCACGCCACCGTACGGCGCGCCCATATGCTGGGGGTGACGGGCTGGGTGCAAAACATGGAAGACGGAACCGTACAAGCCATGGTGCAAGGCACGCCCGATCAAGTGGACCACATGCTGCAATGGCTGCACCGAGGCCCGCCATCGGCCGTGGTCAAAGAGGTGATCACGGAACGGATCTATGCGGATAAACAATACAAGCGGTTCGAGCAGCTTTAAGTTCACATAGCCATCGATGACGGCCGGCGCACGTTTCGTCGCTTACTCTTCTTCACCGAGAAACGAAAACCGCATTAATGTGCGCTGCCGCGCCCGCGCATGATCCACGACAGGCATGGGATACGTCTCCCCAAGCCGCACGCCACAAGCCGCCAGCTCACGCGCTTTCATGGCGGCAGGGTAGTGAATATGGCGGTCGGGCACCCGCGCCAACTCGGGCACATAACGTCGAATGAACGTACCGTCCGGATCGAAACGCTGCGATTGCGCGACGGGGTTGAAGATACGAAACCACGGCTGCGCATCGCAACCCGTGGACGCGGCCCATTGCCATCCGCCGTTATTCGCCGCCAAGTCATAGTCGTTCAAATGTCGGGCAAAGAAACGCTCGCCCAGCCGCCAATCGATTCCTAGATCCTTGGTCAAAAAGCTGGCCACCACCATGCGCAAGCGGTTGTGCATATAGCCAGTCTGCAGCAATTGACGCATCGCCGCGTCGATCAATGGATAGCCGGTACGTGCCTCGCACCAAGCCTGCCACAATGCCGGTTCATCATCCCAGCTGACCCGGTCGTATTCCGACCGATACGCCTGAGTCACCACATGTGGGTGATGCCACAAAATCATGAAGTAAAAGTCGCGCCACGCAAGCTCTGACAGCCAGGTCTGCGCCCCTTCGCATCCTTGCGCCGCGCGTTGTGCAGCATAGGCCGCCAGTCGCCGAATCGACACCGTGCCGAATCGCAGATGCACGGACAGATACGAGACACCCTTGCGTCCCGGAAAATCGCGAGCCTCTTTATACGCCGCCATACGCGGCAGGAAATCCTGCAGCAATTGCTCGCCGCCTTGCATGCCGGCCGGCAAGGGTAGCGCGGTCAAATTCGTTTTCTCGAAACCCAGCTGTTCCAGCGTGGGGATGGACTCGCCTCCCGGCAGCGAGGCTAAATTCCGTGCGTACCGATCAACCGGATATGCCTTTAACTGGAACTCGTCCAGCTTGGCCAGCCACGCGCGCTTATACGGCGTGAACACACTATACGGCTTGCCCTGTTGGTTCAGCACCTCGTCCCGATCCAGCAGGACTTGGTCCTTGTAATCGCTAAACGAAATCCCATTCGCGCGCAGCGCGTTTGCGACTTGCTCATCCCGCGCTATCGCGTCAGGCTCATAGTCGCGATTGGTCAACACCTCCTGCACCCCGAGTTGACCGGCCAGTTCGACAATACATTGCAGCGCCGATCCATGCCTGACGATAAGTCCGCCGCCCGGCGCGCCACTGCGCTTGGCTAACCCACGCAAGGCCTCATCCAGTTCGCGCACGCTAGCCAGTATGAACTCCACCCGCCGATCTCTGCGCGAAGGCAACACGTCGAGAATATCCGTGTCAAACACAAACGCGCAGTACACGTGTTCATGGCGTCGCAACGCATGGTAGAGCGCGGCGTTATCCACACAACGCAGATCGCGTCGCATCCATACGAGAGCACGGCTGGGCATGAGTTGGAACTCCTAATGAACGTAAACGCATCGGGGCGACGCGCTCAATGCGCAAGAATGTAAGCACGTCTGGTACCCGATTCAATCATCTTTACCGCTTTAGCGCGTGTGCCGCATTGCGCCAGGGTTTATCGCTGTCTATTGAAGCCCTTATCCTGGCCAAGATCACCACGGGCACGCTACTTGCGACGTTGACTGACGCAGAGGGTCATCCCTCACCATCCGCACTAACGCTAAAGGAGATTCATATGGCCGATCATGTCGTTAAAGTATTGAACAACCTAATTGAGACCTCCAAGAACGGCGAAAAAGGATTTCTCGCTGCCGCCGAGGACACAAAGACGGCCGAGCTGAAAATGTTGTTTGAAAGCCGCGCGCGCGATTGTGCTGCCGGCGCCGCCGAACTGCAAACCGTAGTGAGCCAACTCGGCGGCAAGCCGGAAGACAGCGGCACGGTGGCCGGCGCCATCCATCGCGGTTGGACTAACCTGAAGGCCGCCGTGGCCGGTCGCGACGATCTCGCGATCCTCGAAGAATGCGAACGCGGTGAAGACGTCGCCAAGGCGCAATACAGCGATGCACTGAAGGAAGCGCTGCCCGAAAACATCCGCGCTATCGTTGAACGCCAATACCAGGGCGTGCTGCGCAACCATGATCAAGTTCGCGACCTGCGCAACCGTTACAAAGCCATGAAGTAAGCGTAAAGCTTACCGATTGAGTGCCCGGCAAATGCCGGGCTTTTTTACGTCATTGCGTCGGCCCACGCGCAGTATGATTCGTCTATCTATCCACAGGAGCAAGTCATGGCCAAAAAGCCTGAACCCCCGGATCCCGACGAAGTCGCGCTGATCCAATGGTGTACCGAAGTAGAAGAATTGTTCGTCGCGGCTGGCGCGTCGCGCGAAGAAGCTCAACAACATATCGAAGACGAAGCCGAGTGGTTTACCGACATGTTTTATGACGGTCTGACCCCGGAAGAAGCCGCCAAAGCCGCGCTGAACCAGTAGTTCCATCGACAGACCTCATCCGGGTATACTCAGCCCGGGTGCTCACACATTCACGTGTGGCAGGGAATGCGATGGTCGGGCCGCCACGCGCCACAGGCGCGTCCCTTATATGCCCACAATTCCCACACATCGCATCTCCATCTCGACGCTGCGGCGCACGGCCGGGCTTTCTCTGTTCCAGACTTTTCCTCTTTTGCACAGTCGACGCTAGCTGCATCGAGCCGTCGTGGGCGTTCGCGCGCCTGGTCCTACAGCCCGTTGCAGTCTGGCCGGCCTACGACTCTTCCCCCTCATATACCGACCAATCTCAGACGCAAAGGACATTATGACCATCGTAGAAAAGAGGCTATCCAACACGTTCAAACAGTTCTTCGAATCCGAGAAGGCGGGCGGCATTATGTTGATCGCCTGTACCATCATCTCCTTGCTGATCGCGAACTCTGCAGCGGGCGATGCGTACCTTCATGCATGGCAGGTGAAGGTCGCGGGATTGAGCATCGAGCACTGGGTCAACGATGCCCTCATGGCAATCTTTTTTCTATTGATAGGCCTGGAGCTCAAACGCGAGTTGTACAACGGCGAACTTTCGGATTTTAAGAACGCGCTGCTACCCATTATCGCGGCCGCCGGCGGCATTATCGTGCCGGCCTCGATTCACTTTTTGCTCAATGCAGGAACGCCCACGCAGCCGGGGATGGGCATTCCGATGGCCACGGATATCGCCTTTGCACTGGGTATTCTGGCTTTGCTGGGAAGCCGTGTTCCCGCTTCACTTAAAGTATTTCTTACCGCGCTCGCGGTGATGGACGACCTGGGCGCGATCATCGTTATCGCGGTCTTCTATACCGCTGAATTGTCGTGGGCTTATTTGCTCGGCGCCTTGGCGGTATTTGCGGTACTGGCATGTATGAATCGCTTTCTGCGCGTGACCTCGCTCGCGCTGTACCTGGTGGGCGGCGCAGTGATGTGGGTGCTGATGTTGAAATCGGGCGTGCATGCCACGATTGCTGGGATTCTGTTGGCCTTCGCCATTCCCTTCACCGCGAAACAGGATGACGAACATTCGCTGTCACATCGGCTAGAGCACATTTTGCACAAGCCCGTGGCTTTCATCATTCTGCCCATCTTTGCGCTCGCTAACACCGGCATCATCATCGGCGGCGATTGGGCACAAGAACTCAGTTCGAACAATAGCGTTGGCATTCTTGCTGGCTTGGTGATGGGCAAACCGGTGGGTATTACGCTGCTGTGCTTCTTGGCCGTCGCGATTGGCATCTGTAAGCTTCCACTCGATCTGCGCTGGCGTCATATCTTCGGAGCGGGGCTGTTAGGCGGCATTGGGTTCACGATGTCGATCTTCATCACCAATCTGGCATTCACCGGCAACCTGGAAGTTATCAACGCTTCCAAGATGGCGATCCTGTTGGCGTCTCTGACTGCAGGCGTGCTCGGCTTCGTGTGGCTGAAGATATTTGGGAAACCGCTGCCTACAGACACGGATTTGGATACGATGGATTTTGACGACGAAACGCAGCCGCAGTCGCCTGGGCTACCCCAGTAGCGAAGTTGAAGGCCTGGGGGCGCTAGATCGGTTCGGCGATTCGCAAGCCAGCCGCTAGCGCCGAGATCGGAGTCAATACGGGCTCATCGAATGCCAGCGTGTCTGGTTATTACTTAAACTTTCATATTGAAAAATACGTTATTCCGTACATCTGCAGCGCAAAACCGATAGACACCTGGGCCGTTCGAACCGGAGGATGGCGTGCAGCGCCACGTTCGCTGCCGTCTCGTACCGGATCTCACTCCCATGAAGCCCATCGCAAGCCCCTTTGCCTTGTCGCTGCTCGCGACCACCCCGGCGCTCGCCGCCGATCCAAGTTCGATCGCAGTCGGTGTACAGGAGGTCAGCCAAGGGACCGTCGGCACTGCAGACAACGTGAACGGTGGGCAGGCCGGCGCTGTCACGTATACCAACAGCGGCACGGTCGCCATCACCCCCACGAGCAGCGATACCTTGGTCATCGGTGTGCGGGCGGCCAGTATTGGCGGCAATGGTGCCACGCCCGACTCGCATGACAACGGCGGCAACGGTGGCGACGGCGCGCAGGTCAACCTGACTAATACCGCCGGTGCCAACATCACCATCTCAGCACCGACGGCGCCGGGCGCCAACCTCCAGCACGGCGTCATCGGCCTATTGGGCAGTTCGCGTGGCGGCATGGGTGCGCAACCCGACGCAGGCGTGATCGATCATTACGGTGGCACCGGCGGCAGCGCCGCCTCGGTCACTGTCACCAGCGCAGCCAACGTATCGCTGGGCACTGCCGCGGCGTATCTGAACGGCAACGACATGGGATGGGGCGTCGTCGCACAGAGTCTGGGAGGCAGAGGAGGCGATCAAACCAAGGGGGACAACAGTGACGGAGAGCCCACCGGCGCGGGCGGCAACGCCTGGAGCGCGACTGCCAACGTGACGGGCAACGTGGCCGTCTATTGGTCTCCGACGGCTCAGACCGCCTGCAGCAACACGTTTGGCGTGAGCCGCTGCAGCAGCGTCGCTGCGGTCGTGGCTAGCAGTATCGGCGGCGAAGGCGGCACAAACACCTTTACCGAAGATCAAGGCGGTGATGGCGGACAAGCCGGGCAGGTTACGGCCAACGTCGGATCGAACGGCCCCGGCAGCGTGCTCACCACCATCACGGCGGCCACCACCCAAGCGACCCAGGACGACAGTGCCGCCATCCTGGCGATGTCGCTGGGCGGGCATGGCGGAAACTACGGCACCAACGACGGCACCGGGGGCGAGGGCGGCGACTCGCTGGGCGCCGAGGCCAATGTCTACAACGCGGCCGTCACGGCGACCGGCGACTATCTCTACGGCGTACAAGTAGTGTCGCGCGGCGGCAATGGCGGGACCGATGCCAACAACTCGCAGCCTCCCGCCTCCAACGGGGGCGATGGTGGCGCGGCAGGTGCCGCCACGGCCACCCTCGACAACAGCTCGGTCAACACTTCTGGCACGGGCGCATACGGCGTACTGGTGCAGAGCATAGGCGGGCTGGGAGGCTTGGGTACCAGCCAAGGCGGTCAAGGCGCAGGCGGTAGCGTCGCCACCGCGAACCTGGACAGCGCCACACAGATCAAGACCACCGGCGACTACGCCATCGCAGTCGTGACTCAGTCCATGGCCGGCGCAGGCGGCTCTGGCGGCGCGTGGAGCAGTTGGATAAACGGCAGCTCGGGCGACGGCGGCGTGGGCGGCAATGGCGGGCAATCGACCGTCAATACCGCTGCGGCGGTATCGACATCCGGCCAGTACGCCCATGGAATACTGGCGCAATCCCTGGGCGGTAGTGGTGGTACCGGCGCGACCGGGAGCGGAGTGATCGCACTGGGCGGTGGCGGCGGTGCCGGCGGCAATGGCGGGTCCGTAAAGGCGAACCTGGGCGGGACGGTCAACACGACAGGAACAGGCGCGATTGGCGGCCTGTTGCAGTCGATTGGCGGCGGCGGTGGCAATGCCGGCAGCGCCTCCGGCATCATTTCCGTGGGCGGCACGGCCGGTAGCGGCAACACAGGCGGCACCGTTGACACGACGTTAAGCGGCGCGATCACGACCACGGGCGAGGCAGGAATTGGAATCCTGGCGCAGTCCATCGGCGGTGGCGGCGGCAATGCGGGTTCGGCGGCGGGCGTGTCCGCGGTAGGTGGGCAGGGTGGCGCCGCTGGCGACGCGGACACCGTCAATATCAACCTGCAAAGCGGCAGCGCGATCACGACGTCGGGCCTTTACGCACACGGCGCGGTCGCGCAATCGATCGGCGGCGGCGGCGGCAATGGCGGCAGCGTTTTCAGCCTGTCTGCCGGGGAATCCGTCGCGCCCCCTGCACTGGGTGGCAGTGGCAGCGGCGGCGGTACAGGCGTGGTGGTGCAAATACTCGGCTCCGGGACAAAGCTGGCGACACAGGGAGCCGGCGCGATAGGCCTGCTGGCGCAATCGATCGGCGGCGGGGGCGGCACCGGGGGTTCTTCAACGCAGGAGGGCATCGACTTCGTCAGTCTGTCCATCGGCGGCGCGGGCGCGCAAGGCGGCAACAGCGGCAACACCACCATAGGCCTGGAAAATTCCAGCGTCAGCACTCAGGGCATCGCCGCGCCGGCCATCGTAGCCCAATCGATCGGTGGTGGTGGCGGCAATGGCGGCGCCGCGCATGGCTCCAGCCTGAACGCGTTCTTCGGCACCGCAGTGACCATTGGCGGCACGGCCGGCAATGGCGGCGGCAGTGGGACTGTCGCGGTGGGCCTGAAAAACACGGGCGTCACCACGGGCGGCGGGCAATCGAACATCGCGGTCGCGGATTCCTATGGGGTACTGGCCCAGGCCATCGGCGGTGGCGGCGGCAACGGCGGCAGTGCGCAGGCCAATGACCTGGATCTGGGTATTCCCACCGGCGACGGCTCGATTGCCATCGCGACCACGCTAGCGCTGGGCGGAGCGGGAGGCAGCGGCGGCAACGGCGGCATTCTGAAGGTAGTGCTGGAGCAGGGCACGAAAGTGGCCACGGGCGGTGTCGGTTCACACGGGGTGCTTGCCCAAACCCTCGGCGGCGGCGGCGGCGCGGGCGGCGCATCGCACGCGATGAGCACGACCTCCACGGCGGCACCCGACGACACCCTCCAGATCACCGTCAGCGTGGCCTTGGGCGGCAGCGGGGGCGCGGGTGGTCATGGCGGCCAAGCCGAGCTGTATGTTGATGGCACTTCGTCCATCACCACCTACGATGATTTCTCCAACGCGGTGATGGTGCAGACCATCGGCGGCGGCGGCGGCAATGCCGGCATCGGCAGCAGCAAAACGGGAGGCTCGGGGCAATCGATCAACGCCACCGTAGGCGTCGGTGGCACAGGTGGGGGCGGCGGCAATGGGGGCACGATGACCGCGCAATTGGATGCCGGCTCGCTGCTGCAAACCTACGGATCCGGATCGCGCGGCATGCTCTTGCAATCGATTGGCGGCGGTGGCGGCGCCTCGCAAGGCGGGACGGTCCAGCTATCCGCGTCGGGCTCCGGCGGCGACAGTGGCGACGGCGGGGGCGGTGGCAATGACGATGGCAGCGGCTCCCAAGCCAGTGTAGACATCTCCGTAGGCGCCAAGGGCGCCACCGCAGGCGACGGCGCGGCACTGACGTTAACGCCTCAGGGCGCAATCAAAACCGCGGGCGGCGATGCCGATGGCATTCTCGCCCAGTCGATTGGCGGCGGTGGGGGTTTGGGTGGATCGGCGGGCGCCGATTCCGGCGACTCGGACAGCAAAGGCAACGCGCCGTCAGACGAAGGCGATGATTCCAATTCATATGCCATGCAGTTGTCCGTGGGCGGCAAGGGCGGTGCGGCAGGAGGCGGCGGCGCAGTGACTTTGAACAGCTTCACGGGCACCATCTCGACCCAGGGTACTTACGCGGACGGCATCGTGCTGCAGTCCATCGGCGGTGGAGGCGGCACAGGCGGCACCGCGACGGCGTCCGGCGTGTCCGGCGCCACCAATGTCACCGTGGCTGTCGGGGGCTCGGGTGGGGCGGCGGGCAACGGCGGCACCATCTATCTGGATC
>NZ_WSJB01000010.1 GCF_009763255.1 Bordetella sp. 02P26C-1 | reverse complement strand
CCTTCGACCCCACCGCCCCCACCTCCAGACGGACCGCGCGGGAGGCACCTGATACCGCTCCACCCTTCGCCAAGCGCGACCGCAGCGCCAAGCTCGCCGCGCCCGAGCGCGTGGCCTCGGGGGCGGCGGGTGCGCTGCTTCTCGCCTGGGGCGCCGGCCGAGACGGCCTGCTAGCCAAGCTCGCCCTGTTGGGAGGAGCCGGGCTGCTGGCGCGCGCCGGCACCGGCCGGTGTGCGTTGAAATGCGCCCTGCAACCCAAGCCCTACGAGCGCGAGGTCGCCGAAGAACGCAACTGGCCGATCGCCACGGTCGTCAACTACGCCGTCACCATCAATCGTCCACGCGAAGAGATCTATCGGTTTTGGCGCGACTTCGCGAACCTGCCGCGATTCATGCAGCACGTAGAACAGGTAGAAACCATCACGCCCCAACGTTCGCGCTGGACGGTGAAAGCGCCCCTGGGCCGCAGTGTTCAGTGGATCTCCTATGTCATGGAGGATGTGGAGAACGAACGCATTGCGTGGGAAGCCGAAGCCCAGGCCGACATCCCCAACGCCGGCTGGGTCGAATTCCGCGACGCGCCGGGCGGTCGTGGCACCGAAGTCCGCGCGCAGATCAGCTACCAGCCACCGTACGGCCATGCCGGCCGGCTGGTCAGCCAATTGAAAACCGCCGAGACCCCGAACAATCAACTGGCCGACGACCTGCGCCGGCTGAAACAGGTTTTGGAAACTGGCGACGCCACGACCTCCCAGACCCGTACTCAAGCATAAGGAGCAGAACTATGCGCGCACTCTGCTGGCAAGGCACGAATCAACTTAGCATCGAACGCATCCCTGATCCGGAAATTGTGAATCCGCACGACATCCTCGTGCGGGTGACGATGTCGTCAGTCTGCGGGTCAGACTTGCATTTGATTGGTGGATATGTGCCCGCCCTGAAACCCGGCGACGTGCTGGGGCATGAATTCATCGGCGAAATCGTCGATGTAGGCAAAAACGTAAGCACGCTGCAAAAAGGCGATCGCGTGGTGGTTGTCTCGATTCTGGCTTGCGGGTCCTGCGAACACTGCTTGAGGAAAGCCTTCTCGTGCTGCGATAACACCAATCCAAAACCACAACTGACCGAGCTCGCGTACGGTCAGGCGTGCGCCGGGATTATTGGATATAGCCATGCGTTTGGCGGCTACGCAGGCAGTCATGCGGAATATATTCGCGTGCCGTTTGGCGAGACCAACGCCTTCAAAATACCCGAGGGCGTGCGCGACGATCAGGCGCTGTTTGTTTCCGACGCCGTGCCCACGGGCTATATGGGCGCGGATCTGGCGGACGTGCAGCCGGGGGATGTGGTCGCGGTCTGGGGATGCGGCGGCGTCGGGCAGATGGCCATATGCTCGGCCTATCTACGTGGCGCGGAACGCGTCATCGCCATCGACAAGGTGCCCGAACGACTGCGCCTGGCCGCACTGCACGGGCACGCGGAGGTGTTGAATTTTGAAGAGGTCGATGTACACGAAGCCCTGCAAGACATGACGGGCGGCCGGGGGCCGGACCGCTGTATCGACTGCGTCGGCATGGAGGCAGACGGCACCGGCATCGAGTACTGGTACGACTACATGAAGCAGCAAACCTTCATGCATACCGACCGCGGTGTCGCATTGCGTCAGGCGATCCGTGCGTGCCGTAAAGGCGGCGTGGTCTCGGTCATGGGTGTCTATGGAGGCCTGATGGACAAATTCCCGATGGGCGCCATCGTGAATAAGGCTTTGACGGTGCGCTCGGGCCAGCAACACGGCCAGCGCTATGTGAAGGAACTGTTTGATCTGATCCAAATCGGAAAGTTGGATCCGTCCTATTTATTGACGCATCCCATGTCGCTGGACGAGGGCCCAAAGGGCTACGAGCTGTTCAAAAGCAAACAGGATAACTGCCTGCGCGCGGTGTTCATGCCCGAGGCTTCGGCGCCGATGGTCGCCTGATACAACAAGAAGCCTGCCCTATCGCTAGATTGGGCAGGCAGCAGAAAAAGCGTAGAGTGGATTTGTAGTTGGCGACTCGCGGCGATTAGCGGCTCCCACCGGTATTGGGATAGCGCGGGCCTGCGGAGTTGCTGTTGTTGGTGTCCATGCTGGCCGGAGGTGGCGCAGCGGTAGTGTTCTGCATTTGCGAGCGATCGTAGTCGCTGCGCTGATCGTAATTGCCGTGATGCGTGCAGCCTGCCAGCACCATGCCGGCAGCGATGATAGGTAACGCAAGAATACGTGGTGTCATGACAACCTCCTTTAGTAAGGGAAAGGTGTCATCCCATGCAGCATTTTGCGTGCCTAAAGTAGGCTCGCATTACGAGCTGTGGTTGAGTGCCCGCCTGGGCACATCTCCAAAAATGGGACTAAAGGACATGCGCCAGCGGCCGACCTATGGGAACCGCTGCACCGCACCCGTTACCAAGCTTAGGCAGTCATTGACCATTCAACACCACGCTGAGAGACACCATGCATCCGCAAACACACGTGTTAGCCGAACTAGGAGAACGCCTCGGTGTACCGCTGTCCTTTGGCGAAAGCGGCCAATGCTGCATCGTGCTTGACCAGGAACTATACGTTGCCATTGAGACGCTCGCCTCTGGTTGGCTCTTCACGGGCCTGCTCGGGCAGGGCGTGGACAACCGCGGAAGCGCATTCTTGCAAGACGTGCTTTCGCGCAACCTGAAGCTTACGCAGCAATACGGAGGAACGATCGCATGCGAACCGCAGTCGGGTGCACTCCTATACGTCAGCAAGCTGCCCCTGTCACAACTTGATGGCGAAAAGGCCTACGAATTTCTCGAGCAATTCGTGGATCAGCTGGAAAGCTTGAGTCACCAACTTCAGTTGCACTAACTCTCGCGCACCGTTGACATCCAATCCGGCGCTAAACCAACATCCCACCAACATCGAAATGAACACAATTCCCCTCACGACGTTCGCCGACCTCCAGACGCTGGAGAACTATCTGGCGGCCACCCCAGACACCGATAACGAAGTCTGTCCTACGGTTGCCGCCGGAACGTTCAAAGGCTATGTGCTCGCCGCCCTGAGCCACATTCCTATTTTTCGAGACCTGCCAGCGGTGGTCGACTACTGCAATCAACTCCAGAGCGCAGAGGAATCAGCATTGATCGAAAATGCCCAGGCATTGGGTGTCTTCATGCACGCACTCGCGGCTAAATATGGCGACAGAGCGACCGAGCGTGCGCTGATGATCAATGACGTGAGCTACGACGGCCATACGCCCTTGAATGCTCGCGTCGTGTCGCGCGTGATCGAAACGGCGGAAAAACTCACAGTCGTCAGGAACGATTCGCAACCTATCGGTTTTGAAAATAAGGGCCTGACCTGTTATGCCAACTCTGCGTTGAAAATGTTGATCGCCGCGATGGGCGAAGACGTCCTCGTCGACCATCTTAATAACCTGGTCCACACGTGCGAGGATCCGCGGAAACAGGATGCCGCGAAAAAATTCCTGATTCTGCTGGACGCCTACGCGGCCGGTGGAACCACGGCGGGCAGCGAATTGCGGGCATTCTTCCAAAGCCTGCAAAAGACGCGCCAGTTCAAGAGCGATTTCCAGATTCTCCGGAAACAAAACGATGCCCACGAATTCATGCAAAAGCTGCTCGAGGCCATGGATCTTCATAAGGCAGCTGGCTTTGGCTTAGGGCTGCAAGCAACCAAGACCTTCAACGGCGAGACGCGCCCAGGCAGTACCCAGTCGCCATTTATGCAGACGATCAACATCGGTAGCGATGACCTCGCCACGATGCAAGGCATCATGGATCGATTGTGTGCGGATGAACTGCGCGAATGTCACTGGAATGATGAGGATACCTTTGATAGCAAAGTCAATTTCTCGGCTCAGTGGACCACTCCGGATTTGACGGCGGTGAAGCGGCTTACCATCGACATCAATCCAGTCGTCTGGGATCGAAACAGTGGTGAGACGACCAAGACCATCTTGAAGGACGCCAAGTTCGGCTCCAACGTTTTCATCGTGATTCACGATGAAAAGACCAAAGAGAAGTATCAAGTGGAGCTAGAGCCACGAGAAATCGTGGTCCAGGACGGCGGAGTGAATTCCGGGCACTACACCGCCTACACGAACAATGGGTTCGGGACTTGGTTGTACCACGATGATGCCGACGTGAAAGAGGTCAAAGGCATCGCCCCTGGTCACCAAGCTAAGCTGATCAGCTACGCCGTGAAAAGTGCGGAGAAATGGACTGGCGAGTGGACCGGCAAAGCAGCGTCGGTCATGGGCGAGCCACTCACGGCTTCCAGCATGCACCGTTCGGCCCGCGGCTAATCGGCTGAACGCCGCCTGCGGCTTTTGAGTCGCGGCAAGGTCTGAGCTTCGCGCCTCCGGCGCCATCTGCAAGTCAGATGGCGCCTTTTCGCATTTGGCCGTATGAGTCACCCGTCTGCTGGGCATAGCAAGGGGGGCGCCCATATCTACATTCGCTCGGCCACTAGGACCAACTGTCCCGCTATCCAGAATTCTCAGCCTGTTACGCGCTTTAGCCCCACGCCGATACCGTCTAAAATGCGTGCTCGATACTTTTTGTAACCGCGCCTCCCGGCAGGTTTGCCCCCTAGGCTGAGGGCCAAGCATTTCGCAACATCGGGTTATGCTTTGTCTTGGCTCTTTGTATGCAGCACTGAACTCAATGGCAAGAATCACTATAGAGAACGTCACCAAGCGCTATGGCGACGTGACCATCATCGACAAACTCTCCCTCACGATCGAGCACGGAGAGTTTTTTACGTTATTGGGCCCCAGTGGCTGTGGCAAGACGACGCTCTTGCGGATGATCGCGGGTTTCATCATCCCGGATGGCGGACGCTTGCTGCTGGATGACGAGGACATCACCCGCATGCCGCCTCACAAGCGCGAAACCGGCATGGTGTTCCAGGACTACGCGCTGTTCCCCGATAAAACGGTGTTCGACAACGTGGCCTATGGTTTGCGCGTGCGCAAATTCTCCGCGCAGCAGATCAAGCAAAAAGTCGGCGATATGCTCGAGCGTGTCGGCCTGGGTCATTTGCCGGCGCGTTATCCGGGCGAACTGTCCGGCGGCCAGCGTCAGCGCGTGGCATTGGCTCGCGCTTTGGTCATCGAGCCCCGCGTGCTGCTGATGGACGAGCCCCTGTCGAATCTGGATGCCAAGTTGCGCATCCAGATGCGCGACGTCATCCGCCAGCTGCAACAGGAATCGCGCATCACCGCGATTTTCGTGACGCACGACCAGGAAGAAGCCCTGTCCATGTCCGACCGCATCGCGTTGCTGCGCCAAGGCAGGATCGATCAGCTCGATACGCCCGAGGGTCTGTACGCCCGGCCCGTGACGTCCTACGCCGCAGACTTTATCGGCGCGGCCAATCTGATCAAGGTCCAGGCACAACAGCCGCAGGGCAGCGACGTACTGGTGGACATCCCCGGGGGCCGCATTTCGGTGCCTGGGCCCACGCCGGGTCCGGACACGATGCTCGCCGCGCGACCGGAACATGTCGAGATGCATGCCGAGAGCGGCGCCGGCGGACGCGTGCCGGCCGAGGTCATTTTCCGCCGGTATCTGGGTTTCAAAGCCACCTACGCCCTGCGTCTGGCCGATGGCACGACGCTGAATGTCGATGTTCCTTCGGCTCTGGACCCCGCCTACGCGCCGGGCACCCGGGTTCATCTCAGCTTCAGCCAGGCTTGCCGGCTGGTGACGGCGTGAGGGAGCAAGCGTCATGAGTTCGCATGTTCAACCCGCCGCGCCCGGCCCTTTCGGCCGGCTGAGCGAGTTTTTTGCTTCGTCGCGCTCGCCCTGGCTGTGGCCCGCGCTGTTTTGTCTGGTCGTGCTGGTGGCGCTGGTGGTCTGGCCCCTGGTCGCCCTGTTCCACCATAGCGCCCTGGACCCGCAAACCGGCCAGCTCAGCTTGGACGGATTCCGGCAGTTTTTCGACAACCCGCGCTATACCACCGCGTTTTTCAACACCATCATCCTGGGTGTGGCCTCGACCACCGGCGCGATGATGCTGGGCGCGCCGCTGGCCTATGTGGTGGCGCGCTACGACTTCCCCGGTAAAACGCTGGTGGCGCTATTGCCCCTGGCCACCATCATCCTGCCCGATATCGTGGTGTCGCAGGCTTGGCTGATGCTGCTGGGCAATAACGGCATCGTGCGTCATTTCCTCGAAGGCGTAGGCATCGATCTGCCGTCCTTCTACGGCTGGTTCGGGATGGTGTTCACGCTGATCCTGAACGACTATACCTACGTCTACATTGGCATGCTCGCCGCGCTCAAGGCCATCGACGGCTCCATCGAGGAGGCGGCGGTCAACCTGGGCGCGAGCAATTTCCGCCGGGCCATGACCGTGACGCTGCCCGTGCTGGCGCCGGCGCTGCTGGTCAACGCGATGATTGTCTTTACGCTCGCGGTGGACAATTTCTCGATCCCGATGATTCTCGGTGGGCGCGTCGATGTGCTGTCTTCGCTGACCTATACGACGTTCCTGTCGGAAATGGGCGGCAGCCCCGTGATGCAAAGCGTGCTGGCCGTGGTGTCGGTCGTGCTGGTGGGCTGCGTGCTGTTCCTGCAAAAACGCGTGGTGGAACGCAAGACCTACCAGATGTACCAGGGCCGCGCTCCCAAGGCGGTGCGGGCACGCGGCGTGGCGGCGATATTCCTGGCGGGGTCGGCGGTGCTGTTCGTGGCGATCTCCATGATCCCGGCGGTCATCGTGGTCGTCGGTGCGTTCACCAAGGCACGCGGGCCGGTGATGCGTTACGGCACCTGGACGCTGGAGAACATGGAACGGGCCCTGCGTAACGCGCCCGAGCCCATTATCAATTCGCTCATGCTGGCTAGCGTCGCCGCCATCGTCGGCACCTGCTTTGCGACGGTTGCCAGCTATCTGATCGTGAAAAAGCGCCTGTGGGCCGTCTCGATCCTGGATTATGTCGTGATGCTGCCATTGGCGATTTCCGGCACCGTGCTGGGTATCGCGCTGATCCAGACGTACAACAGCGGCATGATTGTGCTGACCGGCACCTGGGTCATCATGGCGGCCGCGCTGTTCGTGCGCAAGGTACCATTCTCGATCCGATCGGCCTCGGCTTCGCTCTATAGCATTCCCGATTCGATCGAAGAGGCCTCGATCAACCTGGGCGTGTCGCCGATCAAGAGCTTTTTCAAGGTCGTGTTGCCCGTGATGAAGCCGGCGATTCTGGGCGCGGCCATCCTGATGTGGGTGACCTCGCTGGCCGAGATTTCGGCCACGATTGTGTTGTACTACGGCGGCATGGAGACCATGCCGATTCAGATGTTCCGTCAAATCGACGCCGGCTATCTGGCGCGTGCTTCGGCATATGGCGTCATACTGATGGTTGTCATCATTGTGCCGATCTATTTGGCGGTTCGTTTCCTCAAGCTAGACCTCTTCTCAAATCGTTAGCCCTAACCGAGAACGCTCTATGTTCAGTCACTTCAAACTCAAGACGCAACTGGCCGCCATCGTGGGCGGCGCCTCGCTGGTCATGGGCGCTGCGGCGCAGGCCGAAGAAGCCGTCGTGTACACCTCGAACAACGTCCAAGTGATCGACACGGCCGTGGATATTGGCAAGGAAAAGGCCCCGAATCTGTCGATTCAAAAGGTCACCTCGGGCACTGGCGCGCTGATGAAGCGCATCGAGGCCGAGGCCGGCAAGCCGCTGGGCGACGTGGTGTGGGGCGCGGGCTTCGGCACGATGGCGGCGTTCAAGCAGAACTTCCAGCCCTATAACTCGCCGCAGCTCAAAGAGCTGGACGCGCGCTTTATCGGCCCGGACAATCTCTGGGCGGGCAGCAACGTGCACGTCATGATGATCATGGTCAACGAAAAGCACCTGAAGGATCTGCCGGCGCCCAAGCGTTGGTCGGACCTGTTTGACCCGAAGTGGAAGGGCAAGGTCATCATCGGTGACCCGACGTCCTCGGGTAGCGCCTACGATCAGGTGTACGGTCTGTACCAGCTGTATGGCCAGGAAGGCTTTGACAAGCTGCTCGCTAATGTCGATATCTCCAAGAGCTCGGCCCAGGTCTACAAGAGCGTGGCCAACGGCGAATACGCCGCCGGCATCACAATGGAATATGCGGCCTATGCGTACGTGGCGGGTGGTCAGAAAGAAATCCGCCTGATCTACCCCGAGGAAGGCTCGTTCGCCGCACCGGAAGCCGTCGCGGTCATCAAAAACCCGAAGAACGGTGCCAAAGTGGCCGAGCAGCTGTATGACTTGCTGCTGTCCAAGGAAGTTCAGGAAGCCGAACTGACCGAAAACTTCCGCCGTCCCAGCCGTTCGGATATCGATGTCGCGGCGCTGACTGATCTGCCTAACCTGAAAGACATCAAGATCGAAGCCACCGATCCGCTGAAGGCCGCCGCCGATTACGACAAGATCATCGGCGCCTGGAAGCAGGCGATGGAAAAAGCCGGTAAATAATCTGAGTCGCTAGCGCTGCCTTCAATCGGCAGCGCACAGCCGGCGCGTCAGCACGTCGCGGCGCGTCGGCGTATCGCCCATACGGGGCCTTTCCGGTTGGACACATGCCCATGACCCAATCCAAGCATGACGACCCCAATCCGGGGCGCGCGTTCGCCAGTCTCTCGCCGCCAGTGTGGCGCGGCTCGACCGTGGTGTTCGATTCCATTCGCGATTTCTGCGCGCGAGCGGCCCGTTCGCCGGATGGATTCAGCTATGGCATCACCGGCACGCCGACCGCGCGTCTGCTGGAAGACCGCATCGCCGCGCTGGAAAACGGCAAACGTTGCGTGATTGCCCCCTCGGGCGCGGCAGCGCTGATGATGGTGGTGATGTCCTACGTGCGCGCGGGCGACCACTTGCTGCTCTCGGCGGCCAGCTACAGCTCGCTTGCCTCGCTGGCCGACAAATGGCTCGCGAATCTGGGTGTCGAGGTCGAATACTATCCGCCGCGTATCGGCGCGGAGATCGAGGAACGGATACGCCCCAACACGCGCATGATCTGCCTGGAGTCACCCGGCAGTATCACCATGGAAATGAGCGATGTGCCCGCGATCGCAGAAGTCGCGCGACGGCACGGCGTGCTGACCATGATCGACAATACCTGGGCTAGTCCGCTGGGGTTTCGGCCACTGGATCATGGCGTGGATTTCAGCGTCGAGGCCGCCACCAAGTTTTTCAGCGGGCATTCCGACGTCATGATGGGCAGCGTCGCGATGCAAAGCGAGGAACACTACGCGGTGCTACGCGATGCACAGGGAACCTTGGGATTGCAAGTCAGCCCCGAAGACTGCTTTCTGGTGTTGCGCGGACTAGAGACATTGGCCGTTCGAGTGCGAGCGCAAGGCGAAGCGACGTATCGCTTGGCAAGCTGGCTGGAAAGCCAACCCCTCGTGGACCGTGTCTGGTACCCGCCCCTGGCCAGCGATCCCGGTCATGCGTGGTGGAAACGGGATTACCGCAGCAAGGGCTGTCTGTTCTCGCTGCAATTGGCGCCCGCGCCGCAAGAGGCGTTTGAGGCGTTCTTTGATGCGCTCCGGCACTTTTCCATTGGAGCGAGTTGGGGCGGCGTCCATAGCCTGGCGGCGTATTATCCGGCCGAGATGCAACGCATTCGGCGCTATAGCGCGACGGATCGTCCCTTGATTCGTCTGGCCATCGGATTGGAAGAGCCGGACGCGCTGCAAGCGGATCTGGCGGCGGCTCTGGGCGCGTTTGCCGAACGTCGCGCGTAATGCGCTCGCAGACCGCATCGCGGCCTGAGTTGCACTACGACCGCGGCAACATTAGATCGACCGGGCTTTCCTCCGGCGGGCCACCGGCGTGCGCTGTCCCACGTCCACGCCGCGCTCTGGCACATCCGTGCACACCGCCAGGACGCGCGCCGGCGTTTTGCTCGTCGACAGATAGACGTGCCCCACCGAGCTGTCGAAATACGCGGCTTCGTCACGCTTGAGCCGGATTTCTTCGCCATTCTCGAACACCAGTCGGATCGCGCCGGACAACACATAGGCGAACTCCTGTCCGGGATGGCGGATATATTCGGAGAACTCGTCCACGCTGCGCGAGAACACCGTCGCCACGATGGGCGTCATGACCTTGCCCGAGATCTCGCTGAAGAAAAACTGATGCCGGTAGGTCGCGGTCTGATAGTCATGCTGGTCCTGCATGCTGGCCTTGATGACCTTGCCGTTGAGGCGATTGGATGGCTGCTCGCCGTCCGGCTGCAGAAGCACGGACATATCGACGTCCAGCGCCAGGGCGATGGCGACGAACTTCTCATAACTCAGCGCCGTCTGTCCCAACTCTGCCTTCGATAGCGTTGACAGCGCGACCCCGGAGGCCTGCGACAGTTGTTTGAGGGTGAACCCCTTTTCTTTGCGGATGGCTCGCAGACGAGCTCCCATGGCCTCTTTAGAAAAACTTCGTTGTTTGTCCGCATCCCTGCTTGAGGCCATCCAGCGCTCCGTGTGTTTATAACGGCTGTCGGCTGGCGCCAACTCTTTCCACGATGGCCTGATAGTGCTCGGGCCTACGGTGCCGCTCAAAAGCGAACATGTTACCCCTGTAGCCATCGGCCAGCGTCATGTCGCAGACGTAGTTGATCACCTCGTCATCCTCGGACAGCGCCTGCACCGCGATCTCGCCCGTCGGCGCGACGATGCACGAACCGCCGATCATATGGATCCCCTCCTCCACGCCGGCTTTGGCGGCGGCGGCGATCCAGCAGGTGTTTTGATAGGCTGCGGCCTGCAGCGACAGATGATTGTGGTGTGCGGGCAGATGCTTGGGCTCACCCAGCCGGCCGTAGCCTGTGGGGGTGTTATACCCGACCATGACCAGGTCCACCGCTTGCAATCCCATCACCCGATACGTCTCGGGCCAGCGGCGGTCGTTGCAGATGCACATGCCGATGCGCACATCGCCCGCGTCGAACACCGGGAAGCCGAGATCGCCGACCTCGAAGTATTTCTTCTCCAGGTGTTGTATCGGGTAGCCGTCCTGCGACGTGGCATCGCCGGGGATGTGGATCTTGCGATACTTGCCGATGATGGCGCCAGCCCCATCGACCAGGATGCTGGTATTGAACTGGCGATCACCATCCAGCTCGGCATACCCCAGATAAAAGCCCACACCCAGCTCGCGCGCCAGGTCGAAGAGCGGCTGGGTTTCTTTACCCGGCATCTCGGTTTCGTAAAAACTGCGAATCTCGGCGGGGTCTTCCATGTCCCAGCGCGGAAAAAACGTCGTCAGTGCGAGCTCGGGAAAGGTCACCCACTTCGCGCCACGACTGGCGGCATCCTTGAGCAGTTCACACAAGCGCGCCACCGCCTGCCGGCGCGTATCGCTGCGTTGAATCGGGCCCATCTGGGCGACGGCAATATGCATCTTCATGTTGGAGTTCTCGCTATGGATCAGTCGCGCGACAACACGCGGCCGGGGAAATTGCCGGTGAATCGTTCCTTGGCATCCCAAACTTGGGTGCCGTTGACGTACACCTGATGAATCCCGCGCGAGTGCTCCATCGGCGTCTCGAAGGTCGCGGCATCCGCAACCGTGGCCGGGTCGAACACAACCAGATCCGCGAAAGCGTTTTCCTGAATAACGCCACGGTCCTTCAGGCCAAAGCGGCTGGCGGTCAGCCCGGTCATTTTCCACACCGCGGTTTCCAGTGGGAACAGACCCAGATCGCGGCTGTAGTGACCCAGCACGCGCGGGAACGTACCCCACAAGCGCGGATGCGGATGGGTGTCGTGCGGCAGACCGTCCGAGCCGATCATGGTGTCGGGGAAGGCCATGATGCGCTGGACATCGTCCTCGTCCATCATGAAGTAGATGGCGCCCGCGGGCATCAGTTCGTCCACGACATCCCAGCGATCCTTGCCACGTTCCTTGGCGATCTCGTCCAGATCCCGGCCCGTGTATTCCGGGAACGGCTTGCACCACGTGATGATCGTCTTGGCCGACAGCAGTGCACGATCTTTCTTCAGGATGGTCGAGCCCGCGATATAGGGATAGGCATCCAGCGAGATTTCCTGACCCTTCATCGCTTCGGAGATAATAGCCAGCGTCTCGTTGGAGCGACCGAAATTCTGCTTGCCCATCAACTTGTGGTGCGAGATCACCACGGGCACATCGAGTTCCTTACCGATGCGGAAGGTCTCGTTCAATGCCTCGACGATGTGGTCGCCCTCATCGCGCATGTGCGTGGCATAGATACCGTTGTGCTGCGAAAGTGGACGGCAGACTTCAATGATTTCCTCCGTCGTTGCGTTAGCGGCCGGCGGATAAAACGTGCCAGTGGAAATCCCGATCGCGCCGGCCTCCATGCCTTCCTGCGCCAGGCGCTGCATGCGTTCGATTTCATCGGGCGTCGCATTGCGATCCAGGTTCGGCATGATCGCCGCACGCAGGGTCGAATGCCCCAGCATGCAAGCCGCGTTGACGGCCGGCGGCGTCTCACGCAATGCGTTGAGATAGCCCGCGAATGTCGAGAACACGTAACTGCCACCCAAGTCCAGCAGGTCCAAAGGCGGCGGCGGGCTGTCGTGCAGCAAGGGCGCCAGACTGATGCCGCAATTGCCCGTGACCACCGTCGTCACCCCTTGCGAGATTTTCGGCTCCATGGCGGGTTTACGCAGCAACAAGTTATCGTCGTGCGTATGCGAGTCGATAAAGCCGGGCGATACCGCCAGACCCGACACATCTACGCGACGCGTCGCATTAGCCTGACTCAGATCGCCAATGGCGGCAACACGGTCGCCGCGCACGCCGATATCGGCCAAGAATGGCTTGGCGTTGGTACCGTCGACCACCAGGCCGCCAGACAGAATCAGGTCAAAGGAATCATTGGTCGGGTTGCTCATACCCTGCTCCACGGAAAATGAATTAGGCAAAATGACAGGCCACCACGTGGCTATCGCTGAATCGCTTGGCCTCTGGCAAACGTTCGGCGCATAAAGGCTGTGCGTTGGGACAACGTGTACGGAAAGCGCAACCCGAGGGAGGCGACAAGGGGCTGGGGATTTCGCCCGTCAGTCGCAGCGCCTTTGCCTCACCCTGGCTGGCCTCGGAAAAGCGCGGAACCGCCGCCATGAGCGCGCGCGTATAGGGATGCCGCGGGGTATTGAATATCTCGTCGCGCGTGCCGGTTTCCACCACGCGACCCAGGTACATCACTGCCACCGAATGACTCAGATGACGCACCACGCTCAGATCGTGCGAGATAAACAGGTAAGTCAGGTGCAGGGATTTCTGCAGATCCACCAGCAGATTGATGACCTGCGCCTGCACCGACACGTCCAGGGCCGATACGGGTTCGTCACAGACGATGAATTCAGGCTCCAGCGCCAGGGCGCGCGCGATCACCAGACGCTGCCGTTGGCCGCCCGAGAACTGGTGCGGATACTTATCCAACGATTCCGGCTTCAGGCTGACCAGACGCAATAACTCATCCAGACGCGCGGAGACCTTGGCGGCTGGCACGTTGAAGTTGTGCAAGGGTTCGGCCAATACCGATCGCACTCGCATGCGCGGGTTCATCGAGGAATACGGATCCTGAAAGATGAACTGGATCTTCTTGCGCAGCTCGCGCAACTCTCCGTGGGCGAGTTTGCCGATGTCTTGCCCCTCGAACATCACCCGGCCGTCCGACGGTTCGAGCAGGCGCGCAATGCATCGACCAAGCGTCGACTTACCGCAGCCGGACTCCCCGACGATACTGAAGGTCTCGCCCTTTTTGACGGTGAACGACACATCGTTGACCGCATTGAGCACAGCATTCTTACCACCGCTCTTGACCGTGAAACGCTTGCTCAGTCCGATGACTTCCATCTGCACGTCACCGGCATGTGCGGTGCGCGGAATTTCATTAGCCATATTCGCTACTCGCTATAGATTTCGTCGACGCGACTAAGCCGCTACCCTGCACCAGTAGGTATGGATACCGCCGTCTTGCAAGGCGACGGGCGGCGTCGTCTGGCAAGCGTCGATCGCATGCGAACAGCGCGACGCAAACGCACAGCCGCGCGCCTGGGGAGTGATGGTGGGCACGATGCCCGGCAACTCCGCCAACCGGGTCTGGCTGGCATCCGCATCGGCAAAGGCTGGCAGCGATCGGATCAGTGCCTGGGTGTACGGATGCCTGGACCGGTACAACACGTCGGACACCGAGCCTTCTTCGACCTTGGAGCCGGCATACATCACCATGACGCGGTCGCATGCCTCGGCCACCACGCCCAGGTCGTGTGTGATCAGCACGATGGCGGTACCGAGTTGCGCCTGAATGTCCTTGAGGATCTGCAGAATCTGCGCCTGAATCGTCACATCCAGCGCCGTGGTGGGTTCGTCGGCGATCAACAGGCGAGGCCGGCACGCCAGCGCGATGGCAATCATGACCCGCTGCCGCATGCCGCCCGACAACTCGAAGGGATAGTTCGACAAGCGCTTTTTCGGGTCGGAGACCTGCACCAGTTCCAACAGTCCCTGCGCGTCCACCAGGGCTTGTTTATAGGTCTTGCCCTGATGCCGTACGATCGACTCCGCGATCTGCCGGCCGACCGTGAATACCGGGTTCAAGGACGTCATCGGCTCCTGGAAAATCATCGACAGCTGATTGCCACGCACGGCACGCATTTGCCGCTCGGACAGCGCCAACAGGTTCTGATCCTCGAAATGAATCGCCCCGCTATGTATCTTGGCCGATTTCGCCAGCAGACGCATGATCGCCAGCGAGGTCACGCTCTTGCCGCAGCCTGACTCGCCCACGATGCCCAGCGTCTCGCCGCTGCGCACATGGAACGACAGGTTGTTGACGGCCACGACCGTGCGTTCGAGCCCCTCGAAATGCACGCTGAGATTCTCAACGCGCAGAATGTCTTGATTGCTCATCACGTCGCCCGCCTTAAATCTTCTTGGCCAGTTTGGGGTCCAGCATGTCGCGCAACCCGTCACCCAGCATATTGACCGCCAGCACCGTCATCGCCAGGAACAGGCCTGGGAACAGAATGATGTGAAAGGCAATCGACAGGAAATTGCGTCCGTCGGCCATGATGTTGCCCCAGCTCGGCGTCTGCGGCGGAATGCCCACACCCAGAAAACTCAACACGGCCTCGGTGATGATGGCCGAAGCGGCGATGAAGGTCGCCTGCACCATCAACGGCGCAAACAGGTTCGGCAGGATATGCATGACCAGGATCTTGTGCGTGCGCGTACCCAACGCATGCGCAGCCTCGACATAGGGCTGATTGCGAATCGACATGACGAGCGCGCGCACCAGCCGCACGACCCGTGGCACTTCCGGGATGATGATGGCCGCGATCACCGTGAGCAAACCGCCTTTGAATACCGCCATCAACGCGATAGCCAGCAGGATGTTCGGTATCGCCATCAAGCCATCCATGATCCGCATGATGATCATGTCCAGCTTGGAGAAATAGCCGGCCAGCATACCGATCACCACGCCCAACAAGACACTGAGCAAGGCGACCGCGATGCCGACCACCAGGGACACGCGCGCGCCCCAGACAACACGCGAGAAAATATCGCGGCCCAACGCATCGGTGCCAAAAATATGGGCGGCCGATGGCGGCTTCATCCGGGCTAACGGATTGATGTCCGTGGGACTATAAGGCGCGATCCACGGCGCGAAAATCGCCATCAAGGCCAATGCGACCAGGACCGCGATGCCGATATACATCGTGGGTTGTTGACGCAGCGCGAACGCGATGCGTTTGCGGCTGCTGATAGGATTGGGAGCAAGCACTTGCATGACGATCAGCGGTCCATTCTGGGATCAAAAATGCGATAGCTCAGATCGACCAGCAGGTTGATGAGCACATAGACAGCCGAAGAGATCAGCAAGACCCCCTGAATAACCGGGTAGTCGTGACGCAACACGGCATCCACCGTCAACCGCCCCAGACCCGGGATCGCGAAGACGGTCTCGGTCACCACCACCCCGCCGATCAACATGGCGATACCGACACCGATGGTCGTGACAATCGGATTGGCGGCGTTCTTCAACGCATGCCAGATGATGAGACGCGAATCCAGCCCCTTGGCGCGCGCGGTGCGGATGTAATCCTCGCCCAGCGCTTCCAGCATGGTGGCGCGGGTCATACGCGTGAGCAACGCCATATAGACCAGACCCAGCGACACACAGGGCAGAACCAGATGGCGCGCATACGTAGCCAGCCCGTCCGACATGGGCTTATAACCCTGCACGGGCAGCACGCCCAGCTTGACGGAAAACACATAGGCCAAGCCATAGCCGATCAAAAACACCGGAATGGAAAAGGCCACGACCGACCCCAACATGATCAATCGGTCTGTCAGCGACCCGGCTTTCCACGCGGCGATCACACCCAGCGGCACCGCGAGGAACACCGCCAGGAGGATCGTAAACAGCGCAATCGACAAGGTCGGTCCCATGCGCTGATGAATCAAGGTCAGTACCGGCATCTTTGTCGATGTCGATACGCCGAGATCGCCCCGCAGGACATTACCGCCCCAGTGCAGAAATTGCTCGACCAGCGGTTTGTCCAGCCCCATGGCGGCGCGGATTTTCTCCACGTCTTCCACGGTGGCGTTATCCCCTGCCAGCACCGCCGCCGGATCGCCCGGCGACATGTGGGCAAGAAAGAAGACAAACACCGCGACGATCACCATCACGGGGATAGTGGCGACCAGTCTTCGTATTAAGTACGGCAATTCAACACTCCTTGGGCAAGGTCCCGCCGGGCGGCCTCACACTACTTCTCGACGTTCCACATCACCGGAATACCGACCTTCATCAAGTCGGTGTTTTTCAGGCCGCGCGTGGCGATCACGGGCTTGAATTCGCCCCACATCACATAAGGCACCGATTCGTAGGCGCGTTCCTGGATCTTGGCGGCGAGTTCCTTGCTCTTGGCGGGGTCGCCTTCGGCAATCCATTGCGAGCGCAGCTTGTCGAGTTCTTCATCGCAGGGCCAGCCGGGCAAGCCGTTGCCGCAAGGCGCCGACAGCCACGGATTGGTCACCGGCGTACTGGCATCGAAGTAACCGCCATGCGTGAGGAAGATGTTCCATCCGCCGTTATCGGGCGCGTCTTTCTTCAACCGACGCGCGGCGACGGATGCCCAGTCCATGGCCTGCAGATCCACGTTAAAGCCGGCCTTTTGCAGCGCCTGGGCGAGCACGAGGTTGGCCGGGCCGTTGACGTTATCTGTCGGATACAAGATCACGACCTTTTCGTTCTTGTAGCCGGCTTCCTTGAGCAGTTGCTTGGCCTTTTCGAAATCCGGCTTCTTGTAAGGCGCGGCACCCGCATCGGTCGCGAAAGGCGAGCTGCAGGTATACATCGAACCGCAGTACTCGGTGCGATACTTGCCGCCATAACCGACTGCCGACACGAATGCCGCCTGATCGATCACGTGGTACATCGCCTGACGGGCTTTGGCGTTGTTGAACGGCGGGTGCAGGAAGTTCGGTACGACCATGCCTTGCGAAGCCAGCGACGGGATCAGGCTGACGTCGGAATTGCCCTCCAGCACAGGCAGGAAGTCCGGCGTCACGCTTTCAATCATATCGATCTCGCCGTTTTGCAACGCCGCGGCGGCGGTGTTGGCGTCGGGAATGTAGACCCACTCGACTCGGTCCACTTTCGCGACCTTGCCCCCGGCCAGGCCATCGGCAGGCTCGGCGCGCGGCTTGTAGTTGGGGTTCTTGACGTAGACGACCTTGTTGCCAGGCACCCATTCGTCTTTCTTGAAGAGGAACGGGCCCGAGCCCACCATTTCGGTGATCGGCACGTTGGGGTCGGTGTCGGCCAAGCGCTTGGGCATGATGAACAGCGGCATGCCCGAAGGTTTGGACAAGGCCGCCAACACCAGACCGAAATCGTTGTCCAGGGTGAGCTCGAACGTCTTGTCGTTGACCACATTGAACTTGGCGCCGGCCTTCATCATCAGACGGCCCAGCGTATCTTTCTTGGCCCAGCGCTCGATAGATGCTACGCAGTCAGCCGCGGTCACCGGTGCGCCGTCATTGAACTGCAGGCCGTCGCGCAACGTGAACGACCATTTTTTGCCGTCGTCGGATTTGGTCCAGGTATCGACCATCTGCGGGCGGATCTCGCCCTTGCTGTCCTGAGCGAACAAGGTGTCGAACACCATGTAGCCATGGTTACGCGTGATATAGACCGTGTTGAACGACGGATCCAGCGTCTTCAGATCGCCGTTGGGCGCCATGCGCACCGTCGTCGTGGCCCATGCGCTACCGCTGGCCAGCAATACGCCAGCCGCGGTCAGCGTCGCAGCCAGCGTTTTTAAGCCTGCGAATGTCCTCGTCATAACTGCTCTCCTGTGTTTATCGAGTTTTGCTGCGTTTACACGGCCGGCGTTGTCAGTGGCCACTTGGGGTAAACGATTTTTTGATACGGCAGCGCATTGAGGTCCGACGACACCGAGCCCGGCGTCTTCAGATAGATCACCTGTGCCGCGACCTTGGAGTACTCCGCATAAAAATGCTGCGAGGACTTCACCACGATGATTTTGAATTGCGAAAGATCGATGCCAAATTGCGTGAAGAGGTCGCGCCCGATTGCCTGATTGCGCACGGTGTTCAGCACCAGCGTAATGCCCTCGGTCTCGACTACTGCCACATCGCCGATCAGCGATGGCGTGTTCGACAGCCCGGTCATATAGGCATCGCGTTTGAGCGCCTTGACGACACAGCGGGCATCGACGGGATTACCTGAGGCCGCAGACACCTTGCCGCCGATGCGCAACTGCAACGTGGCGCCAACGCCTGCGTTCATGCACAGACCCACCGCCACCGGGTCCCAGATCGGAGCAATCGCTGCGTCACGCACGCCTTTTTCCAGGAGTTCGGCCAGCACATAGGTCGAATCGCTACCCGCACCGCCGCCCGCGTTGTCGGCGGAATCGGCCAGCACGGCGGGGTAGCGCTGATTGTCCTGGATGATCTTCAGGGCTTCGGCCGTCGAGGGGTACGCGGGCTGCAAGGAATCACGAAACGCGATGATCTCTTTACCCAGGCTTTCAGACAATTGCTGCGCGCGCGCCGCATCGCCATCGGTGTAGACGAGGACCTTAGATCCCATCCCCGGCACATCGCCCCAGGGGAAACCGTGCGCGATGGAAATCGACAGAATGCCAGGCTCTTTTTCCATCGCCAGCAACCGATCGACGAAGCTGCGCATCGGCTCGCGGCTGGTATGCATGATGGAAATCATCTCGCAGTCGAACACCGAGAGCGTGGGCTTGACCTCGCCGCGCACCTTGGCCGCGCACAGGTCCACCAGATCATAGGCTCGCTCGAGAATGTCGGTGTGGGGGTACTCCTTAAAGCACACCAGCACGTCGGCCGTGTCATACATCAGCGGCGTCATATGGCAATGCGGATCCAATTCGGCGCCGATCACGACATCCGGACCCACGATCTCGCGCACGCGCCAAATCAGATCGCCTTCGCAATCGTCGTAGCCGTCCGCGACCATCGCGCCATGCAGTCCCAGCACCACCATATCGACCTGACCGGCATTGCGCAGATCCTGCAGAATCTCATCGCGCAGCGTTTCGTATGCGTGACGCGTAGTCAGACCCGCCGGCATGGCACCCGCCACGGTGCCTTCGATAACCGTCCATCCGTGCACCTTGGCACGCTGGCGCGCCGCCCACAGCGGTCCGGCGAACTGCTGCATGGTGTCGGGATGTTCGCCGGCGCGGTAGTAGCCGCGCGACCTGAACGAATCGATACCCGTGGGGATGGGCGAAAAGGTGTTGGTCTCGGTGGCCAACGATGCGGTGAAGATGCGCATTGCCTGTCTCCTGGACGTCAGTGGCGTTAACGATCCAACGCCTGGATTTCGATTTCGAGATCCACGCCCATCGCGAGCTTGGCTTCAACCGTCGAACGCACTGGCAGACCTGCCGCGAAATACGTGCGATAAACCTCATTGAACTCGGCGAACATCGCCAGATCCGATAGCCACACGGTGGCCTTGATTACATCCTCAAAGCCCAGACCGACCTCGGCAAGACTGTCGCGCAGGCGTTCCATGACGGCAGCCGTTTGCGTCTTGATATCGCCGCGCACCACCTGGCCGTTGCTGTCCATCGGGATCTGGCCCGAAAAGAACACAAAACCGCCGGCGCGGATCATGCGCGAGAAAGGCAGACCCAAGGGAGACTCGTAACGTTCAATGCTCATATCAGTGACTCGCTGTTTAGGTGTTGGGATTCAAGCGTGATAACGTGCTGGCGATACGAGCGCCGCGTCAATGTCTTCAGCCTGCAAAGACGGGTCCAGCGGCTCGCCCAGGACGAGGTTTGCGGCCAGCATCGAAGCGCCGGGCGCCGACTGAATGCCATAGCCGCCCTGCCCCACCAGCCAGAAAAATCCGCTCACTTGCGGGTCCCAGCCGATGGCGAAATCGCCATCGGGCAGAAACGAACGCAGTCCTGCCCAGGTGTGCTTCGGGCGGCGGATCGTCAACGTTGTCGCGGTGCAAATGCGGTCGATACCGATTGCGATATCGAGTTCTTCGGCCACGACATCGTGCGGTTCAACCGGGTCGGCGTTCGCGGGGGAACCCAGGAACTGCCCAGCATCCGGTTTGAAGTAGAAAGACTCGTCTACGCCCACGACGGCGGGCCAGTGATCGGTATCGGTCCATTGGCCGTCGTTCGCGTCGAGCTTGAATGTAAATGCACTGCGACGCTTGGGCTGCAAGCCCAGCGGCGCGGCCCCAAACAATGCGGCGACACGCTCGCCCCAGGCGCCTGCCGCATCCACCACACTACGCGCAGCCACTGTCGTGCCATTGGAGAGCGTCACCTGCCACAACTCACCCTCGCGCTCTGCCCGCTCGACGGCCGCGCTATAGGTGAATTCCACGCCCGACTGCTTCGCGCCGCGCAAGAAACCGTGCAATAGCGCATGCACATCGATATCCATCGCGTCGGGCTCCTCGATCGCACCGATCAGTCCCTCGCGACGCACGCAAGGCACGCGCGCGATGACTTCATCGGCGCTCAGCAAGCGTACCGTCGCCCCAGTGGCCTGCAGTTGTTCGAGCGTCTCGGCGAGCAAGCTCTCCTGCCCCTCATGCGCGATATAGACCACGCCGCGATCGGCCAGCAAAGCATGTTCGCTAAAGCCCGCCGGCGGCGTTTCGAAAAACGACCGGCTAGCGCGAGTCAGGGCGCGTATGGTCGGCGTACCGTAGGTTTCCATGAACATCGCAGCCGAGCGCCCGGACGTGTGATAACCGGCCTGGCTTTCCATCTCGACCACCATGATCGACCCGCGGTCCCGCAGCCGGTAGGCCAGCGAAGCGCCAGCCATTCCCGCGCCAATGATCAGATAGTCGTATACCTTCCCGCCCGTCATGCCGCATCATCCTTTGCACACCGAATTTATTTTCGGATATGAGAATTCTCGAAAACGGGAATATTCGCCGCAATGCAGCAAATGGTCAAGGTCGTAGAGCTGAGGGTTTACCCGTGATGGTAGTTTCCCGGCGGGCCGCACACGGCAAGGCAAAAGGCGACGGCGCCGGCATTGCACCGGCGCGAGAATCAGTAAGGTCGGACGCTGGAGAGTACCCGCAGGCAGGCATCCGCCACGCGCGCGGGACTCACGCGCTGGATGTCGACGACGCCGTTCTCCGGATAGACCGCGGCCGAGTAAGGCCGGGCCCAGAACCATTCAGGATTCGCTTCGTTGAACACGCCCACATATGGCACGCACACGCCTTGGCCGATATGGGAAGGCCCGCAGTCGTTGGCCACCACCAGCCGCGCATTCAGCATCAAGCTGGCCAACTCGGGAATCGAGCGGCCGACGATCAGTTCGAAGTCCGGCCGGCGCAGGGCCTGGAGCGCCCCAACTTCGGCCGCCTCGGCCGGCCCCAGCACGAAGCTGAATCGCGCATCGCCGCCAAGACGGCTTTTCAGCGAATCGGCCAGCGCCAAGAAATTCGCGACGCCCCAACGCTTGAACTCCCCATCGCCACCACCGGGAATCATCACGATATCGGCGGGGGCAGGCTGCGGCACCGCCTGCGCCGCGATCTGTTCGAAACACCGACGTGAAGCCTCCTCGGGCGCGACGGGCCGGTACGTATTCAACAATAACAAGTTGGCCAGCGCGATGTACTCGTTAATGTCTTTGTCGTGCGCGTGGGTCCAGCAACAATCGAGCAAACGGAGATTACGAAACCCTAGCCGCAGCTTTGGCCGTCGCAGCAGATTCACGAGCGCGTAGCGCTCACTGGTGTGGTGCAGGCTCACCGCCAGATCCGCGCGAGGCGGCATGGCGCGTACCGCCTCGACCAGCGTTTCTGCCTGCACGAACTCATCCACCCAGGGTAATGAGCAGTAGTAATGCGACACCGCATGCTGCGCCACGACCCGCAAGCGTGCCTGTGGCCACCAATGCTTTAGTTGGGACAGCGTGGCGTAGGAAACCACCTGATCGCCGAACTTGCATCGGCTGCGAATATAAACTGCGATCTCTTGCATATACGGCAACAAAGCCCTCCCTCGCGGGAGTGAGGACGGAATTGTATAGAAACGGCGTGACGCGCTGGTATCAGAGGCATAAGCAAGCGTGAAATATGTTGCCAGCTGCGTGAATGGCCCGAATGATCCCAGCGGCGTCGTACAAACGCATACACTGTGAGTTACTTCGCTTTTATTTCGGTTCCGTCGTGACTCAATCCCCTTTTTCCGCCCTGCCTTTGCTGCCCGCTTTGTTAGAAAACCTGCAAAGCCTGGGCTTTGACCACATGACGCCGATCCAGGCGCAGAGCCTGCCGCTCATTCTCGAAGGCCGCGATCTCATCGCCCAGGCCAAAACAGGCAGTGGCAAGACCGCCGCTTTTGGGTTGGGCCTGCTGCAAAAACTGGATGTCGCGCGCCTGGTCCCGCAGGCGCTGCTGCTTTGCCCCACGCGGGAATTGGCCGATCAGGTGGCGCAGGAACTGCGCCGGCTGGCCCGCCTGATTCCCAACGTCAAAGTCCTGACGCTCTGCGGCGGCGCGGCTGCCAGACCCCAAGCCGAATCGCTTGCCCGTGGTGCGCACCTGATTGTGGGCACGCCGGGCCGCATCCAGGACCACCTGGCGCGCGGCAGTCTCGATCTGTCCCAACTGAGCACCCTGGTCCTGGACGAGGCAGACCGCATGGTCGACATGGGGTTCTACGACGATATCGTGGCCATTGCCTCCCAATGCCCAGGCAAACGCCAGACCCTGCTGTTCTCGGCGACTTATCCCGACAATATTCGCAAGCTGAGCGCGCGCTTTTTGCGTAACCCGGCCGAAGTCAAGGTCGAGGCGCAACATGACGCGAGCCGCATCGAACAGATCTTTTACGAGATCGATAACAGCCAAAGGCTGGACGCCGTGGCCACGCTGCTCGCGCATTTCCGGCCGGCCTCCACGCTGGCGTTTTGCAATACCAAGATCCGTAGCCACGATCTGGTTGAACGCTTGCAGGCCGAAGGCATCAGCGCCCTGGCGCTGAATGGCGATCTGGAGCAGCGTGAGCGCGACGAGATCCTGATCCAGTTCGCCAACCAGAGTTGCGCCGTGCTGGTGGCCACCGATGTGGCGGCACGCGGCTTGGACATCCAGAATCTAAGCGCCGTCATCAACGTGGATGTGACCAAGGATACGGAAGTGCACATCCACCGCATTGGCCGCAGCGGCCGGGGCGATCAAAAGGGCTTGGCACTAAGCCTGTGTTCGCCCGAGGAAATGCGCTGGGCGAACCTGATCGAACAATATCAGGGCACGCCGTTGAAATGGGCGGATATCAAAGCGCTACGTCCGAAGGCGGACCGGCCATTGCGTGCGCCGATGGTGACGCTATGCATCCAAGGTGGTAAGAAGGACAAACTACGTCCCGGCGATCTGTTGGGCGCTCTGACCGGCGATGGCGGCTTGACCTTCGAACAAGTGGGCAAGATCAATATCCACGAATTCAGCGCCTATGTGGCTATCGATCGCCAGATCGCCAAACAGGCGTTTGCGCGCATATCGAACAGCAACATCAAGGGCCGCCGCTTTCGCATGCGCTACCTGGAAGAGTTTTGATCGCGGCATAGACGGTAAAACATAAACGGCGAGCAAGGCGTCACGCCTTGCTCGCCGATTTCTTATCGCATTACCGCGCCGTCAGGCCGACGCGTTCACGATCAGGCTTCGCTCATGCCCGAGGCTGGTTCCGGCGCTTGGCCCGCACGGACTTTTTCCTCGATGCGCCGGCCCACATCGGGGTCGATCTGTTTCCAGTAGTCGAACGCACGCTCAAGCACCGGGCTGCGCACGCCGCCTAACAACGCACCCGCGACGGTTTCGACCAGCTGCGCGCGAGCGGCATCATCGAACACTTCGCGCACGAGCGCGCCTGGCTGACTGAAGTCATCGTCCTCGGCATGCAGCGTGTAGGCACTGCGCACCATGTCGCCATCGGCCTCCCAACCGTCTTCCATCTTGCCGGTCGTGTCCGACCAGGTACGACCTTGCGAGTTGGGCGCGTAAACCGGCTGATTACCACTGTGTTCGTAAGCCATCTGGCCATCGAACATATAGGACTGCACCGGGCACTTGGGCTTATTCACCGGCAGCTGATGGAAGTTGGTGCCGATACGATTGCGTTGCGCGTCGTTGTAGGCAAACGCGCGACCCAGCAGCATCTTGTCGGGCGACAGGCCGATACCCGGCACCGTATTGCCCGGCGAGAACGCGGCCTGCTCGATCTGCGCGAAGAAGTTCTCCGGATTGCGATTCAAGGTCATCGTGCCGACCTTGATCAACGGGTAGTCCTTATGAGACCAGACCTTGGTCAGGTCGAAAGGATTGAAGCGATACGTCTTGGCATCCGCATACGGCATGACTTGCACGAACATCGTCCACACCGGATGCTCGCCGCGCGCGATGGCGTCAAACAGATCACGACGATGGTAGTCAGCATCGCGACCGGCCATCTCCATCGCTTCGGCGTTGGTGAAGTTCTTCGTGCCCTGCTGCGAATGGAAGTGATACTTCACCCAGAAACGTTCACCCGCGGCATTGACCCACATATAGGTGTGGGAGCCATAGCCGTTCATATGGCGCCAGGTACGCGGCAGCCCACGTTCACCCATCAAATACGTCACCTGGTGCGCGGTCTCGGGATTGAGCGTCCAGAAGTCCCACTGCATATGGTTGTCGCGCAAACCGGAATCCGGCAGGCGTTTCTGGCTGCGAATGAAATGGGGAAACTTCATCGGGTCACGCACGAAGAATACCGGCGTGTTGTTACCCACCAGATCGTAGTTGCCTTCGGTCGTATAGAACTTCAGCGAAAACCCTCGCACATCGCGCCACGTGTCGGGGCTGCCGGCCTCGCCCGCCACCGTCGAAAAACGCGCGAGCATTTCGGTTTGACAGCCTTTCTGAAACAGCGCCGCCTTGGTGTAGGCGGAGACGTCTTCGGTCGTTTCAAACACACCGAAAGCACCTGAGCCCTTGGCATGCGGTTGACGCTCTGGCACTTTCTCGCGATTGAAGTGCGCCATCTGCTCCAGGAAATGCACATCGTGCAAAACGATAGGGCCATTCGGTCCGATGGTCAGCGAATTACGATCGCTCGGTGCGGGAGCGCCGGCTCCCGTCGTCGAACCTACGGCTGCTTTATTTTTCGAATCAGTCATCTGCACCTCCTGAGGTCTAAACGCAGGGCGGCTTGGATGCCCCCTGCTGCCCCAATATACTGCACACAGGTTACTTGATGAATCAATGTGTAGCGGGCATAGACAGTTTGCATGCAAACCTTTATACTCCTAGCCCTTTACGGATGGCCGGTCACAGCTTTATGGTCATCCATCACTAGGCTGCGCACAGCGGCCCGGCAATTTTGCTGAAACACAATCTCCGGCCAGCGGGTTTGGCCGCGTAACACCATGCCGGCTAAACAAGCCGGTTCATTGCTTCCGATCTCGGGATCCGACTGGGCGCCGTCGCCCACGAACACGGCCCGCGGTAGCGCTGCACCTTTGTGTGCGTTCAACGCTGCATGGCTAGCCGACACCCGGCACCAGCCACGCAGGATAACGTGCGCGCGTCGATCGCGCGTACGGTGTTTCAGCACGCCAGTGGGTTGTCGCCACCCATCGCACAGTGCGGAAATGGCTTGGGCGGTCGCGCGCTTTCGGGTGCGCTACGACGAGAGGAGAAAAACATCCCCATGCAGGAAGCACAGCTTTTTCAGCTATCGGGCACAACGGCCATCATGTTATTGGTCGGGTTTTACGGCGCCACATTTTTGATGTCTTTGTTCATTGGCAAGCGCAATGAAAATGTGGACGGCTACATGACTTCGAACAACGCTGTCGGCTTTGGCCTTGCCGCCGCAAGCATGATCGCCACCTGGATCTGGGCGGCTTCCTTTTACGCTAGCGCGACATCTGGCTTTAAGTACGGGCTGTCGGGCCCCATCCATTATGGATTCTGGGGCGCGTTGATGATTCTGTTTATCTACCCTTTTGGCAAACGCTTTCGTCAACTGGCGCCCAAGGCACACACCTTGGCGGAGATCCTGCAAGCGCGCCACGGCACGTCAAGCCAGATGATCATGGCAATATCGAACATCATTGGCAGCTGTATCAGTCTGATGGTGAACTTCACCGCGGCGGGTGCACTGGTGTCGATCTTGAGCCCCTTGAGCTTTACGCAAGGTGTGCTGATCGCGGGTCTGGGCGTCTTGTCCTACTCATTTTGGTCGGGCTTTCGCGCGTCGGTCATGACCGACTTTGCGCAATTGCTGGCGATGATCTTGTCGGCGGTGATCATCATCCCGCTGATCTTCTTTAATGCAGGCGGACCCGATCTGTTGGATACCAACATGTGGCGGCTATCGCCCGAACAAGCGGACCTCTATTCCACTACGGCGATTCTCGAACAAGGCGCACCGTATTTCGTCGCGGTATTGGCGTATGCCATTGGCAACCAAACGATCGCGCAGCGTCTGTTCGCCGTGCGGGAAGACCTGATCAAGCCTACCTTTCTGACGGCCACGATCGGCTATGGCGCGGTGGTGATCGGCTTGGGCATGCTGGGATTGCTGGCACTATTCGTCGGCCTGCAACCGGTAGACGGCGACTTGAATAACATCATCCCGCAAATGGCTTCGACCTATCTGCCGCCGGTGGGCATTGCGTTGTTCTTTATTCTGGTGGTGGGCTCGCTGTCGTCGACGGCCGACTCCGATCTCGCGGCGCTCTCGGCCATTGTCATGACCGACGTTTACGCGCGCAATATTGCCAAGGGCAAGCCCGATCCGCGCCGCATGCTGTGGTGGGGCCGCGCCACAATGGTCGCCGCCACCATGGCGGGCGTGATTTTCGCCAGCATGCGTTTGGACATCCTTGTGATGCTGGTGTTTGTGGGTGCCTTGTGGGGCGCCATCGTGTTCCCGGTCATTGCCAGCTTTTTCTGGGACCGTGTCGATAACCGCGCATTCGTGTGGTCGGTGATCTCGGCTGTGGCTCTGTTTACGGTTGTACGCTTTGAATTGCTGCCCATCGAAGGCGCTGTCGCGGTGTTCTTTGAGGTCTGCGCGGCCCTGGGCGGCGGTGTGGTGCTGGGTCTGATGACGTTTGGTTTCTTCGGCCGTCGTCCCGCGCTGGTGATTGGCGTGATCGCGGCGGTGGTGTTGATGCCCTTGTGCATCGGTTTTCTGCGCGACTACACCGTGTTGACCGGATCGCTCACAGCGTATGGCGTAAGCACCATTGTGTGCGTGGCATTGAGTCTACGGAGCCGCGAGCGTTTTGATTTCAGCCAGTTGTCGCAGCGCGTCACGTCGTTTCAACAAGAGAAAGAAGCCCTGCCCAACCCTAGCACGCTGTCCGGCAACCCTGCCCCGGCCCGCGCCTGATCGAAAGGAGTCCAAGATGCTACTGACGCTTTATATCCTTGTTTGGCCCGTCATCTCGGCGGCGATTCTGGCTATTCTCCTCGTGGCATTACGCCGCGATGTAAAACGCGCCAAAGAAACCGGCGAGTCGATGATCTGACAACGACTGCGCTTGCACCGGCGGCCGCTCACACGGCGCGTGCCGCTGGCAAGGCCTTTTGCAGTACGCGGGCAACATGCTCGGCTTGCCGCCCGCCGTGCGTATGCAAACCGTGCGCGATTTGATGGCGGCAGCTGGTTCCATCCGCGATCAGCAAGGTATCGGTATCCGCCTGCCTCATCGCGGGCAGCAGCGACAGCTCCGCCATTTGCATCGAGGTCTCGTAATGCGAGGCCTCGTAACCAAAACTGCCCGCCATGCCGCAGCAGCTGGATTCAATCAGTTCCACCTTCAAGTCGGGAATCAGCCCAAGTATGCGCTGCACGGGCTTGACCGCATCAAACGCTTTCTGATGACAATGGCCGTGCAACAGCGCGCGCTTTTGCGGCAACGCCTGAAGCGCCAGAGTTAACCTCCCGGCCTGATGCTCACGAGCCAGGAATTCCTCGAATAGCAGCGCCTGCGTGGACAAGGCCTGCGCCTCGTCACCCAGGCCCATCACGAGAAACTCGTCGCGCAACGACAGCAGGCAAGATGGCTCCAGCCCGATCACGGGGATGCCGCGCTCAACGTAAGGGCGCATGGCTTGAACGACGCGCAGCGCCTCCGCTCGCGCCTCGTCCACCATCCCGGCCGACAAATAGGTGCGACCGCAGCACAGCGGCCGCTGGGGCTGGGCATCTGTTGCGTCCGGCCGCGCGATCGCCACGCGATAGCCTGCGGCTTGCAACACCGCCAATGCGGCACGCGCGTTATCCGGCTCCAGATAGTTGTTAAAGGTATCAGCAAACAGCACCACATCTGCTTGCTCCGCAGGGACCGATGAGGCTGTGCGCGTAAACACGTCAGAGCGCCATGCTGGAAGGTTGCGCTTTGCCGACAGACCGAACCAACGCTCCGAAATCTGCGCCGCACCCGGCACGCGGTCGCGCAGATTAAACAACCAGGGCAAACGCGCCGCCCAGGGGGCCCACCGGGGCAGCGTTGCAATCAGCCTGTCCTTGATGCGCACGCCGCGCTGCTGGCGCCAATGGCTAAGGAACTCGATCTTCATCTTCGCCATATCCACGCCGGTCGGGCAGTCGCGCTTGCAACCCTTGCAACTGACGCACAGATCCATGGTCTCGCGCAGCGCGTCGCTGGCCAACGCATCGGATCCTAGCTGTCCCGACAAGGCCAACCGCAGCGTGTTGGCCCGACCTCGGGTGAGATGCTGTTCGTCGCGCGTGACACGATAGCTGGGACACATGGTGCCGGCATCGAACTTACGGCAATGCCCGTTGTTGTTGCACATCTCCACAGCTTTACCAAAACCGCGTGCCGGATCACCGCCCGTGCCGGCCGGCGTCATCGTTTCCGTGGCGGGATCGGCACGCACGTCCCATCCCGACCAATCCAGCGCGGGCTGCAGAGCGATCACGCGATAGTCCGGTTTAAACCGGAACAAGGATCGGTCGTCCATCCTGGTGCCGCGCACGATCTTACCCGGGTTCATCAACCGGTCGGGATCGAACGCGTCCTTGATCGCTTCAAAGGCACGCATCAGGCGCGGGCCAAATTGCCACGCGACCCATTCGCTGCGCACCAAGCCATCGCCATGCTCGCCGGAGAAGGCGCCCTTATAACGCCGCACCAACTCCCCCGCTTCTTCGGCGATCGCGCGCATCTTGGCTGCGCCATCGCGACGCATATCCAAGATCGGCCGCACGTGCAGCGTTCCGACCGAAGCATGCGCGTACCAAGTGCCCTTCGTGCCATGCTTGGCAAACACCTCGGTTAACTGACTGGTGTAGTCGGCCAGATGCTCAAGAGGCACCGCGCAGTCCTCAATGAATGACACCGGCTTGCCGTCGCCGCGCATGCTCATCATGATATTGAGACCGGCTTTACGCACATCCCACAACGCCTTTTGCGCGGCGGCATCGGGCATCTCTATCACGCTGCCCGGCAAACCGAGGTCGGCCATGAGCTCGACCAACCGACCCAGATTCGCCACCTGCTCGGCATGCGACTCGCCGGCGAACTCCACCAGCAGTATGGCTTCGGGCTCGCCCGTCAGCGCCTTTTCGATCACGGGTCGGAAAGCCGGATTGCCGCGCGCCAGATCGATCATCGTGCGATCCACCAGCTCGACGGCACAAGGCCCCAGCGCCACGATATGGCGCGTCATATCCATCGCCTGATAAAACGTTGGAAAGTTGACCACGCCCAGCGCCTTGGCCACTGGCAGGGGAGAGAGTTTGAGGGTGATGCTACGCGTATAAGCCAGCGTGCCCTCGCTGCCCACCAGCATGTGCGCGAGGTTGATGTCACCGTCCGGGCTGTAGGGGCGTGGACTTTGTGGGTGATAGATATCGACGTTATAGCCACCCACGCGGCGCAACACACGTGGCACCTGCCGTTCGATTTCTTCCCGTTCGCGAGTGGCGATATCGCGCAGCGTCTGCATCAACGTGCGTACCCGCTCGGGCGCATTCTGCATCCGGCGCTCTTCGCAGAACACGGCTTGCGTGCCATCCAGCAGCAGCGCCTCGATGCTCGCTACGTTGTGAACCATGTTGCCGTAGGCAATCGAGCGCGAACCACAGGAGTTATTGCCTGCCATCCCGCCCAAAGTGCATTGCGCGGAGGTGCTGACATCCACGGGGAACCACACGCCATGCGGCTTGAGCCATGCATTGAGATGGTCCAGCACAATACCCGGTTCCACCGTGACCGTCATGGCCGCGAGATCAAAATCCAGCACCCGGTTCAGGTATTTGCTGTTGTCGATGACCAGCGCGGCGCCCACGGTTTGGCCGCATTGCGAAGTCCCCGCGCCACGCGCCAGCACCGGGATGTGCAGCTCGCGGCAGTGTTGCAACGCGACGGCGACATCATCGACGCTGCGCGGGATCAACACCCCCACGGGTTCAATCTGATAGATCGATGCATCGGTGCTATATCGCCCCCGGTCTGCCCGATCGAAGCGCACTTCGCCCTGCGTGTGCTGGCGCAACCGTCTCGCCAACTCGGCTTGTTCAGCGTTCAAATCGGTCGGGGCGGGCGAAACTTTGAATGCGCTCATAGGGCTCCTCAACGGTTCAACACAGCGATCTCATACCGCGTCTGCGGGTCAAGCATCGGCGGATCTTTATCCAGCGGGCGCCTGGGATTCCAGCGCCAGCGCCTCCAACACCGCCTCGCCCTTGCGACGCAAGTGCTGGCGCATCAAACGCCCTAACCGCTGGCCGTCGCGCGCGGCCAGCGCATCGACCATTTCCAGATGCTCCGACATCGCCTTGTCCCACTTTTCCGCATTGAGATTCGAGCGAAATCGCAGGCTCTGCACACGCAGATTGATGTTCTGGTAGACGTTGCTCAACAACTGGTTGCGCGCGGCCGCGTTGATACGGTCATGAATCGCGCGGTTGACGTGAAAGTACGCCGGCATATTGCGGCGCGCGTGACTGGCTTGCATCTCAAAGGTCAATGCGCGGATCTCGGCGATTTCCTCGTCGGTAATGTGTTCACACGCCAATTCACCAGACAAGGCCTCCAGGCCGCCCAAGACCTCGAAACTTTCGCGAATATCCTGCGGCGACAGCGCGACCACCTGCGCGCCCCGATTGGGCTGCAGATTGACCAGGCCATCGGCGGCCAACAGTCGAAACGCTTCGCGCAACGGCGTGCGTGAGACCTCCAATTTGTCGCACAAGCTGCGCTCGTTCAGCCGCGCCCCGGGGGGTAATTCCCCTTCAGTGATCATGTCGCGCAGTTGTTGAGCGATGGTGCTGGGCAAGGTGCGGCGATCGGTGGTTTCTACCGAACCGGTGGGTGATGTTGCCTCGGGCAGTAACGGTGTCAAATTCATTGGTATACAAAATTAATGGTTGCGGCCGATCTCGCCTGCTCCACCGCACACCCCCGAAAAACCCCGCGTTTTACCGGAGAAAATTGCTGTGGTGCCGCATAATTTATGCTTGCATGCGTGACTGTTTGATGCGTATTCTTCAACAACATTGGCAGCTTGTATACCAAAAATTTACGTTGGAGCGCCTTATGATGCGTCTGCATTCGCACCCGTCCGGTCGTCATTTTTTGCAGATTCCCGGTCCCACCAATGTGCCTGATCGCGTCCTGCGGGCCATGGACAATCCAACGATTGACCACCGGGGTCCGGAGTTCGGTGAACTCGGCAAAGCGGTATTGGGAGGGATGAAAAAAATCTTCCAGACCGAATCGGATGTCATCATTTATCCGGCCTCTGGCACCGGCGGATGGGAGGCCGCGTTGGTCAATACGATGTCGCCTGGCGATAAGGTGTTGATGGCGGAGACGGGTCATTTCGCCACGCTGTGGAAGCGCATTGCCGATCGCCTCGGCTTGCAAGTGGAATTCCAACAAGGCGATTGGCGTCATGGCGCCGATCCCCGCCAGATTGCCGAGCGTCTGGCTGCCGACACCGCTCACGAAATCAAGGCGGTTTGCGTCGTGCACAATGAAACCGCGACCGGCGTGGTCAGCGATGTACAGGCAGTGCGCCGCGCGCTCGATGACACCGGCCATCCGGCCTTGCTGATGGTCGATACGATCTCTTCCCTGGGATCGGTGCAATACCGCCATGATGCCTGGGGCGTTGATGTCACGGTGGCGGGCTCGCAGAAGGGTCTGATGTTGCCACCCGGCCTGGCATTCAACGCGATCAGTGCCAAGGCCTTGAAAGCCTCTGACAGCGCCAAATTGCCGCGCTCGTATTGGGACTGGAAGGAAATGCTGGCCATTAATGCCTCTGGCTACTTCCCCTACACACCCGCCACGAACCTGCTTTACGGCCTGTATGAAGCCATAGGAATGCTGCTGGACGAAGGCCTGGACAACGTATTCGCCCGTCATCAACGGCATGCCGAGGCGACTCGCCGTGCCGTGCGCGCGTGGGGTCTGGAGATTCTGTGCTTGAAACCCGAGGAATACAGCCCTGCGCTCACGGCCGTGGTCATGCCCGAAGGCCATAGCGCCGACGCATTACGCAAGACCATCCTCACCCATTTCAACATGTCGCTGGGGCAGGGCCTGAGCAAGCTGTCCGACAAGATATTCCGCATTGGCCATTTGGGCGACTTCAATGATCTGACGCTATGTGGCACGCTGGCCGGTGTTGAAATGGGCTTGATGAAGGCAGGCGTGCCGCATCGCCATGGCGGGCTGCAAGTGGCGCTCGATTACCTCGCGGAAACCAGTCAGGCGCAGCCTTCGGCGCGCTGACGATCCGACATTTCACGCACAACCAGAATCCCTGAGTATTCACGAAGGAACGCAGCACACGCAGCAATCGGACACGCAGGACCGCTCAATAACAAGGTGTATCGCAAGCACGACATAACCCGTGGCATGACCCGGAGGAGACACTGATGAAGCACCTGAATCGCACGCTGTCTGTCAAAACTTGGATAGGGGCCTCGGCCTCCCTGCTGGCTGGACTGTGCATAAGTCCCGCGCATGCGTGGGAGCCCACCCGCTCCGTTGAAATCATCGTTCCCGCTGGCGCGGGCGGCGCATCCGATCAGATGGCGCGCACGATTCAAAGCATCATCCTCAAACACAACCTCATGAAGCAGTCCACCGTCGTATTGAACAAAGGTGGCGCAAGCGGTGCGGAAGGGATCATGGATACCAAGGCCTCGGCCAAGAATCCGCACAAACTCATGGTGGCCTTTTCCGCCATCTATACCCTGCCACTCGCGGTCAATCTGCCCTTTAACTGGCGCGACCTGAATCCGGTCGCCATGATTGCTCAAGACGAGTTCGTCTTGTGGACCAACGCTGAAGAACCCTATAAAACCCCGAAGGAATATATCGAAGCGGTCAGGGCCGCTCCCCCGGGAAAATTCAAAATGGGCGGCACGGGCGCCAAGCGGGAAGACCAGATCATCACCGTCGCACTGGAAAAAGCGGCCGATGTGAAGTTCACCTATGTGCCCTATAAGAGCGGTGGCGAAGCGGCCACCCAACTCGTAGGCAAGCACACGGACTCGAACGTCAACAATCCCAGCGAGAACATCGCGCAGTGGCGTGCCGATCAGATCAATGCACTATGCGTGTTCGCCGACGAACGCATGGCCTTCAAGGACAAGATCACCAAAACCCAGTCCTGGGCCGACATCCCCACTTGCAAGGAATCCGGCTACGACGTGCAGTATCAAATGCTGCGCGCGTTTTTCCTGCCGCCTGACACGACCCCCGAGCAAGCCGCCTATTACGCTGACCTGATCAAGAAGATCAGCGAGACCGAGGAATGGAAAGACTACCTGGCCAAACAGGCGCTCAAACCCGACTTTCGCACAGGCGAAGACTTCGTCAAGTTCCTCGAGCAAGACGAGGCCAAACATAAAACCCTGATGCAGGAAGCCGGTCTTGCCGCGAAAAAATAAACGGGGGAGACAGGATGGACCAACAAGCGCAGAACAGCCCGTCTCCGCGAGGACTGACACATAGCGCCGTCGATGCAATCACCGCCGTGGTGTTTTTCTTGATCGGCGTGGTGATGATGGTGGATAACCAGCATATCGGTGTCTCATGGGGACCGGACGGACCGGAGTCCGGCTATTTCCCTTTTCATATCGGCTTGATCATCTGTATCGCGAGCGTGGCGGTTTTTCTGAAATCGGTGTTCAGCCGTGATCGCAATACCGAGGTCTTTGTCAGCTGGTCACGATTCCGCCTCGTACTGATGGTGCTGATCCCCACCGCGCTTTACATCGTGCTCATTCAGATGGTGGGAATCTATGTCGCCTCCACGGTGTTTATCGCGGGCTTTATGCGATTGCTGGGTAAGTGCCCGTGGTTAAAGACGGCGCTGGTCAGCGTGGGCGTGAGCGCGCTGCTGTTCTGGATGTTCGAGGTGCAGTTCTTGGTGCCATTGCCCAAGGGCCCGCTCGAAGCCCTGTTTGGCTACTGAACCGCATTAGGGAGACCACAATTGGATGAGCTGAACTCGCTGATGCAGGGTTTCGGTACCGTGATGAGCTGGTACAACCTGGGCATGATGCTGATAGGCCTGGTACTGGGGGTCATCATCGGCGTGCTGCCCGGGCTGGGTGGGCCCAACGGCGTGGCGATTCTGCTACCGCTGACCTTCACCATGCCGCCCACTTCGGCCATCATCATGCTCTCGTGTATTTACTGGGGCTCGTTGTTTGCCGGCGCGATCACCTCCATTCTGTTTAACATCCCAGGGGAAACGTCATCGGTCGCCACGACATTCGACGGTTATCCGATGGCGCAGCAGGGCCGCGCGGGCAATGCGCTCACCGCGTCGTTTACGGGATCGTTCTTTGGCGCGTTATCCGGCGTGTTGCTGATCACGTTCCTGGCGCCGCTGGTATCGAAATTCGCATTGCGCTTCGGACCACCAGAATTTTTCGCCGTGTTCTTGCTCACGTTTTGCAGCTTTGTCGGCACGGACAAGAAAACCCCTTTCAAGACGATTATCTCGATGATGCTGGGCTTTGGCCTGGCCGCCATCGGCATGGATACGGTCAGCGGCGAGCTGCGCATGACCTTTGGCTGGTCAGAGCTGCTGCGCGGCGTGGACTTTCTCGTAGTAGTCATCGGCTTATTCGGCATTGGCGAAATCCTCGTCAGCATGGAGGAAGGCCTCAAATTCGAAGGCAAGAGCGGCCGCATGAATCTGCGCGTGGTTCTGCAGACCTGGAAAGAAATGCCGAAGTATTGGATGACGCTCATTCGCAGCACGGTCGTGGGTTGCTGGATGGGTGTCACGCCCGGCGGCGCCACGGCGGCATCGTTCATGGGCTATGGCCTGGCGCAACGCTTCTCCCGCAACAGCGACAAGTTTGGGAAAGGCGAAATCGAGGGCGTAATCGCGCCCGAAACGGCCGCGCATGCCTCGGGAACCTCTGCGCTGTTGCCGATGCTCGCATTGGGCATCCCAGGCTCAGCGACGGCGGCCGTATTGCTCGGCGGACTCATGATATGGGGCCTGCAGCCCGGTCCGCTGCTGTTTGTTGAACAAAAAGATTTTGTCTGGGGCCTGATCGCCAGTATGTATCTGGGCAATTTCGTGGGCCTGATTCTGGTGTTGAGCACAGTCCCCTTGTTTGCCGCGATCCTGCGCATCCCATTCGCCATTGTCGCGCCCATCATCATCGTGGTCTGCGCGATCGGCGCCTATTCGGTCAACAACGCCATGCTGGATGTGTGGTTCATGCTGTTGTTCGGCGTGATCGGATACGTTCTGAAAAAGCTTTCTTATCCGCTGGCACCGATGATATTGGCCCTGGTACTGGGGGATCGCATGGAAGATGCATTCCGGCAATCCATGCTGGGGCCCGGCACCGGTTTGCACGTGTTCTGGTCCAATCCCTTGGTGGGCACCATCACCACCGCCGCGCTGATTATGCTGGTATGGCCACTGTTGAGCCTGCTCTGGACGCGTTCGCGCAGGCCAGCTGGCGACTCCGACAATCCGGCCAGCCACGTTCAAACAAAAACCGAGCAATCGTGATCAACGCCCTTAAAAAGACCCGCGACTACGTTTACGAAAGCGGGCGGTCTCTGTGTAGCAGCACCCTACCCGTATTTACTTCTGCGCCACGCTGATACCGCTGCGTTTAGCGGTCTGGGTGAACACTTCCACGTCATGCTTGAGTTGAGCGTTCATGGCCGCGCGATCCGACGGCGCTGCCGTGGCACCTAACCCCGCCAAGAACGTCTGAAAGTCCGACATGGCGACGATACGAGTCACCTCGGCATTCATCTTGTCCAGGATAGGCTCGGGCGTGCCGCTCGGTGCCAGTACTGCCCACCAAACTTGCGGCTCGTAGTCCAACTGGGTCACCTCACGCACCGTCGGCACGGAGGGAAAGCCCGTCTCCCGCGCCGTACCGGTGAACGCCAGCTTGGGCAATTCGGCAGCTTGGGTTCCATTGATCGAGGCCAATGTCGTGATCATGAAATCCAAGCGCCCTGCCAACAAATCCATTTGCGCGGGGCTGACGCCCTTGTAGCCCACTTGCTGCATCTTCAGCCCGACCAGGGAGCTAAACAGCTCGGTCAGAAGGTGACCGCTGTCGCCGGCGCCAGTGGTGCCGTAGTTGATCTGCCCCGGATGCGCTTTTGCGTATTCGATAAATTCGCCGAGCGTCTGCGCGGGAAAATCCTTGCGCACCAGCATGACGAAGGGCGCTTGCGCCACGCGAGCTACGGCATCAAACGCCTTGAGGGTGTCATAGGGCGGGTTCTGCGTGGCGGCGCTGGTCGCCAAGGACGCCGAGACGAATAGGAAGGTATAGCCGTCCGGGGGCGAGTTCGCCACCATGGCCGAGCCAACGACACCTGCTGCACCGCCTCGGTTTTCCACCACGACCGTGGTGCCCAAGGACTGGGATAACGATTGCGCCAGACGGCGCGCGATGTGGTCGTTGCTGCCGCCCGGTGTGAATGGAACGACGATGCGTATCGGCTTGGTCGGCCACGCGGCGGCCTTGCCAGCAGCACTCACCGACAGCGGCAACCCTGCCATCAGCGAACAGGCCATCGTCGCGGCCAGCATATGTTTGATCCACGTGCGTCGGCCGCGGTTCTGCTCTTTGCCCTGCTGTCTCATACCTCTCTCCTCGATCTGACGAATGCGAACTTGCGTAGTCGTACAGCACCCATGCACGTGGCGACACGGACCGGGCCTGAAGATTTTTTAGAAATAATGAGATCATTATGACTATGGCATTCCGCACGGTCAATAAGTGATTTCGGTCTCGAGTAGAATCACCATGGCTTGGCCACTCCACACAAAAACAGATTCTTCACAGGAACGAACGCATGGCACTGCACACCAGCGCTCCGCCGTCCGGGCGCGCCCGGTATCTCATCGTGACCGACACCTTGGCTCGGGAAATCGGCGCCGGCACGTTTCCCGTCGGCACACTCTTGCCGCGCGAGGCAGAGCTGATCGAACGTTTCCAGGTCAGCCGGACAACGATTCGCGAAGCCTTGAAACGCTTGTCCTCCATGGGATTGGTCTCCACCCTGCACGGGGTGGGAACCCGGGTCGAGGCCCGCGAGGTACATGCGAGCTACCTGGTTGCCATGCGCTCAATCAAAGATGTGTTGCAGTACGAAGGCGAACGCACGCGTTTTCAAGTAGAGGACCGCCGCGATCTGATCGCGCGCGACAGCGATCGGGAACTGCTGCGCTGCGCTGCCGGGCAAAAGTGGAAACTGATAAAGGGCTGCAATCTTTCCTCTGCCGGTCCCTACAAAGTATTTGCGGACACCATCATTCATATCCGCGCGCCGTACGACGACATTCTGACGCGCAAGTCGCGCTACGACGTGCCGTTTTACTCACTGATACGCGAACGGCACGGGCTGGAGATCGTGCGCATCGAGCAGGAGCTCGAAGCCATCGAGCTCGATGAACGGCAGGCCGAAGTGCTGGAAGTCGCCGTAGGCTCGCCCGGATTGCGCATCGTGCGTCGCTATTACTGCGAAGAAAACGAGCCCTTCGAAGTCACGATCAACGTCCATCCCTCCAAGCGCTTTACCTACAAAATAAGCCTGGACCGCAAGGCGACCTGAACGCACGGCGGCTGGCTCACTCTCTACTCTCCCGCTTACTTCGTCTCTCTACCCGCGCCGCGCCACCGCCGCGCGGGTAGGCTTGTACCTTTTACTTTTCCATAGATATAATGATCTCATTATGACAAGACGGAGGAGAACATGGTGCAGCAAAGCCTCTCTCGGCTCAGAGAAACCACCGCATCGTTTACTCCTACCAAGGCGCTGGCTCACTTCGCCGCCAGCTTGCAATGGGAACATATCGACACCCACGCACGCCGTCACGCCAAACGCCATTTTCTCGACACCCTGGGCTCGGCTATCGCAGGCGCGCCGCAGCACGCGACCTTGTCGGTCATCGGCGCATTGCGTTACGCGGGAGAAACGGGCAGTGAAATGCCGACGGCCCTGCCCGGCAGCGACATGCGCGATCTGGGCATGTTGGCCGCCGCGCACCTGATGGGTACGGCCACGCATGGGCTGGAGCTGGATGACGGCTATCGGCCTGGCATGATGCACCCGGGCTGCGTAGTCGTCCCGCCCGCGTTGCTGCTGGGTGCGCGCCTGAAGGTATCGGGTCGAGACGTACTGACTGCCATGACAGTAGGCTATGAAATCGCATGCCGCTTGTCGGCCGCTACCCATCCTCGGACGCGCTGGCGCGGCTTTCATCCCACCTCGGCGGCAGGCGTATTCGCCGCCGCCGTCACGGCCGGCAAACTATTGAACTTCGATGCCATCGGGATGGAAAGCGCCATGGGCATCGCCGCCAGCTCGTCGGCCGGCCTGTTTACCTTTCTGGATGGGGGAGACGTCAAACGTCTGCATGGTGGCCTGGGCGCGCGCGAGGGACTGTTCGCCGCCATTCTGGCCAAGCATGGTTTGGTTGGGCCGCCTGACGCGCTGGAATCCACGAACGGCTACTTCCATTCGCATGCCGGTGCAGACAACGGACAGCACGACTACGCCGGCCTGCAGATTCTGCAAGCCGGTGGCAAGCCTGACCAGCTCCTGGTCACGCAGTGCTATTTGAAACCCTATTCCAGCTGCCGCCACATCCACGCGCCTACCGAACTCCTGCTGGAACTGCGCGCAGCACATCGGCTGACCTTGGCCGAGGTCGAAGCCATTCATGTGGACACCTACGCCGTGGCCGCCGCGCATGGCATGCCCGGATGGAGCGAGATGACGACCGCCCAAATGAGTATGCGTTACTCACTCGCGGCGGCGCTGGCTCGCGGCAAGCTCACACCGGCGGAGTTCGATGAAACCACACGCGCGGACCCTGATATCACTGCCTTTTGCAGCCGCGTGACCACCTCGGTAGACCCAGACTGCGAGGCGCGCTACCCGGACAAGCGTCCGGCCAAGATTCGCGTGACACTAAAGAACGGCCGCACGTTGACAGCCGAATCCGACGAGCCGCCCGGCGAGCCTGACCGGCCCATGAGCGACGAGCAAGTCGAACAGAAATTTCTGCATCTGGCCGCACCCGTTATTGGCGACCATGCCGCCCGGAAGGTCGCGACCCTGATCGGCAACATGGATGAATGCGAAGACGTCGATGCCATTCTGCGGTACTGCGCACTCGCCCCGAATTCAACAGTCACCACGCATTGACAACGGCCGCCCCCTTAACGATGGAAGAGACAAGCATGGACAACTCCCGAACACCGCTGCCCAACAAGCTCCCCGCCAAACGCTTCAATGCCCAAGCGCGCGGCCCATTGCACGGCGTGCGCGTGGTCGATTTATCGCGGCTCGTCGCCGGCAATATGCTGACGTTGCAGCTGGCCGATTTCGGCGCCGACGTGATGAAAGTCGAACCCAGCTCGGGCGATAGCTTGCGCGCATTTCAGTCGGGCGGCGTCGAAACGTTCTGGAAGGTCTATGCGCGTAACAAGCGCAGCATCTGCCTCGACTTTCACCACGCACGCGCGATCGAGATCCTGAAAGAACTGGCGAAGTCCGCCGACGTGCTGGTGGAAAGTTTCCGCCCTGGCGTATTGGAGGATATGGGTCTGGGCCCCGAGGTGTTGCACGCCATCAATCCTTCGCTGGTCATCGTGCGGATTTCGGGCTGGGGCCAGACCGGCCCTTATCGCCGCCGGCCAGGCTTTGGCACGCTGGTAGAGGGCTATTCGGGTTTCGCCGCGATCAATGGCTTTGCCGACCGGGAACCGGTATTGCCACCGTTCTTCCTCGGCGACATGGCAGCAGGACTTTATGGCGCCAACGCCACCATGGTGGCGCTATGGAATGATCGGCTCAACGGCGGAGGCGGTCAGGTCATCGACTTGTCGCTGTTCGAGCCTCTGATCTCGCTGCTCGGCCCGCAGGCAGCCAGTTATCAAATCACGGGCAATGTCAAGGCTCGCACTGGCAGCCGCTCCAGTACCACGGCACCGCGCAATACGTATCGCACGGCCGATGGCGAATGGGTGTGCGTATCCACCTCGACGGCCACGATGTGCGCGCGCCTGTTCCACACCATCGGCCGCGACGACGTGCTGAAAGACCCACGCTACGCCACCGTGGCCGCGAGGCTGGAACACGTCGAAGAAGTCGATGCGATCGTGGGTGAGTTCGTCGGACGTCACACGCTGGCCGAGAACCTGCGCATCTTCGAAGAGGCCGACGTCACCGTGGGCCCGGTCTATGACGCCTCGCACCTGATGGTTGACCCCTACGTGGTGCAACGCGAGAGCCTCGTGCAGTTGCCCGATGACGACATCGGCATGATGCCCATGCACAACATCGTGCCGCGCCTGTCGAGCACGCCGGGCCAGTTCCGCCGCCCCGCGCCCATGAAGGGCGAACACAGTGCCGAATGTCTGATCGAGCTGCTCGGCCAGGACAGGTTCGAGCAGCTGATCGCCGACGGCGCCGTGTACCAGCACCCCGCCCCCCAAACCCAGCGCGCACCGCAAGCCGCGTGTGCTGCCCCTATCGAACAATGAGCCACTGCGGCCGCATCCGTCCAGGAGACTGAACATGAGCAAAATCGGAACACAACTCGAAGGCGCCGGCGTATGGAAAGGCCCCGCCATCGATTGGATGAAGGAAGGTCTGCATATCCTCTCGGATTCCGAACTACGAGAAATCGATCTCGCGCTAAAGCACTTACTGTCGCTGGGCGAGGTGGATTTCCCGGACATCACACCCGAGACATTCCCGCTGGACAAGGTCGGTGATCTGATGCGCGAACTGACCGTACGCTTGCGCTATGGCCGGGGCTTTCTGATGCTGCGCGGCCTGCCCCGCGAGAAGTATTCCGACGACGATATGACGCGCATCTACTTTGGCCTGGGTTCGTATATCGGCAAGCCCATGACCCAGTCGTATCTGGGCGATATCCTGGGTCATGTGATGGACGTGAGCGATTACGAGCCGAAGTCACGCGGCTATCGCAAAGGCGGCGGCCAGCTGATGCACACCGACTCGTGCGACATCATCGGGTTGATGTGTCTGAAGTCCGCCATATCGGGCGGTGAAAGCCGTATTGCAAGCGCGCTGGCGGTACATAACGTCATGGCCGAACAATATCCCGAGTTGTTGGAGACACTGGCCAATGGCCTTTATCTGAAGCGCGCCGACGAAGACGGGCGCCGCGCCACGCGCACATTCAGCAAGGACCGCGTACCGTTTTTCTACGAGCAAAACGACGAAGTCACCTGCTATCTGCCGACGGGATACGCGCGGCTGGCGGAAAAAAGCGGTCAGATTCCCTTTACCGAACAAGAGTCCCAAGCGCTCTATCGCGTACGCAAAGTCGCGGCCTCACCGGAGCTGTACCTGGACATGGGTTTCAAGGAAGGCGATATCCAATTCCTGAATAACCGCATGATGGTGCATGGCCGCACCGACTATCAAGACGCGCCGGAACTGGAGAATCGCCGTCACTTGTTGCGCTTGTGGTTCGAAGTGCCGACCTGGCCCGCCATGCCCGAGCCGCAGATATTCCATACCGCCGAGGACCGTGCGATGTGGAGCCAGTATCGTCAACCGCTCATCGAATTCCCCTCGGTTCACTACAAGAAACTGATCGAAGGCTCGCTCGCGCAGATGGTGGACTAACGCACGTCATGCGCTCGGAGCACATTGCGTGCTCCGCTCAAAGCTCGGACCATTCGCGCAAGAGATTGTGATAGCAGTTGGTGAGCGACAGCGTCTGCTCGGTCTCACCCAGCTGCATGCGCAGTTGTTGAATGGTCTGATCCAGTTCAAACAACATCTGTCTGCGACCATGTTCGCGGATCATGCTTTGAATCCAAAAAAAGGACGCGACACGGGCGCCGCGAGTCACCGCTGTCACGCAGTGCAGACTGTTGGCGGGATAAAGAATCATGTCGCCGGCAGGCAGCTTGACCAGATGCTCGCCATACAAGTCTTTCACAATCAGTTCGCCACCGTCATATTCGTCAGGTTCGCATAGAAACAGCGTGGCCGACAGATCGGTGCGCAACCATCCAGGTGCCGCCGGATGACTGCGCACGGCGCCATCGACATGAAAGCCATAGGTTTCCTCGGATTCATACCGATTAAACAAGGGCGGCACCACGCGCAGGGGCAAGGCGGCGGCGAAATACAAAGGGTTGCGGGCCAGCGCGCGCAATACGATTTCGCCTAGCTCACGAGCCAGCGCCGACGACTCCGCGAGTTGCCGATTGCGTTTGACCACGGCTCCTTGTGTGCCCACCGTGGCGCGGCCATCGACCCATTGCGCGTCGTGCAGACGAGCGCGCATCTCGCGTACCTCGTCGGGGGTAAGCACTTGAGGAATATGCAGCATGCTGAAGGCTCCTGATTACGCGCGCCGCTATCCGGCGGGATGAGCATCCATCTTAAAACGCGGCGCCGCCGCGGGGAATCACCACCGCGGCGGCAGCTTCACGCGACGATCACATCAATAGTGAATATTGGCCGTCAACATCACGGTGCGCGGCGCGCCCGGGAAATAGCGATACCCGCTCTTGTTGATGGAAGCCACATACTCCTTGTCAAAGAGATTGTAGACATTGAACTGGAAGTCCAGATTCTTGTTGACCTCATAAGCCGCCATCGCGTCAAACACCCAATACGACTCCACCCGATCGGGCGTGCCCACGGAGCCGTCCGTACCGCGTTTCATGCTGCCGACGTAACGCGCGCCACCACCGACCGTGAACCCGCGCGGCAGGCGATAGGTACTCCACAGCGACAACGCGTGCTTGGGCGTATAGCTCAGGTTGTTGGAGCCATCATTGCTGACCGCTGCGCTGTTCTTAACCTTGGCGTCTTGAATGGTGTAGCCCGCGCTGACCGACCAGTTGGGAGTGATTTGACCGAACGCACCGAGCTCGATGCCTTCGACGCGCTTCTTGGCGGTCTGACTGTACGTGCCATCGGCATCCTGCTGCACCTCGTTATTGACCTCCGTGCGGAACAGCGCGGCGCTAAGCAGCAGTTGGTTATCGAACAGCTCCCACTTGGTGCCCAGCTCTGCGGTCTTGGCCTTTTGCGGGGCAAAGTCCACGCGGTTGGCGCTACTGCCAGTGTCGGCGGCGGCAAGCTGGAAGTTCGCTCCACCCGGCGGCTGCTGCGACACGCCGTAGTTCACATAGATGTTGCCGTTGGGCGTCAGCCGGTACAAGGCGCCGAGTTTCCAGTTAAACAGGTTGCCAGAGATGCGCTCATCGACCGTGGTGATGGGCGTGCCCACGGCCGCGCCATTGCACGCAATGGCGCCGCGGCCCGATCCGCCGCAAGCCGTCGCGCTATCGAATTTGGTGCGATAGTGGTCCAGACGAACGCCGCCGTTGATCTGCCATGAGTCTGTCAGGTCGATCGTATCGAAGGCATACACCGCCATCGTGTCGGTCGTGCCGTGCGAGTTAGCTCCATTGTTATGGATGCCGTTCGCGCTGATACTGTTATCCGGATGATAGATACTGACGGGGGGAAGCGTGGGCGCCGTCATGCCGAAGGTGTCCTGCATCTCGTGCATGAACTCGACCCCCGCGCTCAGGTCGTGCTTAAGCGTACCCGTATTGAACTTCGCCGTGACGTTGGTCTGGTTGGCCCAGATGCGGTTGTTCGAGTTTCGCTGGTTGGGCGTGCGCGCCATATACCATGTCGATGGGTCGTTCGGGTTGCCGATGGTCAGGTTCGAGGCGCCCGCCATGAACGCGGTCAGCAGATAGTTCTGCTTGGTGCGCGCCCAGCGGGTGATATTGCGCACCGTCACCTTCTCGTTGATATCGTGCTCGAACCGCAAGGTCGCCATATCGGTCGTGATGTAGTCGTGATCCGATTGCGTGCCGTAGAAGTTGTTGGTGTCCGCCTTGGACGCGTCATTCAAGAAAGACAGCGCAGAACTCGGCGCGCTATAGCCTGGCAGACCAATGGTGACCACGCCGCCATCGGGCACGTTGGTCTGCTTGACGTGCAGAAAGTCCAGATAGACGCGCGTGGGCGTACCGAGCCCGAATGCCAATGACGGCGCCACACCCCAGCGGTCGTTCTTCACCTCGTCGCGGCCCTCCACGTGCGTCTTCTGGCCCATGACATTGAGCCGGAACGCCGAGGTCTCGCCCAGGCTTTGATTCCAGTCCAGGGTAGAACGCTTGTAGCGCGCACTGCCCACGCTCAGACTGGCGTCGAAGCTGTCATCCAGCTTCGGTTGCTTGCTGATCAAATTGATAGAGCCGCTGGGCGCGCTGCGGCCGTAGTCAGACCCTGACGGCCCCTTGATCACCTCGACGGCTTCCGTATTGAACATATCGCGGTTCACGCTGGCGATATCGCGAATGCCATCCACATAGATACTGTTGGACGTATCGAAACCGCGCAGGTAGATCGCATCCCCGGTCGATGTATTCCCGTTTTCTCCGGCATAGAAAGTGCCCGCCCCCGCCACATTACGCATGGCTTCGGCAAGCGTCGTCGCCTGCTGGTCGCGCATGAGCTGGTTGGTAATGACCTGCACCGTCTGCGTCGTATCGACCAGCGGCTGGGTGAATTTAGGGGAATCCAGCTTGCCGGCTTTATAGCCCGTGGTGTCGTCTCCCATGACCTTGACCGGCGACAACGTGCTGACGCCCGCGGCGTTATCCGCGGTTTGCGCCAGCGCGACGCCTGGCTGCCCCAGCATCAGCGTGGTTAGCACCGAAGCCGCGGCGCCGGCGGCTAGCGTGGTCTGGCTGGGCATACGAACGGGCGCGCACTTTCGATTTCTGATGTATTGCATTCGGGCTTCTCAAAAAGTGGATGGCGAAGGGCCAAAACGGCGGTCTGTAATCACAAGTTGCATTAAACGCGAATCCGAGTCTAAATGGGAATTATTTACATTAAGCTGAACGCGAGCTGAAAATCTCGCCGTCCATCCCGGGGACAATGCACGCCCATCCACGCGCCGGGGGCCTTATGATTCGGTCTTCCTGATAGTTATTCGAATTCCTGTTTCAGCCATTCATAGGTCTTTTATGTCGTCACGCTTACCCCGCCTCGCCTCGATCATGGCCGGCTTGATCCTGAGCGCGGCCAGCGCCGCCCACGCCGCCTACCCGGATCGGCCCATCAATCTGGTCGTGCCCTTCCCTCCCGGACAGGCAACCGACATCTTTGCCCGCATGCTGGGCGAGCAGCTGGCCAAGGAAGTCGGTCAGCCCGTGGTGGTCGAGAACAAGGCCGGCGCCGGCAGCAATATCGGCATGCAGTTCGTGGCGCGCAGCACGCCTGACGGCTACACCCTGGTGGTGGGCGGCAGTGCAGCGGCCGTGAACCAAACCCTCTACAGCCACCCCGGCTATTCGCTGCAAAACGACTTTGTCCCCGTGGGCGGCATATTTACCGTGCCGCTGGTGTTTTTGGCGAACCCGAAAAGCGGGATCGAAACACTGCCCCAGTTGATCGAAAAAGCCCGCGCCAACCCGGACGAATTGGCCTATGCGAGCGCCGGCATTGGCGGCACGCAGCACTTGTCGGCCGAGATGTTCAAGGCCGACGCGAAGGTGGAAATCCGCCACATCCCCTACAAGGGCAGTGGCCCCGCGCAAGCGGATTTCCTCGGCAACCATGTGCCGCTGATGGTGGACTCGGTCACGGCCGCCTTGCCGCATATCGGCACCAAATCCGCCGTGCCGCTGGCCGTCACCACCGCCAAGCGCGTGCCGCAGCTGCCGGACGTGCCGACCGTGGCCGAGTCGGGCCTGCCCGGTTTCGAAGCCGTGGGTTGGGCGATGGTGTTCGCGCCGTCGCAAACGCCCAGCGAGATCGTCACCTTCCTCAACCAAAAAATCAATGCCATCCTGAAGTCGCCCGAGATGACCCAGGCGCTGCAAGAGCGCGGCGGCCAACCGTTGGTCTACACGCCGGCAGAAGGCAAAACGTTCGTCGAACAAGAAGTCGCCAAATGGGGCACGGCTGTCAAGCGCTCCGGCGCGTCAGTAGACTAAGCAACGTTGCACGCGGCTCACGATGCTGACCTTCAAGCAAATCGAAGCCTTGTACTGGGTGGTCCAACTGGGCAGTTTCGCCAATGCGGCCGAGCGGCTCAACACCACTCAGTCCGCCATCACCAAGCGGATACAGGAGCTTGAAACCAGCTTCAATATTCAGATCTTTGATCGCAGACGGCAAAAGGCCACGCTCACACGCACGGGCGAAGACCTGCTGAACATGGCGGCCGACCTGTTAGGTCGCCGCGATCAGATGCTGCTGAAGTTAAAGGGCTTCAAGCCCTTTACCGGCTCGCTACGCCTGGGCATCACGGAAATCACCGCCATGACATGGCTGCCCATGCTCATGACCGAGCTGCGCACGCTATTTCCCGAACTCGTGGTGCAGCCCAAAATCGGCCTGGCCTGGCATCTGCAGCAAAGCTTGCTGCAGGGGCAGCTGGACATGGCGATCTTGCATAGCGAGCTACGCAATCCGCATCTGGAGGCCGAGCCTATCGGGCAGGTCAGTTTCGTCTGGGCGGGCAGCCCCGATGTGATCTCGCCCAGCAAGATCTACACCCCCGAGGACTTGTCGCGTCTGAACGTGATCCGCCAGGATCCCGAGTCGGGCCTGAACGCGATCTACGACGAATGGTTTGCGCCTCATACCCCGCAGTCGAATCTGTTCACCATCAACAGCCTGCAGGCCATGGCTGGCATGGCGGTGGCGGGCTTCGGAGTGGCGTGTATGCCGGAAGACTATTTCTCGGATCTCTTTGCCACCCGCAAGCTGATCGTGGCCCGTAGCACGAAAGTCATGCCGACGTCCTTGTATTGCGCGATGTACACCAAGCAATCCAACAGCATGTTCTATCAGGAAATCGCGCGCATAGCGCGCGACGTCGCGGATTTTTCTCAGCCCTATGGCGGGCTGAAGGCTTAGTGACGGATATCGGCCAGGAATTTGCGTGCGCGGTCGGTCTGCGGCTGCTCGAAGAATTCCTTGGGCGGCGCTTGTTCGACGATACGGCCGGCGTCCATGAACCAGACCGTATCGGCGACTTCGCGCGCGAAGTTCATTTCGTGCGTCACGCAAACCATGGTCATGCCTTCGGCGGCGAGTGACTTCATGACCATCAGCACTTCATTGACCATTTCCGGATCGAGCGCGCTGGTGGGCTCGTCAAACAACATGATGCGCGGTTTCATCGCCAGCGCGCGCGCAATCGCGACACGCTGCTGCTGACCGCCAGAGAGCTGACCCGGATACGCGTCGGCCTTGTGCCCCATGCCGACTCGTTGCAACAGCTCATGCGCATGCTCGCGCGCCTGGGCTTTATTCATACGCTTGAGCAGCACCGGCGCCATCATCAAATTTTCCAGCACGTTCATGTGCGGGAACAGATTGAACTGCTGAAAAACAAAGCCGATATGGCTGCGCATATCGTCGATCGAGCCGCACTTATAGACATCCGTGCCGTCAACAGTGATGCTGCCTTCCTGGATGGGCTCAAGCCGGTTGACCGTGCGAATCAGTGTGGATTTTCCCGACCCCGAAGGCCCGCACACCACAAGCACCTCGCCTTTTTTGACGCGCGCGTTGATATTGTCCAGGGCGAGATACTCGCCATACCATTTACTGACGTTCTTGAATTCGATCATAAGTGAGCCCTAGGCTGCGACGGGTCGGGTGCCGTTCATGCGGCGTTCTACAAGCTTGACCACGCCGGTGAGAATCAGGTTCAGCGTGAAATAGGTCAGCGCGAGCAGCGCGAAGACTTCAAACGGTTTGGTCAGCAAAATGTTGTTGACCTGGGCGGCGGCAAACGTCAACTCGTGCACGCTGATGACGAAACCCAGCGAGGTTTCCTTCACCGTCGAGATAAACTGACTGAGCATACTCGGGATCGTGTTGTAGAGCGCTTGCGGCAGCACGATCTTGCGCATCGTCTGCATATGGCTCAAGCCCAACGAGCGCCCGGCCTCCATCTGCCCCGCAGGCAAGGCCTGGATGCCGCTGCGAATGATCTCCGACAGATAGGCTCCCTCGTACAACACCAAAGCAGCCACCATCGTCATCACGCCACTGACGGAGTTCCCGATCAACAGCGGCAGGAAGAAATAGGCCCAGAAAATAAACATGATGAGCGGCAAGCCGCGCACCAGATACACGACGGCCGTAGCCGGCCAGTAAAAAATCTTATGGCTGCTGATGCGGCCCAACGCCAGCAATACGCCCAACGGGAACGCCAGCAACAGGCTCATCACCGCCAAACCCACCGTGGCGGCCAGGCCACCGATGGGCCCGTGCGGCCACTGGCCAACGAGCAACAACAACCAGTTATTCGAGAGAATTTCCAGCATGGCGGTCACCGGGTCTTGGCCACGTACGCGACCCGTTTAGAGAGATAAGCCCCCGCCACCATCAACAGCAGCGAAATGGCCAGGTACATCAGTGTCACGACGGTATAGATCTCAAACGTCTTGAAAGTCGCGGATTCGATCTCGCGGCCCGCGCCTGTCAGCTCGATCAAGCCGATCGCCATGGCCAGGCTGGTGTTCTTGAACAAGAGCAGCGTCTGATTCGTCAAAGGAGGAATGGCGATCTTGAAAGCCTGCGGCAGTATGACTTTGCGCATCGTGCGCAGATAACTCAGACCCAGACTGCGCGACGCTTCCATCTGACCGCGCGGAATCGCGCGAATCGCGCTGCGCAGATCCTCGCTGACATAAGCCGCTGTCACCAGACCGATAGCGATAGTGGCGTAGAAGAACTCGCCGCCTATGTGATTGATCACATCCTCGACCGCCAACGGCATGATGGCCGCTACGCCGAAATACCACAGCAGGATATGGACGAGCATCGGCACATTCCGATGAAAGGCCACATACGTAATGATCACGTAGTTCAACACCCGGATATTCAACATGCGCAGTACGGCGAGCAGGCTGCCGAGTGCGAATGCCAATATCCAGGCAAGCAAGGTCATCTTCAGGGTGGTGAGCAAGCCACCCCAAATCAAGGACGGGTAGCCATTATCAAGTAACGCACCGAAATCCAATGTGTAGTTCATAAGTAGCTACCCGCCTTCGAGGGATTAACCCTTGATTTCTTCGACCTTGAACACCCGCTTGGTCGGGAACTTGCTGTCCGGACCAAACCAGCGATCAAAGATCTTTTGCATCTCGCCCGAGTTCTCGAGCTTGGTCAGCGTCTTGTTGACTTCGGCTTGCAGCGCGGATTCACCCTTGCGCATGCCGATGCCCCACGGCTCGACAAACAGCGGCTCTTCGATCAGTTCCAGTTGGACGGGCGAGTTCTCGGCGTCTTGCTTGAACTTCAACAGCATGAGTTCCGAACCGACAAAGCCGGACACCTTGCGCTGTTGCAGGGCCACGAAAGCGGTCGGGGGATCCTTGAAGGTCACGGTCGTGACATCGGGGATCAAACGCTTGGCGCCCGCTTCGGACGACGAACCCGCCACCGCGCTCACGCGCTTGCCGGCGAAATCGGCGTTGGTCTTGAGCGAACCAGCATCATCGCGACGCAGCAGAATTTTTTGCGGGCTGACGTAGTGCTGGTAGCTGTAGTCGATCTGTTTGGCACGCTCGGGCGTCCAACCGAGGTTCGCGGCGACGACGTCCACGCGGCCGCCGGCCAGTTCCGGAATACGGGCAGCCACCGAGATCATCTTCACATCGAGCTTGACGCCCAGATCGTCGGCGATGGCTTTGCACAGGTCGATCTCGTAACCGACGACCTGACGGGTCTGCGGGTCTTGGAAGCTGAAGGGCTCCGAGGTACCCAGCGTGCCGCACACCAGGGTGCCGCGCGATTTGATGTCCGACAGCGCGTCAGCGTGCGCGACGCTACCCATGCCCAGGCAAGCCACCAGAGGCAGATACTTCAGCATTTGCTTCTTAACCATGATTTCCTTCCTTGCGTGTGGTGTTATTGAAGTTGGCGGCAAGCCTGCGCGATTTTTTCGCAACCGGTCTTGATGGTCTCAAGGTCGGTGGCAAAGCTCATACGCAGATAGCCGGGGTTACCGTAGGCCGTGCCGTCGAGAACCGCGACGCCGGCAGCGTCCAGCAGATAGTGCACGAAATCCAGATCGTTCGTGATGGTCTTGCCGTCAGGCGTTTGCTTGCCAACAAAACCTTGAACATTGGGGAACACATAGAACGCGCCGGCAGGGCTGGCGCAGGACATGCCTTCAATGTCGTTGAGCATGCGCACAATCGTGTCGCGGCGCTCTTTATAAATCGTCACCGTGTCGGCCACGCATTGCTGATCGGCCGTCAACGCGGTGGCTGCCGCGATCTGGCAAATTTGGCTGGCACACGAGGTCGATTGCGAGATCAAGGTGGAGATGGTCTTGGCCAACCAAGCGGGCGCGGCGGCATAGCCGATACGCCAGCCGGTCATCGCATATGCCTTGGACACACCGTTGACGAGCATGACGCGCGGCGCGAGTTCCGGACGCACGGTCAGTGCCGATATGTATACGCCGTCATAACAGAAGTGCTCATAGATCTCATCGACCATCAGCAACACCTGCGGATGGCGCGCGAGCACATCCAGCAACGCCTTGAGCTCGGCCTCGGTATAGATTGCACCAGATGGATTGTTAGGCGCGTTCAACAACAGCCACTTGGTCCGCGGTGTGATCGCGGCTTCCAGCGATTCAGGCGTGATCTTAAAGTTTTGCGCTTCGGTCGTCGGCAGAATGACCGGCTTGCCGTCGTTGAGCAGCACCATATCGGGATACGAGACCCAATACGGCGTAGGGATGATGACTTCATCGCCAGCGTTCAGGGTGGCTTGCAACGCCGAAAAGATCAACTGTTTGGCGCCCGTACCGACAACGAGTTGATCCAGTTCAAACGACAATTGGTTCTCGCGCTGGAACTTCTGCTGCACAGCGACGAGCAGTTCACGAATGCCGGCTGACGCGGTGTACTTGGCCGCGCCGCGCTGGATCGCGGCAATACCGGCTTGAGCGATATGGGCGGGGGTGGGCAGATCAGGTTCACCAATGGTGAAGTCGACGATCTCCTTGCCCTCGGCGCGCAGCTGGTCGACACGGCGCTTGGCCGCCATGCTGGGCGAGGGTTTGATCACGCTCATGCGCTGAGCGAGAAACGATGTAGCGGTGGTGGTGTTTGCAGACATGATGCGGCTCACAGGAGGTTTTTCGCTTGCAACACGGGGTGCAACCAGCTTTGTTGCTCCGCGCCCGTGGCGATTTCGGCCATGATGCGCTCTTCCTTGGCGGCATGGGCGCGGGCTTTTTCGATCAGGCTTTCGGCTTGCGCCACGGGGAAGGACACCAGTCCGTCCTCATCGCCCACGATCACATCACCGGGCTGGATCACCTGACCGCCAATGGTCACCGGCACATTGACTTCGCCCGGGCCATCTTTATAGGGTCCACGGTGCACATGCCCGCGTGCATAGCAGGGAAACGAATCGTTTTCGAACGCCACCACGTCGCGGATCGCGCCGTTGACGATCAAGCCCGCGCAGCCGCGCTGCTGCAAGTAGAGCTTCATCAGTTCGCCCACGCAGGCATTATTCACGTCACCGCCCGCATCCACCACCAAGACATGGCCCGGCTGTATCAGCGTCATGGCTTTGTAGATAAAGAGGTTGTCGCCTGGACGCGTCTTCACCGTGAGCGCGGTGCCGACCAGTTTGCCCTTGCGGTTATAGCGGTGCAGCCCGACTACGCCGCTCTGGCGGTGCAGGTTGTCGCTCAAATGGGGCGTGACAATGCCCTGGAAAGCTTGCGCCAGCTCGGCACTGAGCACGGGTGCGGCTGCGTTGACGGTAAAGGTAGAGGCGTTTTGCATGGAATTCGGTCTCCGGAAGACTCGATCATGCAAAAAACTGATACAGGCTAAAAGGGAATTAAACTACACCCTTAACATTCCTTTTAGGAATGTTATGCCGGCGCGCGTATTCCCGCCGTGACGGGTGCCTAAATTTTCCTTGATTTCACAATCACTTACGCGTTCTGTGGTTGGGCGGTCACAACTATCAGCATGGCCCGTCGAGCCTGCACCATCATGGAGCTTCTAGGGGAAAGTCCTAGGGTTAGAAAACGTTACTAGGCAACCACAAGCGCGCTCTAAAGCCCTGCTATCAGGCCGCACGAGCGGAGCGGGTATCATTTGCCCGTAGTCCTTTATTCTTCACTTGTTTATCAGGAGCCCTTCATGGCACAAGCCAGCGCCCGCCACATCCTCGTTTCCACCGAAGCCAAATGCAACGAACTCAAGGCCGCCATTGAAGGCGGCGCCGACTTCGCGCAAGTCGCCCGCGAAAACTCCTCCTGCCCGTCCAGCCGTGACGGCGGCAACCTGGGCACGTTCCGCCCGGGTCAGATGGTTCGCGAATTCGACCAAGTCGTTTTCAGCGCCCCGCTGAACGTTGTGCAAGGCCCGGTCAAGACGCAATTCGGCTATCACCTGGTCGAAGTCACGTCGCGCCAAGACTAATTCGGTCTCGTCGGTCGGCCGGGACTATCCCGCCGACCGCGCTTTGATCTATACGTTAACCTGCAGGTTAACAATGCTTTGAATCCGCGCCCGTGCGCGTGCATTCCCGATCGGTACAGTGTCTGACGCATAACCTGGCGATCAACGCCAGCAGGAGTCAGCCTATGAAAACGTACCGTATCGCAACCATCCCCGGCGATGGCATCGGCAAGGAAGTCATTCCCGCCGGACAGGCCGTCATGCAGGCGCTAGCCGAAACCGACAAATCGTTTGCCTTCGAGTTTGAGAACTTCGATTGGGGCGGCGACTATTACCGCAAGCACGGCATCATGATGCCGGCCGACGGACTCGACGCGCTGCGCGACAAGGATGCCATTTTGTTCGGTTCCGCGGGCGATCCGGACATCCCTGACCACATCACGCTATGGGGTCTGCGACTGAAAATCTGCCAAGGCCTGGATCAATACGCGAATGTGCGTCCCACGCGCATCCTGCCCGGCATCGACGCCCCGCTCAAGCGCTGCACGCCCGACCAACTGGATTGGGTCATCGTGCGCGAAAACTCCGAAGGCGAATACTCGGGCGTAGGTGGGCGGGTGCATCAAGGCCTGCCGATCGAGGCGGCCACCGACGTTTCGATGATGACGCGCGCAGGCGTCGAACGCATCCTGAGATTCGCCTTCCGTCTGGCGCAATCGCGTCCGCGTAAACATCTCACCGTCATCACCAAATCCAACGCACAACGCCATGCCATGGTGATGTGGGACGAGATCGCGGTCGAAATCAGTCGCGAATTCCCAGATGTTCGGTGGGACAAGGAACTCGTTGACGCGGCAACGGCCCGTATGGTGAATCGCCCTGCCTCCTTGGATACCATCGTCGCCACCAACTTACACGCCGACATTCTCAGCGACCTCGCCGCCGCGCTGGCCGGCAGCCTGGGCATTGCGCCCACGGGCAACATCGATCCCGAGCGCCGCTATCCATCAATGTTTGAACCCATCCATGGCTCTGCCTTCGACATCATGGGCAAGGGCCTCGCCAATCCCATCGGCACGTTCTGGTCCGTGGTGATGCTGCTCGAGCACCTGGGCGAAAACCACGCTGCGCGCCGCGTCATGCAGGCGGTTGAAGCAGTGACGGCTAACCGCGAGCTGCACACCCGTGATCTGGGCGGCAACGCCACCACGGCGCAAGTGACCGAAGCGGTCTGCCAGATCCTTAAACAGAGCGCGACGCAGGCCGTCGCCGCTTAACGACATCAAGACTCGCCGCGACCTTCGGGTCGCCACGCGAGCAACCGTCGGCCCATATCGATAAAAGCGAGGAGACATCATGAAACTGGCAAAGAAAACCCTGCGTGCCACGCTGACCGCCGCGCTATGCGCAACCGGCTTGAGCTTCGCGGCCGTGGCACAGGCACAGGCACAGAACTATCCCGCCAAACCGATCAACCTGATCGTGCCCTTCCCTGCGGGCGGCACCACCGATGTGCTGGCGCGCGCCTTGGGCCAGGAACTGTCCAAAACGCTGGGGCAATCGGTCATCGTCGAGAACAAGCCCGGTGCGGGCGCCACGCTCGGCGCCGACTATGTGGCCAAAGCCACGCCAGACGGCTACACCTTGCTGATGGGCGCGGTGCATCACACCATCGCCAGCAGCGTCTATCCCAACCTGCAATACGATTTCCAAAAAAGCTTCGTGCCCGTCACGACCGTTGCGTTGGTCCCCAACATCCTGGTCGTGAACCCAAAGGTTCCCGCCCAAGACGTGCAGGCACTACTGGATCTCGCCCGTAAATCGCCGGGCAAGCTGACCTTCGGCTCCAATGGTGTCGGCACCGGCCAGCATCTGATCGGAGCGCAATTCCAGGCCCTGGGCGATGCGACGCTATTGCACGTCCCGTATAAAGGCAGCGGCCCCTTGACCACCGATTTGCTAGGCGGCCAGATCGACATGTCGTTCGATACCATCACGCCGGTGCTGCCCCACGTGAAATCCGGCAAGCTACGGGCGCTGGCGGTGACCACCGATCAACGATCCGCCGCGCTACCCGATGTGCCCACGCTGCAAGAAGCTGGCCTCAAGGGCTTCAACATGGGTACTTGGTTCGGCCTGCTAGCACCGGCGGGCACGCCCCCTGACGTCGTATCCAAACTCAATACCGAGCTCGTCAAGATTCTGAAGTCGCCCGAGTTCGGTCAGCGCATGGCGGAGATCGGCGCCGTACCGATTGGCGACAGCAGTGCGGAAATGGCGCAACGTATCAAGACCGATACCGACACCTACGCCAAGCTCGTGAAAGAAGCCAACGTAAAGGTGAACTGACTACCAGGACGCGCCTTCGCCTCGCTGGCGCCGCGAGCGAAAATAGTCGACCAGAAAATCGATGAACACCCGTACCTTGGCGGATAAATGAAGACGCTCGGGAAACACCGCGTGGATATCCGCGGGCGGCAAGGCATAGTCCTGCAACAGCAGCTCCAGCCGCCCCGCCCGCAGATGCCGCGCGAGATCCCATTCCGCACGCTGCAAGATACCCAGGCCCGCTAACGCCCAGGTCAAGGTGACCTCGCCATCATTGCTGCTCAACGCACCGCGCACCTTGACCGTCTCGGTCTCGCTGCCGCGCGTAAAACGCCACAGCCCATACGGGTCATCATTTTGGCGCAGCACGATACATTGATGCTTGGCCAGGTCCTGCGGCGTCATCGGACGCCCATGCTTTTTCAGATAATCGGGCGAAGCGCAGACCAGCCGACGATTCGGCGCAATACGGCGGGCAATCAGCCGCGTGTCCGGGATGTCGCCAAAGCGTATGGCCACATCGAAAGCATCCTGTACGAAATCGCCGGGGCTGTCAGTCAATAGCAGCTGCACTTCGACCTCGGGATAATGGCGCGCGAACATAACGATGGCCGGGGCAATATAGGTGCGCCCAAAGCCCAGCGGCGCATTCACCTTCAAACGACCACGCGGGTGCGTCTGACGGCTGGCAATCAGCTGGTCGAGGTGTTCGATATCGTGCAGGATGCGCCGCGCGTTCTCGAGATACAGCTCACCCTCCGCCGTGGGGCTCAGCCTGCGCGTATTGCGATTGAGCAGGCGCACACCCAGTCGATCTTCGATCTGCGCCAACCGTTTGCTAATGGCGGCCGTGGTAACGCCCATCTCGCGCGCCGCCGCGGACAGGCTGCCCGCGCGGACCAATTCGACCAATAGCTGCAGTTCCTGGGACTGACCCATCGAAGTCTGAACCTCCCGCGAATGATGAGTGCGATAGTAGCGCAGCACTCACGCCAGCCCCCACAGCGCTTGCCTTTAAAATGCCTAGTCCCGGTCATCAGGCCGCCGGAGACGCCCTGTGCCGCTTTCCCATTCTGTTCGCCCCCTCCCGTCCACCGCAACGCCTCGCCGGCCTGCGCTGCTGATTGTGCTGGGTATCGCCCTTCTGCTCGTCGGTCTGCTTGCCGCCTCTCGAGGCGCCGTCGATATTCCGGTCAGCGACGCTGTACACATCCTGATATTCGGTGCGGCCAATGACACGCAATCGCTATGGCGCGACATCCTGTTGGAAATTCGCCTGCCGCGCGTGCTGTTCGCCATCGTCGCGGGCGCGGGATTATCGATCGCTGGGGCGACCATGCAGGCCCTGTTTCGCAATCCCCTCGTGGAACCGGGGCTGATCGGGATCTCAGCGGGAGGTGCGCTAGGCGCCGTCGCGGCCATTGTGTTGACGGCCGGCGGCCTCGCCGTCACGGCACCGGCGGCGTTCGTGGGTAGTCTGCTCGCCACCGCGGCCGCTTATGCCGTCGGCAGACATATGGCCGGCGTCGCGGGCATCCTATTGGCCGGTATTGCGATCAACACGATCGCCAGCAGCCTGATCGGCGTTCTCATTTATCTCGCCTCGGATGCGCAGTTGCGCAACCTGACTTTCTGGAATCTGGGCAGTCTGGCCGGTGCTTCCTGGCCCATGCTCGCCGTGCTCGCTCCCTGGACCCTGCTTTGCTCGCTCTGGCTGTTGCGCCAATGGCGGGTCTTGAACGCACTGTTATTGGGTGAACGCGAGGCGCACCACATAGGCTTTGATATGGTCAGCGTGCGTCGCAAGCTCGTCGTCGTGACGGCGCTCATCATCGGACCGCTGGTCGCGGCGACGGGCGGGATCGCCTTTATCGGCCTGATCGTGCCGCATCTGGTGCGGCTATTGATGGGCCCCGATCACCGCTGGCTGCTCACAGGCTCCATGCTGCTGGGGGCCTTGGTACTCACCGTGGCGGATTGGGCGGCTCGCGTCGCGGTCGTGCCCGCCGAGCTGCCGATAGGCTTGGTGACTGGCCTCATCGGTGGTCCTTTCTTTCTTTGGCTCCTGACCCGAGCCCGGCGATTCTAATGGCCTTGCAAGCAAACAATCTGTGCGTATCGCGGGATGGCAAGCCCATCTTGCGCGACATCACGGTCACGCTCGTCCCCGGCCGGATGATCGGCCTCCTGGGTGCAAACGGCGCCGGCAAGTCCACGCTGCTCGCCGCCTTGGCGGGCGAGCTGACTCTGGACGCCGGCCACGTCGAATTGAACGGCACGCCGCTCGCCTCGCTTAGCGCGAAAGCGCAGGCGCGACAGCGCGCGGTACTGCCTCAGAACCCGGCCTTGAGCTTTGACCTTTGCGCCCACGAAGTCGTCAGCGCAGGCGCTTATCCCTTTCCTGAACTGGCTCCCGCTGCGGTCGAGCAACTGGTCCATGAAGCCATGACACTGGCGGGCGTCGCCGATCTGTATGGATCGCCTTACCTGAGCCTGTCCGCCGGCCAACAGCAGCGCGTGCAATTCGCGCGCGTGCTGGCCCAGATGCTCGTCATTCTGCCCGACACCAACACACAGACGGACGTGGGCCGCGCCGATGGCACGACCGACGCCGGTGCCGGTGCAGAAGCCGAATATCTACCACGCTACCTGCTGCTCGATGAGCCGATATCGGCCTTGGATCCACGCCATCAGATCGAGCTGCTACGCACCACATCTGAACTGACCGATCAACGCCACATCGGCGCATTGATTAGCCTGCACGATATCAATCTTGCCGCGCATTGGTGCGATGAACTCATTTTGCTAGGTGGTGGCACGATCATCGCGTACGGCACGCCTGCACAGGTCCTCACACCGGCGAACCTACGCAGCATCTACGACATCGATGCGGATGTACTGCGGCACCCGACGCAACCGGGACGCTTGCTCGTATTACCGCGCTAAGCCGGCTCGCCCCGATATCGCGAGATGCTCATCAAAATCCCGCAGGCGATACCCATCGTCAGCAACGCGGTACCACCGTAGCTCATAAAGGGCAGCGGCACGCCCACGACCGGCAAGATGCCTGTCACCATGCCGATATTCACGAAGACGTAGATAAACACCATCATCGACAACGCGCCGGCCATTAACCGGCCAAACTGCGTCGCCGCCCGCCTCGCGATCGTCAATCCCCGCGCAATGAAAAGCGCATACAACAGCAGCATCGCCACGCCGCCATACAGACCGAACTCCTCCGCATAGACCGCGAAAATAAAGTCCGTCGTACGTTCGGGAATAAAGTCCAGATGCGTCTGCGTGCCGCGCATATAGCCCTTGCCGTATAAGCCGCCCGAGCCCACCGCGATCATCGACTGAATCGTGTGAAAGCCCTTGCCTAAGGGGTCCGAGCTCGGGTTGAGCAGGGTGCAGACACGTTGTTTTTGATAGTCATGCAACACCACCCAGTCCACGGCGGGTTCGCACAATTGGTCTTCGTAATAGATCAACGTCCCTATGCCAATCACGCCGGCAATCACGATAGGCGTCAGCAGCTTGAACGACAAACCGGCGAAATAGATCACGCAAAACCCGGTGCCGAACACCAGCAGTGCCGTGCCGAGATCGGGCTGCAAGACGATCAATCCAAATGGCGCGGCCAACATCGCGGCGGCGACAAAGAAGTCCCGTATCCTCACCTCGCCGTCATGCCGCTGGAAATACCAGGCCAGCATCATCGGCACCGCGATCTTCATCATCTCCGAAGGCTGAATCCGGGTCACGCCCAGGTTCAGCCAGCGCGTGGCTCCCTTGCTGGTCTCGCCAAAAAACTCCACCCCTAGCAGCAACACCACACCGACGATGTAAAACGGCAAGGCCAGGCGCATCAACATGGGCGGCGGCACCAATGCCACTACCCACATGGCGCCGAATGCGATCAAAAAATTGCGCGATTGCTCGGCAAAGCGCCAATCGGTATTACCGACGGCCGAATGCATGATCGTCAGCCCCAGAGCGGCAAAGAGCAACAGGATGACCAGCAACGGCCAATCGAACGCGAGGAACACACGCGCCAGAATGGCGCCCAGACGTTTCATGGCTTGACCCTCGAGCCAGAAGACTCAAACAAGTCCGTCAGATCGGACAACGCGGGCGCCGTATACGGGCGTCGCGTCACGGTAGGCGCTTGGGGCGCGGGCGCGGGTTTCGGCGCGGGCCGTGGTCGCAAATTGGGCGGCGGCGTGTCCGAGCCGGGCACCAGGGGCGGCAGGGAGTCCTCCTCCGACAGCTCGCCCAGCACCACGCCGGGCGGCGGCTCCACGGGATCTTCCGGCCGCGTGGCGCCGGGCACGCGTTCGGGCACCATCATTTCTTCGTCTTCCGGCTCGGACGCGGGCTGGGTCGGCGGCACATTCAAAGGCGACACCCCCGACGGTGCGAGCACCGACGTCCCCGGCGTTTGCTCGTTGTGACGCAATAGCCAATAGTCGAACACGGTCCGCGCAATCGGCGCCGCGACGCTGGCGCCCCAGCCGGCGTTCTCCACCAGCAACGCCACCGCGATGCTGGGATTCTCGACCGGCGCAAAGCCCATGAAAAGCGCATGATCGCGCAAGCGCTCATCGATCTCGGCCGCCCGGTACTTTCCCCCACGCAGGCTGAACACCTGTGCCGTACCTGTCTTGCCGGCCGCCTGATACGGCGTATTGGCAAACGCCCGCCGCGCCGTCCCGCTGCGGACCACGCCAACCATCGCATTTTTGACGATATCCACGTTTTCCCGTTTTAAAGGAATCCGGTATTCGGGTGTAGACGGCGTGGGCGTGGTCTCGCCCGTATCGGCATTTCGGGTGGCATGCACGAGATGCGGCTTGCGATAGGCGCCGTAGTTCGCCAAGGTCGACGTCGCCTGCGCCAACTGCAGCAAGGTGAACGAGTTATAACCCTGCCCCACCGCGACCGAAATCGTTTCCCCCGCATACCACTGCTGTTGTTTCCGGTCTTTATAAGCGCGACGCTTCCAATCGGTAGAGGGCAGCACGCCCATACGCTCGCCATCCAGATCGATCCCCGTGATCTGACCGAAGCCGAACTGCTTGGCAAAGTCATGCAGCCGATTCACGCCGATCTCCGGACCCAGCGAATAAAAATACGTATCCGAAGACACCACAATCGCCTTGTGCATGTCCGTCATGCCATAGGCCGCGCCGCCCGCATTACGGAAGCGCTGGTTGCCGAACTCGTAATAACCAGGGTCGGAGAACCGCGTCTTGGCATCGCGTACGCCCAGCTCCAGCGCGGCCAGGGCAACAAAGGGCTTATACGTCGATCCGATGGGATAGGTGCCATAAAGCGGCCGGTTAATCAGCGGGTGATCCGGCGATTCGTTCAGCAGCCGCCAGTTCTCTACATCGATGCCGTCGATGAACAGATTCGGATCAAAGGCGGGCTTGGACACGAACGCCAGCACCTCGCCTGTATTTGGATCGATCGCCACCAGCGCGCCGCGGTGCTTGCCGAAAGCCTCTTCGGCCACACGCTGCAAGCCCAGGTCGATCGACAGCATCACATCCACACCGGGCTCGGGATCGATACGCTTTAACGTACGTATCGGTCTGCCGCTCGCGTTGACCTCGACTTCTTCGAACCCGGTCTTGCCATGCAGCGCGGTTTCCCAACTTTTCTCAATGCCCTTCTTGCCGATGACGTCCGTGCCGCGGTAATTGCCTAGCTCGCCGGCTTCCTCCAGCGCTTCGACATCGCTCTCCGAGATACGGCCGATGTAACCCACCACATGGCCTGCCGTCGCGCCTTGTGGATACTCCCGCACCCAGCGCGCGCGCAATTCCACGCCCGGGAATTCAAACGCATGCGCCGCAAACCACGATGCCTCGGTGTCGTTCAGGTTATTGCGCAGGATGATTTTGGCGTAACGCCCGGACTCTTTGACCCGGCGCTTGAACCGGCGTTGATCCCCAGGGCTGATGTAAACCACCGGGGTCAGCCGCTCCAGCATGGCATCAATGTCGCCGACCTGGCCGGGCACCACCTCCAACGTATAGGTCCGGTAGTTCCTGGCCATCACCACGCCATTGCGGTCCAGAATCTCGCCACGACGCGGCGGGATAGGCACCACCGCAATGCGGTTGCGATCGGCGCGCTCGGACAGGCCTTCGTAGCGATCCACCTGCAAATACCAGAACCGCCCAACCAGCACGCCAAAGCACACCAGCGCAAACAAACCGCCCACCCACGCGCGCAGCGCAAAGCGCTGCTTTTGCTGGATCGCGGTTTTCTTGAACTCAAACATGACGGGCCATCATCCCCGGGGCGCTAGACCGCGGAGGAGTCCACATCGTCGGCGCCCCGCTGCGGCAAATGCAGCACGAAGCCCAGCACCGGCCACATCGCCGTCATCAGCAGCACGCTAATGCCCCAATCCCAACCAGGCCAACTTCCGGCCAGCCAGGCCGTGACGATTTGCTGCACCAGTCTCGCCACGAAAAAAACGGGCAGCATATGGATGGCCTGCCTCAGCAAGTCAAAATGCACGAGCCGGCGGTGCAGGGCCACCGCGCCGTACGCCACCAAGGTGTACGACAGCGCATGTACGCCCAGCACGCTGACATCATGCACATCCATCAACAACCCAAAGCAGAACGCGGCCGTCAAACCGATGCGGCGCGGCTCGTGGACACACCAGAACGCAATCACCATAAGCAGTACATCGGGCGCGCCTTCCCAAACCCGCCAGGGCAGCATCGACACCAGCCACGCGACCAGTACCGTGCCCCATACGACAAACACACTCGCCGAGCTCGCCAGATGTTCCGGCGGCACATTGCGGGGCGTACCGATTCGCCGAGGCGCTCGCGATACAGATGAATAGTTATTGCGATCCACCGGACTCGGCCTCCTTAAGCTCGGATCCAGCACGAGCGACATCCACCTGCAGCACGAGGAAATGGCGATGCCGTTCGGGGTGGGCGAGCGGTTCGCACACCGCGCGCGCGAAGCCCGAGGCGGTATCGCGCTCGACCGTCAGCACCTTGGCGACCGGCAAACCGGCGGGGAACAATCCGCCCACGCCGCTGGTTACGATGGTATCGCCTTCCTGGATATCCGCGTTCGCCGCGAGGTAACGCACCTCCATCCGGCCGGGCGTGTTCGACCCGAATGCGATCAGCCGCAAGCCATTGCGCAGCACCTGTACGGGGACAGACACTCTTTCGTCCGTCACCAGCGCCGCCTCGGACGCTTGCGGCGTCACGCGCACAATCTGGCCGACCACGCCGCCCTCATCGATCACGGGCATGCCCGCGGCCAGGCCGTCTCGACTGCCTTTGTTAAATACCAGGCGTTGTTGGAAACTGTCGGCCGGCTCATAGAGGACCTCGACCACCACCGTGGCTTGATCCACCGTGTCGGTCACGCCCAGCAACCGCCGAAGCTGCGCGTTCTCCGCCGCCAGCTGCGCGGCGTGCGTGGTGACTTGCGACAATTCGATCCGCTGCCGCTGCAGCGCCTCATTCTCGGCGCGATTATTGTTGGCCGCGTCGACCCATTCGGTGAATTGCCGCGTCAGATCGCGCGGCGCCATCACCGTGCGTTGAAAGGGGTACAGACCGATAGAGATGACACGGCGCACCGGCTCGAGCAAATGGAATTGCGCGTCGAGCACCAGCAGGATGACCGACAAGGTAACCAGGGCGGCCAGCCTGATTTCTACCGGCGGCCCACGCCTGAACAGCGGTGGAGACCCTTGTCGTTGCATGAAAACCCAGGTTCGGCGTCAGTCGGGATCGATCACGCCGGGCGTCGCCCTCTGCGTGACGCCCCGCTGACCACACAGACTTATTCGTTGATGAAAATCGCGCCGAGTTTTTCCAGATGCTCGAGCGCTTCGCCGCAGCCGCGCACCACGCAGGTCAAGGGATCATCGGCCACCACCACGGGCAGACCGGTTTCCTCCTGGAGCAGCCGATCCAGATCGCGCAGCAAGGCGCCGCCACCGGTCAGGGCAATGCCCTTGTCGGTAATGTCGGCACCGAGTTCCGGCGGCGTCTGTTCCAGCGCAATCTTGACGGCGGACACGATCTGGTTGAGCGGATCGGTCAGCGACTCCAGGATTTCGTTGGACGACACCGTGAAGCTGCGCGGCACGCCTTCGGCCAAATTACGACCCTTGACCTCGATTTCGCGCACCTCGGAGCCGGGGAAGGCAGACCCGATTTCCTTCTTGATGTATTCGGCAGTGGGTTCGCCGATCAACATCCCGTAATTGCGGCGGATATAGGTCACGATGGCTTCGTCGAACTTGTCGCCGCCCACGCGCACCGAACCCTTGTACACCATGCCGCCCAGCGAGATCACGGCCACTTCGGTCGTACCGCCACCGATATCGACCACCATCGAGCCGCTGGCATCCGATACCGCCAGACCAGCGCCGATTGCCGCCGCCATCGGTTCTTCGATCAGATACACCTGCGAGGCGCCCGCGCCCAGAGCCGATTCGCGGATTGCCCGGCGCTCGACCTGGGTCGAACCGCAAGGCACGCACACGATGATGCGCGGACTCGGGGCCAGCATGTTGCGCGGGTGGACCATGCGGATGAACTGCTTGAGCATCTGCTCGGTCACCGTGAAGTCGGCGATCACGCCGTCCTTCATGGGCCGGATGGCCTCGATATTGCCGGGCACGCGGCCCAACATCTGTTTTGCTTCCTGACCGACGGCCTGGATGATTTTTTTGCCATTGGGTCCGCCTTCATGGCGGATAGCGACGACCGAAGGCTCGTCGAGCACGATGCCCTTGCCCCGGACGTAGATCAGCGTATTGGCGGTACCGAGGTCGATCGCCATATCGCTGGAGAAATAACTGCGCAGGAATCCGAACATGAGGGCTCAGCGAGATTCAGAAATAGTGCCGGGCCGCAGCGCGCAGGCCATATGCACCAGCCCGCCGCCAAGCTGCAGCGATTAAACCGTGAATGATAACTTATAATTTCCCTCTAAATAGCGCAAAAATAGTGGTATTACATGCTTTGTCATCTGGGCCGGGCTGCGCAAAACCCGTAGCCCGCTCCGTTGCGACTCCTTCGATTTCTCTCATATTCCCCTACATGGCGCTCAACGAACAAGACGTGGCCCGCATTGCCCGGCTGGCCAGAATTGAATTGACTCCCGACCAGCGCGCCCGCGCGCAGGACGAGCTCAATGGCATCCTCCATTTGATCGAACGCCTGCAGGCCGCCGATACCACCGGGGTCGAGCCGCTCGCGCATCCACTTTCGGCACACCAGGACATCAGCCTGCGTCTGCGACCGGACGCCGTGACCGAAATCGCCTCCGACGCCAAACGCGCCGAACTCCTGGCCAACGCCCCGGACGCGCAAGACGGCCTGTTCCTGGTCCCCAAGGTCATCGAATAAATCATGTCTACTTCCGCCTTGCACACCCAATTCGGCGGGATCGCCGAACTGCGCGCCGCGCTCGCCGAGCGCCAGGTCAGCGCCCGCGAGCTGGCTCAGAGCGCGCTGGCCGCGATTGACGCTGCCCGTGATCTGAACAGTTTCCTGCACGTGGACGAAGCGCTCACGCTGGCGCAAGCCGACGCGGCCGACGCGGCCCTGGCCGCCGGCACCGCCGGACCCCTGGCTGGCATCCCGATCGCCCACAAGGACGCCTTCGTCACCCGTGGCTGGCACACCACCGCCGGCAGCAAGATGCTCAAGGGCTACGCCAGCCCGTTCGACGCCACTGTCGTGCAGCGCCTGCACGCCGCCGGCGCCGTCTCGCTGGGCAAGCTCAATTGCGACGAATTCGCCATGGGCTCGGCCAATGAAAACTCCGCCTACGGCCCCGTGCGTAACCCCTGGGACGCCAATGCCGTCCCCGGCGGCTCCTCGGGCGGCTCGGCGGCCGCCGTCGCAGCGCGCCTGGTCGCCGCCGCCACAGGCACCGACACCGGCGGCTCCGTGCGCCAACCGGCTGCGCTCTGCGGCGTGAGCGGCATCAAGCCCACCTACGGCACCGTTTCGCGGTTCGGCATGGTGGCCTTTGGCTCCAGCCTGGACCAAGCCGGCCCGCTCGCGCCCAGCAGCCGTGACCTGCTCGAACTGCTCGACCCCATGAGCGGCTTCGATCCGGCTGACGCCACCAGTCTCGAGAGCTGCGACGGCGCGCCCAATGTCCCGGGCCGCATCCGCGCCGCCTTCGATTCGGCTCAGGCCGGCTACGACGCCTCGGGCAGCCAGCCGCTCAAAGGCCTGCGTATCGGTGTTCCGCAGGAATACTTCGGCGCGGGCCTCGCCCCGGATGTCGCCGCCGCCGTCGAAGCCGCCCTCGCGCAATTCGAAGCCCTCGGTGCCGAGCACGTATCGATTTCGCTGCCGCGCACCGAGCTGGCCATCCCGGCCTATTACGTCATCGCCCCCGCCGAGGCCTCCAGCAACCTCGCCCGCTATGACGGCGTGCGCTACGGCCACCGCGCGCAGGAATACGCCGACCTCAACGAAATGATTGCCCGTTCGCGTGCCGAAGGCTTTGGCGACGAGGTCAAGCGCCGCATCCTGATCGGCACCTATGTGCTGTCTCACGGCTACTACGACGCCTATTACCTGCAAGCGCAGCGCGTGCGTCGCCTGATCGCGCAGGACTTCCAGCGCGCCTTTGCCGACCATTGCGACGTCATCATGGGCCCGGTCGCCCCCACCGTGGCGAAAGATCTCGGCGAAAACCGCGACGATCCCACCGCCGACTGGCTTGCCGACGTCTACACGCTGGGCGTGAGCCTCGCCGGCCTGCCGGCCATGTCCGTCCCCTGCGGGTTTGGCGGCACCGGTCAGCGCCGTCCGGTCGGCCTGCAAATCATCGGCAACTATTTCGACGAAGGCCGCCTCCTGGCCATCGCCGACCGTTATCAACAAGTCACCGACTGGCACCGTCGCGTGCCCGGCCAGCAAGGCAGTGAGCAATGAACTGGGAAATCGTGATTGGCCTGGAAACGCACACGCAGCTTTCCACCGACGCCAAGATTTTTTCGGGCAGCAGCACGCGTTTTGGCGCCGCGCCCAACACGCAAGCCAACGTGGTCGACCTGGCCTTGCCGGGCAGCCTGCCCGTCATGAACCGCGGCGCCGCCGAACGTGCCATCCGTTTTGGCTTGGCCGTGGGCGCCACTATCGCGCCGCGCTCGGTCTTTGCGCGTAAAAACTATTTCTATCCCGATTTGCCCAAGGGCTACCAGATCAGCCAGTACGAGTTGCCCGTGGTTCAGGGCGGCTCGATCTCGTTCTTCGTCGGCGATGAGGAAAAAACCGTCAACCTGACGCGCGCGCACCTCGAAGAGGACGCCGGCAAGTCGCTACACGACGACTTCACGCTGGCCAACGGCAACCCCGCCAGCGGCATCGACCTGAACCGCGCCGGCACGCCTCTGCTGGAAATCGTCACGGAACCAGAGATGCGCTCGGCCGCGGAGGCCGTTGCCTACGCGCGTGCCCTGCACAGCCTGGTCGTCTGGCTCGGCATCTGCGACGGCAACATGCAAGAAGGCTCCTTCCGCTGTGACGCCAACGTCTCCGTGCGCCCGGTCGGTCAGAAGGAATTCGGCACCCGCACCGAAATCAAGAACGTCAACTCGTTCCGCTTCCTCGAACGCGCCATCTTGTTCGAGGCCCGGCGCCAGATCGAACTCATCGAAGACGGCGGCACGGTCGTACAGGAAACGCGTCTTTACGACGCCGACCGCGACGAGACCCGCAGCATGCGCAGCAAGGAAGACGCGCACGACTACCGCTACTTCCCCGATCCTGATCTGCCGCCGCTCATCATCTCGCCGGAATGGATCGAGCAAGTGCGTGCCGACATGCCCGAATTGCCCGCCGCCCTGCGTGAACGCTTTGTGCGCGACTATGGCTTGTCCGCCTATGACGCCGCCCAGCTGTCCGCCAGCCGCGACGTGGCGAACTACTTCGAAGCCGTCGCCCGGGCCCTGCCGGCCGGCCAGGCCAAACAGGCCGCCAACTGGGTCATGGGCGAAGTCACCGCCACGCTTAACCGCGAGGAAAAAGACATCGCCGACGCGCCGGTCCAGGCCCCTGCCCTGGCAGCCCTGATCGGCCGCATCCTTGACGGCACGATCTCCAACAAGATCGCCCGCGATGTCTTCGCCGCCATGTGGGCCGGCGAACAAGGCGGCAATCCGGACGCCATCATCGAAGCCCGAGGCCTCAAGCAAATCAGCGACACCGGCGCCATCGGCGCGATGATCGACGAGGTGCTTAACGCCAACCCTGCCATTGTCGCGGAATACCGCGCCGGCAAGCAGAAAGCCTTCAACTCGCTGGTGGGCCAGATCATGAAGGCCGCCAAGGGCAAGGCCAATCCGCAGCAGGTAAACGAACTGCTCAAGCAGAAACTTGACGCATAAATACCCTGAGCAATCAGGCAAAGAAAAGGGCCAGCAGAAGTGAACTGACCCCCGAAAGTTGGACTTTGATCCACCCTTCGGGGTCAGTTCAAAACGCTGGCCCTTTCTTCACATAGCGGCGCAGCGGGCATGAACCCGCGCCCTGCTGTTTTTAGAGAATGCCGTATTTCGCCCGGTACGCAGCCACCGCATCGCGATGGCTGGCGAACTCGTCGTCACCTTGCAGCAGCGTCATGATGTCGGCCAGCGAGGCGATACTCACGACCGGAATTCCATAGGTCTGCGCCACATCTTGCACCGCCGAATGCGGCGAGAGCGCATCATCGGCGCCCGCGCGCTCTTGCCGGTCCAGCGCGATCAGCACCGCCGCCGGCTGCGCGCCCGCGGCACGGATGATCTCCACCGACTCGCGCACCGAAGTACCCGCCGTGATCACATCATCGATGATCACAACCTTGCCCTGTAGCGGCGCACCGACGAGCGTGCCGCCCTCGCCGTGATCCTTGGCTTCCTTGCGATTGAACGCAAACGGCACATCGCGCCCCTGCATCCCGGCATGCCCGGCCAGCGCCACCGCAGTCGCCGTCGCCAGCGGAATGCCCTTATACGCGGGCCCAAAGAGCATGTCGAACTCCACGCCCGAGTCCAACAAGGCCTGCGCGTAAAACTGCGCGAGCTTCCCTACCGAGGCGCCGCTATTGAACAGCCCGGCGTTGAAAAAGTACGGGCTGATACGGCCGGACTTGACCTTGAAACTGCCAAAGCGCAGCACGCCTTCATCAAGCGCAAAACGGACAAAGTCGGTAGAGGTAGCCATAAAAAAGGGATTCCAAATTAATGATCAAATTAGCAGCAGCATCCCGCGCCTAACCGACAGACGGATAAACGGAATCTGCCTACGCCGCAGCCATCGCTGCCGCGTCGCGCATTTTAACTCCCGCGCCTTGTTGGCCGCTTCCGTCATTCGCCGCGCATGCCCAGTCGGTTAAAGTCCTGCCTTCAGCCCTCGCCGACTCACCGCTATACAGGAGTTCTCGTCGTGTTACGCATTACCTCGCTCAATCTCAACGGCATCCGATCCGCGTTCCGTAAAGGCCTGCAGCCGTGGATGCAGACCCACGCCGCCGACATCCTGTGCTTGCAGGAAATCAAGATTGCCGAAGCGGACTTGACCGACGACCTGCGCAACCCGCCCGGCTACACGGGCCATTTCTTCCATGCGGCCAAAAAAGGCTATAGCGGCGTAGGCATCTACCTGCGCAACGCCGCCGAGCGCGTGACCATCGGCTTTGACTGCGAAGAATTCGATGCCGAGGGCCGCATCATCCGTGCCGACTGGAAAAACCTGTCCGTCATCAGCGCCTACCTGCCTTCCGGCTCCAGCGGCGATGAACGCCAACAGGCGAAATACCGATTTCTCGCCCAGTTCGGCGACTGGCTCGACGGCCTCATGGACGAACACAAAAAGACCGGCCGGGAATTCGTCATCTGCGGCGACTGGAACATCGCGCACAAGGAAATCGACCTGAAAAACTGGAAGGGCAATATGAAGAACTCCGGTTTCTTGCCCGAAGAGCGCGCCTGGCTCACCGAAGTGTTCGACCGTCGCGGCTTTGTCGACGTGTTTCGTCGTATCGACGAACGCCCGGAGCAATACACGTGGTGGAGCAACCGCGGCCAAGCCTGGGCCAAGAACGTCGGGTGGCGGATTGACTACCAAATCGCGACTCCCGGCATCGCGGCACGCGCGCGCCATGCCGCAATCTACAAAGACGAACGATTCAGCGATCATGCGCCACTGACCGTCGACTACGACGCGTCGTTGTAGATTAAGGCCCGGGAACAATACGCAAATTTATTGGGGACACATAGGTCGCTGAACGAAATTGTATCAGCGTCAACTGCGGTCTAACCTCATCATTTGCCTGAGAAACGTGAACGGTTAAGGAAACACATATTAATAGGGACAGAACATTTTCTAGAGACAGTGATTGATAGAAAATCCGAAGAGGCCGGCCTCCCAGATACGCATAACGCCTCCTTCCCTACAAACTGTCCCTAATTTATCCTCGCTGTAACTCCAGTATTCACGCGGGTTTTCAAGGCTACATCGCTTTGCGTGCGCTTTGGGATGCTCCTACAATTGCGCACCGTGACAGTGCCTGATGCACTGATTTGGTTCAGAAACGCACCACATCCGGGCAGCCTTGCACCGGTTTGCGGCCCCCAGGAGATTCCCTTTGAAACTGCAGAGTCTTGACGACTTCTTGCGTCAGGTCGCTGTGCGCGACCCCCATCAGCCCGAATTCATGCAAGCGGTCCACGAAGTGATGTCCAGCTTGTGGCCGTTTATCCAACAGCATCCGCAGTACGCCGAGCAGGCTCTCCTGGAACGACTGGTCGAACCCGAGCGCGTCATCCAGTTCCGCATTTGCTGGACCGACGATCAGGGCAAGCCTCACGTCAATCGCGGCTTCCGTGTGCAGCACAGCTCGGCCATCGGCCCCTACAAGGGCGGCATGCGCTTTCACCCGTCGGTCAACCTGTCGGTGCTGAAGTTCCTGGGCTTTGAGCAAACCCTCAAAAACGCCTTGACCACCCTGCCCATGGGCGGCGGCAAAGGCGGCTCGGACTTCGATCCGAAAGGCAAGTCCGACGCAGAAGTCATGCGTTTCTGCCAGGCCTTGATCCTGGAACTGCACCGTCACCTCGGCCCGGATACCGATGTCCCGGCCGGCGACATGGGCGTGGGCGCGCGCGAAGTCGGCTACATGGCCGGCATGATGAAAAAAATCTCCAACTCCGCCGCCAGCGTCTTCACCGGTAAAGGCCTGACCTTCGGCGGCAGCCTGATCCGCCCCGAAGCCACCGGTTACGGCACGGTCTATTTCGCGCAAGAAATGCTCAAACGCGTCGGTCTGTCCTTCGACGGTCTGCGCGTTTCGGTCTCCGGCTCGGGCAACGTCGCGCAATACGCCATCGAAAAAGCCATGCGCCTGGGCGCGCGCGTCGTCACGGTGTCCGACTCCGATGGCGTGGTCGTCGATGAAGCCGGCTTCACCGACGAAAAACTCGCCGCGCTGATGCGCGTGAAAAACGAGCAGCGCGGCCGTCTGGCCGAGTACGCTGGCCTCTTCAAGCTGACCTACGTTCCCGGCAAGCGTCCGTGGCATGTCCCCGTGGACGTGGCCCTGCCCTGCGCCACGCAAAACGAACTGGACATTGAAGACGCCCGCACACTCATCGCCAACGGCGTCAAATGCGTCGCCGAAGGCGCCAACATGCCCTCCACGCTTGAAGCCGCCAACGCCTTCATCGAAGCCGGCGTCCTCTACGCGCCGGGCAAGGCCAGCAACGCTGGCGGCGTGGCCGTGTCGGGTCTGGAAATGAGCCAGAACGCCAACCGTCTGTCGTGGACGCGCGAAGAAGTCGACCAACGTCTGCACGCCATCATGTGCGATATCCACGAAAATTGCGTGCGCCATGGTCAAGGCCGTGGCACCAGCGTCAACTATCTGGACGGCGCCAACATCGCCGGCTTCGTCAAAGTCGCCGACGCTATGTTGCAGCAGGGTCTGTACTAAGCCGCTGCCCGAGGCCCCATCGGCTTCCGAGCCCGCTACCTGCGTAGCGGGCTTTTTTTTGCCTGCTATTCGCGGCGTGAGGAGCGGTCACGCATTCAAGGCATTTTGGATTTTCATTTATCGCGTTATTCCCGGTCCGCCACTACATTTAGTCCTATAGCTGCGCTCTATCGGAACCCACAATCGCGCCTCGTTCCTCAATCAAAGAAGTAGCGATGCGGGCGCGACGGTGAAGCCATAAGCTTCATCACACGTTCACACATACCCCCCATTTCCATCCGCCATCAAGCTCGCTGCTTCCGATCTTGAGGCCAATTTGGCACGCAGCATCCAGCTCGCCTGCCAATTCATCATGGAAATTCTGTATGTCTCCTCTTCCCGACTCGCTTGCGCCGTCATGCCAGAGTGGCAGTCGTCCATGGCCCTGCGTTAACTGCTTCGTAGAAGCGGGTGGATCATTGCTCAACGCCTCTTGCCGTGCCAGCCCCTAGCAACCGCACACCTTGTTTGGTTCGGCAAACCCGAACCAACACGTTCGTAGCCTCTGGCTACGAACACCCAGCCGGCGAGGCGGTTGCGCCCATTCCGCAAGCGTCCTCGCCCTCCCATCCACGGCCGTCACCAACTTGATCCTAACGCTTTCTCTAAATGGATCTGCAGGCTCCGCGGACAGTGAACAGCCTGCTGGGCCTAGGTGCGGCGCGCGATCATTCCCATCCACGTTCTCTTGACCTTAACCAGGACACCAAACATGAGCGACATCTCCATACCGACCGTCGTCCCTCCCAGCCCTTATCCAATTAACGAAGCGCCGGGCAAAGGGGACCTACACACCGAGGCCCCCACAGCGAAACTGCTCGGCGAGATCAGACTGATCGAAGGCTACGAGGCCGACGCGCGACCCGAAACCGCCGGCGGCGCAGCCCAATCGGGCGACGACGTGCTCAACGCCTCCCGCGCAACGAACGGCACTGACACTCACCCGCAGACCTGGGACACCCCGGACGAATCGTCCTCCCTGCTGCGCAGCTTTATTATGCTCGACTCTCCGCCGGACACCTTCAATGACGGCTACCAACCCGTGCCGGGCGCCAAAGAGCACGCCAAGTCAGCCGATACAGAGGACATCGACGACTTTGAGGTGATGGACTACGACACTGCCAAAGTCGACCTTCCTCGCGCGACAGCATCGGCCAGTAACGCGCCTGCTCTCAATTCATTGAGCCGCGCACTTAACGCGGTCTGCGCAATGACCATCGGGACAACCCAACCCGAACCCAGCGAAACCCCTCGCACACACTTTAGCCAGCGTCTTGAACAGGCTAAAGGCGTCGCGATGGAAATACAGGACCAACTGGATCTGTTGCAGCAGCGCGTGGCCGCGCTCACCGACCAACCGGCAAAGGGCCCTGTCAGCGGCCGCATCGACAGGGCCCAGCTTTCGAGTTGGGACAAGTTTGATCTCTTGCATTGCCGTGTGCGTGGGGCGGCCACCGCACTGATGGACACGGCCGAAACATTGGGCTACGCCGGCGCAGTCGCGAGCGTGGGCACGCTTCTCGGTCCCATCGGCATGCTTGGCCTGGGCGGAGTCGCGACGGTCATGACAGTCAAAGGTGTGCGCAACACGTCGGAGAACGCGAACAAGGCCGCTGTAGATGCGCAAGTCCAGACCGCGACCAAGACGATCAACCATAAACGCGCCATGCTGACTGCCCTGCAGGCTCAGGAACAGCATCGTGCAGCGGTCAACACACGTCTGCAAGCCACGATGGACCTGCGAAGTCTCCATCGAACAGCGCTTGAGCGCGCCCTCGCGGAGGCCGAGGCGGCTCTGGCTAACCGTGTAGAGACACCAACGACTGACACGCTCAATAGTGCCGCGCAACTGACGCAAATGGCCAACCCCGTAGAAACCATCCCCGCTTCCGAATTGGAAAGGTCGGAAGCCGCGCGTAGCTCAACGAATCTGTTGAATCGCGTGTTCGAGACTTTATATCGAATGGTCGATACGCTTCTCCAAGAATTCAATGCCCTAAAAGACTACCTATACCCGCCTGCCCCCGTGAGCACCGCGCGTAGGTACGACCAGAAGGCTGAGCACGACGAGAAATCCTTCCGTACTAATCATAAGGCGATGCTCGAATACTTGTCGTTGGGCAAGGACGACAGTCGTATCAATGAGAACGCACCCTATATCGCTCATGAGAAGCTGGTTCGCGCGGGCGGGTCGCAAAAAATCCGCTTCGAGGACCTGCAGAAGGATATCCATGCGGGTGAAAACATCACGCACGCCGTCTTGACATCGCAATTGAACTTCGGTGCGATAGATTACACAGTGAGAGCCGGCGAACGTGAGCAGCGATATGCGGTGCCCAGCAACCTCACCACGGCACGATCGATCGCTCGTTACATTGAAGCCCTTGCCATCACTAACCAACAACTCCCCGAGGAGCAGAAATTCGCCTTAGTCTCGACTAAGGAGGACGGCTCTTATATCGTTGAGGATCCAAACGGCAAACTGTACAGTTTCCTCGCGAGTTCGGCCGCCGCTCGTCTTAATGCGCAAAGCAATGACGGACAGCCCACGGATGCCCTGAGCAAAAACGCCGGACGCATGACTATCACCGACTACAGCAGTTCGTTCCCCGGCGGCACGCAGACGATGGAATTCGAAATGCAAGTCGGCGAGGACGGCGCTTTGGCAGTGGCGATCCGCTTTGGCAAAGAGGACGCCAAAGCCCCGGTCAGACCTGACGCAGAGCAACTCGCGGATGCCGCCGTGCTGGCGAGAAAGAAATCCTTGAATCTGGTCCCCCACGAAGCCTCTGTGTCTGCCGCTTCTCCGCATGCCAAGAACTTCGCCACCATGTCGCCTGATGAGATCGTGAGCTATCGAGATCAGCTGCACAAAAAACTTAAGGATGAGTCCCGCCTGCTCGATGCCGAAAAGCGTCATGCCGAGGAGCTGTGCTACTGGGAAAACCCCGTCTTCGCCCGCGTCCTCGCGGCTCAAGCGTAATAGCACTTAACTCGTAGCCTTAGGCCCCGTCCATCGAGCCCACCTCGATCGACGGGGCTGCCGACACCGGTAGAAGCGCCGCGCGACGATGTCCTAGCGCATGACAGACCACACGATTGCCTAACCTCAGTTGTACTCAGCTCGCAGAACTATGCCTGCCAATTTGTTCCTCAAGAAAGGACATAGCTGCAAATACCCACACCATCCGAACCGGCTGGGCTGCACCCTCCTCTCCTAACTACGTACATACGCCTAGCCACAACCGCATACGCAGGCGTTTCGAGCACATTCGGACAATTAGAGCTCTATCGGGTGCCAGACGGGTTGCAGCATCGCAGCTGGTCACCTAACGCTTTGACTTCAGGACCCCATATCGTGACTATCAACTCTTCCACTACATATATCGCCGCTTCCATCGATTACACGGACCATCAGCACGAAAACCACGCGACCGCATTTGACGAAAACCTCCTTAAGCCGGCTGAGGCCAGTGGGCTAGGCGAGCATCAGACGGTCGATGACTGCCACACCGAGAATCGCACACACGCGCAGGCCGAGCCCGATCCCGACCTTGAAAATGCGGTGTTCTACGATGCCGAAGAAGGGCCTGACGATGAAGAGAAGGACATCACGGACAACGCCGCGCCCGCAACAACTTGGGGACTCTTCGGGCCATTCAATGCCCTAACTGGCGCAATAACCGGCGCGGTTACTAACACGTTTGACGCCGCGAACGGTCTGATCGGTCGCGTTTATGACGGCGGTCACGCCACAGCCGAGCGTCTCACAGGCGCGACGGCGCCGCAGGCCGTCAACATAGCACCTCCCCGCGCAGACAAACATCTCGAACTCGCCGAAGCGTTAAGCATGCGCATTGATCGAAAACTTCGTGGGCTCAATCAATACGTCGCAGAACAACTTCAGATCACCATCATGCCGCAAGAGGAAGGCCGCATCGATGCGCCCGCGCTCACGGGTTGGGAAAAGCTCGGCCGATACGGCGCGCAGGTACGTGGCTACGTCACCGCCGCAGCGGACACTGCCGAAACTACGGCCAACGGAGGCATCGTGGCGGGCATCGGCATGACTGGCTTATTCGGCTTAGGGGGTATGTTGGCCGGCCTGGCCTTTGGCTCAGGCAGAACCATCCAGAGCGCTCGAAGCTTAGCCGAAAGAGCGAACCTTCACGCGGTCACCAACGAAATAGACCGGGTCGTCGCTGATGTTGAAACCGACCTGAAAGAGCTAGAGTCCCTGCTGACACAAGAAGACCAGCGTCAGCAAGCTTCAGAGCGCATCATGGCAGGCCTGATCATGGGCACGATCTATTGCCAAACCCTAGACCGCGCCATCAAAGAAACCGAGGCTGCGCTCAGCCCGCAGGCCCTGCCCGCCACCGCCGACAATACCCATGGATCAGCATCCGGCACACTATCGCGTGCACGCGACGCGCTCTACGCCATGCTGGGGTCGCTCATTAAGAACTTTCAGCTCGTGACGAGTTGGATCATCCCCTCGGCCGCTACGCGTGCGCAACAGGATATCGCGTTAGCCGACAGGAATGCCGAAGCGGCTTTCCGGAAAGCCCATGAAGGAATGCTCGCTTCTCTGGCGCAACCAACCAAAGATTCCAATATCAGGGGAGCTGTTCACCACACGGCGCACATGAATCTAAGGAACGCTGGCGGCCCCCCGGACATTACGGTGCGAGCGCTGTCGGCCGATATCAGAATTGGCGAAAACCTGACCCGCAAGATTCTGTCATCCGAACTGAATTTCGGAGAGGTTCTGCATATCCGGAAAGTCGGCGACGAAGTCCGCCATGATGTAGTGCCGAGCGATCTCGTCACCGCGCGGGCGATCGCACGCTTTATCGAGGCACAATCGCTCTCAAACCAGAACAACCCCACCGACCAGGCGAACGGCCCTGTCGTATCAAAACGCGAAGACGGCGCTTACGTCATTCGCGACCCCGAGCGCAAACTTTACCGCTTCCTGGCCAACGCCCCGACCGCGTATGCGAACTTCTTGACCCTGCCCAAAGAACAAAAGCTTGAGAGCCTCACGGATCTCAATATGGAACGGATGACCATTGCGGACCATAGCCACGGCATGCCCGGCGGCGCGGCAAAAATGGAATTCGAAACCGAAGTAGATGAACAGGGCAGCCGTAATCTGGTTATCCGCTTCGACAAGGAAGACAACACCCCTACCATGCGCCCTGATCGCGCCCGGTATCAAGCACTGATCGAAGAAGGCCAACGCGCTTTCCATCTCGGCAAAGAAGACACCATGCTGCCCGTATCCGACAAGGCCATGAATTTTTCCCACATGACGCCCACCGAACTCCTCGCGCACCGGTCGAAACTGATCAATGCACTCGAGCAGCAGGTCGAGCTTTTGCAAGACAATGGCCGTCACTACGAGGCGCTAAAGCAATGGAACAACCCTAAGTTCAAACGCGCCTAGCCCTTGAGCGAGCGGTATAAAACCTAACAGAGAAGTCGCTTCGATGCCCTTGGCTGACAATCAGACGCCAAGGGGCATCGTTTATTCCGATGTGCGGCGATTAAAGCTGGACACAGAACGCAGAACGTCAATGCCACTCATCCCGGTACACAAACCGCGGCATTTGCCAGTTGAACCGCAAAGCCAGCATCCGAAACGTGAGCCCGACCACCATCACCACTGGCACCACGACTCCCAGCATCAAGCCCTGCTTCAACAACATCACGTATAACCCGCCGCACACCACCGATACGCTGGCATACAGCTCCTTGCGGAACAGCAAAGGCACGCGGTTACACAGCACATCACGCAGCACGCCGCCCGCGCAACCTGTAATCATGCCGCTGATCATCACAATGCTCGTCGACATCTGCATCTGCTGCGCCACCTGACATCCGATGATGGTGAAGGCAACCAGCCCCACGGCATCCAGCCACAAAAACAATCGTTGCAATCGCTTCATCCACGGCGCGATAAACGCGGTCAACAAGGCCGCGCCAGCCGTCATCGCTAAATACTCAGGATGCCCCACCCACGTCAATGGATAATGTCCGAGCAGCACATCGCGCAACGACCCTCCACCCAGCGCCGTGACGCAAGCAATAATGCACACACCAAACCAGTCCATGGCACGACGCCCGGCCGCCAGTGCCGCCGTCATCGCCTCGGCCACGATGGCGACCAGAAACACGATGTGCAGCAGCGTTGCGGACGTATCTGCAGGCATAAATCCCTCTCGAATAGGCCGGCCAGCATAGTGGCGATCAGCACACCACCCTCACACGAGGCACATGATCAAACATCCCTGTGCCCCTCACGCCCATCATGACGTCGATCGCTCCAATGCGTCAATGTTTCGGCGCTGATGCCACAGCAGCAACAAACCCGGCAGCGCAATCAGCACGGTAAACACGAAGAATCCTGGCCAGCCCAGCCAATTCACCAATGGCGGCGTCAAGGGTCCCGCCAGATAAATACGGCCCACCGCCGACAAGGCTGACAACAGCGCGAACTGCGTCGCCGAAAAACGCTGCTGGCACAAACTCATCAACAGGGCCACGAACGCAGCTGTTCCCAAACCGCCACACAGATTCTCGACGCCCACCGCCGCGGCCATCAGCCAGATGTTCTTAGGACTGACCGCAATCACCCAATAACCCAAGTTGGACACCGCCTGTAGCAATCCAAACGCCATCAGGGATCGATACAAGCCCCAGCGCGCCATGATCGAGCCGCCCGCCAGCGCGCCTACAATCGTCGCCGCCAGTCCCAACACCTTGTTCACAGTCCCGACTTCAGTCGGATCGAAGCCCGCGCCGCGTATCAAAAACGTGGTGGACAACGCCCCCGCAAAAGCATCGCCCAGTTTATAAAGCACAATCAACGCAAGGACCGTGTATGCCCCTCGCCGAGAAAAGAACTCACGAAACGGCTCAACCACAGCCAATCGCAATGAGCGTGGCGCGGTAACGGGCTGCTCAGGCTCCGGCGCCCACAGTGTGGCCGCCGAACACAGCAGCATAAGCACACCCATCAGCATGTACATCCGTCCCCAGCCCAGCCACTGATCAGCCAGAATCAGTGCCAACCCGCCAGAGACAATCATCGCGAGCCGATAGCCCAGCACCTTCACCGCCGCGCCCGCGCCTCTTTCTTCGCGGCGCAACACGTCCGTGCTATAGGCGTCAAAAACGATATCCTGCGTGGCAGAGAGAAACGCGACCGCTACCGCCAGCAGCGCCAACGGCAACAACGCCGAGCCGGGCGACATCCATCCCATCGCCATAATCGTCACGGCCAACAATAGCTGCGTCAGCAACATCCAGCCACGGCGCCGGCCGAGCAAGGGCGGCACATAGCGATCCAGCAGCGGCGCCCATAGAAACTTCAGCGTATAAGCCGAGCCCACAAGGGTCAAAAACCCGATTTCCGCGAGAGAAACGCCTTCGACCGTGGCCCACGCCTGCAGCGTGCCTCCCGTCAGGGCAATAGGCAAGCCGCTGGCGAACCCCAGCACGAGCAGAGGCGCGACACGGCGGCTGAAATAGACTCGGGAGGCGGCGGAAATAGGACACTCCTACAGCAATGACGACAGTCGCGTCAGACACCCCGCATAGTAACGTCAGTCCGACGTAAAGCGATAAACCGCCAGCGTGCTGCGCCATCCGGGCAGCACGCGGATCTCGCGTCCCTCATGGAACGTCGCGCGCTCCACGATACGCAGTCCCACATCGGCGGCCAGGCTCTCAAAATCCTTCAGCGTGCACAGATGAATATTCGGCGTGTTGTACCACTGATAAGGCATCTGCCCGGTCACCGGCATACGCCCCCGCAAGATCGACCACCCATGAGGCCAGTAGCCAAAATTCGGAAACGACACAATGCCGTCACGCGCGACCCGCATCATTTCGCGCAGAATATGCTCAGTACGATGCATGGACTGCAGCGTCTGCGACAGCACCACGGTGTCGAACTGCTTATCGTCAAACAGCGCCAGCCCGTCTTCCAGGTTTTGCTGAATAACTTCGACCCCACGCTGAACGCAAGTGATCACGTGTCCGTCATCGATCTCGACGCCCGCGCCGCGCACGCCCCGCTCGTCGCGCAGATAGGCCAGTAGCGCGCCATCCCCGCAGCCCAAATCCAGAACCCGACTGCCGGGCTGAATCCAGCTGGCGATGCGTACCAGATCAGGACGCATGTTCTGCACACGCCCGGGCTTCACCGATACGGGACTCATTGCGTCTCTCCTGACCGGGCATTCAGCCCCAGTTCGCGGGCAATCCGTTCGTAATAGCCTCGCATCACCGCGTGATAACGCGCGTCATCCAACAAGAACGCGTCGTGACCATGCGGCGCGTCGATCTCGGCATAGGTAACCGGGCTGCCATTCTTCAATAGCGCGCGCACAATCTCGCGTGACCGTTCCGGCGGGAAACGCCAGTCCGTCGAGAACGACACCAGCAAAAAATCGGCAGTGGCTGGCGCAAGCGCGCGCGCCAAATCGCCGCCCGTACTTCTAGCCGGGTCAAAATAATCCAGTGCACGCGTGATCAGCAAATACGTATTCGCATCGAAATAGCGCGAGAACTTCTCGCCCTGATAACGGAGATACGATTCGACCTCGAACTCGACGTCATAGCCATACCGATAGGCGCCGTTGGCCGCGGGCTCGCGCTGCGTGCGGCCAAATTTTTCGGCCATATCGTCGTCGGACAGGTACGTGATGTGCCCGATCATCCGCGCCACGGAAAGCCCACGGCGCGGCACCGTCTGCTGCGCGTAATAATCGCCGCCATGAAAATCGGGGTCCGTAATAATGGCGCGACGCGCCACCTCGTTAAACCCGATATTCTGCGCCGACAATCGGGGCGTACTGGCGACCACGATGCAATGCGCCACGCGTTCCGGGCAGGTAATCGACCAGCTCAACGCCTGCATGCCGCCGAGCGATCCGCCCATCACTGCCGCGAAGCGCTCAATACCGAAATAATCCGCCACCCGCGCCTGCGCGTGGACCCAGTCTTCTACTGTCAGCACGGGGAACGCGGCGCCCCAGGGGCGGCCGGTTTCCGGATTAATACTCGCCGGCCCTGTCGAGCCAAAACAAGAACCCAGGTTATTGATGCCGATGACAAAAAACACATTGGTGTCCAGCGGCTTACCGGGACCCACCATATTGTCCCACCATCCGATATCTTTCGGGTCATCGCGGGAAACCCCGGCCACATGGTGCGACGCATTCAGCGCATGGCACACCAGGACGGCGTTGGTGCGCTGTTCGTTCAGCGTTCCATACGTCTCCACCGCAAGTTCATAAGACGGCAGCGATTGCCCGCTCGCCAGCGGCAAGGGCTCGTCAAAGCGGATGAACTGAGGAGACACGACTCCCACCGAGCCGACGGCGGCGGGAGATTTCGATTCGATAACGGGGACAGGCCCCTCGGCAGGATGCAAGGCAGCAGTGGTCATACGGACCTCTTTAGCAGGATTTATAGAGGCGCCCGCAAGCGGATCAGGCAAATCGGCGCCGGTTTGTTTGAAGGCAAGATTCTAGCACTGCATGAGCTCTCACTACGCCGCCGCAGCCTTCACCTCGACACAGGGAACCACTGCGCCGTCCTTCCCCGGCCCTTGCTTCGACCTCGGATGGGTCTGAAAAACCTCAGTACAAGAACCCACGCGCGCCTTCCCTGCGCGCCAGAGTGCAAAATACCGCTGCGGTATATAGAAAAACGCCTATTCGGCCAGTTAACTTCCGGACCTTCAATGCCCGATACGAATCTGTCCGAGCGCGAAGTCGCATGCTTGCACTGGTCCTCGCTGGGGAAAACCAGCTGGGAAACCGGCCACATCCTTGGCATGGCCGAGCGCACCGTCAATTTCCACATTCGTAACGCCTGCCAAAAGCTCGGCGTGAATAACCGGCGCGCAGCGGTAGCCATTGCCTTATGGCGGGGGCTTCTGCCCTCCTTCGAGCACGGTTCGACCCCGGACCTGCGCGAGCCGCCGGGCCGCGTCTACCAGGTGCGCCGCGTTGCCCTGCCACCCGACTTGTCCGCGCTTATTACTGCCCCGCCAGGCCCTTGACTTGCACACCGCGCAGGAATCTGGTCACTTCCTCCTCCGAGGCTTCATCGCCTGGGCCGCTGACGACTGCCTCGACGACCATACTGTCGGTCACCCAGACGCGGCCCCGCACCCATGCCGTACGCTGTCCTACCCGGCCGGTCACCGCCACGTCTTCGCCCAAGGACGGCAAAGGCGTAGGCACCGCCGCACCCACATTGGTATAGAGCGATCGCATCAACGCCTGACCCAGCTTTTCCCGCGCCGCGCGGTCCAGCCCCAATGCCGACGGTAAGGGCGCGGAGCCCACTGCGAACATTGTCTGATTCACTTGGGCGACCGCCAGCGTGAAAGGCAGCGTCTGCCCCGCCAACAGCAATGTCCGCGTCTCCGAATCGACTCTCGCGGGAAATACGGCTTGAACGTGCCCGTCAGCCACGACAACTTCGCGCCAGTTATATTCAGGCGTACAGCCAGCCAACACGATGCAGGTCGCCAGCGCTATGCCAGTCAGACGCTTGCGCCATCCGCCTGGATGAAATCCCCGAGAAGTCATGATGCTATGGTCTCCGGTATAGATATTAATATGCCATCATCCCCTGACCGTGAACGATGAACGACATAACTCGCCAGAAATCGCCAGAAATCGCGCGTACCTCGTAAAATCGGATCTCATTATTATCAGAATTTGCTCATGACTGTGACCGACACTGCCGCCAGCCGCTTGGCTCGCCTCGAGGCTAACGCTGGCCTGCTCGCCCAGACCCTTCGCGGTATTGAAAAAGAAGGTTTACGTGTAGATACACAGGGCAGGCTGTCGCGCGCCGCACACCCAATAGGACTGGGATCGGCGCTCACGAATGAGCATGTCACGACCGATTATTCCGAAGCACTACTGGAACTGATCACCGGCACCCATACGCGGGTGGACTCGGTGCTTCAGGAACTCGAACACACGCATCGCTTTGTCTACAGCGTGCTTGACGGCGAGCTGATCTGGAATCAGTCCATGCCCGCCGCGCTGCCCGCCGAGGCCGACATTCCCATCGCCTGGTATGGGACGTCCAACACCGGCATGCTCAAGCATGTCTACCGTCGTGGCTTGGCCGAACGCTACGGCAAGTCGATGCAGTGCATTGCTGGGGTCCACTACAATTTTTCCTTGCCTGATGACGTGTGGGCGATTCTGGACCCACAGGCCGCCGATCCGCGTGAACGGCAGTCGCGAGGCTATATCGGGATGATCCGCAATTTCACGCGGTATTCCTGGCTATTGATGTATTTGTTCGGCGCCGCGCCTGCGCTATCGCGCGAGTTTCTAGGCGATCAGGCCCAGCAACTGCAATCGCTGGGCCGCGACACCCTGTATCTGCCCTATGCGACCAGCCTGCGTATGAGCGATCTGGGCTATCAGAACAAAGCACAATCCCAACTCCAGCTCTGCTACAACGATCTGGACACGTTCCTGGGTCGTTTGTATGACGCGGTGACGCGCCCCTGGGCGGATTACCAAGCCATCGGCACGCATCGCGACGGTGAATGGATCCAGCTCAACACCAATATTCTGCAGATCGAGAACGAATACTATTCGAGCATACGGCCGAAACGCACCACGGGCCGGTGCGAGCGCCCCATCACCGCCCTGGCCGAGCGCGGCGTGCAATATGTCGAGGTCCGTTGCCTGGATATCGACCCCCAGCAGCCGATCGGCATCGACGCCAATACCGCGCGATTCGTGGATGCGTTCCTGCTATTTTGCGCGGCGTCCGACAGCCCGTATTTCTCGCAAAACGGCTATTGCCAGCGTAGCGCAGACAACTTCGCCACCGTGGTCAAAGAGGGGCGCAAGCCTGGCTTGCAGCTGAATCGTGACGGAGAAACGATAGACCTGCGCACCTGGGGACATCAACTTCTCGACCAGATCGCGTCCTACGCGGCGCTATATGACCGCGCGCTTGGTGGCGATACCTATACGCTTGCCCTGGCGGCACAGCGCCAAAAGCTTGATGACTCCGAGCTTACCCCTTCTGCGACGCTGCTCAACGCCCTGCGCAAGAGCGGCTTGTCTTTTCACGATTACTCATTGCAGCTGAGTCAACAGCACGCCGATACGTTACGCGCACGGCCCTTGCCTGATGAAGTACGGGCTGCCTTTACCCAGGCCGCAGAACAATCCATCATCGAGCAAACCCGACTTGAGCAGAGCGACAAGGTCGATTTCGACACCTATGTCGCGCAATATCACGCAGCGCTAAAGGCGCCGAAGTCCGTCACCACACCGGACACCGGCGCCTGATTGGCATCGCATACGCTAATGGCGGTGTCGGTCCCTCAGCCAACACACGCCATCAAGCGCGCGCGTGACGGTGCTCCCGCACCCTCTTCTGCTCCATGCTCCACGAGCAAACTGATAATCACGGGATCGCCTCTACGCCGGGCAACCGTCAATAAATCGGCATTAGAAGCGTCATGCCAGAAATTAACGTTGGCACCGTACTTGATTAATAGCTTCGCGGCCTCCCGATTCCCATTAACGACCGCATGAAATAAGGGAGTGCGACCGCCATGGTCCTGCGCATCCACCCGACGCGTATTCAACTGCAGCAAATACCTTAAGGCCAACACATTATTCGTCTTGGCCGCCAGCGCCACCGCGCCGCACCCGGTGGGATCCAATGCGTCAGGGCTCGCGCCACCTGCCAGCAGACACTCGAGGGCGATGTCGGAACCATGGTGGGCCATGCGCAGTACCGCGGTATGGCCATCGTGGTCGCGCATCTCGGTACGAATGCTGCGTTTGAGAAGCAGATTCAGGATAGAGGAATCATAGGTAGCAGAGGCGTAGTCAGCCGCCTGCATAAGTGGAGTCACCCCCTTGGGGTCCATCGCATTGAGGTCCAGCTCCTGCCGATCGCACAGCAATCGGACCATCCGGTGGCGGCCAAGCGCAATGGCGATAGACAGTGCACGCTCACCATGCATGTTCGCCGCATTGACATCGGCACCTCGTGCGATAAGCACCTCGACGACCTCGTAATGTCCGGCTCGGACCGCCAGCATCAACGCCGTATTGCCGTGCTGATCCCGGCGGTCTATGCCCACCGGGTGGTCGCTCTCGGGGCTGCGTTCGCACACCTCATAACCTAGCAACACCTTCACCGTATCGGCATGCCCTGCGGCAGCCGCCCACATCAATGCGCTATAGCCCGCGCGATCCGTGACATCCACACTGGCATGGCCGGCTAACAGCGTATGCACGGCGGCGCTCAGACCCTGTTCGGCCGCGCACATCAGCGGCGTGCGAGTGGTCTCGTCCTTGAGGTCCAGCAAGTCGGTGGGAAGCGCATCCACCAACGCTCTCAGGACGCCTGAGTGCCCTGAAGCCACCGCCGCGTGGATCGGGAAGTATCGGGGTGAACGCAAGCTCTCGATTAAGTCTGGCGCCCCGGCTTCGGCGAAGATGGCCTTGATGCCGGCCGCGTCCTTGGCATAGACACATACCATCAGTTGCGCCTGCGCCCGTATCGCGGCGGCGGCATCCCGCGTCTCCTCTGTCCCGGCCCGAGGCACTGATCCCACGTATTGTTTGAGCTCGCTGTACGAATCAACGGTCATCATAAGGCCCCCCTTTGCGTGGCAATGGCGCTGGCCTGCCACCTGCAAGAACGTTTTTGGAATAAAACTTCTCGCTTGAGTAACCGTAAAACACGTGCAGTTCCATTTTTTGCAATAGAAGTGCAGTTCCGTGTTCAAGAGTTACATTTTGGGGCCCGATACGCAGCTACGCGGGGGGTCCACTTCGCTCCGCGGCCAAGCCTTTGGCACGTCCCTACATATGGAACCCGGCACGCCGCAAAGTTACCTACACCGGTCGCACGCGGCGAAACTCGTTCTATCTCTGTACGTTCCCAACCATCATGACCAGTGAAAACGACCCGATACGCCGATGCGTTCACATGTTGGAGCCGCCTGGGCGGCGAAATAGGCGACCGGTTGACGTGGCGAGCCAGAACAACGCCCCGCCGATGCCACCCCTTGCTGGCATCGGATTACGCGCTGGCCAGCCGCAGCGCCTCCTCGCGCGTATCCACGACCGTGAGAATCGTGAGAAAACCGCTGATCTCAAAAACCTCGCGTACGCGCGATTGCAATCCGCATAGCACAAGCTTGCCTTTTTCCTGCTTTAGACGCTTGGCCAACAGCAAAACCACGCGCAGCCCGGCACTGGAAATATATCCGAGCATGGCCAGGTCGAGCACCATCCTGCGCTCACCTCGCTCTACTTGCGAAATAAGATCGGCCTCTATGGCGGACGCGTTGCCGCTGTTCATCTGTCCTCCGACAGAAACTAACACTACGTCATCGACTTTATCGATCACTAAATCCATCGCATCGCCCGCCTAATTAAGCCAACATAGCTATCAATATGGAACGAATGATACGCCAACATGTCACGCAAGTTGATAGGTTGCAATTACCCGCCGATCAAAATTCGGTGAGGCTAGCGATACAGTGGTTAGATGCCATCGGTGAACGGGAAAAATGGTCCGCGGAATTAAAATTTTCCTTGTCGATTAGTGTGGATGAAGTCTTGGCGAATATTGTTTCGTATGCCTTTATCCATCCGTCTTCACACAACGCTAAACAGAATCCCGACACGCTGATCGCAACACCCAAGATCGTGCTGCGTTGCCTCTCGCGGTCTACCCATGTGCAAATTGAGGTGATAGACAACGGCCATCCCTTCGATCCGACTCAAACGCCCCTGCCATCGCTGGCCACGTCTTTGGAACAGGCACGCGTGGGCGGCCATGGTCTTCGACTGATGCGCCATTACCTATCGACCATCGCCTACTCACGCCGAGCGGGCCATAACTGCCTGCGGATGATCGCGCGGGCAAAAAAAACCGGACCTATATCCGGAACTAATTCCGACTAGCTGTTACCCACTACGCTGGGCACCTTTCACGGACGGTGCCCGCCCGAATTCGCCCTTCTGCCGGTGCAGCGCTGTGCCGACGGACCTCACGAACTACAGCGTAACGACGCGGTCGCTGCGCCGTGCGCTGATTGGACTCTCTTCGCCGCCTTCATGCCGTTTCAGTCGCTCCATAACAAAATTTTTGTCATGGTGACCTCTATTCTGGTTGCGGTGGCAGTGACGGTCATGTTGACGTCGCGGCGAAATGTCACCGACACCGTCGTGACCAGCGTTCAGCACGCGATCACCAATGTCTTGCAACTGGTCCGGCATGAACTGGCCGCGCGCTGGTCCACCATGCTCGATACCAAAATCGCGATTGTCCGAAACGGACGACGACAGCTCTTGCAAACCGGCGAGATCATCGAAACCACCCTGCAGTCTTATGCCTCGCTCGTTGATCGCGGGATCATCACCGAAGCCGCGGCCCAAGACATGGCGCGTGATTGGATCAACCAACTGCATTTCGATGACGACCGCTATGCTTTTGTCTTTGATCACGACGATATCGTGCTTGCCAGCGGCAGCACTCCCATGATTGGTCGCAGCCTCTCGAAACTGCGCGATTATAAAAACCGGCTGTTGGCAGAGTCCGTGCGCGCGGAAAGTCGCGACACCGGCTACAGCTTCGCTATTTATCGCCGGCCTTCAGCGCCCGAGGACCCTGAAAATCGCGACGGTGCCAGCACCTCTCCGACCGACGATGATCACGCGCGATACGCGTACTTCGGTTACTTCCGGCCCTGGCAATGGGTGTATGCCGTGAGCGACAGCGCAGCCGATGTCGTCGAGCAAATCAAAGACCATCGCACCGAAATGGAAGAGTCAGTGCGCAAGAGCCTGTTGCCCCTGAAACTCATTCATTCCGGTTTCGTCTTCATCATGGCCGAGGACGGCCGCTTTATTGCGCGGCCACCCGATGCGCATGCGCAGCTGCTGGACGGGCGTACCGACAACGGCCAAACGTTGCGCCAACGGCTCATTGCTCCGCGCCGGGAGTTGCACGCGGTACAAGTCACCGACGGCGCCGAGGTATGGCAGGTCGAGAGTGTGTACTACGCCCCATTGCGTTGGAAAATCATCGCGGCCGTTCCAGAGCAGGACCTCAGTACCCCCGCCCATGTACTGCTACGAAGTCAGGCGGCGACATTCGGCATCATGTTGATGATCGCCCTGCTCATTGCCTGGTTTTTTTCTGTCCATCTTGTGCGCCCCCTCCGACGCCTCACGGCGTTCGCACGGCAACTGCCCGAGCAGGCCTTGCAGCCAAAAACCGCCGTGCCGCGACATATCGCCAGACTGCCAACACTGCATAGAGATGAGGTCGGGCGCCTCGCTGAAGCGTTTCTGTACATGGATAGCAAGCTGCGCGACAACATCACGCAGCTGATGCATGAAACCACCGTTCGCGAGCGTTTCGAAAGCGAACTGAATGTCGCGCGGTCGATTCAGCTCGCTTTATTACCGCCTCCGCCAGACGAGGCTCAGCGGCAGCATATCGACCTGCACGCGCACATGCGCCCCGCCAAAGAAGTTGGCGGCGACCTTTATGACTACTTCAGCCTGCCGGACGGCAAGCTCTGCTTCGTCATAGGTGATGTCTCCGACAAAGGCGTACCCGCCGCGCTGTTTATGGCCATCACCCGCACGCTAATCCGCGCCGCAGCGGAGGACGAAAGCCATCCCGCTCGCATCGTGCAGAAAGTCAACGACCGATTGGCCGAGAACAATCCCAGCATGATGTTCGTCACCCTGCTGCTCGGCGTGCTCGATGTGCAAGACGGCAGCCTCATCTGGGTCAACGCGGGTCATCTCGAACCTTACGTCTTGACGGAATGTGGCGTCGTGCGCGCCTTGTGTGGCCGCAGCGGGCCGGCTTGCGGGGTGCAGGCCGACAATGAATACATCACTTATCAGTCGACATTGCTGCCAGGCGATACCCTGGTGGGCTATACCGACGGCGTGACGGAAAGCATGAACCGCCAAGGCGAACAATTCGGCGACGAACGACTGGTTCAAGCCCTCGCGAGTTCATCGCGGCGTGGCTCACTGTTAATCGACACGCTGTTGGCGGACACCGATGCCTTCACAGACGGTGCCGACCAAGCCGACGACATCACGCTCCTCGTGGTTCAGCGCACATGACACCTGTTTTGAGACGCGCCGCCTGTGCCGCAGCCCTTTGGCTAGTGGCCAGCCTCTGTAATTCAGCTCCGCCGGAGCGAATCGGTCCTGCGATATCGGCACGTCCGCAGGATTCGCGGACAACACCTGCCAGGTCGGCATCCGTGGCAGCCAAGTCGGCAGCCAGCAGCAGCGTGGCTGAATCCGCGGCTTCGGAGGATGCCGGCTTGCGCCCCACTCGCCGCCCCGACGGGAAAAAGTGGCGCATCGGCTATGTCGATAGCGGCGACTATAGCGAATACCCGCGTACGCTACGCGCGATCGTGCAGGGCTTGGCACAACTCGGGTGGCTGTCCACAATCGAAATTCCGCCATATCTGGACAGCGCGGAGCTTTGGCAGTTTTTGGTGACCCATACCCGCAGCGAGTATCTGGAATTCGTGGCCGACGCGTGGTGGCAGCCCAGCCACGCCGACCCGCAGCAGCGGCCCGCCGTTCGTCGGGCCATCGCCGAAAGGCTCGCCAAGCAAGCCGATCTGGACCTGATTCTCGCCATGGGGACTTGGGCAGGACAAGACATGGCTGCATTGCAGGCGCCGGTTCCCACGATTGTGGCGTCGACCAGCGACGCGGTGGCGGCGAAAATCATCCGTTCAGTTGAGGACAGCGGGCTGGACAATCTTCATGCCCGCGTCGAGCCACAACGCTATCAGCGCCAGATCCGCCTGTTCCATGACATCTATCCGTTTAAACGCTTGGGCATTGTCTATGAAGACAGCCCGGAAGGCCGACTTTATGGCGGGGTGGACGCGGTTCACGAGATCGCGCGCGAAGCGGGCTTTTCGGTCATCGCCTGCCACACGCCTTCGAACGGCGTGCCTCAATCCGAGGCAACTCGGGGCGTTTTGGACTGCTATCGCCGGTTGGCCCCTAATATCGACGCGGCCTATGTCACCGTGCACCGGGGCGTGACGCCCACATCCATCCGTGCCGTGGCGGAGATCCTGAGCCACGCTGCCGTACCCAGCTTCTCCATGCTCGGGTCGGGGCAAGTCCAACAAGGGATTCTGCTGAGCGTGGCCGAAGCTGACGCCTCCTACGTCGGCCGCTTCTACGCCAGGACCATCGCACACATCCTCAACGGCGCCAAACCGCGCAGCTTGAATCAGGTGTGGATCGATCCGTCCAAACTCGCCATCAACCTGCAGACGGCCCGGCTGATCGGCTTTGACCCCCCGGTAGAAGCCCTATTCGCGGCCGACGAATTGTTTTCACACGATACACCGGGGACCCCACGCGTCGATCTGCAATGAAAACGAAAGTTTCATATAAACTTCTACACTTACTGATTTACTAGGTTTGTGCCAGCAGAATAAGTGCTTGGAACTAGTCTGGGTGAGGGGTTACTTATGCGGTATCGCTTATGTGTATTTGCTTGCTTCCGACTCACTCCACCTGTATCTAAGGCAGTATGAATTTTTCTCCGGTCAGCCCCTTGTCACCTGTGCCTTCGCTGGAGACCTACACCGAAGCGGCCAAGGACGGGCAAGATCTCTACGTAAACATCGACGGCAAACAGCGTCAGGTATTGAGTTGGGGAAAAACGCCAAATGGCCGTAGCGTGGCCTGGCTTGAACCAGACGTCGATACCACATCCATGTTCACCCAGGCACTGGCGCAGGTCTATGGCGCCGGTATTGCCAGCGCCGTCTCCCGCCAGCTCGGACTGGAGCCTGCGCCCGGCAAGCCTATTTCCGCGCGAGTCGTGATGTCCGCCGTGGATATGGCAAAGACCGCCAAAGATGCAATGACCGGCGTAGATTTCCTCTCCCGGCTGAGCGCCTCTGCGGTGGCCGATACCCCAGTGTTCCGCCAAGCGTGTAAAGATTGTCAGGTAAACCCTGCCACGCTCAGCGCCGCGCAGCGCGCCGCCTTGGATAACGCCATGGAAACGCGGTTCGAGGCAGCGGCACAAGCAGGCGGCAGCCCGGTGTCCTTGCAAACTGCGGCGCAATGGCTACGCGAACTGCTTCAGTCCGGCATCCAACACTGATCTGCACTAAGCAATCACGCCCCACTTGCGCCTGATGGGCGCGCCCTCCTCTTTCCTCCTCAAGGCATGCCTGGAACCCCGGTGCATGCCTTCCGTCGTTGCTTGTCGCTTCCAAACAGCAGGACTGGTCTGATTGCGGGCCCAAAGCCCGTCAAAATGTTGCGCAGTAACAATTTGAAAACACATCTTGGATTTATTTTGAGATTATATTAAATAATATAACTAACTCGCACTGTTTGACGGATTGTCTCGATGCTATGTGCAACTCCAGGACTACTCTCAGCGCTGCAGACTCGTCTGGCGCCATTCCTATGGACGATTCGTCGAGCGCCGTTTCCGGCGAGCAAAGCGACTCGGAACTGTTACGCGCGCTGGTCATCAAGCATTCCGACCGCCTGCAGCGATTCATCATGAAGCACATCGGCAACGCCACGGAAGCCGAAGAGCTCGCGCAGCAGGCATTTGTCGAAGCGGCTGCTTCTTATAAGGCGTTTCGGGGGGAGTCGCAACTGTCTTCGTGGCTCTAGGGTATCGCCCTCAATCTGGTGCGCAACTACCTGTCGCGTGCCCCAGAGCGTCGCCACGAATTCGTGAGCGAGTCAGCATTAGACATCCAGTCGTCTCCCGACCTGTCGCCCGAAGAAACTTTCGAGCAAAACCAGACCATTGCACTACTCGAAGAATCGATCAGTGAGCTGCCCGAAAACATGCGCGAGATCCTGCTGCTCGTCGGCTTCGACGAGCTGTCATACGAAGAAGCTGCGACCCTCCTGACTGTCCCCATAGGCACGATTCGCAGCCGCTTATCGCGGGCGCGTATCGCCCTACGGGAGAAACTACGTCAGAAAGGACTGTCCTTGGAAAAATAGTCCGCTACATCGATCGGCGTCGCCTTGGCCGTTGGCTGACGCGTCGCCGTCCAGCGGCGCAAGCGTGTCGATCCAGTATCAGCACGCTCTAGCCACCTCCCCCCCATCAAAGGATGGGTGTCGTTCCATGTCGCGTCCAAGAAGACAGGCGTCTCTGGAATCAGAGGTTGCACAACAGGCTTGCCATTGATGGCAACCACGCGCGGGCGGAGGAGGAATAGGCGTTCTCGACGTTGCAGCGTTTTTGAACGATGCGAAAATAGCGCCCCCAAGAACGGAATATCGCCAAGAAAAGGCACTTTCTCGGTTTTATTGCTGTCTTGCGTGCTGTTATAGCCGCCGATTAGCAGTGTCTGGTCATTCTCGACGACGGCCAGGGTACTGATCGTACTCTTTCTGACTGTCGGCAGCTTCTCGAGGATTTCATCCTGGATTCGGCCGTCCTCGATGTCGACCGTCAACTCCACGCGCATGCCTTCCGAGGCGCCGATATATCGGGGCGTAACTCGAAGCGATGTGCCCGCAGTGATGGGTGTCACGGTTGCAACGCGCTCGCCGCTGGTCTGCACGTAAAACGTGTCTGAAAGATCGATCACGGCGCCCATGTTGTCCGTGGTCAGAATCGATGGTTGCGACAGGATCGTGGCCTGGCCCTCCGTCTGCAAAGCGCGTAACCGTGCCACCAAGGAATCGCCCACGCTCAACCCGAGCGTACCCAGGCCTGGCAGCACGCCGTCAGCGGGTGAGAGCCCCCGGCTGGGAGCGGCCGTCAGATTGTTGTATCCAACAGAGACATCACCCGATAAGAGCCCCCAACTCACGCCAAGGGTCCGCACTAGCTCCGAATTGACATCGACGATCATCGCCTCTATCTCGATCAAAGTGCTCGGCACGTCGAGCTGTTCGATCAGCGCGCGGTAGACGGGGATACGCTCGGGGACATCTTGCACGATGATGGCGTTCAAGCGTGTATCGGCTTGAACGGTGGCCTCGCGCAGTCGCAATCCGCTAGACCCCGGGCTGGCCTTGCCGGCAGAACTGACGACCCCGGACGACTCTCTCGTCGGCTCGGAATCGACAGATACGAGGGGCGGCTTTTCTCGCAAGGGCGCGGCCATAGTGACCAGCGTTTCATTTCCGACCCCCGAACTGTCGCCGGTAATGAGGTTGCGCAGCACTGTCGCCAACCCGGGCGTCACCATGGTGGAGTCGCGATAGGTGACCGTGCGGTCATTAACGGACGCATGCTTGAGCTTGAACACGGCGACTTCCTGCCCGCCCGGACCTATCGGCAGGGCCTTGACCGTCTTTTCGACCAGTGCCACGTAGGCGGGCGGGCCCGAGACCAACGCGATACCCTGATCCGCTAGCTCGCCCCAGCCGAACCGGGGATCCAACACGCCCAGTTGTTCCAGTGCATCACGTATCGCGGTGATCGAACTGCCCTGCGAATCGATGGTGCGCGTCTGCATATCGTCGCTACGACTGACAAACAAGGTGCCGGAATGGACGAACCAATTAAACCCATACACGCCGCCCAGCCGATTCAGAAACTCAGTGGGCGAATTCGTATTGAATTTGCCGTTGACCACGCCTTTCACGTTCGGACCTATCTGCAAGGCCAGACTAAAACCGCCGGCGAATTCGCGTAGCAACGTGGGTAGATCTTCTTGATTAGCGTAATAGCTGTAAGGCACTAAAGGCCAATTGGGCGCGGCCAGCGCCGTGCCGAGTAGTCCGATGGATAACACACCAGCCAATATTGAATGTTTGAACACGTGCACTCCCCCCTGATGCCGCATAGGACTAGGCCTGACGCGGCAACGCGCCCGTCCAGAAAGACAAAGCATTAACAAACTGACCCATGGACTCGTCCAGCGAGATCCCTTCACCCGGTGTCAAGATGTGCTGCAACCACAGCGCGTTTTCGTTGGGGTCGATCACGCATGACGCAGGGCACATGCTCACGGTACCCAGGGCAAGCTTGCCTACGTTAAGAAGCCATTGGTCACGCGTGGCGCCGCCAGCCGGCAAACTCGCCAATCGGCATATCATCGCCACCGCATTCTCGCCGGCGGCTTGCAGATGGACGCGATAACGTTCGTCGACCACGACCGTCACCCGCCCCCGAAAAGGCTCGGGCACTGTGATGCCATGACGCGCCACATAATCGGCAATGACTGGGTGCATACTCTGATTCATTACTTCTCCTCCCGCTCTTGGGCCAATCTCTGTACTAACAGCAATACTTCCGCGACGGGTTCAATCAATTCGCTGGGAATGAACTGATCGATCTCCGTTGAACGCCACAAGCTACGCGCAAGCGGCACGTTCTCCATCACAGGCACGCCGGCCTCACGGGCCTCGCGTTTGATTCTTTCCGCGTTAATACCCTCGCCTTTTGCGACGACCTTGGGCAGTGGCGTCTCACCTTTTTGGTAATAAAGCGCGATGGCCAAATGCGTGGGATTGGTGATCACCACGGTCGGTTTACGCGCCGGCGCTCCGCCTTGCATGGCCATTTCCTGGTGCAAATGCTTGCGCTTGTGCTTGATGTGCGGGTCGCCTTCGGACTCTTTGTATTCCCGCTTGACCTCGTCTTTGGTCATCATCAAGCCCTTGCGGTACTGTTTACGCTGCCAGACCAAATCGGCGAGCGCGATGATGACGTAGACCAACGCGACGTTCAGCAGCAAGGTCAGCATCAGGGCGCCTATCGCCTCGCCCAACGCTTCGAGTCCTGCGCGCGGCATCGCCATCAACTCAGGAAGGTCTTTTTTAATCACGAGCGTAATCAACGTGGTGAGAAACACCACCTTGATCAGCGACTTCAGCGACTCCACCAGGTTCTTCTTGGAGAACATGTTCTTCAGATTCGCGATGGCGTTAAGCTTTTTGCCCGAGGGCTTCAACTTCTCGAACGCAATGACCACCCCGACCTGCAAGAACTCGCTGAGCATTCCAACAAGTAAAACGATCAACACAAAGGGCAATACCAGTGTCAACGCCTCTTGTAATGCCGCCGTCATCGCCGTAGGCAAGGCATCAAGAAATGGCATCGAGGTCAGGTCTGCCGGAATCAGAATCAAACGCCCGAGCGATTCGGTAATATCGCCCGCATTGAAAATCATGTAGCCGAACAACGCCAGAATGAGCAGCGTCTGAGTGAAGTCCTTGCTATGGGCGACGTCGCCCTTTTTGCGCGAATCGCGCAATCGCTTATGAGTTGGCTGTTCGGTCTTTTCGCCGCTCATGGAGACCACCACTGATCATTCAAAAACGGCAGGATCGATGAAACTCCCTGATTGGTCTCATACGCATATTCGAATAGCGTGCTCATATACAGCACCAGCACCAGCAGCGCGAGGGCGCTCTTGATCGGCATGGCCAGAAAAAACACCTGCAACTGCGGCGCGAACCGGCTGGCCAGCGCCAGTCCAAGCTCCGCGAGGAACATTGCGATAATGGCGGGCGAGGCCCAAAGCAGCGTCATGCGCATCAGCTTGGAGAACTGATCCAGCATCAACGGCACACTTTCCGCGCGTAAGGCAGGTGTCCAGTGCCAAAGATCCCATAAAAGAAAGCTGTCATAGAGCATCGTCAGCGTCAAACCAAAGCCGCCGCTGACAAGAAAAAACACGATATAAGCCTGATTGAACAAAATGCCCAATGGCGAGGAATCGCTGCCCGTCGCGGGATTAAGAATCGCGCCCATGCTGGCGCCACGTTGGTTATCGATGACAAACCCCACTGCCTCAAATATCCAAAATGGAATCGCCGCCATCCATCCCAGTACAAGGCCGATAAAAATTTCTTTGGCAATAATGAGCAGGAAATCCAGTGCCTGCAGGTCGAGCGCGGCGTATTCCGGTGACAACGCGGGCGCCAATATCAGCCCTAACGCCGCGCAGATGCCGTAACGCAACATGCCAGGCATGACTTGCCGAGTGAATAAGGGAAGCATCACACACATGGCCAAAATGCGCGGCTGTGTCAACGCCAATGTCGTCAGAAACATCTGGGCTTCGGTATAGACGGCGCCTTCGGACATGGTTGCAGCACCTGTCAGAGCCGATGAAACACATCGAACACGGAAATCGTGAAGTTATAGAGTTCGCCGCTTAGCCAGCGCGCAGTAAAAAGTATCGTCACGAATACGGCGATCAGCTTCACCGCGAACGACAGGGTCTGCTCCTGAATCTGCGTTAACGCCTGAAATAATGAAAAAAGCGTACCCACAATGGCGGCCACGGCGATGGGTGGCATAGAGAGCCACAACACAAGATAAAGGGTCTGTGTCATGTACGAAACGATGTCTACGGTTTCCATATTTGTGCAACCGTCCGCTTAGCGATAAGACAAGACCAAGCCCTGAATGAGCCGCGTCCAACCGTCCACCATGACAAACAAAAATAGCTTCAACGGCATCGAGATAGTGACTGGCGAAACCATCATCATGCCCATCGCCAGCAAAATATTGGAAACGATGAGATCGATCACAATAAAGGGCAGATAAAGCAAAAATCCCAGCTGAAATGCCGCCGTCAGTTCCGACACCAGGAACGCCGGCACCAATACAAACAGGTTGTTTTCTTTTAAGCCTTCCGCCCGGTCCGTGCCCCACAGGCGTTGTGCGGTGCGCATGAAAAAGTCACGCTGCTCGGGCTTGCTATTGCGTAGCATGAAATCCTGCATCGGCACTACACCTGCCTCTAGTGCCTGCAAGATTCCGATCAACTGCTTATGCTGCGCTTCTTCGGACGGCTCATGCGTGGCACGACTCGCCAAGGGATCGCGCATCGCCGTGTTGACCTCGTGGATCACGGGCGCCATCACATACGCCGACAAGACCAGAGCAAGGCCGTATAACGCCATATTGGGCGGTACTTGCTGCACTCCCAACGCGTTGCGCACCAATGACAAGACAATCGCGATTTTCAAGAACGACGTGGTCATCACCGCGGTCAGCGGGACCAGCGCGAGCAGCGCCAGGACGATTGCGAGGCTGATCGGATCGCTCATACTTCGGACTCGCCGAGCGCGCGCAATGTCACGCCCACACGACCATCGATGTCCACGATATCGCCCGTCGCGAACAAGCGCCCGTTAGCCCGCACCATCACGGGCCCACCTGTCAATGGCCGAGTTAGGTCGAACACCTCGCCCGGCTGCAGATGGCGCAGCTCGCCCAACGTCACCTGACGCTCACCCAGAGAGAAGGACAGCACGACAGGGACCCCATCAACGTCAAAGCTGGCGTCGGCCTTGGCCTCGGCCGGTGGCTCATCATCCAGAAAGTCGTCGGCGTCGAATCCCCGCGAATTACCCAATAAATCATTCATCATGGAAGTCCAACCTTGCGTGACACAATAAGAATCCCCTTGAGGCCGAAGGCGTATACCTTGCCCATTGGCGAGCAGCCATAGTTCGCCATCCGAGGTCACCCGGTAATCATCGATAAAGACGGTGTCCTGAGGACGCAGGCTCTCCAAGTCCGATAACGCCAATTCGGTGCGTCCGATGTCCGCGTAGACCGTAATCGGAATGTCGTCTTCCGCCAGACCGTTACGCGCGGCCGGCGCGCGTTTAAGCAGGTTCGCAAGCAGCAATAAGCCCAAGGTATCGGCCTCGAGCAAAGCGAAGGCAAGCTGCCCGGAGGCCCCGTGCCGTGCCGTCAATGTCCATTGATGCGCAAGCGGCACGTCCTCCGGGTCGCCCTCCAACACGCGAGGCCGTCCGCAAGTCGCCGCCGCATCCAACGCCGAGAAAATGTAGTCGAGTAAAGTTTCGACCGCCGTGGCCAACAGCGGATCGCCAATCTCGTCCAGGGCGATCGCGGGCAGGCTGGCATTGAGCCAAGCAGTAATCGTTGTATTCGATAGCGCCAGACGCAGGCGCCCCCCCGCCCATTCCAGATCGCGTCGGATAGGGCACAGCTCGGCGAGAGAATCCGCCCATCCCGACGTGAATCCTAACGTCCAGGGATCCCGGACACGCGGGTCGTCCAACGCCTCATGCACGTCCTCCATGTCGTCAGTCGGACGCAGTCGACCCATCGCATCCGCGGGCGGGATATTGATCTGCAGGGCGGTGCCATGCCGCGCGATTAAGCTATGCGCCTGTGATTCCGTCAGGCTCATACGCGGCAAAATGGCGGGAGAGAACTTCAACACGGTGTTGTCTGTCATCACGTTCGCTGCCCCTGCGCTTTACTCACAGGCGGGGCGCCTGCAGGGCTGGCTTGCGTAGGCGAGCCATCTATATGAAAGGGGTCTGGGTCTTCGGGGTCTTCGCTGCGGACACATACGCGGGTATCGCGATTGAGCTGATTCGCCAGCTCCGTGCTCAAGCGCGGAGCGATCTCGCGTAAACAGGCGCGCGAGGGTTCCGCGCTGCACATGAAATCCACATTGACCCGGCCCTCATCCTCATGAATCGACAACATCACGCCTGGCAACACATGCTCGGCCAGACGCACGCTGACGCGACGGTCCGCGATATTGTCATCAGAGACGTACACCTCGCGCACAATTTCACGCACGATGTCTGGCACGGCTTGAGCGGGAATCGGGAGACTGTCGGATGCGGTATTCGTGTGCATTTTGGGAAAGAGGTCAAACGGACTGGGACGTCGTGAGCCGTCATCGTCCGAGGATGCCTCGTCGTCGTCGTGCTTGAAGGGTTGAGCGAGCTTCTGTTCGAATGCGCCGGCATCGGCTTCGAGCTGCTGCGTGCTCCATGCATCCGGGCGATCCAGGTCCGTCGAACGACGGCGTAGTTCAAAGAGCGCGTGCAGCACACCCTGCGGTCGGTCTACTTTGATCATGCTTCGTCCCCGTTGTCATCGGAATCCGGACGCTCCCACAGCAACGAGGCCACCTCTTCGAGCGCTCCGTCTTCCTTGCGGCTCTCTTGCTGTGCCATCTCGTCCCAGTGCGACTGCGCCAGTTCAAGAAACTTCCCCGTCATGCGCACCGTCTGGACATGTTCCTCCCGACGTTCGCCCAGGGTGACGATCTCCTGTTCCAAGGTCTCGCGGGCGGCCTCCAATGCGCTGGCATATTGGCTTTCGTCGAGTTTCATCTCGGCCACCTTGCCCAGGACGTCCTGTATATCGCGGGGACGCACGATGCGTTCACACAGTTCGCGAAACAGCGCGCGTTCGTGTTCCTGGGCCCAGTCCTGATACTTCGCCAGGCTGACACGAGCCGTTTCCACTTTGTCTTCGGCCTCTGCCCGGCGCTGCCGCTGACGCAGCAGCGCCAGCTCGGCTTGCTGCTCGCGAAAGCGTTTGATGGCAAGCATTTCGTCGAACATCTTTAAGCGACCTCCGTGATGGCTTGCATGGTGGAGACGGCTTCCTCCAGCGACGATCGCTCATCGGTGCGTTGTCGCAAGAAGTCGAGAATCGTGCCGTTTTTGTCGATGGCTTCGTCGGTTGTCGCATCACCGCCGCGTTTGTATTCCCCAATTTTTACGAGCAGTTCCACTTCCTGATACTTGGCCATCAGCTCGCGCATTCTGCCCGCGGCGCGTTTGTGGGTGTCGGTGACGACGGCGTTCATGACGCGACTGGTTGAAGCAAGGATGTCGATGGCCGGATAGTGATTGGCGGCCGCCAGCTTGCGCGACAGCACGACGTGACCGTCGAGGATGGAGCGGGTTTCATCGGCCACGGGCTCGGTCATATCGTCGCCTTCGACCAGCACGGTATAGAGCGCGGTGATGGAGCCGTGTTCGTTCATTCCGACGCGCTCCATGAGCTTGGGTAAGGTGGCGAATACCGAGGGGGGGTAGCCACGACGTGTCGGAGGTTCACCGGCCGCCAGGCCGATTTCGCGTTGCGCGCGCGCAAAGCGCGTGACGGAATCCATCAGGAACAGCACCCGCATGCCCTGATCGCGGAAGTACTCGGCTATCGCCGTTGCGACATAGGCCGCCTTGGCACGCTCCATTGACGATTTGTCGCTGGTGGCGCAAACAATGACGCTTTTGCGGCGTCCCTCCAGGCCGAGCTCATGTTCAAGAAACTCCCTGACCTCGCGCCCGCGTTCGCCGATCAATGCGACGACAGTCACATCGACGGCGGCGCCTTTGACTAGCATGCCCATCAGCGTGGATTTCCCGCCACCCGCCGCCGCGAAAATGCCCAACCGTTGACCTTCCCCACAAGTCAGCAGGGCGTCCAGTGCCCGTACGCCGAGTTCCAACGGGCGTTCGATGATGCGCCGCTTCAAGGGGTCGGGGGCATCCGCGTAAACGGGATAGAACTTGCTCGCTTCCAATGGCCCGAACTCGGCTTCGTCCAACGGCCGGCCTAGGCCATCCAGGACACGGCCAAGCAACCCGGGGCCTACTGGAACCATATGGGTGCGCCCGGTGGGAATCACCTCGGTCGCCGTCGAAATGCCAAACATATCGCCGATAGGCGTCAAGAGCGCGGCATCGCGCGACAGCCCCACGACCTCGCCCTTCATCTCGAAATCGTCCCCGGGATTGCGCAGAAGGCACACCTCTCCGACTTTCACCGCGGGAACGACGGCCTTGATGATCGTGCCCGTCACTTGCGTGACGCGTCCCTTGATACGCAACGTCGGCGCATCGTGTAGGGCCAAGCTCATCATCTCGCTGATGTAATCCAGTTGCCGCACAACGTTATCCTCGATAGTCCCGGCGCACTACACCCGGCTGCCCAACGTGCGTTGAAAAGAACGACGCAATGCCTCGATCTGCCCGTCCAGACTGGCCTCCACCATCCCGATCTCGCTCTCCAGAATGCAGGCGCCGTGCGCGAGACGGGCATCCCCGATGATGTCGAGGTAGCCCACCCCGGGGTACGCGGCCAGCAACTCGTTGACGCGCTCGCGCACCACGTCGACCTCGTCGGGGTGCAGGCGCAGCGTCATGTGCTTCTGATTGCGCACGACCGCCAGCGCGTTTCTCACGACTGTCACGACGGTTTCTCGACTATCGAACCCGTCCACGACTTTGCGTACCGCCTGCATCACGAGTTCGACCATCTTGTTTTCGACGCCGGCGAAGTAATCCACCGTGCGGCCAACGGTCTCGATCATCTTCTCGGCCTGATCCAGTAGCGCCGCCTCGCGTCCATCGGCATACCCTCTTTCACGCTCGGCGTCATAGGCCGCCTGCGCGCCAGCCACAATCGCATCGGCCTGCGCTTGTGCGTTTTCCAGAAGCGCCTGGGCATCCGCCCAAGCCACGCGTTCGCTGCCGCGCAGCACGCGGACGGCGGGATCAATCGACGGCGCTACCGGCGGCAGCGTCAAAGGATCTCGGGGAACCAGGAACACCATGTTTGATCCATATCTTTCAATACCGCTATACAAAGCGGCCAGGCCTGTCCCGCGGTTAAAGGTGAATCGCTCGCGCGTATATCCAGGGGCAGCTTGAGTTCGAACCGACGCAATAGCGCGGGCTCGGCCATGCTCGCGCTCGCCAGCAAAATGCTCTGGCCTAACCGCTCGACTTCCTCGACAGTGCCCGGCAGCACGAATTCACTCGGCGTTGGCAGATACTGGACATACCGGACGCCATCGCGCCGCGCGAACGCCAAAAGGTCCTTTCCAAGACGCAACTCCAATGCGCGCAACGCATCGCCATCGATGGTCTGCCGCAATGTTGCGCCACACAACACCATCGCTATGCGTCGCGCCAATTGCGCCAGTGCGTCTTCGCGCAACAAGGCCAGCACCAGCTCCCGATGCGCCCCGTGATCAACGGGATCAACATCCAGCTCGCGCAATATGCTGCGCGACCAATGACGGTGCCAAGACGCGCGCCAAGCGGGCGCATCCACCAGTGCGCGCCCGACGCCGGGCGGCGCGAACGCGTCATGCCGGCTGCGATGCAAGGTGCGGCTCGGTAGGAAATTGAATTCCAGCATCCGAGAGGACAACCAGCGATCAGGCGTCATGACGCGCCGTTATTCGCAAGGGGCTGCTCGGAACGATTCGCTGGCGTGGCAGCCCGAGCCAATGCTTTCTTCTTGGTCGGCCAACCCGTTTTCCAAAGCAAGTACCCCACCAGACTAGCCAGCGTCACGATGAGCAGCATCAGCAGCGATACGCCAGCCGCCAGGGGACCCACCGATTCGTCTGCCACTTCCAGCCCGAGTATTCGCCGCACCGCCGCAGCGCTGGCGGGATTGGAATGCAACGGCTGCGCGGCGACCAGGGCCACCGAAACACGGTCCTCCGTCAGCCCGGGAATGGAGTGTGTCACGAGCTTACGAATTTGCGGCTGCAACGCGTCGAGGTTGTAACCGAGCTGATGCTTGATAAACACCGCCGCGGTCGAAGGCGTCGCCGCTTCGCCCACGTTGCCGCGCTCAGGCAGCACCACGTGGACGCGTGCCGTGACCACGCCATCGAGCTGTGTCAACGTGCCGGCGAGCTCCTGAGACAGCGCATAGATATAACGCGCCCTTTCCTCTAGCGGCGACGATACCAGCCCTTCTTTACGGAAGATCTGGCCCATGCCGTCAAAGCGGTCACGGGGCAAGCCACGGCTACGCATGATGTCAAGCGCGCGAGCGACATCTCGACCATCCACCGCCACCGACACGCCGGCTTTGCTAACGGACTTGGTCGCGTCGATACCCGAGTCCAACAACACCGAAAGCACTTCATTGGCCTCGCTCTCGCTCGTCGTGGAGAAAAGCTCGAGCCGCGATCCACAGGCGGTGAGCATCACCAGCATTCCGAACACCGCCGTACGCATCAACGTGCCAAACATCCGATGCATCCCTGGACACCAAGCGATCGTCGTGTGCATCAAGACATCCTGACCAGCGTATCGATATTCTGGGTACTGCGCGAAATCGCCTTTCCTACCAGTTCATACTGCACGGAGGCTTGGAGTAGCTCGGATTGCACCTTGAGCATATTGGCAGCGGAAGGGTGACGCGCCACCTGTTCCAATCCTATCGCCATGTCCTTCCAGCGTTGCGTGTAACCCGAAGAGGCCGATTGCAGACCTGCCAGAATCTGATGGCCGAGTCCTTGCCCTTGCAATGCGGAGGAAGCTGCCGTGCTTATCATTGCGCCAGCTGGCGTAGCAGTCGTGGCAACGGCATGTACGGGTGCGGAGCTCATCATGGCGTTGAAGCGTTCAGTCACCAGCTCGGATGGGGCCGACGAGGGCGATACAGACGCCACAGCGTTCGTGCCCTGTGACGATACGACTGCGTGAGCAAGACTACTGATATCCATCATTTAGTTCCTTCGCTAAGGCCTAACAAGGATCGCGCCAGCGTGGTGCCGGGTCCCGATCCATCCACAAGCTGTTCTAGCAGGGCTCTGGCCCTGGCGGCGTGCCCGGACACCTGCAGGGTCAACCCCCACCAGGCTTGAAGTAAATTCGCCTCTTCCTCATCCGCCATCTTGGGCATCTGCTGTTCGAGAAATTTCGCTGCTTCGTCGGCGCGGCCCACATAAAGACGCGCCAGCGCTTTACCCACCCAGGGGTACGCCCTGCCCGGGCGCACGCGGGCAAGGCCATCGAACACGGCATCGGCGTTCACCACGTCGCCCTGATAGGCCGCGATGAACCCGATCTCCGTGAGCAGTCTGGCGTCTTCCGCCTCGAGCACGAACGCCAATTCCGCAGGACCCGCTGAAGCAATAACCGGCTGGGCATCGATCACGCGGGTCTCCCGTAAGCCTTAAGCGCCCGCATGAGCTTCGATACGATCCATCATGCCGCGCACCTTCTCTTCCAGACCGGCGTCGCCAGCGGCGCGGGCTTCTTCCAGCAGATCGTTCAACGCGAGGCGGGCGGCCTCGGGACGTCCCGCGCTCACATGGCATTGCGCGATGCGTTGTACGGCCTCATGCGCGTCGGGATACAGCACGGCGCACAGGGAATACATGCCGATAGCCTCATCCAGATGATTGAGCATCTGCAGACTGAGCGCGAGACCATACAAATACTGGCGCTTCGTCGGCCCGTACTGTGCCAGGAAGGCCAGCAGCGGCAAGGCCTGACCGTATTGCCCTTGAGCCAGATGCGCGTAAGCCAGGGCGTAGATGGTTTCGAGCTGTTCGCGCGTGAAGCGTTTGGAGGAAGGCAGCTCTTCTAAGCCTTCGTATAACGCTTGGGCGGGTGCGGAACGTTGCATTGCGGTATTGCTCATGATTTACCCCTTTACGTGGTCAGGCGGTTTCACGCCGGCCGATGTTGTTGCTGATTTGAGAGAGGTTGTCGAATACGCCTCTGAGAACATCGGATGCAGACTGCATACCGTCCTGCACGGTTTGCAGCAGGAAACGCAACATCTCCTGGTCGTTTTTCATTTGTCGCTGATCGCCGAGATTCTCAGCCTTGAGCTCAGCAACATCAGCGCGGATGTAATCCCCATCTCGTCTGATAAATGCGGTATTAATGGAGAACCCGCCCTCAACGCCTTGCGCTATTGCGCCCACACCCCTAACCAGCATATTAGCGATTCGTGGTATCCCCTCCAGAAGCTTCTGCGCTCCGGCCGCGCCCACCGACGCGACGCACGCAACGGTTACTACGACAGCCGCTAAAGCGCTAGCTAACGCAGCGACCAATTGAGTCGTTTCGGGACTCAGGTCAAGTGCCTTGCAGACACGAGCCGCTATCTCTCCGGCATACTGGGGTTCTAGCAAAATCAACACGGGCGCTGCGAGGTCCAGTAAAGCGTCGCTGACGCTTTTCGCTTTATCCGAATCCATACCGAAAGCCTCCAGCACACCAATAGTCAACTTGCTGAGCGCGCCGCTTAAACTCACCCCGCCTCCGCCGAGCTCCCGGGAAACCTGATCGGCCAGTGACAACGTCGCTGAGACTAAAGAAACGACAGACGCCACCAGCAAAGGCGTTGCCGCACCGGCCGTAGCAACCGTAGCCACCACCGCTACTGCCGCGCCAACGAATGCGGCGATCTTTCCTATCCAACCGAAAATCTTGCCGCGACGCGAACTCTTTGCCTCTTCAGCGGCCTTTGCCTGCGCCTCCTGTTGTTTAGCAAGCAGAGACACAAAGTTTCGGTCCTGCTTTTCTTTCGTCACCGCCACATTCGCCTTTACGAGTTCCGTACTCTCATTGGCCGAGTCCGCCATCATGACCGAAAGGCGCGTATAGACGTCGATGGGCGACATGCCGCCTTGAGGCACATACAGCGACGGTGCACGTCGGGCGTTGGTGACCCCGTCGTCGAACGCCGTGCCTGCGGACTGGAACGGAGGGGCCTCGGAAAGCCCTGTCTGATCGCCTAAGAAACGGGCATTGGACTGCGCCGAGAACGGACCGCGTGTGCTGTCGCGTTGGGCTACTCCGTCTGATAGCGTACCGTTCACGTCGCTGGATGGTATTTCCGCGATAATCCCGGGTAACGGGGAAGATGATTGGATGCTCATGTCAGCGCTCCCGATCAAACGTTACGGGCGATACCGCGCGCAGTATCCTGACGCGAGGATTCGATTGACCGCAGCTTCTCGAGTGCGTCACGAACCATCTGAAGCATCTGGTCCATGGTCTCATTGGCCTCGTTGCCCATCTGCCCGCGCCGCGTGGCTGCTGCATCCAACTCAGCTCTGTGTGCTTCGGACTCACCCGCAGCGCTGTTAAGTACTTCTTGGCCGAATTTCCCCACACCGCCAAGAGTTTGCGCGATTGCACTGCCCTTGTGTGCCTCGGGAGACTTCTCGTCGAACTTCGCGTATTTGAGAGAGACCAGTGCCCCCGCAATCTGGAAGGCCCCCCCCACTATCGCGCCAATGAGACGTTCCTGTGCACCCTCACGAATCTGAGCGGCGGCCGCGACTTGCAGTTCGGATTGAACGCGGTAATCCGCCTCTCTAAGTTCGCGCGAAGAGTTCCGTTGTTCCTGCGCCGTCTGCGCGATTAGCTGCATCAATGCATAAAGATCCGTGGTGGCCTGTTGCGCAGTGACCAAGACCAAGGCGCGGCTCATTGAATCCACGGCGGCTTGCAAGTCCTTGGGCGGAACAGGCGCGGTCAGCGTATCGTCGACATCCACCCCAGGCAATCGATCCGGGAACATACCGGGATCAAAGACGGGGGTCGCGTTGTGGCCAACCTTGTCTCCGTTGATGGATTTGCCGGACACATCGTTATAGTGGTCCAGCGTGGTGGGGCTGTAATTAGTATTAATGGTGTTCATGAGTAGCTCCTTCTGCAGCGCCCGTATTCTGTAGTTCGTCCAATAACATTTGGGCGCGGTTACGCAGTGAGGTTTGGTGTTCAGGGCATATATCTAGGACTAATTCAAGCGACTCGCGCGCCTCATCGACATGGGAAGTTGCAATCAGGCACTGCGCCGCGTGGAAGATGGGTAGCGGGTCGTCGTCTAGCCCCATCGCTGCCGCCATATAGTGCTGCAAGGCTTCGGTGTACTTACCCAACATCTGGCACGCGCCGCCCAAGGCAAACAGGTACCGCGGTTCCAGATGGTTTCGGATAACGAGCAACGAGAAAACCTTAAAGGCCTCAACGTAGCGACCTTGTTCGTACATACCGTGACCCACGGCATATATCGCCTCGTTTTCCTCGGCCTGCGACTCGCTGGTAAAGGCCGCGCCTGATCGCAGTAACTTCACGACAGACTGACCCAAATCAGCCACTTCGTCATCGACGCTGTGCATACTTGTATCGGACATGAGGGACACCTTCAGGTATCTTGATTACACCGTCGAACGCGGAAGCTTTTTACCGCCTGCGTGGGCCGCCGGATCCAGGCCGAGCTCTCGGCGGTTCTGCGCGACTTCCCGCTCGACCTCTCGATTGAGCTCGGCGTACATCTGCGCTGCCTCTTGAGACATTTCGTCAGTCATTAATGCGGGCAGTGCCGCACGGAATTTCTCCGGATCAATACCTTGCTCGCGCAGGAAAACATCGACATTTTTTATGGCTTCGCGCGCCTGCTGCAACAAGGCTTCCGATTGGCGCTGGACGTCTGCCTGACGGTTGGTCGTGACTGTCATAGATTGCCTTTACTGAGGGTCAGTGCGCATAAGTGACATCGGCACGTCGGGAGTTCCCTGCGTCCCAATTTTTTCGCTGTGAGCGACAACGTCACATCCGCGCACTCGGTCGTGATACGGATTAGAGGTTTCTGATGATCGAGGCGATGGTGTCCAGGGCCTTCTTCAGCGTATTGCTCAGCAGCTCAAAGATCTGATTGCGTTTGCTGAACACCGACTGCAGGTTGAACATTTCGTTTTGCTGAATGGTCGTATTGCTATCCATCAAGCCAGTCACCTTGGTAATCGCGGTCTCCACATTGCTGCGGGTGATCTTGCCCTCGCTTTCCAAGGTGAGCGTAATTCCCGCCGCGCTCAGCTTGCCGTTCAGTGCGTCAATGAGGTATTGATTCTTCGGCAATGCGAGTACGTCGTTACTCTGCGGATTTTCAGTCGGAAACGCCGCCAACACATCATTTAGCGCGTTCACAACCTCCCTCAGCTTTGTGGCCTGCACATTCTTCGCCTGCAGTTCGTCCATCTGGTTCTGCATACGATCGTCGACCAGACCAAGCGTTCCAAAACAGATTACGGAGAGCCGCGCATTGGGGTCCATCGATCTTCCCCCGTCATACAAGGTGCCCGTGGGGTCAATATTCGCACCAGCAGGTAGAGTTGGCATCGTGCCCATTTTCTTTCCTTTTGTTCAATGTGGGAGAAATGCTCCCAGTGGTAATTTGGTCCTACACGGCGTAAGTAACTCGTTCTGGTTTTCGGTTCCGTCGAGCAATCGGTGGAACTATTTTTTTTCCCCGGTTACTACGTAAGCCAATAAGTCTTTAGCTTGGCAAAGGTGCCTCATGCAAACACGAGATCCATTGAGTTCCCTGCGTATACCAGACCTGATGTCTGACGTTTCCCATCCGGATGCCCTAACGCGAGATGTACGCTCGCCGGCCGGAGCAAACATTGCAGCGGCGTTGCCTGAATTCTCTTTGACGGATTCAGCTGAAGAGATCACGCTGCACATGGCACATCGGATTGAAGACAAACTTCATTCCGAACGCAAGGTGCGCGGCGAAAAGCAGACGATCGGCATCGAGATTGAAACTCTGCTTTCCTACATGGATCAGGCGCGCGAAGACGACGCGCAGGCACGCCTGGAGGAACTGGCCTCTCGCATCCTTTCTGGTAATGTCGACCCGCGCACCGAAATCGCGAATTTTGCGAAACGGATGTCGGTTCAGTATCTGGCCTACCACTATGTTCTGCAGCGCGGCCGGCAGCAAAATGCGTCCGAAGAGATCTTGTCCGACTTGGGCGATGCACTCGCGGATCTGGAACAACGCGCGGGACGTTCGATCCGAGCCGACATCAACACCATCGATGCTGCGGCCTCTTACGGTAAGACAGCAAACGAAATCACGCATTTTCAGGCCGCCTATGAGAATGTCGTTCGTCTGGAAGTCGCCCAGAACCGCGTAGAGGCAGTACTGGGCGATGCGACACTGGCGAAGACGCTGTCGCTGGCCCTGCAATCGTTTGGTACTAAGCGCATTGCCGATGGCTTGAAGGCGCTGACATCCGCCCTGGGCCTGGATCTGTCTGCGACGCGTTCCTCCGTTAGTAAGCCGTGGCTACATGCTTTGCTCAGCAACATGTTCCATGTCCAGTCGGCAGTGTCGGTGCTGGAGAACTGTCGCAACCTGGGTGCGCGCCTGTCCAAAGAGGTTCAAGCCGGCTTCGACGAGGAAAAGCTCATGAAGAAAATCGTCGAGACCGTGGAATCCAGCTCGTTGTGGCCGCAGACTTTCTCCAGCATGCCGACTGAATTCGGCGTGGCCTCTCTGGCGGAAAGGCTTACGTTTCTGGACGGTGTACGAGGGATCGTGCGTGATCTGCCCGTGCAATTGTTCGTGAGCGACGACGCGCGAACAAACGTCCTGGAAGCCGTTCAGATTGCTTACGAAGAAGCCGTACAAGAAGAACTGTGATGCACGCCTGGGAAACCGCTATCCGCCAACTCGGCGACCAGTTGGGCCTGCCGCAGCTCAGGCTGGGGGTAAATGGCCGCTTCGCTTTCCCCTTGGAAGGCGGCCGACACATCGGCGCGGAGGTCCTGGGCGACGGGCTGCTGGTGTACGCCTCGGACCCCGTACCCTACGATGGAGCGCAACGGCTGATGCGAGCGTGGACACGTAGCTACGTGACACGCTTGGCCGGTCCACCGGTGCAAACCGTCCTACGCGAGCAAGACAACGAACTGCGCATGCTGGCCATCGCGAGGTTATCCGCGCGTCAGAGCTCACCGCGTTCCGTGCATGCAGCGATACGTCGCGTGTCAGAGTGGCTGGACGATATACGGCGCCCTTAATTTGATCGAGATCTACCATGACAGACCTATATACAAACGCGCTCGCGTTGGAAAGAGGAATCGAGGGCGTCACCCATCTGCGCCGCGATACGGAACACCGCGATTTCTGGCCGGAACATCAGTCGCTGCCCCCGCCTTCTCAGACGGTCAAGGCGCAGTTGTCCGAGTTGCTGGAGTCCCCCGATATAGCCTGCTACCTGAACAGCGCGCTGGAGCCCACGGTGAGCAATCCGGAGTTACTAACGCCGGCGCGCTTTCACGCCACGCTAGGCAGCGCGCTAGAACAATTGCGGGCAGAGACACGTGTCAATGCTGGCGACGCAAAACACCTGACGCGTGCCGTGCGGCTGCTTGCTGAAGAAATAGGACTGCGCGAACTAGCCCATATGTACCGTAGCTCTCTATACCAAGGCTGACACCTGCATGCCATTCACGAATGATGCTCACGAATTGCTAGGTCTGCTCGCGTACATTCATCTCGAACATCATCAGCCGGAGAAATCCGTCGTCCTGCTACAGGCCTTGCACGCAATAGGGGTTTCGACTCCGAAAGAAGAAACCATGCTTGCGTTGTCCCTGCTACAGGCCGGCAAACCCGAGGCCGCGTTGGCCCGGCTCGACCAGCTCGCGCTCAACGGCGTGTCCGACGCAGCCTGTCATCTCATCCGCTCGCAAGCGTTGCACGCCTTGGGCCGTAAGGTCGAAGCGCGAGCCGCCATGCGGGCTTATCTGCGTGCCCGCGCTGCCAGCGTAACCAGCCGCCCGGATCCGGCGTCACTCAATTTGTCTGCCCCCTCCTCCTTGGCCTAAGGCTGCTCGATGCTACAAGTCCTGAATCGCGCTGTCGCGGCCGCTACCAGCCGCAATGATATTGTCCTGGCGGTACTGATCGTCTCGATCATCTTTATGATGATCTTGCCGCTACCCACCGCGTTGGTCGATGTGCTGATCGGCACCAATATGACGATATCGGCCATCCTGCTGATGGTGGCCATGTATTTGCCTTCACCGCTGGCCTTTTCGTCGTTTCCGTCCGTCTTGTTGGTCACCACGCTGTTTCGGTTGGGCATCTCGATCGCGACGACTCGCCTGATTCTGCTGCAGGGCGACGCCGGGCACATTATCGAGACGTTCGGAAACTTCGTCGTCGGCGGCAATTTGATCGTCGGCCTGGTGGTTTTCTTGATCCTCACCATTGTGCAGTTCGTGGTGATCACCAAGGGCGCCGAGCGCGTGGCGGAAGTCGCGGCCCGGTTTTCCCTGGATGCCATGCCAGGAAAACAAATGTCCATTGATGCCGACCTACGCGCCGGCACCATCGACATGAACGAGGCGCGCCGCCGGCGTCAGCTGGTCGAAAAGGAAAGCCAACTCTATGGCGCCATGGACGGCGCCATGAAATTCGTCAAGGGCGATGCTATCGCCGGGATCATTATCGTTGCCGTGAATTTGTTGGGTGGCATACTCATTGGCACGATGCAGCGTGATCTGTCAGCGGGTGAAGCCGTCCAGGTTTATTCAATTCTCACCATCGGCGACGGTTTGATCGCGCAGATCCCAGCACTGTTCATCGCGATCTGCGCAGGCATCATCGTGACACGCGTGCAGACGGGAGACGGGCCATCGAACGTGGGCCGCGATATCGGCGCACAGGTGCTGGCACAGCCGCGCGCACTGCTGATTGCGGCGGCCATCGCGGTAGGCATGGGGTTGATCCCCGGCATGCCGTCGCTGACTTTCCTGTCATTGGCGGCAGTCGTAGGGACCATCGGGTTCGTCCTGTTACGGGGAACCCGAAAGGTGGTCGATGCGAAAACGGGCAAAATCACTGAAATCCCAGCCCTGGCCGCGGATGGCCACCCCAAGCAAAGCGGTGGCGAAGAAGAAGGCAAAGGCGAATTCGCCCCCACCCTGCCTCTCATGATCGATGTTGCTGCGTCGTTGCAAACCCACTTTAATGTGGACGAGTTAAACAGCGCGCTGCTGAAAATCCGACGCGCGCTCTATTTTGATATGGGCGTGCCGTTTCCCGGTATTCAGCTACGTTTTAATGAGTCGCTGGAGCACGAGAGCTACGACATTCTGCTTGCAGAAATACCCGTATCCCAGGGACGGCTGCGTCCGGATGCCGTACTGGCGCGAGAAACCGAAACCAATCTGCAGAACCTGCAGATCCCTTATGAAACGGACAAGAAGTTTCTGCCGAACGTAGCCACCCTATGGGTCAGCAATGCGTTGATTCCTGCCCTGAAATCCGCAAACGTCCCCTATATGGACGTCCACCAGATATTGACGTGGCACCTGGCATTCGTACTGAAGAAGTACTCGTCGGACTTCATCGGCATACAGGAAACGCGTTTCCTCTTTAACGCGATGGAAAGCCGCTTTCCGGATTTGGTCAAGGAAGCACTGCGCGTGATGCCCGTACAAAAAGTCGCGGAAATCCTGCAGCGGTTGGTATCCGAGGATATCTCTGTGCGAAACCTGCGCACCATCCTGGAGGCGCTGATCGAATGGGGCCAGAAAGAGAAGGACTCCGTGTTGTTGACGGAGTATGTACGCGTCTCGCTGAAACGCCACATCAGCTACAAGTACTCGAGCGGCCAGAATATTCTGCCGGCCTATCTCCTGGCCCCGAACGTCGAGGAGACCATCCGCGGTTCCATCCGCCAAACTTCGGCAGGCAGCTACCTGGCGCTGGATCCTGGCACGTCCAAGGCTATCGTCGAAAGTCTGGTTCGTACGGTGGGTGATTTATCGTCCCTCGCGCAAAAGCCCGTGCTGCTCACCTCGATGGATATCCGACGCTACGTGCGCAAACTGATCGAACAAGATCTCTACGACTTACCCGTATTGTCCTATCAAGAGCTCATTCCTGAAATTAACGTGCAGCCATTGGCGCGTATTGATTTGTAGTCCTCATCTTTATCGTGCCGCATAAACCATGACGCCCACCTTCGAGTTTCGCGTATTAAAAGGCCTGCATCGTGAAGCGCACTGTGCAGTCGCGGATGGCGCAACCGTAGGTGCTGATGTCAGTTGTGACCTTGTCCTGGCCGACGACGGTATTGCGCCCCATGCGGCGCAAATACGCCTGCAGCCCAACGGATGGATGCTTATAGCCGATGATGGGGAGGCTGGCGCAGCCCAGACGCTGATCCCGTGGAACCGAGCCGTGTCCCTGGGGGAGGCCTGGGTGACCGTCGCGCCCGAAGACGCCCCATGGGTATTTGTCGAAGGCAGGGAAGATCTGGACGCTCAGGACGACATGGACCGTCAATCGAACGCTGTAGCGTCCAGCGCGCCGAATGACCGCCATCAAAGGGCGATAATCCCACCGGGCCTCAAGCGAGACAGCCAGCAAGGCTGGCCGACTTTGATGGTGCTTGGCGCGATCGCCATGGTGGCTCTCGCGCTTATCGGTTGGGTCGTCGTTTCGGGAGGAGATGAGCCCGCTGACGACTCCGGGCGCTCCGCGACGTCCGAACAATCTCTAGGTCAAATTACTGCGACGTTGGAACGCCTGGGACTAGGCTCCTCGGTACATGCCACCCTGTCGAAGACGGGCACGGTGACGGTTTCCGGGTGGGTACGGGACAAACAGCAGTATGAGGCCGTAGCCTCGGCCATGTCGCAAATCTGGCCCATGCCAGCGCTACGCGTCAGCCTCGAATCCGAAGCGATTCTGACGGCGCGTGGCATCTTGCAGCGGTTCTCCGTTAAATATGATCCGCTATACCAAGGCAACGGGCGCATGGATGTGGTGGGCATCGCCTCGGATGCAAGGGAACGCGCCCTGGCACTCGACGCCGTGCGCGAACAGCTACCGGGGCTCACGGTGTTAGGCAATGGCATCGAGTTAGCCCAGGACGTGGGCGATGCGCTTGCCAAACAATTGAGCAGTATCGGCATATCGGGCGCGAAGCTAACGTGGCAGCCCGGCCACCTGGAGGTGCAGCCGCCCGAATTAGATGCCGCCCAGGATGCAGCCTTTGACAAAGTGATGGAAGCGTTCAACAAACGTTACTGGAATGTGGCACAAGCTGGCGCCGTACCGGAGGCGACAGTCGCAGACAGGGTGCCCTTCCAAATACGCAGCGTGATCGGGGGACCTCAGCCGTTTATTGTGCTCGGCGACGGAACCAAACTACTCGTTGGTGGCACATACAAGCGTTACCAGCTGATTGCTGTAGAAGATACCCGCTTGATTTTCGACGGACCTCGTCGCGCCATAGTCACTCGATAAATCTGATGCCGAATACAGCTGACTCCCCGCTATCTACCATGCGCACCGACCTAGAAGCCCGCCTTCGCGGACCAGAGGGCGCGGCATTGCGTCATACGCATTTGACGCGTCTGCATACGCTAGCGGGGCGCTTGCATACCGAATTAGGGCGGGGCCTCGGGCCCGATGCCTATGCGACCGGTCGTGCACTCGCCCATTCGATCGATGCCGCGATAACGATACTGGATAGTGTTGCCTCCGAAGTCCAACCGGAAGGAAATCATTTCCCGCCCGGTTCACTCTATTCCCCGCGTGTTAAACGCGTTTCACGTTAGGAGAACGCCATGGCCCTACCCATCACTGGAGGCCTGAATGTTAATTCGGTCAACAATACGCTCGGCAGCGCCCTGCAGACCAAAGAAGCCCAGTTTGCAAGCACCATGTCATCCATCGAAGCGCGCGGTTCCGATAGCATGACGGCAGTAGATCTGCTGCAAGTTCAGCAGCAGCTTCAGCAGATCAATATGTTTGTCGACCTGATGAGTACGATCATCAAGTCCTTCTCGGATTCGGTCAAAGGCGTCATCCAGAAATCCGGCTAGCGCTTCCCAGGGGAAGCACGTAGCGCGTTTTCAGGCGGGTTGCCTGTGTAGCAGTGCGTCCCGCCGCCTCGGCCTCGGGGCGGTCGGGACACGCGACAGCGAGACTTCCCATTTTTCCACTTCGTCGATCAGCGACTCTATCGCCGACAGAACAGTCTCTGGCGGGCAGGACCCGGCTACGCCAAGCTGAAGCAACAGTCTCCCATCAGGTGCCGTGCAAGCCACCGCTCCGCCGGCCGCTTGCATAAAATTGCTGCGCGCCATCAGCACTGCCAACTCGGGGGTCACAGTACTGGGGCCAACGGGGCAAGACAACAAAATCAGCCCACGCCGGCTCACATCGACAATTTGTAGCAGATGTCGGCCGTCTATAGCCAACTGGCACATCCCCTCGACGGTCGGCGTCAGAGAGGGAATTCCAAGCTTCTGACCTAGGTCAGAGAGTAGCTGCGTAAAGGAAAGACTTGGCACAATAAGCTCAACGTAACAGAGGTGGAAGTTAAGGGAAGCCGGGCTTCTCCAGAGCACTCGAATGCCGCTTATTCTTTCTGGAACCGCGAAAATATCACTAATATATCGCCAATGAAATTGGTAATAACATCATGTTTCGAATCTATTCGACGTTTATTCGAAATTGATGCCGATCAACTGAGGCGACGCGGCGCCACATCTTGTCGCCACAGCCTCGTCCGCGCAAGCCTTGAGCTTGACATGCGCAGGGGGCTCCCAGGGGTATCGGACTGACGGCAAGGTCTGTGCTTTCTCCCGCTTGAGTCGACGTCCTCACCGATGCGTTTCCAATCATGCGTGCCATGCAGTGCAAACGCGTTACGCCGGCCACGAGCGATGATATTTAAATTCACACTCCCACGGAACCTCCCTCTTACTGTCGTCACTAACTGGGCGGTAGCAGCACGCAACATTGTCGGGCCTCCGAATGTGCCTTAGCGATTCGGCCCTTGCACCGAAACCCAAACTTTTTCGTGTGGAGTGACCATGAAATTTGAAGAATTTCTTGTAGCCTTGAAACTAGACCAGCGCTTGGACCTGGCCGACGCCGTCAAAGCCGGGGCATGCTCTATCGAATTCGACAATCGGATCACCATCAACATTGAGTACGACAAGGTGCAAGCCGTTGCGCAGGTGTATTGCATCGCCGGACGCGCGCCAACCGTTCAACGCGACGCGTTCTTCGCGATGCTTTTACAAGCGCATATGTTCGGCACCGCGACAGATGGCTGCATGTTCGGTTTTGCACCGCAAAATGAAGAAATCATTTTGTTTAAGACGATATCGCTTGGTGAACTCGATACAGCGACGGCCATAAAACAGCTGGAGTCAGTGGTCAATCAGTCCATACGGTGGACGGCCTACCTCCCCGAGCTATTAGACGATTGGGAAAAGAAAATTGCCCATGCGGCCCTCAGCATGGCGCCCACGATGATGAACGTTCGCAACTAATGTCGTCATACCAGCGCTGAGCTGATCAGCGCAGTCCGTTGTCGGGCATACGCAGTCGCGACTACTTATTTGAAAACGATGAATATTTCGCTCACTCATTCCGCCGCCCTCGCAGTCAACGCCGCCGCCTTTGCCGTTCTCGAGTGTTCGGATCTGTTAAACAGCTTGGTTTCCCGCATCACCGGCGGCAGCATCAACCGCAATACCCTCGCCGAAAATGTGCTGCATCGTGCCACACAACTAGGCCTGGAAATGTCTCAGCACAGCGCACAAGCTGCACTTGGCATCGACGGAGAAGATTTTGTTCTCCATGCCAACAACGTGCTCTTCAGCAACGATGACACCGCTTTTTCGCAGAGCGTACAGCACCTCGTTCAATGCGCCTTGCGTGACCAGGCCAGCAATGAGGTTATCCCCGCCTCCATGCTGAACTCGGTCCCGACGTTCGCAGCCGAGCTAGCGAAAGAGTACGTAGGGAAGCAGGCTCTGCAGCAGTTTATGGGCGTATATATCAAAGAGCACGGCTGGGACGCGATCCACGCTCAAATCGAGGCCCAGGCCGGCGTGGACAAACTGGGGTCGAGCTTTAAAGACAAGCTCATCCTGGCGGGTGTCCGCACGACGTCAAGTTTCCTGCAACGCGTGCTGACCCGAGCGAGCATTGATAATCCGAGGCTCACCGCACCGGCAACACCCGAATTGAAGCTGGCTGCGGGCTGCCTGCACTCCTATCTGACCAACGAAGCAAACTGTGCGAAGGCGCTCCTGGCGTATACACCCAACAAAGCACTCATTGATGAGGAATTTCTCACGAAAGTGCTCGACCTCACCGTGGACTATGCGCAGCATCAGGCAGACTTGGCTTATCGTGATCTTGCGGGCGCGGAGGAGATGTTCCAAGGTGATGTGAAACACTTGAATACCGACGACGAATCAGCAGGTCAGGCTAGCGCGTCCGATGCAGAGATGACAGCGCGAAAGGTCGACGCATCTTTGCACGAAGTAGCCCAGGCCAAGAAAACCTACGAAGACGCTAAAAACCTGGCTGACTTGCTAAAGGTGGCGAAGGACTTACTGGTATCGAACCCGGATAAAACGAATGAAGAAAGAGTATCCGGCGCGCTAGATGCTCTGTTTAAACAAATCCCGTTGAAGCTGGATGGCTACGCCATGCTCGGATATCGTCTCGACGAGGGGTTACTCAGCTTGGGGGCGAGCATGCTGGCAGCACGGCTGCGTTCCGATAACGGCATGATCCCGGCTAACATCATTGGCACTTATGTTGCCGAGTACGGTTGGGGTAGCCTGGAAAAGTTGCTGCTCGCGCAAGTCGACAAGCCAGCGACCAATGCAAACGACGGTGTGTCGGAGGAACAAAGCTGGGTGTCGCGAGCGACGCCCCTGATCACCGTACGGTTGGCCATCGCTCATCTCAAACCTTATATCGACCAAGGTGACTTCAACAAATCGGACAATCCGGAATACGTGGCAGTGGTGCGCGGAATGCACGACAGTGCGGCTCTTCAAGCCGGCGACACCACAGCACTACGCCAGATAGTTTCCGAATATGCCTTGAGCACGGCGTACAACGCCACCACGACGGTCGGGGCTGTAGGAAACATCGCCTACAACACGGCGGGCGCCGTCGGCAATATGGCGTACAACACAGCAGGTTATGCCGCCTCTTTGGTTCAAGCGGGCGTGGCTACCGTTGGCAATCCGTTGCCCGAGGCAGGTAGCGTGGTAGAGGCATTGCGAGATCATGCCTCTAACGTCAGTATTGAAACCGCGAACTATGTGAGCAGCGCCTGGCGCGCCTTTGCGGCAACTGCAATGAGTCTGACTTCCGCCGCTGCTCCAGCTAATGCGATGCCCGTAACCGAGATATGGGCATAAGCAGCAACAGACCGGTCTCTCGGTAAGCTTGGCTGTCGCGGGGGATCGGTTAGCTTAGGCCTCGTAGTTGGTTGCCAGACCGGCGCGGGGCATCGAACATCGAGATCGTAACCACGTTCGCCCTGCTAGCCGCGGCAGACGCGCCGCGCCGCGCCGATCATCGACAAACGCTATGAGATGGTCAAACAAGCGTCGGCCAACTAGGCCGTTTTGGTCACACAAAAGTCACACGCGTGACCTAAGTGCTTGATAAATTGGCGCGCCCGACAGGAATCGAACCTGTATCAAGAGCTTCGGAAACTCTCATTCTATCCATTGAACTACGGGCGCAAAGAGGCGGTATTGTACCTAACTTTTGCCCTCTTGCGGCGTTGTATTCGCAATACCGTTGGCGTCCCCGTTTTGCCGCGCATCGCGTAATATAATCGGGCGTTTGTTGCGAGGTGGGTCCTGCTTTGCGACCATTCCTTGCGTAGTAGTTGATTCGTCGTCAGTTGCCGCCATCAGGCGCCCCGGTACCCGATTTGCAGGATATAGGATATGAGCAACGAGCAGGAACACAACGAAGAGCACGCCCCGCCAATCAAAACCCCTAAGCAGCTGATCACAACGGTCGTGCTGGCTTTTATCCTCCCCATCATCATCATTCTGTTGCTGGTCAACATGGTGGCCTCAGGCACCAAGGTCGGCGCAGGCTCTGATACGCTCACACAGGAAGCCATCGGCAAACGCATCGCGCCCGTCGCAAGCTTTGAGTTGGTTGACGCTAACGCACCCAAGGTCTTCAAGACCGGCGAACAGGTCTATCAAACCGTCTGTACGGCCTGCCACGCGGCAGGCGTGGCAGGCGCACCCAAGGTCGGTGATCAAGCCGCGTGGGCGCCCTTCATCAAGAGCGGCTTTGAATCCATGTTGAACGTCGCGATTCACGGCAAGGGCGCCATGCCACCGAAGGGCGGCAACCCCGCGCTGAGTGACTACGAAGTCGCACGCGCGGTGGTTTACATGGCGAACCAGTCGGGCGGATCGTTTGATGAACCGCCCGCGCCGGATGCGGATACACCCGCCAAGACCGAGGCCCCGCAGCCCGCGGCTAAACCCGGGCAAGATCCCGCAGCACCCGTAGCGGCTGCGCCGCCTTCGAACGCCGCGCCGGCGCCGGTGAAGGCTGACGAATCCGAGAATAAGCAAGCCGCCGTCGATCCAGCTGGCGAGAAGCTTTATAAGAGTACCTGCTTTGCCTGCCACGGCACCGGTGTGGCCGGTGCGCCGAAGTTCGGCGACAAAGCCGCCTGGGCGCCTTATATCGAAACTGGCATGGATGCCATGGTGAAGGTGGCGATTCAAGGCAAAGGCGCCATGCCGCCTAAGGGTGGCGCCACCAACGCGTCGGACGATGAGATCCGCGCCGCTGTGCAGTATATGGTGGACGCTGCGAAGTAACGCGGAGCCGGTCGCGGGGCATAGCCAGGATTGCGGTGCAGCCCCCTTTCTTATGCCTCCAAAAAAAAATACCGCCGGACATGCCGGCGGTATTGTCGTGAGCGGCGTGTGCGCCTGGCGCGTTTACGCGGATGGCTCTGCCAACAGCGACAGGCCAAGCTGCACGCGGCGCTGCAACCACAGGCTCGGGCGATAGCGCATATCGCCGGTCACGCGTTGCAGATTGCGCAAGATCTCCAAAATGCGCTCGCCCCCTAATGCATTGCCCATGGCCAAGGGGCCCGCGGGATAGCCCAGGCCCAAGGTCACGGCGCGATCGATGTCAGACGGCGTCGCGATGCCTTGTTGCGCGATTTCCGCGGCAACGTTGACGATTGCCGCCACCATGCGTTGTGCGACAAAACCCGCGGAGTCCTGAATTACGGTGATCGGCGCGCCATCACCGGCGAGCAGGGCGTGCGCTGCGTCGCGCCATTCGGCCTGCGTTGCGGGTGAAAGCATCAAAGTGCGACGCTTGCCCGGCGCAAAAGCATGCAAGGTGTCCAAACCCACGGTACGCGTAGCATCCAGGCCTTGTGCATAGACACTGCTGGAGACGTCTTCGCCGAAAGGCGTGACGATGATGAGCGCGTCGGCGGGTGGCGTGGCGCCTTCGACCACGCTTGCGTTCAACGTGCGCAGCAGTTGCGTCGCGCGCGCATGGCCTTCTGCGTGAGCCGGACTAACCCATACCTGCAAGCCAGCTTTCGCGGCGGGTACAGCGGGCTCCGCGGGCGTTTGCTTTTGGCCTTCCGGATAGGCATAGAAGCCCTCACCGGATTTGCGACCCAACAGGCCACCAGCCAGGCGCACGGCGGTGATGGGCGAAGGACGGAAGCGCGGCTCGTCATAGAACTGCTGATAAATGGACTCCATCACCGGGTGCGAAACGTCTAACGCGGTGAGGTCCAGCAGCTCGAACGGACCCATGCGGAAACCCGCTTGCTCGCGCATGATGGCATCGATCTGTGCAAAAGACGCCACCGACTCCTGCGCCACGCGCAGGCCTTCGATATTCATGCCGCGACCGGCATGATTGACGATAAAGCCCGGCATGTCCTTGGCGCGCACGGGCGTGTGGCCCATGCGGCGCGCCAGGGCCGCGAGCGTGTCGCCCACTGCCGGGTCACTACGCAGGCCGTCGATGACTTCGACGACCTTCATCAATGCAACAGGGTTAAAGAAATGGAATCCCGCGACACGCTGCGGGCGCTCGCATGCCGCAGCGATCGCGGTGATAGACAGAGATGATGTGTTAGACGCCAGTATGCAGTCCGGACCCACAATGCCTTCGAGCTGCTTGAACAGATCGCGCTTGATGTCCAGGCGTTCAATGATGGCTTCCACCACTAGCTGTGCGTCGGCGAGGTCCTGCAGACTCGCGGCCGGCACAACACGCGCAAGCGCCGAATCGGCGTCGGCAGCGCTGAGCTTGCCTTTTTGCGCGAGCTTGTCCCAAAGTTGGCGCAACGATTCGCGCGCGGCGGCGACGGCGTCAGCGTTGGTATCGTAGAGGCGCACTTGCAGACCAGCCTGCGCGGCGATCTGCGCAATGCCGCGGCCCATGGCGCCAGCGCCGACAACGGCTAGGGTTTGGATATCGGCTGTCATCACATCTTCTCCATGTTTTTTGCTTTGTCTGTTCCTTGAGCGAATCCACGAGATGGCGAACCACTCGATAACGATTGAGGGCCGTTATTGCTGCCCTACGGTACCTTAGCGTTTCGCCATCCACGCAGTAACGTCGCTCGCGGATTATTTGCCGGCCGATAAGGCCTCGATCTCAGCGTCCGTCAGACCGAGACGCTGCGATAGCACCTCGCGCGTATGTTCGCCGAGCAAGGGTGCCGGACGGCGGTACTGCACGGGGCTATCCGAAAACTTCAACGGACTGGCGGCAATCGGCGCCTTGCCCGCTGTGGGGTGCGGTAATTCACGGCGCATTTGGCGGGCCAGCACATGCGGGTCCTGGTAGACCTGATCGAGCGTATTGATGGGGCCCGCGGGTACGCCCGCCGCCTCCAGTTCGGCCAGCCAGTGATCGCGCGCACCTTCGGCCATGCGGGCGGCCAGAATCGGCACCAGCTCATTGCGGTTCTTGACGCGCGCAGGGTTCGTCGAGAACCGCGGGTCTTGCGCGAGCTCGGGCATGCCGATGACACGGCAATAGTTGCGGAACTGGCTGTCATTACCGACCGCGACGATCAAGTGGCCATCCGACGAGGCGAATACCTGATACGGCACGAGGTTCTGGTGCGCATTACCCGCGCGGCGTGGTGCCACGCCCGAGGTCATGTAGTTCAGGTTCTGGTTGGCCAGCATCGCGACCTGGCAATCCAGCAGCGCCATGTCGATATGCTGTCCCAGACCACTGCGGCTGCGTTCATGCAAGGCGGCCAGAATTCCAACAGTGGAATACATGCCGGTCATCAGGTCCGCCACCGCGACACCCGCTTTTTGCGGACCGCCGCCGGGCAGATCGTCGCGCTCGCCGGTGATGCTCATCAAGCCGCCCATGGCCTGAATCATGAAGTCGTAGCCCGGACGGCTGGCATACGGGCCCGTCTGACCAAAGCCCGTGATCGAGCAATAGATCAAGCCAGGGTTTTCCGCTTTGAGGCTTTCGTAGTCCAGACCGTACTTGCGCAGTCCGCCTACCTTGAAGTTCTCAACGAAGATATCGCTTTGGCGCGCCAGCTGACGCACGACTTCCGCGCCGCGCGGCGTGGCGATGTCGAGCGCGACCGAATACTTGTTGCGGTTGGCGCTGAGGTAGTAGGCCGCCTCGGTCGTGTCGGCCCCGTTCTCATCCTTGAGATACGGAGGCCCCCAGGCGCGGGTGTCATCGCCCGTGCCGGGACGTTCGATTTTGATGACTTCAGCACCGAGATCTGCGAGATTCTGGGTGCACCAGGGGCCGGCCAGGACGCGCGTCAGGTCCAGAACGCGTATGCCGGTCAAGGGAGCGGGTCGTTGTGACATGGTCAAAGTGAGACAGTGTGCGTGAGCAAAAGATCAGGAGAACTTTGGGATATTAGCCCTAGCCGCAAGCGAGGCGTCGTTTGATTTGCGCACGTGATTGTGCGCGTTTCGCACATGACGCCTCGATACATGCCGGTCAGGCGCACTCACCGGCATGACGGCGATCAGGAGTACGCCTTGATCGTTTCGCGCGCGATCACGAGCTGCTGGATCTGCGAGGTGCCCTCGAAGATGCGGAACAGACGCACGTCGCGGTAGAAGCGTTCAACCGCGTATTCAGAGATATAGCCGGCGCCGCCGTGAATTTGAACAGCACGGTCGGCCACACGGCCCACCATTTCGGTGACGTACAGCTTGCAGCAGGCGGCTTCGAGCGTGGTGTTTTCACCGCGATCGCGTTTGCGCGCGGCGTCCAGCACCATGCAGCGCGCCGCGTACAACTCGGCCTGGCTGTCGGCGATCATGGCTTGGATGAGCTGGAATTCGGAAATGGGCTGGCCGAACTGTTTGCGTTGCGTGGCGTATTGAACGGCATCACGAATCAGACGTTCGGCGATGCCCACGCACAGCGCCGAGATGTGCAGGCGGCCCTTGTCGAGCACGCGCATCGCGGTGCGGAAACCATTGCCTTCCTCGCCGCCCAGAAGCGCGGATGCCGGCACACGGCAGTTTTCGAAAATCACGTCGCAGGTCAACGCACCGGCCTGGCCCATCTTCTTATCGGGCTTGCCCAGCGTCACGCCCGGCGTGCCGGCTTCGACCAGGAAGCACGAAATCGAAGAGGCCTTGCGTTCCGGCGCCGTGCGAGCCATCACGGAGAACAATCCGGCGATGGGGGCATTGGTGATATAGCGCTTGGTGCCGTTGATGATGTAGTGGTCGCCATCGCGAACCGCGGTGGTGCGCAGCGCCATCGCGTCGGACCCGGCGTCGGGTTCGGTCAGCGCGAACGAACCGATCAGCTCGCCGCTGGCCAGCTTGGGCAGATAGCGGCTGCGTTGTTCGTCGGTGCCGGCCAGCACGATGGATTGCGAGCCGATGCCGATGTTGGTGCCGGCCAGCGAGCGGAAAGCTGGCGAGGTCTGACCCAGCTCGAACACCACGCGCACCTCTTCTTCCATCGTCAGGCCCAGGCCGCCATAGTCGGGCGAGATGGACAGACCGAACAAGCCCAGGTCACGCATTTCGGCGACGATGTCTTCGGGGATTTCACCGGTATGTGCGAGTGCGTCCTCGGCGGGCACCAGCCGTTCGGTGACAAAGCGGCGGACCGCATCAAGCAGCAAAGTGAGGGTTTCGGTATCGAGAGCCATGGGGCACCTGTCTAGCGGCAAAGAGTTTAAGAAACGGGCGTTTGAGCGGGGCGTGAGACCTATTTGACGCTCATGCCCCCAATGAGTAAATCGAAATAGGTCGCTGCAATCGCCTCGGCGCTTTGCGGACCGTCAGGGCGGTACCAACGCGCCATCCAATTCAGCATGGACAGCACGGCGCGACCGGTGGCCACCACATCGACCGGGCGGAATTCGCCCTGCGCGATGCCCTCGGCGATGATGGCGCGCAAAAGCTGTTCGTATTCGTCACGCAGCCGCGCGGCATCCTTGCGATCGCCCACGCCCATGCCGGAATATCCGATCAGCATGGTGACGAAGTGCGCATGGTGACTTTCAAAATACCGTGCATGCGCGAGCATGAAAGCACGCAGGCGTTGCGGCGCCGATGAGGCCTGGGACACCGCCTCGGAAACGGTCTGCGTCAAACCGGCCAGCACGTCCACAATAATGGCGTCGTAGATGGCCTGCTTAGTCGGGAAGTAGTGATAGATGGCTGCCTTGGAAACGCCCAGCGCAGCCGACAGGTCCGCGATCGAGCTGTTTTCATAACCGCAACGGGCAAACAGAAACGCCGCCGCATCCAGAATGCGCTCGCGCGGCGCTGCCATCGTGGGCGGGCGACCCGCACGCGGACGCTTGGCAGGGGAGATATCAGCGGACATGAAAAGATTCTGTGAGGGCTTCGCGCAACGTGGAGGCGACAGCAAAATTAAATACCGGACGACCGGTTAATAATTATAGGCAGCGCAACCGCGTGAATGCAAGCGCGTTACGTCCGCGGCGCAGAGGGAGTTTGCTACGGGGACTTTCCGAGCCGGAAGAGGTGCCGGTACGGCGCCCCCAACCAGCGCGGTGCGGTTAGAAAGGTGACCCCGGCGGAAACTGCGGCGCGCGCCGTTCCCGCAACGACTGGATGCCTTCTCGCACATCCGGACCGGAGAAACCTAGGAATTCCAATGCCAAGGATGCGTCGAAGCTGGGGCCAGCCAAGCGCAGCCAATTGTTCAACGCATATTTGGTCCAGCGTATTGCCGTTTGCGAACCCCGGGCGAGCTTGCCGGCCACTTCGAAGGCACGCGGGATAAGGTCTGCTTCGTCCACGCACAACGACACCAACCCGATGCGCTCGGCTTCCTCGCCCGTGACGGTTTCGCACAAGAGCAGGTAATACTTGGCCTTGGCCATGCCACACAATAAAGGCCAGATAATCGCGGCGTGATCCCCCGCCGCGACGCCCAGGCGGGTATGACCGTCGATGATCCTGGCATCGCGCGACGCGATCGAAATATCGGCCAGCAACCCCGCGACCAGACCCGCGCCCACGGCCGCGCCATGCATGGCAGAGACGATCGGCTTATTGCAGTTGATCACGTTGTAGACGAGATCGCGGGCTTCGCGCCAGACGCGTGCACGCACGTCGAAGTCATCCGCCATTTGCCCGACCAGATCCAGATCACCGCCACCGGAAAAGCCTTTACCTTCGCCACGAAGCACCACCACGCGGGTATGCGGATCCGTGTCCACATCGCGCCAGATATCGGCGAGCTCACGGTGTAGATTCGCGTCTGCCGTGGAAAGCTTACCCGGCACGCCGCCTCGCGGCCCCATGATGATTTCAAGAACGCCTTCGGGATGGCGGCGCAATTTCAGGGCCTGATAACGGGCGTAATGATCCAGCGAGGTGTCGGTCATGAAAGATGGCTCCGCGAGAGAGTAGCTGACTTGCTGGCACTATATAGTGGATAGTTGCGTGATTGTTGCCTTTATGGGGTTCGTCCGCGCGAGCCCTTCGCCGCCACAGGATTGACCACATGTTTGACGCTTCCCCGACCGAGCCCCCATTAGCAGCCACGGCCGATATCCATCCGACAGCCATCCGGCCGCAAGAACTGCCCGCGCTGTTCGCGAAACGCCCCACCGATTCGCATAAGGGCACCTTTGGCACAGTTGCCATCGTAGGCGGCGGCCCGGGCATGGTGGGGGCGGTTCTGCTGGCCGGGCGTGCGGCATTGAAAAGCGGCGCAGGCAAAGTCCTGGTCGGCTTCGCGAGTGCCGAATGCCCCGTTCCCTATGATGCGATGCAACCCGAGCTGATGTTGCGGGCGGCCACGGCGTTGTTTGACGGCTCGGTGCCCATCGATGTCTGGGTCGCGGGCTGCGGCTTGGGAACGACGGCCCAGGCAAAGCAGACCTTGCAGACGCTGCTCAGCGTCCGCGGAAACAGCCCCCTCGTCCTGGATGCGGATGGGCTAAACCAACTCGCGACCGGGCAACTTCACGGCTGGGAATCCGGCCCGTTGATATTGACGCCCCATCCCGCCGAAGCGGCGCGTTTGCTGGGCTGTACACCGCGCGAGATCCAAGCCAATCGCCAGCACGCCGCCCGGGCACTGGCGAACCGTTTCGGTGCCTGGGTCGTGCTAAAGGGCGCGGGCAGCCTCGTTTGCGAGCCGTCCGGACGGTGCTGGATCAATCATAGCGGCAACCCGGGGCTGGCCACGGCCGGCACCGGCGACGTATTGGCGGGTTTATTGGGCAGTCTGCTCGCCCAGGACGTGCCGCTCGAGCAAGCCGTCCCAGGCGCGGTCTGGCTTCATGGCGCCGCAGCCGACAAGCTGGTCGCCGCTGGTACCGGCCCGATCGGGCTGACAGCCGGGGAACTGGCGGATGCCATACGTGAGTTGCGAAACCACCACGGTTAAAAGGGGTTACAACTTATCCACAGGTTTATGTTGCACTGCACTTAGGGTTATCCCTATAATGGTTTACCCCATGACGAAACGGACTGGAGAAACACCATGACTGGAATGACCTTGAACGCTAATGCCCGCCTGACCGATGCACTCGAACGCGACTTGTTGCGCGAAGCGATGCAAACCGAAAAGAACACCAACCTGCTTGCCATGCTGAAGCAAGCTGGCACCGCAGTTGCCGGCGCCGTGATGGCCGTCGTTGACTACATCGACGAAGTGCACGACGCCATGAACCGCGCCCGCGCCGCCAGCGCCCACTACACCGGCTCGCAGTGGTAATCAGCCGGGTAGCGATCGCCTCGCGCTGAAAAGCGCCTGGCGATCCGGCCTGCCCGCTGACCCCCGGCCCCGCCGGCGACCACGCAGGAGTTTTCGCACGCGTGCCACGAGATGTGGCGATGCAGTCCGCTGAACTAAGCTCTTGTTTTGTCGTCTCCGGGCCCGAGATAGGCTGGCGCGAGTGTCGCGATGGCAGGCTTCCCAAAGCGCCGCACCCAATCGGGTCGCGGCGCTTTTTTTCGCCTTTTTCCCGGCCGGGGAACGGCCACTAGAGAGTGATGCGAATTGACAACGCGTGAAAGCGGTCCCGATAATCGGCCCCTTGCAATGGGTAACATTGCGCTCGGCGCCCCGTCGAACGCGTGTCAGCCATTTGCCGATTGGAGCTCTCTCAATGAAAATCCGTAATTCCCTGGCCCTGATGCTGGCCAGCGCGGGCCTCGCGGCCGCGCCGGCCGTACTGGCCCAATCTCTGACGATCGCGTTGTCGTCCGAGCCCACCTCCGCCGACCCGCACTATCACAAGCAAACCCAGAACGATGCGTTCGCAGCGCACGTCTATGACTCGCTGATCAATCGCAACGCCAACATGGAACTGGTTCCGGGGCTGGCGACGTCGTGGAAGAACCTCGACGACAACACCTGGGAATTGAAGCTGCGCGAAGGCGTGAAGTTCTCGAACGGAGAGCCCTTTACCTCGCAAGACGTGCTGTTCTCGATCTGCCGTACGCTGAATAACGAAACCAACGTTTCGCAGTCGTACATGACGCTGACCAAGCTGTTGAGCGACGTGCAAACGCCCGACGATCACACGGTCATCTTGAAGACCTCCGAGCCCCTGCCGCTGATGCCGGCCGAACTGGCCCGCCAGTTGCCCATCATCTGGAATGGCATCGTCGAGCACGGCCCGCTGAAGTTCGCGCCTAAAGAAGGCTGCGGCGTCACCGGCGCATGGCCGACCGTGGTGGATTTCAACAACGGCAAGGACGCCATCGGCACCGGGCCTTTCACGCTGAAGTCGTACGTCAAGGGCACGGGCATCGAGCTCGAGCGCAACGAAAACTACTGGGGCGAAAAGCCGGCATGGAAGACGGTGAAGTTCGTGCCGGTGCCCAACGCCGGCCCGCGTCTGACCGGCCTGCTCTCGGGTGACTTCGATGTGATCGAAAACCCGGCCGCACGTGACCTGCCACGCCTGAAAGACAACGACAAGTTCGAATACGTGGCCACGCCCTCGACCCGCCTGATTTTCTTCCAACCGGACGTAGGTCGTAACCCCAGCCCGTTCGTCAAGAGCGCCGACGGCAAGAACCCGCTGCAAGACGTGCGTGTGCGTAAAGCGATCAGCATGGCGATCGATCGCAAGACCATCAACCAGCGCATCATGGACGGTCTGGCCACGCCGGCAAATCAGTTCATGCCCGAAGGCATGTTCGGCGCTCTGCCGAATGCGCCCGAGCTGAAGTACGACCCGGAAGGCGCGAAGAAGCTGCTGGCCGAAGCCGGCTACCCCAACGGCTTCGAACTGACGATTTCGTCGACCAACAACCGTTACGTGAACGACGGGCAGGTGGCACAAGCGGTCGCGCAGTACCTGTCGCGCATTGGCATCAAGACCAACGTCGATGCGATGACCGGCTCGATCTATTTCCCCAAGCGCGCCAAGCGTGAGTTCAGCTTCTCGATGGGTGGCTGGCCCTCGGAAACGGGCGAAGCCTCGGCACTGTTCCAACTGTGGGTGGCATCGCTGGATTCCGCGCGCAGCCTGGGCACCAGCAACTACGGCGGTTTCTCCAACCCCGAGTTCGACAAGGTCTACGAAGAGGCCATCGTGACCGTGGATCCGGAAAAACGTAAGCCGCTGCTGGAAAAAGCCACGCAGATCGCGCTGGACAATATGCCGCTGATTCCGCTGCATTTCGAAAGCAGCATCTGGGCATACCGTAAGGGTCTGCAGTACGAAGGCCGTCGCGACCAGTACACGCTGGCGACCTCTGTGAAACCCACGGACGCGAAGTAAACCGGACTAGTTCCGTGTGAGGCCGGGGGCAACGTAGGGCATGCAAAGCATGCGCTACGTTGCCCCCGCCTCCATTTTGTCGATGCCAGCTTTCAGGTAATCGATAAAGCGCATCACGCTTTCGGGTAACAGACGCCCTTCCATTGTCTGGATTTGCAGATTGCGGGATTGCAGTTCGGGACTGGCAATGGGAATCGCGACCATGCCTTCCTCCTCCAGACGCCAGGCGACCGAGATATAGCCGGCGAACATGATGGCGTCGGAATGCCGCACAAAACCGTGCAGAGCCGGAGAATAGTTCGCTACCAGCGCGGCGTTCAATTCAAGTCCCTCCAGCGCACAGGTGCGATTGAGCAATCGGCGCGCGGTGCTGTTGTCGTCCGTTAAAGCCAGCGGATACGGAAGCACGTCCTTCACATCGAGCGAACTGCGTGTCGCCAGCGGGTGATCGGAGCGCATCACCGCGTAGACGGGTGCGCGCCAGGAATGCAGGACTTTCACGCCTTGCACCGGATCGACGTTAAAGGACACGCTGACGTCGATATCGCCGCGGGCGATCGCGCGCGCCGCCTCCGGCGGGGTGACGACATGCAGCGAAAAGCGCGTCCCCGGAAAGCGTGCTCGGAACTCCACCATCACGACCGGCAAGAAACCCTGGGCTGCGCCCTCGGAGGCGCCGACGCGGATTTCGTCCTGCGGTTTGCCCTGCAGCGCAGAAATCTGGCGCAGCACTTCATCGGATTCAAGCTGGGTACGGCGCGCGTGCGCCAGCAGCAAATGCCCGGCTTCGCTAAGCACCATGCCGCGCGGCGCGCGCTCGAATAGCGCGGCCCCGACCTCGTCTTCCAAGGCGGAGATCTGCCGGCTGATGGCCGACACCGCTACGTGCAGGCGCTTGGACGCGCCACTCAGACTGCCGGCCTGAGCTACCTCCATAAAGTATTTCAACGCTATGCCTTGCACGGATCTGGCTCCCTTTTATTCGTGGGCAGGGGGCCGCATTTGGGCAGGCACCCTCGGTCGGCTTTGCCAAAAAAGCAAAGCCCGTCCCAAATATTCTAATTGTTAAGAAAGGTATGTGGCTCCTAGAATCCGCTTTTCACAGTGCAATTCGCGCCGTGCCACGAGGCGTGGCCAGACGAATTCCTGTTGAAACAGCCTGTGAGCGTCACGGGACTGTGCATCAAGTCCGGTGAAACCGCCGCCATTTGCTGGGCGACCTTCGTTTTTTTATCCACCGAGCCTCTATGTCAGCGACTGAATCCCCTGCCGTGTTACGCCCATTCGAACTTGCCTGTCCCGATCTCTCGGCCGAGCGAGCGGGCAATACCGATACCGTCGGCGTCTGGCACTTCGATTCGGGTGCGCCGGGCAAACGCGTGATGCTCACGGCCTTGATCCACGGCAATGAGTTGTGCGGCGCGTGGGCGTTGAAGACATTTCTGGCGAGCGGGCTGCGCCCCCGCCGAGGCTCGCTGACCTTGGCCTTCTGTAATCTGGCCGCGTTCGACCGGTTCGATCCTAAATCGTATATCGCGTCGCGCTTTGTCGATGAGGACATGAACCGCGTCTGGAGCGACGACAAACTGTCGGACCCCAGCTCGCAAGAGCGCCGTCGGGCCGCCGAGTTGCTGCCCTGGCTGAAACAAGCTGATTGGCTGCTGGATTTTCACTCGATGAGCAATTCGGATGTGCCGTTGCAGCTGACAGGGGTGCAGCCGCGTAATATCGAATTCGCCTTGCAGTTGGGCACGCCCGCCAACATCATCGCCGACGCCGGCCATGCCGCCGGTGTACGGATGCGCGACTATGGACGTTTTGGCGAGGCCGGTGAAAACGGCACGCGCTCGCTCTTGATCGAGTGTGGCTTTCATGGAGCGCCCGAAGCGCGCGATGTGGCGCTGGATCAGATGGCCCGTTTCCTGATCGCTGCCGACACCATGGATCGCGAAGACATACCGGCAGCGTGGTTCGCGCCCGATGCCCCGGCTCAGGAAGCCCTGCGCGTCACCGAGGCCATCGCCGCCAAAAGCGCCAATGTGCGTTTTGCGCAGCCCTGGCGTGGCCTGGAAAAACTGCCGCAAGCCGGCACGCTGCTGGGGTGGAATGACGAAGAACCGTTTTATACCCCGTACGACAACTGTGTATTAATCATGCCGTCCCTGGCGAATGTCCGTCCCGGCGTGACCGTGATGCGGCTTGCCCAACCGATTGGTTGACCTCCCTTCAATCTCACCGTCTCAGAGCCTTCACTATGATCGTCTCTCGCCTACGTTATGCCGCTTTGGCCACGCTGCTCAGCGCCGCCGCGGGCGCTCACGCGCAACCGTTGACCATTGCATTGGCCTCCGAACCGACCGCTATGGACCCGCATTACCATCAGGCGACGCCCAATAATGCGATGACGGCGCACATCTTCGAGACTCTGGTCGCGCAAGATGCCAAGATGAGCCTGATTCCGGGCCTGGCCTCGTCGTGGAAGACGCTGGACGACAATACCTGGGAATTCAAGCTGCAAGACGGCGTGAAGTTCTCCAACGGCGAGCCGTTGACGCCGCAGGATGTGGTCTTCACGTTTTGCCGCGCGATGAACAATCCGGAGTCGATCGCCGGATCGTATGCGTCGGTGGTCAAGAAGTTCGCCGATGTGCAAACGCCCGATGACAAGACGATCGTCATCAGGACGCATAAGCCCTATCCGCTGCTGCCCAACGATCTGACGCGCATGGCGATTCTCTGGAGCGGCATCGTCGAGCACGGACCGATCAGCTTCGATCTGGAAAAGCAGTGCGGCGTGACGGGCGCGTGGCCCAAGGTGGTCGATTTCAACCACGGCAAGGTCACCATCGGCACGGGTCCCTTTAAGCTGAAGTCGTATGTGAAAGGCACCGGCATCGAGCTGGAGCGCAATGATTTGTACTGGGGTGAAAAGCCCGAGTGGACGCAGGTGAAGTTCGTGCCGGTACCCAACGCCGGCCCGCGCCTGACCGGCCTGCTGGCGGGCGATTTCGACGTGGTCGAAAGCCCGGCCGCGCGCGATGTGCAGCGCATCAAGAACACCCCGGGATACGGCTATGTGGTCACGCCCTCGGTGCGCGTGATCTACTTCCAATTTGATGTGGGTCGCGAGAACAGCCCGCTGGTGAAGGCCGAAGATGGCAAGAACCCGCTGCAAGACGTGCGTGTGCGGCGCGCGATCAGCATGGCGATCGATCGCCAGACCATTGTGGATCGCATCATGGACGGCATGGCCATGCCGGCGAATCAGTTCCTGCCAGACGGCATGTTCGGCACGCTGCCGAATCCGCCTAAGCTGACCTATGATCCCGAAGGGGCCAAGAAGCTCTTGGCCGAAGCGGGCTATCCGAATGGCTTCGAGCTGACGCTGTCCTCTACCAATGATCGCTACATCAACGATGGGCAAATCACCCAAGCCGTGGCGCAGTATCTGTCACGCGTAGGCATCAAGGCGAAGGTGGATGCCATGACGCGTTCGGTGTATTTCCCCAAGCGCGCCAAGCTGGAATTCAGCGTCCCCATGGGCGGCTGGTCGTCGGAAACGGGTGAGGCGTCGTCGTTCCTGCAGTATTGGGTGACCTCGTTCGCGCCGGAACTCGGCATGGGCACCAGCAACTATGGGCGCTATTCGAACCCCGAGCTGGACAAGGTCTTCCGTGAAGCGGTCACCACCGTTGACGATGCAAAACGGGCCGCGCTGCTGCAGCAGGCCCTGAGGATGACGCTCGAAGACTTGCCCAGCATCCCGCTGCATTTTGAAAGCAGCATCTGGGCGTTCCGCAAAGGATTGACGTACGAAGGGCGCGCTGACCAGTACACTCTGGCCACGTCCGTGAAATCCGCTAAATGAGCAAGTTGGTATAGTGCGGGCCTCACCGATGGTGCCGCGCCCTTGCGGCCTGCACCATCGCATGGGCGGAGTTACCCGGCGCCGCAGCAGCGCGCCGCGCCGTCCACCGTACCGAGGCATCCTGGCGTCGGTTGACCACCCGCCAAGATGCGCCTCGTGGAAGTTTTATTCAGTCTGAGGAACACATAACGTGGTTCTGTTTACCTTACGCAGGTTGATTCAAAGCCTGTTTGTCCTGCTGGCCGTGTCGGTCGTGGTGTTCTTCGCGGTGTATGCCGTGGGAGACCCCATCGAACTGCTGGTCAGCCCCGAAGCCTCGGCGGAAGCGCGCGCCGCCACGATCGCGCGTTTGGGCCTGGATCAGCCGATCTGGGAACAGTATTTCACATTCTTGTGGAATGCGCTGCATGGCGATCTGGGCAATTCCTTCGTGCATGGAATCCCGGCGATCGAACTGATCTTGCAGCGCATGCCGGCCACGCTCGAGCTGGTGGTCGTGGCCATTGGCCTGACGGTTATTTTCGGCATCCCGCTGGGTCTGGTGGCCGGTCTGTATCGTGATCGCGCGCTGGGCCGTGGCATCATGGGATCGTCGGTGCTGGGCTTTTCTCTGCCGAACTTCTGGCAAGGCATGATGCTGATCCTGCTGTTCGCGGTGTGGCTGGGTTGGCTGCCGGCATCCGGCCGAGGCGATACCGTCAGCGTATTCGGTGTGCGCCTGTCGATTCTGACCGCCGATGGTTGGTCGCATCTGATCATGCCGGCGCTGAACTTGGCTCTCGCGAATATCGCCCTGGTCTTGCGTCTGACGGCCACCGGCGTGTCGGAAGCGCAAAACCAGGAATATGTGAAGTTCGCGCGCGCCAAGGGCGTGAAGCCCGGACGCATCGTGCGCCGCCATATCCTGCGCAATATCTTGATCCCGGTCGTGACCGTGGTCGGGATGGAGTTCGGCAGCCTGATCGCCTATTCCACCATCACCGAGACGGTGTTCGCGTGGCCGGGCATGGGCAAGCTGCTCATCGACAGTGTGTATCAACTCGACCGCCCGGTGGTGGTGGCCTATGTGATGCTGGTGACGCTGATCTTCGTGATCGTCAACTTCATCGTCGATATTATGTATGCCGCGCTGGATCCGCGTGTGCAATTAGTCAATCCTTCGCACTAACGCTATGGCTCATTCGACTCAAAACGGCCGCACGCGCACCATCCAGCCGTTGGATAACACGCCGCGTCGCGCCAGCATTCTCAAAAAACTCCGGGGCCGCCCCACCGTCAAAGGCTCGGTCATTGCACTGGCTATTTTGATGGTGCTGGTCTTGGTGGCGCCGTTTTTCGCGCCGCAGAACCCCTATGATCTGGCCAACCTGAACCTGCTCGACGGTCGCCTGCCGCCGCACTCGGAATCGATGGACGGCATGATGTACTGGCTGGGTACGGACGACCAGGGCCGCGACATGTTGAGCGCGATTCTGTACGGTCTGCGTATCAGCCTGCTGGTGGGTCTATCCGCCGTGGCGCTGTCGACCGCGATCGGCAGCATGGCAGGCTTGATCGCGGCTTACGTAGGCGGCTTTGTCGATACGCTGATCATGCGTATCGTCGACTTCATCCTGGGCTTTCCGACCATTCTGGTGGCGTTGGTGCTGCTGTCGATGATGGGACGCGGCGTGGATAAGGTGATTCTGGCGCTGGTGGTGGTGCAATGGGCGCATTACGCCCGCATCATGCGTGGCCGCGCGCTGCAAGAACGCCGCAAGGAATACGTCGAGGCGGCCGCCAACCTGGGATTCCCCTCCTGGCGCATCATGGTGTTCCACCTGCTGCCTAACTGTATCGGGCCCGTTATGGTGTTCGCGACCATTCAGATCGCCACCGCCATCTCGCTGGAAGCGACCCTGTCGTTCCTCGGAGTCGGCGTGCCCATTACCGAACCTTCGCTGGGTCTGTTGATCGCCAACGGCTTCCAGTATCTGCTGTCTGGGGATTACTGGATCAGCATGTTCCCGGGGATCGCACTGCTGCTTTTGATCCTGTCTATCAACATCGTGGGCGACCGCCTGCGCGAAGCCCTGGATCCGCGACGCTAATGAACGACATTCTCTTAGAGGTACGCGGCCTGCGTACCGCATTTCATACCGAAGCCGGCGCATGGCCGGCGGTCGACGGCGTGGACCTGACCGTGCGCCGTGGCGAAATTCTGGGCCTGGTAGGTGAATCGGGCTCGGGCAAATCCGTGACGGGCTTTTCCTTGCTGGGTCTGATCGACCCGCCGGGAGAAGTCGTCGAAGGCGAGATCCTGTTCAAAGGACAGGATCTGCGTAAGCTCGACGAAGAAGGCATGCGCCGTCTGCGCGGCGACCGTATCGCCATGATCTTTCAGGATCCGCTCATGACGCTGAACCCGGTGCTGCGCATCGGCGAACAGATGATCGAAGCGATTCTGACGCATGAGAAAGTGCCGATGGCACAGGCCCGTGAGCGCTGCCGCGAAGCATTGGCGATGGTCGGCATCCCCTCGCCGGAAAAGCGTCTGGACAGCTATCCGCATGAGTTTTCCGGCGGTATGCGTCAGCGCGTGGCGATTGCCATCGCCATGTTGAACCGCCCTGACCTGATTATTTGCGACGAACCGACCACGGCGTTGGATGTAACCATCCAAGGCCAGATTCTGTATCGCATGCAGGAGATCTGCCGTCAGCACAATACGGCGCTGATCTGGATCACGCACGATCTGGGCGTGGTGGCAGAGCTCGCCGATCATGTGGCGGTGATGTATGCCGGTCGCATCGTGGAAGCCGGCCCGGTAAACGAAGTACTCGACGCGCCGCGCCACCCCTATACCAAGGGGCTGCTCGACTCCATGCCCGCGAACTCGGAGCCAGGTGAACGCCTGCACCAGATCAACGGCATGGCGCCCAGCCTGACGGGGCGCCCGGCCGGCTGTGCCTTCCGCCCGCGTTGCACCAACGCCATTCCGCGCTGCGCCGAACAGGCCCCCGCTGCCCTTCAAGAAGGCTCGCGTAGCTATCGTTGCTATGTGCCCATCGCCCTCGAGACCGCATCCGCATGACCCAGCAAGACACCCCCGTTATCGAGCTACGCAACGTTCACAAGCGTTTCGAGCAACATCCCGATCTCGCTCAGCGCATACTGGCGCTCGGCGGCCGGCCCATTGATCGTCGCACCGTCCATGCCGTCAATGGCGTGGACCTGACCATCCAGCGCGGAGAAGTGCTGGGTTTGGTGGGTGAGTCCGGCTGCGGCAAATCGACGCTGGGCCGCGTCGTGGCGGGCCTGCATCGTCAGTCCGAAGGCGAGATGTTCTATCAGGGCAAATCGACGGCAGACTTGCGCGGCGCTGAACTGTTGGCCTATACGCTGGGCGTGCAGATGATTTTCCAGGACCCGCAAGCGTCCTTGAATCCGCGTCAGCGCCTGCGTCAGATCCTGGGCGAATCGCTGAAGGTGCACAAGCTGGCACCGAGTTCGGAAATCGAAGCCCGTATCGATCGCGCGCTCTCGGAAGTCGGCTTGGACCGCGAGTATCGCGACCGCTTTCCGCATCAGATCTCTGGCGGGCAACGTCAACGTATCGGGATCGCCCGCGCATTGATGGTCTCGCCCAAGTTCCTCGTTTGCGATGAACCCGTGGCGGCGCTGGACGTGTCGATTCAGGCGCAGGTAATCAACCTGTTCATGGATCTGCGCGAGCAGCATGGCTTTACGTACATGTTCATCAGCCATGATCTGGGCGTGGTCAAACATATCTCCGACCGCGTGGCCATCATGTATTTAGGCAAGATCGTCGAGCGTGCGCCAGCCGCGGAGATCTTTACGCGCGCCAATCATCCGTATACCCAGGCATTGTTGGCCGAGGTGCCGAAGGTCGATCGGCGCGGGCGCAAGTTCACTCCGATCAAGGGTGAAATTCCCTCGCCCTTGAATCCGCCCCCGGGATGTACGTTCCACCCGCGCTGCCCGCACGCCATGCCGCGTTGCCGCGAAGAAGTTCCCGAGCTGCGGGAAATCGCGCCCGACCATTGGTCGGCCTGTCACCTGAACAACTGATCCGCCATGAAAGAAGAAATCTCCAACGTAGACCGCATCGCGCTTGAGCTTGGCCATGCGGGCCGCAATGCTTTCACGTACGTCGATGATGATCGCAATGCGGATCGTCCTTTCACGCTCAATACGTATCGCCCCTATGGCTATACGCCGGATCGCCCGGTCGTGATCGTGCAGCACGGGGTGCTGCGTAACGGTGACGACTATCGCGATTTCTGGATTCCCGCGGCCGACAAACACAACGTACTGATCGTGGCGCCTACGTTCTCGAATGAGATCTGGCCTGGCGTGGAAAGCTATAACAATGGCCGCGTCTTCAGCCCCGGCGGCAACCCGCGCCACGTGGACGGCTGGACCTATGCACTGATTGGCAAAGTGTTTGCCGATCTGCGCCGCGCCGGCATCACCGAGGTCGAAAAGGCGCACCTGTTCGGCCATTCGGCCGGCGGTCAGTTCGTACACCGCTTGATGAGCAGTCAGTCGCACGAGCCGTTCTGCAAGGTCGCGGCCGGCAATCCGGGCTGGTATACGCTACCGACCTTCGATCATCCGTATCCGGAAGGCCTGGACGGTGTGGGTCTGAACGAAGAGCATCTGGTGCGTCTGCTGGCGTTTCCGATGACGATCCTGGCAGGCGATCAGGATATCTCCACCACGGACCCCAACTTGCCGTCCGAACCCGCCGCGCTGCGTCAAGGCCCGCATCGTTTCGCCCGCGCGAAGAACTACTTCGAAGCCGGTCGTCGCGAAGCCGAGCGCCGTGGCGTGCCGTTTAACTGGACGCTGGAAGTCGTGCCCGGTATCGGCCATGACGGGCGCGTGATGTCGGCGGCGTGCGCGAGCCTTTGGTTCGAAGGCAAGCTGCCCAGCGAGGCCGAATTGGCCGCGCTTGCCGGTCAGCACGTTGCTTGAGTTTGTTTAATTACCGCTAATCTGGAAACCGCTATGTCCGCGCTACCGTCAACTGAAGCCCTGGTCGCCGGCATCCAATCCTGGGTGCTGTGCGAGTCGCCGTCGAATTCGCCCGAGGGCATCAAGCAAATGGCCGCGCTGGTCGAAGCGCATGCGCGCGCGGCTGGCCTGCGCACCGAGGTGACGTCGTTGGGCGACGCCACGGGCCCGCTGCTCTATATCACCAACCGTGCCGCCGACGACACGCGGCCTGGTGTGCTGGTGCTGGGTCACTTGGATACGGTGCATCCTATCGGCACGTTGCAGGACAATCCCTGCCGTATCGAGGGCGATCGTCTTTACGGTCCGGGGACCTACGACATGAAGGCCGGCATTTATCTGGCCTTGAGCGCCATGGCGACGCTCGCCCAGCCCGGTTCGTCGCAATTGCCGATCGATTTCCTGCTGGTGCCCGACGAAGAGACGGGCAGCCACGCCTCGCGCGCGTCGATCGAGCGCTACGCTGCCAATGCCAAATATGGCTTGGTTTGCGAACCGGCGCGTCCGGATGGCGGCAGCTGCGTGACGGCGCGTAAAGGTACCGGCATGCTGCGTCTGAACGTCAAGGGCCGTCCGGCTCACGCGGGCATGCAGCATGAAAAGGGCCGCAGCGCGATTCGCGAGATGGCGCATCAAGTGTTGGCGCTGGAGGCGATGACCGACTATGACCGTGGCGTGACGGTGAGCGTGGGCACGATCGCCGGCGGCACGGTGACCAACACGGTCCCGGCGCAATGCCGCTGCGTGGTGGATTTCCGCGTGCCCGATATGGGCGCGGCCGAGGACGTGCTGCGCCGCATGCGCAACCTGTGCGCGGTGGGCCCCGATGTGGAGCTGGATATCGACGTCGAATTGAATCGTCCGCCGATGGTGCGTACCGATGCGGCAGTCGCCCTGCTGGAACGCGCACAAAGCTTTGCACGCGAAGCCGGTTTTGATCTGGCCGAGGCCCCGATGACCGGTGGCGGCAGCGATGCGAACTTTACGTCGGCGATGGGCGTGCCCACGCTCGATGGTCTGGGCGCCGATGGCAATGGCGCGCATACGCTCAACGAGTACATCTTGATCTCCACGCTCGAGACTCGCGTAAAATTCTGGGAACTGCTGCTGCGCCAGTTGGCTTGATTCCTCAGGTCCGGCACATGCGGTAGCACGACGGCCCTGCCAGCGATCACGCTGGCAGGGCCGTCTTACCTTTGGAGACACGTTACATGTTTTCACCTTCCGCCCATCCCGAAAAAGAAGTGCCGTTCTGCCTGCCGCCTTTACCGCTGTCTGAACAGGAGCCTGCAAAGTTCGAGGTACCGCCTGGCGCATGCGATACGCACGCCCACGTCGTGGCCGATGATCCGATCGCCTATCCCATGGTGTCATCGCGCACCTATACGCCCCACCCCGCCACCGAATCGTCTTATCTCGCGATGCTCGATACCAACGGCATGTCGCGCGGCGTACTGGTGCAGATCAGCGTGTATGGCACCGATAACCGCTACATGCTGGAAGTGCTACGCCGGCATCCCGATCGACTGCGAGGCATCGGCGTCGTCGATCCCTCGGTGACCGACAAAGAACTCGAAGCCATGCACGAAGCCGGGGTGCGCGGACTGCGGATCAACGTGCTGTTTGGCGGCGGCATCGGCTTTGATGCCATGGAAACGCTCGCCCACCGTATCAAGGATCTGGGCTGGCATATGCAATTCCTGATGGACGCGCGGCAACTGCCGGAGTTGCTACCGCGCATGCGCAAGCTGCCTGTTCCCGGCGTGATCGATCATATGGGTCATATGCCGGTGTCCGAGGGTCTGCAAAGCCCAGGCTTTCAGGCCATGGTCCACATGGTGCAGGATCACGGCTGGTGGGTGAAGTTGTCTGGCGCGTATCGCATCAGCGATCAGTTTGATCACTACAGTGATGTCATCCCGTGGGCGCAAGCCTTGATCGCTGCCGCCCCCGATCGCATGGTATGGGGCAGCGATTGGCTGCATGTGCACATCAACCCCATGGTCAACACGGGCAAGCTGCGCAACCAGCTGGCCGAGTGGGCACCCGATGAGGATATGCGTCACCGCATCCTGGTGACCAATCCTCAAACCTTATACGGCTTTCCGACCTTTTAAGGAAATACCATGCAGTGGTATAGAGAGTTAAATCAAACTGAACGGCGCACCTTTATCGGCGCATTCGGCGGCTGGGCCATCGATGCGTTGGACTTCATGGTATTCACCTTTGTGATCTCTACGCTGATCCAGCTATGGGGCATCGAAAAAGGTCAGGCTGGCATGCTGGGGACAGTGACCCTGTTGTTCTCGGCAGTGGGTGGCTGGCTCGCGGGCGTTTTGGCCGACCGTTATGGCCGCGTGCGCGTGCTGCAGATCACGATTCTGTGGTTTTCGGTGTGCACGGTGGCTATCGGTTTTGCGCAGAACTTCGAACAACTATTCGTGCTGCGTGCTCTGCAAGGCCTGGGCTTTGGCGGCGAATGGGCAGTGGGCTCGGTGCTGATGGGCGAAATCGTGCGCGCCCAGCATCGCGGCAAGGCCGTAGGCACCGTGCAAAGCGGCTGGGCCGTGGGCTGGGGCGTAGCGGCGATTCTGTACACCGTGGCGTTTTCGGTGTTGCCGCCGGAATGGGCATGGCGTTCGCTCTTCTGGATTGGCGTGCTGCCTGCATTCCTGGTGCTGTATATCCGTAAGCACGTGCCAGAACCCGAAGTGTTCCAACGCAGCCAGGCCAAAGTGCAAGCCTCGGGCGATCGTCCTTCGTTTTGGACGATCTTTTCGCCCGCGCTGCTGAAAACCACGATCGTCACCTCGGTGCTTTGCACGGGCGTGCAAGGCGGCTATTACGCCATCACGACGTGGTTGCCGACGTTCTTGAAGACCGAGCGTAATCTGTCCGTCTTGAATACGGGCGGTTATCTGATGGTCATCATCCTGGGTTCGTTCTGCGGCTATATCGTGGGCGCGTATCTGGCCGATAAACTCGGCCGGCGCGCGAATCTGTTGATCTTTTCGGTGTTGTCCGCGATCAGCGTCTATGTCTATACCCTGGTGCCGCTGACGGATACGCAGATGCTGTTCTTGGGGTTCCCGCTGGGCTTTGCCGCGTCGGGGATTTTCAGCAGCATCGGCGCGTATCTGACCGAGCTGTTCCCATCGAACGTACGCGCATCGGGTCAGGGCTTTGCCTATAACTTCGGACGTGGCATCGGCGCGCTGTTTCCGAGTCTGGTGGGCTTCCTGAGTCAAAGCCATGGCTTGGCGTGGGCAATCGGTGCGTTTGCCACCGGCGCCTATGCCATCGTGATTTTGACGGTGTTCCTGCTGCCTGAAACCAAGGGCCGCGTGCTCGATTAAGCCGTGATTGCGCGATGCCGGGCCTTTGCCCGGCATCGCGTGCTTTACTTCTTCAGCAAGGCTTTCAACATCCCGAGGCGTTCCTTGGGACTCATCGCGCGCGTGGCTTCGTCTTCCTCCACGCGCACTTCACCCAGCCCCATTTCCTCGATAAAGCGCGACGGCTCGCGCACGAGGTCTTCGCGTGCGCGCCGCCGCTTTTTGCACCAGCTGATGTTCAGACTGCGTTGCGCGCGGGTGATGCCTACGTACATCAAACGCCGCTCTTCCTGAATGCGCGTGGCCAGGTTTTCCGCCGCGCGCGCGGGGTCGCCTTCTTCATCGTCCTTGCCCCAGTGCGGCAACAAGCCTTCTTCCACGCCGACCAGATAGACGTGGGGATACTCCAACCCTTTCGAAGCATGCAACGTGGACATCTTGACCGCGTCGGGTTCTTCTTCCTCACCACGCTCGAGCATGGTGATCAAGGCGACATGTTGGACGAGGTCAAACAATGACATGCCGTCTTCGTCGGCCTTGCGCTTGAGCCAGCCGACGAGTTCGAGCACGTTTTCCCAACGCGTTTGCGCGGGTTTTTCTTCCAGTGTGTCGTACAGATAGCGTTCGTACTGGATCGCAGTCAACATATCGTCGAGGATCGCGCCTGCGGGCTCGGGCGAGCCCTGACCATCGGTACGCCCGCGGCCCGCGCGCCATTGCAGTCGGCGGATGTACTCGGCGAAGGTCCGCAGCGATTCGAGCTGTCGGGCTTGTAGCAGGCTTTCCAGGCCGGACTCCGACGCCGCTGCCAGAAGCGAGACCTCGCGCTGCGCCGCGTACTGGCCCAGCACTTGCAAGGTCGCTTGCCCGATACCGCGCTTGGGCGTCGTGGCCGCGCGGATGAATGCCGGATCGTCGTCATCGTTGGCGACCAAACGCAGATACGCCAAGATATCGCGGACCTCGGCCTTATCGAAAAAGCTTTGCCCGCCCGCGATGGTGTAGGGGATCTTCAGATTGCGCAGCGCCTGTTCGAGAATGCGCGACTGGTGATTGCCGCGATAGAGAATAGCGAAATCTTTCCAGTGTGCCTGGCGCTCGAACCGCGCCGCCGAGATTTTCATCGCCACCGATTGCGCCTCGTGCTCATCGTTTTCCATCGGCGAGACGATGATGGGTTCGCCCGTGCCCAGATCGGACCAGAGCTTTTTCTCGAAGAGCTTGGGGTTGCGTTCGATCACCGCGTTGGCCGCGGCCAGGATGCGCTGTACGGAGCGATAGTTTTGTTCGAGCTTGATGAGTTTGAGCTGCGGATAATCGGTGGTGAGCTTGGCCAGATTTTCCATCGTGGCGCCGCGCCAGGCATAAATCGCCTGATCATCATCGCCCACGGCGGTAAACATCGCGCGATCGCCGCTGAGTAATTGCACTAGCCGATACTGGCAGGCGTTGGTGTCCTGATATTCGTCCACCAACAGATACCGCACACGGTTCTGCCATCGCGTACGCACCTCTTCATTGGTCTCGAGCAACTGTGCCGGAATACGAATCAGGTCATCGAAATCAACCGCCTGATAAGCCGCCAAGGTTGCCGCGTAGTTGCGATAAATCCTCGCGGCCTCCGCTTCCGCGGGCGTCGCGGCCATGCGGGCGGCGTCGTCCGGGCTTAGCATCGCGTTCTTCCACAGCGATATGGTGGACTGCACCGCACGCAAGCGGCCGCGATCGGTGGTGGCCAGGAGTTCCTGGATGATGGCCATCGCATCGTCCGCATCGAGGATGGAGAACTGCGGTTTAAGCCCGGCGTGCTTGGCCTCTTCGCGCAGCATTTTGACCCCGAGCGCATGGAACGTGCTGATGGTCAGCCCCTTGGCCAGCTTGCGATCGACCAGCGAATGCAAGCGCTCATCCATTTCGCGCGCGGCTTTGTTCGTGAAGGTCAGGGCCACGACATTGCGACCCATATAGCCGCATTCCCGCAGCAAATAAGCGATCTTTTGCGTGATCACGCGTGTCTTGCCGCTGCCGGCTCCAGCCAGAACGAGGCAGGGTCCATCGAGATAGAGCACCGCCTCCCGTTGGGCAGGATTCAGGCCGTGGCCGATGGGTGTGCTATCAGACATAAACAATCAAGACTCAGATTTCCAAGGGGTCAACTTCCAACTGCCAGCGCACGCGCGATTGTGACGCGACGGCAGGCAGATGCGCGGACCATTCCGTCAGGAACGCCTGCAACGCCGGGCGGCTCGTACTCTCCAGCAGTAACTGCGCGCGTTCGATGTTCGCCACACGTACCACGCGCAGCGGCACGGGGTCGTACAGGGTGATTGAGGCCGCGCCCGCGAAGCCGCCGTCCGCACCGAGCTGGCGCGCCTCTTGCAAGAATGCCAATGCCTGCGCCAACTCGCGTGCCTCGGCGGTCAATAGCGCCTGATACGCATAGGGCGGCAGGCCCGTGGCTTCGCGCTCTTCGAGCGCGTGTCGCGCAAACCCGGCGTAGTCGTGACGCAACAGCGCCTGATAGACGGGCTGCTCGGGATAGTTGGTTTGGATCAGTACCTCTCCGCCCAGCGTATGCCGTCCCGCGCGGCCAGCGACTTGCATGAGCTGTGCGAACAGTCGCTCGGGCGCACGAAAGTCATGCGCGAACAACATGGAGTCGGCATTCAGAACGCCCACCAGACCCAATCGCGCGAAGTCATGGCCTTTGGCCACCATCTGCGTGCCGACCAGGATATCCACCTCGCCCGCATGAACGGCCGCGAACAGGGTTTGCGCGCTGCCTTTGCGGCGCGTGCTGTCCGCATCGATACGCGAGATACGAGCTTGGGGGAAGAGCTCGGCCAAATGCTCTTCGACCCGCTGCGTCCCGCGGCCCATCGGTTCCAGATCCTGATCGCCGCACTCGGGGCACGCGCACGGCACCTGAGCCTGATAGCCGCAATGATGGCAATGCAGCCGATTGCCGCGTCCCATCGCGCGATGCAATACGGTGAATGCGGAACATCGCGGGCAGTGACTGACCCACGCGCACGACGCGCAATGCAGCACGGGCGCATACCCGCGCCGATTTAAAAACACCAGCGATTGTTCGCCGCGCTCTAAGCGTTCCGTGATGGCGCTGATCAGTTGGGGCGACAGGCCTTGCTTTAGCTGCAAACGCCGCGTATCGACCAGCTTGATGGTCGGCATGCTGCTCGCGCGGGCGCGGCCCGGCAGCGTCAGGCGCAGATAATGTCCACGACTGGCGTGATGCCAGGTCTCCAGCGACGGCGTGGCCGAGCCAAGCACGACCGGGATATTTTGATCGCGTGCGCGCCATACGGCCAGATCCCGGGCGGAATAGCGCAGGCCGTCCTGTTGTTTGTAGGAGGCATCGTGTTCCTCATCGACCACGATCAGCCCCAACTCAGAGAGCGGCGCGAAAATCGCCATGCGCGTGCCCAACAGCATGCGCGCCTGACCGCGTTGCGCACGCGCCCAGGCGTGCACGCGCTCGCCATCGGCCAGGCCGCTGTGCATGACAGCCAGCCCCTCTGGCCCTAACACCGACTCCAGGCGCGCACGGACGGCGCCCTCCAGCTGCGGCGTCAGATTGATTTCCGGCACCAATAGCAGCACCTGCCGTCCGGCCGCGAGCACACGCTCGGCGATATGCAGGTACACCTCGGTCTTGCCGCTGCCTGTGACGCCATGCAGCAGAACCGGTTTGAATGCCGTAAGCGCCACGACCGTGTCTACGGCCGCCTGTTGGTCGGCATTGAGTTCGGGGGCCTTGTCGGGTGCGACTGGCGCAGCGACAGGCTTTTTCTTGCGCGCGTCCAGACGGGCGACCGGACCCAGTCCAGAGCGTTTCCCCTGGTACGCCGAAAGCTTGCGCAGCGGCGGCGGCATGGCAGGCAGCATCACCTCGCCCAATGGGCGCTGGTAATAATCCGCCGCGAAGCGGGCTAATCGCAACCAGTCCTCGGGCAAGGGCGGCAGATCCTCCAGAATCTGTTCGACTTCCTTGACGTGCGAGACCTCGATCGACGGCTCGGCCGGATTATCCACGACGACGCCGACCAACTTGCGACGGCCGAAAGGCACGATGACCCGGGTCCCGATCGGGATGAGCGCCGTGGCACGGTAGTCAAAAGGACCTTGCAGCGGCACATCCAGCGCCACGCGCACCCACGCGCCTACAGACGTGGACTCTGTCAGCGCGTCACTCATCAGTAGGAAGGTAAGCTTGCATGGCGAAGGAGGATGAAAAAACCACTGAAATCAAGCGTCTATCAAAACTTGAAGGGCCTGGTCCGGGACCGCGGCGACAGCCTGTGGATAACTTTGGGGAAAAAGCTCAGATAACCCGCTGCATGCTTGCCACTTTAGCGTGCACTCCTGCATGGATATACAGCACCACAGCTAAAAATCGCTTAAAAATCAAACACTTGCCAGGAAAATCCAGAAATTTTCATAACTTGTGCTATGCACCGCTCGCTGTGACATTGCTGTGCACAACTGCGGTGCAGACCCCCGTCATCGGGCCGCCTTTCACGAGAGCGGACACTTACTCAACGTGGAAAGCGCGGCTGTAGCGATGCACTTCATCGACCAAAACGGAGACCGCTTCCGGAGGCGTGAACTGCGAAATGCCGTGGCCCAAATTGAAGACGTGTCCGCCCTTGCCCACCCGCCCAAATGCGTCCAAGGTACGGCGCGCCTCGGCGCGGATCGCCTCGGCTCCGCCAAACAGCGTCATTGGATCGAGATTGCCTTGCAGCGCCACTGAGTCGCCCGTACGCTCGCGCGCGCGGCCCAGATTGACGGTCCAGTCCAGCCCCACGGCGTCGCAGCCACAGGCGGCGATGTCCTCCAGCCAAAGGCCGCCGCCCTTGGTAAACACGACGACGGGCACCGGACGCCCTTCGCGTTCACGAATCAGTCCGGCGACCACCTTGCGGGTATAGGCGAGCGAAAACTGCTGGAACAGGCCATCGGCCAGTACGCCTCCCCAGCTATCAAACAACATCACGGCCTGGGCGCCCGCCTCGATCTGGGCGTTCAGGTATTGCAGGGTGGCTTCGGCGTTGATGTCGAGAATCCGGTGCAGCAAATCCGGACGGCCGTAAAGCATCGATTTGATCAGCCGATAGTCGGCACTGCTCCGCCCTTCGACCATGTAACAGGCGATCGTCCAGGGGCTACCGGCGAAACCGATCAACGGCACTTTCCCATCGAGTTCGCGACGGATGACGCTGACCGCGTCGAAGACGTAACGCAGCGACTCCATATCGGGCACGGCGAGCGAGGCGACATCGTCTTCCGTGCGCACCGGTCGGGCGAAACGCGGCCCCTCGCCCGGTGCGAAATCCAGACCCAGGCCCATCGCATGCGGCACGGTCAAGATGTCGGAAAACAAAATCGCCGCGTCCAGGTCGTAACGCGCTAACGGTTGCAACGTGACTTCGGCAGCGAAATCCGGATTTTGCGCCAGCCCCATGAACGAGCCGGCGCGCGCCCGCGTGGCGTTGTACTCCGGCAGATACCGGCCCGCTTGGCGCATTAACCAGATCGGGGTATACGGCACGGGCTGGCGCAGCAAGGCGCGCAGGAACACATCGTTCTTCAGGGGAGCAGCAGACACGGCGATCCTTGGATATCAGGACACGTGATTTTACCGCCTTAGGAATTACGTGCTGCCGCTGCCCTCCACGGTCAGGATACCGGCTCCGGGGTGGTTTCCTGCATCCGAAAATGTGCCGCGTCGATCCTATGCTTGCGCATCAGCGCCCAGAAGGCGCGGCGATGCTTGCAAGCCGCGCGCGCCGCACGCGCCACATTGCCCGAATGCCGATACAGGGCGCCACGCAAGTACGCTCGTTCGAATCCGGCCACCACGCGGGCCTTCGCCTGCCGGAAGGGCTCGTCGATTGCGCGAACATCGAAATACTCGGCATCCTCGCCGGTCGCGCCGGGCGCGCGACCTGTGACCCCGACAATGCTCGGCCGCTCGACGAGCTCGATTGCCCGCACGGGAGAACGCCGCCTGCGTTCAGCGGGATCCTTGGCAGCGGATGAGGGGTTCGTCGGGGTCCATATACCCGATGACGTGGTGGCGGCCTTGACCGACGCGGCCGCCCGGGCCTGACGCTTCGAATGCAGCAGGCGGGCGCGCAATTCGTCCGGGCACACGGGATCGCGCACAAAGTCATTGATACCGAGCGAGAGCAGGTCCAGCGTAGCGGGAGCGGTGATATCGAATAGCAGCGCGATCAAGGGCACGCAAGGCTTGGCGTTCAGCCCTACCAATAACGTGCGCGTCCACGACAGCGATGCGCGTGAAACGGGCAACAGGCACCCGTCGAATCGTCGCATGACCACGGGGTTGGTGGAAATAGGCCCGAACCCACCGCGGCTTGGCAACAAAACACTCGATACGTCCTGCACATATAAGCGCAAGCGACCCAGTTGCCCCCGATGCCGATCGACCCATTCGCGTGCCCAATTCGTGTGGGCAGGGGTGATCAGGACCGCACAATCTAATGTATGACGCACAATGAACTCCTGAATCCTCGGACATGAGCCGGGCAGCTGACGAGCTATCATCGGGTGGTGCGCAGTCGCCACGGCTGCACCGTGAAGGGCTGATGCTGCGATGCGCGTGCCTCGCTCATCGGCCTGAGCTGCGACCTTAGCAATCCGCTGTACAGGAGGTCGCAACACCCTGTTCATGCCTTGAAAATCAGACCGCCAGCAAGAGGAGTCGCCCCTCGTGTCGCTTGTTTATCGAATCATCGAATCCCCCGTTGGCCGCCTTAAATTGGTGGCAGGCGCTGCCGGCCTGAAGGCTGTCACATGGGAAAGTGAAGGCGCTGAACGCGTCCGCCTCGACGCCATGCATGTGGACGAAACGCATCCGACCTTGCATGCGGCACAGCAGCAACTGGCCGAGTATTTCGCCGGGCAGCGCAAGCACTTTGAATTGCTGTTGGATCCGCGCGGCACCGTGTTTCAGCAGGCGGTATGGCGTGCTCTACTTGCTATCCCTTACGGCGAGACGCGCAGCTATCGGGACATTGCGCGACAAATCGGCCGCCCCGAAGCCGTACGCGCGGTGGGCGCCGCGAATGCGCGCAACCCACTATGTATCGTCGTGCCGTGCCATCGCGTGATTGGCAGTTCCGGCGCCATGACGGGATTTGCCGGCGGACTACAGGCCAAATCTCATCTGCTCGCGCTGGAGAGCAACGCAACCGCTCGTGCCGGCACCGGTGTGGTCATGGGTGAGGACGGACTCGCCCGGCCACCCTGGGCAGCGGTCGATCCTTTACTGCGTCATTACTACGATACCGAATGGGGCATGCCGGTACGCGACGAACGGGGATTGTTCGAGCGCCTGAGCCTGGAGTGTTTCCAGTCCGGCTTATCCTGGGCCACGATCCTGCGTAAGCGCGAGGCCTTTCGCGCCGCGTTTAATCAGTTCGACCCCGACGTGGTGGCTGCGTACGACGAGGCAGATGTAGAACGGCTCATGGCAGATGCCGGCATCGTGAGAAACCGCGCCAAGATCCTCGCCACCATCAACAACGCCGCCGCGACGCTTGCGCTGCGCGCACACGGCGGATTGGTCAATTTTATTTGGTCGTTTCAGCCGGCTCAGACGCCCACACCGCGCAGCATCGACGAGATCCCGACCGTATCCGAGGCGTCCACGGCGTTAAGCAAGGCCTTGCGCGCACGAGGCTTTAAGTTCGTGGGCCCCACCACCATGCACGCCCTCATGGAAGCCACCGGCATGATAGACACGCATCTGATGGATAGCCATCGTCGCGGCAGCTCGGGCATATGGCCTGCGTGATGCGAGGCCACACACCCGCGCTGACGCGACCTGTCGCGATTACTTATCCGCGTTCGGGAAGAACAGCTGCTGGCCATTGACCTTGTAGCTGGCAATCGTGTCCTGGCCTGCCGGCGAGGTGACCCAGTCGACGAACTGCTGAGCCTCTTTGGCTTTCACATGAGGAAACTTCTCGGGATTGACCACCATCACGCCATACTGGTTGAACAGACGCTTGTCGCCTTCGACCAGGATTTTCAGGTTGCCGGGGTTTTTGAAGCTCAGCCACGTGCCGCGATCGGACAGCACATAGGCGCCGGTCGAAGACGCCATGTTCAGCGCCGGCCCCATACCGCAGCCACAGGCTTTATAGCCCTTGCCCATGTCGTCCACGCCAGCTGACTTCCAGAAACGCAGTTCGGCCGCATGCGTGCCGCTCTTGTCACCACGAGAGATAAACGATGCATTCTGCTGAGCCAGTTTGCTTAGTGCTGCGACGATGTCGTCACCTTTCACGCCAGCCGGATCATCGGCCGGGCCGATGAGGACGAAGTCGTTATACATGACGGGATAGCGCTTTTTCGAATAGCCCTCGGCGACGAATTTTTCCTCGGCCGCCTGATCGTGCACGAACAACACATCGGCGTCGCCACGACGAGCCATGTCCAGCGCCTGGCCAGTGCCCTGCGCCACGACTTTGATATCCGTCCCGGTGGCTTTCTTGAATGCCGGCAACAGATGCGAGAAAAGACCGGATTGCTCCGTTGACGTGGTCGACGCCATCGTGATCGTTTCCGCGTGGGCCATTGGGGCGAGCCATGCGGTGGCGCTGAGCAACGCGGGCAACGCGGCGCGCCGCAATAAAGTAGCTAGTTTCATGTTATGCGTTCTCCCTTGAGAAACAGACTGGCCGCTTCGGGAAGCGGGCCATCGAAAAAATCCTGCACGGGCAGATCCACCACCACGCGCCCGCGTTCGAGATAAATCACGCGCCGCGCCAGCCGTTTCACCTGCCCCAGGTTGTGACTGCTGAATATCATCGCGGGGGGCTGGACAGCTGGCGTCTGCGCCTGAGCCGACACCACGGGCTGCTGCATAAAGTCCTGCATCATCTGCTCGACATCGCGCTTGGCATGCGGGTCCAGGCTCGCGGTGGGTTCGTCCAACAAGAGCACATCGGGCTTTACCGCCCATGCGCGCGCCATGGCCAGTCGCTGCTGTTGCCCACCCGAGAGGGCCTTGGCATTGCGACCGGCGAGATCACCCATGCCGACTCTTTCCAGCGCTTCCCGCGCCTTGGCCCGGGCCTCGCGCCAGCGCAAACCTCGCAGCCACAACGCCAACGCCACATTGCTCAACACCGACATGCGCAGCAGATAAGGCTGTTGAAACAACATGGCCTGATGCTTGCGTGCTGTGCAAAACGCCTGGCCGCGCGTGGGCTGTATCAGGCAATGCAATACGCGCAAGAGTGTGCTCTTGCCGCTGCCATTCGCACCGACCACCGCAATCGATTCGCCGGGTCTTACGGTGAGCGAGACACCGCGCAGCGCGTGCACGCCGCCAAAATCCACGTCTACATCGCGTAGATCGAATAAGGTCTCGTAGCTTTGCGTCATGCTGGCGTCCCGGCTTGGCCAAACAATCCGGACAGGCCCGCATCGCGACGCTCACGCCACCGCTTTAACGCCGCGGCCGCGAAATTCAACAGCAACACCACACTGAGCAGGACAATGCCTAATGCCAGCGCCAACGGCAGATCGCCTTTGCTCGTCTCCAACGCGATCGCGGTGGTCATCACGCGCGTATAGCCTTCGATATTGCCGCCCACCACCATCACCGCGCCCACCTCGGAAATGGCGCGTCCGAACCCCGCGATCACGATCGTCACCAGGGCGAATCGCTCATCCCACAGCAACAGCAGGCCGCGCAGCCAGGCACGCGCACGCAGGGATCGCAGTTGCTCTCCATGATGCTTGTCGGCGTCTGCAATGGTCTGGCGCACCAATGCGGTAATCACTGGACATACCAGCACCGCCTGCGCGAGCACCATGGCCTTGAACGAGAACAACCATCCCAAAAAGCCCAAGGGTCCGGAGTGCGACAACAGCAGATATAGCGCCAGTCCCACCACCACCGAAGGCATTGCCAGGGAGGTATTCAACATTACTAGCAAGAGTCCGCGCCCACGAAACCTCGCCACGGCCAGCCACGCGCCCGCCCACATACCCACGCCACAAGCGAGCAGACAGGCGCAGGCGCTCACCGCTAACGAGCGCCACACGATGGAGAGCAACACGGGGTCAGCCGACATGATCAGCGCAAAGGCTGTCGCAAAGCTTTCAGATACGGTGTTCATGACGGGTAAGACGGGAAATCAACAGGCGCGCCAAGCGCGCGCTACGCCGTAAAGGCAGGAATCACGAAGTCAACAGGTCGATTCGGCAAGGCGAATATGAAGCCGTCAGCGGCGGCGAGATGCCGTGAGGGTATCGCACCGCAGCGCCCTAGGCCATATGTTCCGGCGTGCATAGGTATGATGGAGAGCCAACCAGGTCCGTCTGCAACGCTTATTTCGGGCATACTTTCGCCGTGCATCGTATCGACCTCTCCTACCAGCTGGGCGCCACTTCGCCTGCTCCCGGCACCATCGGCAACGCGCTGATGGACCTGCTCTACGCCGTGCGCCAGCATGGCTCGATCTCGGCCGCTGCCAAGGCGATGGGGCTGTCGTATCGACACGTCTGGGGCGAACTGAAGCGCTGGGAGCAGACGCTGGGCCGCACGTTGATCGTGTGGGACAAGGGCCAGCCGGCCCGCTTGAACGAGTTCGGCGAAAAACTGCTCTGGGCGGAACGACAGGCGCAAGCCCGGCTCGCGCCGCAAATCCACGCGCTGCGCGCAGATCTGGAACGCGCATTCGCGATGGCCTTTGACGATGCGGCGCATGTGGTGCCGCTATATGCGAGTCACGATGATGCGCTGGGCGCGCTACGCGAACACGCCGTGGCCAGCCACAAGCTCTATCTGGATATCAGCTATACCGGCAGCGTGGACGCGATTCGTGGTTTGAATGAAGGCCGTTGCGTGATTGCGGGTTTTCATACGCGGCAGGATCCTGTGCCAGGGTCCTTGACCGAGCGCGTCTACAAGCCTTTGCTCAAACCGGGCCTGCATAAGATCATCGGCTTCGCGCAACGTAATCAAGGCCTCATCGTCGCGCGTGGCAATCCCGCTGGCGTAACAACGCTGGCCGACCTGTGCCGAGGCATGCGGTTCGTCAACCGAGCATTGGGTACGGGCACGCGCGTGCTGTTTGACGAACTGTTGGAACAGGCAGGCTTGTCGTCTTCCGCCATTGAAGGTTATGACCGTACCGAGCCGTCGCATCACGCCATTGCGCATGCCATTGCCAATGGCCATGCGGACGCCGGGTTCGGGGTACAGCCGAGCGTCGAGCGACATGCGCTGGATTTCATTCCGCTAGTTCGGGAAAACTATTTTCTCGTTTGTCTGAAGTCAACGCTCGACCAGCCGTCGACACAGGCACTGCTGGAGATTTTGCGCAGCGCGCCATGGCAGGCAGCGCTTTCCGCCATGCCGGGCTACGCACCGCTACAAAGCGGGGATGTATTGTCGATGCGGCGGGTACTGCCGTGGTGGACTTTTCCAGCGCGTAAAGCGACTTCGCGTAAACCACGCAGATAGCCGCCTCAACCTGCTGCGTTCGCCGCATCCACATTGCGGGCAGCCGCTAACTCCGGTTGCAAAATCAGCCGATGTGCGCCCGTATAGCAGACAAAGCGACGATTCACCGCCCGCCCGATCGCGCATAAATCCAGATCACGCGCCAGCTCGTAACCCATCTGCGTCATGCCGCTGCGCGACACCACGATAGGCACGCCCATCTGCGCCGATTTCATGATCATCTCGCTGGTCAGGCGCCCGGTCGTATAGAAAATCTTGTCATCGCCGCGTTGTGCGCTTTCCGGCTGCATCCACATCCATCCGGCCAGCGTATCGATCGCGTTATGACGACCCACGTCTTCAACGAACATCAGCATGTCCGCGCCACGAAATAGCGCGCAGCCATGCACGGAGCCCGCCGATTTGTACGTGGTCTCCTGCAGCCGGATCGCGTTTAGCAAGCCATACAGCGACGACTGGGAAAGCCGCGCATCGGCGGGCAACTGGATTTGATCCAGCTCCTGCATCAGCCCACCAAACACACTGCCCTGCCCGCATCCGGTAGTGACCACACGCTGTGCGGTGCGCGCGTCGATATCGGTGATGCCGTCACGGGTTTCAACCGCGGCGGCGTTGACTTCCCAGTCCACCATGATCGACAGCACATCACTGGGCTGCCGTATCAAACGTTGATTACGCAGATAGCCGAGCACCAGCAATTCCGGCATCGCGCCCAAGGTCATCAGCGTGACGACCTCGCGCCGATCGACATAAATCGTCAACGGGCGCTCTGCCGGAATCGAAACGGTTTCGATCTGGCCATGCTCGTTCACTACCGTGACTTCACGCGTCAACGGCGCACTGGCTTGAGTCAGTCGAGGCAACAACGCGAGACTCTGACCTATTTCGCCAGCGGCTTTTCGCCGTTTTCGGGCGTGGACGAGCTGGGCGGACGCTGCGCCGTCTCGGCTGGCGAATGCGCGCCAGAGCCTTCGCGGGGCTGCGTGCCTTCGGCGTTAAAGGTGAAAGGTTCTGGCTCCATGCAAGGCGGCGTGGTCACGGGTTCGGGGGCCGATTTACCGTTTGCCGCCATTTGCTCGCGGTAGTGCGCGGCGACACGATCTTGTGCGACGCACAGCTTGTATGCAGTGACCTTATCGTTCCATGCCGCGCGCGCCTTCGCCTCGGCGGCGGCACGCGCCGCATCGGCGTCCGTGGGCGCGGCTAACAGGGCCTGGGGACTCAACGCCGCCGCGAGCAGCGCCCATATTGCCAATGTTTTTTTCATCTTGTCCCTCTTGTCATCTCATAGGCGGGCGCATCCGCCAGACAGACTGCGCCTGCGCAACGCTAAAGGTTAATGAATATTGGACGAGGGCCGCACAAAGGCCTGACTGCGTCCGTTCTTGGCGCGGTCGGCGCTACGCTGAGCGGGGATCTTGCCGGACTGGATATCGTCGAACCAGATGTCGTGATGCTCGCGCGCCCAGGTCTCGTCGACGTAGCCGGTCTTCATTGCCTTGTACGCGCCATGCATGCCGATCGTGCCGAGATAGATATGCCCCAGCAGCATGCACATCATCAGCGTGACCGACACCGCGTGGATCATGTGCGCGATCTGCATATCGCCGCGCGTATACACGATGCCAGGAATCACCCGATCCAGCCACAAGCCGGACGCCACGACGATTACGCCAAGAAACAGCATGCCGACCCAGAACATGAGCTTCTCGCCAGCGTTGAATCGCCCCGAGGAAACATGTTGCGGCTTGAGCAAACCGCCGCCTTTACGCAGCCAGGTCCAGTCATAACGCCGCCATACGTTGTCCTTGGCGAACGTGATCAACACCACCAGCAACGACACGGCGAACACCGGGCCAACGAAGTTATGCGTGGTCTTCAAGATCCAGGTCAGCTTGCCGAAGATCGCGCTGCCCATCCAAGGCAGCATGATGTACCGGCCAAACGCCATCACGATGCCTGACAGCGCCAGAATCACGAAGGCCGCCGCGTTCACCCAATGCGCCGCCCGTTCGAAATACGTGAAGCGTTCGATCTTGCGTCCCGTCTCGGCGCCATGGACCTTGATGGGACCCTTGGCGAAGTAGAACAACGCAATGGCCACCAAGGCGATGAGCAACAGCGCCCCGCCATAGGGGATCAGCCATTGGTTACGCACCTGACGCCAGGCCTCACCGGCCGTAGTGAATTGCGACCCCGGATACTGCACAAAGCGCTGGATCAACACCCCCGCTTCCGGGGCCTGACTGCGCGGCAGGCTGCTATAGCCCGGCTCACCCGAATTGACCTGACGCCACATCGGTGCATTGTTGCCGGGTTGTACGCGCGCACGCTCGGCGTTGGTCTGCTCGGCATAGCCCGGTTGTTGATCGGCATCCGGCTTCACTTCGAAAATGTTCGCGCTTTGGATGCCGCCCAAGCTGCTACCCGCGGGCGCGGTGGTTTGCGCCGTAACCGGGGCGTTGAGCACGAGTGCCGTCAACAGCAACATGCAGCAGGCGCCCCAGCGCGCCAGAAAATTCGACCGTAACATTGGCAGCCTCCGGTCAGTTAGTTTTGTTGTACTCGTTCTGCCCACGCTGCGTCCGTACCGTCAACTCCCGGCTCCAGCTGGCCTTGTCGCCCTGCGTCCATCCGGGCGCGACGAATTGACTGCCAGTCCCCGTGTATTCCGGAGTCTGGCCAATCTCGGCGGCGGAATGCAGTTCCTGCGACGGCTCGCTGCAACCCGCCAGTGCCAGGACGCTCAGGGCGACGAAAACGGTGCGCGTGTTCATGGCTTGCCTCCGCTTTGCGTAGCTGCTGGCTGAGGTGCCGATGCAGGTTGCTCGGTGGGCGGCTGGCCGGCTTGTTGCGAGCCATATGCCGTGCCCCAACCCCACACCTCGGCGCCTTTGCCGCGATGCAGGACGCGGGTACGGAAAATATCCGCCACGACGTTACCGTCGCCTGCCAGGAGCGCCTTGGTCGAGCACATCTCCGCACAGGCGGGCAGCTTGCCTTCAGCCAGACGGTTGCGGCCGTACTTTTCGAATTCCGCCGCGCTGCCGTGTTCCTCGGGGCCGCCGGAGCAGAACGTGCACTTGTCCATCTTGCCGCGCACGCCGAAAGTGCCCTCCGAGGGGAACTGCGGCGCGCCGAACGGACAGGCGTACGAGCAGTAACCACAGCCGATACAGGTGTCCTTGTTATGCAGGACCACGCCTTCTTCGGTGCGATAGAAACAATTGACCGGGCAGACGGCCATACAGGGCGCGTCGCTGCAGTGCATACAGGCCACCGAGATCGATTTCTCGCCAGGCACGCCGTCGTTCAATGTCACCACGCGGCGGCGATTCACGCCCCAGGGGATTTCGTGCTCGTTCTTGCACGCCGTGACGCAGCTATTGCATTCGATACAACGCTCTGCATCACAGATAAATTTCATTCTCGCCATGGCGTTCTCCTTATGCCTTTGCGATGTTGCAGATCGTGGTTTTGGTTTCCTGCATCATGGTCACCACGTCATACCCGTAAGTCGTGCCGGTGTTCACGGCCTCGCCACGAACAATCGGGGCTGCGCCTTCCGGGTAATGCTCCAGCATGTCCTTGCCTTGCCAACGGCCCGAGAAGTGGAACGGCATGAACGCCGTATCCGGTCCCACGCGTTCCGTCACCAGCGCCTGCACATTCAGACGCGCGCCCGTCGGGGTCAGCACCCACACGCGGTCGCCATTACGAATACCGCGATCGGCGGCCGCCTTCGGATTGATCTCCACGAACGACTCCTGCTGCAGTTCCGCCAGCCACGGGTTCGAGCGCGTTTCCTCGCCGCCCCCTTCGTACTCGACCAAACGGCCCGAAGTCAGCACGAGCGGGAATTTCTCGTACAAGCGATCGTCCACGTTCTTTTGCTGCAGCGAGCTGTACATCGTCGGCAAACGCCAGAACGCCTTCAAGTCCTTGTGCGAGGGGTACTTCGCCACCAGGTCCGGGCGGGTGCCATAGAGCGGCTCCCGGTGCTGCGGAATCGGATCGGGGAAGTTCCACACGACGGCGCGCGCCTTGGCATTACCAAACGGATAGCAGCTGTGGTTCTTCATGACGACGCGAATAATGCCGCCGGACGGATCTGTCTTCCAGTTCTTGCCCTCGGCGGCCTTTTTCTCCGCGTCGGTCAGTTCGTTCCACCAGCCCAGCTTTTTCAGGAGCACATGGTCAAACTCGGGGTAACCGGTGGTCAGGTCCGCGCCCTTGGAGTGCGAGCCATCCTCGGCCAGCAGGCTTTCGCCATTGCGTTCGACACCGAAGTTCGCGCGGAAATTACCACCGCCATCCATGACGTTCAGGCTGGTGTCGTACAGATTCGCCGTACCCGGATGCTTCATCTCCGGCGTGCCCCAGCACGGCCAGGGCAGACCAAAATAATCGCCAGTAAAGTCATAGCCCGTTTCGGGATCCTTGCCGCCCTTGGCGCGCAGCGTCTTCACGTCGAAGAGATGCATATTGCGCATGTGCGCTTTCAGACGCTCGGGGCTCTGACCGGTGTAGCCGATCGTCCAGCAGCTACGATTGATTTCGCGCAGCACGTCTTCGATCACCGGCTCGTCCATGCCGTTGACTTGCTGCAGCTTGTAGTTCTTGACGAACTCCTGGCCAAAGCCCAGCTTTTGCGCGAGCTGGTACATGATCATGTGATCGGTACGACTTTCCCACAGCGGTTCGATGACTTTCTCGCGCCATTGCACGGAGCGATTCGAGGCAGTACAGGACCCGCTGGTTTCGAACTGGGTCGTGGCCGGCAGCAGATACACCGCGCGGTTGGGATTCAGATCATCCGGATTGCCCGGCATGGCCGCCATCGCCGCCGTGGCCGACGGATACGGGTCCACAACCACCAGCAGATCCAGCTTGTCCATGGCCCGTTTCATTTCCAGGCCGCGGGTTTGCGAGTTGGGAGCGTGGCCCCAGTAGAACACTGCCTTGAGGTTGGTCGGCTGATCGATCAGCTCGGGATTTTCCAGCACGCCATCGATCCAGCGCGACACGGTAATGCCGGGCTTGGTCATCAGATCGGGCGAGGCGTAGCGGCTCTTGATCCACTCGTAATCCACGCCCCAGACGTTGGCGAAATGCTTCCACGAGCCTTCGGTCAGACCGTAGTAGCCCGGCAGCGAATCGGGGTTGGGGCCGACGTCGGTCGCGCCCTGCACGTTATCGTGGCCGCGGAAAATGTTGGCACCACCACCGGACTTGCCGATGTTGCCCAGCGCGAGCTGCAAGATACAGGACGCGCGCACCATGGCGTTGCCAATAGTGTGCTGCGTCTGGCCCATGCACCATACCAGCGTGCCGGGACGATTTTCGTGCATTGCCTTGGCAATACCGAACATGGTGGCTTCGTCGACACCACAGACTTCCTGGACCTTGTCCGGCGTCCACTTCGACATCACGTCGGCCTTGACCTGGTCCATGCCGTAAACGCGTGCCTGGATATAGTCCTTGTCTTCCCAGCCGTTGTTGAAGACGTGATACAGCAAGCCGAACAAGAACGCGACGTCCGTGCCCGAACGAATGCGTACATGTTGATCGGCCTTGGCGGCCGTGCGCGTAAAGCGCGGGTCCACCACGATGACCTTACAGCCGTTTTCCTTGGCGTGCAGCAGGTGCAACATGGACACCGGGTGCGCTTCGGCGGCGTTCGAACCGATGTACAACGCGATCTTTGCATTCTGCATGTCGTTGTACGAGTTCGTCATGGCGCCGTAGCCCCACGTGTTGGCCACACCGGCCACGGTGGTGGAGTGACAGATACGCGCCTGGTGGTCGCAGTTATTGCTGCCGAAATAGCTGACGAACTTGCGCAGCAGATAGGCCTGCTCGTTATTGTGCTTGGACGAACCAATCCAGTAGACCGAATCCGGCCCGCTTTCTTCGCGCAGCTTGAGCAAGCGCTCGGAGATCTCGTTTAATGCCGTGTCCCAGCTGATGCGCTGGTACTTGCCGTTAACCAGCTTCATGGGATAGCGCAAGCGGTGATCGCCATGGCCGTGCTCGCGTAGCGCGGCTCCCTTGGCGCAATGCGCGCCCAGGTTGATCGGCGAATCGAACACCGGCTCTTGGCGCACCCACACGCCGTTTTCCACCACGGCGTCGACCGAACAGCCCACCGAACAGTGCGAACAGACCGTGCGTCGTGTGACGGCCTTGGTCTTGCCGACCAAGACCTCTTTCGAGTCGGCGGCCTCTGCCTTGCGCACCAGCGCCAGCGGCGCGGCAGCCAGACCCGCGCCTACGCCTATGCCGGAACGGCGCAGAAAAGTACGGCGATCCATCGTGGGCAGCGCCTGGGCCATGCCCCGGCGCAGGCTCTGCACGAAGTTTGATTCCGCCGCGCCAGCCGGCGCGGCCACAGTTTTTTTATTCAGCAACATGCCGGACTCCGTCAGAGGAGAGTAGTCTGGTAATAGCGCTTCACGTGTTCGCTAAGGTGGTAACCGCCGCCGTTCTTGGGGGCAGGCTTGGCCGGCGCGGCCTGTGCCGGCGCTGACAAACCAACGTTGCCTGCAGCCACGGCTCCGGCCGCTGCCGCGCCCGCTGTCGCCGCGCCAGTGAGAAATCGGCGGCGCGAAAGCTGAGGATTTTGTTGTGACATATCGGTCTCCTCTGGGGCTGATAGATATGAAGTGATGTGCATACTGTACCCCGAGTCAAGGGGCAGGGACAATTTCCCTAGTGTGGACAGGGATATTTCGGAAAAGTGCTGGCCGCGGAAACCCGGGGCCGGCATTCTACGACAGCATGTCGAAGGCCTGGGCCTCCACGCTGTTGAAATCACGGAAAAACTCGGCAAGCCGGGCATAAAACCGTGCGGCCGGTTGCGCCACGATCGCGTCGTGCAAGTCGTCCGCCCAAGGCCGGATATGCGCCAGGTAAAACTCGCGCTGCAAGGCGAGGCTGGAACCGTCGGCCTCCGGCCGGGTGATCAGCAAACGCATCGCGTCGCACAGATAAGCGATGTGGTCTTCCGTCTCGGGCATGGCGGGCGCACGCGCCAGACCGAGCTTTGCCAGGTCATCGCGCAGCTGCACCAAGGGCTTTTCATTGAGAAAGCCGGACAGATAATGCGAGCCAAACAGGTAGACATCGGGCTTGCCCACGCCACCGAATAGCGTGTCGTATTCGGCGGAGATCGCCGCCACATCAAGATCGCGCGCCACACCTAGCAGCGCATTCCACGACGGCGCCAGCGCGCTTTCCAGCTCGGCCTCGGGTGCGGCACGCAGATGCGCCAACAACTCCGCCGAGGGCGGCGCGTAGAACAGATGCGCCAGCAGCGTGTAGACCTCCGCGCGGGCGGCGTCCTCGTCCTCTAGGGCGAAGGATTGATCAGGTAAAGGATTCGTCGTCATAAATCGGTGATCCGCGCTTCATCGGAGGAAGAATACATATCGATGACGCGGCAGTCGCCGCACATCTTCAGACGCTCCAGCGCCGCGCCCTGGAACATGGAATGGCCGCCCAAGCGTTGCAGCATCGCGTCCACGCCCTTTTGCGTGCCAAACGCCTTGTTGCACCGTATGCAGTGGAAAGGCTGCGCCTCGTTGAGCACGACGGCCTGTTTGCGTTGGTCGGATAGCAGCAGACGGGGCACCAATGCGATGGCATCCTCGGGGCACGTTTTCTCGCACAAACCGCATTGCACGCAGTTGCTCTCGATAAAGCGCAGCTGCGGCAGTTGCGAATTATCCTTTAGCGCGTTGGCGGGACAGGCGCTCACGCAGCTCATACAAAGCGTACAGGCGTCCTTGTTGACAGCGATCGCACCGAATGGTGCGCCCAGCCCAGGGGCCCCCTGCGGTAATGCGATGGCCTCGGCCGCGCGTGCAGGCGCCCAGGCGATCAGATGATCCAGCGCCAGGCTCAACGTGGTGCGCTTTTCAGGTGCGGTTGCAAAGCGGGCGGTTTCATTCGGGACGGCAGGTGCACGCTCGGCGACGAGTCGCAGTTCGCGATCCAGCGCAGCCGGATCGGTCGCGTTCAACAGATGCAGATGGTGGCCCGTATAACCCAACCCGTTCAGAATCTCCTGCGCGATGCCCATCTGCGCTTTCAGGCCTTCCTGGTATTGGGGCGCCTCTTCATCGGTGAGCAACACCGCGATTTGCGAAGCTCCCCATGCGATGGCCGATAGCCACAGGTCTGGGCCGGTGCTGGCGGTATGCCACAGCGGGACCGGAATCACATTGGCCGGCACGCCCGACGCCTGCCCCAGCTGCGCGGCGCGACCCAGGGCCTCGATCAGATCCTGTCCGGCTTGCTGACTATGCAGCAGCAATACGGCGTCCTTGCCTCCCGCACGCGAGTAGGTATTCAACAGCGTACGCAGCTTCAGACCCTGATCGCCATTGCGTGGGTAGGTGTACGACAGCGCCCCGCTGGGGCATACGGTCGTACAGGCGCCACAACCCACGCAGAGGTACGGATCGACCACGATGCGCTGATGATGCTTATCGCTGCTGATGGCCTGGGCCGAGCATATATCCACACAGGCGCGGCAGCCCTCCATTTCGTTGCGGCTATGTGCGCAGAGCGACTGCTTATAGTCGAAGAACTTCGGCTTATCGAATTCCCCCACCATCTCGCGCAGGCGCAGCAGCGTAGCGGGATTGCGATCGCGCCAGGTGAAATAGCCTTGTGGCGGCGCATGCCGTACAAACTGCGGCTGCTCGCCTAAATCCAGCACCAGGTCGAAGCTCTCGGCGGCGGTGATCGGCGAGCGCTGAAAATCAATCGCGCCCGCCACCGTACAGGCCGCCGTACAGTCCCGATGCCCGGTACAGCGATTCAGGTCCACTTGATAATCCAGCCCGATCGCGCCTTCCGGACAGGCGGCCACGCACGCATTGCAGCGCGTGCAGAGATCGAGATCGATCGGGTTGCGTTGAGACCAGGTCAGTTCGAACGCGCCGAGCCGGCCCGTCAGGCTTTCAATCGCCCCCGCGATCACGGGATAACGGCGCGTTTGACGCCCTGCGCCTTGGCCCGGCGCCGGCGCGAACAGCGTGACCTCGAGCACATCGTCCAACATGGCGGCGGCGGCCTCGGCCTGATCCAGCGGACCGATGATCAGCAGACGCCCCGCGCTGCGATAGGTCACGGTGGCGACAGGCTCCGGCTCCGGCAGATGGGCCGCGGCCAGCAATGCGGCGATCTTGGGCATCGCGTGCCGGGCATCGCGGCTCCAGCCGCCCGTCTCACGTATGTTGACAAAGCGCACCGGCGCCACGGCGCCCTCGGTCGCGCGGCCCAGTTCCTCGAACAGGCGGGTCTCCTGCGTACAGGCCACCACGACCGTGTCGGTTCCCCGAATGGCCTGCTGGTAATCGCCTGCCTCTCTGCGGCAAAGCAGCGAGTGTGGCGCCAGAGGTTCGCCCATGACCTGGCCCAGCGCGTCGGGCGCCAGCGGCATGGTGCGGTTGCAGTCACAAATCAGGGTGGTCATAAAGGCTAAACCATCAATAACGAATCACGGGCAGAGACAATTGCGCTGGACACAGGCAGCGCGGCGGCGTTCTCAGCGAGCCGATGGCGCTGACTGTGCGTCACGTTTTTCGCTGTCCGGCGAATCGGGTTGCTCCGGCGGCGCGGGCGCGGCATCCGGACGGGCGTCCTCGATACCGCGCGCCCGCTCGGCGTTTTCCCGGTGCTCGTCGCTGGCCTGCGCGATGGGCGCGTTCTCGCCGTCTTCGGTCAAGGCCTCGAACATCTTCAGCGCCTGTGCACTGGCCATGCGACGCAACATGGGCGCCGGCAGCGGCTCGAGCTGGGAATAATCATCGATATAGATATCCAGCCCGTCCATCACATTGTAGTGGGGATCGGAAAAGAGCTTCTTCAGCGCGGCGTTGCGCACCTGCGGGTCCACCTGCTGCGACACGAAAGGCGCGAAATCGGAGTCCGATGTCAGCGTCTTCACATCGTCCAGCGTAAGTGGAGCGGGCTCGGATTCCCCAGAATGCGCATCCGGTCGCGCCGGGCGCGGGTCCTGTGTCAGGCTCCCGGCGGCGGTGACGCCTGGATCAGGGATTTCCGTCGCAGCTGCACCCGATTCGACAGTGTGCGATGGGGCAACGCGCGACGCAGCGGCCCCCACCTCGTCCGGCACTACGCCCGCGACACCCTCATCCTGGCGCGGCTCGTCTTCCAGCCGTTGTCCCTGCCGCGCTTGCACCTTGCGGCGCGACCAGCGATGCAGGAAGCCGCCACGAACTTCGTCCGTCACGATGACCCCTCGCCACGAAACTTCTTCACAGTGGACACCGAGGCCGGGTTGCCAAACCGGTCTTGCAGCGGCTGAAAGCTCGCCGGCCGCTTGCGCCGCTTCGGTTCAGGCACATAGTTGGCCTCGATAAACGCATTCATCCACGCCACGATTTCAGGTGGCGCGGGAACTTGCTCGACCATCTCCTGCGCATCCAACCAGCGCCCCGCATCGTGATAGCTGAGCGTCACGATCTCGGGATGCGCCTGCGGCTCGCCGCCGTCTTCGCTTTCGTGCATGCGCCACAGCACGAACCAGCAGGGCGCCGGCGTGGTCGCGTTAAGCACATAGCCTTCCGCATCGTCGCGAAAAAGCCTGACGGTGTAACCCGGATGCAGCCAACGCTCTTGCGTATCGTCCTTTAGCAACAGACGCGGCGCGGTGCCAAAGGTCGGCTCGTTGACGACCACATCATCGAGTTCCCAGCGCCAGTCTTGCCAACGGCTCATCGGGCCAGTGACGCGCACCTTGCGCATCACCACCGCGACATCCAGGGCCAAGGGGACCGGGTCGCTCATGAGACCTCCTACGACGCCCGGCTGATGGAAATCGCCGAGAGCTTGGCCGAATGGTCTTTCGGCATGTCGGCCACGGCCACCGCCACCTGACGCGCGACCGATTTATACAGCTGCGCGACTTCGCCGTCGGGATCGGCGATCACCGAAGGCTGGCCGCCATCGGCCTGCAGCCGGATATTGATGTCCAGCGGCAACGCGCCCAGATACGCCAGGCCGTAATCGGCCGCCATTTTCTGGCCGCCACCCTCGCCAAAAATATGCTCCGTGTGGCCGCACTGGCTGCACACATGCACCGCCATGTTCTCGACCACGCCGAGGATCGGCACGCCGACTTTCTCGAACATCTTCACGCCCTTGCGAGCGTCCAACAGTGCGATGTCCTGCGGCGTGGTGACGATCACCGCACCCGTGACCGGGACCTTCTGGCTCAGCGACAGATGAATATCGCCCGTGCCCGGCGGCATATCGACCACCAGATAATCCAAGTCTTTCCAATTCGTCTGACGCAGCAGTTGCTCCAGCGCCTGCACCGCCATCGGGCCGCGCCAGATCATCGCCTCGTCGGCGTCAACCAGGAATCCGATCGACATGACTTGCACGCCGTAATTTGCCAGGGGCTCCATGGTGGAGCCGTCCTCGCTTTGCGGGCGCGCGTTGATGCCCATCATCATCGACTGGCTGGGGCCGTAAATATCGGCATCCAGAATCCCGACACGGGCGCCTTCTGCGGCCAGCGCCAGTGCGAGGTTCACGGCGGTAGTGCTCTTGCCCACGCCACCCTTGCCCGAAGCAACCGCGATGACGTTCTTGATGTTGGGCAGCAACGCCACGCCGCGCTGCGCGGCATGGGCTGCGATCGCGGTGCGCAGATTCACGGACACATTGCCCACGCCCGGCACCGATTTCGCGGCGGCGATCAAGGCGCTGCGCAACGCAGATACCTGACTTTTCGCCGGGTAGCCGAGTTCCACATCGAACGCCACGTCCGCGCCATCGATCTGGAGATTCTTCACCGATTTGGCGTCGGCCACGGGGCGGCCGGTGTTGGGGTCTATGACGGCCTGCAAGGCCTGAAGCAGAGTTTCGGAAGCGACCATTGGGTCTTTTATCTAATCAACGTAATTGGGAAAGTAGGCGTCTGCCGTGAATGCACGGCGGGACAACCGCGGGCGCGCACGCTTGGCGCTCCGGGCGCCGTGGCAGCATGCCTTCGGTGGCACTGGCTGCCCTGGGGACGAATCCGGCCCTTTCGGCTCATGTTAGCAGAGCAGCCCGGAGACAGCGATCGCCCTTGGCGCCTGCCGCACGCGGCCTGGTCTATACTGGCCGCCATTGCGCGACGCTGAAGTCGGCGCTTTTTTCGCGTGCCATGATTCAAACCAACGACATCACGGGCCTCATCCTGGCCGGCGGACGAGGCAGCCGCATGGGCGGCGTAGACAAAGGATTGCAGAATTTCCAGGGAATGCCCCTGGCGCTGCATGCCTTGATGCGTCTGTCGCCTCAGGTAGGCGTGACCATGATCAACGCCAACCGCAATCTGGCGGCCTACGAGTCCATGGGCGTCGATGTGTGGCCTGACGATATGGCCGATTTCGCAGGCCCGCTCGCCGGACTGGCGGCCGGCCTGTCGCGCTGCGAAACCGCCTATCTTGTCACGGTGCCCTGCGATTGCCCGCGCTTTCCGCTGGATATGGTGGCGCGTCTGGCTCAGGCATTAAGCGAGCAGGACGCCGATATCGCCATGGTCGCCACGTCAGAAAACGGACAGATACGGACACAGCCGGTTTTCTGCCTGCTGAAAGCCTCGCTGTTGGCCAGCCTGTTGGAATTTCTGCGCAGCGGCCAGCGCAAGATCGACGCCTGGACCGCCCAGCATCGCTGTATCGAAGTGGTATTCGACGATGCACAGGCGTTCGCCGGCGCCAATACCTTGTCTGAATTGCAACAACTCGCTCCATGACCCGTCCTTTGCCCCCCAGTCTGGCCTCCATCGTTTCCTGTATCAGCGGCTACGATCCGAACGCGCTGCCTATCCCGCAGGCGCAGGCATTCATCGACCAGCTGGTACCGCGCATCGACACGGTGGAAATGGTGCCTTTACGCTCGGCGCTGGGCCGTGTGCTCGCGCGCGACGTTGTCTCGCATTTGAACGTACCCGCCCACGACAACTCCGCCATGGATGGCTACGCCTTCGCCGGCAGCGAGCTGCGTGACGACCAGGACACCGTCCTGCAGGTATTGGGATCGCTGCACGCGGGCGAACGCGCCGATCAAACGGTGGCGCCCGGTCAATGCGTGCGCATCATGACGGGTGCGGTCATGCCCGCCGGCCTGGACACCGTGGTCCCGCAGGAATTCGTGCGTCAGGATGGCGATCGCATCGTCATCCCCGCCAACGTGCTGCGCGCCGGCGACAACCGCCGGCTGGCCGGCGAAGATCTGGCCATAGGCGAGCCGGCGTTAAAGGCCGGCCGCGTGCTCAGACCGGCCGATATCGGCTTGATGGCTTCGCTGGGCCGCGCCGAAGTCCCCGTACAGCGTCGCCTGCGCGTGGCATTCTTCTCCACGGGCAACGAACTGCGCTCGATCGGCGAAACGCTGGACGAAGGCTGCGTCTACGACAGCAATCGCTATACGCTGTGGAGCATGCTGCAGCGGCTGGGCGTGGAGGTTCTGGACCTCGGCGTGATCCGCGATGATCCGGCCGCGCTGGCCGAGGCCTTCCGCGCGGCCGCCGCGAACGCCGACGCCGTCATTACCTCCGGTGGCGTGAGCGTAGGCGAAGCCGACCACACCAAAACCGTCATGGCCGAGCTGGGCGAGGTCCTGTTCTGGCGCATCGCCATGCGTCCGGGGCGGCCCATGGCGATTGGCCGCATCCGTGCCGATCATGGCGATGCCATTCTGTTTGGCTTGCCCGGCAATCCGGTGGCCGTCATGGTGACCTTTTACGCCCTGGTGCGCGACGCCTTGCTGAAGATGGCCGGCGCCGAAGGCCAGCCGATGCCGCTGCTGCGCTGCACCGCTGCCCAACGCATCCGGAAAAAACCGGGGCGCACCGAATACCAACGCGCGATTGTCACGCGCGGTCCGGACGGCGGCTGGCAAGCGCGCATCACCGGGTCACAAGGCTCGGGCATCCTGCGCAGCATGAGCGAGGCCAATGGCTTGATGGTGCTGGGCCACGACCAGGCCGACATCGCCGAGGGCGACTGGGTCGATGTTCTGCCGTTTGACGGCCTGATTTAAACGGACGATCGTTGTGACCCATACGTCCAAGACAAGATTGATAGGCTTTGCCGGTTGGAGCGGCGCGGGCAAGACCTCGCTGCTCGCCAAACTGATCCCGTGCCTGAATGCGCGCGGGTTCAGCGTGTCGACGATCAAACACGCTCACCATGCCTTCGATATCGACACGCCGGGTAAAGACTCGTACCTGCATCGCGCTTCGGGAGCGACGGAGGTGTTGGTCGCCTCGTCCGCGCGCTGGGCGCTCATGCATGAATTGAGAGGCGCGCCCGAGCCAGAGTTGCCCGAGCTGCTGGACGCGATGCGTCCGGTCGACTTCATCCTCGTCGAAGGCTTCAAGCGCAATGCGCATGTGAAGATCGAGGTTCACCGCCGCGCCAACGGCAAACCTTGGCTCTACCCCGACGATCCCAGCATCGGCGCCATCGCCAGCGACGCGGAAGACGCCGCGCAACACCCGTTGCCCAGCGTGCCCCTGGACGACATCGAATCGGTGGCGGATCTGGTCGAGCGTCTGGCCTGGCCACTGGAGGTCGCGGTCGCGCGTTTACGCGAGTCGCCCCCCGGCGCGCCATCGGACACACGCTGATCTTCGGACGCGTGGCGCCTGCTCCACAGATTGCCGATCTCCCGCTTCGCGGTATCCCCTTTGCCGGCATTTCCTTGCTCGCCTTTCCCTTGTAAAGTAGCGGCTGCAAAATTAGCCCGCAGGCGTTGAGACCTATCTTGTATTTCATATTCCGAGGCAACGAACTTCTGGTCCGCGAGACCGAAATCGAACTCCCCGACGCCTCGGCTTGCGCCGCGCTGAATCTGTCGCATGATGCCCTGCAGCAAGTATGGCTGCATGATCCTGCAATCCGTACCACGCATGTGCCCCTGACCAGCGAACCGCCGCCCGGCTACGCCTTTCGCAAGCTCCGTGCGTTATTGAGCGAACTGGGCGACCGCTGGGCTGTTGCCGGCCGGGCTTTCCAGGTCGCCGAATGGGCCCGCACGCATCGTTTCTGCGGCGCCTGTGCGACGCCCATGGCGCCCGTCGGCCACGAACTCTGTATGCGCTGCCCCGCCTGCGGCCTGTCGTCGTATCCGCGCATTTCGCCGGCAATGATGGTGTTGATCCGCAAGGGCGACAGCATCTTGCTCGCCCGTCATGCCACCTACGCCACCGCGCGACACACGGCGCTGGCCGGGTTTGTCGAGGCCGGCGAAAGCATCGAGGACGCCATCCATCGCGAGGTGTACGAAGAAGTCGGATTAAAGGTCAACAATCTGCGCTACTTCGGCAGCCAGTCCTGGCCCTTCCCCCATTCGCTGATGATTGCCTTCACCGCCGAATATGTGTCGGGCGAAATCCGCGTTCAGGCCGATGAGATCGCCGAAGCACGCTGGTATGGCCCGGCAGACACGCTACCCGAAATCCCCGCGATTGAATCCATCGCCGGCCGCTTAGTCCGCGCCAACCTTCCGTCAGGCACGTCCTGTCCCTGACACTCCGACCTGCCTGATGGCCCCCGGCCATGGGCGAAAGACGCTCCATGCGAAACGCTACACTGATTTTCATCCTCGCCTCGTTCTTGCTACTCGTCGGCAGCCGTCTTGCGTTAGCCGCCTGGCAATGGCGCCGCGTACGTAAAGCCGGCGGTCTGCGGCCCTTATTGTGGGGCGGGCTGCGCATCGACGCGCATCAAATCGCCGTGCTGGTGGCCTTGCCCGCGGTGCTATCGCCCTGGTTGGCGCACATCCCGGCGGCCGCCGTCGCCACCGGCATCTGGCTGCAAGTTTGCTGGGTCGTGCTCGGATTTTTAGAGATTGCCACGCCCGCCTTTATCCAGGAATACGACACGCGGCCCAATCGCCTGTTTGTCGAATATCTCAAGCATCCCCGCGAAGTCTCCGGCATGCTGTGGCGCGGCTATAAACGCGAGCTCGCGGGCGCGCTGGTAGCGTTGATCGTGTTGGTGGTCATCGGTCATGCCTTGTTTAGCAATCCGCCCGTGGAAGCGCGCTGGTCGTGGTGGCTGATGCCAGTGGGCAGTCTGGCAATCCTGGCCGCCGTCATTCTCGCCATTCGCGGCACGCTCGGACACCGGCCCATCAACCCATCCACCGTTGCTTATAGCAATGACGGACTGCTCAATGCATTGGCGCTGAACTCGCTCTATAACGTGTTTTATGCCATCTACAGCATGAAGCACGAAAAGTCGGCTGGCGCCGTCTACGGCCGCATGCCCGGCGAACGCATGCAGGAGATCGCCTTGACCTGCGCGGGCCTGCCCTACCCGCCCGCGATCGCGACGCATCCCAGCGTACATGTGCAGGCACCAACCCGACAGCGCAGCCGCCCGGCCAATATCGTCATCATTCTCGAAGAAAGTCTGGGCGCGCAATACAGCGCTGCACTGGGCGGCGCCCAAGACCTCACGCCGCATCTCGACGCCCTCGCGCGCCAAGGCTGGGCGTTTACGCGCGCTTACGCCACCGGCACGCGCTCTGTGCGTGGCCTGGAAGCGGTCACCGCGGGCTTTTTGCCCACGCCCGCGCAAGCCGTGCTCAAACTGCCTGCCGCGCAACGCGGATTTTTTACCCTGGCGGCTGGGCTGGCGGGCCATGGCTATCACTCGCGCTTCATCTATGGCGGGGAATCCCATTTCGACAACATGAAGGGATTCTTCCTTGGCAACGGCTTTGACGAAATCGTGGATTTGCCGGACTTCAAGAATCCGGCCTTCGTCGGGACCTGGGGCGCGTCCGATGAGGACATGTTTACCCAGCTCGACGCCAAACTGCGCGCCGATGTCGAAAGCAACACGCCCTCGTTTACGCTGGCTTTCAGCGTATCGAATCACTCGCCCTGGGAATATCCCGCCGGCCGCATCAGCGTGCAGGGCAATCCCGCCACGGTAGAAAACACCGTGCGCTATGCGGATTGGGCGCTGGGGCAATTCTTCGAGCGCGCGCGCCAGGCACCGTATTGGGAAGACACGATCTTCTTGATCGTGGCCGATCACGACTCGCGCGTCTTCGGAGACACGCTGATTCCGGTCACGCACTTCCACATCCCTGCGGTCATTCTGGGCGCCGACATCGAAGCGCGCCGCGACGACAGCATCATCAGCCAGATCGACCTGCCGCCGACACTGCTATCGCTGGCGGGTGTGAGCTGCACGCATCCCATGCTCGGACATGATCTGACGCGCAGCACACCGAATCGCGCCATCATGCAGTATGAAAATAACTATGGCTATATGAAGGGCGACGACTTGCTGGTGCTATTGCCCGGCAAACCCGCAGTGCAGTTCCGCTACAGCATGCCGGAAACCTTCGAACCCGCCAGCGTCAACCCCGCGCTGGCCGAAGAGGCCCTGGCCCATGCGCTATGGCCGAGTTGGGCCTACCGCGAAACACGTTACTGCGTGCCCGTGGACAACTAGAAAACACCGGCCGGCATCGAAAATGTCGGCCATAGCGCCGACGCTAATCGGCGCAAAGCTGTCGCTGAAAAACACAACATGGGGGCGGGCAACACGCCCGTATTCCAGCGCCGCAGTGCAATCAGAAACTACGATTAATAAGAATTGTCTGATTTCCCGGCGAAAGGTTGCATTTCCATTTGAGCCCGATGGGCCTTGCCTAGAATGGCCTCATCCGTAAGTGCCGTCCGACACTTGCTTTAACGATTTCCCATGACTCGTACTCACCGGCCAACCCAGCGCCGTTAGCAGCGAGAGACGAGCCTCATCATCCGGTTCGCGGTCGCATCCTGAATTCGATGCTGTGGGACAACCTTACGCTCAACGCATTGATCGCCTATGTTTCGTAAAGCTGCAATCGAGGCCACGAAAACGCATCCCCTGGGATCCGTGATCGCATTGCGTCCCGTGTCTACCTCATTACTGGTGGGCGTGTTCGCCATATTTGGACTCGCGTTAGTGCTGTTCTTTTGCTTTGGCTCCTATACCAAGCGCGTCAAGGTTTATGGACAGCTCATTCCCGCCAGCGGCCTGGTCAAGGTCCATGCCCCGCAACCCGGCGTGGTCACCGCCAAGCATGTCAGCGAGGGTGCGCTTGTCGCCAAGGGCGACCCCTTGCTCACCATTTCCAGCGAGCGCTACACCCAGTCGGGCGCGGCGGCCCAGGAGAGCATCGGGATACGCATGCAGCGGCGCCTGGAGCTGCTGCAACACGAACGCACCAAACTCGAGGCTATTCACGAGGAAGAGGCGGCGTCGCTCACGCATATCATCGCCACGCTGACGCAGAAACTCGACCGCATCGATAACCAGATCCAGTTGCAGCGCAAACGCGTCGCCATCGCGGACGACAGCACGCGGCGATATGCGTCGCTGGCGAGCGAAAACTTCGTCTCGCGTGATCAGTTACAGGAGCGTCAGGCCGCGCAGTTAGAGCAACGCACCCGTTTGACCGACCTGACACAGCTGCGCGCCGAGACCGCCAAGGACCTCGCCAAGCACGAAAGCGAGCAGCGCATGTTGCCGCTCAAGCAGCAAACCGCCATGGGACGCGTCGAGCGCGACATCCTCGCCATCACGCAGGAGCTCACCGAAAACGAAGCGCGACGTCATCTCGTCATCGTCGCTCCGGAGAGCGGCCAGATCAGCAGCATCCTGGCGGAAGTCGGCCAGCACGCCGAACCCAACAAGGCACTGCTCAGCCTCGTGCCCCAACATACCGAACTCATCGCCGATATTTACATCAAGAACAAAGACATAGGCTTTACGCGCATTGGCGACCGTGCCCTGATTCGTTACGCCTCTTATCCCTATCAAAAATTCGGCATGCATGGCGCCGCGATTACTTCCATCTCGTCGGTGGCGGTGCCCGCCTCGGAAATCGTCAGCATCTCTGGCGCCCTGCCCGGCCTCGACCACCAAGCCGCGCAAGAACTCTACTACCGGGCCTCGCTGCGCCTAGACAATCAGCACATCCTGGCCTATGGCGAACAACGGCCGCTCGCGCCCGGCATGGCGCTTGAGGTCGATATCCTGCGTGAGACCCGCGCGATTTACGAGTGGGTGTTAGAGCCGCTCTACAGCATTACAGGAAAGATTTCTTCATGAGCGGATTCACACTCACGGACCTCAAACGCCTGATGTCCGGGCGCGCCAGCGTCCCCGTCATTTTGCAGGGCGAGGCGGCCGAGTGCGCCAACGCCTGCATCGCCATGGTGGCGAGCTACCACGGCCATGCCTTGACGATCCATCAGTTGCGCCAACGTTTCCCGATCTCGCTCAAGGGCGCCACGCTGCTGCAGGTGGCGGGCATGTGCGAACGGCTTGGCATGCAGTACCGGGCCGTCAGTCTGGAACTCGACGAACTGACCAATCTGCGCACGCCTTGCATCCTGCATTGGCGATTCAACCACTTCGTGGTGCTATGTTCGGCCAATGGCCGAACCGCGATCATCAACGATCCCGCGACAGGCCAGCGCAAAATCAGCTACGAGGAGCTTAACGAAGCATTCACCGGCGTCGCCCTGGAAGTCTGGCCCGCCGAAACGTTCCAGCCCGCCCCGCCCGAGCCGCCGTTGCACCTGCGTAAGCTAATCGGCAAAGTCTACGGCATCAAGCGCGCGCTGCTGCAGATCATCGTGCTCGCACTGGTGCTGGAAATGCTCTCGCTCACCACGCCGGTCTTCACGCAGTGGGTGATCGATGACGTGATCGTCTCCGCCGACACCGATCTATTAACCACCCTGCTTATCGGATTCGCGCTCTTGCTCATCATGCAGACCGCGGTGTCCACGCTACGCGCCTATATCGGCATGCAACTGGGAACCAGTCTCTCGTTCCAGAGCAAGAGCAATCTGTTTTCGCATCTGGTAAAGCTGCCGACCGCTTATTTCGAGCGTCGTCACATCGGCGACATCGTGTCCCGGTTCGGCTCGATCGACACGATCCAACAGACACTGAATGCCTCGCTCGTCGCCGGTATCCTCGACGGTCTCATGACCGTCATCACGCTGGCATTGATGCTGCTATATAGCTGGCAGTTGTCCCTGATCGCCATCGCCGCCATGGTGATTTACGGCATCGTTCGACTCGTGTCTTTCCCTCCGCTCAAGGCGCGTTCGCACGACGCCATCATCAAGGGCGCGCAGACCCAGTCGCATTTTCTGGAGACATTGCGCGGCATCCGCACGCTGCAGGTTTTTCAGAAAACGCAGGACCGCTGCACGTCATGGCAATCGTTGCTGGTCAATCAGGTCAATGCCGGCGTGAAGGTGCAAAAACTCAAACTCGCGTTTCAGCAGCTCAATGCCGTGATATTCGGCATGGAAGGGTTGATCATTCTGTGGGCCGGCGCCAACCTGGTTATCTCGGGCGGCTTTAGCGTCGGGATGCTGATGGCCTTTCTCGCGTACAAATCGCAGTTCAATCAACGAGTCGGCGCGTTGATCGATAACTTCTTCGAACTGCGCATGCTGCGCCTGCAAGGCGAACGCCTCTCCGACATTGTGCTGACCGCGCCCGAGAGTCCCGGCCTGGATCCGCAGCGCCCCGTCGACAATCTGGCCGGGACGCTGGCATTCTCCAACGTCAGCTTCCGCTATGGCGAGGCGGAGCCGCTGGTCCTCGATCAAGCGTCATTTCAAATCGAAGAAGGCGAATCCGTCGCCATTGTCGGCACCACCGGCACCGGCAAATCGACGCTGCTAAAACTCATGCTCGGCATACTGCCGCCTACCCAGGGCGAGGTCGCCATAGGCGGTGTGTCCTACTCTCAGTTGGGTGCGCGCGGCATCCGTTCCATCTCGGCCTCGGTGCTGCAAGACGATGTGCTCTTTGCCGGATCGATCGCGGATAACGTCAGTTTCTTTGATCACGAGGCGGATCGCGAGTGGATCGAAACGTGTTGCAAACATGCCGCGATACACGATGATATTGCCGCGCTACCCATGGGCTATCACACGCTTGTCGGCGACATGGGCACCGTGCTTTCCGGCGGGCAGAAACAGCGACTGTTGATCGCCCGCGCCCTGTACCGCCGGCCCAAGATTCTCATCCTCGACGAGGCCACCTGCCACCTTGATTTGCAAGTCGAGGCGCGCGTTGTCGACATGCTCAAAGCGTTGAACCTCACGCGCATCGTCGTGGCGCATCGTCCCCAGACGATTGCGTCGGCAGACCGCATCCTGGTCCTGCAACACGGCCGCCTGCACGAACACAAGATCACCCCCGAGCATCATGGTTAGCCCATCCCGCGTCCTCTCTCTGGTTCGCACCCGCCTCTTGCTAACGGTGGGGATGTGCTCAACGGTCAGCACCTGGGCATCGCCCGTGTCGTTGGAAACGCCCCCGACATTGAACTTCCCGCTGACGGCAGACGTTTGCGAAACCCCCGCTACCTTGACCGATCTCGAATTGCGCGACGTGGTACACATCGCGCTATGCCAAGCACCCGCCGTACGGCAAGCCACGCAGACGGTCGAAGAGCACCTGGCCGAAGTCGAGGTAGCACGGGCCAAGTATTTCCCCACACTGAACGCCAGCGCGGATGTCAGCCGCTTTGGTAAATCCATGCGATACGCCGGACGTGACTACGGCGATCATGACGTCTATGGCAATCGCGAAAACGCCCGGTTGGGCTTGAACTGGCTGCTATTCGATTCTGGCAGACGCGGGGCGCAAGTCGATCACGCACGCGCGAACCTCACGGCGGCGCTCTACAACAAAGTGCTCGTCAACCGCAATCACGCCATCGCGGTTGCCACGGCGTACTACAAAGCGAGCAGCGCCCAGGCAAGCGCCTTGGCCGCTCAAGAGGCCGCTGCCCGAGCGGAAAAGAATTTCCTCGCCACGCAACGTCTGCGCGAAGGCGGCGTCGGATCCATCGCCGACGAACTGCTAGCCAAAGTCGCCTGGCAACGCACGCTGGTCGATAGCGAAACCAAATCGAGCCAAGCCACCGCCGCCAGGATGGCGCTTGCCTCGGCGATGGGGCTGGCGGGCCAGACGCCAATTAGCGTGGCCACGACAGCGCATCAGCATGCCGCTCCCGTATCCGCAGATACCCGCGCAGACGCTACGCAATTCCCGATGGCGTTGACCGAGCAAATCAACACGGCCGTCCGTCATCATCCCCGCTTAGCCGCTGCCCGCGCCAAAACGCAAGCCGCGGCCGCCCAAGAACAGACCATCTTCGCTCAGAACCTCCCCAGCCTGACGCTGCAGGCTGACCGGGATCTGGGCATCACGCGTCCCTCGAATGCCAATGCCAGGCAGAACGTCAACAGCTGGTCCGTCGGTCTGAATCTGCAGATCCCCATCTTCGATGGCATGGCGACACGCTACGCCACCACCGCCGCCAAGGCGAAGGTCCGTGCCGCGCGCGACACCGAACGCAATATCTGGCTCGAAGAAGAGCTCGCGTTGCTCACCGACATCAACCGCCTCACGAGTACCACCCAGAAGGCCGCGCTATTGAATGTCGCCGAAGCCAGTGCCGAACAAGCCTATCGCAGCGCGCAAGTGCGCTACCAGCAAGGCGTCGGCACCGCCATCGAACTGCTCAAAGCGCAGGACGAACTCTCCAGTATCAAGCAGTCCCATATCGACGTGCGTTATGAGCTGCTGGCCACGCAATTCCGCGTTGCCGTAGCGCTCGACACGCTCCCCGCGACGGGGGTCCGCTAGGAGCTTTCTTTCCACACCGCTACCAGAGGGCCTGACACCATGAGACCACTCAACCCGCACGAATTGTCGCTTGTTTCCGGAGGATTCCAGATACCGTTGGTGGGGTCTATCAACAGGGCACTGTCGCGACGCGGCGTACCTCTTATGGTCGTGGGAGTCTCCGCGAGCATCGCGCATCAAGTCGGCGGGCTCATTGCTGGCGAGAATCTGTCGATTCGCTATTTACTCGGCTCCACCTTGGCCAGCATGGCCACTACACCTTTGCTCGCCGATGCGGGCGTGACGCACTGCACGTCTTTAAAAACCGCCATCACGACGGTATACGCCATCGGCTTTCATGGCTATGTACAAGGGCTTGTCACCCAGCAGCCCGACATCGACCCGACCGACGTTCAAGACGACGAGGAAATAGGCTAGCAACCCCGCAATACCAACAATGCTCCCCGACGCATGACGAACCAACAAACCTTAGGAGACACACTCCATGCGCGAACTCACGAGACCCGATCTGCGGCACGCTTTCGGCGCCGGTCTGTACACCGATTACGGCGCGCAAGAGATCTGCCCCATAGGCACCATGATGGGCTATTGGTTGGGATCAGCCATACAAAGCTGGAGCAAGACCGACCACCGCATGTCGGTCAATGGCGTCATCACCGCGATCAGTTTGTGCGCGCGCCGTATCGATGTCGCTCGTGAAGTCACCTTCCATTACCTACCTCACACAAGGAGCTTTAACGCGATCACCCATTTATGTTGCGGCATTGTGATGGGTATGACAGATCGCCCCCGAGATAAACCCCATCCCACTTGAAGCAGGACCCACGGCGACACTGCCACCGTCTTTACTTCGCATTGGAGCACGCACCATGCATACCCTAGCCAAACAAGATTTGATGACCGTATCCGGCGGCTATTGTTGGGCCGACGAAGATGATGATGATTTCAGACTGTTCGAGTTTGGTTCGATGCCGGACCCCTTTGCCCTCATCGACCAGTACATCGAACCTCCCTGGCTGCAATACACCTTAAAAGCAGGCTTAATCGCCATCTATCTAGGCATCGCGGTCACGTTCATCATGAACGCCACCGCCAATGACGACGACTGCTGAACAGCAACGCAGCCCCAGGCCTTTTTATCAATACTGACGATTGTGAGGATGCCATGCGTGAACTATCGTTGCAGGAGTTGCACCAGGCGTACGGCGGCAAGGTGGTGTCGCAGCCGCCATCGCAAGAGATAGTCTCGACCACCGCGACTATAGGTCACGCAGTCGGCATTTTCTTTAGAGGAATAACCACGCAGGACTACGATGGGTCCGTGACGGAACTGGCGGCCTCCATCAAATATTGTCGCAAACTGCTGTCCTCGGTGCACTCGCTGGACCCCATGGGCAAACTAAAACGATTCCAACCCCTTACCGCCATTTTTCATTTGGGCTGCGGGATCTATAAAGGCATGTATCCCGATCGAAGAGGAGCTTAGCGACTCTGTTCTCTTTGAACGCCACGCCGTCGGGAATGGAGATGCTATGCGTGAATTGTCCTCAGCAGAGCTGTGCACCGCGTTTGGATGTGCAATCTCGGACTATATCCCTGAAGACATTGCCACAGTCAGCGCCACCACCGGCTATACCTTGGGCGCATTTATCAAGAATATCCAGGGCAACCCCTACCCGAGTTCGGTAACCGGTCTGGCCACGGCAATCAGTTCATGTCAGCGAACCTATAAACAGCTTCAAGGCATCATGCCTCGCCACATCACTGAATCACCCATCGTGCGCATGCTTTTTCACCTGGGGTGTTCGATTCAAGTCGGACTCTCCGAACGCGCGCCGCGAATCTACTAATCCCTAGCCACTTCACAGCGTACCGATCTGAATCACCGACTCGAACCTGATCATCCCGATTCATCCGCCCGTGGGGTACACCCGCGAGCCACCCATCCCGTCCATCATTCACAGCATCGATACCTGCCATGCGCGAACTGACACGACAACAGCTTCAATCGGTCCATGGGGCCCAGCGAATCTCTGAACTGCTGCCCGATGACATCATTCCCGTCAGTGTGGCCACGGGCTACTCCGTCGGCACCTTTGTAAAAAGTCTGGCCACTAGCACCTACAACGGCTCGGCCACGGATCTGGCCGTGGCCTTAAGCGATTGTCATAACCGGTTGAGAACTTTCCGCAGCGTGATCGGTTATGTCTATGAACTGCCCGTCGGTTCCAAGCCGCTGGATATGGTCAGCTTTTTCGTCTGCGGCACCATCATGGGTCTGGCCGTGACGAATAAAAAAGGCTAAGCGCGTCGCCTCCCGTGTACGGGGGCTATGGACGCAAAAAAGCCGGCAGCGTAAACGGTGCCGGCTATTGCCACGGTGTCGGGTACACCGATGAAAATTCGACCACTAAGTCAGTGGTCGGGGCGAGAGGATTCGAACCTCCGACTCCTGCGTCCCGAACGCAGTACTCTACCAGGCTGAGCTACGCCCCGAGTTTTACAGCATTTTTTCGCTAGCGATCTCGATTCACCGCGAAAGCGCAGAATTCTAGCAGAGATTTTTGGAAAACGGAAATCGGCAGTGCATCGAGCGCGCGGCGCGCGATATCCACCTCGGCCAACGCGGCTTGGCGCGCGTGGTCCAAGGCGCCTGTCGCGTGGATCGCTTCGGCCACCGCGGCAAAATCGGCGTCGCCCGTTTCGATGGCAGTGCGAATCAGATCGCGCTGGGCGGACGTGCCTTGCTCCATGACCCAGATCAGCGGCAGCGTGGGCTTACCCTCGCGCAGATCATCGCCTACGTTCTTGCCCAGGGCCTGCGCATCGCCGCTATAGTCCAGCACATCGTCGACCAGTTGGAAGGCGGTGCCGATATGACGGCCATACGCGGCGGCGGCTTCTTCCTGTTCGGGCGTAGCGCCCGCGAGCACCGCGCCCACTTGGGCGGCTGCTTCGAAAAGTTTGGCGGTCTTGTAACGCACGACTTGCAGGTAGCGCTCTTGCGAGACATCCGGATCGTGCACGTTGAGCAACTGCAACACCTCGCCCTCGGCGATCACGGTCGTGGCCTCGGACAGGATCTGCATGATGCGCATCGAGCCGGCTTCGACCATCATTTCGAAGGAGCGCGAGTACAGATAATCGCCCACCAGCACGCTTGCGGCATTGCCAAACATCGCGTTGGCGGTTTCACGGCCGCGGCGCAGCGACGACTCGTCCACTACATCATCATGCAGCAGGGTGGCCGTGTGGATGAATTCCACCACTGCGGCCAGCAGATGGTGATGACTACCTTGGTAACCCAAGGCGCGCGCGACCATCAGCACCATGGCCGGGCGCATGCGCTTGCCGCCCGCGCCAATGATGTAGTCCGCGATCGTCCGGATCAATACGACCTCAGAGTCCAGGCGGCCGCGGATAACCGCGTCGACGGCCTTCATGTCATCGGCAATAGGGGCGATCAGCTCAGGGAGATTCAAAACGTATCCGACAGATATCAAGAAGAGCCGACCCATGGCTCCGTGGTGTGCCAACAACGCGGCCGGGACGCCGCTACCGGGAACGGAGGATTATACGGGCTTAACCCTGCCGCGCCCGGTCATCCCCTGGCGGCCAGCGGGTTTTCAACATTTCCCCAGCACCTAAACACCCGGCCCATAAGGAAATTTTTGACTTTGCCGGCCCGGCGGGCTAGAATCTACGGCTCGGTCTATACCGAAATCCCAAATTTTTTAGGAATTCCCCATGTACGCGGTCGTAAAAACCGGTGGCAAGCAGTATCGTGTTGCCGCTGGCGAAAAACTCAAGGTAGAACAGATACCTGCTGACATTGGGCAAGAAATCACCCTGGACCAGGTCCTGTCGGTGGGCGAAGGCGACCAACTGAAAGTTGGTACCCCGATCGTCGCTGGCGCCGTGGTCAAGGCGACGGTTCTTGCGCATGGCCGGCACGATAAGGTCAAGATCTTCAAGATGCGCCGTCGCAAGCACTATCAGAAGCATCAGGGCCACCGTCAGAACTACACCGAAATCCGCATCGAAGCCATCACGGCTTAATGATACGGTTCGGTATTGAATAGCAGGAGCTATCAAAAATGGCACAGAAAAAGGGCGGCGGCTCTACGCGGAACGGTCGCGATTCAGAATCGAAGCGACTTGGCGTCAAGGCTTTTGGCGGTCAACTTATCCCGGCTGGCTCGATCATCGTGCGCCAGCGCGGTACCCGTTTCCACCCCGGCACGAACGTCGGCATCGGCAAGGATCACACCTTGTTCGCGCTGGTCGACGGCAAGGTTCAATTCGGCTTCAAGGGCGCATTGAACAAGCAGACCGTGTCGATCGTGGCAGCCGAATAACGGTTTCCGGATCCCGGTAACCGTTTCTTAAACGGCAAAAGCCCTGTCGCGCGCGGCAGGGCTTTTTTGCTTCAGGCAGAAATACTTATGAAATTCGTAGACGAAGCCACCATCGAAGTCATCGCCGGTAAAGGCGGTAATGGCGTGGCGAGCTTTCGCCGCGAAAAATTTATCCCAAAGGGCGGACCCGACGGTGGCGATGGCGGACGTGGCGGCAGCATCTTTGCCGTAGCGGATCGCAACATCAACACCCTGATCGACTTCCGCTACGCACGCTTGCATCGCGGCAAGAACGGCGAGAACGGCCGCGGCTCCGACCAATATGGCGCCGCTGCTCCGGACATCACGCTGCGTGTGCCAGTGGGCACCATGATTTACGACGCCGATACCGGCGAACTGCTGTTCGACCTGAATCGCCACGACCAAAAGGTCACGCTGGCGGCAGGCGGGCAGGGCGGTATGGGCAACATCCACTTCAAATCCAGCGTCAACCGCGCGCCGCGTCAATGGACACCGGGCAAGGAAGGCGAACAACGCCGTCTGCGCATGGAACTGAAGGTGCTGGCCGACGTGGGCTTGCTGGGCATGCCGAACGCGGGTAAATCGACGCTGATCAGCCGCATTTCCAATGCGCGCCCCAAGATCGCCGATTACCCCTTCACCACGCTGCATCCGAATCTGGGCGTGGTGCGCACCTCGGCTTCGCGCAGTTTTGTGGTGGCCGATATTCCGGGGCTGATCGAAGGCGCGTCCGAAGGCGCGGGCCTGGGCCATCTGTTCCTGCGTCACCTGGCACGCACGCGCGTGCTGTTGCATCTGGTGGATATCTCGTCCGCCGACCCGGACACGGATCCGATCGAGGCGGCGGTAGCCGGTGCGCGCGCCATCGTCGAGGAACTGCGCCGCTACGACCCCGAACTGGCCGAAAAGCCGCGCTGGCTGGTATTGAACAAGCTGGATATGGTCGACGACCCCGAATCCGCACGCCAACGCTTTGTCGAACAATTCGATTGGCAGGGACCTGTCTATGCGATTTCCGGTCTGAACGGAGATGGCACGCAAGAGCTGATCTGGGCGCTGCAGGACTATCTGGATGCCGAACAACGTAAGGATCACATCGCCCAAGATCAGGCCGATGGCACGTACGTGGCCGAGGATCCCCGCTTTGACGCCACGCGCAGTGACGCAATTGTCGCGCCGAGCCCGCGTAGCGGTGACGAATAAGCCATAATTTCGCCTCGCTTTCCCTGGCCGCCGCAGGCGGCCTTCCTTTCCTTGCCACATTACGGTCATCGTCATGACTGCCGAGCAAACCGCTGTTTCTGTTGTCGCCAGCGCCACGCGCCTGGTGGCTAAAGTCGGGTCGTCCCTGGTCACTAACGAGGGACGCGGTCTGGATCGCAACGCTGTTGCGCAATGGGCCGCGCAAATTGCCACGCTGCGCCAGCAAGGCAAGCAAGTCGTTCTGGTCTCCAGCGGCGCGGTCGCCGAGGGTATGGCACGGCTGGGCTGGCACAAGCGACCGTCAGTGATGCATGAGCTGCAAGCCGCCGCGGCCGTGGGCCAAATGGGTTTGTGCCAGGCGTACGAAGCGGCATTCGCCGAGCATGGCCTGCGCACCGCGCAAATCCTGCTCACACACGAGGACCTGGCCGACCGGCATCGTTACCTGAACGCCCGCAGCACGTTGTTTTCCCTGCTGCGTATGGGCGTGGTGCCCATCGTCAACGAAAACGACACGGTGGTGACCGACGAGATCCGACTGGGTGATAACGACACCCTGGGCGCACTGGTCACCAACCTCATCGAAGCCGACACCCTGATCATCCTGACCGACCAGCGTGGCCTGTATGACTCCGATCCGCGCAAGAACCCTGACGCCGTGTTTATCTCGCACGCTCAGGCGGGCGACGTCGCGCTGGAAGCCATGGCCGGTGGCGCGGGCTCGGGCATCGGCACGGGCGGGATGCTGACCAAGATCCTGGCGGCAAAACGCGCGGCCCATAGTGGCGCGCATACCATCATCGCCTCGGGGCGTGAATCCAATGTCCTGACCCGTTTGGCCGACGGCGAATGCATCGGTACGGAGTTGCGGGCGGTGCTGCCCGTCTGGTCGGCGCGCAAGCAGTGGCTGGCCGATCATCTGCGACTGCGCGGTAACGTCGTGCTGGACCAAGGCGCGGTGCGGGCGCTGGCGCACGAAGGCAAAAGTTTGCTGCCTATCGGCGTCATCGACGTGCAAGGCGAATTCGAACGCGGTGACGTCGTGGCCTGCGTTGACGAATCGGGCAAGGAGTGTGCTCGTGGACTGGTCAATTACTCGTCCACCGACACGCGCCGCATCATGCGACAGCCCTCGTCGCGAATCGCATCAATTCTGGGCAGCATGACCGACCCGGAATTGATGCATCGCGACAATATGGTGGTGACTTAATTAATGTAATTGGCCTGCGACTGCGATGAGGATTGCGGCGCAGTACTGGGTCGTTCATCGCCCTGGCCATCGGGCGCCACATCGGCCAAGAAGATGTAACCCCACTGTCGCACCGCCAATAGCGGCAGGCCAACGCCCAGGCGCTCCGCCTTGGCGCGCAGCCGCGACACCATGACATCGACACTACGCGTGGACTGACGTCGTCGCGGCCCCACGACGGGCGTGGTGACAAGACGTTCGCGCGGCAAACGATGCCCCGGCGAGGACAAGAGGCGCAAGAAAAACGCGCTTTCCGTGAACGTCAGCGGCAAGCTCTGCCCACGCGGCCCGGCCAACACGCGACCCGAGTGCGTGAGACGCCAAAGCGGCGTGTCGCGGCCCGAACGTTCCGGCGTGGTCTTGCGCGTGCGGCTCAGGGCGCGGCCTAGCGCGCAGATTTCACGCACGTCGGTCGACATCAAGCAGCAGGCATCGGCGCCAGCATCCAGCGCCACGATGCGGTCGTCCACATCAGCATCGTCCACCAGGACGATGAGCGCCGCGTTGGGCACGCCGTAGCGCGCGATGCCCACGGCGGTGCGCAGGTCCGAGTCGCCGTTTTCCAGGATCACCACCTGGGGCGCGCAGCTCTCGGCTAATTCGCCCAACGTATCGGTGGATTCGCAGGTGCGGACGTTCCAACCCAGGGACCCCAGACCTGTGGCCAGGTAGGGTAGTTTTGGCCTATGGCCTTGAATAATGATGGCTTCGATTGCGGTATGCATGAGATCTCCTCGGCGAGAAAAGCGATTTAGTGATAATCATGATCGCCAACGTAATCTCAATGCACGGTTGCATCCCATGCGGGCGGGATTTTCGGACCAAATGAAGGCTCTAAAGCAATATTTGCTAACTTCAGCAAGTTTCAGCGCCGGCTAGCGCGGTGGCAGTGCCGCCGTGGGGTCTACCGGCTGACCGCGGTATCGAAGCTCGAAGTACAAGCCGGGGCCATTACGGTCGGTGCTGCCCATCTCCGCCAATTGCTGGCCTTGCGACACTTTCTGCCCTTCTTTGACCAGCAGCTTGTTGTTGTGCGCGTAGATGCTCAGGAAATCGGCCGAATGCTGGACGATAACCAGATTGCCATAGCCGCGCAGACGGTTGCCCGCGTAGACCACGCTACCCGCAGCGGCCGCCTTGATCGGCGTGCCGGCCTTATTCACCACCGTCAGGCCCTTGGACGAGCTGCCGTTATAGCGTTGCGTGAGTGTACCGTCGGCCGGCCAGACAAGTTTGAGCGATTTCACCACCGCTGACGACGCGGATGACGAAACGGCGGGCGTGCGCGTGCCGCTAGTCTTGCTGGGGGTGGTAGTGCGGCTCGGAGCGGTACTGGCGGTCGTGCCGCTGCCCGACGAAGCCGTGGCGCCGCTTGCCGACACGCGCAGGATTTGGCCTTTTTCGATGCGATTCGGGTCGGACAACTTGTTCAGCCGCATTAACGCCGACACACTGGTGTTGTGCTGGCGCGCGATCTTGCTCAATGTATCGCCCGGTTGAACGCGGTAATAGCCAGGCTCGACCTTGCCAGTTTGTGTGCTGCTACAACCCGCGATCGCAATGAAAAGGCACAGACAAAGCAGCCATATCAGGGGTTGGCGGCTAGGCGCGCGCGTCACAGGGCACGCGGAAGAAGGCAAACACGGGCGGCTCAAAAACGCAGACACAGAGGGCTATGAATAAAGGGCGATGGATGAAAAGGGCGTCGGACCTCAAGGTAAAAAGTTTGGGGCCGGCGCGATGTAGGAAATTACACCAACCCAAGGGTAACAAGAAACGATGTAACAGGGCTTATGCATTTCGCTAAGGAATCGCCGCAGCGACCGGTTCGACCCCTTATCGGCATGCTTTACCCTCACACGGGATTCGCGCAGGCGCGAGGCGTGGACACGACGGTCAGCCGTCCCTTGGCACCTATTGCAGCGAGTAGTGCGGCGAGCGCGGGCCATACAACAGGCCCCCTGGCCGACCGGCGTACAGCAGCCGCGTATCGGCCATGCCGGCCACGTCGTAGCTTCGATCGGACAAGGTATTGGCGATCTGAGCCACCATGGCGCCGACCAACATGCCGATCAGGCTGTTATTGTTATTGTTATCGCCGCCATGCACCACGGTTGTGGCGCCTCGCCAAAGATTCGCCCCCGAGCGCAGATCGACCAGCGACGCCTCTAACTCGACCGTGATCATGCTGGACACGACTTTGTAGGTCGAACCGTACTGCTTGACCGTCATATAAAGTGCGGCATCCGCGCCAAAGATCTCGCGCAGTTGGGCGGCGGGCACGGCGTGGGCTTCCTCGGCGGCCATCATGCCGTTCTGGCGAAAGGTTTCTTCCATGACGCCCACGGGCACCACGTAATACCCCGATTCCGCCAGCGGGTAGGTCACCTGGGCGAGCACGGCGGCCGCGGCTCCCGGTTCGACCGAGTGATTCACGGGCGGCAACACCAGCAGGGACGCCGGCTTGCTTTCACGAAATGCATCGTAATTGACATCGCTGTGCGCAACGGCGCAGCCGCCCAGAGTCAGTACCATGCCGACGAGGATGCCGCGCGACAGAAATTTCATCATCACACGCCTCCCTCGCGATTGGTGGTCTCGGACACGGCAGGCGCGGGATTTTCTGCAGCGGCGGGTGGTGCCGAGGCCTGCGACTGCGGCTTCAGATTACGCATCAGGAAATCCATGAAGGGCGCCGATTCCGGAAAGGCGGCTTTCTCGTCTTCCATTTGCTCGATGGCTTTGCCGTCTTGGCCGACTTTCAGATAGAGCATGGCCAAATGTCCGCGGAATCCCGGGGGCAGTGCCTTGTTGGAGGCACGCGCCGTTTCGATGTTGTGCTCCATCTTCTGGATCTGAGCCGCGGCATCGTTGTCCGGCTCCTTTAGGTAGGCGTATACGGCGGGCTGATAGCTTTCCCAGGTATACATGTGCTGGGACTGTTGAGCGCAGGCGGCCAGCAGAGAAAGCGTGGCGCCGGCCATGGCGAGCTTCATACTGGATCGCAAAAAGCCCGCTCGCGCGCAGGCCGGGGCCTGCACAGCGTTGAACAGGTTGGACATGTGGGAACTCCTCTTTACTTGCCGCCCGGTTGCCAGACGCCTTGCTCGATACCCGCGACGAGCTTATTGACCGCTTCGCGGATGGCCAGGTCCAGGACCTTGCCGTTGAGCGTGGAGTCGTAGCCGGCCGTGCCGCCAAAACCCACGACTTCGCGGTTGGACAGGCTGTGCTCGCCCGCGCCCGCGGCGGAATACACCACTTCGGAAGTCTCTACGTCCACGACGTTCAGATCGACCTTGGCGTAGGCGACTTGTTGCTTGCCCTTGCCCAAAATGCCGAAGAACTGCTGGCCGCCGGTAACTTTGCGGCCGAAGGCGGTCACGTCGCCGGTCACGACATAACGCGCGCCCTTGATGTGGTTCGCTTGCTTGTTGAACCCGGCTTCCTGCGCGAGGGCTTGCAGGTTCTCGCGGTCCATCACCTGGAACCGGCCGGTCTGTTGCAGGTGGCTGATGAGGATGGTCTTGGCCTGGCTGCCGAGGCGATCCACGCCATCCGAGAACACGCCGCGCAGGTAGTCGCTGCGGTTGTCGAACTTGCCCACCGAGATAGGGCTGCGCACGCCCTGATACACCGTCCCCGCCGACGCGACTGTCGGCACATTGATGCTCTGCGAAGACTCCGTTGCACAACCCGATACCAGCAGTGCAGTCAGCGCGGCTGTACCCAAAACACGATATTTGCCCATTGTTTTCCTCGGCATGTGAGCGCCGCCACGACCTGGACTGCTGTCCGGCGCCCGGAGGACGCAACAACGCTGTTTAAGTGAAAAGAAAGGGCCACATTTAATCGTACTGATCACAATGTAACCATGATCAACGAAATTTTCGGACTCAATGACGTTCCACAGCGTGCTTGACGCTGTCCAAGGCCCATGCCATCCTCCGGGGATGGTGATCGCAAGATCACCGTCCTCGAAAAGGACCGAGCGCGCAAGCGATGAAAATTCTTGGGTTTCAGCTTCTGATTGGCGATTACCTCGCACGCAGCGTGCGCGGGCGCCCCTGTGCGCCACCTCGGTGATGGCCGGCTGACGAATTCCCGACTTTCATCCTTTGCACAATCAGGAGCCAACTCATGGCAGACCTTTTCGACAACCCCATGGGCCTCATGGGGTTCGAGTTCATTGAATTCGCCTCGCCCACGCCCAACGTCATCGAGCCGGTGCTCGAAAGCATGGGCTTTACCAAAGTCGCGCATCATCGCTCCAAGGCGGTGACGCTTTATCGCCAAGGCGGCATCAACGCCATTGTCAATAACGAACCGAAAAGCCCGGCGGCATACTTCGCGGCCGAACACGGCCCTTCGGTTTGCGGATTGGCGTTTCGGGTGCGTAATGCGCAAGAGGCGCATCGCCGCGCGCTGGAGCTCGGCGCGCAACCCGTGGAAATCCATACCGGGTTCATGGAGCTGCGCCTGCCCGCGATCAAAGGCATTGGCGGCGCTCCGTTATATCTGATCGACCGGTTCGAAGACGGCTCTTCGATCTATGACATCGATTTCGTCTTTATCGAAGGCGTGGACCACCACCCGGTAGGTGCGGGCCTCAAGGTCATCGATCACCTCACGCATAACGTGTATCGCGGTCGCATGGCGTACTGGGCCGATTTCTACGAACGGCTCTTTAATTTCCGCGAGATCCGTTATTTCGATATCAAGGGCGAATATACGGGTTTGACCTCCAAAGCCATGACCGCGCCCGACGGCCTGATCCGCATTCCCTTGAACGAAGAGTCGTCCAAGGGCGCCGGACAGATCGAGGAATTCCTGATGCAGTTCAACGGAGAGGGCATACAACACGTGGCCTTTCTCACGGACGATCTGATCAAGACCTGGGATGCGCTCAAAGCCCGCGGCACGAAGTTCATGACGGCGCCGCCGGCGACCTACTACGAAATGCTGGAAGGCCGGTTACCCAATCATGGCGAGCCGACCGAGGCCCTGCAATCGCGTGGCATTTTGTTGGATGGCACCTCGGAAGGCGGCGAGCGCCGGTTGCTGCTGCAGATCTTCTCCGAGACGCTGCTGGGCCCCGTGTTCTTCGAGTTTATCCAGCGCAAGGGTGACAGCGGATTTGGGGAGGGCAACTTCAAGGCCTTGTTCGAATCGATCGAACGCGATCAGATCCGCCGCGGTGTTCTGACCACGGAATAACCGGCAAGTGCCAGCGGTGCGGTGGATTAAGCCCACCGCGAGGGCCCGCACGAAAACGAACCGTGCGGGCCCCCTCAAAAAATCAAAATACTTACCCCGTTCGGGGACTCAGCAGCGCCCTACCTGAGGGCGTTTTTCACTGCCTCATAACTCCTCATTGATTTTCGAACTCGTGCATGCGGCTGCCTGCGGGCGAGGGCGCGGCGCGTACCTGCAATTGCCCGGCCACGCGAGCCAAACTTGTCGAATCTAAAACACAAGACTGCATTCGATTCAGCGAGTAGGCTAATATCGGTTACAAGTACCGATCCTCTTATTAGGGGAGTCACGTTGCAACTCAATACAGCGGTTGACCACAACCCGGAGACATGGCGATTCGCCCCATACGGAAACATTTATGAGTGAAACTACGCCCTCAACTTCCGGAGCCCGTCCGCTCCAGATCGATGACATTACCGTTATCGACGACGCCAAAGTCAAGAAAGCCGTCACTGCCGCCGCCCTGGGCAACGCCATGGAGTGGTTCGACTTCGGCGTCTATGGCTTTGTGGCGTTCGCGCTGGGCAAAGTGTTTTTCCCGAGCGCCTCGCCAGCGGTGCAAACCATCGCGGCGCTTGGCACATTCTCGGTGCCATTTCTTGTGCGGCCGCTGGGCGGTTTGTTTTTCGGAATCATGGGCGATCGTTTCGGGCGGCAGAAGGTGCTGTCACTGACGATCATCATCATGGCGATCAGTACGTTCTGTATTGGGCTGATTCCTTCCTACGCCAGTATTGGCATCTGGGCGCCGATTCTGCTGTTGCTGTGCAAACTGGCTCAAGGGTTTTCCGTCGGCGGCGAGTACACCGGGGCCGCGGTGTTCGTGGCGGAGTACGCCCCCGACAGGCGGCGCGGCTTTCTGGGTAGCTGGCTGGATTTTGGGTCGATCGCGGGGTTCGTGCTGGGCGCGGGTCTGGTGGTGTTGTTGCAAGCCATACTCGATGATGGCCCCTTCCTTGAATGGGGATGGCGTGTGCCATTCTTCATCGCGGGGCCGCTGGGGCTGCTAGGTCTTTATCTGCGCCATGCGGCGGAAGAGACGCCTGCCTTTACTCAGCAACTCGAAAAGATGGAGCAGGCCGACCGCGAGGCCGTCAAGGAGCGGCCGACCCTGTCGTTCAAGGAAATCTTCGTCAAGTATCGTAAGTCGCTGCTCGTCTGCATCGGCATGGTGTTAGTGACCAATATCACTTACTACATGCTGCTGACCTACATGCCGACGTATCTGTCGAGCAGCCTGGGCTATGACGAGCAGCACGGCGTGATGATTATCGTGGTGGTGATGATCGGCATGCTGTTCGTGCAGCCCATGGTGGGCTTTTTCAGCGACAAGGTGGGGCGCAAGCCATTCCTGCTGGCGGGTAGTATCGGGCTGATGTTGTTTTCGATACCGGCGTTCAAGCTGGTGGGCAGCGACAATATGGGGCTGATTTTCCTTGGCCTGCTGGTGATCGCGGTTCTGCTCAACTGCATGACGGGCGTGATGGCCTCTACGCTGCCCGCGCTCTTTCCGACACGCATTCGTTATAGCGCGCTGGCCAGCTCGTTCAACATCGCCATCATCGTGGCGGGCCTGACGCCGACCGTCGCTGCGTGGCTGGTCGAGGTCAGCAACAACCTGCTGTTGCCCGCCTATTATTTGATGGCCGCGGCTGTCATCGGCTTGATCACCTCGTACTTCCTGCCGGAAACCGCGAATCGCCCGATGCGCGGAGACACGCCCAGCGCCTCGAACCGGCGCGAGGCCAAGATCCTGCTGCAGCAAGCCTACGATCATATCGAGCAGACGGTGCAAACGGTGGACGCGGAAATCGATGCGTTGCAAGCGCAGATCGAGGCGCTGAAAACGCGCCGGCAACGCCTCATCGATCGTCATCCCGAGCTCGAATAGCAACGGGTATCTCGGCGAGGCGCCCGTCGAGGTGCCTGCAGGCCCAGACAGAGGCGAGTATTATCGAGGCCGGGAGTGCATCCGGCGCGCATCGGCGCAGGCGTGCTCCCTTGGCCCTCAATAAAAAGACAGTGACCAGAGCGACATGACCCGAGCAGCTCCGACATGGCTGATGCCCATCGTGGCAATTTTCACGCTGCAGACCATTTCGTCGTTTCTGAACCGTCTGATCCCCATCATCGCGCCGGACATGTCGGCAGAATATGGCTGGAGCGGCAGTTCTATCGGGTATCTCACCGCCAGCAACTCGCTGGGCAGTCTGGCGATCTTGGTCGCGGGCTCGGCGATGCTCAGGCAAATCGGTGGCATGCGCACGCTGCAGCTGACTATGCTGATAGGGGCGGCCTGTATGGCGTGGCTGCTGGTTCCCAGCTTGACGGTTGCGCTTATCGCCTGTTTTTTCATGGGATTAAGCGGCGGCGCGGCCAATCCCGCGGGCAGCGAAGTGCTGCAGAAGTATTCCCCGCCGGGCAAGCGCAACCTGATGTTTTCCATCAAGCAAGCGGGCGTGCCATTAGGCGGCGTGCTCGCAGGCCTGTTCGTCCCGGTGCTGGTGACAGTGGCTGGGTGGCGCATTTCGCTGTTTATCTGCGCCATCATCATCTTGGTTCCCACCATGATGTTTTGGCGTCTGAGCAGCCGCCTGGACGAGACCCCGAATAAGAAAGCTCACTTTTTCCATTTCCCGACGATGGAATCGCTGCGTACGTTGACCGTGCCGCTTGCCGCGTTACGCCATAACAGCGGTTTGATGAAGATGTCGGTGGTGGGCAGCCTCTTTGCCGTCTCGCAAAGTTGTTGGTTCACCTTTACCGTGATCTATCTGGTGGATCAGCTTGGCTATTCGCTGAGTCTGGCGGGCGCGGTGTTCGCTGTCATGCAGGCGGGCGGCGTCATCGGGCGGATCGTACTGGGGTGGTTATCGGATTACTTGCGCTCGGCGAAAGCGACGCTGACGCTGGCTGCGGTGTTTTCCACCATCACGACGGTGATGCTGGGGCAGACGAGTTCGGCTTGGCCGTTATGGTCGGTGATCGCGCTTGCCTTCATCGCGGGCGGATCGGCGGCTAGCTGGAATGGCGTACAGATCGCCGAGGTGGCACGTCATTCGCCGCCGGATTTGATTTCAGAGACGTCTGCCGGCTCGAGCATCCTGGTCAATTTGATCAATATGCTGGCGCCCACACTGTTTGCGTTGTTTGTGGCGAGCACGGGGCGCTATGACTATGCGTTTATGTGCGCGGGCGCGCTGACTTTGCTGGTACTCGTGGTGCTGCCGCGCGAACCGCGTCGCGCCTGACACGTCGCGAGCGTGGCGCCATATGTTTCGACTATGGCGCAAAGCGGAAATATCAATTAGACCGGTTTAATGATAATAATTATCATTAAATACAGTTGATTATTCTTTCCAGGTCCGCCATGTCACGCCTTCGTCAGCTCCGCCCAGAAACCTCCCGTATGCTGCTCAAGACCGGCAGCTACTATCTCATGCACATCATGGTCGCTGCGATGGTCGCTTATCTGGTGACCGGCAACCTGATTGCCTCGCTCACGTTAAGCTTGTTGGAACCCACGGTCCAGGCGTTCGCTTACTTCTTTCATGAGAAGGCCTGGAGCCGGGCGGCGAGCAGACAGTCGCAGACTGGCGGCAATCCGGCCGTAGCCGTCGCGGGCTGATCGCAACTGAACCCGGAGTTCGCATGAAGAAACTCATCAATGATCCCCGCCACATCGTGCGCGAAGCCCTTGAAGGGCTGGTAGCCAGCACGGGGCATCTGGCCTTGGTCGAAGGCGAGAATATTGTCGTGCAGCGCGAGCTTTCGGATCCGCAGACACGCCCGGTCGCGGTGATCTCGGGTGGAGGCAGTGGGCACGAACCCGCGCATGCGGGATATGTGGGCGCCGGGATGCTGACCGCTGCCGTTGCCGGTGATGTGTTTACCTCGCCCAGCGTGGATGCAGTGCTGGCGGGTATTCAATGCGCCGCGGGTCCGGCGGGCGCGTTGCTGATTGTCAAGAACTACACCGGGGACCGACTGAATTTCGGATTGGCGGCTGAACTGGCCCGCGAAGCCGGTATCCCCGTCGAGATCGTGCTGGTGGCCGATGACGTGTCCTTGCGCGACCGGGTTCCCGCGGAACGCCGGCGTGGCATCGCCGGTACCGTGTTGGTCCATAAAATCGCCGGTGCCGCGGCGGCGCGGGGATGGCCGTTAGAGCAGGTCGCGGCGATTGCCACGCGCGCGGCGAGTGCGGTGGGCTCCATGGGTGTCGGATTGGGGGCTTGCACGGTGCCTTCGGCGGGCACGCCAAGCTTTACGTTGGGCGAGGATGAAATCGAATATGGCTTGGGCATTCATGGAGAGAAAGGCGTAGAGCGCGTTTCGATGAAACCTGCCGATGCGATCGTCGACGATATCCTGGGGCACATTTGCGAGGAAATTCCGGCTGGTGCGCAGCGTGTGGCCTTACTGGTCAATGGCTTGGGTGCAACGCCGCCGCTGGAGCTTCAGATCGTGGCCAGGCATGCGATCGCCAGTTTGCGTGCGCGCGGCCTGACGCCGGTGCGCGCATGGGTGGGCAATTTCATGACGGCGTTGGAAATGCCAGGCGTTTCTTTGTCGGTGTTACCGGTGGACGATGAATTGCTAGAGCTGTTGGACGCCCCCAGCGACGCGTCAGCGTGGATGCCGTCGGCGCATCTCGGCAGTTCGATGGCGAAGGTCACGCTGCCCGACACGCGTCAATCCACGCACATGGAGGGTTCCGCGCCAGGGCCGTTAACGGACACGCTGCGTCGCGTGGCTACCGATGTGGCACACGCGCTGATCGCAGCGGAAACCGAACTCGGCGAACTCGATGCGCGAGCGGGTGACGGCGACTTGGGCGCAAGCATGGCGCGCGGCGCACAAGCCATTCTGGATCTGCCAGACGCGGCTTATCACACCCCGGCTCAGTTCTTGGCCGCGCTAGCTCAAGGCGTGCGCCGGGCTATTGCGGGGAGTTCGGGGCCGTTTTACGCGATAGGGCTGTTGCGTGCCAGCCGGGAACTGGCTGGCGTGGCGCAACCCAGCGCGGCGCAGTGGCAAGCGGCTTTCGCGGCGGCGCAAGCTGGCGTGATGGACATGGGCGGCGCCAAACCGGGGGATCGTACGATGGTGGACGCGCTGGCCGCCGCGAGCGAGGCATGGGCCAAGGCCTTGAGCAAAGGCGCGGGTGGCTTGGACGCTTTCCACCAGGCTGCTCAGGCAGCCCAAGCGGCCGCCGACCAGACAGCGAACATGCAGCCGCGCCTGGGGCGCGCCAGCTATCTGGGTCAACGCGCCGTGGGGGTGCCGGACGGTGGCGCGGTTGCCGTGTCACTTTGGCTCGACGCCATACATAAGAGCCTCGACGCGACCTGAGCATCGCCACCTTGTCGTCCAAGCAGGCGATCGTAGTGGATAATTCACTTGGTTCGCAGGACGAGAAAGGAAAAACAAGTGGCGGCTCTGATGAGATGGTGTCGGGCGTTGGCGGTGGGATGCTGCGCGGCGTGGATGATAGTTGCCATGAATGCGCCCGCCTACGCCATGGCCGAGCGCGCGCTATCCCCGGTGAATACCTCCAGCCCAAGCGAGACCTACCAGTCGCTCGTGGCAGGCATAGATCGCCTCGAAGAGCTCTACACCGACTACAAAGCGGACAAGAGCTTCGACAAGCTTCGCGAGATACGTTATCAGTTCGGTCGCCTGCGCGCACTGCTGGATCTGACCGACGTTCCCTCGGCCAACCGGGTCAAGGTTGGCAATGCGGCGATGACGTATTTGGCCGATATTCTCGTGCGCCTTCCTCCCGTCGACGTAAAGGATATCCCGGGTGGCAGCCCGAGCGACAAGGCATTACCGGCGCGCTGGAGCATCCCAGGCACGGACATCCAGATCGCCAAAATGGAAACCGGGTCACAAGCGAATGAGTACTTGATCACGGCGCAAAGTATCGCGAACCTCGCCGATTTCTATCATCGGGTGGAGGATCTGCCGGTTTTACAGCCCAGACGCTACAGCTCGCTGCAAAAGGAACATATCAATGCGACCGGGCCGCTGATTCCCAACTGGCTGACAAGCCACGTGCCCGACTCGCTGAAGGTCGTCTACCTCAGCACCCCCCTTTGGAAAATTATCGCGATTGCTATCGTGGCCTTCGCTATGCTGGTCGTCGCGGTGCTATGGGCACGGCTGACACGCATACAGCGCCGTCGCGGTAGCGAAGTGCGGCGTCTGGGCTGGCAATTCACCCTGCCGACCATGCTGTTGCTTTTGTATTCGATTGGCGACTGGTTTGTCATATCGCATCTGAACCCCGCTGGGTACTTCGCAACGGGCGAGCGTCTGCTTTCTACGGCAGCGTTCTATGTCGTGGTCGCTTGGGCAGTATGGATTGCTTGTTATCTCATCGCCGAAACCATCATCAATTCGCCAAGGATCGCGGGAAATAGTCTTGATGCACATCTGCTGCGGCTGACCGCGCGCGTCGCGGCGATTGGATCGGTGGGCGCCATATTGATATATGGCGCTAATGAAATCGGCATCCCTGCGTTAGGCTTGATCGCGGGGATTGGCGTTGGCGGTTTTGCGCTGGCGCTCGCCGCGCAATCGACGATCGAGAACCTGTTTGGTGGCGTAGCGCTTTTTGTGGACCGCCCGTTTCGTATCGGGGACGTGATCAGTTTTGGCGATCAACGCGGCGCGGTGGAGATGGTCGGCACGCGCTCGAGCAGAATCCGGGCGATGGACGGCACGCTGGTCACAGTCCCCAATAGCGATCTGGCCAGGATGAAGATCGTGAACTATTCCCGCCGCAATAAGTGCCTGTTTATCCATACATTGGCGCTGCAAGTCGATACGCCGCCAGCGCGACTACGGCAGTTGCTCGCGCGCTTACGCGAGCTGCTTGCCGCTGAACCCATGGTGGAGAAAAAAGACGGTTGGCCGCGCGTGCGCTGGACCGGCGTCGCGGTTGGGCATCTCGAAGTCGAGATCCGCGCTTATGTACAAACGGATAACTATACGAAGTTTCTCGATGTGCAGGAGTCGCTGCTGCTAAGTATTTTTGAGCTGATCGAAGCGCTGCAAATCAAGCTGGTGCAGCCGCGGATTGTCAGCACTGCCGGAACTGAGCGGATTCAACGTCAAAGTTCTGAGTCGCACATTGATTCCTATACCGAGCATACGTCGGTGAGCGCAGATTGAGTTGATATGGTTATCTGTTCTGCGCGTAGCAGAACAGATAACCGTACGCGCACCGACAGGTGTGCAATCGCGCACACACCCGCTGTCGGCGCTATTGAGGCGCGGGCGTCTGCGTCACTGGCGGCGAAGAGACATTTCCCAGCGCCTTGTTGACCGCCACATATCGATTATTCATTTGCCCCTGACTCGTGGCCAGATCGCGGCGCGCTGCGATATAGCTGCGTTGAGTATCCAACACAGTCAGGAAGTCGGCGGCTCCGCCTTCGTAACGCGCCTGGGCCAACTGGTAGGCATCCTGCGCCGCTTGCACGCGCAATTCCTGCTCGTGGAGCGCCTGCTGATCGGCCGTATAGGCGCTCAGGGCGTCGTCGATTTCCTGCCAAGCTTTCAGGACGGTTTGCTGATAGTTCACCGCCGCCTCTTGCTGCTGCAGTTCACGCAAGCGCACCACGCTTTTTCGCCGACCATGATCGAAGATCGGTAGATCCAGGCTGGGACCAATGGACCAGGTACGACTGCCCCAGTCCGCGAATTCACCGCTCAAGTAGCTCTCATACCCGAATCGGGCGCCCAGGCGGATGCTGGGGTATAACGCCGCCTGGGCGATGCCGATATTGGCCGTCGCGCTATGCAAGCGTGCCTCGGCCGCGCGGATGTCGGGACGACGCTTTGCAACCTCGGAGGGCAGGCCCAGGGCCAGATCGGGCAATCGTGCATTCAATTGCGTGGGAGCCGCTGTTAACTCCTGCCGCAGTTCGCCGGGCGGCACGCCCAACAGCAGCGAGATTTGATTGATATTCGCGCCCTCTTGCGCCAGCAGGCCCGGCAATTGCGCTTTCAGCATAGAGACCTCTGCGCGTTGCTGCTGCAAATTCAAGTGATCCATTGTGCCACCGCGCACATAGGCTTCGAGCAGCGACAGGCGCTCCTGCAAGGCGGCGATATCCTCGCGCGTGAGGCTTATCTGATGTTGAGCTGTTCTTAAACCAAAATAGGCGCGGGCCACATCGCTAGCAAGCGAGAGCCGCGCCATATCCAAGAGCGCGGCTTGCTGCGCGACGTCGGCATCCGCGGCTTCGACGGAGCGGCGCACGCGGCCCCACAAATCCAACTCCCAGGAGGCATCAAAGCCTGCCTGGTACAACGTAAATGGCTCGGACAGCAGCTTGACCACCTCATCGCGATTCGCGCCGCCAGCGACGGCATCGATCAGCCGGGTGCCGGCACCATATTCGCTTTGCCGCTGGCGAGTGATTCCGCCGTTCGCGGACAAGTCCGGGCCACGCTGGGCCGCCGTCGTGTCACGCTGTGCACGTGCTTGCGCAAAGCGCAATGCGGCTGTCATCAGATCGGGACTGGCCACGAACGCACGCTGCAGCAATCGGTCCAGCACCGGGTCCTCGTAAGCGCGCCACCACTGCGGTGGCAAAGCCGCATCCGAGCCTGGCGCCACCTGCAGGCTGTCATCGACGCTACGCCAACTGGTCCAGTCGTCGGGCGCCTGTGTGGTGGGCTTGGTAAAGTCTGGTCCAACAGTACATCCCGCCAGCGTCAACGTGACCACACTGATCGTCAACAGCCACGATGTAATGCCTGATCGTCGTTCCTCAAACATAGCGAGTATCCGCATCAAGTTAACCGGTTACGGAACAACCACGCCGCCAGGGGCAGAGTGATCGCAGCCATTACCAGCAATGGTATGAAGTCAAGGGCCACATCGGTAAAACCCGCGCCTTCCAAGTAAACACGCCGCACGATGGAAGTGCCAAAGCGCAGCGGGTTGGCGTAGGTGACGATTTGCAGCGGCTCGGGCATATTGCGCACGGAGGTCAATAGGCCCGAGAGCAGCATTAGTGGCATGATGAGCAGGAACGAGAACAGCATGGCCTGCTGCATGGTCAATGACAGTGCCGATATTGACAAGCCCAGGCCCACCGAAGCGATGGTGAAGGTAAGCAATCCCAGATACAGCAACACAACCGAGCCGCTCATCGGTATCTGGAACCAGAATCGCGTCACCAGGAAGATAATCGTTGACTGCATCAGGCCGATAATGATCGCGGGCACCGCTTTACCGATGAGGATCTGCATGGGCGTAAGCGGCGTGACCAGTAGCTGATCAAACGTGCCTTGCTCCCGTTCGCGCGCGACGGACAAGGCGGCAACCAGCAAGGTTTGCAGCATACTTAGCGCGCCTATCAGGGCCGGCATCATGTTCCAACGCGACTCCAGGTTAGGGTTAAACCACGCGCGTCTATCCACTTGTATGCCTGGTGCGCCCGTTCCGTTCGAAGCGTTGTAGCTGCCCACGATCGAGCTGACATAGGCTGCCGCGGAACTGGCGGTCAAGGAATTTCGTCCGTCCAGAATGACCTGTAGCGGGGCGCGTTGGCCCGTCTCCAGGCGCTGTTCGAAATCGGCGGGTATCGCCAGCACCACCAGCGCTCGATTACTGTCGATGGTCTCGGCGATCTGATTCGACGAGCTGAGCGTGGAGACCCGATGAAACACTCCCGTGCCGTCCAGCCGCGCCAGCAACTCTGTCGCAGCCTTGCCCCGGCTTTGATCAAGCACGGCGTACGGCACGTGGTTCAAATCGTATGTCGCGCCATAGCCAAACAACAACGCTTGAATCAAAGCGGGTGCGAAAAGCACGAACCGGGCCGAGGGATCCTTCAGCAAGTCGAGGATTTCCTTGCGGATGAGCGCGGCGATCTGAGCGAGGGTGACGAGGAAGGCAGCCATACGTCACTCCAGGCTTTTGCGCAGCTTGCGGCAGGTGCCGATTGTCAGCAACACCGCATACAGCGCCAGAACAGCGGAACTCTGCGCGATCGTAGGCCAGTGATCCCCCGCCAGAAACAGCGTCTTGATCAACACCATGAAGTGCGTGGCGGGTAACAGCTGACTGATGTACTGGATCACTGCTGGCATATTGCGCAAATCGAACACGAACCCGGATAACATCATGGCAGGCATGAAGCTCGCCAATAGCGCGATCTGGCTGGCCTGAAATTGATTGCGCACCGCGGCGGATATGAAAAGCCCCAGCAGTAGCGACACCAGCAGGTACAGCATCGAGACCATCGTGATGACAAACAACGAGCCCCGCACCGGCACGTGAAAGAGAAAGTGCGAGGCCAGCAAACACATCAGCAAATCAATCGCGCCTATCACCAAATACGGCACGATCTTGGACAACACGATTTCCAAGGGCCGCACCGGCGTGACAAACAGGGATTCCAACGTGCCTCGTTCCCATTCACGCGCAATCAATAGCGAGGTCAGAAAAGCGCCTACCAAGGTAAGCACCAGCACGATAAGCCCTGGCACCAGATACCAACGGCTTTCTCCAGCCTCGTTAAACCACATGCGCTGCACGACTTCCACGCTGCCGGCAGCACCGGCTTTATTGCCACCTCGATCCGCCTGACGTTGTGCCCAGATGCCTAAGACGCCATTGATGTAGCCTTCGATACTGGATGCCGAAGTCGAGTCCACGCCGTTCAGTATGAGTTGTACCCGGGCGTCGCCTTGATTGAAACGACGCGAGAAATCCACCGGGATACGCAGAATGCCCACCACGTCGCCCGCTCGCATCAAGCGTTCGGCCTCGCGCATGTCGGGCACGATCAGAGGATCGAGATAGTCCGACCCCTGCATGCCGGCGACGATCTCACGGGGCAGAGGTGCCCGGTCTTCCATGGCCACCGCGATGGGTGCATTCTTGACGTCGAAGGACAGACCATAGCCGAACAGCAAGATCAGCGCGACCGGCAACAACAGGCCGATGGCGAGATCGCTTTTGTCGCGCAACACCTGCCTGATTTCCTTGCGCAATAGCGCCAAAAAGCGGCCGCTAAAGCCCGAGCCCTGAGCGCGCACGCGGGTATGGCTGTTGTCTGGTTGGCGCGGCGCTTGTTCAACGTTCATGCCAGTGCCTCCGACCTATGCGACGCCGTCGCCTCTGCACGTCCTTGTTCCACGATGGCAATGAAGGCGCTATTCATATCCATTTGTCGGCTCGCGTCTCGTCCCTGCCCAGCCTGCTCGCGCACCTGCTGCGGTGTGCCGAGCGCCAGCATTTTTCCAGCGTCTTGAATCGCGATGCGATCGCAGTATTCGGCTTCCTCCATGAAGTGCGTCGTGACGATGATGGTCACGCCCTGTTGGGCCAACGAAGTGATCGTTCGCCAGAACGCGCGTCGTGCCAACGGATCGATACCGCTGGTTGGCTCATCAAGGAACAGAATCTCTGGCTGATGCAGCAAGGCCGCCGCCATCGCAAGGCGCTGTTTATAGCCTCCAGGCAAAAGACCGCTGATCGCATTTGGTGCCAGGCCAAACTGTTCAATGGTGGCGCTCACGCGCTCTTGCAGCCTGCGGCCGCGCAAGCCATAGACGCCGCCAAAGAACTCCAGGTTTTCGCGCACGGAGAGGTTGCCGTAGAGCGCGAATTTTTGCGAGACATAGCCTATGCGAGCACGTGCTTGTGCGCGCGCGCGGCGCAGATCCAACCCCACCACTTCGAGATGTCCGCTGGAAGCGGGAAGCAGTCCACACAACATGCGAAATGTTGTCGTCTTACCCGCGCCATTGGGTCCGAGCAGCCCAAAGATTTCGCCACGCGCCACATCGAATGAGGTGCTGGCCACAGCGGTGAAATCGCCGAATTTACGCACTAGATCGCGTACCACGATGACAGGTTTTCCGTCCCCGACACCCTTCCGAACGACCGTATCCGACGTAGTAATGCGTGCGTCACCCGTCTCGACTGCCTCTCGCTGATGCTGGCTCTGTCGCAACATCATCATGAATGCGTCTTCGAGCTCTTCCTGGCATGGCACAGGTTGTAAGCCCGAGATCAACCGATTCAGATCCCCCGGCTGGGCCTCAGGATAGCGGATATAGTGCACAGAGCCGCCTTTAGGCACGGCGTCGATGATCGTTGCTCGGGCATCGATTAGCCTGGCTTGCTGATCCCGTGCTGGCGTATCGGCCGTAGGCGCCACCATGAAGGTCAAGCCCCGCGCTCGGCTGGCCAGTTCGTCAGGCGGTCCATCGGCCAACACGCTGCCTTCACTCATGACATAGACATGCGCACAACGTTCTGCTTCGTCCATATAGGCGGTGCTAACCAGCACGCTGAGCTCTTCTTCTTGCACGAGTTGCTGTAGGATTTTCCAGAGTTCGCGGCGCGACAAGGGGTCCACGCCGACACTGGGCTCATCGAGCAACAAAAGATCGGGCGATCGGACCAAGGTACAAGCCAAGCCGAGCTTTTGCTTCATGCCGCCAGAGAGTTTGCCTGCTGGCCGATGGACGAAATCCGTCAGATCCGTCATGTGCAGCAACCTGCTAAAGCGCTCGCGGCGCACCTGGCGCGGTACGCCGTGCAGATCTGCGTACAAGTCCAGGTTTTCCTGTACGCCCAGATCCTCGTACAGGCCGAACCGCTGCGGCATATAACTGATGCGATCCTGCACCGCCTGAGGATCCTTGGCGACATCGATGCCAAGCACCTCCAACGTACCCGCATCCGGCTTAAGCAAGCCGGCGGCCATGCGCAGCAGCGTGGTTTTTCCCGCGCCATCCGGGCCCACCAACGCTGTCAGTCTGCCGCCCCTTACCTGTAGCGAGATGTCGTTAATGGCGTGCAGTGGATCACCGGTAGGCGAGGCGAATGTCTTGCGCAGGTCCCTGGCCAGGACGATGGCTTCGCGCTCGCTCATTGGGGTGTCTCGCCTCCAGGGAATCGCACTGTCGCCGGCTGCCCCAGCCTGAGTTGGTTGTCCAGGTCTTCGACCTGCACGCGCAGTTCGTAAACGAGGCTGGTGCGCAGTCCCTCGGTTTGCACGGATTTTGGCGTGAACTCGGCCACCGAAGAGATATAGCCCACCCTGCCGTCTATCGGCTGACCAGGGCGACTATCCGTATAAACCTTAGCGGCCATGCCAGGTTGAATTCGGCCAAGATCGGATTCGCTCACGAAGACGCGCACCCATTTGGGTTGCGTGAGTGCCAACGAGAATGCGGCTTTCTGGGGCGTGGCCATATCGCCCGGTTCCAGTAAGCGCGAGCGCACGACTGCATCCGCGGGGGCCTTGAGTTCCCCTTGAGCGATCTGATGCTCGAAAAGCGCAAGCTGCGCTTGGGACGCTTGCAATTGCGCCTCGGCCGCAGCTAGTTCCTCTTTGCGTGGGCCCATTTCCGCGATGCGCAATGCTTCTTCTTGTTCCGCCGCCCGGGCTTGGGCGACCTTTACGTTGCTACGCGCCAGATCCATTTCCTGAGCGCTGACGCCCCGTCCCTGCGTATTGGCGGAGATCCCCTGCAGGCGTTTCAAATCCTGCTTCGCGCGCGACGCATCCGCTTGTGCGGCGGCCAGACGGCTGCGTGCTTGCGCGACTTCTTCGGGACGCGAACCATTGCTCAGGCGTAGCAGGTTTTGCCGCTGCACTTCAATCTGGGCGCGAGCCTGTTGCGCCTGCAATTCCAGGGTTTTGGTGTCCAATACGCCAAGAACCTGACCGGCTTTGACGCTGTCGCCTTCTTCGGCATGCAGCGCCACGACGCGTCCATTACCATCGAAGGCCAGTGACACTTGGCGGATGTCAACGTTGCCGTGAAGGGCTAAGTTGTTGTCGTCGACATTAGCCTTGGTGTACCACCACACGCCGCCAAGTATTGCCAAACCCGTCAAGATCACGACAGCAATGACGGTTTTTTTCATGTTTTTATGCTCCAACTATTGTCGCCGCCCGGCGCATTCAGTTATAGGTAGAGATTGAGCAGACGCTCGCGCGGCTGCGGGGTACAGCAAGAAATGTTCCTAACGCTATTGGGCACTGGTAGCCTTCGCTCCCGCTATGGTTGCACGGCAGAGCTTACAAAGCTAATGACGGTGAAGCTCGACGAAACTGGAGGCTAACGGGAACCAAAGCGGTATGCCATTGGTCTCTTCACAACACGGCGACTCAGACCGACTGCGGTCGCGCCACCGCTTGAAGCTCCAACTGCTCCATGAGGAATTCAAAATGAACGAACAGGACCGTAATGCTATCGAGAGCGTCTTCAACCGAATTCGAGAGGTAGAAAAACAAGCCCCTCAGCGCGACCCTGAAGCCGAACAGTTGATCCGCGAGGAACTGCAGAAGAATCCCGGCTCGGCCTATTACCTGGCGCAAACCGTGCTGGTGCAACAAGAAGCATTGAAGACGGCACAGGCGCGCCTGCAGGAGTTGGAAAAAACGCCTGCGCAGGCGTCGCGGCCTGCCGCCACGCCATCGACCGGTTTTGGCCGCAGCGCCGCGCCTCGAGAGCCGGCGAAAAGCGGGATGACGACGGGTTTTGGCCGGAGTGCGGCTTCCCCCGCCGGCGGAGGCTTTATGGCAGGCGCCATGCAGACAGCGTTGGGGGTCGCGGGCGGGATGATGCTAGGTAATCTGCTCGGAAGCCTCTTTACTGGCAATGACGCCCACGCGGCGGAACCTCCGCCCCGGGACGAGCCGGCTCCTGTACAAGAGGAAGCGGCGCCCGAGCAGTATGACGATGGATTCGATTACTCGGATGATGGCGGCGATATGGACGTTTGAGACCTGCGCGGGCGGGCGGGCGCACCATCAAACAACCACGATGGCGAACGTCTAAATCCCGTCCGTACTACCAGTTCAGGATCAGACTATTGCGGGCCCGGTAGAGCTGCGCTCGACCAGGTACGTGGGCAGCATCTGCGGGGCGGGCATGGGGCCTTTCGATTCAATGGAATCCAGAATGGTTTGCGCTGCGCGCGCACCAATTTCCAGCGAAGGGAAATGAATCGTCGTCAGCGGCGGGTAGGTATACGGTGCGAATTCGCTATCGTTGAATCCGATCACGGACACGTCCTCGGGGATACGCTGCCCATGCTCGCGCAAACATGCCATCGCGCCATGCGCGAGATAGTCATTGCCACAAATGAGGGCGGTGAACGACTCGCCGGTTTCCAGGAGCTTGCGCGTGGCCTCGAAACCCTCTGGGAATCCATAATCCGTCTCGACAATCAGCTTGCGCGATAGCACGCCACCGCCCGAAGCAATAGTTTCCAATAAGGCCTGATAACGTTGACGCGCCCGCAGGTTGGAGGCGAGATCCCCACTGATAAGGGCGAACTTCCGATGGCCCAGGCCTAACAGATGTTCGGCTGCCTGTTTGCCGCTCTCATAGTTGTCAAAGCCGATTGCCCCTGCAGGGGCCTCCTTGGCGTCGGCCCAGATGGTGGCCACGGGAAGGTTATGTTTAGCGATGAGATTGCGCCATTCGGGTGCCCAATCGTTCCCGAGCAAGACGACCCCGTCGACCCCGCGTTCAATCAGCGTTTTCAGAGGGCGCAAGTCATGTTGTTCCTTAAGCGGCGGTTGCGCCAATAGGAGCGTGTAGTTTGCCTGACCGAGCCCATGACGCAGGGCTTGGATCGTCTGCGCGAAAGCCGAGACGCCCATCCTAGGCACAACGGCACCGACCGTGTACGTGCGACCCGACACCAGGGCGCGGCCAATCCCCTGCGGCACATAACCCAGCGCGGTCACCGCGATGTTGACGCGCTCACGCGTCTGCGCATCAACCATTTCCGGCCGGTGTAGAGCGCGCGATACGGTGCTGATGGAAACGCCAACCATGCGTGCCACATCTTGCAAACTGGCGGGCATATCAGTTTTCTCCCTTCTGACTGCAAACGAATGTCAAAAATATACCACTCCGCTTACCGAGCGGAGGAGGTGTATTGACCAGCTCATGCAAACGTTTGTATTATGCAGCGCATAGAACAACCCGGCCATCGAAGCTTGTTTTGATAAAGCCGGAAATTTATAAGCGCAGGAGACAATCTATGAAATTCCCGAAGTTAGCGTCCCTTTTGAGCATCGCAGGCGCGGCGCTCTGCGTGGCCAGCGCGAACGTGTATGCGGAGGCAAAGGAAGTCCGCCTGGCACGTCAATATGGCATTGCTTACTTGCCGCTCATGGTGATGCAGGAAAAGCAACTGGTCGAGAAACATGCGCGCGAAGCAGGGTTAGGTGATGTGAAGGTGAGCTGGAACCAGTTCACCGGTGGCTCGGTCATGAACGACGCACTGATTGCCGGCGCACTGGACTTTGCCGTGAGCGGGCCTCCGCCGTTTTTGACGATGTGGTCGCGCACCCAGAACACGCCCGTCAATGTCATTGGCCTGGCGTCGTTGAACACGATGCCCATGCAGCTCGTGACCCGCAATCCTGATGTCAAAACGGTAAGCGACTTCACCAGCAAGGACCGGATTGTCGTGTCGGGCGTGAAGGTTTCCACCCAGGCCGTTGTGCTGCAAATGGCTGCAGCCAAAGCATTCGGCCAGGAAAAGTATGACGTACTCGACAAACTGACTATCGCGATGCCACTGTCCGACAGTATGGCGATTATGTTGTCGGGTAAAGGCCAGGTGACCGCCGATTTCACCGTGCCGCCGTTCTCCTACCGCGAGCTCAAGCAGCCCGGCTTCCATACGGTGCTCGACACGTTCGAAGTGCTCGGGGCGCCCAGTTCCACGAACGTTCTATACACCACGAACCGATTTCAGAAGGAAAACCCGAAGCTCACGCAAGCGGTATTGGACGCGCTGGACGAAGCGCAGAAGTTCGTCAGCGAGAACAAGGAAGAGGCGGCACGTATCTATCTGTCGATCACCAAAGACAGTGACAGCGTAGAAGATGTGGTCGAGATGCTGTCTGACCCGCGGGTCAGCTATAGCCTGACACCGCAAGGCATGATGGCGTTCGCGGACTTCATGCATGGCATTGGCACGATCAAAAACAAACCGGCGTCCTGGACCGAGCTGTTTATTGACAAAGTGCACGCCCTGCCTGGGAACTGATTGGGACGCCACCATGAGATTGCAGATCGGCGATGTCGCCATTGACCGGATTGAAGAATCATTGGGGCTGGGTTTTCAGCCACACGAGCTCTTTCCGGCGTATGAGCCGCGCATGCTTGAGCCGGTTCAGGACTGGATAGCACCCGGGTTCTACGACCCGACGGTGTGCCGGTTTCGCACGAGCATTCACAGCTGGCTGGTGCGCACGCCCAAACACCTGATTTTGGTGGACACGTGTGTCGGCAATCATAAGAGGCGGCCTCACGTCCCGCGTTTCGATATGCGGGATACGCCGTGGCTATCCCGGCTAGCCGATCTGGGTGTGGGCGTGGAAGACATCGACTATGTGATGTGCACGCATCTGCATTGCGATCACGTCGGCTGGAATACCCGGCTGGTAGACGGACGATGGGTACCGACGTTTCCGAACGCTCGATATCTGTTTGGCCGTGCGGAATTCAATCGCTGGGATGCACGACGAGCTGACTATCAGCACAGACCGATCAATGACAACGTGTTCGAAGACAGCATTCTGCCCGTGGTCGAATCCGGCCAGATGGTACTGGTTGAGGATGGCTTCGATATCGATGGCGTGTTGATCGTTGAACCGGGTCCCGGCCACACGCATGGCCATATATGTATCCGACTCGCCTCGCAAGGCCACTCAGGATACTTCACGGGGGATATCTTTCATCACCCCCTGCAGATCCGCTATCCCGAGCTATATACGGGCTTTGACGATGTGCCGGAACTGGGCATACAGACGCGCAGACGATTGTTATCGGCCTGCGCGGATGACCATGCGCTCTTGTTGCCGGCCCACTTCGCCGAGCCACACGCCTGTCATATCCACCGTCGTTCTGACGGGGACTATGAACCAGACTTTGCATCTGTACAAGCATTCATAAACGGCAACCGCCTGCCTGCAGGCCATGAAGCCGGGGAGACAGTATGAACCAGCCCTTAGTCGAAGTAAAAGGCGTCACCCTGCAGTATCGAACGCCCGAACACCTGGTCACCGCGACGTATCGCGTCGACTTCACCGTCCAGAAAGGTGACCGGTATATCTTGCTCGGTCCCTCTGGATGCGGGAAATCCACGCTATTGAAGGCGGTGGGTGGCTATCTGCGGCCCACTGAAGGCCAGATCCTGCTGCAAGGCAAACCAATTACCCGTCCCGGGCCGGATCGGATGATGGTATTCCAGGAATTTGATCAGCTGCTGCCGTGGAAAACGGTGAAGCAGAACGTGATGTTCGCGCTTGAAGCCTCGGGACGCCTGAGCGGCAAACAGGCCGAGGAAAGAGCGCTGCACTATCTCAACAAGGTCAACCTGGGCAAGTTCGTCGACAGCTATCCACACATGCTCTCGGGCGGGATGAAGCAACGCGTGGCGATCGCGCGCGGCATGGCCATGGAGCCCGACGTCATTCTGATGGACGAGCCTTTTGCCGCGCTGGACGACTTAACGCGCCGCAAGATGCAAGACGAACTGATGCAGCTGTGGGACGACACGCATTTCACGGTGTTGTTCGTCACGCACTCGATCCCCGAGGCGGTGCGTATTGGCAACCGTATCCTGTTGCTGTCTCCCCACCCTGGCCGCGTGAAAGCCGAATTGAATGGTGTGGATTGGAACAGCCCACACGAAGGCGCCCAAGCCGCGCTGGAAGACGAAATCAAACATCTACTATTCGCGGATCATGTCGAAGAGGTCAGTCATGCGTGAGAATGTGATGGTGAACCAGGCTGTGGGTCATCCCCCCAGCGCCCCTAACGCCCCCAATGACGCTGCCACGCTGCAGGTCACGCAAAACACATTGCCACTGGCCGTGCGTCTATGGGACCAAGGATGGATACGCAAGACATTCGTGCTGGTCATCCTCGCCGGTATCTGGCAAGGCTACGCCCTCTATCTGAACAACGATCTGCTGCTGCCGACCTTCGTCGACACTTGTCAGGCGCTGTGGAACAGCATTGTCGCGGGCGAACTGCCGGACCGTGTGCTGAGCTCGCTCGATATACTGATGATTGGTTATGGCGTGGGCCTGGTCATTGCCGCGGTGCTGACGCTACTGGCCATCACGAACCGGCTGGCCACCGACTTCCTCGAAGTCATGACAGCGATGTTCAACCCGCTGCCCGCGATCGCGCTATTGCCATTGGCGCTGATCTGGTTTGGCCTGGGTAAGCTGACCATCGTGTTTGTGTTGGTGCACTCCGTGTTGTGGGCAGTGACGCTCAACACCTATTCAGGTTTTCAGTCGGTATCGGCGACCTTGAAGATGGTGGGCAGAAACTACGGCATGTCGCATCTGTCTTTTGTCATGAAGATACTGATTCCGGCCGCCTTTCCCAGCATCCTGTCGGGGCTGAAGATTGGCTGGGCGTTTGCCTGGCGCACGCTGATTGCCGCGGAGCTGGTGTTCGGCGTGAGTTCCAGCAGTGGCGGCCTGGGTTGGTTTATTTATGAGAAAAAGAACCAGCTGGACACCTCGGCGGTATTTGCCGGACTGTTGACCATCATCATCATTGGCCTCGTCGTGGAGAACCTGATATTCCGCACGATCGAGCGACGTACTGTCCAACGCTGGGGCATGCAGGCCGCTGCCTAACGCCGGGTCGATGTTCCAGCAACGAATCCCTCTACCACGGCGGCGCCCGTCAAGCTTTAACCGCAACGGCAGCGCCGCTACACAATCCTGACCAAACTTTTTTATTTATTAGGGATACATCCGTCGTTAAATGCAAGCGTTTGCATGTATCTCTGTTTTCCAAGGATGCCAAGCATGACTACTACCAAAAAAGCCGTTGTCGAAACCCTGCTCGAATGTGGCGTTACCCACGCCTTTACGCTGCCCGGCCTGGGCATCACTTGGATGCTGGATGAGTTTCATGAGGTGCGCGACAAATTGCGCGTGGTGCTTACCCGCAGCGAGCAGGTGGCGTCGGTGATGGCGCAGGTATATGGTCGGTTGACCGGCAAGCCGGGCGTATATATGGGGCAGGGGCCGTTCGCCAGCACCACCGGTGCCTTCGGCATTATCGAAGCGTACTTCGCTGGCACACCGATGGTCGTCCTGACGGATACCTCGTGCTATGACGGCTTTGGCATGTACGGCGTCTACCAGACGATGACGGGCGACTACGGCGCGGCCGACATTCAGGCCGTCATGAAGACGATGACCAAGTTCTGCGCCTATGCGACCGAGCCGCACGAAGCGGTTTATGGCCTGCAGCTGGCCTATAAGCACGCCTCGCTGCCGCGCACCGGCCCAGCCGCGGTCATCATGAAGAGCCCGATCATCAAGCGCGAAATCCCCGAAAACGCGCGCGTGAAGCTCTACCCGTCCAAGGGCTATTTGCAGTATTGCCCGCCGGCCGTGGACAAGGAAGCGGTCGCACGCGTCGCACAACTGGTAGCCAAAGCCACTCGTCCAGTCATCATCGCAGGCAACGGTTTGCAAAACGATGCTGGGCGCGAGCGCCTCGCGGCGGTCGCGGGTCGCGCCGGCATTGCGGTGCTGACCAGCTATAACGGCAAGGGCGTGATCGACGAGACCAGCGACATCGCGGCAGGCATGCTGGGTACCTGGGGTTCGCGTACCGCTAACCGTTGCCTCGAACGCGCCGATCTCGTGCTGGTGCTCGGCTCGAGCCTGGGACCGGATTATCTGCGTTTCCGCGACGAAAAAATGATCAATCCGGCGCAGCAGACGTGGGTGCAGGTAGACGTCGATCCGCGCAACGCGGGTTGGGTGGTTCCCGTTAACGAGGCGGTCACGGCCGACGCGGCGGAATTCCTGCGCGAGCTGGCTGAGCATGAGCTCGGCGAATCGCAACGCCAAAGCCGTATTCGTCATCTGACGGGACTGAAGGAAGAGTACGGCTATAACTCCTTGCCCGAACTGCCAGTGGCCGAAGGCACGTTGCACTACACGCATATCATCCGCGCACTCGATCAAACGCTCACGCCCGACAGCATGCTGACCTTGGACGCCGGCAACAATCGTATTTGGGCCACCAGCGCATTGCGCATCAAGACGCCCGGTCAGCTTGTGGTACCAGGCGGCGTGGGCGGCATGGGCTGGGGTCTGCCTGCGGCGGCCGCCACCAAGCTCGTTTATCCCGAGCGCCATGTCATCAGCCTGATCGGTGATGGTGGCGCCGCGATGACCTTCACCACGTTGGCGACTTGCGTGCAGGAAAACCTGCCAATTACCGTTATTGTCGCGAACAACCATGGACTGGGAATGGTTCGCGACAACATGAAGGGTCGCCGGATCGCGGTTGATTTCAGCGATACCGACTTTGCGATGATGGCGCGAGGCATGGGCTGCCATGGCGTTCGCGTCAACACCTACGAAGGCTTGCTCAAAGCCCTCGAAGAGGCACGCACCGCGACCGTTCCCACGGTGATCGACGTCAATGTGGACACCGCAGCGAGCCACGTTCCCGCTTCCGACTATTGAGGCTTGAAATGAAAGAACCCGTTGTGGTCATTACAGGCGGCGCCAGCAATATCGGCTGGGCATGCGTGCAGAACTTCAGTGCGACACACTCGGTCGTCATCGGCGACCTCAAGCATCCGCCGCAGACGGCTGCCAACGTGTCGTTCATCGAGACCAATATCGCCAACCCGGATTCTGCGGCGGCCATGATGCGCTATGCGGCGGACCTTGGGCCGGTCGAGGCCGTCATCCATTGCGCGGCCATCACGGCCCCGGCCAAGCCCGTCGAGGAAATCACGCCGGAAGAGTGGGTCAAGGTGATCAACGTCAATCTGAACGGCGCGTTCTTCGTGGCGCAGGCCGCGATCCCTTATCTGCGAGAAACAGCCGGTGCGATGGTGATGGTTGCCTCGCGCGCGGCCCGCACGGGATACGCCGCGTTGTCGGCTTCGCCTTCTGGCACGAAACCGCATTACTGCGCGTCCAAGGCCGGCGTGCTGAGCCTGGTCAAATCGCTCGCCATCGAGTTGGCGCCACAAGGCGTCAGAGTCAATGCGGTCGTGCCCGGCTCCATCGAAGGGACGATGATCCCCAAGGAGCGGTGGGGCGAACTGTCCCGGCAGATTCCTTTAGGCAGGCTGGGCACGCCCGAGGAGATCGCGGAAGCGGCGAGATTCCTGACCTCTCCCGCCGCAAGGTACATCACAGGCCACTCGCTGGATGTCAACGGCGGGACGTGGATGAATTAGGTCACACACCTGAGAGGAGACTGCTATGTTTAAGAAGTGGATCACGGCAACGATTGCCGGCGTGTTGTTGAGTGTGGGTGGGCCGGCCTGGGCCGCCGACTATCCAAACCGGCCGGTAAAGGTTGTGGTCCCCTTCCCGCCGGGAGGGGCGACCGATGTGGCGGGACGCCTGGTGGCCGAACGCTTGCAAAACGCGTTTGGAAAACCCTTTGTGGTGGAGAACCGATCAGGCGCGAGCGGAAATATTGGCGTGGGCGAGGTGGTCCGATCGCCCGCGGACGGCTATACGCTGGTCGTCGGGGCGCCGCAGACGCTCACCATCAACCCGCTACTGTTTAGCAATATCCCGTTCGACCCGAAAAAGGATCTGGACCCTATCGTCATGGTGGCGTCCGTTCCTAATGTGTTGATCGTGAATAAGGATCTGCCGGTTAACTCCGTGCCTGAACTCATTCAATACATCAAGGACAATCCTGGCAAGGTTCGCTACGGCTCCTCCAGCGTGGGCGGAACGCCGCACTTGTCTTCCGAGATGTTCGCATCGATGACAGGCACGAAGATCGCCCATATCCCTTACCGTGGCAGCGCGCCGGCTTTGCAGGACCTGCTGGGTGGTCATATCGAAATGATGTTCGATAACCTGCCCGCCTCCTTGCCCCAGATACGTGCCGGCACCGTCAAGGCGCTGGCGGTGACCACGTTGGAGCGTTCGAAGTCGGCACCGGACATTCCCACACTTGATGAGCAAGGGGTCAAAGGGTTCGAATCGCAGGGCTGGTTCTCGCTTTTAGCCCCCGCGGGCACGGATCCAACAATCGTGGAACGCATCAACGGCGTGGTTAATGAGGCGTTGCAAGATCCGGAATTCCGCGCCCGTCTGGCCAGCGTCGGCGCCGATCCTGTCGGTGGATCCTCCGAAGATTTCCGCAACGCGATTCAGGCGGAAAGCAAGCGCTGGGCGAAGGTCATTCAAGAAGCCGGCATCAAAGTGGAATAACCATGTCAGACGCTTCAATTTACTCAGAAGCCACGCCCGAAGTCTCCGAGCAACTGCTGGCGGTTGCGTGCCGACGGTTTTCTTCTCGCACCGCATTAGTAACGGGCGCGGCGCGAGGTATTGGTTTTGCCACCGCCGTGCGCCTGGCGGCAGAAGGCGCACAAGTGTGGATAGCCGACCGCGACAACGATGCACTTGAGCGTGCCTACGCCGCGGCTCGCGCGCATGGCATCACGCTGCACCACGCGATCATGGATTCTGCTTGCGCAGACAGCATTCGCTCGGGAATTGCTGATATCCAGGCCAAAGCGGGAGGCGTAGACGTATTGGTGAATAACGCGGGCGGATCGCTGCACACTCCTTTTCCTTTGATGGAAGAAAGCGGGCGAGACTGGGAACGCGTCATGACGCTGAACGTCATGTCGGTGGTGTGGACGAGCCAGGCGGTACTACCATCCATGATGCAACGGCGTTATGGCCGTATCGTGAATTTTGGCTCCAAGGCGGGCCGGTTTTCCAGCCTGATTGCGGGCGCCAACTATGCGGCGTCCAAGGGTGCCGTTGCCGCGATGACCCGGCAAATGGCCACGGAGTTTGGCCCCAGCGGGATCACTGTCAATTGCGTATGCCCCGGCGTCGTGATGACCGAACGTACCCAGCGCCTCTGGGCCGAACGCAGAACCGAAGAGGAGCGCGCCAAAATCCTCAGCGATATTCCACTACGGCGCTATTGCTCGGTGGAAGACGTCGCGGCGGCAGTATCATTTTTAGCCTCCGACGATGCGTCGTTCATCACGGGTGTGGCACTGGATCTTAACGGCGGGCAGGCAATGGCATGAGAACAAGCGTATTGAATTCAAATATACCGTCGTCACCGCTGGCGCTGAGCGGAGGGGATATCCTTTCCGCGCTCGCCGTCGTGGTGATCTGGGGCCTGAACTTCGTGACGATGAAAGTCGCGTTGGTCGACTTCACGCCATTCCAACTCGGTGCCGCGCGATATGTGTTCGCATTGCTCCCGTTGATCTTTCTGGTGCGCGCGCCAAAGGATGCGTGGAAGTGGTTGTTGGCTTATGGGCTGTGCCAAGGCGTGGGCCAGTTCGGTTTGCTCTTTGTGGCACTGAAGGTCGGCATGACCGCCGCGCTGGCGTCGGTGCTGATGCAGACTCAGGTGTTTTTCACGGCGATCTTCGGCTATGTGCTGCTCAAGGAAAAATTGACGCGGCCCCTGCAACTCGGCTTGGTATGTGCGGCGGTTGGCTTGGGATGCTTCGCGATGAACTATGTGGGCGACCATGCCGACCGTTCCTTGCTGGTTGGCACAACCGTCGCGGGGTTCCTGCTGAATCTGGCCGCCGCCGCGATGTGGGCGGGCTCGAACATTATCGCGCGCCGGGCACAGCAGAAGGTCGAGGGCTTTAACGCGCTCGGCTTCGTGGTCTGGTCCAGCCTGGTGCCTATCATTCCGTTTTGTCTGGCAAGCTGGCTGCTTGACCCCGTTGAAACCCGCTGGGCATGGACCTCGGCGTCGTGGGCGAGTTGGCTCTCGGCGATTTATCTGGGATGGTTCGCGACGATCCTGGCCTACGCACTGTGGACCGGATTGCTACGCCGTCATCCCGCCAACCGTATCGCGCCGTTCAGTCTGGGGGTGCCGGTCATCGGATTGCTGGCTGGGGTGTTAATGCTGGGCGAAACCGTGACGTCTTGGCAGTTAGCCGGGGCCACGTGCATCGTGGTGTCCCTGGGGGTTGTGCTGTTGTGGAAGCCATCTACCAGTAAATCCTAGCGGGCACACCCACGCCGATCACGCTCACTCCCGCGTGGATTTACCTTTACGCAGGCCGGCCCTTTAGCCACAAGGGCCGGTGTTTTTTGCGCTCGAAACTCGGGAAGGCCTACGGTATCACCGAATTTTTATTGATGAATTATCGACAAATTGATAGCATTCCGTAAACGATGCTCAATTTTTCGCCTATGAAGTCTCCCCTTATCGCGTCATCGGCACATCTGGCCGACGGTAGTGCGCCCGACCTGTCGGAGGTCGAATTCGGCCTTATGATCGCCAGCCATGCCTTCGACCGCTGGATCGTTCGCTGCATGGCCGCGGCCGGATTGCCGGACCTGACGCCAACCGACGTCATGGTGTTTCACCACGTCTACCATCGTCAGCGGGCGAAGAAGCTCGCCGATATCTGCTTCACGTTAAATATCGAAGACACCCACATCGTTAACTATGCGCTCAAGAAACTCGACCGCATGGGCATGGTGCGCGGCGAGCGCAATGGCAAGGAGGTCTTCTATAGCGTGACGCCCGAAGGCGCGGCCATCATCAAACGGTATGGGGAGATCCGCGAACAGTGCCTGACCACGGGCTTGACCGCGCCAAATGGCGGCGAACTCGAATTCAGCCGCCAACTGGCGCATACGCTGCGGGCGCTATCCGGCTTGTACGACCAGGCGGCGCGAGCGGCGACCTCTCTTTGATTCAAACACGCGGGGTATTGCCCCGCCAGCAACAACCGACCGGTGCGACATACGTCCCGGCGGCCTCTAGTAGTCGAGGTTATTTATGAAATGGCAATTCTGGATTGATCGTGGGGGTACGTTTACCGACATCGTGGCGCGACGCCCCGATGGGACCACCACCACCGCGAAAGTGCTGTCGGAAAACCCCGAGCAGTATCGCGATGCGGCCGTTGCCGGGATCCGTAAACTGCTGGGCATCGCGCCCGGACAGCCCGTACCCGCCGATCAAGTCGAATGCGTGAAGATGGGCACCACGGTCGCGACCAATGCGCTGCTGGAGCGCAAAGGCGAGCGTACCGTTCTGGTGACCACCAAGGGTTTCCGCGACGGGCTGCGCATCGCGTATCAGAACCGTCCGCGCCTCTTTGATCGCAACATCGTCTTGCCCGAATTGCTGTACGAGTCCGTGGTCGAAGCCGATGAGCGCATGGACGCCAAAGGCGAAGTGGTACGTCCATTGGACGAAGCCGCTCTGCGCGAGAATCTGCAGCGTGTCTATGACGATGGCGTGCGTTCGGTCGCCGTCGTGTTCTTGCACGCTTGGTACGCGCCTGCACATGAAAAACGCGCCGCCGACATCGCGCGCGAGATCGGGTTCACGCAGGTATCGGCCTCGCACGAAGTCAGTCCGTTGATCAAGTATGTCTCGCGTGGCGACACCACGGTGGTCGATGCGTATCTGTCGCCCATCTTGAAGCGCTATGTCGATCGGGTGGCGAGCGAATTGCCCGGCATCCGCCTGATGTTCATGCAATCCAGCGGTGGCTTGACCGATGCGCATCGCTTCCGCGGCAAGGACGCCATTCTGTCCGGCCCGGCGGGCGGCATTGTCGGCATGGTTCGCACCAGCGAGCTGGCTGGCTTTAATCGCATCATCGGATTCGATATGGGTGGCACGTCCACCGATGTGTCGCACTATGCGGGTGAATTCGAGCGCGAGTTCGATACGCAAGTCGCTGGCGTGCGCATGCGTGCGCCGATGATGAGCATCCATACCGTGGCCGCGGGCGGTGGATCGATCCTGCATTTCGATGGCGCGCGTCTGCGCGTGGGCCCGGATTCGGCTGGCGCCAACCCCGGCCCGGCGTGCTATCGCCGTGGCGGCCCGTTGGCCGTGACGGACTGCAACGTCTTGCTTGGCAAGATTCAGCCAGATTACTTCCCGCGTGTCTTTGGCCCGCAGGCCGATCAGCCGCTGGATGCCGACGTCGTACGCGAGCGCTTTACCGCGATGTCTGACGAAATCCGCACGGCCACCGGCCGCGAGATGACGCCTGAGCAACTGGCCGAAGGCTTCCTCGAAATCGCCGTGGGCAATATGGCCGAAGCCATCAAGCGCATCTCGGTGCAGCGCGGCCATGATGTGACCGAATACGCGTTGACCGTGTTCGGTGGCGCGGGTGGTCAACACGCTTGCTTGGTTGCCGACGCGTTGGGCATGACGACGGTTTTCGCGCACCCCTTGGGCGGCGTGCTGTCGGCCTATGGCATGGGCTTGGCCGATCAGACGGATATGCGTCAAAAGAGCGTGGAGAAAGTACTCGACGCAGCATTGATGGCTGAACTGCAAAGCGAGCTCGACGAGCTGGCCGCACAAGCTCAAGGCGAGCTGGAACGTCAGCATGTGCCGCAAGATCAGATCCGTGTATTGCGTCGTCTGCACCTGAAATACCGAGGCACCGACACCGCACTGGAGGTCGCGTTCGCGGACATCGAGCAAGTTCAAAAGGACTTCGAGGCCGCTTATCGTCAGCGTTATTCGTTCTTGATGCCCGGTCGTGAACTCGTGGTCGAGACCATTTCGGTCGAAGCAACCGGCGGCGGCGAACCGGCGACGGAGCAACCAGAAACGCGCACCCGCGACACCGCACTCGCTGCGCGCGAAACCGTGCAGATGTACGGGCAGGGCGCATGGCGCGATACGCCGCTGTATGTGCGTGCGGATCTGATTCCGGGTGATGTCATCCCGGGACCCGCGATCATCTCCGAGCCGAACCAGACGACCATTGTTGAACCCGGCTGGCAGGCAGAACTGACGCAGCTCGATCACATCGTGCTCAAGCGCGTCGAGGCACGTCCGGAACGTCGTGCCGTGGGCACTCAGGCCGATCCGGTCATGCTGGAGGTGTTCAACAACCTCTTCATGTCCATTGCCGAACAGATGGGCTATCGCCTGCAGAACACGGCTTACTCGGTCAACATCAAGGAACGCCTGGACTTCTCTTGCGCGATCTTTGACGCCGAAGGCAATCTGATTGCCAACGCTCCGCACATGCCGGTGCATCTAGGATCGATGGGCGAGTCGATCAAAACCATCATGAACGCCAACGCTGGCCGCATGCAGCCGGGCGACGCGTATGTGGTGAATGATCCCTATCACGGCGGCACGCACTTGCCCGATGTCACCGTCATCACGCCGGTGTTCGATCGTGAAGGCAACGAGATCCTGTTCTTTGTTGGATCGCGTGGCCACCACGCCGATATCGGCGGCACCACGCCGGGCTCCATGCCGCCGGATTCCAAGACTGTCGAAGACGAAGGTGTGCTGTTCACCAACTTCCAACTGGTGCGCAATGGCGAGTTCCGCGATGCCGCTGCACGCGAAATCCTGGCCTCGGGCCGCTGGCCCGCGCGTAACCCGGATCAAAACATCGCCGACTTGCACGCGCAGATCGCCGCTAACGAGAAGGGCGTGCAGGAACTGCTGCGCATGTGCGATCACTTCGGTCTGGATGTCGTGCGCGCCTATATGGGCCACGTGCAAGACAATGCCGAAGAAGCCGTGCGTCGCGTGATCTCGGTGTTGAAGGACGGCAAGTTCGAGTACCCCTTGGATAACGGCGCGGTCATTCGCGTCGCCGTCAGCGTGAACCGCGAAGCGCGTACGGCCGTGGTCGATTTCACGGGCACGTCCGCACAGCTGGATAACAACTTCAACGCGCCTGGCGCGATTGCGGTTGCCGCCGTGCTGTATGTGTTCCGCACCATGGTCGATGACGACATTCCGTTGAACGCGGGGTGCTTGAAGCCCATCGAGATCATCATCCCCGAGGGTTCGATGCTGCGCCCAAATCCGCCGGCCTCGGTCGTAGCGGGTAACGTCGAAACGTCGATGTGTATCGTCAACGCGCTGTATGGCGCGCTGGGCGTGCTGGCCGCGAGCCAGGGCACGATGAACAACTTCACGTTCGGGAACGCGCGTTATCAGTACTACGAGACCATCTCGGGCGGCACGGGTGCGGGTCCAATGCGCATCGATGCCGCGGGACCCCATGACGAAGGTTTCGCGGGTACGTCGGTGGTTCAGGCTCATATGACAAACTCTCGTCTGACCGACCCTGAAGTGCTGGAGCTGCGCTTCCCCGTGCGTCTTGAGTCGTACGAGATCCGTCACGGTTCGGGCGGCGCGGGCCGTTATCGCGGCGGCGACGGTGGCATTCGCCGCATGCGCTTCCTCGAGGACATGACGGCGGCCATTCTGTCGAACAATCGCGTGTATGCGCCGTTTGGCTTGGCGGGCGGTAGCCCGGCGATGGTCGGCCGCAACTACATCGAGCGTGCGGATGGAACGGTTGAAGAGCTGGCAGCGCAGGATAGCGCGCAGTTGCGTGCGGGTGATGTGTTTGTCGTGGAAACGCCGGGAGGTGGTGGATACGGCGCGGTATAAGCGTTGCGCCAGAATGTCCGACTGACGCTGATGGCGGGGTCGGACATCCCCCACGTGATGCCCCGTGCATAAGATTCAGGGCCTGTATTCCTAATCGTAGGGATACAGGCCCTGAACGTTATGAGGGCAGCAACTCTGCCCGGTGATAGGCACAGCGTTCACAGTAGCGTCGATACCGATTGCGCGAGCTGCGCCCCGCTCACACAGCCGCAAGCAATTCGCGGATACGATCCTGCACAAAATCCGCGTCGCGAGGATTCTGCTTGGGATTATTCACACGATGGCCCCAATCGGTCTCGATGACTTGCATCCTGGCATCGGGAATCATGCTCGCCTCGGCCTCGATATCGGGCACGGTGAAATACAAATCCGTACGGCTCGGCATGATCAAGCTCTTGGCCTGGATCGAACCGAGCGCGCGGGGCAGGTCTTTACCGTATAGGGGATTGTCGCTGATGTCTGTGCGTTGCCATGTGTGCAGCATGGCCAGCAGGTCATTGGCATCATGACGACCGAAGAAACGTTCCCAGTCGTTGACGATGAACTCCTCCGGGTTGGCGTATCCGATGCCTTTATACAGCTCGTGCCGATAAAAGGCCTGCGACAGTCCCCATCCCGCATACACGCGCGCCATCGCCTTTAGACCGCGTTCGGCACGGCCGACGAATTGCTCGCCGTTCCATGTGGGATCGCCTGTCAGCGCGGCCTTGACGCCTTCGAGGAACACAAAGTTGTGACGCGTGGTACGCGCCGTCCCGCAAATCGCTGCCAGACACGCCACTTTCTCGGGATAGGCCGCGGCCCATTGATACGCTTGCTGCGCACCCATGGAAAACCCCACGGCCAAGGCCAAGCGCCGCACGCCTAGTTGCTCGAACAACAACTCATGCTGAAGCACCACGTTATCCAGCACCGACACAGCCGGGAAACACGCCGCGTCGGTATTGCTCGGCGAGCTGGACAAGCCATTGCCGAGCATGTTCGGAATGACCACGTAATAGTGGTCGGTATCCAGCGCACGCCCCGGGCCGACCATCCACTCGATATCGGTATGGCGCGTTGCATACGAGGTGGGATAAACGATCGCGTTATCGCCTCGCGCATTGAGCCGACCGGCAGTCTTGAACGCAATGCGCGCGTCCGGTAGAACCTCGCCTGATTGCAGACGAAAGTCGCCTGCCCGGAAGATTTCATAATCGCCGGACGTCGTATCCAATCGCAGCCCCATACGTACCCTACTGTGCCGTCAGACCGCTATCGATCGAAAAGATCTGACCGGTGGTACGCGCCGATTCGTCAGAGCCGAGGTACACCGCGGTGTGTGCGATGTCTTCGGGTTCCAGAAGACCCAGCAAGTGCTGTCCTTTCAGAACGCCCAGGGCAGGGATCGTATCGACCAGCTTGCGCGAGCGCTCGGTCAGCGTCGTGCCGGGAGCAATACCGTTGACCCGAATCTTCTTCGGCGCGTAGTCGACCGCCATGGTGCGCGTGAGCGCAATCACGCCGCCTTTCGCCGTGGAGTATGCCGAACGCGAGGGCGAGCCCACCAAGCCATAGAACGACACGATGTTGATCACCGATCCGCCACCGGCAGCGACGATTTCCGGCACGGCATAACGGCAGCACAGCCACGTCCCGAACAGATCGAGATTGATCGTCTTCCAGAAGGTGTCGTTGTCGACCTCGGTCACCGGGCCATCCTGCGGCAGCGAACCGCCGGCGTTGTTGACCAGGATATCCAGCTTGCCAAACGTACGAACCGTTTCCGCCACCGCGTGAGCGACTTGCTTTTCATCGGTCACGTCCGTTTCGATAAACAGCGCACGGCCACCGGCTGCGTTGATTGCGTCGGCGGTTTTGCGGCCGTTTTCCGCGTTTTTCTCAATGACGGCGACGGCCGCGCCTTGTTGCGCGTATTGTTGCGCGATCGCCTGACCGATGCCGGTACCAGCGCCAGTGATGAAGGCTACTTTGTCTTGTAATCTCATGATCAATACTTCCAGAATCGGTTTACATGGAACGCGTGAGCCACAGCGCGATCTCGGGGAAGATCGTGATCAGGACTCCGCTTAAAAGCATAATGAGGAAGAACGGCAATGCCGCGCGGGCCACATAACCGAGGCTCTTGTCGGTCAAGCCCTGCAGAATAAACAGGTTAAAACCCACCGGCGGCGTAATGGTCGCCATCTCCACTGCGATCACCAGGAACACGCCGAACCACACGGGATCGAAGCCCGCCTGCACGACCAGCGGCAACGTGATGGGCAAGGTCATCACGGTGATGGAAACGCCTTCCAGGAACAGCCCCAGCAGCGTAAAGAACAATGCGAGCACCAGGATCAGCACATACGGATTCAGGTCCAGCGACGCGATACCGTTGGCAATGCTGGCAGGAACGTGCAGATACCCCATCGCAGTCGATAGAAAATTCGCCGCGATAATGATGGCGCACAGCATGGACGAAATGTTGACCGTGGAGGCAAGCGACTCGCGCATCAGGCGAATGCTGAACTGGCCCGACAGCAGGATGTAGAGCAAGCTCACCGCAACGGAAGCCGCGCCCGCTTCCGAAGGGGACACCACACCGCTATACAAGCCACCCATGATGAGCGCGACGAGCGCGACAATCGGGGAAATGTCATAAAGCCCGCGAATTCGGTCGCGCCAAGAATACTTCGGTGCCGGCGGCACGGCATTCTTGCCGGTTGACGAGACGATCATGACGTATATGACATAGAACGCCGCCGTCATCAGCCCCGGCAGCACGCCCGCCATGAACAACTTCGAGATCGAGACTTCGCCCACGACCCCAAAAATAATCAGCACGACAGAGGGCGGGATAAGCAGTCCCAGGCTGCCCGCGCCGGCCAGCGATCCGATTGCAAGCTTCTCGGAATAACCGCGTTCCTTCAGGTTCTTGATGGTGATCTTGCCGACAGTCGCCGTGGTCGCACTACTAGAGCCGCTGATGGCGGCAAACAGCGTGCAACCCAACACGTTAACGTGCAGCAGACGGCCAGGCAGCATCGACACCAACGGTGCGAGGCCCCGGAACAAGCGTTCGGATATATCGGTGCGATACATCAGCTCGCCCATCCAGATGAACATGGGCAATGCCGCCAACTCCCAACGCGTGGAGCTGGACCACACGATGGTCTGTAGGCTAAATCCGATGCGCGTGAGCGAGAAATCGGCCACGAAATACAGGGCGGTCGCCGATACCAGAATCAGCCCCATGAAGATCCATACCCCGAGCCCGAGATATAGCACCAGCAACAGCAGCATGATGCCGCCGGTTAGCAATTCATTCATGTGCGGCTCCTACAGCACTTCTGCATGACTGGGTTCCTCGATCGAGGCATCGCCGCTGATCATGCGCAATAGATAGGCGATGAGCTGCAACCCGAAAATGATCAGACCGACCATAATGATCGTATTGGGAATCCAAAGCGGCACCGCGATCACCGAATTGCTCAGTGTTCCGCGCGCGAGAAAACGCGTGATGGCTAGGTAAAAGTAGTAGCACAGGAAGCCGACAGCCAGCAGGCTCAGAAAGGCGCCCAACGCCTCGACAGCCCGGCGCGCACGTCCGCGCAGCTTCGAGAGGAGGATATCCACGCGGATGAGAGCGCCTTGTCTGAGCGCCTGTCCTAAGCCCAAGAAAACCATGGCCGCCAGTTCATATCCCACGAGCTCATCGAGCACATGGGTGGACATACCAACGGTACGCAGCGCGATTTCGAGTACCGTGTGCGCGACCATTAAAACCAATAACACGGACGCGAGCCCAGCGGCGAGCGCGGAGGCTCGATCCGCGATCGTCAAGATGAATTTCATCGGAGTCGCTTGAAGGAAAGAAAAATCGGGATGCCCGTGCTGCCCATGCACCGGGATATCCCGTGCATGGACACACAACATCAATGAGGCGTTACTTCGCTGCGGCTTTACGCGCGTTGAAGTCGCTGAGGATCTTCTGGCCGCGCTCGCCCGTTTCCTTCAACCAGCTTTCCTGAATCGTCTTGCTGGTGTCGCGCAATGCGTTCATGAAGGCGGGATCGATTTCCGTGGCGATCGTCACGTTGTTCTTGCGCATGAGTTCGTAGGTCGCCACTTCGCGTGCCTTCAACTCGTTCCAACCGAAGTCCTCGGTGTCTTTCGCGGCCTGCATGACGGCCTTGCGATCAGCTTCCGACAGATCGTCGAACGCGTCTTTGTTGATCGCGGCGATCTGCAAGGACATGGCGTAGTTGATGGCGGTGTAATGGGGAAGCTGTTCCCAGAACTTCAGCACCGCGCCGCCTTCGGCCGCCGTCAACACACCGTCGAGCGCGTTGGTCGCCAGCATGGGCATCACATCGCCGATCGGCGTTTGCAACGGAGCGGCGCCAATGGCACGCAGCGCGACGATACCGTTCGGATCGTACGTGCGAATACGCAGGTTCGCCAGATCGGCTTGGTTGTTGATCGGCTTACGCGTCCACAGACCCGACGGAGCCCATGGGATCACATAGAGCAGGTATTGATTACGCTCGAGCAGCGCCTTCTCGTAATAAGGACGCGCCACATCGTAGAGAATACGGGCTTCTTCATACGTCGACACGACAAACGGCATGCTGGTCAGCTTGAACAGCGGATCCAGGCCGCCCCAGAACGAGCTGGACGAGTCGGCGATCTGAACCGCGCCGGTTTCCACGGCATCCAGCGCGTCGGCCGACTTATAGCCCAGCGATCCGCCGAGGTGAACGTTGACCGTCACGCGCCCGTCGGTCAGCTCGTTGACCTTCTTCGCAAACATTTGGTCCATCTGACCGGAAAGCGAAGAGGCTTGGTAGTCGTTGGTCAGATCCCACTTTACCTTGGCCGCCGACACCGTTTGGGAGGCGAACAACATGCTGCAGGCGACGCCGCAGAACGCGGCCAGACGAGATATCTTTTTCATAGCATTCCCCTAATCGGAAGGCGCATTTTCACATTGCGTCGAGATGTCAACAAACTTTTTTTTTCGATCTGTGAGATAAGAAAAAGTTAATGAAACCTGTAATGACGTAGCAATGACGGGCGTCAACGATAACTAAAAGTTGGAATAAACTACCCCCGGAAATGCTTGATGCCTCACTTCGGGGCGGGAAAAACGCCGTGAATGTACGATTCCTGGAGACCTTTATTTGGGTGGCGCAGCTGCGCAGCTTCAAAGCCGCGGCGGCGAAATGCAATCTGACGCAAGCCGCCATCTCGGGACGCATCGCCGCGCTGGAGGAGGAGTTCAACCAGCCGCTGTTCGAGCGCAAGGCCCGCTCGGTACAGCTGACCCACGCGGGACGCATGCTGCTGCCCTACGCTCAGCAAATGGTGGAGGCATCCAAATCCATGCTTCATCTCATGCGCGACGCACTACCGCTGCGGCGCCGTCTGCGTTTGGGGGTCATTGAATCCATCACCCATTCCTGGTTTCCCGAACTGGTACGCGGACTCGAACGCGAACTGCCCGAGGCGCAGATCGAGCTCACTACCGAGTCCGCGCGTCGACTGCATCAGCTCATGCGTAATGGCGAAGTCGATATCGCCTTGCAAGCGGACCCTATTGTCGAAGAGAACATGTACAACCGCGAAATAGGCGCGATGAAGATGGGCTGGATTTGCCTGGCCGAGTCGGATGTTCCACAGCGCATGAGCTTGAGCGAACTGACGAGCTGGCCGATCATCACGTTCCCGCGGGACTCTCAACCCTATATGTCGCTGTTGCACATTATGGAGAAGAACGGTGTGTGGCCGCATCACATGCACTTCGTGTCTTCGATTGGCGCGAGCCGCAAATTGCTGGAACAGAATATCGGTATCGCGACCTTGCCCATTGCGTGCGCGAGGCCTTTCATCGAGAGCGGCGATTATCGTCTGATCCAATGCGACCATCCCTTGGCCGACATGCCGCTCATCGCCAGCTGGCGCCCGGATCACGCGGTGAAACTAGGCGCGGCCATTGTCGCGATTGCGCGCGAGGCCATGCAGCTGCACGCGACCGGGCGGGAGGATTTGGTCGTGCTTCCTGAACATGATGTGCGTCTGGCTTGATCCTCCGTCATTGGCTTGGATAAAGACAGAGGCATTGCACTTCGTTCGTTCATAATGGCGCCTGATGTCTTCCATTCAGGCGCCACGGCTTCGCGTGTGCTTACTCCACCGTCACACTCTTCGCCAGATTCCGCGGTTTATCCACATCCGTCCCACGTGCACACGCCGTGTGATACGACAGCAACTGCAGCGGTATCGTATGCAGAATCGGCGACAGCATGCCATAGTGCTCCGGCATGCGAATCACGTGCATACCATCGCTATTAGTGATGCGACTATCCGCATCGGCAAACACGTATAGCTCGCCGCCACGGGCGCGCACTTCCTGCATATTGGATTTCAGCTTTTCCAACAGCGCATCGCGCGGAGCGATCGTCACCACCGGCATATGCTCGGTCACAAGCGCCAGCGGGCCATGTTTGAGCTCCCCAGCGGGATAGGCTTCCGCGTGAATGTAGCTGATCTCTTTAAGCTTTAACGCACCCTCCAACGCAATGGGATAGTGCATGCCACGGCCCAGGAATAGCGCATTCTCCTTGGTGGCAAATCGATCCGCCCATGCCATGATTTGCGGCTCCAGCGCGAGGACAGAGCCAATAGCGACCGGCAGGTGACGCAGGGCTTTGAGGTGTTCGGCTTCTTGTTCAGCGGTCAGACGATCACGCACTTGAGCCAAGGCCAGCGTCAGCAGGAACAGACCCGTTAACTGCGTCGTGAAGGCTTTGGTGGAGGCCACGCCGATTTCCACGCCCGCGCGCGTGATGTAGGCGAGCTTGCATTCGCGCACCATGGCGCTGGTGGATACGTTGCACACGGTCAGCGTATTTTCCATGCCCAGCGATCGTGCATGCTTTAACGCCGCGAGCGTGTCGGCGGTTTCACCGGACTGCGAGATGGTCACCACCAACGCACGCGGATTCGGCACGCTGTCGCGATAGCGGTACTCGCTGGCGATTTCGACTGCGACAGGAATCTGCGCAATGGATTCAATCCAGTATTTCGCCGTCAAACCCGCGTAGTAGCTGGTGCCGCAAGCCAGGATCAACACGGAGTCGATGTTCTTGAAAATCTTGTACGCCTCATCGCCAAACAGCTCCGGCGTGATGGCTTCGATGGCCTGCAGCGTATCGCCCACGGCGCGCGGCTGCTCGAAGATTTCCTTCTGCATGTAATGGCGATAGGGGCCCAACTCGGCAGCACCCGTGTGCACATGCACAGTGTGGGTCTGGCGCTCGACCGGCTTGCCTTCGGTATCCGTGATCCATACGCGCGAGAGCTGCAGATCCACTACGTCGCCGTCTTCGAGATAAATGATGCGATCGGTGGTGCCGGCCAGTGCCAAGGCGTCAGAAGCGAGGAAGTTCTCGTTTTCGCCCACGCCCACGACCAAGGGCGAACCCTGGCGCGCGCCCACGACACGATGCGGCTCATCGCGGCAGAACACGGCGATGGCGTATGCGCCTTCCAGACGGCGCACGGCTTGTTGCACGGCCTCGAAGAGGTCGCCGTTGTACAGGTGGTTAACCAAGTGCGCGATGACTTCGGTGTCGGTCTGGCTTTCGAACACATAGCCGGCGGCCTGCAATTCGGCGCGCAGTTCATCGTGGTTTTCAATGATGCCGTTGTGGACCAACGCGATACGAGGCTCGTCGTTACCCAGCTGCGAGAAGTGCGGATGGGCATTGTGCGTGGCGGGTGCGCCATGGGTGGCCCAACGGGTGTGCGCAATGCCGGTAAAACCCGACAGCTTGTCCTCGGCGATCTGGTCAGCCAGCTCGGCCACGCGCTTGGTGCTGCGCGTGCGCCGCAATGCGCCGTCCATATACAAGGCAACGCCGCAGGAATCATAGCCGCGGTATTCCAGCCGCTTCAGGCCCTCGACCAGGATGGGAGTGATGTCACGTTGAGCGACGGCGCCGACAATTCCGCACATAGAAAACCTCGTTTTCGGTAAGTATGTGGCGCATTGTGCGCTGGTTGGGGTGAAATTTGATTTCTTAATTTTGGTGTATATGAAAGCTTATTTTCTTACATAAGTATGATTAAATATTCTTTCTTTTAGAGCTCCCCGATGAAATAAAAGTACGTGAATCAATCCCCTTTGGTCGAATTAGACGACCTCGACCGGCGCATCCTCGTCCAACTCCAGCAAGACTGCGCGCTGACCAACCAAGAACTGGCCGGCCGCGTCCATGCATCGCCGCCTACGTGCCTGCGCCGCGTGCGACGGCTCGTGGAAACGGGGGTAATCACGCGCCAGGTTGCCATCTTGGCGCCAGAGAAGATAGGCAGCAGTTTGACGGCGATCGTCGAGATCACACTGGATATACAGGCTGCGGAGAACCTCGCTGCCTTTGAAACAGCAATGCTGAACGAGCCCGCGGTGCTGCAGTGCTATCGCGTATCCACCGGCCCGGATTTCGTTGTCGTTGCTCAAGTGCCCGATATGCCTGCTTATCACGCACTCGTGCATCGCGCGTTCACGGCACAGGCGAACGTGCGCAATGTGCGCACGTTTTTCTCGGTGCATCGGGCGAAATTTGAAACCCGCGTGGATATTTCAGAGGCTTAACCGTTGCGCCTCAACGTTGCGCAAGCAGACGTTCGAACAGTGCTAAATAACGCCGCCCCATCTCTGTCACATCATGCTCGCTACGAACATAGTCGTACGCACGCTGCGTGCACGCGTCGCGGAACGCAGCATCGTCCAGACAACGCGCCATGCCACTCGCTAACGCTTGCACATCGCCAACCGGACACAACACGCCACGACCATCGGCCAGACTTTCTTTTAGGCCACCAGCGTCCGTAGACACGACCGGTACGCGTTGCAGAAAAGCGTCCAGCACACTGCTGCCGAGCGCTTCTTCGATGGAGCTCATCACGAACACGTCAAAGATGCTGTAGAAGTCTTCCACACCCTTGCGAAAACCCGCGAACAGGTAGACGTCTTGCAACCCTAAGGCTTGGACTTCCGCGCGCGCCTGCGCCTCGCGATCACCGCCCGCGCCAAAGTGCACAAACACAAAATCACGACGCGTGCGCGCCAACTCACCCACCGCGCGTATCAACGTGAGCGGATCTTTATCGTGAATCAGCGCCGCCGAGGTAGCCAATACCTTTTTGCCCTGCAACCCCAGTTCGGCCACTAAGCGATCGACATTCGCATGGTCGATGGCGTGGGGCTCAACAGCACTGCGGATGATCACGGGCTGCAAGCCTAAACGTCTGGGCTCGGCCGCGGCCATCTCGCTGATCGCGACAAAGCCATCCACGCGGCGCCATTTCGCGCCGGTCTTCCACTGGTCACCGGGTTCGACTTCGAATGATGTACGACGCGAAAACACCACCGGGCGGCCGTGGAAGGCTTTGGTCAACACTGCCCACGTAACGGTGTTCGCCGTCTGGGCGTGGATGATGTCGTAGTGCCGACCCGCCCGCGCCAGATACGCGAGCTGCGCCGGCACGTTACGCACGCCATGCGTGACAAAGCCTTCTTCCTTGCAACGCGCCTCAAGCGGCGCGCCCGCGCGGCATAACACTTCTACATCATGCCCCGCCGCACGAAACGCACGCATGCAGTAGAGCGTTTGACGCTCACCGCCGCGCCAGCCTTTTTCGAAATTCAGTTGCAAGACCTTCATCATTCAACGCGTAGCTTGTTCGCCCGCACAGAGTTCACCGCGATGGCCACCGCCGCGCACAACGTGGCAAGCACGAGTGCGACGGTAGAACCATTCGCGCCGCCCACGCTGAACGCAATTGCCACCAAAGCCGTACCGAAGCTTTGACCGAACACACGCGTCGTCGCCTGCATTCCGCCGGCCGCACCACTGCGTTGGCGCGGCGCCGATGACAGCATCGCGCGATTGTTAGGCGTTTGGAAAAATCCGAACCCCATTCCGGTCAAACCCATCGCGGCCATGATGACGCCGTTATGCGCACTCAATGGCAGCATGGCGAGCGCCGCTAATCCCAATGTCATCGCGCCAGCACCCACGCCGCTCAATATCGCAGCGGAATAACGGTCGGATAAACGACCGGCAAACGGCGCGACGATGGCCGTACCTATTGGCCAAGCGCCCATCAACAAACCCACCTCTAGATAGGGACGTCCCAGCACCTGCTGAAAGTAAAACGGTAGCGACACAAAGGCCGCCATCTGCGCGGCAAATGTACATACCGACGCTCCCACGGCGAACGCAACAGGCCGGATACGCAACAAGTCCACGGGCACAAGTGGCGCGGTCTGATGGCTCGCGCGCCGCACCAGTATGCCCCCCGCGATGACAGACAGCGTGATCAGCGCGACGCCACGCCAGGGACTTTGCCCCAGCATATCAACGCCGGTGATAAAAACGCCCAACGTCACCATGCAAAGCAAGGCGCTGCTCCAATCCAGACGTCCGACGCTACGGGGCACCTCGGGCAAATAACGCAAGCCAAACATGACGCCCACACTGATGGGAATATTGATCGCGAAGATCCACCGCCAATGCGCCACATCGAGGATGATCGATCCTACCGTCGGCCCAAGCACCGACATGATCGCGACAGTCGTTGCGTTAATGCTGATACCTCGGCCCAGCATACGCAACGGGTAGATATTGCGCACCAGACCGCCAAACATGCACATCAGCGATGCCGCGCCTATGCCTTGCACCACGCGCGCCGCCGTCAGATGCCAAAGCGTCTGCGACAACGCGCCACACAACGACGCGATCGCAAACAACGCCAAGCCCACCGTAAACATCCGGCGAAAGCCCACGCGCTCTGCCACCGCGGATAGCGGCAACAACAGCATCACCACCGCGAGGTTATACGCGTTGACGACCCAAACTGCCTGCGAGGGCTGTGCATGCAAGTCTGCCGCGATGGTGGGCAATGCCACGTTGGCGATCGAGGTGTCGAGCACCGACATGCTGATGCCCACCAGGACGGTTGCCGCCGCATAGTGGCGGCGCGGCGTGGGCAAACCGTCAGGCAAAGCCTGACGTTCCTTGGCGCCGCGCGACTGCGCGCAGTTTGACGTGTTCGAACTCACGATTTCTTCTGCGGACGCTGCCAACCCTCGATAGTGGTTTGACGGGCGCGTGATAGCGTGAGCTTGCCCGCTGGTGCGTCTTCAGTCAGCGTAGTTCCCGCCCCCAGGGTGGCGCCGCGTCCCACGCGTACGGGTGCGACAAGTTGCGTATCCGATCCGATAAACGCATCGTCTTCGATCGTCGTACGGAATTTGTTCACGCCATCGTAGTTGCAAGTGATGGTGCCTGCACCGACGTTGACGCGCGCGCCCACATCGGCATCACCGATATAGGCCAGATGATTCGCCTTGCTATCGACGTCGAGCACGCTGTTTTTGATCTCGACAAAATTACCGACATGGGTACGATCGCCGAGCTTGGCGCCGGGACGCAGGCGCGCATAGGGACCAATGCGGGCGTCCCCGCCCACCACCGCCCGTTGCAGGTGACTGAACGCTTCGATCTGCGTACCGGGGCCGATCGAGACATCGCGCAGCACACAATGTGGTCCGACGCGCACGCCGTCTGCCAACTCCACCTTGCCTTCGAACACGCACCCCACATCGATCACGACATCGCGTCCGCAGGCGAGGGAACCTCGCACATCGAAACGGGCGGGGTCCATGAGCGTGACGCCGGCCTCTAACAGGCGACGCGCTTGTTCATACTGATAGCGGCGCTCCAGCTCGGCCTGTTGCACGCGACTGTTTACGCCCAGCGTTTCCCAACCCGCGGCCGGGTGTGCGGCGCCCACTGCCACGCCGTCGGCGACGGCCAGGCCCACCACATCGGTCAGGTAATACTCGCCTTGCGCATTGTTGTTGTCGATGCGGCTGAGCCAGTCTTTCAGTTTGGCCGTCGGGGCCACCAGAATGCCGGTATTGACCTCGCGAATCGCGCGCTCTTCGTCGTTGGCGTCCTTATGCTCGACAATACGCGCGACTTGGCCTTGCGCATCGCGCACGATACGGCCATAGCCCGTTGCATCGTCGAGGATCTCCGTCAGCACGGCCGCGCCGTCACCGCGCGCATCGAGCAGACGCTTGAGCGTTTCTGGCTGCACCAGCGGCACATCGCCGTATAGCACCAACGTCACATCGTTATTGCCGTCTTCGCCCAAAAGCGGAACGGCTTGCTGCACGGCATGGCCCGTGCCTTGCTGCGGTTGTTGCAGGGCAAAGCTCAGTCCCTCGCGGCCCTCGAACGCGCTGCGCACACGCTCGGCACCATGACCCACCACGACGACGATGCGGCCGGGATTCAGCTCTGTGGCGCTGTCGACCACATGTTCGAGCATGGGTTTACCGGCCAGCGGGTGCAAGACCTTGGGCAGATCAGACTGCATGCGTTTACCGAGACCGGCAGCGAGGATAACGACGTTAAGCATAAGTGGATCAGCAATAATCGAGGCACGCACAGCAGGCACGCGCCCCGTCCCCAACGGGGAAGATTAGGATTTACGAGTGTTGGTTGCGCGCTTGGCCGCGGTTTTACGCGGGGCGCGCTTGCGCGGCGCGGCGTCGGAAGCAGCCGATGGCGCGTCAGCGCCCGCTGCGGGTGCCCCGGCCTGCGGCGTGGCCGGCATGCTGGCGGCGGTCGCGGTAGCGATCTGGTTGAACTGCTGCTGCAGCAAATTCCACCACGCTTGCGACGCTGACTGCGCAGCCTGGGCCATCGGATCGGCTGCGCTGGCGCCTTCACTGCCGGTCGGCGTCTCCGGCGGCTGGGGTTCGGGCTCAGATTTGGGCGCAGCGAAAGGCGGGGCCGCGTCTTTGCCAGGCTTGAGTCCCAGCACGACTTCCAGCGGAGACGGCCCGTCCGCATTCGCACCGGCGGCCACGAAAGAACGCAGCGTCGCAATCGTTGAACGCTGCACCTCCATACCCTGGATCGCGCTGCTCAACATGGACAAGTTCATCCGCAGCCAGCTTTCGACGGAGCGCAGCTCGTTGATGCGACGCTCCAGGTCTTCGAGATTCATGGGCGGCGCCATCGGCAAGGACTGCGCCAACCCACCCGGGCCGGTCAATCCGGCCCACGCGTTGCGCATCATTTCCATGCTGGCCAAAAACGGGTTACCGGCGAGGTCTCCCTCCTGCCCGAGGCCAGGCAGCACGAACGGATTCGATTTGGACGTAGTCATACAGTCTCCGATAGCAGGCAGTAGGAGGCGGCTGTCATCCGCGGCGCGACAGCGCCCCGAGGCAGCAGGGGCAGGCCAGTTGCCGCTCGCCAGAAAGATGATCCGTCACCGTGTGCAGATGCCGATATTACGCTCGATTGCAGCAAGCTGCCAAAGGCGGTGCGCGGAAGTATCGCCCTGTTGCGAAGGTGACGCTTTGCAAGCTGCAAGGAGTCAGGCCCGAGCGATTCTGGGACAATAGACGCATGAATTCTCCCATCTCTCTACCCGAACTGGAACAGGCCATCAATTACTGGCGTGAAAGAGAGCCCTCGCGCGGGGAGGAATCGCGCCTGTGCCGCGAAGCGGCAGCCCTGGCCACGCCCTACGCCTTGATGATCGTGGGCCACCGGCGCGAGCTGCCGCCCGATGAACTGACGCCCGAAGCGCGCGCGGCCTACGAAGCATGGCGCAATACCCGACCGGCCACGGCAAACTAGAGGGGCGTTCTGCCGGCCGCCCGCCGCGACAAGCGAGCGTCCGCGCTTATTTCGAGTCCAACAACAGCTTGATATCGTGCGCCATCGCGTCGGCGCCCAGGCTATTGCCAAGCAAGACCCGCGATTCGCCTTTCGGATCAAAGAGATAGAAGGCGGCGGTATGGTCCATGGTGTAGTTGTCCCCCTCGGTGGGGATTTTGGCGTAATACGCTTTGAACGATGCCGCCGCCGCGCGAATCTCGGCGGGCGTACCCGTCAAGCCGAGAAAGCGTGGGTCGAAGCTCGTCACGTATTGCTTCAGGATCTCCGGGGTGTCACGCTCGGGATCGACGGTCACCATCAGCACCTGCACGCGATCGGCGTCCGGGCCAAGCTTCTGCATGACTTGCGAGAGCTCAGCCAAGGCCGTGGGGCATACGTCCGGACACTGGGTGAACCCGAAAAACACCACCACCACCTTGCCGGCCAAGCCCTCGATCGTGCGCTTTTCGCCGTTTTGATCGGTCAGGGCCATCGCGCGGCCCAGGTGAGTCCCGGTGATGTCGCTACCCTGGAATTTTGCTTCGGGCTCGCTGCAACCGGCCAGCACGCCGGCGGCAAGCATAAGGGCCGCGCCGCGCAATAACGTGCGGCGTAGGGCGGAAAACACGGACATGAATGGGATCTCCCAGGTCAAAGCAACAAGCCGGCCCAGTGGTCCACCAATAAGGCGGCGAACAACAACGACAGATATAGGATCGAGAACCGGAACAGGCGACGCGCCAACTCGTCGCTGTACTGACGGTACAACCGCCACGCGTAGCTGACAAACATCGCACCCAGCACCAGCGCGCACACCAGATAGAACCAGCCGCTCATGCGCACGATAAACGGCAAGACCGTCGAGGCCACCAGCGCCAAGCTATACAGCAGGATCTGCAGTCGCGTGTATTCCTCGCCATGCGTGACTGGCAACATGGGCAGCCCCGATTTCACATAATCGTGGCGGCGATACAGCGCCAGCGCCCAGAAATGCGGGGGCGTCCAAATAAAGATAATTAAGACCAGTGCCCATGCCTGGGCGGGCACGGCATCGGCCACCGCCGCCCAGCCCAGCGCGGGCGGCATCGCGCCCGATATCCCGCCAATCACGATGTTTTGGGGCGTGCGTGGCTTGAGAATGATGGTGTAGATGATCGCGTAGCCCACGAACGTGGCGAAAGTGAGCCACATCGTCAAGGGATTCACCAGGTGATACAACACCAGCATGCCGGCGCCGCCCAGCAACCCGGACAGCAAAATCACCTGGGTAGCGGAAATCGTGCCGCGCGCGGTGGCGCGGCGGGCGGTGCGCAGCATGCGCGCATCTACCTCCTGCTCGATCAGGCAGTTGATTGCAAAGGCGGCGGCCGCCAATAACCAGATACCCACGGTCCCGAAGACAACGCGGCCCAGATCGGGCATCCCCGGCACGGCCAGGAACATACCGATGACGGCGCAGAACACAGCCAGCTGCGTTACGCGCGGCTTGGTCAGCACGAGATACTGGCGCAACAGGCCGGATTGAGGAGCGGCAAGACTAGACATGGGAGCTATTTTAAACGCCCGGCGCCGATCCGGCCGACGGCGCACGGCCCGCGTTGGCCAGACGCACCAGGATGACCACGCTCACCAGCGTCAGGCCCGCCGCACCGCCGTTATGTAACACCGCAATCAACAATGGCCACTGGAAGAAAATCGTCGTCAGACCCGTCAACAACTGTGCGCCCAACAACGCCAGCATCAGCGTAGCCGGACCCCGTAATCCCGACACGCCGCGCAATCGCCACGCCAGCGCACCGAGATAAACCAGCACGATAAAGGCGAAATTGCGGTGTACCCAGTGGATCGCCGTCAGCGCATGCTGGGAAATCATTTCACCCGAAGGCAGCTCGCCCAAGCCCCGGATCACAGAGAACCCGCCCGCGAAATCCATCTCGGGCACCCATTCCCCGTGACAGGTCGGGAAATCCAGACAAGCCAGCGCAGCATAGTTAGTGCTTACCCACCCGCCCAACGCGATTTGCACCGCCAATAGCGCCAGTCCGACAATCAGCCACGGTCGCCAGCGCTTGGCGCTGACAGGCACGGGATCATGCACCCGCTCGCGCGCGGATAGCCACGTCATCAAGGCCAATAGCGACAGCCCCAGCACCAAATGCAGCGTCACCACGGCGGGCATGAGTTTGTGCGTCACCGTCCAAGCGCCGAACGCCCCCTGCACACACACCGCGATCAACGTCACGACCGCGAGCACGGGGGAGCGACCCAATTCACGCCGGTATCGCCACGCCATCCACACAATCGCGATGATCAACATCCCTAAGAACGCGCCGACATAGCGATGAATCATCTCGATCCACGCCTTGGACAGTGTCACCGGGCCATAAGGCATGGCTTGCGCGGCTTGATGGATGTCACTGAGCGCGCCAATGGGCGTGACGCTGCCATAACACCCCGGCCAATCGGGACAACCCAGGCCCGAATCCGTCAGGCGCACAAACGCGCCGAACATGATCAGATCGAGGGTCAGGAACCAGGTGAAAAACACCAGTTTGCGATAACGTTCTTTGATGGATTGCATAGCGACGCGGCGTTAACCAATGCGCGAGTTATACACAAGCTTGCTAATGTCCTTGCGTACTCGCACCCCATCGGCCTCGGCCGGGAACTGCAGCATCAGATTGCCTAGCGGGTCGATGACCCAGATAGGACCTGACAATGCTTGCGCAGCGGCGAGGGCGGACGGACCGGCGGGTGAAGAAACAGCTTGGGACAATGAAACAGAGCGTACAGGTGAATCGGCCGACGGGCTCGCCGGGCGGGGTGGTGCCTCTGCGGGCAGCAGAAAACGCGCCAGTTGTTCAGGCTTGGCCCGCAGCATGATCGTGCCCTGGTAGGCTTGCAGGACCTTCTCAGGCACCTGGCCGTCATCGGTGATGAACCAGACACGCGCCAGCCGGTCGACATTCTTGCCTTGGCTGGCATGCGAATTACGGGTGATGAACAACTGGCGGGCGCAGGATTCGGGACACGCGGCCTCGCCTGCGCTGACTAGCAGCCATTTGCCCTTCAGACTATTCAGGTCAAAGGGCTCGCCCTCTAGTGTAGTCAATTGCAGCGCATCTGGGCCCGGCATGGGGCGCTGCGGCTCGACCAGGGTGCCATAGTTGCTGGACTGATCCGGCCACCATTGCGGGTTGCTATAGACGAGAAAAGCCGCCACGACGGGCGCAAGGCAACACAGCAATACCAATACCAGCGGCGTGAGCGATCGCTTCTTCGCAGGACCGGTGAGATTCATTTGCGCCACGTGTATCTTCCTATGGGAGCCAGCATCGACAGAGTCGTTGATCGGGGGAAAGTTCCAAAATCCTGGGCGCCCTCACGGCCGCCGCCAGGTGCGCCAGGCCAGCACCAAGGCCGCGATCGCGGCAATTGCCGCGAATGAAAACCACTGCAGTGCATAGCCGCGATTCTGGTGATAGTCGACGGACGGCTGGGGCCAATCGCGCACCAGCGCGTCCTCGCCCTCGGTCTGCATCAGAACCACGGGCAGCAGCCGCAATCCCGTGGCCTTGGAGTAGTCGGCCAATTCCAGATTCTGCAACTGTGGGATGCCGTCCGCGGCAGGCAAGGTCGCCGGCAACTGACCCTGTTTGTCTGAGCCCAATGACCATAATTCAAACAAGCGCGGCACGTGGGGATACATCTCGCCCACGATGGTCTGGACGCCGTCTGGCGTCGGTGGCAGATCGGGAAGCTGACGCACGCCCGCATTCGCACCCAAGGTCCGAGGCAGCCATCCGCGCAGCACCAGCACCGCGACTTCATCGCGCCCGGCAAGCAGCATCGGCGTGGCAAGCCAGTAGCCGGGTTTGCCGTGCTGGTTACGGTTATCCAGCAAGATGGTGAATTGATTCAGCCATTGTCCCGCGACCCGCGCCGGCCGCCAGGCGGTAAGCTCCGTATCGGGCGTGCTTGCTCTAAGCACCACGGGCGTCTGCGCCCGGCCTGCCTCAATGCGCTCGGCCGTGGCCAGACGTTCGTCCGCGCGACGCAGCTGCCATGCCCCCAACGAAACACACAGCGCGACGACCAGGCCCAGCAGTACCAAAGTTAACAAGATACGCCGTACTGAATGAGCCATGTCTGCAATAATTCCGTTTTACCCCGGAGGCCAAAATGCGCATTGTTGTCGTCTTGGCATTCATCGGTATTCTGGCCAGTCTGGCGTCTGCGCTGTTTTACTTGATGAAGGATAAGGGCACCACCAATCGTACGGTCAACGCATTGACGGTACGCATCGGGTTATCGGTGGTCCTGTTTTTGTTTGTGCTGTTCGCCCACCACATGGGCTGGATAGAGAGTACCGGTTTTCGCTGATCACTGCCGGGCTGCGCCCGTCTGCGTGGCTGCGCCTGGCGCAGCCCGCGGAGCGTGCCCGTAGGCGCCACCCCGATGCCACGGTGACGCCCGTGTTCGCTTAGAACCAGTAGACAAACAAGTACAGGCCCAGCCACACCACGTCCACGAAGTGCCAGTACCACGCCGCGCCCTCAAAGCCGAAGTGATGCTGAGGGGTGAAGTGGCCGCGCATCAGACGGATCATGATCACCGTCAGCATGGTCGCGCCAATGATCACGTGAAAGCCGTGAAAGCCAGTCAGCATGTAAAACAGCGACCCATACGCGCCAGAGCTGAATTTCAGGTTCAGGTCGTAAATAGCGTGACGGTACTCATACGCCTGGCACACCACGAAGATAAAACCAAGCGCCACCGTGGCGAACAACCAGAAGATCGCCTTGCGACGATGGTCCTCACGCAGCGCATGGTGCGCGATGGTCAGCGTGACACCCGAGGTCAGCAGCAACGCGGTATTGATGGTCGGCAGCCAGAACGGGCCCACGGTCTGGAACGGCTCGACCACCCCGGCCGGCCCGAAGTTCGGCCACGCCGCCTGAAAATCCGGCCACAGCATCAAGCGGTGATCCAAGTCACCCAGCCATGGCGTCGTGATCGTACGCACATACCAGAGCGCGCCGAAAAACGCCGCAAAGAACATGACCTCGGAAAAGATGAACCAGCTCATGCTCCATCGATACGACACATCGATGCGTCTGCTGTTCAGGCCGGTTTCCGATTCCTGTATCGCATCGCCAAACCAGTAATAGAGCGAGGTGATCAGACCCAGAAAGCCCACCAGCACGACCCACTTGCCCCAGCCGACCTGGTTAATCCAAGCCGCCGCGCCCAAGCCCATCGCCAACAGACAGACCGCTGTGCGCACGGGGTGCGCGGAATCCGCGGGTACGTAGTAGTAAGGCGCCTCTTTCACATGAACCGAGTGGCTTGCACTCATGGTCGTCTCCTTAGCTCAAACTCGCCACGGCCCATCGCACGATCGCGATTAGCACCAATACAAAAATCACGCCTGCCAAGATGCCCGCGATGATCAGATGCACGGGGTTAAGCTTGGCCGCATCCTCTTGATAACCCGACCCGCGACGCACGCCGAACATTCCCCACAACACGGCTTTGAGCGTTTGAAAAAAGCTCAGCTTGCGTCGCGAAGCATCACGGATGTCTTGGGTCATCGCAGCACCTATTTGGTAAACACCACGGAGCCGCGAAAGAACGTCCAGGCGAACAACGCCACCACCAGCGCCACCAAGATCAGCGCAACTTTCTTATTACGACGGCGTTGCTCCGGAGTCATGACTATCGCCTCTTGTGTTTACTTCACCTCGGGCGGCGTCTCGAAGGTATGGAAGGGCGCCGGCGACGGCACCGTCCATTCCAGACCCTCGGCACCTTCCCACGGCTTGGCCGGCGCGATTGCACCCTTGCCGCGATAGCACTGCAGCATGATGTAGAGGAAGAGCAACTGCGAGATGCCAAACCAGAACGCGCCAATCGTCGCGATCTGGTGGAAGGTCGTGAACTGCGCCGCATAATCCACATAACGACGCGGCATGCCAGCCAGACCCAGAAAGTGCATCGGGAAGAAGGTCACGTTAAACGAAATCAGCGTCGACCAGAAATGCAGCTTGCCCAGCTTTTCGTTGTACATGCGGCCGGTCCACTTCGGCACCCAGTAATAGGCGCCCGCGAACAACGCGAAGAGCGAACCCGCCACCAGCACGTAGTGGAAGTGCGCCACCACGTAATAGGTATCGTGGACTTGAATATCGATAGGCGCCACCGACAGAATCAGGCCCGTGAAGCCGCCGATCGTGAACACGAAGATAAACCCGATCGAGAACAACATCGGCGTCTCGAACGTCATCGAACCGCGCCACATCGTGGCCACCCAGTTAAACACCTTCACCCCGGTGGGGATGGAGATCAGCATGGTGGCGTACATGAAATACAGCTGACCGGTGATCGGCATGCCGGTGGTGAACATGTGGTGCGCCCACACGATAAAGGACAGCACCGCGATGGCCGAGGTCGCATAAACCATCGAGGCATAGCCGAACAACTTCTTGCGCGAGAACGCGGGCACGATGGCCGACACGATCCCGAACGCCGGCAAGATCATGATGTAAACCTCGGGGTGCCCGAAGAACCAGAACACGTGCTGATACAGCACGGGGTCGCCGCCCGCGGCGGCATTAAAGAACCCGGTGCCGAAATGGCGATCCGTCAGTAGCATCGTGATCGCCGCGGCCAGCACCGGCATCACCGCGATCAAGAGGAAAGCCGTGATCAACCACGTCCAGCAAAACAGCGGCATCTTCATCAACGTCATGCCCGGGGCACGCATGTTGAGGATCGTGACGATCACGTTGATCGCGCCCATGATGGACGAGGCGCCCATGATGTGCACCGCGAAGATGGCCAGATCCATGCCGGGACCCATCTGCGTGGACAGCGGCGCATATAAGGTCCAGCCTGCCGCCGTCGCGCCACCGGGCACGAAGAACGACGCCGTCAGCATGATGCCCGCCACTGGCAGCAACCAGAAGCTGAAGTTATTCATCCGCGCGAACGCCATATCCGAGGCGCCGATCTGCAGCGGAATCATCCAGTTCGCAAAGCCCACAAAGGCCGGCATGATCGCGCCGAACACCATGATGAGTCCGTGCATCGTGGTGAACTGGTTAAAGAGTTCCGGCTGAAAGAACTGAATACCCGGTTCGAACAATTCCGTGCGCAAGAGCAGGGCGAGCGTGCCACCCTCGAGCAACATGACGAACGAGAAGATGAGATACATCGTCCCGATGTCTTTGTGGTTGGTCGCAAACAGCCAACGTCGCCATCCTGTCGGAATGGCGTGGTGATGGTCATCGTGGTCATCGTGGCCGTGGCTGTGCCCGTGGCCCGGCGCGACGTGGTCTACAGTGACGCTGCTCATGATCGACTCCTTCCTACTCTTTGCCGGACTCGTGCGAGAGTCCGGTGATGTCTCGTAACGGGTTCTGCGCTTCAAGGACGGGCTAGCGATCAGCGCTTAGCGACCGAGTCCTTGGGCTGAACCACGGGGTCTTCGCCCTTGCCTGCGTTGCTCCAGGCGTTGCGGGTATAGGTGACGACAGCGGCGATTTCGACGTCATTCAACTGACCGCCGAACGCGGCCATCGCCGTTCCGGGCCGGCCGTGCAGCACGACATCGAGTTGTGCGTCTTTGGGACCTAAGACGGTTTTGTCGCCATCCAGGGCCGGAAAGGAGCCAGGTACGCCTTTACCGTTAGCCTGGTGACAGGCCACACAGTTGGCGGCATAGACCTTTTCGCCTCGCGCGATGAGTTCTTCCGCGGTCCATTCCTTGTTGGGATCGTCCGCGTTGGCCGCCATTTTCTTTTTCTGTTCTTCGGCCCACGCGTCGAACTTATCTTGCGGCAGCACTTCGACCACGATAGGCATAAAGGCGTGATCCTTGCCGCACAGCTCCGCGCACTGACCGCGATAAATGCCGGGCTTCTCCGCGCGGAACCAGGTATCGCGCAAAAAGCCGGGGATCGCATCCTGCTTCACACCAAAGTCGGGGACCATCCACGAGTGAATCACGTCGGCAGCGGTCACCACGACACGAATCTTCTTGTCGACGGGCACGACCAGATGGTTATCGGTCTCCATCAGGTAATACAGACCCTTGGGCTCGCGATTCTCGATCTGCGCGCGAGGCGTGGACAGGGTGGCCAGGAACTTCACTCCACTCGCTGGGCCATCAAGGTACTCGTAGCCCCATTTCCATTGGTAGCCCGTAACCTTGACCGTCATGTCCGAGCTGGAAGTGTCCTTCATGGCAACCACCGTCCGCGTAGCGGGCAGGGCCATGGCAATCACAATAATGAAAGGGATAACCGTCCAGGCGACTTCAACGCCCAGATGCTCATGAAAAGTGGAGGCCTGGTGACCGCGCGATTTGCGGTGCGCCCAGATCGAATAGAACATGACGCCAAAGACGCCAATGAAAATCAGGCCGCATATCGTCAGCAGCAGCCAGTGAAGCCACATCACATCCTGCGCGATCTGCGTCACGCCTTCGGGAAGGTTGAGCTGATCAACCTTGGGTCCGCCGGGCATATTTTCCACTTTCGCGCCGACGGCACAGCTAAACAGCAAACCACAAACGCTTAGTACCCCTCTCCACCACTTCTTCATGCTTACTCCGAAACATGTTGCGGGCTCTTCCGGGCCGGGATGCTGCAGCGGACGGAATGCTCGCAATTATTAAGACGGCAGGTGCGACTTGGACCCAGAGACGGCGGCCGGCCTGAATCCCTAACCTCGGAATTATAGCGGACGCCCCTTCCGGTGTTATCTCACGCTCCAGCATCATACACAACAACATCGATCCGGCGCGCGCCGGCGTTGGCCGTGTGCACTAAAATCCACCCATGTTATATGCCCCGATTGACAACGACGCCCATTGGTCCGCGCGCTACACGCGGTTAGCCGAGCGCGTACAAGAGCCGCCGCCAGAATTAGCGCGCCCGCTCTATATTGCCGACCATTGCTGTGGGTGGGCCACGCACGCCGCCTGCGATGCGCTCAGCCAGCTGGCTGGCGTACAAGTGCAACCCGATGCGCTGCGCATTGGAACAGGGCTGCCCGTGGGCGCCGAGCTGGACGCATTGCTTGCTCGGGTTGCACAGACGCTGCGCGAAGCCGACTGCCTGCGCGGCTGGCGTAATGAGCTCATGGATGTATTCGCCATGGACACCCGGCTCGGCATGATCGAACGCGCCGCCATGCGGCCCCTGGGTCTATTGACCCGCGCCGTGCATCTGAATGCCTGGACGCCGGACGGTGAATTGTGGGTCGCGCGTCGTGCGTTGAGTAAATCCACCGATCCCGGCATGTGGGACACGCTGGTTGGCGGTTTAGCCAGCAGTCAGGAAGATCTGGAACACGCACTATTGCGCGAATGCGCGGAAGAAGCCGGCCTCTCGCCCGACAGTCTCGCGGCCCGTACGCCGTTGCGCACGGTATTGCGCATGCACCGTCGCCTGCCGGAGGGTTATCAGGTCGAGGACATTCTCACCAGCACCTGCGTGTTGCCGGCCGGCACATGCCCGGTGAACCAGGATGGCGAGGTCATGGAAATTGAACAGATCAGCGTGGCCGAGGCTCTGCGTCGCATCGACGAGGGCGACTTCACGGTAGAAGCCGCGCTCGTCATCCTGGAAGACATCACCCGCCGCCACGCGCACGGCGAGATTTAAGCTAGCTGACGTTGGACGGGGCTGCCGGGCCGATGTCCGCGGGGGGATCGGCGGGCTTTTCGGACGGGGTGGTCGTACCGGTTTGCGAATACTGTTTCCAGACCTCGATCGCGCGCAGCCGCTGTTTGGCCACCAGCTGCACCCGTTCGCGCAAATCGGCATCGCGCGCAAGCAAGGCCTCGAAGTCGCGCAGGGACAGCATCAAGAGCTTGCTATATCCCAGTGAATGCACGTCCGGCGTGATCTGCTGTTCGCCCAGCAGCGCCAGTTCGCCAAAGAATTCGCCACTGCCTAGTTCGATCGTCGTGCCATCGGGCAAATGCACGGACACCGCACCCGAGGCGACAAAGCACATCTCCAGCCCGTGACGTCCGCGCGTGAGTACCGGTTGGTCCGGCAGCGCGAGGCGGGGTTTGAGCAACCGGCCGATCGCATGCAGGGAATCGGCGCTTAAACCTTCGAACAAAGGCACACGCTTGATGAGTTCGGCGGCGCTGAGCTCCATATCCAGCGGCGGGTGCTTGTCGATATGACGCCAGCGTCCTTTGAGCTGACTCATGAGATCCGCATAAACCTCGCCGCTGATGAGGAACTGCTCGAGCATGTCGTGATAGCGGATGCGTTCCAGCTCGCGCGCCGTGCGACCCAGGTAGCTTTCCTGCAACCACAATGCGTAGGAGGGATATTGCAGATTCAGCGATTGCAAGGCATGGACAATCATGTCGAGGCGGCGCTGATGCACAGCCACGATTTGTTGGGCGGCCGCATCGCCGAGCAAGGGCGCGATCTGCTGTTGGGCGAAGATAATTAACCGCTGTGCCACGGACCGCTTGGTCAAGAGGCTCGCAAACCGTTTACCCAACTCGTAGGCCAGCCATCCTTGAAAGCCAAACATGTAGTGCATGCGCAGCGCGATACGGAAACCGCGTGAATAGCGAACATCCGCCGCCATGCCCTTTTCAAAGCCTTCCAGCCCACCGTTACGCACCACGTCTTCTAATCGTTCCGATCGCGCCAATAGCGACTCGGCCAGACGCCAGTCCACGATCTGCGCCTTCAGGATATCGAAAAACATTTCCTGCTCGCGCTGCGCGAGAATGACCAGCCCGACTTGGACCCGCTGCTCGTGCGACATCTGGCCCACTTGGCCATCGTGCACACTGGCCAGGCTGGCATCGAACACCGAGTGTATGCGGTCGCGGGCTTCCGGACTGATGTGGTCGGTGTCCGCGATTTCGTCGGCCTTGCCCTGCAGGTCCCCCAGCGCCACCATCAAGGCCTGATTGCGTATCGTGCGCTCGGCACTCGAGAGCTGATTGATCCCCAGCATTCGAATCAGCGGGCGCAACGTCATGCCGTTGATGAACAGCGTGGCCAGCACAAAGCCCGTGGTCACCACGGCAATAAAGTGTCTCTCGGCCTCGGGAACGGCGCTTTGCTCGGTCACGGCCAAGGCCAGCGCCAGCGACACGGCGCCGCGCAAGCCTCCCCAGGTCATGACGGTTTTGTATGGCGTGCTGACCTTCGTGCCAAAGGGCGTCAAACCCAGTAGTGGCAGCAGCCCGAATACGACCAACGCACGGGCGAACAGGGTCGCCACAAACACCACGACAATCAGCAGCAACTCTTGCGGGTCCGTGGCGGCCATGAGCTTGGGCACCAGCATCGCCGCGAAAATAAAGATCAGCGAGTTCGCCCAGAAGCCGAATTGTTCCCAGGAACTGGCCAGGTGCTCGAAGGTCACCGGCGACATGCGCGTGCGGCCGGTAGACCCCACGACCAAGCCCGCGATCACCGTGGCGACTACGCCCGACACGCCGAGATAATGCTCGGAAATAAAGAACGAGAGATAGGCTAGGGTCAGTGTCAGCGTGATTTCTGCTGTAGGAAAGCCGCGCAACCAGGCAAACAGAAAACATGCCGCCCGGCCCATGACAAAGCCTGCCACGCCTCCTCCAATAAAGTGCGTGATGAAATCGGTAAACACGCCCCCGGCGCTCAAGGTGCCCGTACCGCCCAGGACGGCCAGCAGCACCGAGTACAACGCAATCGACGCCGCGTCGTTGAACAGGGCCTCGCCCTCGACCAATGTTGTCAGCCGCTTGGGCGCGCCCACCTCGCGGAAAATACCGACCACGGCCACCGGATCGGTGGTGGCCACGATGGCGCCAAGCAACAAACACGCGACCATCCCATACGACGACACGGCATTGACGGTCCAGCCGACCACCAGCGTACACACCACCACTGCCACGATCGCCATCATCAAAATAGGACCAATATCGTCCATCAGGCGACGCACGTTCATCGCCAGTGCCGTCTCGAACAGCAGCACGGGCAGAAACACCATCAGGAAAGTTTCGGACGAAATTTCGAACCGCTCGATGGTGTCGAACAGGTCGCCCAGCACCGGAGGCGCCCAGCCATGCAGGTGCAGGCCCACACCCAGCAAACACCCCACGATTGCCAGCAGCACGGAATAGGGCAGCTTGACGCGGCCCGCTAAGGGCGGCATGAAACAGACCAGCGTAAGCAGGCCCGCAAGTCCAAAAACAATGAATCCAATATCCATGGAGGAAGTGTCGAGACGCTGAGAGTTCAGCCAGGCTCACAGAATAGCGCTTTTTCGTCGCGATGCTTGCCCGCGTGCCCCCGCAGAATTCAGCACGTTTGGTTACGCGGCTCGCGGAGAAACCACCCATTTCGGCGGCTTTTTCGGTAAGGTACTGAGCTTTAATAAACTGCATGGAGGCCCTTTGAAGGCTTCACATTCCAGCTCTGTCCGTGCCGAGGCGCCCAAGCTGTTGGTACAACTCACCGATTTGCACTTGATGGCCGAGCCGGAAAGCGAAATGTGCCATGTCAACACCGATGCCAGTCTGCGCGCGGTGATCGATCTGGTGCGCGCGAACGGGCATCGCCCGGATCTGGTGCTGGCCACCGGGGATCTGTCGCAAGATGGTTCGCCGTGTGCCTACGAACGTCTACAAAAGGTATTGGCGCAAACAAACTGGCCTGTGCGTTGTCTGCCCGGCAACCATGATGATCCCCTGGTGATGCGCGAGGTGCTGGGACCCTGGACCGACCCTGTGGTCGATATCGGCGCGTGGCGCGTCGTGATGCTGGATTCCACCATTCCGGGCTCGAACGCAGGATATCTCAGCGATGAACAGCTGGATTTATTGGAAACCGCAGCCGGCGATCAAGATCGTCATGTGCTGGTGGCCCTGCATCACAATCCTATCCAAGTCGCCAGCGGCTTTACCGACACCATGATGTTGGAAAACGCGTCTACGCTGTTTCAGCGCCTGGCCGCGCTGCCGCGCACGCGCGTGCTGCTGTGGGGTCATGTGCATCAGGCGCTGGATCGCCGCCGCCATCATCTGCGTCTGCTGGCGACGCCTTCGACCTGTTTTCAATTTACTGTTCGCGATGGCAAACATGCGATCGACCCGTCGCCACCCGGCTACCGCTGGTTAAAGCTTTATCAGGACGGCTCGTTTGCCACGGGCGTGCGTCGTATCGGCGCGGCAGCGTGGCAGGCGGTGCAGACGAGGTCACAGGCGGCCTGACGGACCCAGGGCGAGCAGGCAAAAAAATAGGGCACCGATATGCGAGGTGCCCTGCAAGCATCCGTTTCTTAGGGGAGGGGAAGAGGAGAAGCCGAAACGGATGCAAGACTACATGTGCCGTGAACGGCGATTGTCGTCTACAGTGGTTAGTCACGTTTACGGCAATTTAGTTTCCAGATCGGGACCATTACGGGGCTAGAAATTGCATCAAAATGTAAGCCATTCCCGGTATGGGCGTGCCCGTAGAGCACCGCAGTAAGCCATAGGCCGTGTGTAAACGGCACGGCCCCCTGAGGTGGACATTCATCTCACACCCAGGAGGCCGTTTTATGTGTACCGGACCTTACCAGCCGGCAAAAACAGCGTCAGGCAGATAACGCGCCGCGCATCTTCTTCAGTGCCGCCGCTTCAATCTGGCGAATACGCTCGGCCGATACGCCGAACTCTTGGGCCAGATCCTGCAACGTGGCGCCGCCCTCGTCCTGCAGCCAGCGCGCCTCGATAATGCGGCGCGCGCGCGGATCCAGGGCCTCGAGCGCGTTGGCCAAGCCGGTGCCTTGCAGCTGATCGTATTCACGACGATCCAGCACGCGAGTGGGTTCGGCTTGCCCTTCGTCAGAGAGGTACGAAATGGGCGCGTAAGCGTCCTCGTCGTCATCCTGCTTTTCCAGCGACAGATCACGGCCGGACAGGCGGACTTCCATTTCGCTGACGTCTTCGCGGCGTACGTTAAGCGCTTGCGCGATATGGTCGACTTGCTCGCGATCGAGCGTTTGGCCATCGGGGCGCATGCTGCGCAGGTTAAAGAACAGCTTGCGCTGTGCTTTGGTGGTAGCGACCTTCACCATGCGCCAGTTGCGGATGATGAATTCGTGAATTTCGGCTTTGATCCAATGGACGGCGAACGACACCAGGCGTACACCACGCTCGGGATCGAAACGCTTGACGGCCTTCATCAGGCCGACGTTGCCTTCTTGGATTAGGTCGGCGTGCGGCAGGCCGTAGCCCAGATACTGACGGGCAACCGACACCACCAGGCGCAGGTGCGACAACACGAGTTCTCGAGCCGCCTCGAGATCGTCGTTATCGCGCAGGCGGCGACCTAATTCGGTTTCGCGTTCGGCCGTCAGGACCGGCAGACGGTTGACGGCGGAAATATAGGCCTCGATGGTGCCTAGCGAGCCCGGATTGGCAACGGCCAACGCCAGGGCGTTGCCAGTAAGGGCCAACGAGCTACCGGGTTGATTCATGGTTGCGTCCTCCAGGTGGGAATTGACAGCGGGATTCTTTGATATTAGCACTCTCTCCATGTGAGTGCTAATTGGACTGGCAGCCCGCGTAAAAGTTCAGACTGGTCTGAGATTTTGTGACGCTAGGACCGTATTCAGACTGGCAGCACCCTCTGTGCCTGGGCTACCAGCCACGCTGCTTCAACGCCTCGGCGGTCACCGTGTCGCCCGGGCGTATGACTACCGCCCCGCGCGGGTCCATATAGACCTGATAGCGCGCACCGTCGAACATCGGCATATAGGCGGCGCTACCGTATTGCACGTCGACAAAGGGCAGCCAGTTGGGGAACACCTGCCTGAGCACTGCTAGATCCGGCACCGGCCAGTCTGACAAATCGTGCACGCTACGCGGCGCCTCTTGTTCCTGCCGGATATCGGTGTAGCGCCCGGCCAGACGCTCGAATCGGTACAAGGGCGGCGCGCCCGCCAGCAGGGCGGGCAGGCGCCAGCGGATCACCTTGGCGTCGATCTGCCACTGGTCGCCCGTCAGGACATAGTCGCGGTCCGCGCTGCCCGAAAGCGCCGTGGTCACGACAAACGCTCCGGGCGCCTGCTCACGCATCGACACGCTGGCGACCGGCACGTCTGTGGTCAGCCGTAGAAACTGCACCAGCGTCAGCGCCAGGAAAGCCGACACGGCGGCGAGCAGAATCAGCAGGAGGCCGAACAGCCGCCGAACAGGGCGCAGGCGGAACATCCGCCGCCCTCGGGCATCGCGTGGACCGCCTCGGCCGAATAACAGCAGGCCGCCGGGGATCAGCACCACCAGGGCAACTAAGGCCATCCAGATAAAAGGAGCGAAACCGTTGATCACCGGGTCATCCATTCAGACACCGGGGCGGCCGCCCCGGCGCGTTGCGGGATATTCAATTCACAATAGCCCGCAAGCCGCCTCAACGCAAACCCAGTCGCTCGGCGTGAAACTGCAGATGGTCGGCCATGAAGGTCGAGATAAAGTAATAGCCGTGGTCGTAGTCCGCGTGGCGCCGCAGCGTCAGCGGCTGATTCGCCTGGCGGCAGGCATCCTCGAAGGCCTCGGGGTAAAGTTGCTCGGCCAAAAAGCCATCGGCCAGGCCTTGATCGATCAGAATCCCCTCCGGGAAGGGGCGCTGCGCCCGGGCCATGAGTTCGCTGGCGTCATAGGCCTTCCAGGCCTCGGTATCCGTGCCAAGATAGCCCTCGAATGCCTTTTTCCCCCAGGGGCAGCGCGTGGGTGCAGCGATGGGCGCGAAGGCCGAAACGGAGCGGAATTTATCTGGGTGCCGCAGGGCCAGCACCAGGGCGCCATGGCCGCCCATGGAATGGCCGAAGATCCCCGTACGCGCCGGGTCGCCAGGCAGCTGCCCGGTGGCGATGGCGTACAGCTCTTTGGTCACATAGCTTTCCATGCGGTAGTGCGGCCGCCAGGCGGACGTTGTCGCATCGAGATAAAAGCCCGCGCCGGTACCGAAATCCCAGTCCGCGTCCTCGCCCGGCACGCCCGCGCCACGCGGGCTCGTGTCGGGGGCGACCAGCATCATCCCCAATTCGGCGGCCAGCCGTTGCGCGCCGCCTTTGATCATGAAGGTTTCCTCGGTGCAGGTCAGGCCTGCCAGATAAAACAGCACGGGCACGGGGCCCCGTTCTGCGTGGGGCGGAAGGAAAACAGAGAATCGCATCGGCAGGCCGATTTCGCTCGAAGCATGCCGGTAAAAACGTTGCCAACCGCCGAAACAGCGGTGCTGGGAAATGAGTTCCAAGTCTGCCATGGCGTGTGAACCTATATGACTGGTTGCGTGACGCCCGATCTTAACCCGCGCGGTCGGGTCGGGCGCCCGCCCGCGGTGCCGCGTGACGCCCGTCGATATTGCCTCTCGACGGGTGTGGCACTATTTATATATAGTGATCTACACCACCGTTCTGTCCGGCTTCGCGGCCCTATCATGCTATGGCTCGACTGCCCCGTTTGTACGCCCCCGGCCTACCCCAGCTGATTCAGGCGAATTTTGTGCACCCTCTGGCGACGCCCTCGCAGCCGACGCCGCAGGAGGTATTGAACCAACTGGCCACCTGGCTGGGAGAAGCCGCGCAACGCCATCGAGTCGCCGTTCATGGGTGGGTGCTGGCGATCGACCGTATCCTGCTGCTGGCAACCCCCACGGACGAGGAAGGCCTGCCGCGTCTGATGCAGACGCTGGGGCGGAATCTGGCGGCGCGCTTGCGCAGCGGTCGTGTGTTTGCGGGACGCTACCGATCCGCATTGCTGGAGCCCGGCGTGTGGGTATTGCCCGCGCTGGTATGGCTGGAAACCTACCCGGTACGTAGCGGCGCCTCGCCAGATGCCGAGGCCTGGCCCTGGTCTTCCGCCGGTAACCACACCGGCCACACGTTGGCGGCGACACCTGCGACGCAGTGGCAGTCGGACCACGCGGATTACTGGGCTTGCGGCAATACACCGTTTGACCGACAAGCAAATTACCGTCGCCGGCTGCATGACGGACTGTCGCGCGAGCAAAGCCAGCGGATCGACCAGGCCGTGATGGGCCAATGGGCGCTCGGCGGCCCTGAGTTCATCGCCAACCTCGCCCATACAGCCAGCCGGCGCGTATCTCCCGGGCAGCGTGGCAGACCCCGTAAGAAGCCGGTAGACGCGGCGCAATAGCTGCTCACTTTGACAATTTTCCGGTCTCCCGTGGAAGGCCGGGGCTAGTGTCTGCGCGAACGTGCAGTGCAGCACCGATGTCGCCAGAGCCGTGTCTGCCAGCCGATCTGTTGAAAATCACCAAATTAAAACGGGGACGCATTGTACTATTTCTGTGCAAACACGACGCCTGTCTCTACCCTGTGGATAATCCAGCTTTTACAAGCACTTGATTTATAGATAGTTTTTATATGCCCCTAATTTTATTTAGCACTTTAATGAACTATATAAATAAGGGACATACCATCAAATTTTAGTTGCACGCAACGCCATAGCGCAGTATCGTCGGGACCTTGCACTGCAACATCCCACGCAGACCCACTGCGGAGCGCGCTATGTCATTGACTTCAAAAAACTCTTCCTGTCGCCCCGAAGCGACGCCTATCGATGCGACCCGCATCGGTCTGCCGCCTGCCCAAGGCCTTTACAACCCCAAGAATGAGCATGACGCCTGTGGTGTCGGTTTTGTCGCGCATATCAAGGGGCGCAAGAGCCACGCGATCATCCAGCAAGGTCTGAAGATCCTGGAGAACCTGGATCACCGGGGTGCCGTGGGCGCTGACAAGTTGATGGGCGATGGCGCGGGCATTCTGATTCAGATCCCCGATGCGCTCTATCGCGACGACATGAGCCAGCGCGGCATCACGCTGCCGCCTCCGGGCGAGTACGGCGTGGCCATGGTCTTCCTGCCCAAGGAAACCGCCTCGCGTCTGGCATGCGAGCAAGAACTGGAACGCGCGGTCCGTGCCGAAGGTCAGACCGTACTGGGCTGGCGCGATGTGCCGGTGGATGTCGAGATGCCCATGTCGCCCACCGTGCGCTCGGTCGAGCCGGTGATCCGTCAGCTGTTCATCGGCCGCGGCGCCGACGTCATGGTGCCGGATGCGCTGGAACGCAAGCTGTACGTGATCCGCAAGACGGCCAGCCACGCCATCCAAGGCATGCGCCTGGCGCACGGCAAGGAATATTTCGTACCGTCGGCATCGGTGCGCACGGTGGTCTATAAGGGCCTGCTGCTGGCTGACCAGGTCGGCCGCTACTACCGCGATCTGGCCGACCCGCGCGCGGTATCGGCGCTGGCGCTGGTGCACCAACGCTTCTCGACCAACACGTTCCCGGCCTGGCCGCTGGCTCACCCGTATCGCATGATCGCCCACAATGGCGAAATCAATACGGTCAAGGGCAACTTCAACTGGCTGCGCGCGCGCGAAGGCATGATGCAGTCGGCCGTGTTGGGCGACGACCTGAAAAAGCTGTACCCCATTGTCTACGAAGGCCAATCGGATACGGCCACGTTCGACAACTGCCTGGAACTGCTGGTGAACTCCGGCTATCCGCTGTCGCACGCGATGATGATGATGATCCCGGAAGCCTGGGAGCAAAACACGCAGATGGACGCGAGCCGCCGCGCGTTCTACGAATACCACGCCGCGATGATGGAGCCGTGGGACGGCCCGGCCGCCGTGGCCTTTACCGATGGCCGTCAGATCGGCGCCACGCTGGACCGCAACGGCCTGCGTCCCGCGCGCTATCTGATTACGGACGACGACATGGTCATCATGGCGTCCGAAGCCGGCACGCTGCCCATCCCCGAGCACCGCATCGTCAAGAAATGGCGTCTGCAGCCGGGCAAGATGTTCCTGATCGATCTGGAGCAAGGCCGCATCATCGACGATACGGAGATCAAGCTGCAGCTGGCCAACAGCCGCCCGTACCGTCAGTGGATTCAACGCCTGCAACTGAAGCTGGAATCGCTGCCCGCGCCGCGTCAGGCCGCCCAGGCGCCCGAGTCGTCGGTGTCGTTGCTGGATCGCCAGCAGGCGTTTGGCTGGACTCAGGAAGACTACAAGTTCATCCTCGAACCGATGGCCACCCTCGGCGAGGAAGTGGTCGGCTCGATGGGTAACGATGCGCCGCTGGCGGTGCTGTCGAACCGCGCCAAGCCTTTCTATAACTATTTCCGTCAGTTGTTCGCGCAAGTCACCAACCCGCCGATCGATCCGATCCGCGAACAGATGGTGATGTCGCTGGTGTCCTTTATCGGTCCGAAGCCGAACCTGCTGGACATCAACAACGTCAACCCCCCGCTGCGTCTGGAAGTGTCTCAGCCGGTGCTGGATTTCGCCGCGATGGCGCAGATCCGTGACATCGAGCAGGTCACGGGCAAGAAATTCCGCAGCTATGAACTGGACATCACGTATCCGGTGGCTTGGGGTGCCGAAGGCATCGAAGCCCGCGTGGCAGCGCTGTGCGCGCGTGCCGTGGATGCGGTGCAAAGCGGCTACAACATCCTGATCGTGTCCGATCGTCTGGTCGATAGCGAACGCGTGGCGATCCCAGCACTGCTGGCGACCTCCGCCGTGCATCAACACCTGATCCGTACCGGTCTGCGCACCGCGACGGGCCTGGTGGTGGAAACCGGTTCGGCACGCGAAGTGCACCATTTCGCGTTGCTGGGCGGTTATGGCGCGGAAGCCATCCACCCCTACCTGGCGTTGGAATCGCTGGGTCGCCTGGCCGATCCGGAAAAGGCGGTCAAGAACTACATCAAGGCGGTGGGCAAGGGCTTGAACAAGGTCATGTCCAAGATGGGCATCTCGACCTACATGTCCTACACCGGCGCGCAGATTTTCGAAGCCGTGGGTCTGCAACGCAATCTGGTTGATCAGTACTTCACCGGTACGGCATCGACCATCGAAGGCATCGGCATTTTCGAAGTCGCCGAAGAAGCCTTGCGTCAGCATCGCGCGGCCTTCAGCGCCGACCCGGTGCTGGCCAACGATCTGGATGCCGGTGGCGACTACGCCTACCGTGTGCGTGGCGAAGAGCATATGTGGACGCCCGATTCCATCGCCAAGCTGCAGCATGCTTCGCGCGCCAACAACTATCGCACGTACAAGGAGTACGCGCAGATCATCAACGATCAGACGCGTCGCCACATGACGCTGCGCGGTCTGTTCTCGTTCCGCTTCGATCCGACGCGCGCGATTCCGCTGGATGAGGTCGAACCGGCCAAGGAAATCGTCAAGCGTTTTGCGACCGGCGCGATGTCGCTGGGGTCGATCTCGACCGAGGCGCACTCGGTATTGGCCGTGGCGATGAACCGCATCGGCGGCAAGTCGAATACCGGCGAAGGCGGCGAAGACGAACTGCGCTACCGCGCCGAACTGCGCGAAGGCAAGAGCAACGTCAAGGACGGCGATACGCTGGCCTCGATCTTGGGCGGTGATCGTATTGAAGCCGATGTGCCGCTGAAGGCCGGCGACTCGCTGCGTTCGCGCATCAAGCAGGTGGCCTCGGGTCGCTTTGGCGTCTCGGCCGAATACCTGAGCAGCGCCGATCAGATCCAGATCAAGATGGCGCAAGGCGCCAAGCCCGGCGAAGGCGGTCAGCTGCCGGGCCACAAGGTCACCGACTACATCGCCAAGCTGCGTTATTCCGTGCCGGGCGTGGGTCTGATCTCGCCCCCGCCGCACCACGACATCTACTCGATCGAAGACTTGGCTCAGCTGATTCACGATCTGAAGAACGTCAATAACCGTGCCTCGATTTCGGTCAAGCTGGTGTCCGAAGTCGGCGTGGGTACCGTGGCGGCAGGTGTCGCCAAGGCCAAGGCCGATCACGTCGTGATCGCCGGTCATGACGGCGGCACTGGTGCATCGCCCGTGTCCTCGATCAAGCACGTGGGTACGCCTTGGGAACTGGGCCTGGCCGAAACGCAGCAAACGCTGGTGCTCAACCGCCTGCGCAGCCGTATTCGTGTGCAGGCCGACGGTCAGATGAAGACCGGCCGCGATGTGGTGATCGCCGCATTGCTGGGCGCCGATGAGTTCGGCTTCGCGACCGCGCCGCTGGTCGTCGAAGGCTGCATCATGATGCGCAAGTGCCATCTGAACACCTGCCCGGTGGGCGTGGCCACGCAAGATCCGGTGCTGCGTCGCAAGTTCCAGGGCAAGCCCGAGCATGTGGTGAACTTCTTCTTCTTTATCGCTGAAGAAGTGCGCGAAATCATGGCTCAGCTGGGAATTCGCAAGTTCGACGAACTGGTGGGTCGCGCCGATCTGCTCGATACGCGTGCTGGCATCGAACACTGGAAAGCGCAAGGTCTGGATTTCAGCCGCGTGTTCCATCAGCCGCAGATCGACACCGAGAAGCGTCATACCGAGATCCAGGATCATGGTCTCGAACACGCGCTGGATCACTTGTTGATCGAGCGCAGCAAGCCCGCGCTGGAACGTGGCGAGAAAGTCTCGTTCATCACGCCCGTGCGTAACCGCAACCGCACCATTGGCGCCATGCTGTCGGGCGCGGTGGCATCGCGTTACGGTCACGAAGGTCTGCCGGACGACACGATCCATATCCAGTGCAACGGCACCGCCGGTCAAAGCTTTGGCGCGTTCCTCGCGCACGGCATCACGCTGGATCTGGTGGGCGAGGGTAACGACTACGTGGGTAAAGGCTTGTCGGGCGGCCGCATCATCGTGCGTTCGCCCAACGACTTCCGCGGCTTTGGCCCCGACCACATCATCGTGGGCAACACGGTGCTGTACGGCGCGCTGTCTGGCGAGGCGTTCTTTAACGGCGTGGCCGGCGAGCGTTTCGCGGTGCGTAACTCGGGTGCCGCCACGGTGGTGGAAGGCACGGGTGATCACGGCTGCGAATACATGACCGGCGGCACGGTGGTGGTGCTGGGCGACACGGGCCGCAACTTTGCTGCCGGTATGTCGGGCGGTGTGGCCTATGTATGGGATCCGGATCGCAGCTTCAAGCATCGCTGCAACCTGGCAATGGTGGAACTCGAACCCGTGCTGTCGCACGAAGAGCAAGAGTCGGCAGACGATCGTTCCGGCTGGCATAGCGCGCAACGCGGTGGCGAACGCGCGACCGACGAAGCGATCCTGCGCAAGCTGATCGAGGACCATTTCCGCTACACCGGCAGCTTCCGCGCCCGCGAGATTCTGGGCGACTGGCAAGCCGCGCGCGGCAAGTTCATCAAAGTGATGCCGACGGAATACCGTCGCGCTCTGGGCGAAATGTGGCGTGCAGCCAACCCCGAACAATTGGCTGCATAAGGGCCGAAGGATTAACCATGGGAAAGATAACGGGCTTTATGGAATATCAACGGCTGCACGAAGCCGTTGAAGCACCGCAAAAGCGTCTGAAGAACTGGCGCGAATTTGTGATGCGCCTGGACGATGGCTCGGCCAAGATTCAGGCCGCGCGCTGCATGGATTGCGGCATCCCGTTCTGTCATAACGGATGCCCGGTCAACAACCTCATTCCTGACTGGAATGATCTGGTCTACAACCAGGACTGGCGCCGCGCGATTGACTCGCTGCACTCGACCAATAACTTCCCGGAGTTCACCGGACGCATCTGTCCGGCGCCCTGTGAAGCCGCCTGCACGCTGAATATCAACAATGACGCGGTAGGCATCAAGTCGATCGAGCACGCCATCATCGACAAGGCCTGGGAAGAAGGCTGGGTCGTGCCGCAGGTGCCGGCTCGCAAGACCGGCAAGAAAGTCGCGGTCGTGGGCTCGGGCCCGTCGGGGCTGGCTTGTGCGCAGCAGCTGGCGCGCGTGGGGCACTCGGTGACGGTGTTTGAAAAGAGCGACCGTATCGGCGGACTGCTGCGCTACGGCATCCCTGACTTCAAGCTGGAGAAGTCGCAGATCGATCGCCGTATCGCCCAGATGGAAGCCGAGGGCGTGGAGTTCGCCCCGTCGACTTACATCGGCAATCAGGATGATCCGGTGGCTGATGGCTTGACGGTGCGCACGCCGCAATCGCTGCTGGAAGAGTTTGACGCCGTCGTGATGACGGGCGGCTCGGAAACGCCACGCGATCTGCCCGTGCCGGGCCGCGAGCTCGATGGCGTTTATTTCGCGATGGATTTCCTGCGTCAGCAGAACAAAGCCGTCGCGGGCGATCGCCTGACCAAGCAGACGCTGGCCAAGGGCAAGCACGTGGTCGTGATCGGTGGCGGCGATACCGGCTCGGACTGCGTGGGCACCAGCAACCGCCATGGCGCGCTGTCGGTCACGCAATTCGAACTGATGCCGCAGCCTCCGGAAAGCGAGAACAAACCGCTGGTGTGGCCGTACTGGCCGCTGAAGCTGCGCACCTCGTCCTCGCACGAAGAAGGCTGCGAGCGCGACTGGGCGGTGACGACCAAGGCGCTGGTGGGCAGCAATGGCAAGGTCGAGAAACTAGTCGGAGCGCGCGTCGAGTGGTTCACCGACGAAGCCACGGGCCAGATGAAGATGCGCGAGATCGAAGGCTCGGAATTCGAAATCAAGGCCGATCTGGTGCTGCTGGCGATGGGCTTTGTCTCGCCGGTACAAAAAGTGCTGGATGCGTTCGGCGTGGAACGTGACGCGCGCGGCAATGTGCGCGCCAACACCGACGACTATCGCACCAGCGTGGACAAGGTCTTCGCCGCGGGCGATATGCGCCGGGGTCAATCGTTGGTGGTGTGGGCCATCCGCGAAGGTCGCCAATGTGCCCGTTCGGTCGATGAGTACTTGATGGGTGAAAGCGACCTGCCCCGATAAGGATCAAGGCAGACGCGTCCAACGGCCAGTTCCCACCCAGGGACTGGCCGTTTTGTTTTGAGCGCGCGGGGGAGAGGGCATAATAGCGGCCTCGCGCATTAGCATTACCAAATAACGAGGAGTACGCGCATGAAATCCCTACGTCCCCTTTTGGCTGGTCTTGTAGCCATCACCACCTTGGCAAGCGCCTCGATCGCGCGCGCGCAAGACGTGGGCGACTGGCCCTCCAAACCGATTACCTTCATCGTTCCCTACGCCCCGGGCGGCTTTGCCGACACGCGCATGCGACTGATCGCGCGCAAGCTCGGTGACGCGCTCAACCAGACCGTCGTGGTGGAAAACAAGGCGGGCGCGGGCGGCGTGATCGGCACCAACCTGATCGCCAAGGCCGCACCGGACGGCTACACCATTGGCGCGGGCAACTTGGCGCCCATGGCCGTGAACCCGACGCTGATGGACAAGATCCCCTACCAGGCCGACAAAGATCTGGCACCCGTGATCCTGGTCGAGAACAGCCCGCTGGTATTGAGCGTGAACAACTCTCTGCCGGTGAAGAACCTGAAAGAACTGATCGAACTGGCCAAAAAAGAACCGGGCAAGCTGACGTTCGGCTCTTCCGGCGTGGGCGGGGCTCACCACCTGTCTGGCGAAATGTTCCGCGAACAGGCCGACATCGATATCGTGCACGTGCCCTACAAGGGCGGCAGCCCCGCAGCCGCTGACCTGATGGGCGGCCACATCGCGATGATGTTCGAAATGGGCTATTCGGCGCTGCCGGCTATCCAGAGCACGAAGGTCCATCCGATCGCCGTGACCTCGAAAGAGCGTTTGAAGGTCTTGCCCGATGTGCCGACTATGGACGAAGCCGGCCTGCCCGGATTCGAGTCGTATAACTGGCAAGGCATTGTGGCCCCGGCTGGCACGCCCGAGCCCATCATCGCCAAGCTCAATACGGAGCTGAACAAGATCCTGCAAGACGCGGAAGTGCAGCGCGCCATCGCCGATACCGGCAGTCAGGCCGGCGGCGGCAGCCCCGAGGATTTCGGCAAGTTCATCGCCGCCGAGACCCAGAAGTGGGCGGATGTGATCAAGAAAGGCAACATTACTCTGCAGTAAGCGGCATAATCGCCCCCTGGCACGCTCGCAAGGGCAAGTTACAATGGGCGACGTCCATCGCCCTGCCGCGACCTACGCGGCGGGGCGATGGGCCTGTTTGACTGTTGGCTTGACCCGGCGCAGTTACCCTATGGTCCACCCCTTTGTCGGCTGGCTTGTCCTGGCCTACGTCTATTGCCCATGTCCGTTCATACGTCCAGCAGTTCCGAACCCGCTTTATCCCTAGACGCCGTGGCGCTGGGATATGGCGACTTCACGGTATTGCGGGACATCACGATGACGGTTCAGCCGGGCCAGGTGGTGGCCGTGATGGGTGGTTCGGGTTCGGGCAAAACGACGTTGCTGCGGGCCGCGACCGGACAGTTACCCCCCCAGCGCGGCCGTGTGCACGTGTTCGGGACGGATTTGAGCCAAATCGATCGCGACCAGTTGCAGGCCTTGCGCCAGCGCATGGGGGTCTTGTTTCAGCAAGGCGCGCTGTTTACGGACCTGAACGTCTTTGAAAATGTCGCGTTCCCGCTGCGCGAACACACGAAGATGGCTGAGGCGGAAATTCGCGCCCGCGTGCTGGAAAAGCTCGATGCGGTCGGCCTGCGTGCCGCGGCGCATTTGCGCGTGGCGGAAATTTCAGGCGGCATGGCCCGGCGCGTGGCACTGGCGCGCGCCGTGGTGTTGGAACCCGAATTGATTTTGTACGACGAGCCCTTTGCAGGCTTGGACCCGATTTCGCTAGGGATCACGGCGCGCCTGATCCGCGACCTGTCCGACCGGCTGCATTGCGCATCCGTGCTGATTACGCACGACGTGGAAGAATCCTTTGCCATTGCCGATCGCGTCTATTTGGTCGGCCAGGGTGAACTCGTCATGTCTGGCACGCCGCAATCGCTGAGGGACTCCTCCGATCCCTATGTCCAGCAATTCCTGCGCGGCGAGCCCGACGGGCCCGTCGCGTTTCAGTATCCCGAAACACCGGCCTTTCGCGCGTGGCTGGCCAAGCAAGAGGGCCGCGCATCATGATCGGACCGATTACCGCGATCAGCGCGCTGGGCCGCTGGGTGCGCCATCGCATCAGCGACATCGGCGTCTTTACCCGTTTCTTTTTTCAACTGCTGATACGCAGCGGAATCGTCTTTAAACGCCCGCGGCTGGTGTCGCAGCAAGTGCATTTCATCGGCAATTACTCCCTGCTGATTATCGTGGTGTCGGGGCTGTTTGTCGGCTTCGTGCTGGGATTGCAGGGCTACTACACCCTGAATCGCTACGGCTCGGAAGAGGCACTGGGCTTGCTGGTGGCGCTGTCGCTGGTGCGCGAGCTGGGCCCGGTGGTCACGGCTTTGCTGTTTGCCGGGCGGGCAGGCACCTCGCTCACGGCCGAGATCGGTTTGATGAAGGCGGGTGAGCAGCTCTCGGCCATGGAAGTGATGGCCGTCGATCCGATGCGCCGCGTGCTGGTGCCGCGTTTCTGGGGTGGGGTCATTGCGATGCCCATTCTGGCGGCCGTGTTTTCCATGGTCGGCATTCTGGGTGGCTGGGTCGTGGGCGTGCTGCTCATTGGCGTGGACCCCGGCGCCTTCTGGTCGCAAATGCAAAGCGGCGTGGACGTCTGGAACGATGTGGCCAACGGCGTGCTGAAAAGCATTGTGTTTGGCGTGGCCGTCACGCTGGTGGCCCTCTACCAGGGCTGGCAGGCGCGCGCCACGCCCGAGGGCGTCGCACGCGCCACCACCCGCACTGTCGTCGTCGGCTCGCTGGCGGTGCTGGGTCTGGACTTCTTGCTTACCGCCCTGATGTTTGGCGAATAATACGGATTAGTACCATGTCACGCGAAAAAACTGATTTCTGGGTAGGGCTCTTTATTCTGCTGGGGGCGGTGGCGGTTATTTTCCTGGCCTTGCGCGCGGGTAATCTGAGCAGCTTCTCTTTTGCGCCCACCTACACCCTGACGGCCGATTTCGACAACATCGGCGGCTTGAAGGAGCGCGCGGCCGTGAAAAGCGCGGGCGTCGTGGTTGGCCGGGTGAAAGCCATCAGTTTCGACGACCAGACGTTCAAAGCGGTCGTCACCCTCAATATGGAAGAACAGTTTCTGTTCCCCAAGGACACCTCCGCGTCGATCCTGACCTCCGGCCTCTTGGGCGAGCAGTACATTGGCCTGACCGCAGGCGGTGACGAACAAAACCTGACCGACGGCGGCAAAATCCGTTATACACAGAGCGCCGTCGTGCTGGAAAACCTGATCAGCCAGTTTCTCTACAAAACCGCGGAAAATCAGGGCTCGCAAGCCGGCCAGAATGACCCGGCGCCCGCGCCGGCGAACTGACACTGTGCCGCCCCGCTAGGCAGAACAAGCGCAATTGTGTAGCCTCGTGGCAAGTTAATCCGAATTGAACTTTGGCAGTCCCATTATGACCATGCCCACTTACGCCCGTTTAGCCTCCGTCGCCGCCGTCTGCGCCTTGACAGCCGGCTGCGCCACGCAAGGCACGCCTAATCCCCAGGACCCCTGGGAAGGCTTTAACCGCGGCGTCTACAAATTCAACGATACGGTTGACCGCGCCGTGTTCAAGCCCGTGGCGCAGGCCTACACCTATGTGACGCCACAACCGGTACGCAGTTGTATCCACAACATGTTCAGCAACGTGGGTGATCTGTGGGCGGCGACCAACAGCTTTCTGCAAGGCCGTGGGCATGATTTCGTGAACACGCTGGGGCGGTTCCTGTTCAACACCACCATGGGAATTGGCGGCTGTATCGACGTGGCCTCGGCCAATGGCGCACGCAAGATTCCGAACGACTTCGGCACCACGTTGGGCGTCTGGGGCATCGGCAGTGGCCCGTACCTGGTGTTGCCGTTCTGGGGTCCGAGCACCGTGCGCGACAGCGCCGGCCTGGTGGGCGACTGGTATGGTCGTGAGTACACTTACACCAGTCCCAGCGCGATCGATGATGTGCCCCTGCGCAATAGCCTGTGGGGCCTGGATATCGTCGATACCCGCGCGAACCTGCTCGATACGACCAACACGGTTGATCGCGTCGCGCTCGATCCGTATAGCTTTGTCCGAGACGCCTATTTGCAGCGTCGCGCCGCCATGGTGCGCGGCACGGCGAGCGGCGAGGACAATGTACCCGACTACAGCCTCGAGGACGACGAGGACGACACCGAGGCGAAGGCCCCCGCGTCGGCCACCCCCGCCACAGGCGCACCCGCGGCCACGCCGGCTGCCCGCTGATCGCGGCGTCTCACCCGTAAGGAGCATTTATGCGAATTTCTATTTTTACCCAAGTGCAGCGCCTGTTCCTGGCCGCCATGCTCGGCCTGATGGCCGCAGCGAGCGCGCACGCCAAACCCGACGCACACGGTGCACCGGATCAATTCGTGCTGCAAGCCGCCACTGAAGCGCTGGACGCGCTCAAATCGGACACGAAAGTGAAGTCGGGCGATCTGGCCCACATCAACAAGGTCGTGGACACCTATATCCTGCCGTACGTGGACTTTCGCAAGACCACGCAGCTGGCCGCCGGCCGCTACTGGCGTCAGGCCACGCCTGAGCAGCGCAATGCGCTGGCCGATGCCTTTCGGGGCACGTTGATCCGTACCTATAGCGGCGCTCTGACCGATGTCACGCCCTCCACCACCATCAAGCTGTTGCCTTTCCGTGGCGACCCCAATGCGGATGACGTGGTGGTGCGCAGCCTGATCACCCAGTCCAACGGTCAGCCCGTGGGCGTGGACTATCGTCTGGAAAAGGATCCGCAGCAAGGCTGGCGCATCTATGACCTGAATGTCGAAGGCATCTGGCTCATCCAGAACTATCGCAATCAGTTCGCCCAGCAGATCGATCAATCCGGCATCGACGGCCTGATCAAGGCGCTGAACCAGCGCAATCAATAACCCCAGGCGGCGCAGGGCGCTTAGGGCTGGGTACGGGTGCGCCATTTATAATGGACGATTCCCCGCTCTAGCCCCGAGCTTTGCGCCGTAGCCATGTCTGCTGTCTGTCTAGAACACGTCTCCAAAATCTATCCGCCGCGACCCGTCGGCTGGAAAAAACTGCTTGGACGCACAGCCGGCCCGGGATTTCAGGCGTTAAACGACGTCAGTTTGCGGATCGAGCCGGGCGAGTTTTTCGGGCTGCTCGGCCCTAACGGCGCGGGCAAAACCACGCTGATCTCCATACTCGCGGGGCTGGCGAAAGCCACCAGCGGGCGCGCAAGCGTCTGTGGCTACGATGTCACGACCGACTATAAGGCCGCCCGCCGCGCGCTGGGCGTGGTCCCGCAGGAACTCGTGTACGACCCGTTCTTCACGGTGCGCGAGACGCTGCGCATTCAGTCGGGCTACTTTGGCTTGCGCAATAACGACGATTGGATCGACGAGATTCTGTTCAATCTGGGGCTGGCGGACAAGGCCAATAGCAATATGCGGGCGCTGTCGGGCGGCATGAAACGCCGCGTGCTGGTCGCGCAAGCGCTGGTGCACCGCCCACCGGTCATCGTGCTCGATGAACCGACGGCGGGCGTGGACGTGGATCTGCGCCGCACGCTCTGGGAATTCATCTCGCGTCTGAACAAGGCCGGCCACACCATCATGCTGACCACGCACTACCTCGAAGAAGCCGAAGCGCTCTGCGGACGCATCGCCATGCTCAAGCGCGGGCGCATCGTCGCGCTCGACACCACGCAAGCGCTGCTGGCGCGCGTGGGCGGCGTGGACCTCGAGGATGCGTTTGTGCGCATCATGCAGGATGACTCGCCCGCCGGCGCCGAGCTGGAACCCGAGGAGGCCCTGTCGTGACGCCACCCATCACGCCCACGGACAAGCCGCTCGTGCAGCCGCGCCTGGATGCCGGATCGGGCTTTCCCACGCTGTTGCGCAAGGAACTGCTGCGGTTCTGGAAGGTCGCCTTCCAGACCATCGCCGCGCCGGTCGTCACGGCGCTGCTGTATCTGCTGGTGTTCGCCCAAGTGCTGGAAGGGCGGTTGATGGTGTACGGCAGCATCCCGTATACGCAGTTTCTCATCCCCGGCTTGATGATGATGAGCATGCTGCAAAACGCCTTCGCCAACCCGTCATCGTCGCTGATTCAAAGCCGCATCACCGGCAATCTGGTGTTTGTGCTGCTGCCGCCGCTGTCGCATCGCGAAATCTTCTCGGCCTATCTGATCGCCGCTATCGCGCGCGGGCTGGCCGTGGGGCTGTGCGTCTGGCTGGTCGCGCTGTGTTTTGTCTCTCTGCCAGTGGCGCACCCGGGCTGGGTCGTCGTATTCGCCGTGCTGGCCTGCGGCATCATGGGCACGCTAGGCATCATCGCAGGTCTGTGGTCGGAAAAATTCGACCAGCTGGCCGTCTTCCAAAACTTTCTCATCATGCCGGCCACGTTCTTGTCCGGCGTGTTCTACTCCATCCATACACTGCCGCCGTTCTGGCAATCGGTGTCGCACTGGAACCCCATTTTCTATACGATCGATGGCTTTCGCTACGGATTCTTCTCCGCATCGGACGTGTCGCCCTGGCATAGCCTGGCGGTCGTGACGGGGGTGTTCGCGGTATTGGCGTTCTACGCTTTGCGACTGCTGGCCAGCGGCTACAAACTCAGGACGTAACACCCATGCTGCCTACCCCCGAGCAGGTTCGCCAATATATTGCCGACGGTTTGTCTTGCGAGCACCTGGACGTGCAGGGCGACGGTTCGCATTTCGACGCGGTCATTGTCAGCCGCGAATTTGAAGGCAAACGTTTGATCGCGCGCCATCAGCTCGTCTACGCCGCCCTGGGCGATCGCATGAAAGCCGAAATTCACGCGCTGTCCATGCGGACCATGACGCCCGAAGAATACGCCAAGGCGGGTCAGTAATGGACAAACTACGCATTACCGGTGGCGCCGCCCTGCGCGGCGAAGTCACGGTGTCGGGCGCGAAAAACGCGGCCCTGCCGATTCTGTGCGCGGGCCTTTTGACCGCCGATACGGTCTCGCTGCACAACGTTCCCGATTTGAACGATACCTCCACCATGCTGAGCCTGCTGGGTCGCATGGGCGTCAAGGCCTCGCGCGGCGCCGACGGCGTGGTCACGCTGCAAGCCGATCAGGTCGATAACCTCGAAGCGCCTTACGATCTGGTCAAGACCATGCGCGCCTCGATCCTGGTGCTGGGGCCGCTGGTGGCGCGATTCGGCGAGGCGCGTGTCAGCCTGCCCGGTGGTTGCAGCATTGGCCAACGCCCGGTTGATCAGCACATCAAGGGACTGGCGGCATTAGGCGCGGACATCAGGATCGAGCATGGCTTTGTGGTGGCCCGCGCGCCCCGTCTGAAGGGCGCGACGATCCGCACCGATATGGTCACCGTCACCGGCACGGAAAACCTGCTGATGGCCGCCGTCCTGGCCGAAGGCCAGACGATTCTCGAAAACGCCGCACGCGAACCCGAAGTCGTCGATCTGGCCGAACTGCTCATCAAGATGGGCGCGCGCATTCGTGGCCACGGCACCGACCGCATCGTGATTGATGGCGTCGATAGCCTGCATGGCGCCGAGCATCGTGTCTGCCCGGACCGTATCGAGGCCGGTACGTTCCTGTGCGCCGTGGGCGCCGCCGGCGGCGATATCGTGCTGCGCAATGTTGATCCTGGCGTGATGGGCGCCACCCTGGACAAACTGACCGAAGCCGGCGTGAAGCTCGAAATCGGCGAGGACTGGATTCGCGGTTCCATGCAAGGCCGCCCGCGGGCCGTCGGTGCCCGTACCCATGAATATCCCGGCTTTGCCACCGATATGCAGGCGCAGCTGATGGCGTTGGACACGGTCGCCGAAGGCACCGCGGTCATCGTCGAGACGATTTTCGAGAACCGCTTCATGCACGTGCAGGAACTCGGCCGCATGGGCGCCGATATCGATATCGACGGCCACACCGCCGTCGTGCATGGCGTGCCGCGCCTCTCGGGCGCCACCGTCATGGCGACCGATCTGCGCGCCTCGGCCAGCCTGGTCATCGCGGGCCTGGCGGCCGTGGGCGAGACCACCATCGATCGCATTTATCACCTGGACCGCGGCTACGACCGCATGGAAGTCAAATTACGCGCCCTGGGCGCGGATATACAGCGCCTGACCGGCAAGGAATCCCTATGAGCCCCGTCGCCAACGCGCCCATTACCCTGGCCCTGTCCAAGGGCCGCATTTTCGAAGAAACGCTGCCGCTGCTGGCCGAAGCCGGCATCGAGGTACCCGAGAACCCCGAGAGCTCGCGCAAGCTGATTCTGCCGACCAGCGATCCCGGCCTGCAGCTGATCATCGTGCGCGCCTCGGACGTACCCACCTACGTGCAATACGGTGCAGCCGATCTGGGCATCGCGGGCAAGGACGTGCTGATCGAGCACGCGGCCCAGCAGCCGGGCGGGCTGTATCAGCCGATCGACCTGAATATCGCCAAGTGCCGCCTGTGCGTGGCCGTGCGCAATGGCTTCGACTACGCCGCCGCCGTCCACCAGGGCGCGCGCCTGCGTGTCGCCACCAAATACGTCCAATCGGCACGCGAGCATTTTGCGTCCAAGGGCGTGTACGTGGACATCATCAAGCTCTACGGCTCGATGGAACTCGCCCCACTGGTGGGTCTGGCCGACTGTATCGTGGACTTGGTGTCCTCGGGCGGCACGCTGCGCGCGAACGATCTGGTCGCCGTCGAGGACATCATGGATATCTCGTCGCGGCTGATCGTCAACCAAGCGTCCCTGAAGACGCGTGGCGCCCGTTTGCAACCCTTGCTCGACGCGTTCCAACGGGCCGCCGACGCGAGCGCTGCTGCCTGAGAACGCTGCGCCCGCTACACTATGTCTTTATACGCTACGGCGGGCGGCTCGATGAGGCGCGCGCCGATGGCTTTTTAGCTTCACCGTGACGCCATGGCTCTGATTAACCGCCTCGATTCCCGTCAGCCGGATTTTGCCGCCGCGCTGTCTAAACTGCTGGCTTTTGAAGCCACCGAAGACGAATCCATCGACCGCGCTGCGGCCGCGATTCTGACCGATGTGCGCCAGCGTGGCGACACGGCGCTACTGGAATATACGCGGCGTTTCGATCGCGTCGCGGTCACCTCCGCCGAAGCGTTGGAAATTCCCAAGGCCGACTGGCATGCGGCGCTGGCCGCCTTGCCCACCGCGCAGCGCAACGCGCTGGAAACCGCGGCCGATCGCGTGCGCGCCTATCACGAGCATCAACGCGGTGAAACCTGGACGTATACCGACGCCGAAGGCACCTTGCTCGGACAACAGATCACGCCGCTGGACCGGGCAGGGTTGTACGTGCCGGGAGGCAAAGCCGCCTATCCCTCGTCCGTGCTGATGAACGCCATTCCCGCGAAGGTGGCGGGCGTGGGCGAACTGATCATGGTCACGCCCACGCCCGATGGCGTGCGTAACCCCATCGTGCTGGCGGCCGCCGCTATCGCCGGCGTGGACCGTGCCTTCGCCATTGGCGGTGCGCAGGCCGTCGGTGCGCTGGCCTACGGCACGGCGACTATTCCCGCCGTCGACAAAATCGTCGGTCCCGGCAATGCCTACGTCGCCGCCGCCAAACGCCGCGTGTTCGGCACCGTGGGCATCGACATGATCGCCGGCCCCAGCGAAATCCTGGTCATCTGCGACGGCAAAACGCCCGCCGACTGGATCGCGATGGATCTGTTCTCGCAAGCCGAGCACGACGAGATGGCCCAATCCATCCTGCTGTGCCCGGACGCCGCCTACATTGACGAGGTCGAAGCCGCGATCGAGCGCCTGCTGCCGACCATGCCACGCGAGGACATCCTGCGCGTGAGCCTGGCCAATCGCGGCGCGCTGATCCTGGTGCGCGATCTGGAAGAAGCCTGCGCCATCGCCAACAGTATCGCGCCCGAACATCTGGAAATTTCCACCGAGCAACCCGAACACTGGACCGCGCGTATCCGCCATGCCGGCGCGATCTTCATGGGCCGTTTCAGCTCCGAATCGCTGGGCGACTATTGCGCCGGGCCCAACCACGTGCTGCCGACCTCGCGCACGGCGCGTTTCTCGTCGCCGCTGGGTGTCTATGATTTCCAGAAGCGTTCCAGCCTGATCCAGGTGTCCCAGCAGGGCGCCCAGACCCTGGGCCGTATCGCCGCCGAGCTCGCCAAAGGCGAGGGCCTGCCTGCCCACGCCGCCAGCGCCGAATACCGTCTCGATAAGTCCTGATCTTGCCCGCCACGGACGCCCGTGGCGCCGAAAACCTCATTATTACCAGGCTCGCCTCACTGTTTATGCGTACCGCCGATATCACCCGCAACACCAACGAAACGCGCATTCGCGTCGCCGTCAATCTGGATGGCACCGGCCGTCAGAATCTGGACACGGGTGTTCCCTTCCTCGACCATATGCTGGACCAGATCGCCCGTCATGGACTGATCGACCTCGACATCAAGGCCGAAGGCGATCTGCACATCGATGCGCACCATACGGTCGAAGACGTGGGCATCACGCTGGGCATGGCGGTGGCCAAGGCCGTGGGCAGCAAAGCCGGTATCCGCCGTTATGGCCACGCCTATGTGCCGCTGGACGAAGCGCTCTCGCGCGTGGTGATCGATTTTTCGGGCCGTCCGGGCCTGGAATATCACATCCCCTTCACTCGCGCGCGCATCGGCAATTTCGACGTGGACCTGACGCGTGAGTTCTTCCAGGGCTTCGTCAACCACGCGTTGACCACGCTGCACATCGACAACCTGCGCGGCTTTAACGCGCACCACCAGTGCGAAACCGTCTTCAAGGCGTTTGGCCGTGCGTTGCGCATGGCGCTGGAAGTCGATCCGCGCATGGGCGACGTGGTGCCGTCGACCAAGGGCGTGCTGTAACTCTTAAGCCAGGCAGATATCTGTGACTACTATTGCCATCGTCGACTACGGAATGGGTAATTTCCACTCCGTGGCCCGCGCCCTGCGCTTCGCCGCGCCTGACGCCGACATCCGCGTGTGTAATCGCGCCGCCGAGATCGACGCGGCCGACCGTGTCGTATTCCCTGGCCAAGGCGCCATGGCCGATTGCATGCGCACGCTCAATGAATCCGGACTGCGTGAAGCCGTGCTGCGTGCCGCCGCCGCCAAGCCCTTGTTGGGCGTGTGCGTGGGTGAGCAAATGCTGTTCGAGACCAGCGAAGAGGGCAACACCTCGTGCCTCGCTTTATTTCCGGGCACGGTGCGCCGTTTCGCGGGCGAACAATTCGCCGATGGGACGGTGCCGGCTGACGGCGTGGAACGCCTGAAGGTGCCGCACATGGGTTGGAACGCCGTGCGTCAAACCCGCGCCCATGCGCTCTGGGATGGCATCCCCGACGGGACGCACTTTTATTTCGTCCACAGCTACTATGCCGCCCCCGCCGATCCGTCGTTGACCATAGGGGAAACCGACTACGGCGTTACATTTACCTGTGCAGTTGCAAGGGATAACATCTTCGCGGTGCAGTTTCACCCCGAGAAGAGCGCAACCCACGGTTTGCGCCTGTACCGCAATTTTGTAGACTGGCAGCCTTAATTTCCGTACGCGCCTCGCGCGGGACATTTTTTACTCAACTTATTCAAGCTCGCTATAGACCATGCTGCTGATCCCCGCCATCGATCTCAAAGACGGGCGCTGCGTACGCCTGCGCCAGGGAGACCTCGACGACGCCACGGTATTCTCCGAAGAACCCGCCGAGATGGCCTCGCACTGGCTCGACCTGGGCGCGCGGCGCCTGCATCTGGTCGACCTCAATGGCGCCGTCGCCGGCAAGCCGAAGAACAACGCGCCCATCAAGGCCATCCTGGAAGCCGTCGGTGACGAAATCCCGGTGCAGATCGGCGGTGGTATCCGCGATCTGGACACCATCGAAGCCTACCTGGACGCTGGCATTTCCTACGTCATCATCGGCACGGCGGCCGTGAAAAACCCCGGTTTCCTGCAAGACGCTTGCGGCGCGTTCCCCGGCCACATCATCGTCGGTCTGGACGCCCGCGACGGCAAAATTGCCACCGATGGCTGGAGCAAGCTCACCCGCCATGACGTGCTCGATCTGGCCAAGAAATTCGAAGACTACGGCTGCGAATCCATCATCTACACCGACATCGGCCGCGACGGCATGTTGTCCGGTGTGAACGTGGAAGCCACGGTCAAGCTCGCCCAGCACGTCCGCATCCCCGTGTTCGCCTCCGGCGGCATCGCAGGCATGGCCGACATCGAGGCGCTGTGCGCGGTGGCCAGCGAAGGCGTGGAAGGCGCCATCCTTGGGCGCAGCATCTACGAAGGCACGCTCGACTTCCAGGCCGCGCAGACCCGCGCCGACGAACTTTGCCCATGACTGTTGTAAATCCCTCCGCCGCTCCCACGACGCCCGCCGCGTCCGGTCAGGCCAGCGCGCTCACGCGTCGCATCATTCCTTGCTTGGACGTCACGGCCGGCCGTGTCGTCAAAGGCGTGAACTTCGTCAATCTGACCGATGCGGGTGACCCCGTCGAGATCGCGCGACGCTACGACGAGCAGGGCGCTGACGAACTGACGTTTCTCGATATCACGGCCACCAGCGACGACCGCGATCTGATTCTGCCCATCATCGAGCAAGTCGCCTCGCAGGTCTTCATCCCGCTGACCGTGGGCGGTGGCGTGCGTCAGGTTTCCGACGTGCAACGCCTGCTCAATGCGGGTGCGGACAAGATCAGCATCAATAGCGCGGCGGTCGCGAACCCCGAGTTAGTGCGCGCCGCCGCCGACTATCACGGCTCGCAGTGCATCGTGGTCGCCATCGACGCGCGCCGCGTCTCCGCGCCCGGTGAACCACCGCGTTGGGAAGTCTTTACCCACGGCGGCCGCAAACCCACGGGCCTGGACGCCGTCGAATGGGCGCGCAAAATGGCCGCCTATGGCGCGGGCGAAATCCTGCTGACCAGCATGGACCGCGATGGCACCAAATCCGGCTTTGACATCGAACTGACCCGCCGCGTGTCCGACGCCGTGCCGGTTCCGGTGATCGCCTCGGGCGGCGTCGGCAGTCTGCAGCACTTGGCCGATGGCGTGACCGCCGGACGCGCCAGCGCCGTGCTGGCCGCGAGCATCTTCCATTTCGGCCAACACACTGTGCGGGAATGCAAGACGTTCATGGCGAATCAGGGCATCTCCGTCAGACTGGATTAGACTGCACCCATGACACCACAACCCGCCTGGATGGCCGACGTCGTCTTTGACGCCAACGGCCTGATTCCCGCCATCGCTCAGGACGCCGAAACCGGCGATATCCTGATGGTGGCCTGGATGAATCAAGAAGCCTTGTCCGAGACCGCCGCCACCGGCCGCGCGGTGTACTTTTCGCGTTCGCGCCAGCGCCTCTGGCGCAAGGGCGAAGAGTCCGGTCATACCCAGACCGTGCACGAACTGCGCCTGGATTGCGACGGCGACGTGATTTTGCTGAAGGTTCACCAGGAAGGCGGCATCGCCTGCCACACGGGCCGCGCCAGCTGTTTCTTTCGCCGCCTCGAAGGGCAGACCGACAGCGCCACCTGGGTGAGCGTGGACCCCGTCCTGAAAGACCCGGAGCACATCTACAAATGAGCACTCCCGAACACGGCGCCGACACGCTGGCGCGCATCGCCGATACGCTCGAGACGCGACGCCCGGATCATGGCGGCGATCCCGCGTCCTCGTACGTGGCCAAGCTGCTCGCCAAGGGCCCCGATTCGTTTCTGAAAAAGATCGGCGAGGAAGCCACCGAACTGGTCATGGCTGCCAAAGACGGCACGCCCGAGCGCATCGTCAGCGAGACGGCCGATCTATGGTTTCATTGCCTCGTTGCGCTGACGCACTTCAACCTGCGCCCCGAAGACGTGCTGGCCGAGCTGGCACGACGCGAAGGGCTGTCCGGGTTGGAAGAAAAAGCGCGCCGCCCTGCATCCTGAGTCCGGAGCCACCATGAGCGACAACTGTATTTTCTGCAAAATCGTCCGCGGCGAAATCCCCTCGAAGAAAGTCTACGAGGACGAAGAATTCCTGGCCTTTCATGACATCAATCCGGCCGCGCCGGTGCATCTGCTGGTTATCCCCAAGCACCACTTGGTCTCGCTGCAGGATGTCACGCCCGAGGACGCCGGCTGGTTGGGTAGAATGACAGTATTGGCTACCCGACTGGCGGCCGAGAATGGTTGTCAGCCGGGACCCGAAGGCGGGTTCCGCTTAGTCGCCAACTCGGGCGCGCATGGCGGCCAGGAAGTCCCGCATTTGCATTTCCATATCCTCGGCGGCCCGCGTCCCTGGCAGGGTCGCACGGCGCCCAACGCATAACCCCGGAGATTCATCATCATGGGTAGCTTCAGTATCTGGCATTGGTTGGTTGTCCTGGTCATCGTTGCACTCATCTTCGGTACCAAGAAACTGCGCAACATCGGCAGCGACCTCGGCGGCGCGGTCAAAGGCTTCAAAGAAGGCATGAAAGACGCCAACAGCGACAAGCCCGAGCAAGTCACGCAGAACAAAGTGGCCGACGACACCATCGACGTGCAGACCAAGGAAAAGCATCACTCCTGATTGGCGTGACGCGGTTGAATGCGGTCGACGCGATGCCTGGCATTGGCGCCGCCTCGACCGCGATTTCCTAGTGCTATGTTTTTAAGCGAGCAGATGTCGCATGTTTGATGTCAGTTTCACGGAGATGATGGTGATCGGCGTTATCGCGCTGATCGTCATCGGGCCAGAACGTCTGCCCAAAGTGGCGCGTACCATCGGGCATTTGCTCGGTCGCGCGCAACGCTACGTCAGTGACGTCAAAAGCGATATCCGCCGCGAAATCGAGCTCGACGAACTGCGCAAGTTCAAGAGCGAAATGGACGAAGCCGCGCACAACGTGAAAACCTCGTTGCGCGAGACGGAAACGACCATACGCAGCGAGCTGGACACGACGGCATCCGAGGCAAACAAAGCCTTCGCGGATATCAAAAAGGACGCCGAAGCGACCTCGTCTGCAACGCCGGCAACCGCTGCGGCGGTAGCAGCCTCTGTTGCTCCCACAGCCTCCGCGCCATCCGCACCCGCCGACAACCCACCCCCGGCTTCCAGCGCATCCGTACCCGCCGAGCCGGTTACGTCTCCCCAGCAACCTAAAACGCCGACCACGCCGTGACTCAGAACGCCCAGCACGACGATCTGGACCAGGATCAGCCGCAGGAAACTTTCATCTCGCACCTGGTCGAGCTGCGCAGCCGGCTCATGAAAGCCGTGATCACCGTACTCGTGGTGTTCGTGGTGCTGTTCCTCTACCCGGGCGCTTCGGTCATTTATGACGTGCTGGCCCAGCCCATGCTGGCCTCGCTGCCGCAGGGCACCCGTATGATCGCCACCGGCGTGATCACGCCGTTCATGGTGCCTGTCAAAGTCACGCTCATGGCGGCGTTCATCATCGCGCTGCCGGTTGTGCTCTATCAGGCCTGGGCCTTTGTCGCGCCCGGACTGTACCGCCATGAAAAACGCCTGGCGCTGCCATTGATCGTATCGAGCACGCTGCTCTTTATCTTGGGCATGGCGTTTTGCTATTTCTTTGTTTTCCGCACGGTCTTTCACTTCATCGCGAGTTTCGCGCCGCAGTCGATCACGCCCGCGCCGGACATTGAGGCCTATCTGAGCTTCGTCATGACGATGTTCCTGGCCTTCGGCATCACCTTTGAAGTCCCGGTCGCCGTCGTGCTGCTCGTGAAAACAGGCATCGTCGAACTGCAAAAACTGCGCGCCGCGCGCGGCTATGTGGTCGTGGGCGCGTTCGTGATCGCCGCCGTGGTGACGCCGCCCGATGTGGTGAGCCAATTCATGCTGGCTGTCCCGCTGTGTCTGTTGTACGAGGTCGGGCTGCTCATTGCTCGCATGGTCACCCCTAACAGCCGCGCCGAAGCCGACGAAGCTAACAGTCTGACCGAACAGCCCTGAGGCAGGGCAAGTTCAGGTGCAGTGGGCTGAGCGAGCTATGACCGCGGCAACATCGGCCGCGTTCCAATGGTCACCGTCAGCTCGCGCGGCTTGCCGCTGCGCCGTACACGCACCGTGGCTTTTTCGCCGGGCGGCAGCGCCGCGATCAAACGCAGCATGGTCATCGTGTCACTGACCTCGACGCCATCAATCGACTTCACGATATCGCCGACGCGCAGGCCGCCTTTGGCCGCTGGACCATCGCGCATCACGCCCGCGATGATGACGCCGCGCGTATTCGCGGACAGGCCGAACGCACGCGCCAGATCCGGCGTGATGTCCTGCGGCTCGATGCCCAGCCAGCCACGCCGCACACCGCCGGACTTGATGATCTCTTCCATGATCTTGCGCGCGGTATCCACGGGAATCGCAAAACCGATCCCCAGCGAGCCGCCCGTCTCGGAATAGATCGCCGCGTTAATCCCCACCAAATTGCCTTGCGTATCGATCAATGCGCCGCCCGAGTTGCCCGGGTTAATCGCCGCATCCGTCTGAATGAAATTTTCGTACGTATTAATGCCCAGGCCCGTGCGCCCCAAGGCCGACACAATGCCCTGAGTGGTCGTCTGCCCCACACCGAAGGGGTTGCCGATGGCCAGCACCACATCCCCCACCTGCAAGCGCAGATCCGTGGCAAAAGCCGCCACGGGAAAGGGTCGCAGCTCATCGGCGAGTTTCAGCACCGCTAAATCAGTCTCCGGATCCGCACCGACCACCTTGGCCGTCCCCGCCCGACCATCCGTCAGTGCCACCTCGATCGCATCGGCGGCCTCCACGACGTGATAGTTGGTCAGCACATAGCCTTCGGGGCTGACGATCACGCCCGAACCGAGGCTGCTGGTAGGCTGATTGCGCGAGATGCCAGGCATCTGGCCAAGCAGTTGCTTGAGCATCGGATCATCGGGCAACGGCACCACCGGCACATTCACATGCTTGCTGGTGTACACATTCACCACCGACGGCGCGGCGCGCGCCACGGCTGGCGCATAAGACACAACGCCGGGAATCAGGGCAGGGCGGGCGTCCGCATTGGAATTGGCATCGGCTTGCGCCCCGTTACCGGCATCAGCGGCAACGGGCGGCGGCGCGCTTGGGCCAGACGATGGCGCATAAGTGGATAAGCGCAGCCAGTCAGGTCGCAACGTCGTCACGACGAATAAAATGGCCAGACACACCGTGACGGCCTGAGCGAATATCAGCCAATAGCGACGCATGATCCTGACAAGGTAAGACAATGAAAACCATCGACACCCGCGAACTGACTGCCTGGCTCGACGCCACGCTGCAAGCGCCGCGATTCAAAGACTACTGTCCGAACGGTCTCCAGGTCGAAGGCAAACCGCGCGTAGGCCACATTATCACCGGAGTCACCGCCTCCGAGGCATTGCTGCGCGCGGCCATCGAACGCGGCGCCGATGCCATCCTGGTGCATCACGGATGGTTCTGGAAAAACGAAGACCCACGTGTGCGTGGCACGCGCCGTACCCGCCTGGCGCTCGCCCTGCAACACGATCTGAATCTTTACGCCTATCACCTGCCGTTGGATGCGCATCCTGAATGGGGCAACAACGCGCAACTCGCCCGCGTGCTGGGCCTCACCCCGGAACGCGACGATCAAGGCAAGCCCCTCACTTGTGGTCATGGCGACCTCGTGTGGTTAGGCAACGCGCCGGATCTGCCCACGTTGGGCGCATTGGCCGCGCGCACGCAAGAAAGACTAGGACGCACGCCACTCGTGATCGGTGATCCTGAACAGCCCTTGCGCCGCATCGCATGGTGCACGGGTGGCGCGCAGGGCATGCTGGGCGATGCCATCGACGCCGGCGCCGACGCCTACATCACGGGCGAAGCCTCCGAGCCGACCTTTCACCTCGCGCGCGAAACCGGCACCGGCTTTATCGGCGCAGGCCATCACGCGACCGAACGTTATGGTGTACAGGCGCTAGGCGAAGCCGTCGCGCGCGAGTTCGGCATCCGGGTTGAATTCATCGATATCGACAACCCGGTCTGACGACGCATCCGCTGCGCAGATTTACCGCTTCAACAAATCGCGGATCTCGCGCAGCAACGCCACATCTTCCGGCGGGGCGGCCGGGGCGGCAGGTTCTTCTTCATGCTTGCGACGCGCCGAGTTGATCACCTTGATGATCATGAACACGACAAAGGCCAGCAGAATGAAATTAATGAGAATGGTCAGGAAGTTGCCCCAGGCAAACACAATCGCGCCCGCTTGAGTCAGATCGGCATAAGTCATCGGGCCGGTATAGCCCTCGGGCACGGACAACACCAGGAACTTGTTGGAAAAATCCACCGAACCGCCCAACACGAAGTTCACCAGTGGCATGATCAGGTCTTTTACGACCGAATCAACGATCTTGCTAAACGCGGCGCCGATAATGACACCAACGGCCAGATCGAACGCATTGCCTTTCACGGCGAAATCACGAAACTCTTTTAGGAAACCAGATGCTTTGCTCATGAGCACTCCCTTTCGTCATACGCCCTGAAGCGGGCAGGCGTTATAATACGCGGTTGCAGCACTGTTACATGTTTCACACAACAGATGCGGGTCGCCTGCCAGCCTATCGCTAGCAAGGAACAAGCCCGTATCACTGAGGATGGGAAGATGAGTCAGGATACGCTGTTGCATGATGATGATGAAGGTGCGGTAAATCCAAGTCTGCCACCAGATCCTTCGCGCCGCATGTGGGTCACGACGGCCTGTGCGGTGGGCGGTGTAGCCGGAGTGGCAGCAGCCGTCCCGTTTGTCAGTACCTTTGCCCCATCCGAAAAGGCCCGCGCCGCTGGCGCTCCCGTTGAAGTCGACGTCGCTGATCTCGCTCCCGGCCAGATGCGCACCGTCGAATGGCGGGGTAAACCGGTCTGGATTTTGCGTCGCGACGACGCCCAGCTAGCCGGCATCAAACAGCAAGACCCCTATCTCGCCGACCCCGAATCCGAGCGGCCCGGCTACACCCCCGAATACGCCAAGAATGAATACCGCTCGCGCGAACCAGACCTGTTCGTCTGCGTCGGTATCTGTACGCACCTGGGCTGCTCGCCCACCGCACACTTCGAAAAAGGCGGTGGCGGTGGTCTGCCATCCTCCTGGCAGGGCGGTTTCCTGTGCCCCTGCCACGGCTCTACCTTCGATCTTGCCGGACGCGTCTACAAAAACAAGCCCGCGCCCGACAACCTCGAAGTTCCTCCATATCAATACCTGAGCGACACCCGCATCATCGTCGGGGTAGACGAAGACAACAAAGCTTGATGCGCTCCCCGCGCGTTAAGCTCTCCCGACTAAGCACAATACGCCCTGTATAGAAGGAGCCATGCATGGCTGGCGAAAAGATTGTCGAGACAACAGGATTGCTGGGTTGGCTGGACCGGAGATTTCCGGCTTCCTCCACATGGAAGGCGCATCTGTCCGAGTACTACGCGCCTAAGAATTTCAATTTTTGGTATTTCTTCGGCTCGCTGGCGCTGTTGGTACTGGTCATCCAGATCGTGACCGGGATCTTCCTGGTCATGCACTACAAGCCCGACGCCGAACGGGCTTTCCAATCGGTTGAATACATCATGCGCGAAGTGCCATGGGGTTGGCTCGTGCGCTATATGCACTCCACCGGCGCGTCGATGTTCTTTGTCGTGGTCTACCTGCACATGTTGCGCGGGCTCTTCTACGGCTCCTATCGCAAGCCGCGCGAACTGGTGTGGATCTTCGGCGTTGCGATTTTCCTGTGCCTGATGGGCGAGGCCTTCTTCGGCTATCTGCTGCCCTGGGGCCAGATGTCCTACTGGGGCGCACAGGTGATCGTGAACCTCTTCTCGGCCATTCCCTTTATCGGCCCGGAACTGTCCATCTGGATTCGCGGCGACTACGTCGTGTCGGACGCCACGCTCAACCGCTTCTTCGCGTTTCACGTGATCGCGATCCCGCTGGTGCTGATCGGTCTGGTCGCGGCTCACCTGGTGGCGCTGCACGAAGTCGGCTCCAACAACCCGGACGGCATCGAGGTCAAGCAAGGCCCCAAGGACAAATACGGCCGTCCCAAGGACGCGATTCCGTTCCATCCGTTCTACACCGTGCATGACATCATGGGTGTCGCGGGGTTCTTGATCGTCTTCGCGGCCATTGTGTTCTTTGCCCCAGAAATGGGCGGGTACTTCCTGGAATACAACAACTTCATCCCCGCCGATCCGCTTAAGACCCCGCCGCATATCGCGCCGGTCTGGTATTTCACACCGTTCTACTCGATGCTGCGCGCGACCACCGAGGAATTCACCTGGATCCTGGCGGCCGGCGCGGTCCTGGGTGCCATCGGCCTGCTGGTCAAGAGCAACCTGCGTGGTTTCCTGCGCATCGCCATTCCCGCCGTGCTGATCGTCGTGGCCGTGCTGCTGCGCACGATCGACGCCAAGTTCTGGGGCGTGGTCGCCATGGGCGGCGCGGTGGTGATCCTGTTCTTCCTGCCCTGGCTGGATCATTCCCCGGTCAAATCTATCCGGTATCGCCCCACGTGGCATAAATGGCTGTATGGGATTTTCATCGTCAACTTCCTGATGCTGGGCTATCTAGGCACGCAGCCGCCAAACGACACGTTCAACCTCCTGTCGCAGATTGGCACGCTCATCTACCTGGGCTTTTTCTTCCTGATGCCGATCTGGAGCCGCCTGGGCACCTTCAAGCCCGTGCCGGACCGCGTGACGTTCCATGCCCATTGACCCTCGGAGCCCTGACGGAATGACCATGATCAAGAAGCTGATTGGCGCCGCCGCGTTACTCTTTGCGTGCACCGGCGCCTATGCCGCCGAGGGCGGCTACCCCCTGGACACCGCGCCCAACCGGGTTAACGACCTCGCGGCCCTGCAAAACGGCGCCAAATTGTTCGTCAACTACTGCCTGAACTGTCATAGCGCCTCGTCCATGCGCTACAACAAGCTGACGGAAATCGGCCTGACAGACGAGCAGATCCGCGAAAACCTGCTGTTTACCGGCGAGAAAGTCGGCGATCTGATGACGATTGCGATGACGCCAGCGGACGCCAAGAAATGGTTCGGTACCATACCGCCTGACCTGTCGATCATCGCGCGCGCCAAATCGATCAACGCCGGGCCCACCGGCGCCGATTACATCTATACCTATATGCGCACGTTCTACCGCGACACCTCCAAGGCGACCGGCTGGAACAACCTCGTCTTCCCCAACGTCGGGATGCCGCACGTTTTCTGGCAGCTCCAGGGTCCGCGCGAACTCACCACCGTCGCCATGCACGAGGCGCAAGACGGCTCCTGGGAACGCGTCACGACCACCTACGACGACCAAGGCTACGCGCAGGTCAAAACCGAACCTGTCGCGAATTTCCACGGACACGCTACACTTGAGGCTAAATTCAAAGCGCTGGACCCGACCAAGGTCGCCAGTTTTGACAATGGCGTGGCCGATTTAACCGCATTCCTGTCCTGGATGGCCGAACCCCATCAGCTGTACCGCAAGCAGCTTGGTGTGTGGGTGTTGCTGTTTCTCGGTTTATTTCTGGTCGTAGCCTGGCGTTTGAATGCCTCTTACTGGAAGCACGTGCGCTAATCCGTCACTGCCCCATTAAGGCAGGCTATGCAATACTTCGGGGCGGCGACAAGCTCCCGATCGGGCGCTTATCCCGCCTGTCCCACCCTGGTAATCGGGGCCAGCGTTTGCTAGATTAGCGCGCTGGCCTTTCGCTTTTCATACAAGGACTTACCGCCATGATGGTGCTCTATTCCGGAACCACCTGCCCGTTTTCGCAACGCTGCCGCTTTGTGCTCTTCGAAAAAGGGATGGACTTTGAAATCCGGGACATCGACCTGTACAACAAACCCGAAGACATTTCGGTCATGAACCCGTACGGGCAAGTGCCCATCCTGGTCGAACGCGACCTGGTGCTGTACGAGTCCAACATCATCAACGAATACATCGACGAGCGCTTCCCGCACCCGCAGCTGATGCCGGCCGATCCGGTCATGCGCGCGCGCACCCGTCTGTTCCTGTACAACTTCGAGAAAGAGCTGTTCGTGCACGTCTCCGCCCTGGAAGACCGTAGCGCCAAGCCCGACGAAAAGCGCCTGGCCAATGCGCGCCAGAACATCCGCGATCGTCTGGCACAGCTGGCTCCGCTGCTCTTGAAGAACAAGTACATGCTGGGCGAGGAATTCTCGATGCTCGACGTGGCCGTGGCCCCGCTCTTGTGGCGCCTGGATCACTACGGCATCGAACTGCCCAAAAACGCCGCGCCGCTGCAAAAGTACGCCGAACGCATCTTCTCGCGTCCGGCCTACATCGAAGCACTGACGCCTTCCGAAAAGGTAATGCGTCGCTAATCGCGGCGAAGGGCTCTGGACCATGGGTGAAACTTCCACCAAACCGTATCTGATTCGTGCGCTGCACGAATGGTGCACGGACAACGGCTATACGCCGTACATCACCGTGCAGGTCGACGAACACACCCGTGTGCCGATGGCGCACGTACGCGACGGCCAGATCACGCTGAATGTGGGCACGCTGGCCACGAACCAGCTGGTCCTGGGCAACGAGTTCATCGAATTCCAAGCCCGTTTCAGCGGCGTGACGGAAAACGTCTGGGTGCCGGTCGCCGCGGTCAGCGCGATTTACGCGCGCGAAACCGGGGCAGGGATGGGCTTCGAGGTGCATCCCTACGAAGCCCCAACGGCGGATGAAACCGCCGCCTCAGCTGAAACCGCAGTGGTCGACAGCAACGAATCGTCTGACGACACCGATGGCGGTCCGGATGATGACGAACCGAAGCGTCCGCGCCTGACGATCGTCAAATAAAGGACGGTCGTCGGATGCTCCCGGCGACCGTCTGACCTTTAGCGCGTCGGTCAAAACGCGGTGCCAGTCAGTCTGATTATCGACGCGCGATGTCTATACATCGCGCGAGATTCCGATACAATGCAAACCCTTCGCCCGTCATCACCGCGATGACAGCGCGACTGCCGGTGTAGCTCAGTTGGTAGAGCAGCTCACTTGTAATGAGAAGGTCGAGGGTTCGATTCCTTTCACCGGCACCAATTAGCATCAGGAAGTCTCCAGAACCCGCAACAGCGCTGGCTATGCGGGTTTTTTACACTCTGCACGCCTACAACGCCCGCAGCCGCTCGAAGCGCCGCAGACTTTTTTCTCACTTGGATGCGGCAACAGCGGGGCTCAGAAGCGGCGTCAGCCGATCTTTTTCGGCTTTCATCAAGTCCGCCAACGCTTGCGCGCCTTCGCCCTTGGCATCGGTGCCCTGCGACTTGAGCTTGGCGATCACGGCCGGATCTTTTGTTGCCTTCACCAAGGCGTCAGATAACTTCGCCACATTCTCGGCAGGCGTACCCTTTCTTACGACAAAGCCATTCCAATGGAATGAATCGTAGCCAGGAACCGACTCAGCCAGCGTGGGCACCGCAGGCAACGCAGCGGATCTTTCGGTGGTGGTGACTGCCAACGGACGGACCCGGCCGCTCTCGATATAGCTCAGCACTTCGACGATGGGAGAGAACGTGAAATCAATCTGCCCGCCGATCAAGTCGGTGAGTGCCGCGGCTCCTCCTTTATAGGCCACGTGAGTCGCGTCGATATCGGCTTTGTCCAATAGCTGCATGGCCGACACATGCTGAATCGTGCCTATGCCGGCGGTACCGAAATTCAAGGCCCCCGGCGATTTTTTCGCGGCGGCAATCAGATCGGGCAAGGACTTGATCTGGCTATCCTTGTTGACGACCAGCACAATCGGTAATTGGGTAATCTGTGAAAGCGGGACGAAATCTTCTTCAATGTTGTAGGTCAGCTCAGGTTGAAGAATATTGTTGACGATGTGAGACGCGGAGGTGATGAGCAAGGTATAGCCATCCGCGGGCGCGTTCTTGACAGCCATCGTGCCTATCGTGCCGCCAGCGCCGGGCTTATTGTCGATGATGACCGGTTGCGCCAGCTGTTTACTCAAACCTTCGCCCACAATACGGGCCGCCACATCGGTGCTGCCGCCCGCGCTGTAGGGCACGACAATCGTGACAGGACGGTTAGGGAAATCGTTCGCGAGTGCCGCGCACGGCGCTGCCATAAGCAATGCGATAAAGGCCTTGCCAAGACGAGATATCATTTTTGTCTCCTGATGATGATGTCGTTATATGAATGTTGGTTAACGTAGACCCGATTACCCGGGGCCTGCTGCGTTATTCAGCAGAGGCTGGCCGGCTAAATATCGACCAAGGTTTTGAATAAAAAAGTCCGTGAGCTTCCTGCCTCGTCCGGCGGAATCACCCGCGGCATGCGGCGTGATAATGGCATTGGGCAGCTTCCAGAACGGAGAGTCCGGCGGCAGCGGCTCCGTCTCGAATACATCCAGATAAGCGCCCGCCAACTCACCACGCTGCAGCGCGAGCAGCAGATCCGCTGACGCGACAACGCCGCCACGCGATACATCGATCAAACGCGCCGAACGCTTCATGCGCTGCAACTGACGCATCGTCACAAGATGACGGGTATCTTCTGTCAGCGGACAACTCAAAATCAGCCAGTCTGCTTGCTCGATCAAACGATCAAAGTCACAAAGGCGATGGGTCTCGATATCCAGATTGCCCGGACTGGCGCCGGATCGATTAAATCCAATAACGTGCAGGCCCAAGGCCTGACAGAGGCGCACGATTTCCTGCCCGATTGCGCCAAGACCAACGACGATCGCCGTTTGTCCTGGAATATCACGCGGCGCATCCAGGCCGCGCCTGGCTTTCCACTGTTGCTCTCTTTGCTTGGCCATGAAGTCGGGCAATTCCCGGCCGAGCGCCAGCAAGCCCGCTATCGCGGAATGAGCCACTGTTGTCGATGCGATTCCACCGGCATGCGTGAACGTGACGCCTTGGGCAAGCAGAGTCTGGAACTGCGGCCTGTCCAGCCCGGCAGACGATGCTTGCAGCCACCGCAGATTGGGTGCGCGCAAGGCAATGTCGCAAAACTGGCGCATGCGCGGCGTAAGCTGCGTTTTGCTGGATTCGCCCAACACATCCACAGAGATAAAGACGATGCCGATATCGTCCAACGTAGCCGGATCCAGATCCGTCTCTTCGTTGGCGGTGAGCACGTCCCAGCGCCCCTGACTCGCCGCTGCCAACGATTCAATCTCGCGTAGCTGATCCGAATCCAATGCGTCCGACACCAGCACATACTGACACTTTTCCGTGTGCATGAGCGTCAGGTCCGGTAGGAGGGATCAATGCTATCCAACCAGCGAAGCATGGCGTCCCATTCCAGAATGCCGTAGGGCTTTTGTTTTCCCGGCGAGTCGGCGCTCGGCTGCAAGGAGAGTTGGTTATTCGTTCTCTTGATCACGCTCTCCGGCAGGTCGATCAGTTCGCCGCCGGTTGACATGGCCAGGACCTGCGCCTTGCAGGATCGTTCGAGCCGGTACATGTTGTTGAAGGCTTGCTCGATAGTGGTGCCAACCGTCAGCAGACCATGATTTCTCAGAATCATCGCTTCGGCATTGCCCAAGTTTTCCAGCAGCCTTGCCTGTTCTTGCGTGTCCACCACCACGCCTTCGTAATCGTGATACGCGACCGTCCCAAATCGCATCGCCGTCTGCGTGATGGGCAAGAGGCCACATTTCAGCGCGGCCACGGCCATGCCATAAGGCGTATGAGTATGGATGACGCATCCAATGTCGGGCCGTGCCTCATGAATCGCGCTGTGGATGACATACCCGGCCTTATTGATTTTGTAGTCTTTCCAGGGATTGAAGATCTCCCGACCACTCACGTCGACTTTCAGCAGCGTCGATGCCGTGATCTCGGCATAGCGCAACCCAAAGGGGTTAATCAAAAAATGCTCTTCGGGTCCAGGCGCACGCGCTGAGGCATGGTTGTAAATCATATCCGTCATGCCATACAGATCCAGCAGCCGGTAGCACGCGGCCAGTTTGACGCGGGTTTCCCACTCCGATTCCGAAAAATCCTCTTGCTTGGGCTGGAACGCCAAATGCGCTGCCAAAGTATGTTTTTCCATTGCTCCTCTCTACCTGATTGTTCTTTCTGACAGAATGATCGTTCTTTTTTGGCAATTTAAGGCACGGGGTGGTTGCTGTCAATTTAGGATGAACGACAATGCGGCCGTGCCAGATGCTGCCCGGGCGGGTTTGACTGGGTGCCCAGGGCAGTTGCAGGCCGATGGCGGTCCATACGTAAGCCGCAAAGGCCTACCAGCCATTCCTCGGGAAGCGCTAAGCAAACCGTCTACAATCGACTCACACTGGACTTTTTCGCATTAGCGTCCAAGCACTATGTCGACCTTGAATCCCACCTACGAAAAGGCTTATTCCGACCAGCGCTTCTGGCGCAAGGCGACCCGCCATGCGTCGGCGGCCGGCAAGCAGGCCTTGGAAAAAGCGCTGTGGCTGTATTACGCCGTGCAAAGCCCGAACACGCCGAAATGGGCTCGCCGGGTGATTTATGGCGCGCTGGGGTATTTCGTGTTGCCGTTGGACGCGATCCCGGATCTGGCACCGCTCGTCGGCTACACCGATGATCTGGGTGTGATGTCTGCCGCGCTGGCCACGGTGGCGTTCTACATCACTGACGATGTAAAGCAACAGGCCGCGCAGAAATTGCAGACCTGGTTTGGCTCGACCGACACGGTTAAACCCGATTCCGACAGTTAATGGCCGCGCCTGACGCTGTCACAAAGCTTTCCGCCGACATTCCGCCGTGGCAGCACCACTGGCTGGCGGAGACCTTGCGTCTGCGCGAGGAACACTGGGGCCCGCTTGAAGACGCCGACGCGGTGCGGCATGCCCGTCGGGGGCCCGAGGCATTAGAGCCAAGGATACTGCTGCGCGCGCAATCGCTGGGCCGCCGTGAAGGCCTGGACGAGCTCGTCAGCCGTTGGCGACAGGGCGCGCTGATCAGCCTGTCCATCCTGTTCATCCTTGCCCTCCTGACCGGCATCGGCTCGGCCGCCGGGGCTTTGGGCGACGGCACGCGGCCGGTCAATGTGCTGTGGGCGCTCGGTGCCTTACTGGGTTTGAACCTCCTGACGCTGGTGCTTTGGCTCGCGTCCTTGCTGCTGCGGCCGCGTCATGCCACCGGGCTCGGTCGTCTATGGCTATGGATCACGCGCAAATTCGCGCGCGGCCCCGATGCGGCGTTAGTGCCCCAGGCGTTAATGAATTTGCTGGGACGCATCGGCGCGATCCGGGGTCTCTTTGGCGCGATCAGTCACGGACTGTGGCTGACGGGTCTGACAGCCGCGCTGATAACGTTGTTGGTTTTACTCTCCACAGCAAGCTATCGCTTTGTCTGGGCCACCACGATCTTGCAGCCCGATACCTTCGTGACGCTCACGCACGCGATCGGCTGGCTGCCAGCGCAACTCGGCTTCACGATCCCCGCCGAGGACATGGTCCGCGCAAGCGATGGCGCGCAAGCGCTACCGGCCGCCGCACAGGCGCAATGGTCGGTTTGGCTGATCGGCGTCCTGGTGGTCTACGGCATATTGCCGCGCCTGGTGGCAGCGATATGGTGCACGTTGCAAGCCCGTCGCGCGCTGCGCGGCTTGCGCATCGATCCTACGTTGCCCGGCTATGCGGCACTGCGCGATCGCTTGCTGCCGGCGGCGCAATCCACCGGTATTGACCGGCCGGTCGATGACATTCATCAGCCGCAGGTCGGTGCGACACGGACCGACGACGCGACGGTCTCGTGGGGAACGCAGCCGGTCCTGGTCAGCCTGGAGCTGCCGGCCGATGTCACGTGGCCGCCGGCCGATATGCCCGACACCATTCAAAACGCGGGCAATCTCGATTCGCGCGAACAGCGCAACTGCGTACGTGACGCGCTTTCCGACAGCCATACGCCCAGGCTTTTGATTGCCTGCGATGCACGCCAGACCCCAGATCGCGGCACGATGGGGCTGATCGCCTCGCTGGCCGAACTAGCCGGTGAAACGCGCGTCTGGCTGTATCTGGATCCCCAGCGCGAGCCTGCGTCCGATCGCCGTACGACTTGGCGTGAACGCCTGATGGCGGCTGGCATGGCGGAAACTTCCATTCTGCATAACGAGGATCAGCCTCTACGCTGGCTGGAGTCAGGCAATGACTGATGCGATGCTAAAGATCGCCGTGGTCGGTCACACGAATACGGGCAAGACTTCGCTCTTGCGCACGCTCACGCGTAGAAGCGATTTTGGCGAGGTGGCCGACAGCCCTGGCACCACCCGCCATGTCGAGGGCGCCCGTTTGAGCCTCGACGGCAAGCCCGCGCTCGAATGGTTCGATACGCCCGGCATGGAAGACAGTATCGCGCTCTTGGAATATCTGGAGCGCCTGGACGACCCCGATACCCGCCGCGATGGCCCGGCGCGTATTCGCCGTTTCCTCGATTCGCCCGAAGCACATCGCCGTTATGAGCAGGAAGCGCGCGTGCTCACCAAGATGCTCGATTGCGACGCCGCCTTGTACGTGATTGACGCCCGCGACCCCGTGTTGAGCAAACACCGCGACGAGCTCGCTCTGCTCGCAGCCTGCGGCCGGCCCTTGCTGCCGGTGCTGAACTTCGTTAACGCCCCACATCACCGCGCCGATGAATGGCGTGATGCCATGGCGCGCCTGGGGCTGCACGCGGCGCTCGAATTCGACACCATTGCACCGCCGCTGGATGGCGAACACCAGCTGTATGCGAAATTGGCGGTGCTGCTGGATCGACATGCGCAGACGCTGCATCGTCTCGCGGATGTGCTGATGCGCGAGCGAGAAGAGCGGCGCCAGGCCGCATGGCAACTGGCCGCGGATCTGTTGATCGATGTCGCCGCGCTGCGCGTGACCAGCCCCGCCGACGAAGAAGCGCTGAAAAGTCAGGCAGAAGCCTTGCGCGCGCGTGTGCGGCGCCGCGAACAGGCGTGCGTCGATGCCTTGCTCGCGCTTTATAACTTCCATCGCAACGACTACGCCGACAACGATTTGCCCTTAGTCGATATGCGTTGGGGCATGGATCTGTTTCACCCGCAGGCAATCAAGGATATGGGTATCCGCCTGGGCACGGGCATGGCCGCTGGCGCCATGGCCGGTGCCGCGGTCGATATGCTGAGCGCGGGGTTAAGCCTGGGCACGGGTATGCTGATCGGCGCGGCCGCGGGCGGTCTGTGGCAGGGAGTGGAACGGCTGGGAGGCCGTTTGCTGGGCAAGCTGCGTGGCTATCGCGAAATCACCGTCGACGATGCGATCTTGCGCCTGCTGGCCTTGCGCCAGCGGCAATTGATCGAGGCCCTGGATCGGCGCGGCCATGCCGCTCGCGAGCCTGTGAGGCTGGACACGCCCGCCGATGATGCCTGGCGCTCGGCCCGATTGCCCAAGGCGCTCAAGGAAGCCCGCAGCCGCCCGGAATGGTCGGCCTTGAACAAAGGCCACGAGGACGACGAGCGGCGTAAACAAGTCGTCGTGGAACTCGCGCGCGTGCTGGCCCGCGACGAGCGGGACCCCTCACCAGCGGCCTGAGGCGCCGCCGCCACCACTGCGGCCACCGCCACCGCCGAAGCCGCCAAAGCCACCGCCAAAACCGCCACGTCCGCCGCGGCCCCCGCGCCTGCCGCCGCCGAAGCCCCCGCCAAATC